>NZ_BAAJOT010000008.1:0-418052 GCF_057554225.1 Labrys sp. Lb11
CGCGACCAGATCGAGGCCTACCGCACCGGCCCGGACCGCCGCCGCGGCAAGGCCATCGTCACGACCCTGGGCAGTTTCGTCGACCTGGTGAACCGGCACAAGAACGACGGCAGCGTCATCTTCGCCGAGACCAAATGGCCGAAGCCGACCCTGACGGCCGTGATCGACTATCACGACGCCGCCAATGCCGCGCGGCTGTGCGAGCACCGCATCATCTACCCCTTCCCGGTCACGCCCGAGCTCGTCGCCTGGATCGAGGGCAACGGCAAGCCGATGGAGCAGGTCGAATTCGCCCGCTTCCTCGAGGATCACGCGGCCGAGCTGGCAGCGCCGCTCGACGGCGAGAAGAGCGAGTATGAGCGCCTGTTCAAGGAGCGCTTCGCCACGCCCAACGAGCTGCTCGACCTCTCGCGCTACCTGGAGGTGTTCGTCAGCCACAAGGTGAAGAACGGCGCGCGCCTGCAGACCGGCGAGCGGACGATCGAGTTTACCGAGGAGCACACCAACGCCAAGGGCCAGCCGGTCGAAATCCCCGGCATCTTCATGGTGAGCGTGCCGGCCTTCCTCGACGGCGCCGCCGTGCGCATCCCGGCGCGGCTGCGCTACCGCATCGCCGGCGGCGGCATCAAGTGGCACTACCAGCTCTATCGCTGGGACTTCGAGCTGCGCGTCCAGGTGCAGAACGACATGGTCGACGCCGCCAAGCGCACCGCCCTGCCGGCCTTCGAGGGCACGCCGGAAATCGCCGGCTGACCGCCCGCCTCCCGCGCCGGCGGCAGCCGCCGGCGCATCCTCCCGCAGGACCGAGACCCCGCCATGAAGGTCACCCTCTCGCGCAGCCAGCTCTACAAGGCCCTCGGGCCGCTGGTGCGGATCGTGGAGCGCCGCAACACCATCCCGATCCTGTCCAACCTGGCGGTGTCGGCCGAGGGCGGCCGCTTCTCGATCATCGCCACCGACCTCGACATCGAGGCCGCGACCTCGATCGACGCCGAGGTCGGCCAACCCGGCGCCACCACCCTGCCGGCCAACACCCTCCACGACATCGTCCGGAAGCTGCCGGACGGGTCGCAGGTGATCCTCGAGGCCTCGGAGGACGGCACCCGCATGGCGCTGCGCTCCGGCCGCTCGCGCTTCACGCTGCAGACCCTGCCAGAGCGCGATTTCCCGCGGCTCGGCATCGGCGACCTGCCGCACAGCTTCGCCCTGCCGGCCGACCGGCTGCGCGAGTGGACGCAGGTGACCTTCGCCATCTCCACCGAGGAGACGCGCTACTACCTCAACGGCGTCTACCTGCACATCCACCAGGAGGCCGCCGCCGCGCGCCTGCGCAGCGTCACCACGGACGGGCACCGCCTGGTGCGCCTCGACATGCCGCTGCCCGACGGCGCCGCCGGCATGCCCGGCGTGATCGTCCCGCGCAAGACGGTGACCGAGGTGATCAAGCTGGCCGAGGCCAGCGAGGGCGACATCGTCATCGGCGTCTCCGCCGGCAAGATCCGCTTTGCGGCGCGTGACACCGTGCTGACCTCCAAGCTGGTCGACGGCACCTATCCCGACTATGCCCGCGTCATTCCGTCGGGCAACACCAAGATCGCCAGCTTCGACCGGGCGGCCCTGACCAGCGCCGTCGACCGGGTCACCGCGATCGGCGGCGAGCGCGGCCGGGCCGTGAAGATCGGGCTCGCCGACGGACGCTGCACCCTGTCGAGCCTCAACCCGGACATCGGCGACGCCACCGACGAGATCGACGCCGCCTACGACGCCGACCCGTTCGAGATCGGCTTCAACGGCCGCTATGTGGCCGACGTCCTCGGCGCCGTCGGCGGCGAGACGGTCGACGTCGCCCTCGGCGAGCCCAGCGCGCCGGTGACCTTCGCCTCGCCGACCCGGCCGGAGCTGCTGGTCGTGCTCATGCCGATGAGAGTGTGACGATGGACCCCGTCGAACTCTACGCGCTCGGACTGATCGGCGAGGAATGCGGCGAGATCGTCCAGCCCATCGGCAAGGCCCTGCGCTTCGGGCTCGACATGCCCGGCGTCAAGGACCCGCGCACCGGCCATGTCGACATGGACAACACGCCGCGTGCCGCGCTCGCGATCGAATGCGGCGACGTGCTCGCCGCCATCGAATACGCCACCCAGCGCGGCGTCATCGACGGCGCCGCCGTCCACGAGCGCTTCCACACCAAGCTCGCCCGCCTGCTGGACCCGGCGAGCCGCGACAATCTCGGCCGGAGGCTCGCGCCATGACTCAGACCTTCGTCTACGACGTCGTCAATCCATCCGACGCGATCACCTTCCGGGCGACGCCGGACGATGCTGCGGCGATCGCGCTTGTGCTTCGCGCCTCCTTTCTCTTCGTGGAGCCGCTCGGCGAGGCTCCCGCCATAGTCGACGGCGACGCCGCGGCGGCGATCCGCGAGGCGATCTGGTCCGATCCCGGCCGCCTGCGGTCCTACGCCGCCGCGTTCCGATCCTTCCGCATCGGCAGCCTGTCCGACCGGATGATGCTCGAGGACGCCGTGTCGCGCATGTCCGAGGCCGACGCCGCGGTCTACGAAGCGAAGTGGCACGACGAGCGCGGCACCTCGCTGAACGACATCTGCGCCAGGTGCTGGAAGGTCGCCGCCGCGATCGAGGCCGACGCCGACAAGATGGAGCGCGGCGAGCCGTGAGCGATTTCCTGACGACGCGCACGGCCGTGTTCTCGCCATGCGGCAGCTATCGCCTGCGGCTCGATCGCGACTATTGCCGGCCCGGCCCCGTGGCGGCCTTCCTCATGGTCAATCCATCGCGGGCCGGCCATGTCCTCGACGACCCGACCGTGGTCCGGATCGACGGTTTCGCTGCCCGGATGCGATTTTCGCGGACGATCATCGCCAACCTGTTCGCCTTCGTCGCGACGGACATCGACGGATTGCGCCACGCCGACGATCCCGTCGGCCCCGACAACGACGCTCATATCGAGAGCGTGCTGCGAGCGGCCACCGTCCACATCGCCGCCTGGGGCCCGCTCGCCAAGCTGCCGAAGCGGCTGCGCGGCCGGTGGCGGGAGGTCGCCGCCATCGCCGACCGGCTCGGCGTGCAACTGCAGTGCTTCGGCACCGCGGCAGACGGCCAGCCGCGCCACCCGCTGATGCTCTCCTACACCGCCCCGCTCATCGAATGGCAGAGGCCGTCATGAAAGCCATCACCATCTGGCAGCCTTGGGCGACGCTGATCATCCTCGGCCTCAAGCCCTACGAGTTCCGAGGCTGGGCCGCCCCGAAGTCGCTGCACGGCCAGAGGATCGGCATCCATGCCGGCGCCCGCAAGCCGGTCCGACGCGAGATCGTCGACCTGGTGCAGCGCCTGCGCGGCGACGATGCCTGGACCACCGGCCTGCGCCCCGAAGCGCTGCCCGTGCTCGAGGCAGCGCTGTCGGACCCGACGGTCCTGCCACTCTCCGCCCTGGTCGGCACGGCCGTGCTGCAGCCGCCGGTCCGCGCCTGGCAGATCGTCGGCGAGCTCGGCGGCGCCATCAACGACAGCGACCGGCACCATCACGCCAACTTCGCTTGGCCGCTGACCGGCATCCTGCAGCTGATCCCGCCTGTCGGCCCGATGTCCGGCGCGCAGGGCTTCTGGGACGCCGCGCCGTCCTGGCTCGACGGCCACGACCAGGTGCCGCCGCCGGCGACGCCAATCCAGGCGCAAGCGGCCATCCCCGGCGGCCTGTTCTGACGAACCTGAAGGATCCTATCCATGGCTGACAAGACCGGCATCGAGTGGACCGACGCCACCTGGAACCCGATCGTCGGCTGCACCATCGTTTCCCCCGGCTGCACCCATTGCTACGCCATGAGCATGGCGGCGCGAATCGAGCGGATGACGCCCGGCACGCATTATGCCGGCACGACCGCACCGTCGAAGGCCGGCCCGGTCTGGGCCGGCAAGGTCGCCCTGGCGCCCGAGCACATCCAGCGCCAGCCGCTGCGCTGGGCCAGGCCCCGGCGCATCTTCGTCAATTCCATGGGCGATCTGTTCCATGAGGACGTGCCCCTGGCCTGGATCGACGCCGTCTTCGCGGTCATGGCGCTCTGCCCGCAGCACACCTTCCAGGTGTTGACCAAGCGGTCGGCCGAGATGCTGGCCTACCTGACCGATGACCGCGTCGTGCGTCGCATCTACACCATCGCCAACGAGCTGCGTCTCGCCGTCGCGCCCGATCCGGACAAGCGGCCGACCGCGTTCAGCAGCTGGATGCGCGCCTCGGCCCTGGATACGGCCTGGCTGGCCGAGGACGGCGCCGCGGCGCAGCTCTTCCGCCGGGCGGAACCCGGCCGCGCCTACCCGACATGGGTCCGCTGGCCCCTCCCCAACGTCTGGCTCGGCGTCTCGGCCGAGGACCAGGCCCGGGCCGACCAGCGCGTGCCGGACCTGCTGGACGCGCCGGCGGCCGTGCGCTTCGTCTCGGCCGAGCCGCTGCTGGGGCCACTCGATCTCAGCCGGTATCTACGGCCGACCTGCGATCGGTGCGCACCGTGGGGAGTGCCGTGCCGGATCGGCTGCGGGAACTGCACGCGACTCGATTGGGTCATCGCTGGCCTCGAAAGCGGCCCGCGCGCCAGGCCGGGCCACCCGGATTGGGTCAGAACGATCCGCGATCACTGCACTGCGGCTCGCGCGCCCTTTTTTTTCAAACAATGGGGCGAGTGGCTGCCGTTCGGTCAATCCGGCTTCACGCATTGGTCTGCCGACACGACACGCGACGGCTCGTTGCGAGGCCGGAGCAAGGGCCTATGGCTCGGACACGCCCATTTCAACGACGGGGCTGGCGGCCCTGAAACAGAGGTGATTGGCCCGGTCGAAACGCTCAACGTACTCACCCCGGGCAAGGCATCGGCGACGCAGTGCGTGAGGATCGGCAAGCGTCGGGCCGGCCGCCTCCTCGACGGCGTCGAGCACAACGATCTCCCGAGGGCGGCATGAGCAGCGGCGTCAACAAGGTCATCCTGATCGGCCATCTCGGCCGCGATCCGGAAATCCGCACCACGAACACCAGCGCCCGGGTCGCCACCTTGTCGCTCGCGACCGGCGAGAGCTGGCGCGACAAGGCCACGGGCGAGCGGCGCGAGCGCACCGACTGGCACAAGGTCGTCATCTTCAACGAACCGCTGGTCAAGACCGCCGAGCAATACCTGCGCAAGGGCTCGCAGGTCTATCTCGAGGGCAAGCTGCAGACCCGCAAGTGGACCGACCAGGCCGGCGCCGAGCGCTACAGCACCGAGGTCGTGCTGCAGCAGTTCCGCGGCGAGCTCACCCTGCTCGACCGGGCCGAGCGGCCCGCCCCCTCGCCCGACGAATACGGCACCACCCGCACGCGCGACCCGGGCCCAGGCGAGGCGCCGGCGGCGACCGGAGGCTACGATGACGAAATCCCCTTCTGACGCCGACGGCACGGCGCTGACATTCATGTACCGCAACTGGCGCGGCGAGGTTTCCAGGCGGCGCGTCCTGCCGATCCGCGTCTATTTCGGTGCGACAGACTGGCACCCGGAGCCGCAATGGCTGATGGAGGCGACCGACCTCGACAAGGGTGAGGCCCGCGACTTCGCACTGCGGGATATCCAATTCGGCCCCGCCACCGTCGCCGACCTCACAGCCCGGCTCGCGGAGGCGGAGGAAGCCGCCAAGACTGAGAGCACGGACTATGCCGCCGACTTTATCTTCGGCGTCCTGGCGAAGGCGCTCGGGCTTGCGCAATGGGACCCGAAGGACGGCACCGAAACGTGGGACGGAGACGTAGCTGCCACGCTCTACGGCATCCTTCGTGACGCTGGGGCGATAGATCCAGGAACGGACGAGCCGGCGGCTAAACGCCTCGCCGCCGCTGAGGCCGAGGTAAAGCGGCTGCGGGAGGCGACTATCCCCCGAGATGTCCACGAGGCGCTCTGCGACAGCCAATATCGCGCCGGCGCTGGCGCAGGCTGGAACGCCGCGATGACGGAAGACCCCGCTGAGGCAGAAAGGCGCTTCGCCGAGCTTCGCAGGATCGAGCCGGGGGCGCTGGAACCAATCCTGCGGCGCAAAAACGCCCGCGCCGCCCTCTCCCAGCCGCCCGCCGTCGCCGCCCCGCCCGAGCCAGCGCGAGTAGCGGCATCGTTCCAGGACCGCGTCCAGCCCTGGATGATGGCGTGCTTCGGCGAGGCCATTTCCAACGACATGCTGGAACGCATGGACCGGTTCTGCGAGGAGGCTAACGAGCTCCTGCAATCGCTCGGGTATCCTCGGGAGCGTGCCCACGCGCTGGTCGACTACGTGCACGATCGACCCGCCGGCGATCCGCCGCAGGAGGTCGGCGGCGCGATGGTAACCCTCGCGGCCCTGTGTCTTGCCGCCGGCATGGATATGCATGCGGCGGGCGAAACAGAGCTGGCGCGCATCTGGACGAAGGTCGAAGCGATCCGCGCCAAGCAAGCCGCGAAGCCAACCGGCTCGGCGCTTCCGATCGCCATGGCGCTGCCTCCACCCCATGAGGGACGGCGGTCATGATCATGACGAAAGCCGAGATCAGGGACGGCCTGCTCGCCGGCCGGACATTGGTCCAGGAGGAATGGGCCGCGCCCGACGAGATCGCCGCCGTCGACGAGCTCGTCCGCGAGGGCATCGCGACCGCGACGCCATGGCAGTGGAAGGACGGCTATCAGTGCGAACGCCGGCGCGTCCAACGCGCTGGTCCGCAGGAGGCCGGCGATGCTTGAGCCCCTCCGCATCCAGCTCTCGCGCCGCGCCGGCGCCCGCCTGCCCCCCGAAACCATCAAGGTCGACCGCTCGACGCGCTGGGGCAACCCCTACCGCATCCGGCGCGACGCGGACGCGCCGGCGATCGCCCAATGGATGGTGTCGCAGGGCTCCTGCCACTGGGGCCCCTACGCCACCGCCGGGACCGCCGCGGCCGTGGCGATCGAGCTCTACCGCGCCGACCTGACCGTGCCCGGCCCGCACAACGCCCGCCGCCTCGACCCGGTGCCGACCCGCGCCGACATCGTCAAGACCCTCCGCGGCAAAAGCCTCGCCTGCTGGTGCAAGCTCTGTCCGGCCCACGCCGGCGGCAAGCCGTTCGGCGAGGATTGCCGCGCCTGCGCGCCCTGCCATGCCGACACGCTCGGTTTCGTCGCCAACGGGCCGATCTGCGAGGCGGTCCCATGAGCGGACATCGCAGCACCGCTTCTGCCCCCATCTCGTCACTGTATGCAACCGAGGCCGAGATCGCTCGCGCCATCCTCGGCGAACGCGCCAAGGACTGGCCGGCCATCGCCCAGGTCGAGGAGCGTCACGGCCTGCCTCGCATCGATCCTCTCTATGGCGGCCGCTACTGGCCGGCCGTACGGGCCTATCTCGACAAGCGCAACGGCCTCATCGACCATGCAGTGCCGGCCGCCGCCGACTCCGGAGAGAACTGGACCCATGCCACAAAGCGACGCGCCCGGCCTTAAGAAGATGCGCCGGCCCAGTGGCCGGATTGATTGCTACTGGGTCGCCGACGAGAAGCTGGTCAAGAAGGGCTATACGCCGAAAACGGTCAATCTCCACGGCGACATCACCGTGCCGATCGAGGCCGCGCTCATTGCATCCACCTGTCGACGGCTGCAGGCCGAGATGCTGAGCTGGGCCAGCGGCCAGACCTCAATACCCACCGTCCATGCCGTCGGCACGATCGGCTGGCTTTGCGAGACATTCGAGACGCATCAGGACAGCCCATACCGCGACAAGCGCCAGGCGACGCGCGACTTCTACGCGCGCTACCTCAGCGTCATCAAGCGCACCGTCGGCGATCGCCGGATCGACACCGTGAGTGGCGTCGATATCAGGCGCTGGCACAAGAACTGGAAAGAAAAGACCGTGCGCGGCGCCTATGGCTGCATTCAGACCCTGCGGCGCGCCGTCTCGTTCGGAGTCGAGCTCCCCGGCAACACCGCGAGCCTTAGGCTGGCGGCAGTGCTGCGCGAGATGCGTTTCGAGACCCCGAAGCGGCGAAAGGAACGTGTCACCTATGACCAGATGGTCGCGTTCCGTGCGAAGGCGCATGAACTCGATGAACCGGCGATGGCCCTTGCCATGACGCTGCAATTCGACCTGATGATCCGCCAGAAGGACGTGATCGGCGAGTGGCTACGCCTTGCCTCCGACGAGAGGGCCGAAGGCGCGATCGCCATCAACGGCAAGATATGGCACTGGGGCCTGACCTGGTCGCACATCAGTCCGAAATGGCAGCTGGTCAAGCCGACCTCAAAGTCGAACGGCGAGGAAAACGCCGAGCACGACCTCACCCTCCTGCCGGACGCGCTGGCCGAACTGCAGAAAATTCCGCCGGAACGGCGCGTCGGGCCGGTCGTCATCAATCCGGCCACAGGCATGCCCTACACGCCGTCGCACTTTTCCCGCAAGTTCCGGACGATCGCGACGGCCGCCGGGCTGCCGACCAAGCTATGGAACATGGACAGCCGGGCCGGTGGCGTGACCGAGGCTCTCAACGCCGGGGCCGGAGCTGTCGAGGTGATGAACGCCGCGACCCACACCGAGATGACGACCACGCTGGATTATGATCGCGATCGGATGACCAAGACGCGGAAAGTCGCGAAGCTACGGGTTGCGAGCCGGAACACGACAGGAACCGGGCACGGTAACAGCCACGGTAACAAGCCGCCTCGCAAAGGCTGAAAATCGCTAGCTAAGTCATTAAAAAATAAGTGGTGCCTAGGGGCGGAATCGAACCACCGACACTGCGATTTTCAGTCGCATGCTCTACCAACTGAGCTACCTAGGCCCGGGGCCGAAACCCTGCGGTTCCGACCGGAGACGCGGGCTTATAGCGACGCCTGCCGGGCCTGTCCAGCACCCAATGTGACTTTATGACGAAGTCCGGCGGAAACTGCTGTTTTCGCGACCAAGGCCCGGAAAAGTCCCGGCCAGCATCGAAGGCGTGGGGCTCCCGCCCGGGCAATGAAGGCCGAATCGGGGGAGCCGGCGCGAATCCGTGCGCGCCGGCCTCCCATGTTGAAACTCACCGCTGGTAGTCCGGGATCTCGTTGCTGCGCGGAGAAATGCCCCTGCGGTAGATATGCTGGCTGCCGGTCGCGTTGGCCGGCCGCGGCACGCCGACGGAAACCGAACCGAAGGGCGGGGCTTCCAGAACCTCGTTGCTCCGCGGCGAGATACGGCGATAGGAATGGCCAGGCCCCGTCACCCTCTGCGGAGCCGCGTGGTAGCCGGGCCAGACCTGTACGTCGCGGAAGTCCGGCGGATTGCCGTCGGCCAACGCCGTGGACATCGAAACCGCGAGTCCCGCCGTGGCGAGAGCGGCGATCAGCATCGTCTTCATGGCTTTCTCCCTTGCTTGCAGGCAACCGGGAGGCGCCCGCTCCCCTGATATCGGATGATTCCGATCGTGCTTCAATTACGAGACCAATAGTCTCGTAATAAAATAATCGTGAGGCATGGCGCCGCCTCCGCACGGGATGCGGCGGCGTTCGCCGGTGTCGGGCCGGCAGATATCCCGCCGCGCACCGCACCACGGACACGGCGCCGTCGGACGCGATCGCCGCCTCGCATGGCCGATCAGGGAAAGCCGGCCGTGCCCTCCGGCACGCCTGGGATCGGCGATTCGCTCTCGGCATCCCCCTGCCGAGCACCGTGACCGACCATCGCCGACGCCGGCCGGCAGCCGTCGGCACGTCGTGACGATCGGTCTCATGCCCAGCCGGCCGCCCCCCGCGACGGCAGGCTGGGCCAGCGCCCTCCTGCCGCGACGCCCTGCGGGTGATGGCCGGCTGCAGCCACGGCCGGCAACGGCGACACGCCTCGGGCTGCGGCAAGCGCGAAGGCGATCAGAGCTTGGGTGACCGCTGCCCCGGTCCTGGCGGAAGACCGAGATCGCCGTTCCCCGGGAGGCCAACGCCTCCAGCGTCAGGCAACGACAAGATCGAAGGCGGCTCCATGATAAAACGATACGTTTTGTATTAAATATTCGCGAGGACAAGCTCGTCGTCCCGCGGCGATCCGATCCGCAAAGCCGGACCGGCCGTCCCGCCCCTCCGATGTGCGAAAGGCAGGCCTGAGCCTGCCTTTCGAGCAAATACCGTGTTTTCGGCCGTCCGATGCGCGATGGCGCCTCAGCCGACGATCTCGTTGCCCGAGAAGAACTGGGCGATCTCGATCTTGGCGGTCTCCGGCGCGTCCGAGCCATGCACCGAGTTCTCGCCGACCGACAGGGCATAGAGCTTGCGGATGGTGCCCTCGGCCGCGTTGGCGGGGTTGGTGGCGCCCATGACCTCGCGATAGCGGGCGATGGCGCCCTCGCCTTCCAGGACCTGCACCACCACCGGGGCCGAAATCATGAAGCTGACCAGTTCGCCGAAGAAGGGACGTTCCTTGTGGACGGCGTAGAAGGTCTCGGCCTGCTCCTGCGTCATGCGGATGCGCTTCTGCGCGACGATGCGCAGGCCCGCCTTCTCGATGACGGCGTTGACGGCGCCGGTGAGGTTGCGGTTGGTCGCGTCGGGCTTGATGATCGAAAAGGTGCGCTCGAGAGCCATGGTCATCCTGGTCGGCTGGGTGGAAGGTCGCGCGGCTTATATCGGCGCGCCGCCGAGGCATCAAGGGCCGCCCGCAATGGTCAGGCGACCAGCGAGAGCTTCTTGCGCACTTTCGCCAGGAAATGGCCGCGCCGGGCGTCCGACACGGTGTCGAGGTTGTGCAGCGCCAGCCAGAGCGTGCGGCAGCGAGGCGCGCACAGCACCTTGAGGCCGCGCAGGATGATGTTGCGGCCGGGCTGCTTCATGTAGATCGTCCACCACCACCAGGGCGAGCCGAGCGTCGTCACCGCCGCCAGGAAGCGGATATGCGTCAGCACGCCGCCGATCGGCTTGTTCTCCTCGGGCATGGTGAACGTGGCAAAGGGGATCCAGACCCGCTCCAGCCAACCCTTGAGCATGGCGGGCGGTCCGTACCACCAGGTGGGGTAGACGAAGACCAGGCCCTCGCACCAGCGCAGCGCCGCCAGGTGGTCGGCCACCGGCTTCTCGTTGTCGCCGGGCGTGTGGTAGCCGCGCCGCTCCTCGGCCGACATCACCGGCTGGAAGCCCATGGCATAGAGGTCGAGCACGCGGGTCTCGTGTCCGGCCTCGGCGAGGCCCGCCAGCGCCGCGTCGCGCACCGCGGCGGCATAGCTCTCGGCGCAGGGATGGCAATAGACTAGGAGGACGCGCATGCCTCACGCCTCGATCAGCGCGAAGCGGTCGACATCGACCATTCCCATGTCCGAGATCTTGAGGTGCGGGATCACCGGCAGCGGCAGGAAGGCGACCTGCAGGAAGGGCTCGGGCAGCGTCACGCCCAGGCCCTTGGCGGCGGCGCGCAGCGGCATCAGCGCGTCGCGCACCGCCTCGAAGCTCATCAGGCTCATCAGCCCGGCAACCGGCAGCGCCACCTCGGCCAGCACCCTGCCGCCCTCGGCGACGACGAAGCCGCCGCCGATCTCGCCGAGCCGGTTGCAGGCCAGCGCCATGTCGGCCTCGTCGGCGCCGACCACGGTGATGTTGTGGCTGTCATGGCCGACCGAGGAGGCGATCGCGCCGCGCTTCAGGCCGAAGCCCCGGACGAAGCCGACGCCGACATTGCCGTTGACGCCGTGGCGCTCGACCACCGCCACCTTGACCACATCCTGGCCGAGGTCGATGCGCCGCTCGCCGCCGGCGAAGGGCAGCGCCAGGGTGAGGTGCTCGGTGATGATCTTGCCGGGAACGACGCCGATCACCGGCGTGCTCGGGCCGGAGCCCGGCGCGCGGAACTGCGCCGCCTCCACGCGCCGCGCCCGCATCGAGGTGAGCCCGACCGGAGCCACCGTGCCGCGCGCCGCGAACAGAGCCTCGTCGACGGGCCGGCCGGCCGAAATCACGGTCTGGACGTCGCAGCCGGCGAGATCGCCGACCAGCACGATGTCGGCCCGGCGGCCGGGGGCGATCATGCCGCGGTCGCGAAGGCCGAAGGCGGTGGCCGCCGACAGCGTCGCGATGCGGTAGACCGCGAGCGGCGGCGCGCCGAGCGCGATGGCGGTGCGGATGATGAAGTCGAGATGACCTTCCTCGGCAATGTCGAGCGGGTTGCGGTCATCGGTGCAGAAGGCGAGATAGGGCGAGGTCTCGATCGAGATGATCTCGGCCAGGGCATGCAGGTCCTTCGACACCGAGCCCTCGCGGATCAGGATGGTCATGCCCTTGGCCAGCTTCTCGCGCGCCTCGGCGGCGGTGGTGGTCTCGTGGTCGGTGCGGATGGTCGCGGCGAGATAGGCGTTCAGGTCCAAGCCACGCAGCAGCGGTGCATGGCCGTCGATATGGCCGCCCTGGAACAGCAGGAGCTTCTCCAGGCAGCCCGGATCGCCGTGGATCACGCCGGGAAAGTTCATGAACTCGGCAAGGCCGATGACCTTGTCATGGCCGATGAAGGGCTTCAGGTCGGCCGCCTCCAGCCGGGCGCCGGCGGTTTCCAGATGGGTGGCGGGCACGCAACTGGAGAGCTGGACCCGAAGATCGAGGGCAGTGTGGGCGGCGCTGTCGAGGAAGTAGCGGATCCCCTCGGCGCCGACGACGTTGGCGATCTCGTGCGGGTCGCAGATCGCCGTGGTGACGCCGTGGCTGAGGACGCAGCGGTCGAACTCGGCCGGGGTGACGAGCGAGGATTCCACGTGCAGGTGGGTGTCGATGAAGCCGGGCACGGCGATCAGGCCTCGCGCCTCGATCTCCCGCCGACCGCGATATTCGCCATAGGTCCCGACGATGCGGTCGCCGCAGACGGCGATGTCGGTCGGCACCAGCGCGCCGGTGACCAGGTCGTAGAGCCGGGCCCCCTTGACGACGAGGTCGGCCGGCTCGGCTCCCCTCCCCTGCGCAATCATTCGAGAGAGGTCGCTGGCCTGCATGGGAGTCGCTCCGCCATTCACGGCGCGAAGGTCGGACGAATTGCGCCCGCGGGCAAGAGGCAGTCGCGGCGTCCGACTTCAGCCGACCCGTCCGACGATGCGGCCGTCCTCGACCAGCAGCACCCCGTCCGCCACGCCGTCCACGTCCTCGGGCGTGTGGGTGGTCATCAGCACGGCGAGGCTCTTTTCTCGCCTGAGCCCGTCGATCAGCGCCACCATGTCGCGGCGCAAGGCCGGGTCGAGGCCGGACAGCGGCTCGTCGAGCAGCAGCACCGGCCGGGTCGTCAGCAGCGCGCGGGCCAGGGCGACGCGCTGGCGCTGGCCGCCGGAGAGCTCGGAGGGCAGCCTTGCCCCGAAGCCGGCGAGGCCGACCCGCTCCAGCGCCTCGGCGATGCCGGCATGGTCCCTCGCCGTCAGGCGCAGCGACGGCGACAGGGCAAGGCCGGCATTGGCGGCGGCGGTCAGGCCCGGCAGCAGGTTGTGCTCCTGGAAGACGATGGCGACCGGCCGCTGCGCCGGCTTGAGCGGCAGGAGGTCGCGGCCGTCGAAGGTCAGCGCGCCGCTCTCCACCGTCTCGAAGCCGGCGATGCCGTTGAGCAGGGTCGACTTGCCGCCGCCGGACGGGCCGACCATGGCGACGAGCGCCCCCCGCGGCACGTCGAGGTCATAGCGGCCGACCCAGTCCTCGTAGCGGAAGGTGAGATCACGCGCGGCGAGCATGGGCCTTCTTTCCCAACCAGTCGGCCAAGAGGAACAGCGCCAGCACCAGGCCGGCGAGCAGCGCGGCCACGGCCTCCGCGTCGGCGACGCGATAGGCGCCGAGCTTCTCGTAGAGCAGGGCCGGCAGGGTGACCAGGGCGTCGGAACCGAACAGCGTGACGACGCCGAGGTCGCCGAGCGACAGCGCCATGGCATAGGCAAAGGCAGCGCCGGCGGAGGCGGCGGCGAGCGGCGCCTCGATCAGGCGCAGCCGGGCGAGCCCCCCCATGCCCAGCGTCGCCGCCAGACGGCCGTAACGCTCGGCCGCCAGCAGCAGCGGCGGCTCGACCAGGCGATGCACGAAGGGCAGCGCCATCATGGCGTTGACCAGGATCATGGTCGGGACGGCAATGCGCGCGGGGTCCCCGACCTCCCGCGCCAGCAGGAACAGGCCCGCGGCGAAGGCGAGCGGCGGGATCGCCACGATCAGCAGCGGCGCCACGGTGACGAGCCCGGCGAGGCGCCGGGCGCCGCGGCCGGAGAACTCGGCCCGCGCCCGGGCCAGCGCCACGGCCGCGGCGAGAGCGAGCAGAGCGGCCGGCAGGGCGACGCAAAGGCTGGTGGCGAGCGCCGCCAGCGCCTGGGAGCCGAGAGCGCCGAACATGGCGCGCCCGCTCCAGGCCACGGCGAGGAGCGGCGGCAGGATCAGGGCGAAGGCGGCGGCCAGGATCGCCCCGTCGGCGAGGCGCAGGCCGAGCCCCTCGCGGTCTGGCCGCTCCACCGGCCGGCCGGCGGCGGCGGTCTCGGGCGGGCGGATCAGCAAGGGCGTCGCGGCGAGGACCAGCGCCGTCATCGCGCCGATCTGCAGCACGGAAAGCAGCGCCGCCCGGCCGAAATCGACATCGAAGCGCAGCGCCTCGAAGATCGCCACCTCGAAGGTCGCCGCGCCCGGCCCTCCCCCCAGCGCCAGCGGAATGGCGAAGCTCGTGGCGCAGGCGATGAAGATCAGGAGGCCGAGCGCCGGTGTCTCGCGCCGCAGGATCGGCAGGTCGATCCGGCGGAACACCGCCGCCGCCGGCATGCCGAGCATGGCCGCGAGCCGCCAATGCTCGCCCGGCACCGCCTCGATCGCGGCGAGATAGACCCGCGTGGCGAAGGCCGCGTTGAAGAAGACGTGGGCGAGCAGGATGCCCCCGAGCCCGTAGATGGAGAAGCGCGGCAGTCCGAGCGCCGCCAGGCCGTCATTGACCAGGCCGGCGCGGCCGAAGACGGCGGTGACGGCGAAGACCAGCACGATCGCCGGCAGCGCCGTCGACACGCCGAGCAGGGACAGGAAGACGCCGCGCCCGACAAAACGCCGCCGCGCCAGCGCCAGCGCCAGCAGCGCCCCCGCGGCGAGCGAAAACAGCATAGACAGCCCGGCCTGGAGGACTGTGAACCAGGCGATCGCGGCGAGGTAGCCGAGATTGGCCCGGACGATGCCCGAGCCGGGCGCGACCAGGATCAGCCCGCCGAGCGAAGCGGCGACGAGCACGGCCAGGACGCCGAGGATAGCGAGGCCGGGGCTCACGAGGCGGTCGGCCGATCCAGCAGTACGCATGCAGCGCGCTTCCCCTCTCCCGGACGAGGTAGGGGTGAGGGACCAGCTCGTCGGGGAATAAACGCTCTGGTTGTCGATTTTTCCTGACGGCCCCCGAAGCCTTCGTTCGCCGATAGCGGCTTCCGGCGCAACGCCAGCCGATCCCCTCCCCCTTGCGGGCAGGGGTAAGGGGGTGGAGGGCATCGGCGTAGGATGTGCCCTGTCCTGCACGCCCCCCACCATCTATCCCTCTCCGCAAGGGGGAGAGAAGACGCGGGCATCGCGGTGAGACCGGAACCGTGACATCTTGCCCGGCCGCAAATAAGGGCGACGGGCACGGCGTCCAACCGCTTCACATGTTCGCGGACGAGCCCCTCCCCCCTGCCCGTCTCCCGGACGGGAGAGGAGCTCACGGCGGCATCGGATGATCTCACCACTCCGCCCGCCTCACTTCGCCATCGCCGCCAGCCACTCGTCGATCCAGGCGCGCCGGTCCTCGGCAAGCCTGGCCGGGTCGGAGATCAGCGCCTTGGCGGGGACCGCGATGGTCTTGAAGCTCTCGGGCAGGCCGGCGGCCGGGGTCCTGGCCGGGTACATCCAGTTGGTCTCGGGCAGGAGGGCCTGGGCCTCGTCGGTCAGCAGGAAGGCCAGGAACTTGCGGCCGAGTTCCTGCTGCCTGGAGGAGGCGACGAGGCCGGCGACCTCGAACTGGGTCGCGTGGCCTTCCGGGAACATGGCGGCGCGGTAGTTCAGCTTCTTCTCCGCCCCGATGTGGTAGGCGGGCGAGGTGGAATAGGACAGGACCATGTCGGCCTCGCCTTTCAGGAACAGGCCATAGGCTTCCGACCAGCCCTTGGTGACGGTGACGATGCGCGGCTTCAGCTTCGTCCAGGCCTCGGGAGCCTTGTCGCCGTAGACCTGCCGGATCCAGGTCAGCAGGCCGAGGCCCGGCGTCGAGGTGCGCGGGTCCTCGATCACCAGCGTCGGCCCCTTGGGGTCGTCGATGAGCTGGGTCAGGCTGGCCGGCGGGGTCTTCAGCTTGTCGGAATCGTAGACGAAGGCGAAATAGCCCCAATCGAACGGCACGAAGGTCTTGCTGGTCCAGGGAGCAGGCAAGGAAAGGTTGGCGGTGGCGGAGGCGATGCCGTGCGGCGCGAACAGGCCCGAGGCCTCGGCCTCGCCCATCAGGTTGTCGTCGAGCCCGACGACGACGTCGGCCTTGGTCGAAGCCCCCTCCAGCTTCAGCTTGGCGAACAGCGCGCCGCCATCCTCGGCCGAGGCATAGGCCAGCGTGCAGCCGCAACCGGCCTCGAACGCCTTCTTCAGCGGCTGGCCGGGACCATAGTCGCCGACGAAGCTTTCATAGGTGTAGACGGTGAGGGTCGGCTTGTCCTGGGCTGCGGCGGCGCTGGCCGCCAGGGCGAGGGCGATAGCCGCGACAAGTCTCGTCAGCATGGGCGTGCTCCGTGGCGAGGCGGGGCCATGCCAGCGGATGCACGGGCCGCTGCGGCTGACGAGGCAAGGTCGCGCTGCAAGGCTCATCCCTCCGCCGGTACGACCCGGATCAGGTTCGACGGGTTGGCAAAGGCGCCTCTCAGCCCTGGACGGGCACCCCGTGAGACAAGGCCTTGTTACAACGGCGTGACGCCGTTGGAAAGACTGGAGCTTGGCAAAGCAGTAGCCGCGTGACACAACGGAGCCGTCACCAAAAAGTCATCTCCGGATTTGTTCCGACGGCGGATCGATCGACCTTCGTCATGACCGCGAAACTCATCGCCAAGACCCTTGAGGATCTGGCGTCCTCCGGCCTCGCCGGCCCGGATCTCCTGGCCGAGGCGCTGGCCCGCCATCCCGGCGCCACGCATCGCCAGATCGCCCGCGCAGCCATGGGGGCCATCACCGATCCCTTCCCCGATCCGGCGCTGCCGACCCGCCCGCTCTATGATCTGGCGATCGCCCTGCTGCGCAGCAGCGCGGCCTCCCCGGCCGAGGGCGAGACCAGCGCCGAAGGCGACGCTGCCCCACCCCATCCCGCCGATGCCGGCCCCTCCGAGGAGGCCCAACCCCTGCCCGCCACAGCCGGGACCGAGATCGAGCTGAAGCTGGTCGCGCCCCCCGGGGTCCTCGCCGGGATCGACCGCTCGCCGGCGCTGCAGGCCCTCGCCCGCAATCGCGGCACGGTGCGCCATCTGCGGGCGGTCTACTACGACACGCCGGACTTTTCCTTGCGCGATGCCGGCCTGTCGCTACGCGTTCGCCAGTCCGGCCAGCAGATCGTGCAGACGGTGAAGCAGGCGTCGGAGCGCGGTGGCGCCCAGCTCGGCCGCGGGGAATGGGAAGCCGCGCTGCCCGACGACACGCTCAACCTCGAGCAGATGCGGGCGGTGCTGCCGGCCGAGATCATGGCTCTGCTGACGCGGCGGCCGCTGGCGCCGGTCTTCGCCACCAGGGTCAGCCGGCACCGCCGCCTGCTTGATCTGCCCGGCGGCGTCGTCGAGCTCGCCTTCGACCAGGGGCGGGTTCTGGCGGGCGAGCGGGCCGAGCCGATCGAGGAGATCGAGCTGGAGCTGAAGGCCGGCAATGCGGCCGTGCTCTACGATGTCGCACTGCGTCTGAGCCAGCTCGGCCCGGTTCGGCTGTCGGCGCGCACCAAGGCCGAACGCGGCTACGACCTCGTCGGCGGCCAGCCGCTGACGGCAGCCCGGCCCATCGCCTGCGTCGAAAGCGCCGAGACGGCGACGGACGAGGCCATCGTCGCCATCCTGCGCACGGACCTGCGCAACCTCGTGATCAACCAGGCGGTGGTCGAGGAAGGACGTAACCCGGACGGTGTCCACCAGATGCGGGTGGCGCTGCGGCGCCTGCGTTCGGCCTTGACGCTGCTGCGCTCCCTGGCACCGTCGGCGATGCTGGAGACGCTGCGGGCCGAGGCGAAATGGCTGGCGGACAGCCTGGCGGGCGCACGCAGCTGGGACGTCTTCCTCTCCGAGACGCTGCCGCCGATCGCCGAGCAGTGCCACATTCCCGACGGCTTCGAGGCGCTGCGGCAGCAGGCCGAGGCGCGCCGCGATGCCAGCTATGCCGCGGCACGCGCCGCCATCGCCGATCCGCGAGCCAGCCGATTCGCCATCGCTCTCGGCGCCTGGATCGAGCAGCGCGGCTGGCGGGTCGACGTCCGCAGCGAAGATCTGGCGGTGCTGGCCGCGCCGATGGCGGCCTTCGCCGGCCCGGCCCTGGCGCAGCGGCACCGAAAGGCGCTGCGCCGCGGCCGACGGATCAAGCACATGTCAGCCCCGGCCCGGCACGAGCTGCGCCTGGCGGTGAAGAAGCTGCGCTACCAGATCGATTTCTTCGCGGCGATGTTCCCGAACCGCAAGCAGGCCAAGACCTATGTCCGCAGCCTCGGGCGGCTGCAGGACGGGCTCGGCCGCTACAACGACGTCGCCACCACCCGCCACCTCGTCGACGAGCTCGCCGCCGCGCCGCTGCCGACGACGGCGCAGCTCGCCCTCGGCGCCATCATCGGCTGGCAGGCCTGCGACCTTCCGAATGTCGAGCGCAGCCTGCGCGGCCGCTGGAGAGCCTTCCGGCACGCCGGCACCCCGTGGACCGACGGCTGAGGACACAAGCCGGCAGAAGCCTCCCCGAACCCGCCGGGAAAGCCGGCGGGCCGACGCTCAGGCGCTCGCCGCCGCGGCTTCAGCCCCGCCGTCGAGCCGGGCGGAGACGAAGGCCTGCAGCCTGGCATCGGCAAAATGTGGAATGGCGAGAGCGGCGCCGGCCTCGGTCAGCCGTTCGGCCGAAAGGCCGGTGGTGAGGCCCACCACCACCAGGCCCGCCGCTCGGGCGGCGCTGAGGCCCGACAGCGAATCCTCGAAGGCGATGCTGCGCGCGGCCGTGCCGCCGAGCCGGCCGAGGCCGGTGAGATAGGGCAAGGGATGTGGCTTGGCGTGCTCCAGCTCGTCGCCGATCACCACCATGCCGAAGCGCCCCGCCATGCCGATACCGGCCAGTTCCTGCTCGGCGTTGAGGCGCGGCGCGTTGGTGACGACGCCGTAGCGCGTCCCCCGCGCATCGAGCCAGTCGAGGAAGGCGGCGAGGCCCGGCGCCGGTTCCAGGTCGGTCGCCAGGGTCCGGAACAGCGCCTCCTTGTCGTCCGACAGCCGCAGCGCCTGGTCCGAGGGCATGTCCGGGGCGAGGCGCCGCATGATGATGTCGTTCGGAAAGCCCATCACTTCGCTGCGATAGCGCTCGGCGCTGATCTCGACGCCGAACGGCGCCATCATCCGGCGCCAGGCCTCGTGATGGATGTGATCGGCATCGACCAGCGTGCCGTCGAGATCGAAAAGCAGGACACCGGACATCGGGCTTCCTTTCACGCGACCTTGTGCACGGGATCGTCGCGGAACTGCATGGCGTGGAGATGAAAGTAGCGCCCCCGCTGCGCCAGGAGCTCCTCGTGGCGCCCCTGCTCGACGATGCGCCCGCCCTCGACGACGCAAATCTTGTCGGCCCGCTGCACGGTCTGCAGGCGGTGGGCGATGACGATCGTGGTGCGGCCGGCGCAAAGCTCGTCGAGCGCCGTCTGCACCGCCACCTCGGACTCCGAGTCGAGCGCCGCCGTCGCCTCGTCGAGCAGGATGATCGGGGCGTGGCGCACCATGGCCCGGGCGATGGCGATGCGGGCGCGCTGGCCGCCCGAGAGCTGCAGGCCGCGCTCGCCGACCTCGGTGTCGTAGCCCTTCTCGAAGTCGCAGATGAAGTCGTGGGCGTGCGCCGCCCTGGCCGCCGCGATCACCTCCTCCGCGCTCGCGCCGGGATGGCCGAAGGCGATGTTGTCGCGGATGGTGCCGGCGAACAGGAACACGTCCTGCCCGACATAGGCCATGGTCGCGCGCAGCGAGGGCAGCGACACGGCCGCCACGTCCTGGCCGTCGATCGTCACCTGCCCGGACGAAGGATCGTAGAAGCGCGGGATCAGGTTGACGATGGTCGACTTGCCGCCGCCGGACTGGCCGACCAGGGCCGTCGTCTGCCCGGCTTCCGCCACCAGGCTGAGGCCGCGCAGCACCGGCTCGTCGGCGCGGTAGCCGAACTCGACGTCGGAGAAGACGATATGCCCGCCGGAGACTTGGAACGGCGGCTTGGCCGCCTCGGCCGGGCCTTCGGAGGCCGGCGTGTCGAGGAAGTCGAAGTACATCCTCACGCCCGGCAGCACCGCGTTGAGGTCGACATTGACCTTGGCCAGCCGCTTGGCCGGATCATAGGCCAGCAGCAGCGCCGTGAGGAAGGAGAAGAACGCGCCGGGGGTCTGTCCGCCGGAGATCACCCGCCAGCCGCTGTAGACGATGACGGCGGCGATGGCGATGCCGCCGAGGGTCTCCATCAGCGGGCTGGAGCGGCCGCTGAGATCGGCGATCTTGTCGGAGGCGCGCTGGAACTGGGCGATGGCGGCGCCCATGCGCTCGCGCATCGCCTGCTCCATGCCGAAGGACTTGACCACGCGCACGCCCTGCGCCGTCTCCTGCAAGGTGGCGACGATCTCGGACGTGCCGGCATATTGGCGCTTGGCGACGCCGCGCACCCGCCGCGTCAGATAGCGCGCGCCCAGCACCGCTGGCGGCATGATCACCAGGGCCGCCACGGAGAGGAGCGGATCCTGCACGAGCATCACTGCGGTGAGCGCGATCAGGGACATCAGGTCCCGGCCGATCGAGGTGATGACGAGGTTGAGGCTGGCGCGCGTCGCTGCGCCGATGAAAGTGTTCTGGGCGATCAGCTCGGTCGAGCGCGTCCCGCCGAAGAAGGACATGTCCTGCCGCAGGAGATGCTCGAACATCCGCGTCTGCACGCCGGCAATGATACGGTTGCCGATGCGCGCCATCGTCGTCTCCTGGCCGTACGTGGCCAGGCCCTTGACCAAGTAGATCGCCACGATCGCGCCGCCGAGCGCATAGATGGCGGCCTGGTTACGATCGATGAAGAGCTGGTTGATCACGTCCTTCATCAGATAGGCGGCGAGGCCCGTGGTGGCCGCGGACACGCCCATGCAGAGGAAGGCGAAGGCATAGGCGCGGGCATGCCGGCGCCCCTCTTCCCGGATCAGGCGGCGCAGCAGGGCAAGGGCGCCCGGCCCCGTATCGGTCTTGGAAGGAATGGCTCGCGTCTCCGGATCGGTTGGCGGCTTCTAGCACCGCCTGAGCGCCGACGACAATGCGACCCGGGCTCGAAGCCTCAGCCGAACGTCGCCGGCCAGGCCGCCGGCGAGGACGACGCCGAGAGCAGGAGGGAGCGGACGATCGACCATCGCGAAGTTTGCCACGCTGCGCGGCTCGCGCAAGGGGCTGCGGCGTCAAGCTCGCTTGAACGCTCCGCGCCATCTCGCTACGACACCGGCATGAGTGAAATTCGCCTCGACCTGCGCGGCCTGAAATGCCCCCTGCCCGTCCTGCGGACGCGCAAGGCGCTGGGTGCGGCCGCGCCGGGCGCGACGCTGGTGGTGGAATGCACCGACCCGATGGCGGCGATCGACCTGCCCAACCTGGCCCGCGAGACCGGCGATGCCTATGAAGGCCGGGTCGAGGCCGAGGGCTATGCGGAATTCCGCATTCGCAAGGCGCGGATCACGCCATGCGCCTGATCGGGCTGTCCGGCTGGAGCGGCGCCGGCAAGACGACAGTGATCGCCGCCGTGATCCCGGCCCTGGTGGCGCGCGGCCTGACCGTGTCGACGGTCAAGCATGCGCACCATTCCTTCGAGATCGACCGGCCGGGCAAGGACAGCTTCGTGCATCGCGAGGCCGGCGCCAGCGAGGTCCTGATCGCCTCGGCCCATCGCTTCGCCCTGATGCGCGAACTGCGGGGCGAGCCGGAGCCGCCGCTGTCGGAGCTGCTGAAACGGCTGGCGCCGGTCGACCTCGTGCTGGTCGAGGGCTTCAAGCGCGATGCCCATCCCAAGCTCGAAATCCACCGCATGGCGACGGACAAGGCGTTCATCCATCCGGAAGACCCGCATATCCGCGCCATCGCCACCGATGCACCGGGGCCCTTCCCGATCCCACGCCTCGACATCGACGACATCGACGGCATCACCGCCTGGCTCCTGCGCGAAGCGGTGCCGCTTACGCTGCTTTTCTGAAGCCGCCGGCGGAAAACCGCTTGCGTCCCGCAGACGATGCGCGAGTGTGCGGCTCCGTCCAGCCTCTCATCGGAATCGCGCCATGACCGACCGTCCCCTCACCCTCGTCACCGGCGGCGGCCGCGGCATCGGCGCGGCCGTCAGCCGGCTCGCGGCGCAGCGCGGCCATGACCTCGTCATCGGTTATCGCAGCGACGAGGCGGCGGCCGAGGCGGTGGCGGCCGAGGCCCGGGCGGCCGGCGCGCGCGTCCTGACGGTGTGTGGCGACATGGGACGCGAGGAGGACATCCTGGCGCTGTTCGCCGCGGTCGACGGCTTCGGACGCCTGTCGCACCTGGTCAACAATGCCGGCGTCACCGGCCGCTCCTCCCGCCTCGACGCCGCCCCGACGGCAGTGATCCGCTCGACCATCGACGTCAACGTCGTCGGCGCCATCCTGGTCGCCCGCGAGGCGGTGAAGCGGCTCTCGACGCGCCATGGCGGGCCGGGCGGGACGATCGTCAACATCTCCTCTGCCGCGGCCACGCTCGGCAGCCCCGGCGAATATGTCTGGTACGCCGCCTCCAAGGCGGCGATCGAGGGGCTGACCTCGGGCCTGTCGAAGGAGCTGGCCCTGGAAGGCGTGCGGGTCAACAGCGTCCAGCCGGGGATGATCGCCACCGACATCCACGAGCGCGACACCGGCGACGGCGCCCGGGTCGAGCGCATCCGGCCCTCGATCCCGATGCAGCGCATCGGCCGGCCCGACGAGATCGCCGAGGCCGTGCTGTTCCTGCTCTCTGACGCCGCCTCCTACATCACCGGCGCGACCCTGCGCGTCTCCGGCGGCCGATAGGGCAAGCGGCTCAGGCCCGCCCCGGCGGCAGCGAATAGGGCGCCGCCACGGACAGGCCGCGGGGAGGCCGACGAGCCGCCCAAGACGCCATGCGCGCGCAAATCCGCGCTCCCGGCCCGAGTTCGACCTGGGCTGGTGGCGCCTGTTCCGATCGGGAAGCGAGGCTCAGGAGGCCTTCTTGCCGGCCTTCGTTCCTGATTCTGCCGGTTCGGGGCTCGGGAGCTCCGGGTTCAACGTCGAGATGCGGGCATCCTCATAACCGATTGCCTCGCGAGCCATCGCCCAATGCCGCTGCTCCCGGCCTTCGGGCTTTCCCTCGTTCAGCCAGATCTCATAGGCTTTGAGACGGATGCGCTCTTCGTGGGACCGTGGATGCTGCATGCCGGTACCTCCCTCGATTCCCCGCCGGCCACGCCGGAGGGTGTATGCGGGATCGCCGGCCCGCCGGCTCCATGGGCGCGGGCATCGGGCAGCATCCTGCCCGGCACGCAACGGAGCCTGCTAACCGGGATCCCTCGGATTGCAACGCCGCAGATGCAGCGATGTTCCAGAGCCTACGCGCCCTTGGGATAGTCGTAGGGCAGCATTCGCATGTTGGCGAAACCCTGGTCGCCGATGCGGGTCCACAGCAGCGTCCGGTCGCGGAAGCCGAAATAGGACGCAGCGATACGCTTCACCAGGTCGTCGTCGCTGTCGAGAATATCGGCCATCACCTCTCCCACCGCCTGGCCGAAGGCCTGGAACAACTCGGCCGGGAACTGGCGGAACTGCACGCCCTGGGCGATCAGATCGGCCAGGACCGCGGGCGTGCGGGCATTGTAGTCGGCGAGGGAGAGCATGTTCTCCTCGGCGCAGGCCGCCTCGATCGCCGCCTGCTGCGATTTCGGCAGGGCATCGAACTTCTGCCGGTTGACCTGGAGCTCGAAGGCGCTGCTCGGGTCCTGGAAGCCCGGCCAGTAGCAGACCTTCGCCACTTCCTGGAAACCGAACGGGGCATCATTGACCGGTCCCATGAACTCGGCGGCGTCGAGCTCGCCGGCCCGCAACCGGGCGACGATCTCGCCGCCGGGCATCAGGAGCTGGGTCACGCCGAGCCTGGCCAGCGCCTGTCCGGCGAGGCCCGGGATGCGGAAGCGCAGGCCCTTGAGGTCGGCGACGCCCGCGATCTCGCGGACGAACCAGCCGCCGAGCTGCGCGCCGGTGTTGCCGGCAAGGAAGGAGCGCACGCCGTAGCGCCCGGACAATTCGTCCCACAGGGCCTGGCCGCCGCCCTGGTAGATCCAGGCATTGTACTCGCTGGCGGTGAGACCGAACGGCACGGCGGAGAAGAAGGCGAAGGCGGGCGAACGGGCGGTATGGTAGGAGGCCATGTCATGCGCCATCTCCACCGTGCCGGAGACCACCGCCTCCATGTTCTCCTGGCCGGGGACGATCTCGCCGACCGGAAACAGGCGGACACGCAGCTTGCCGTCGGTGAGCGTGCCGATGCGGTCGGCCAGGCGCTGCGCCCCGACCCCGGCGCCCGGCAGGTCCCTCGGCCAGGCCGTGACCATGCGCCATTCGGCCAGTCCCTGCGCCACGGCCGGCGCCGCCAGGAGGCTCGCGGCGGCGGCAGCGCCGGTGATCACGGTACGGCGAGTGGTCATGGCAGGCTCCGCGGCAGACGAGACGGACATCCGGCCCGGTCGATTCGACGGGGCCGGCCGGACATCATTCCACCGTCAGGGCCTGACGCAAGCTCGCCTCCTCTTCGGAGCGCTTGAGCGTCTCGCGCGCCTGCTCGGCCTCGCGCTGCCGATTCCACATGCCGGCATAGATGCCGCCGCGCTCGAGCAGCTCCTGATGGGTGCCGCGCTCGGCGACCGCGCCCCTGTCGATGACCAGGATCTCGTCGGCGTCGACCACCGTCGAGAGCCGATGGGCGATGACCAGCGTGGTCCGTCCCTTCGACACGCGCTCCAGGGCCCCCTGGATCTCCATCTCGGTGTAGCTGTCGAGCGCCGAGGTGGCCTCGTCCAGCACCAGAATCGGCGGCGCCTTGAGGATGGTGCGGGCGATGGCGACGCGCTGCTTCTCGCCGCCCGAGAGCTTGAGGCCGCGCTCGCCGACCTCGGTGTCGTAGCCCTTGGGCATCAGGCGGATGAAACCGTCGATCTGGGCAAGGCCCGCCGCCTCCTCGACCTCCGCGTCGGTCGCGTCCCAGCGGCCGTAGCGGATGTTGTAGCGGATGGTGTCGTTGAACAGCACCGTGTCCTGCGGCACCATGCCGATGGCGGCGCGCAGCGATTTCTGCGTGACGTTGCGGACGTCCTGGCCGTCGATCAGCACGCGGCCGCCCTGGACGTCGTAGAAGCGGTAGAGCAGGCGCGAGACCGTCGACTTGCCGGCGCCGGACGGGCCGACCAGGGCGACCGTTCGTCCGGCCGGCACGTCGAAGCTGAGGCCGCGCAGGATCGGTCGGTGCGGCTCGTAGCTGAAGGTGACATTCTCGAAGGTGACGCGCCCCTGCGTCACGGCGAGCGGCGCCGCCCCGGGCGAGTCCTTGATCTCGGCTTCCCGGTGCAGCAGCTCGAACATGGTCTCGATGTCGGTGATGCCCTGCTTGATCTCGCGATAGGCGAAGCCGAGGAAGTTCAGCGGCGTGGCCAGCATCAGCCACATGGTGTTGAGCAGGGCGATGTCGCCGACCGTGTTGGTGCCATGCGCGACGCCGTAGCCGGCCAGCAGCATCGACACGGTCATGCCGCCGACGAAGATCACGCCCTGGCCGATATTGAGCCAGGTCAGGGTGATGTAGGTGCGGATGCCGGCGCGCTCATAGCCGGCCAGGGCGCGGTCGTAGCGGGCGAGCTCGCGGTCCTCATTGCCGAAATACTTGACCGTCTCGTAGTTGAGCAGGCTGTCGATCGCCTTCTGGTTGGCGTCGGTGTCGCTGTCGTTCATCTCGCGGCGAATGGAGATGCGCCATTCGGTGGCCTTGACGGTGAACCAGACATAGAGCGCCGTCGTCACCAGGACGATCATGGCATAACGCCAGTCGAACTGCAGGATCAGCACGAGCGCCGACAGCACCAGTTCCACGATGGTCGGCAGGATGTTGATCGTGGCGAAGCGCACGATGGTCTCGATGCCGCTGCGGCCGCGGTCGATGACGCGCGACAGGCCGCCGGTCTTGCGCTCGAGGTGATAGCGCAGGCTGAGGCCGTGGATGTGCTGGAAGGTCTCGATGGCGAGCCGGCGCACCGCGTGCATGAACACGGCCGCGAACAGGCCGTCCTTCCACTGGGAGATCGCCGTCATCAGCAGACGCGAGACGCCATAGGCCGCGATCATCACCAGCGGCATCGACGCCATGGCCACCGCGATCGCCGAGCCGCTGAGCGGCCTGTTGCCGCCGAGCGCGGCCAGGCCGTCGGTCGCCCATTTGAAGGTGTAGGGCACGATCAGCGTGACCACCTTCGACACGACCAGCAGCACGAAGGCGAAGATCACGCGCCGGCGCAGGTCCGCCCGGTCCCTCGGCCACATATAGGGCCAGAGCGCCGCCATGGTGTGCATGAACCCCTGATCGGCGTTGACGGGCTTCGCCCTCGCCGCATCGGTCGAAACTGGATCAGGGGGCATGGGAGAGGCTTCGGTTGCGGGACATGGCCGCGCGCTCCGGCGTGCGCAGCCTGGAACACAGGTAAGGCGCGCAACGGCCGGCCGCAAGCCGGCCGGACGCCCGCCCCCCGAAGCCTGTCCGGCGGCGGCTACTGCGCCGCCTGTTCCTTCTTGTCCGGCATCACGAAGATCTGGCCGGGATAGATCCAGTGCGGGTCGCGGATCTGGCTGGTGTTGGCGTCGTAGATCCACGTGTAGCGCATGCCGTGGCCATAGGACTTGCGCGAGATGCGCCAGAGATTGTCGCCGCGCGCCACGGTCACGGTCTTGATTTCCGGCACCACTGCCACGGATGTCTGCGCCGGCGCCTCGGCAACACTGACGGGTGACGGGGCGGCTGGAGCCGGGGCGGGTTTCTCCGAGGCCGCGGCGGGCTTCGATGCGGCTTCGACCTTGGCCGTCTCGACGGGCCGGACGGTCGCCCCGGGCGCCGGGGCGGCGATATCGCGGGTGGCAGGCTTGGGGGCGGCCTCGCCCTGCGCCGTCACCACCGCCGGCGGCGCCGCCGGCTTGACCACGGCGTCCATGGTGAACGGCACCTCGGCCCGCGTCAGCACCTTGCCGCTCGCCGCCTCGACATCGTCGACGCGCACGCGGTAGCTGCCGGGCGTCATGCCCTTCTCGATCGTCATGCCGAAGCTGCCGTCGGCCGCCGCCTTGACGCCGGCGAGCGGCGTCTCGTTGATATAGATGCGGATGTCGGCGCCCGGCGCGGCCGAGCCGGTGACGAAGAAGCGGCCGGCTTCGTCGGCCTCCACGGTCTTGATCTCGACATTGGCGCGGGCCGGCTTGGCCGCTTCGGCGGCGGGCGGGGCGGCCTGTCCGGGCTCGGCCGGTGCAGCGGTCCCGGCCGGAGCGAGCGTCGGCTGAGCGGGGGTCTGCGCCACCTGCTGCGCCGCCTGCTTGGGTTGGGCCGGCTTCTGGGTGCCGTCGTTCAGCACCTTGGCGGGAGCATCGGGATCGTTGAGCACGACCACGACCTGGTCGCCCGGCTGCTCCGGCACGCGGACGGTCACCACCTGCTGCGACAGGGCGACGCGCCCGTCCGGCGTGGTGATTCGCAGCGCCAGCTCGGCTGCCCCCTTGGGCAGAGGCTTCGGCACGATCGCCCATTGGCCGCCGACATCGGCCACGGCGCGGGCAAAAGGCGTCCCATCGCGCAGCAGCTCGACGGTCGCGCCCGGAACCCCCTGCCCGGCCACCACCGTGTCGCCCGAGGGCTCGACCCGGACGATGTCGAAGGTCGGCAGCTTGACCGGCGCGGGCGGCAGGTCGGCCGCGGTCGGCGTGGGCTTGGCGGCGGCGGCCGGGCTCTGCGCCGGCTCGCCCTGGGCCTGACTCTGCGGCTTGACCGGCGGCGGCTCGACGGCCGCCTGCTGCATCGGGGCCGGCGCGGGCTTGGCGGGCTGCGGCGCGGCGGAGGCTGGCGCCGCCGTCGGTTCCTTCGGCTTGGGCGCGGACGTCTCGGCCGGCGCCACCACCGCCACCGGAGCAGCCGGAACCGGCGCCTGATCGTGTGTCGTCACGACCCAGCCCGCGACCGCAGCAGTCGCGGCGGCCGCGCCGATCCCCGCTATGCCCATCCAACCGAGGCCGGCCATACCCGTCTCCATACGCAGCGACCCGCCCACGCGGGGCCGCAAGTGTCATGCCTGACAGCAATACTGAATTATGCGCTGTTTTGAAGCGTTTTCGCGACGAAGCTTCACAAAACCGTTGAATAGTTCGATTCCACTCCCGGCCCCCTCTCGCTTGACCGCATCGATGCTGCGATGCGAAAACCACACCATGACAAAACTCTCCTCGATCTGCGTCTATTGCGGCTCCAGCGCCGGCCTCCGTCCCTCCTATCTCGAGGCCGCTCGGCGCGTCGGCGCGGACATGGCGGCAGCCCATGTCCGCCTCGTCTATGGCGGCGGCGATGTCGGCCTGATGGGCGCGACGGCCCGCTCGGTCATCGAGCATGGCGGCACCGTCACCGGCATCATCCCGACCTTCCTGCAGCGGCGCGAGCGCATGCTGACCGCGGTGGAAGAACTGATCGTCACCGCCGACATGCATGAGCGCAAGCGCCTGATGTTCGAGCGCGCCGACGCCTTCGTCGCCCTGCCCGGCGGCGTGGGCACGCTGGAGGAACTGGTCGAGCAGTTGACCTGGGCCCAGCTCGGCCAGCATCGCAAACCGATCGTGCTCGTCAACATCGACGGCTTCTGGACCAGGCTCGTCGCCCTGCTCGACCATATGCGCGAGGAGGGCTTCATCCCGCGCGAGCGCAAGGTCGACTACCTCGTCGCGGACCGGGCAGAGGATGTGGTGCCGCTGATCCAGGCGGCGCTCGGCACCGTGGAGCCGTCGGACATGGCGATGAGCGTGTCGCCAGGCGTGCTTTAAGCAGGTTCGGGAGGACCTGCTTAGAGCAAAGCGCGTTTCGGTGGAAACGCGCTTTGCTCCAACTCCTTGTTTCGACGCGTCTTTACGACTTGACGCGATTCCGTCAAATCGCAAAACGCTTTAGACGGGCGCGCCGCTCTTCAGCAGCTTGTAGGTCATCGAATCGGTCAGGGCCTGGAAGCTGGCGTCGATGATGTTGGCGGAGACCCCGACCGTGATCCAGCGCTCGCCGGCCGCGTCCTGGAACTCGATCAGCACGCGCGTCACCGCGTCCGTGCCGCCCTGGAAGATGCGGACCTTGTAGTCGACCAGCTTCAGGTCCTCGATAAAGGACTGGTACTTGCCCAGATCCTTGCGCAGCGCCGTGTCGAGGGCATTGACCGGGCCGTTGCCCTCGGCCGCCGAGATCAGCTTCTCGTCGCCGACCCGCAGCTTGACGATGGCGTCGGAGAAGCTGCCGAGTTCGCCCTTGTCGTTCCAGCGCCGCTCGACATTGACCGAAAAGCTCTCGACGAAGAAGAACTCCGGCACATGGCCGAGCACGCGCTGGGCCAGGAGGTAGAACGAGGCGTCGGCGCCCTCATAGGCGTAGCCCTCCGCTTCCTTCTCCTTGAGGTCGCGCAGCAGCCGCCCGAGCTTGGGATGGTCCTTGTCGACGGCGATGCCGAGCCGGGCGAGTTCGGCCAGCATATTGGAGCGGCCGGCCTGGTCCGACACCAGCACCTTGCGCCGGTTGCCGACGCTCTCGGGCGGTACATGCTCGTAGGTAGCGGGGTCCTTGACCACGGCCGAGGCGTGGATGCCGGCCTTGGTGGCGAAGGCGGAGGAGCCGACATAGGGCGCGTGATGGTCGGGCGTGCGGTTGAGCAGTTCATCGAGCTTGCGCGAGACGCGGGTGAGCGTCGCCAGCTTCTCCCGCGTCACACCGATCTCGAAACGGTCGGCATAGGCGGGCTTGAGCAGCAGCGTCGGGATCAGCGAGGTCAGGTTGGCGTTGCCGCAGCGCTCGCCCAGGCCGTTGAGCGTGCCCTGGATCTGGCGCGCCCCGGCGCGCACGGCCGCGAGCGAATTGGCGACGGCATGCTCGGTGTCATTGTGGGCGTGGATGCCGAGATGCTCGCCCGGCACCACCGCCGCGACCTCGGCGACGATGCGCTCGACCTCGTCCGGCAGGGTGCCGCCATTGGTGTCGCACAGCACCACCCAGCGCGCGCCGGCCGCATGGGCGGCACGGGCGCAATCCAGCGCATAGGCGGGATTGGCCTTGAAGCCGTCGAAGAAATGCTCGCAGTCGAGCAACACCTCGCGATCCTGGGCGCGGGCCAGTGCGATGCTGTCGCGGATGCCTTCGAGATTTTCGTCCAGGCTGATGCCGAGCGCCAGCTTCACCTGGTGGTCCCAGGCCTTGGCGACATAGCAGATCGCCCCGGCCCGGGCGTCGAGCAGGGCGGCGACGCCCGGGTCGTTCGCGGCCGAGCGCCCGGAGCGCTTGGTCATGCCGAAGGCGGCGAAGGTCGCGCGCAGCCCGTGGTCCTGCGAGAAGAACTGCGAGTCGAGCGGGTTGGCGCCGGGATAGCCGCCCTCGATATAGTCGATGCCGAGCTCGTCGAGCATCCGGGCGATGGCGAGCTTGTCGGCCAGCGAGAAGTCGACGCCGGTGGTCTGCGCGCCGTCGCGCAGCGTCGTGTCGTAGAGATGGAGGCGAGAGCGGGTCATCGGGGGCTCAGAGGCGCTTTTCCATGCGGGTGTTGCCGAGCCACTCGCCGTTGCGCATCACCGTCTGGCGGTGGCGGGCCTCGAAGCCGCGCCGGGCGAAGAAGTCTCGCGCCGTGTCGCTGGCGTCGACGTCGAGCTTGGCGGCGCCACGCGCCGCCGCCAGCTTCTCCAGCGCATCCATCAGCAGCGCGGCCACGCCCTGCCCGGCGACGCCGGGATGGACGTAGAGCATGTCGATGTGATCGGGGCCTTGTAGCGAGGCGAAGCCGACCGGCGCGCCGGCGACGGTGGCGACCAGGGTCAGCGCGCCGGCGAGCCGGGCGCCGAAGGCCGCCTCGTCGTCGGCCGACGCGGCCCAGGCGGTCTGCTGGTCCTCGTCATAGTCTTCGCCGGTCAGATCCTCGATGGCCGCGCGGAAGATCGCGGCCAGGATCGGCGCGTCGGCCGGCAGGAAGGGGCGGAGTGCGGCCTGGGAGGTCCGTGCCATCAGCGCTTGATCTCCCAGGTCGTGCCGTCCTTGCTGTCCTTCACCACCACGCCCATGGCCAGGAGCTCGTCGCGCAGCCGGTCGGACTCGGCCCAGTTGCGGTCGGCCCGGGCAGCCTTGCGGGCGGCGATCATGGCCTCGACCGCGGCCGGATCGATGGCCGCCGCCGCGCTCGACAGGTTGGCGACGGCGGCGCGGTCGAGCGAGAAGCCGAGCAGCTTCAGCGTCGCGGCGCGGGCCCGCGCATCGGTGAGCCCGTGCAGCCGGGCGATGGCGAGCGGCGTGTTGAGGTCGTCGGCCAGCGCCTCGACCACGCCGGCATCGGGCGGCCCCTCCGCTTCGGCGCCGTCATACCAGTCGTCGAGCGCGTGCTCGGCCTCCTCCAGCGCCTTCGCCGTCCAGTCGATCGGCTGGCGGTAATGCGTACGCAGCATGGCCAGGCGCAGCACGTCGCCGTGCCAGGACCGGCCGCCGAACATGTCGCTGGCCAGCAGGGCGTTGATGGTGACGAAATTGCCCAGGCTCTTGGACATCTTCTGTCCCTCGACCTGCAGGAAGCCGTTGTGCATCCAGACATTGGCCATGCGCGGCGTGCCGAAAGCGCAGCAGCTCTGGGCGATCTCGTTCTCGTGGTGCGGGAAGACGAGGTCGATGCCGCCGCCGTGGATGTCGAAGATGTTCCTGGCCGGGTCGTCGCAGGCGAGGCCGCCGCCGAACGGCTCCAGCAGCTTGGCCGTGGCCATGGCGGAGCATTCGATGTGCCAGCCGGGCCGGCCGGCCGTGGCGATGCCGCAGGGGCTCGGCCAGCCCGGCTGCTCGCCGGAAGACGGCTTCCACAGCACGAAATCCATGGGGTCGCGCTTGTAGGGGGCGACGTCGACGCGCGCGCCGGCCAGCATCTCGTCGAGCGAGCGCCTGGCCAACGCGCCGTAGCGCGGTACGCCCGGCAGGCTCGCCATGGCGTTCACCGAGAACAGGACGTGCTCCTCGGCGACATAGGCGGCCCCGCGCGCCACCAGCCGCTCGATCATCGCCTTCATCGCCTCGATATGGTCGGTGGCGCGCGGCTCCTCGGTCGGCCTGAGGCAGCCGAGCGCGGCGATATCGGCATGGAACTGGCGCAGCGTGCCGTCCGTCAATTCGCGGATGGAGACGCCGCTCTCATAGGCGCGGGCGTTGATCTTGTCGTCGACGTCGGTGACGTTACGGGCATAGGTGACATGCGCCTCGCCGTAGAAGTGACGCAGCAGGCGGAACAGCATGTCGAAGACGATGACCGGCCGGGCATTGCCGATATGGGCGAAGTCGTAGACCGTGGGGCCGCAGACATACATGCGCACATGCTGCGGATCGGCCGGAACGAAGTCGACCTTCTGCCGCGTCAGCGTATCGTAGAGCCGCAAAGCCATGTGTGTTCCCCGCCTCGGCTGGCCAGGGGCGTCTCGCTCTCCGGATTGGGCGAATGACGGCGCCAGCCAGCGTTGTCGCTAGCTGCAAATAATCCCGGACAGGATCGCGAAAGCCGTCATGGCCGGAGCAATGTGGCAAGGGCCGCGGGAAGTCAAGAGGCGGGGGCGGCGTCGAGGCGGCCGCGCCGTGCTGCGGCCGACCGCCCCGTCCCGCCCCTCGACCGCCGGACAGACCCTCCCTGCCCGGCCGCCCGGCCGCCGGCTTGACAAGGCTTGCCTCAATTTATATCCATCCGGTTGGAAATAAATAGGTGACATGTCGTGGGCCGCCATAGAAGCATCGATCGCGAGGCCGTCCTGGATGCCGCGCAGAGAGTGGTGAGCCGGGATGGTGCCGTGCGCCTGACGCTCGAGGCCGTCGCGGCCGAGGCCGGGATCAGCAAGGCCAGCGTCCTCTACGACTACAAGACCAAGCAGGCGCTGATCAAAGCCGTGATCGAACGCCGCGTCGCGGCCGAGAATGCGCGCATCCGGCGGTTCATCGACGCCCAGGGTCCGGTCGCCGATGCGCCGATCCGCGGCCGAATGGCAGCCGCCGCCCGTTCCGTCTCGGACGAGGACCGGGCCATCGCCATCAGCCTGTGCGCCGCGCTGGCCCAGGACGCGGAACTGCGCGAACCGATCCGGACCGCCTATCGCGAGCACATCGCCGAGATCGCCCGCACCTCCGACCACCCGCGCGGCGCCATGCTGGCCTTCCTCGCCGTCGAGGGCCTGATGCTGATGGAGTGGTTCGGCCTGCATCCCTGGTCGGAGCCCGAGCGCGAACGGCTGATCGCCGAGATCGGCTGGGCCGTCACCCAGGATCCGACGCCGCAGGCGGCCGCTCCCCTTGAGCCGCTCCCCGCGCCGGCACCGCCCTTGCCCGACGAAGCTTCGCCCCGGAATGCCCCATGACCGTCGAATTCTCCCGGCTCGGCCGCTGTGCCGCCTTCAGCCTGCTGGTGCTGGCCAGCGCCTGCACCGATGACACCAAGGCCTCGGACGGCGCATCCAAGCCGCACCCTCCGGCAGAGGTCGCCACCGTCGTCGCCCGGGCCGAGACGCTGCCCGTCACCAACAACCTGCCGGGGCGGATCGCCCCGACCCGGATCGCCGAGGTCCGCCCGCGCGTCTCGGGCATCGTGGTCGAGCGCGTGTTCCAGCAGGGCACCGTCGTCAAGGAGGGCGACGTGCTCTACCGCATCGACCCGGCGCCGTTCCGGGTGCGCGTGGAGAGCGCCGAGGCCACGCTGAAGCGGGCGGAAGCAGCCCGTCTCCAGGCCCGCCAGCAGGCCGACCGGATGGTGGAGCTGCGCCAGCGCAACGTCGCCAGCACCCAGCAGCTGGAGAGCGCGACCGCCGCCCTGTCCCAGGCCGATGCCGACGTCGCGGTGGCGGAGGCCGGCCTCGCCTCGGCCCGGCTCGACCTGCAATATTCCGAGGTCAGGGCACCGATCACCGGCCGCATCGGCCGCGCCCTGATCACCGAGGGCGCGCTGGTCGGCAACGGCGCCTCGGACAATCTCGCCACCATCCAGCAGCTCGATCCGGTCTACGCCGATTTCACCCAGTCGGCGGGAGAGCTGCTCGCCCTGCGTCGCGCCCTCAAGCTCGGAGCGATGACGGGATCGGAATCGGGGGCGGCCAATGTCCGGCTGCTGTTCGACGACGGCGGCGAGTACCGGCAGCCGGGCCGGTTGCTGTTCTCCGAGGCCACCGTGGACGCGACCACCGGCCAGGTGACGCTGCGCGGCGAGTTCCCCAACCCGGACGGCGACCTGCTGCCGGGAATGTATGTCCGCGTCGTCATCGAGCAGGGCATCCAGGACAACGTCATCGCCGTGCCGCAGCAGGCCGTCCAGCGCGACGGCGGCGGCCAGGCACAGCTCTACCTCGTGAAGGCGGACGGCACGGCCGAGCTTCGCCCGGTGAGGATCGGGCGCACCGTCGGCCAGCGCGTGGTGGTCGAGGACGGCGTGAAGGCCGGCGAGCAGGTCGTCGTCGAGGGTTTCCAGAAGATCCGCCCGGGAGCGCAGCTCACCGCCAAGCCGTGGCAGCGCGAGGCGGGAGAGGCCAAGGCCGCCCCGGCAGCGGCGCGGACACAGGGCTGATCGCCATGCCGAGCTTCTTCATCGACCGGCCCATCTTCGCATGGGTCGTCGCCATCCTCATCATGCTGGCCGGCGTGATCACCATCCCGCTCCTGCCGGTGGCGCAATATCCCAACGTGGCGCCTCCCCAGATCTCGGTGAGCACCAACTATCCCGGCGCCTCGCCGGAGGACATCTACCAGAGCGTCACCCGACCGATCGAGGAGGAGCTGAACGGTATTCCCGGCCTGCTCTATTTCGAATCGACGTCCGAGGCGAACGGCCGCATCGCCCTGACCGTGACCTTCGCGCCCGGCACCGCCATCGGCGAGGCCCAGGTCGAGGTCCAGAACCGGATCCGGCGCGTCGAGCCGCGGCTGCCGCAATCGGTCGTGCAGCAGGGCATGCGCGTCGAGCGGGCCGGCACCGGCTTCCTGATGCTGGTCACCCTGACCTCGACCGACGGCTCGGTCGATGCGGTCGGGCTCGGCGACTATCTCAGCCGCAACGTTCTCGGCGAGATCCGCCGGGTGGACGGCGTCGGCAGCGCCCAGCTCTTCGCCACCCAGCGCTCCATGCGCATCTGGATGGATCCGGAGAAGATGCTGGGCCTCGGCCTGACCTCGGCCGACATCATCGCCGCGGTGCGCGCCCAGAACGCCCAGGTGGCGGCCGGCAGCATCGGCGCCCTGCCCAACCCGCTCACCCAGCAGATCTCGGCGAGCGTCCTGGTCAGGGGCCAGCTCACGTCGCCGGACCAGTTCGGCGCGATCGTGCTGCGAGCGAATCCCGATGGCTCCTCGGTGCGCCTGAGCGACGTCGCCCGCATCGAGGTGGGCGGCGAATCCTACAATTTCTCCACCCGCCTGAACGGGCAGCCCAGCGCCGCCATCGGCGTCCAGCTGTCGCCGACCGGCAATGCGCTGGCAACGTCGCGGGCCGTGCAGGCGAAGATGAAGGAGCTCGCCCGCTTCTTCCCGGCGGGCCTGCATTACGAGATCCCATACGACACCTCGCCCTTCGTCGAGGTCTCGATCGAGAAGGTGCTGCACACGCTGGCCGAGGCCATGGCCCTGGTCTTCGTGGTGATGTTCCTGTTCCTGCAGAACTTCCGCTACACCATCATTCCGACGCTGGTGGTGCCGGTGGCCCTGCTCGGCACCTGCGCGGCCATGTTCGCTGCCGGCTTCTCCATCAACGTCCTCACCATGTTCGCCATGGTGCTGGCGATCGGCATCCTGGTCGACGACGCCATCGTCGTGGTCGAGAACGTCGAGCGGATCATGGCGGTGGAAGGCCTGCCGCCGAAGGAGGCGACGCGCAAGGCGATGGGGCAGATCTCCGGCGCCATCGTCGGCATCACCCTGGTGCTGACGGCGGTGTTCGTGCCGATGGCCTTCTTCCCCGGCGCGGTCGGCATCATCTACCAGCAGTTCAGCCTGACCATGGTCGTCTCGATCCTGTTCTCCGGCTTCCTGGCCCTGTCGCTGACGCCGGCGCTGTGCGCCAGCTTCCTCAAGCCGGTGGCGCACGGCCATCACGAGAAGAGGGGGTTCTTCGGCTGGTTCAACCGCCATTTCGACCGGGCGTCGCGCGGCTACAGCGGCATCGTCGGCGCCATTGTCCGGCGCGCCGGGCGCTTCATGATCGTCTACCTCGCGCTGCTCGCCGGGCTCGGCTGGGCCTATATGCGCCTGCCGTCGGCCTTCCTGCCGAATGAAGACCAGGGCTACCTCTTGGTCGACGTCCAGGCCCCGCCCGAAGCGAGCGCCAACCGCACGCTCGAGGTGATCAAGCAGATCGAGGCCATCTTCAAGGCGGAGCCGGCCGTGGAGCGCGTCGTCGGCATCGCCGGCTACAGCTTCGCCGGCGCCGGCCAGAACGCGGCCCTCGCCTTCGTCACGCTCAAGGACTGGAGCGAGCGCGGCCCCGAGGACTCCGCCGCAGCGATCGCGGCCCGCGCCAACGCCAGGATGGCCGGGATCAAGGACGCCATGACCTTCGCCCTGTCGCCGCCGCCGATCCAGGGCCTGGGCAATTCGAACGGCTTCACCTTCCGCCTGCAGGACCGGGCCGGCCTCGGCCAGGCCGCCCTCGCCGCCGCCCGCGGCCAGATCATGCGCGCGGCCGCCGAAAGCCCGGTGCTGGCCGGGCTGCGCGTCGAGGGGCTGACCGATGCGGCCCAGGTCAACCTGATCATCGACCGCGAAAAGGCCAACACCTTCGGCGTCGCCTTTGCCGACATCAACGAGACGATCTCCGCCAATCTCGGCTCGGCCTATGTCAACGACTTCCCGAATTCCGGGCGCATGCAGCGGGTGACAGTGCAGGCCGACGAGAGCCAGCGCATGCAGACAGCGGACCTGCTGCGGCTCAACGTGCGCAACGCCCGCGGCGGCATGGTGCCGTTCTCCGCCTTCGCCAGCATCGAATGGAGCAAGGGTCCCGCGCAGGTCGTCGGCTATAACGGCTATCCCGCGGTCCGCATCGCCGGGCAGGCCGCTCCCGGCTTCTCCTCGGGCGCGGCGATCGCCGAAATGGAACGGCTGGCGCGCGACCTCCCCCCGGGCTTCGGCTATGAATGGACCGGCCAGTCGCTGCAGGAGATCCAGTCGGGTTCCCAGGCCCCGATGCTGCTCCTGCTCAGCATCGTGCTGGTGTTCCTGTTGCTCGCGGCGCTCTACGAGAGCTGGTCTATCCCCCTCTCCGTCATGCTGGTGGTCCCGCTCGGCGTCATCGGCTCGGTCGCGGCGGTGACGCTGCGCGCCATGCCCAACGACGTCTACTTCATGGTCGGCCTGATCGCGATCATCGGCCTGTCGGCCAAGAACGCCATCCTGATCGTCGAGTTCGCCAAGGATCTGCGGGCCGAGGGCAAGCCACTGCTGGAGGCGACCGTCGAGGCCGCGCATCTGCGGTTCCGGCCGATCCTGATGACCTCGCTCGCCTTCACGCTCGGCGTGGTGCCGCTGGCCATCGCCTCCGGCGCCAGCGCCGCGAGCCAGAATGCGATCGGCACCGGCGTGCTCGGCGGCATGATCTCGGCCACGGTCCTGGCGGTCTTCTTCGTGCCGGCCTTCTTCGTCTTCGTCATGCGTCTGGTCGGCGGCGGGGAGCGGCCCGAGCCTGCGCCAGCCGCGGAGCCAGCGCTCGAATGACGGCGGAAGCACCGCCGGGGCTTCGCATCCGCCGGGTATCGGGGGCTCTCCGCCGGCGGTGTTCGAAAATCCCGCTCAGGGCGAGGCCAGCACGAGCGCGCCGATCGCCAGCAGCAGCGCCGGCGGCATGACGACGAGGCCGAGCTTCAGGAAGGCGAGCGCCCCGACATGCTCGCCCTCCCGGCGCAGCGCCAGCAGCCAGAGGATGGTGGCGAGCGAGCCGGTGACGGAGAGGTTCGGGCCGAGGACGACGCCGATCAGCAGCGCGCCGGTGACCTTGTCCGGCACCTCCGCCGCAGCCGCGACGGAGCCCGCGATCAGCCCGGCCGGCAGGTTGTTGACGAGGTTGCAGGCAAGCGCGGTCAGGATGCCTGCGCCCCAGGCGGCCCGGTCGGCCGATCGGGACGCCGCCTCCCGCAGCATCGCCACCAGCATGTCGATGACGCCGGTCGCCTGCAGGCCCTCGACCAGGACGAACAGCCCGGCCACCAGCGGCAGCACGCTCCAGGAGATGTGCCGAAGCACCGGCCAGGGCGCCTGGCGCGTGCGCAGCATCACCGCCGCCGCGGTCAGCACGCCCGCGGCGAAGGTCGGAACGCCGAGATCGCGGCCCAGGGCCGAGGCCAGGACCAGCACCAGCGCGGTGGCGGCGATGCCCCAGGCGATGAAACGTCCGCCGGGCGACAGCGGCCGGGCGGGAATGTCCTGCGCCAGCGGAGCCCGCAAGGCCCGGTCCTGGGTCAGCCGCAGCGCCAGATAGGTGGCGGCGATCGCCGCCAGCGACGGCAGCCCGAATTGGCGGAGCCAGTCGAGCAGCGGCGGCATGCGAGCCCCGAACACGACCAGGTTGGCCGGATTGGAGATCGGCAGCACGAAGCTCGCGGCATTGGCGATGAAGGCGCAGACGAAGAGGTAGGGCAGCGGCTCGGCCTTGGCGGCGCGGGCCGCAGCATAGACCGCCGGTGTCAGCACCACAGCCGTGGCGTCGTTGGAGAGCAGCACGGTGACGAGCGTGCCGACGGCGTAGACCAGCGCGAACAGCCGCTTGGGCGAGCCTCCCGCGTGCCGGACGGCATGGATCGCCAGCCAGTCGAACAGGCCCTCGGCGCGGGCAAGCTCGGCCAGCAGCATCATGCCGACCAGGAAGAGGTAGACATCCCCGCCCTTGGCGACAGCCGCCAGGGCCGAGGGCAGCGGCAGCAGGCCGAAGCCGACCAGCGCCAGCGCGCCGAGCGCGGCCCAGACCGCTTCGGGCCAGCGCAGCGGGCGGACGACGACGCCGAGCGTCGCCGCGGCGGCGATGGCCCAGACGGCGGTGGCGGCGGGAGGAAGTTCGGCGGGGATGAGCATGCGCGCGATGTTCGAGCACGAGCCCTCGGCAGGGTCAATGCGGCGGTGATGCACACCGGCCACAACGTCCGGCAAAGAAAATGCGCATGGCCTTTACGGATGTTTAAATTCGCACGGCGATGCTACTCGCCGTCCGCTATCGAACGGCCCAGTTCCAGTTCAACCGCGTAAATTCGATGACCCTCCGCAGCCTCGCCACCGCCCTCGCGCTCCTCTCCGCCGGCCCCGCCCTCGCCCAGGACGCCGCCTCCTTCGTAGTCGCCAATGACGACGGCTACGGCGTCGATTCCTGCCTCGATTCGGGCCAGCCCTGCGGCCAGCCGATCGCGAACGCCTGGTGCGTGGCCAACGGCTATGACCACTCGATCAGCTTCCGCCGCCAGACCGCCTCCGACATTACCGGCTCGATCTCGGCGCCCACCCAGGTCGCCGCCGCGGCGCCGCATGCGGTGGTGATCACCTGCGAGAAGTAAGGGCTCGTCCGCAAATCAATGCTTCGTTGCTCCGGGCGCGTCCTCTCGGCCGCCATGGCCGGACTTGATCCGGCCATCGACGCGCGCGCCAAGGACACACGATCGGGTGGCGACGGCCCCTTGCCGCTCCCGCCCAGGTGATTCGCGCGGCCAGCCTGAGACGACATGATCCCGCCTCAGTTCCTCACCCAGTCGGCGCAGCGCGGGCCTTCCTGCGTGCCCCAGGGCATGATCGGCACGGTCGAGGTCGAGTTCTTCGGCGAACCGTCGATCAGCTTGTCAGTGTAGACGACGTAGACCAGCACGTTGCGCTTGGCGTCGCAGCCGCGCACCACCTGCATCTTCTTGAAGAACAGCGAGCGGGACTGGCGATAGACCACGTCGCCCTGCTCGAACTTCTCCTTGATCGTGATCGGGCCGACCTGGCGGCAGGCCAGCGAGATGTCCGACACCTGCTCGGCCACGCCGAACATGCCGGACAGGCCGCCCTTCTCCGGCACGGTGAAGTGGCAGGCCACGCCATTGACGATGGGATCGTCGATGCCGTAGGTCGCCAGCTTGTCGTCCGGCGTCAGGAATTTCCACACCGTCGACTTCTTGAAGATCAGGTCCGGCTCCTCGGCCAGCGCCGGGCCGCCGGCGAACGCCAGAAGCGTGGTGAGGACGAGGCAGGCCTTGCGGATCATCGGGATCTCCTTCGTTCGCAGCCCCATATGGCGAGCCGTCCTCGGCCGCGCCAGCCGTGCCGCGCGACTTCACGATTTGGTCACGATTGAAAGCGAGCCTGCCGCCAGCATGCGGATGACCTTCCTTCCCCTCGCCCTGCTCCTGGCGGTGCTCGCGGGCGCGGCCCAGGCCCAGGACGCCCGCTGCGCCCGGCTCGAGGCACAGCTTCGGGCCATAGACCGGGCCGGCGAAAGGGATCCGGCCCGCGTCGCCCGCTACCAGGATGCGATCGACCGGCAAGTGGAGGAATTGCGGCGCACGCAGGATTATGCAAGCTCGATCGGTTGCGATTCCGGCCTGTTCGGCGCGCCGGCCCAATGCCGCGGGCTCGATGCCAATATCCAGCGCATGCAACGCAATCTGCGGCAGCTCCAGAACCAGTTCAGCCGCCTGTCGGACAATCTCGGCACCCAGCGCGAAGCCGAACGGCAGCGCACGCTCGGCATGCTCGCCAGCCTCGACTGCAACGGCGTGCCCTCCTATGGCCAGCCGGGCGAGGACGAGACGCGCACCGCCGGCATGTTCGAGCAATTGTTCGGCCCGGACGAGATGCAGCCCCCGTCCCTGCCCGAACCGTCCTACGACCAGCAGGCGGCGCTGCCGGAGGAGCAGGCGGCTCCGCTCGGCCCGCTGCCGCGCGGCAACAATCTGCGCACCATCTGCGTGCGCGCCTGCGACGGCTATTTCTTCCCGATCAGCTTCTCGACCAATGCCGGCAGCTTCGCGGCCGACGCCGAGACCTGCCGCCGGCAATGCCCGGGAACCAAGGTGGAGCTCTATGCCTACGACACCTTCTCCCAGCAGGCGGAGGATGCGGTGTCGACGGCCAGCGGAGCCAGGCTGTCGGACATGCCGAACGCCTTCAAGTTCAGGACGAGCTTCGACCAGGCCTGCACCTGCGGCAAGGCCCAGGAGGCCGCCCTGCCCCAGTCCCAGGCCTCCGCCGGCGAGGCGCTGAAGCGGCTCGACGAGGACGCGCTGCCGAAAAAGCCGGGCGCGACCGCAAAGCCCGGGCTCGACGTGGTCGGGCGGCCGCGCACGGCGACGGTCGAGAGCTTGCCGACGACCGAAGGCACGGCGATCGAGACCACCAATCCCGACGGCAGCAAGAAACGCGTCCGGGTGATCACACCGGGACTGATGCCGGCGCAATAGCGCCGGCGCCGAGCGCCTGATGCTATGCCGCGGCGGCGAGCCGCGCCAGCGCCTGCTCCCGTCCGATCAGCGGCAGCAGGGCCTTGAGCTCGGGCCCATGCTCCCGCCCGGTGAGCGCCAGCCGCAGCGGCATGAACAGGGCCTTGCCCTTGAGGGCGGTGGCGGCCTTCACCGCCTCGACCCAGCCGCCCCAGGTCGCCTCGTCCCAGGGCTCGGGCGGCAGCAGGCCGGCCGCCGTGGCGGCGAAGGCGGGGTCCGAGATCACCGCGGTCACCGGTCCGGTCACGACCTTCCACCAGATCGCGGCGTCGGCGAGGCGCACCACATTGCCGCGGACGGCGGTCCAGAATGCCTCGCCGCCGCCGATGCCCAGGGCCGCCAGCCGGTCGGCGACGGCGGCGTAGGCGGTCTCGTGCAGCAACCGTGCGTTGAGCGCCTGGAGATCATCTGGCTCGAAGCGCGCCGGCGCGCGCGAGATGCGCGCAAGGTCGACCAGCTCGGCCAGGGCTTCCAGGCTCGCCACCGGCCGGACGGCTTCGGCGGTGCCGGTGAGCACGGCCAGGCTCGCCACCGCCATCGGCTCCAGGCCCTCGTCGCGCAGCGAGCCGATCGACAGGGCGCCGGTGCGCTTCGACAGCCCCTCCCCGCTCGCCGTGGTCAGCAGGTTGTGATGCGCGAAGGCCGGAGCGGCCGCGCCCAGCGCCTCGAAGATCTGGATCTGGACGGCAGTGTTGGTGACGTGGTCCTCGCCGCGGACGACGAGGGTGACGCCGAGGTCGATGTCGTCGACGACGGAGCTGAGCGTGTAGAGATAGCCGCCGTCCTCGCGCACCAGCACGGGATCGGAGAGCGAGGCGGCCTCGATATGGGCATGGCCGCGCACGCGGTCCTCCCACGCGACGGTGCGGTGCTCGAGCAGGAAGCGCCAATGCGGGCGCCGGCCCTCCATCTCGAAGGCGATCTTCTGCGCGTCGGTCAGCTTGAGGGCGGCCCGATCGTAGACCGGGGGCAGGCCGCGCGCCATCTGGCGCTTTCGCCGCCGATCCAGTTCGTCCTCGGTCTCGTAGCAGGGATAGAGCCGGCCCGAGGCCTGCAGCGTCTCGACTGCGTCGTCGTAGAGGGCCAGACGATCGGACTGGCGTACCGTCAGGTCGGGCGCGAGGCCGAGCCAGGCGAGGTCGACCGCGATGGCTTCGGCATATTCGGCCTTGGAGCGTTCGCGGTCGGTATCGTCGTAGCGCAGGATGAAGCGGCCGCCCTGGCGCTTGGCGACGCACCAGTTCAGCAAGGCCGTACGGGCATTGCCGATATGGATACGGCCGGTGGGCGACGGAGCGAAGCGGACGACGGGAGTCATGCGGCCTTGAACACCTGTGCGAGGGCGGGGACGAAGCCTGACATATAGCAAACCGTGGCCCTGTCGAGCCACCCGGCCGCGGCGGCGCCTTGTCCGGCCGCAACGCGCCGGCCCGGAAGTCATGGAAAATTTGATGCAATCCTCATGTGCCTCTTCATGATTTGTTTGCCTTGCTCGGCCAGGGTTTTGATCAAATTCAGTCCCGCGTATCAGAGTCTCCATGATCCAGCGCCGCTCCCGCATCATTCTCGCCGCCGTCATCTCCGCGACTTTTCTTCCCCTCCAGGCAGCCGGAGCCGAGGAAACGGCACGGCAGCAATCCGACTTCTGGAGCTGGTTCTCCGGCGACTGGTCGCTCAGCCTCGGCGCCGCGGGCTTCGTCGCGCCGAGCTATGAGGGCGCCAGCGACATGGCGCTGAGCGGCATGCCGCTGATCTCGCTGAACCGGGCCGGCGCGACGACGCGCTTTTCCTCGCGCAACGACAATGCCTCGTTCGGCCTGTTCGACGTCGGCACGTTCCGGATCGGCCCGACCGGCAAACTGCTGCTGCCGCGCGACGACGGCACTTCAAGCGACCTTCGCGGCCTCGATTCCGTGCCGTGGGGCGTCGAGGTCGGCGCCTTCGCCGAGTATTATCCGACCGATTGGCTGCGCGTGCGCGGCGAGGTGCGGCAGGGCTTCCACGCCCATCACGGCGTGGTGGCGGATCTGGCGGCCGACCTCTTCACCGACCTGACGCCGGTGCTGCGCCTGTCCGGCGGCCCACGCGTGTCGCTGGCCTCGGCCAGCTATTTCGAGGCGTATTACGGCGTCAATCTCCGCGAGTCCGTCGCCTCCGGCCTCGCGCCCTATTCGCCCGGCGGCGGCTTCAAGTCGGTCGGCGCCGGCGGCGCCCTGACCTGGCAGGCGACCGACAAGATCACCACCAGCGCGTTCAGCGAATATTCGCGCCTGGTCGGCCCGGCCGCCGATTCCAGCCTGGTCAAGCAGAGGGGCTCGGTCAACCAGCTTCTGATCGGCATTTCGGCGACCTACCGCTTCGATTTCACGCTGTAGGCTTGCGCGCCGCCCCCCGCGCGCCGGGCACCGCCCGGCGCCTGAACCGCCGGAAGACACGACCAGGACGAGATCAACCACAAACGCCCTATCCTTGGTTGCATCAATATTGGTCGGAAAATCTCAGTCCTTCCGCGAACAACTCGGAGAGACATCGATACAACGTGTTATTAACCGTCTCCCTTCATATCTGTCGTTGCATTGCCGAAGGGGCGAGTTCATGCACAAGTTCGGAATCAGCACGAAGATCCTCGGGCTCCTGCTCGTCGGCAACATCCTGCTGGCCTTGGTCAGCCTTTACCAGACCCGCCAAATCCGCTCCATCGATGACCTCTACAGCAACCTTATCGGCATAGACGGCGAAAACCTGCAGCGGATCGATGAGATCGTCGCGAGCAGCGACCAGATCGGCTACAAGCTCTTCGAAATGATCGCGCTGTCCGCGGCCGACGACGTCAAGCGGACGGATGCCGAGCTCGCGGCGACCCTCGCCGATACGGACAAGCTTGTCGCGCGGCTCGCCGGCACGCTCCCGGCCGAGCGGCAGGGCGACGTCTCGATGCTGAAGCAGCAATTTGCCGATGTCTTCGCCACGAGCGAGCCCGTCCGCAAGGCTGCCCTCGCCGACGACAATGCGACGGCCCTGCGGGAGGCGGAAGCGGGCTTCGCACCCAGGCTGAGGAGCTTCGACGCCACGGCCAACACGCTGCGCACGTGGATCAAGGGCCGCCTCGACCGGCAGAACGCCGCGGCCACCGAGATCACCGACACCACCGTAACCACGGCCTACGGCGTCCTGGGCGGGGTCTTCGTGCTGTCGCTGCTGGTGGGCTGGTTCGCCAGCCGAGCCCAGATCATCAGGCCGATGGCCGGCCTGACCGCGGCGATGGCCGCGGTGGCGCGCGGCGACACCGGCGTCGAGATCCCCGGCACCACGCGCGGCGACGAGCTCGGCAGCATGGCCCGCGCCTTCGAGGAGAACGCCGCGCGCATCGCGCGCCTGGCCGAGCAGGACAAGGAGCGAGAGGCGGCCGCGATCGCCGGGCGGCGCAGGGCGATGACCGACATGGCCGACGACTTCGAGCGGACCGTCGGCGGCATCGTGCGGTCCGTCTCCTCCGCCTCGCAGCAGCTGGAGGAGGCGGCGCAGACGCTGTCCTCGACCGCCGAGGAGACCTCGAACCAGTCGGCCGTGGTCTCGGAGGCCGCCACCGAGGCCTCCGCCAATGTCGAGACCGTGGCCGCCGCCGCCGAGGAGCTCTCCGCCTCGATCAGCGAGATCAGCCGCCAGGTCACCGAATCCGCGGAGGTGACCGACAATGTCGTGCGCACCACCGAGGTCACCGCCGCCAAGGTGCGCGACCTCACCGGAGCAGCCCAGAAGATCGGCGCCGTGGTCGACCTGATCAACAACATCGCCGGCCAGACCAACCTGCTCGCGCTCAATGCCACCATCGAGGCGGCGCGGGCCGGCGATGCCGGCCGGGGCTTCGCGGTCGTCGCCAGCGAGGTCAAGCAGCTCGCCGACCAGACCGCCCGGGCGACCTCGGAAATCGCCGCCCAGATCAGCGCCATCCAGAGCTCGACGCAGGAATCCGCGTCGGCGATCGTCGGCGTCAGCGACGCCATCGGCCGGCTCAACCAGATCGGCGGCTCGATCGCGGCCGCCGTCTCCCAGCAGAGCAGCGCCACCCAGGAAATCGCCCGCAACGTGCAGCAGGCGGCGATGGGCACCGGCGCGGTGTCCTCGAACATCAGCGGCGTCACCGAGGCCTCGGCCTCGGCTTCTGCGGCATCGGCGCAGGTGCTGTCCTCGGCCCGCGACCTCACCGGCCAGGCCCAGCAGCTCCAGGCCAAGGTGGCGCAATTCCTCGCCACGGTGCGCGCGGCGTAGCGCGAGGCCCCGCCCTCTCCCAGCCCTTTCCGACCGGGCGAGCCGCAAGGTTCGCCCGGTCCTCGTTCGGAAGACGCGGAAGCGCCTCAGCGCGGAGCGATCGGCCGCCAGGGATGCACCAGCGCCTGCCGGACGATGTCCCAGCACCAGGCATGGCCCCTGGAAGGGCTGGTCATGGGCGCGGTCGATGGCGACGCCGAGGCGCCGGCACAGGGCGAGCGTGCCGGAATCCAGGAAGGCGCCCATCCGCGCCCGGCCTGCCTCCGACAGGCGCCGGCGCGGCACCGGCAGGGCCGGATCGGCCACGACCTCGGGATGGCCGACGAACCCGAGCTTCATGAGGGGGGCGCTCGGAAGGCGGCCCCCTCCTCCGTCAGAAATCGACGACGTCGGCCGTGCTCCGTCCCGTCACGCGGTAGAGCGCGGGATCGGGCCGGAACCGCGCCCCGTTGCCGTCGCGGAACCGGTTGGTGATGGGGTAGCGGCGGTCGCGGCCGAAATTCTTCTCCGTCACCTTGACGCCCGGCGCCGCCTGGCGGCGCTTGTACTCGGCGAGGTAGAGCAGCCGCTCGACCTTCCTCACCGTGGCCTCGTCATGGCCGCGGGCGATGATGTCGGCGACCCGCATCTCCTGCTCGACCAGACCGCGCAGGATGTCGTCGAGCACGTCATAGGGCGGGAGCGAATCCTGATCCTTCTGGTTCTCGCGCAGCTCGGCGGTCGGCGCCTTGGTCAGGATGTTCTCGGGGATGACGACGCCGTCCGGCCCCTTGGCCCCAGCCGGCTTCCAGCGGTTGCGCAGGGCCGAGATGCGGTAGACCTCGGTCTTGTAGAGGTCCTTGATCGGGTTGTAGCCGCCGTTCATGTCGCCGTAGAGCGTGCAATAGCCGACCGACATCTCCGACTTGTTGCCGGTGGTCAGCACCAGCGCCCCGAACTTGTTGGAGATCGACATCACGATGGTGCCGCGGATGCGGCTCTGCATGTTCTCCTCGGTGACGTCGCGCGGCCGGCCCTCGAACATCGGGGCGAGCGCGGCTTCCAGGGCCAGCACCGGGCTCTCGATCGGCACCACGTCGTAGCGGCAGCCGAGCGCGGCGGCGCAGTCCCGCGCGTCCTTCAGGCTGTCGGCCGAGGTGTAGCGGAAGGGCAGCATGACGCAGTGCACGCGCTCGGGCCCGAGCGCGTCGACCGCCATGGCCGCGACCAAGGCCGAATCGATGCCGCCGGAGAGGCCGAGCACGACGCCCGGGAAGCGGTTCTTCTCCACATAGTCGCGCAGACCGAGCACGCAGGCGGCATAGTCGGCCGCGTCGCTTTCCTCGATCTCGGCGATCGGCCCGCGATCGCAGCCCCAGCCGCGCGGCCCGCGCCGCCACACCGTGGTGACCACCGCCTCCTGGAAGGCGGGAAGCTGCACCGCCAGCGTCCGGTCGGCGTTGAGGGCGAAGGAGGCGCCGTCGAAGATCACCTCGTCCTGGCCGCCGACCTCGTTGGCGTAGAGCAGCGGCAGGCCGGATTCGGTGATGCGGGCGACGGCGACGTTGAGGCGCACGTCCGACTTGTCGCGATGATAGGGCGAGCCGTTCGGCACCAGCAGGAGCTCGGCGCCGGTCTCGAGCAGGCACTCGACCACGTCGCCGCCCCAGATGTCCTCGCAGATCGGCACGCCGATGCGCACGCCGCGGAAGGCGATCGGGCCCGGCATCGGCCCGGGCTGGAACACGCGCTTCTCGTCGAACACGCCGTAGTTCGGCAGGTCGACCTTGAAGCGGACCGCGGCGACGAGGCCTTCGTCGAGCAGCGCCACCGCATTGTGCAACTGGCCGGCCTCGGCCCAGGGCAGGCCGATCAGCACGGCCGGGCCGCCGTCCCCGGTCTCGCGGGCGAAGGCCTCCAGCGCGGCGCGGCAGGCGTCCTGGTAGGCGGGCTTGAGCACCAGGTCCTCCGGCAGGTAGCCGGACAGGAACAGCTCGGTGAACAGGACGAGGTCGGCCCCCTGCCGCCTCGCCTCGGCGCGGGCGGCGCGCGCCTTGTCGAGGTTGCCGGCGATGTCGCCGAGCGTCGGCTTCAGCTGGGCGACGGCGATGCGGAGGATGTCGGTGCTCATGATCGACTTATGCTCACAATGAATATAAGCGCAGGCGAGATATAGGCCAGCCGCGGCGGCTCGGCAACAGGCGATTGCCGCCTCATGCGAAGCGCTCCCACAGCACCACGGCCCAGACCAGCCCCGACAGGACGATCAGCATGAACACGGCGGCACTGCCGAGATCCTTCACCACCTTGATGTGGGGGTGCATGTCCGGCCGCACATGGTCGGCGAGCTTCTCGATGGCGGTGTTGAGGAACTCGACGGAGAGCAGGACCAGCAGCACGCCGATCAGGGCGAGGCGCTTCCAGGCATCGTCCGTGATCAGGAACGCCACCGGCAGCGCCACCGCGAGCACGATCGTCTCCTGCCGCACGGCCTGCTCGGTGCGGATGGCGTGCGACCAGCCGGCCCATGAGTGGAAGAAGGCCCTGATGATCCGTCCCATGGCGCCGCTCCGATCCAGCTTCGCGTGTAGCCGGGCGGAGGCGCGGGGGCAAACGCAATCCGGGGGACAAGGCTTTCGGAGGCGGGGGGATGGGCTCCAAGCTGGGAAATAAGTGCAACGGGATCGGACTATCAGATTGCCCGCCTCCCCCTGACATCGCCATCATAGCAATATCAGGGCTCGCGCCGCAGGCACCAACCCGCGGCCTTCGTCGTTTGCGTACGACTCATCCACTTGCCGGAGGCTTGGAAATGAGCTTGGCAGGACTGTAGAAATATACGACGACGAAAATCGCCAGCGCCCCGCCGGCCTTCAGCAGATCCGGTATCTGAACCTCGAGAAATCCAGTCAATAGCGTTCCAACAGAGGCGGTCGACAATGCCAGAATGATTCTCGACACTGTATATTGAAATTCAGTCGGATTAGGAAAAGCAAAGGCAAGAACAAGAATGACGATTACAAACAACACTCCAAAAGCAAAAATAACAACTATTTTCCAGTCTGCTTGGGGCACAACTACCTGATCGGCCGATCTCGTCGCAGCCGGCACCGTGGGTGCGTTTGTTTGCGAAAAGGTAACGGGCGCTGGCGGCGGAGTGGACGGCAGCGTTTGGTGAAAGAAAAATGGCTGACTTAGCGAAGAATTCTGCCAGGGGATCTGTGCGTATTCTGCTCCAGCCTGAACCTTTGAGATGACACTTGAAAAAACGTCGAATATTGACCCGGTATTACCGTTCAACTCCTCGATCAAGGCGCGTGTAAACAGGCCACCATTCCCGTCGTTGTCATCGATGGCAAACCCACCCGCTGCCGTTGCATAGCCGATGAATGTATTCGTGAATTTGATTTTCTTCCTTTTCGCATCGCTGCCATCCGCTGGCGTCGACCCCAAGGCCGTGCGGCAAACATCAGCGAAAACGATTTTAGGAATCGAATTGTAATTCGTCAATTTTTCGAGAACATCTTGAAGAACAACTGTATTGTCAGATAAATTCTTGCCAACACTATCCACCGGAAAATCAATTGGCATGAAATAATTCAAACCACCATTCTCAGCGCCATGTCCAGAGAAATAGATAAGTATTGCCGACGGCCTGTCGAGAGATGCAATAAAATCTTCCACTATACCATCCGCCTGAGCCTTACTTGTATTCATCGCAACAGTCACAATAAAACCAAGTTTTGACAGTGTGGTTGAAATTTCCTTTAAATCAGCTTTCGCCCCCTTAAGTTTTTCGACATACTCGTATTCCCAATTACCCAATACTAATGCGTATCGGAATGACGTTTTGTTCGAATCAACTTGATATGATTTATCTACATATATTCCGGCAACTGCGCTGAAAATCAATGACAAAGACATTGAGGCAGCGACAACGCACACCAACAGGTACGCACAGAGCAGGCTCCTATATGCATCTCCATGTGTTCGCACGCTGGGCATGGCTTGCCTCCCGCTTCGAACGCTCTCCTGGCCGTCGCGACAGAAGATCCGGAGGCATCGCTACTACCAATGAGACACTGCGCTCACGCCACCCGTTTCCCCTAGGGCACAGAGAAACTTGTGATCCCGCCGTGACCAGCCGTCAAGTGATTTAGAGCGTGCTGCGGTTTATCAGAATCTGGCTGTGCAAATCATGGGGGCGTGATTCTCATGTCCATTTTCAAGAGGCTTTGGCAAGCAGATCTGTTCCGCGGCAGCGGCCTATTCAGTTTGTCCTGCGCATAGCCGGAGGCGAAGGCTTCGAGACGACGGTTGATCAGACTCTGATGCGCGGGTTGGCTACCGCAAGACCGCGTTTTCGTCTCGGGCCTGCCTCTGTCTCAAGCCGGGCGTCGACCTTTCGATCGGCCACAGAATCACAGCGAGGATTGCCCTACCGTGCCTCCGCCTCCGGCGATGAGCAGATGTTCAACGACGGATTTCGACAGTTCTCCCTCTTTTCGGCAGCCTGTCTTCTTTCAGGCGGCGGTGATGGCGGGATTTGTCGCAATGGCCCAAACAAATGCGGCGAGTTCGCGCGCGATGGCGACGCAGACGACATTGATCGGCTTTCCAGCCTTCGCAAGTCGACGATATCTCGCGCACAGCCGCACCTGCGCCTTCCAGGCGATTTCCTTGACAGACTGCGGCAGGAATTCGTTGCGCTCCAAAATCGCGAGTCCGACGCGCGCCGGTGAGCGATATGTCCAGGCGCCTTCGACGAGCATGCGCCGCCCGCGCGTGTTGCCCGCCTTCGTTATGCCGCCACGCGCCGTCTTGGCGCCGGACGACCGCTCGCTTGGGCACAGCCCGAGATAAGCCATGAGTTGCCTCGGGTTGGAGAAGCGGCGGAAGTCGCCGATTTCGGCGACCAAAGTCATCGCCGAAATCGCGGCGATGCCGCGCAAGGCTTGAATGGCCGCGACGACCTTCGCAAGCGACCAGGAGGGCAGAAGCTCCTGCATCTGCTTGGCCAGCCGGTCGCGTCGCGCCAGCGCCTCCTCCATTGCCTGTACAAGCTCCTCGAATGCGATCTGCCGCGCGGGATGATCAAACCGCTGGCCAGCAAGCCATTTGCGATATTTGCCGCTCCAATGTTTGCCGTCTGAATAGACCCGATCGTGCCGCAGAAGAAAGCCGGTCACCTGTTGGCGTGCTCGCCGCAAGGTCTCCACCGCCGCCTGCCTGGCGCGGCATAGGTCACGCATGGCTTCGTGCGCCTCGTCGGGAACCCAGACCGGTGTCAATTCGCCCGACCGGAACAGCGAGGCCTGGGTCACCGCATCGCGGCGATCCGTCTTCACCCGGTCGCCGGGCCGAGTGGGCACCAGCGACGGCGCCACCACCACGCATTCGTGGCCGAGCGCGACGATCTGCCGATAGAGCCCGTAGCCGCAAGGCCCGGCCTCATAGCAGAACGCCAATTGAGCGTGCTTCTTCGAGAGCCACTCCACCAGCTTGGCGACCGCCTCCGGACGGCTCGTGATCTCGCCCAGGAACCGTGTTTCGCCTCGCCGCCCACCTTCGGCGATCGCCACCGAAATCGTCCGCTTGTGCGTATCCATCGCCACGAAAGTCGTTGTATTTTGGTCCATGGCCCGTTCCCCATGCATGAGGCTCTGACCGAAAAGCCGGTCAACCCTCGTTGTTGCATGCCGCGGAACGGGCCGCCCAAATGGACATAGCGTCTCAAGATTGGGGCGGGGGCTGCGAGGCCCGCCAGGATGACGCGACCTTATTCTGTGGATCTGCGTGAGCGGGCTGTGGCCCGGGCCGAGGCCGGCGAGACGATCCGTGCGATTGCGGTGACGCTGGAGATCAGCCCGTCCTGCGTGTCGAAGTGGAAGAGGCTCAAGGCCGAGACGGGCTCGCTGACACCGGGCCAGATCGGCGGGCACAAGAAGCCGACCTTGTCCGGCGCCCATGCGGAATGGCTGCGCGAGCGATGCCGGTCCGGGCCGTTCACCACGCGCGGCTTGGCGGCGGAGCTGGCCGAGCGCGGCATCAAGACCGACCGGCGGGCGGTCTGGGTGTTTCTGCACGCCGAGGACCTGAGCTTTAAAAAAAACCGTGCTGGCGAGCGAGCAGGAGCGGCCGGACATCGCGCGGAAGCGAAAACGCTGGCGGGCTCATCAGGGCCACGTTGATCCAGGCCGGCTGGTCTTCATCGACGAGACCTGGGTCAAGACCAACATGGCGCCGCTCTATGGCTGGGGGCCGCGAGGCCAGCGCCTGGTGGCGCGCGTGCCCCAGGGCCACTGGAAGACCCTGACCTTCATCGCCGCCCTTCGCGCCGACCGGGTCGACGCGCCCTGGGTGATCGACGGGCCGATCAACGGCGAACTCTTCACTCTCTATGCCGACAAGGTGCTGGCGCCCACCCTGGCCAAGGGCGACATCGTCATCCTCGACAATCTCGGCAGCCACAAGGGCCAGGCGGCAAGGCAGGCCATTCGCGCCGCCGGGGCGCACCTGCTCTTCCTGCCGGCCTACAGCCCCGACCTCAACCCGATCGAGCAGCTGTTCGCCAAGCTCAAGCATCTGGTGCGCCAAGCCCAGCCCCGCTCGGTCGAGACGACATGGCGAAAGCTCGGCGAACTCATCGACCTCTTCTCGCCGGCCGAGTGTGCCAATTTCCTCAGGAATTCGGGCTATGCTTCCATTTGATCACAGCACGCTCTAGCTGCGGGTAACGAATGGAAGTTCCTGGATTTCGTTCTCACCAGTCTTGTGGCTCCGTGACGGGAGCGTCTGTCCGTCGGAGGGAGGCCGGGCCGCCGCCGTGGCCCAGCCTTGTCAGTATCCGGACTCTCACAATCCCCTTCTAAGACTTCCCTTCAGGCAGCCTGCGTCGTGCAATGGCGGCGTGGATCCGCGCACCGTGGAGCAAGGCCGCGTCGTTGAAGTCATAGCCGGGATGGTGCAGCGGCGGACAGGCCTCGCCATTGCCGATGAAGCCGAAGCAGCCGGGCACGATCGCCTGGAACCGGGCGAAGTCCTCCGAGGCCGTCATCGGTTCGGCGCGCTGGGCCGCGGCCGTCGAAACGGGGCCGGCCGCGGCCGTCATCGCGGCAGCGAGCGTCGGATCGTTGAGGGTCGGCACGAATTCGCGCCGGTAGTCCACCGTGACCTCGACCTCGTGTCCGGCCGCGATGCCCCTGGCGATCCGGCGCATCTCGTCCTCGATGCGGGCGGAGACCGCGGGCTCGAAGCTGCGGCAGTCGCCGAGGACGCGCGCCGTGCTGGGCAGGGCGTTGCGGGTGCCGTCCGTCAAGAGCTCGGTCACGGAGACGACCGCGATATCGGCGGGGTTGAGGCGGCGCGCGACGATGGTCTGCAGTTCCAGGACCAGAGCGCAGGCGGGAACCATGACCTCGCGTCCCCAATCCGGACGCGAGGCGTGGCCGCCCTTGCCGCGCAAGGTGATCTCGAAAATGTCCTCGGCCGACATGATCGGGCCGGGCCGCGTCTCGAAATGGCCGACCGGCAATCCGGGCAGGTTGTGCAGGCCGTAGATCTCGTCGAACGGGAAGCGCTCGATCAGCCCGTCGCGGAGCATGGCGAGGGCGCCCTGCCCCCATTCCTCGGCCGGCTGGAAGATGAAGCGCGCGGTGCCGTCGAAGCCGCCCTCCTCCGCGAGGATGCGGGCCGCGCCCAGCAGCATGGCTGTGTGCCCGTCATGGCCGCAGGCATGCATCAGGCCGGTTGCGGTCGAGGCCCATCCGGTCCCGGTCGCCTCGGTGATGCGCAGGGCATCCATGTCGGCGCGCAGCGCGATCGCCCGATTGGAGGTGCCGCGACTGAGCGTGCCGACCACCCCCGTGCCGCCGATGCCCTCGGCCACGTCGATGCCGAATTGGCGCAGGGTCCCGGCAACGAAGGCCGCGGTGCGGCGCTCCTCGAACCCGAATTCGGGATGCCGATGCAGATCGTGCCGCCATTCGGTCATCTCGGCCTGGAGAGCGGCGAGATCGGTCATCGGCTGAGCATCCTGACCACGTCGAGCAGCACGTTCGCACCGGCGAGCAGGTCGGCGTCCGCGGTGAATTCCGCCGGATTATGGCTGATCCCGCCTTTCGACGGCACGAAGATCATCGCCGCGGGCGCGACGCGGGCGATCATCTGCGCATCGTGGCCGGCGCCGGAGGTCATGCGGCGGCAGGACAGTTGCCGCTCGGCGGCGGACGCTTCGATGGCGGCGACGATGCCGGGATCGAAGGCGACCGGCTCGAAGCGTGCGAGGCGCTCGGTCTCGACCTCGAAGCCTTCGCCGCGCAGCTCCTGCAGGACTTGCACCAGCGCCGCCTCCTGGCCCTGGAGCCGGCCCTCGTCGGGGTTGCGCAGGTCCACGGTGAAGATCGCGGTCGAGGGAATGACATTGATGGCGTTCGGCTCGAACCGCATCGTGCCCACGGTCGCGACGGCCCCCTCGGTGTCGCGGGCCATCCGGTCGAGGAAGGCCACGACGCGGGCGGCCGCCACGCCGGCGTCGCGGCGCAGGGCCATCGGGGTGGTGCCGGCATGGTTGGCCGTGCCCCCGATCGTCACCCTCTGCCAGGAAATGCCCTGGAGGCTCTCGACCGCTCCGATGGACCGGCCCTCGGCCTCCAGCACCGGCCCCTGCTCGACATGCAGTTCCACATAGGCGTGCGGCTTCAGGAAGCCCGGCTCCCGCGATCCGGCATAGCCGATCCGCTCGAGCTCGGCGCCGAGCGTCGTGCCGTCCGTGCCGATGCTGGCCAGCGCCGCGTCGGTCGGAAGGCCCCCGGCCGCGACCAGGCTGCCCATCATGTCCGGCGCGTAGCGCACGCCTTCCTCGTTCGTGTAGGCGACCACGGCGATGGGGCGCCGCGGCCGCAGGCCGGCCTGCTGCATAGCTTCGATCACGGCAAGGCCGGACAGCACGCCATAGCAGCCGTCGTAGATGCCGGCGTCGATCACCGTATCGATATGCGATCCGACGACGACCGGGTCGCCCGAAGCGCCCTCGGGCTGCCACAGGCCGTGGATGTTGCCGATGCGGTCGACCTCGATCGCGAGGCCGGCCTGCTTCAGCCAGCCGCAGAGCAGATCCCGGCCCGCGCGGTCGGCGTCGGTGGCGGCCAGTCGGCTAAGCCGGCCGGCCCCGTCCCGCCCGGTCGCCCCCAGGTCCTGCAGGCGCCCGATGAGACGCGCGGCGTCGATGGCGACGCTCATGCCGCCTCTCCCGCCAGGACGGCCGCGGGGCTGCGCCCGACGATCCGCTCGTAGAGGGCGGGGTCGGTCGCGCCCTCGGTGTTGATGACCAGCACCCAGGCTTCCGGCCCGAGCCCGATCCGCGCCGCAAGCGCCGGATCGCGCAGCACGGTGACGACACCGGCCAGGCCCGCGCCGCCGCTTTCGCCGGCGACCACGGCCGGATCGCCCGCAACGGGCGAGGCCAGCTGCCGCATCACCTCGGGCGCGACCTCCTCGTCCACGGTCATGAAGCCGTCGGCCACCCGCTCGAGGACGCGGAAGGCGACCAGCGACGGCTCGTGGCATTCCAGCATGGCCATGACGGTCGGCTGCGTCTCGTCGACCTTGACCGGCCGGCCCTGGCGGGCGCTCTCGTGGAGGCAGGCGGCGCGGGCGGGCTCCACGACGGTGACATGCGGGCGTCCCTGCCCCAGCACGACGGCCAGGTGCCCGGCAACGGCGGCGGCGAAGCCGCCGACACCCGCCTGCAGGAACACATGGGTGGGTGGCGCGGACAGTTCCGCGAGGAACTCCCGCACCATGGCCGTGTAGCCCTGCGAGACGAGGCCGGGAATATATTCATAGCCCAGCCAGGAGGTGTCGGACAGGACCGTCCAGCCCTTCTCGGCCGCAACCCGCGCGGCTTCCTGGACCGAGACATCATAGCCGCCCTTGACGCGCACCATCTCGGCGCCGAACCGGGCGATCGCGCCGATGCGCGCTTCGCTGACGCCGGCATGGACGAAGATCACCGCCCGCGCGCCCATCAGCTCGGCGCCCTGCGCGACCGAGCGGCCGTGATTGCCGTCCGTGGCGCAGGCGAAGGTCATGGTCGCGGCGATGGCGCGCACCTCCTCCGACATCAGTTCGTCCACCGCCACCGGGCGGCCGAGACGGCGTGATGCCTCCTCCCGCACCAGGATCATCAGCGCATAGGCGCCGCCCAGCGCCTTGAAGCTGCCGAGGCCGAGACGAAAGCCCTCGTCCTTGAGATGCAGCGCGCCGATGCCGAGCTTCGCCGCCAGCCCCGGCAGGGCATGGAGCGGCGTCGCGGCGCTGTTGTCGCGGAGCGCGAGCACCTCGGCGACACGGGCCGCGGCGGCAGGGCCGAGCGTCTCGGCATCCCGCGGATCCAGCGGCCGGCCGTGGCAGGGGAGGCTGTTCGTCAGGTAAGGGGTGCCCGTCATGATCGGCGGCGGCTCCGGTTTCAGCACGCGGAAATTCTATTGCGACCGACGCGATACATGCGCTCGATTTTGATGCCCGTCGTGCAATTTTGCTTCATTTTGCGGGCATACATGGAGGCTGAGGATCCATCGACGAATAAATGCTTCGGCTCGTCATGGCCGAACTTGATCCCATAGGCGCTAAGGTAAGCGCGGGAGCGGGATGGATTGGAGCTTTCGGCGTCGCGGTGGCTGGCAGAGCTGACGCCATCGTCGTTGGAGGGCCTCCTGGAGTTGGGCCATGGAGAGGGGCGGCCAGACGATGGCACGCAGGGTGTTGGCGATGAGGCAGGTTCGGCGCCAGAGCGAGGGAGCGCGCGTGGCCTGGGCCTTAGGGGGGACTGTCGGCGCGTCCGGCCGCGGTCTCGTCGATCAGGAGGGCGATCAGCAGATGGGCAGTGATCCAGGTTTTGGCGAGGCCCGGGTCTTTGGCCGGCAGGCGGTCGAGATGCAGGATCGATTTCAAGCGATTGAAAGCCACTTCGATTTGCCAGCGAACCCGGTAGACGGCGGCCAGGGTTTCGGGCGGGAAGGCTGCGGCTTGGAGCGAGGTGATCAGGATCAGGTAGCCTGCGGCTTGGAAGGTGCGCGGAGTGATGCGTCGCTGATCCTTGCAGGCAGTTTTGCACGGAGGGATCTATCACCCCAAAGTCACCGGGACCGGGACCCTCTTGGGGTCGGGTTTGATTTGCAATAAAAATCAAGTTCCGACGCGGAACACTCGGCAATGAAATTTCTTTCTGCAATCCGCCGCGCCATTTTGGGGCCGAGCGTCAAGGACATCCAGGCATGGGTGCATGAGGAAGACCGACGGATCTCCCGCGAGGGGCTGACCCTAGCGCATTGGGAGTTGCCATTAAGCCTCAGCGAGCCGGCCTGCAGGCATAAGCCCGCTATGATCTGCCTGCCAAAAGAGGACTTTCTGGCGGCGCCGTGGCAATGCGCGCACTGTGCGGAACAACTGCGGTGGGCGACCGATCCGCATGCTGAAAGTGCCCGACTCATTGGAGAGGCCCGACTTACCGCAGAAGCCCGGCTCGCCGAAGAGGCCGAGCGCGCCGAAAAGGCACACCTTGCCGCAGAGGCCGTGCGCGCCAAACAAGCGCAGGCCCTTGATGACATGGAAGCTGCAAAGCACGTCGCGAGCGGCCTCGCATTCTTCGCCGAGTCCAGACGCCGCCTTGCTGGTCAGCCCACCCCGCGCCTCATCATCACACACTGCTGGAGCTATACGGACGACGTGACCAAGCCCTCCGCGCTTTGCGAAGAGCCCGGCGCTGTCGACTTGCTGCTGGCGCCCGCCTTCCGCGCCGCGCCCTTCCGCTGCAAGCAATGTGAGGACAGGCTCGGCGCCCTCGAAACCAGCCGCACCCTGACCGACACGCACGCGAGCGAGCGCTGGAAGCGCGGCTTGAAGGCGGCGCAGCCGGGCGAATTCAGGAACTATGAATATCGCCCGGCCATCGTCTCGGAGAACCGGATGCACGGCTGGCTTGTCAACCGGCCTGGCGGCCCCTGGCTCAAAAACAGCGTCTTCGAGATCGACAAATCGATGAGCCGCCATATGACCGAGATTGCATGGCGCGCCGGCTTCGAGCCCCACTTCGGCCCGCTTAACCTCTGGACCGTCCCCCTGGAATTTGACGAATGACCAGAGCCGCGAGGCCGGGCCACGGCGGAGCCCGCAAGGGTACGGGCCGCAAGGCGGCGAATGGGCGCGGCGCATTTCGGCGCGCTCGCTTTCCATCTCGACCTCGACGAAGAGCGTGATGGCATGGCCGACCTTGACCGGGTCGATCACGGCGACGTTGGCCTGGATGATCCCCAGTTCCTCCATCCGCTTGATGCGCCGCTGCACCGCGGGCGCGGACAGGTTGATCGCCTCCGCGATGGTCCGCTGCGGCGTCTTGTTGTCGCGCTGCAGGACCTTCAGGATGGCGATGTCGTGCCGATCCAGCCCCTGCGGCGCGGCCGTGGCGCTCCCGCTCGTGTCAGCCCCTCCGGACGAACCAGACGTGCCGGATGGTAGCGGAATCGGGGTGAAGGCGAGAAGGCTGAGCCATAATTCGGAATTTTCGAATGAAATCACTCTTTGAGAGTTAACCGGTCCGTTCAATGTAGTGACAGAGTTTCAACATCGGCCCCATGTCCAAAACCGTCCAGAAAATTTGCAGGACGATGTCGACTTCGGGAAGCCTCGTTCGTCGTTCCGACGCTGGCCGATGCAGCCGGCTCAGACAAGGAGAAGGACGATGCGGGTCATGGTGTTCGTGAAAGCCAGCGAGGACAGCAAAATGGGCGCGGCTCCCACGCCCGAACAGCTCGAGGCGTTCGCTGCGATGGACCGGTTCACCGAGGAACTGGTGAAGGCCGGCGTCTTCATTGCGGCCGCCGGCCTCCAGAACAGCCCCCAGGCGAGGCGCGTCATCTTCGAAGGCGCCGAGCGCACTGTCATCGACGGCCCCTTCTCCGAGAGCCGCGAATTGGTCGCCGGCTTCTCGATCTGGGAGGTCAAGGACATGGACGAGGCCGTGGCCTGGGTGAAGCGCAGCCCCAATGTCATGTCGTGCCGGAGCGAGATCGAGATCCGGCCATTCTACGAGGCGGCGGACCTGGCCGCGTTCATGACGCCCGAAGAGCTCGCGGCGCCCCGTGACGGGGAGCGCGGGAAGCTCGGCGTCGCCTGATACCGCCGGCCGGAGAGGACTCGCATCTCCTGCGGTCTTGGCCGAAAGGGCGGCATGACGACAGGCGAGACGGATCGGGCAATCGAAGCGACCTTTCGCATCGAACGGGTTCTGCTCATCGCGGGCCCCGCTTGCACGATGCGGAATGTCGAGGTCCACGAACTGACTCTTCTGCCGCCGGCTGCGACGTCGTCAACTTGACTCCCCTCCCCGCGCAGGGTGATCGGCCGCACCAAGCACCCAACCGCAGCATGCGGGCAAACCAACCCCTGGACAGGTGCTGCCTGTGGGGTAACGGGGGCACCACGGCAACGACACCGATCCACGTCCTCCCCGGCGCGGTCGGCCCGGGTCGGCAGAGGTCGAGGAGCCGCCGGTATGGCGTTCATTCCCGGACGGCGCCTACCGCGCCGTTGCGAGCTTCGCGCCCAGCCCCATCAGCGCAGCGCCCATGACCGCGTCGATGGGACGGCGGATGCGGGCATAGGCCGATCGCACCGCCGGCAGGGAGAAGGTGAAGGCGAGAAGGCTGAGCCAGGTGATCGTGATCGTCGCGACGATGGCGACGGTCACGCCATAAAGCCAGATCGGCGCATGGGCCGGCAGGAGCATGACGAACAGGCTGCCGAAGAACAGGGCGGTTTTGGGATTGGTCATGCCGACCAGGAATCCGGTCAGGAAAGGCGACCGTCCGGTCTGCGCCGGCTCGATCTGCGGTTCGCCGGCCTCCTGCCGCCAGGCCGAGACCAGCATCCGGCCACCGAGATAGACGAGGAACACGGCGCCGACGACCCGGATCGCCTCATAGAGCCATGAGAGCCTGGTCAGCAGCAGGCCGAGGCCGGTGATGGCCAATATCGCCCAGACGGCCACGGCGCAGGTGATGCCGAGCGCGACGGCGAAGCCCGCCTTCCGGCTGGCGAGCGCGCGGGACGTCACGGCAACGAAATCCGGGCCCGGGCTCATGCAGGCCAGCGCGACCACCCCGGCCAGGGCGAGCAATTGCGGTATGAACTCCATGCCGTCCCCTTTCCCGACCCGGATATCCCGTGGATCGGGACTGACAATCGACCGCCCGCTACGTCCAGTCCAGCACGATCTTGCCGCTCTCCCCGCGCGCCATGATCTCGAAGCCTTCGAGGTAGTCGGCCGCGGCCAGGCGGTGGGTGATCACCGGACGGATGTCGAGGCCGCTCTGCAGCATGGCCAGCATCTTGTGCCAGGTCTCGAACATCTCGCGGCCGTAGATGCCCTTGAGGGTCAGCATCTTGAAGACGATCTTGTTCCAGTCCACGGCGAAGGGCGCGGACGGAATGCCGAGCATGGCGATCCTGCCGCCCATCAGCATGACGTCGAGCATCTGCTGGAAGGCCGGCGGCGCGCCGCTCATCTCCAGGCCGACGTCGAAGCCCTCCTTCATCTTCAGGCGGGCCATGACGTCGCGCAGCTCCTCCCGCGCGGTGTTGACCGGCGTGACGTCGGCGACCTTCGTCGCCAGGGCGAGCCGCACCGGATTGATGTCAGTGATGACGACATGGCGGGCGCCGGCATGGCGGGCCACGGCGCCGGCCATGATGCCGATCGGCCCGGCGCCGGTGATCAGCACGTCCTCGCCGACGAGGTCGAAGGACAGGGCGGTGTGCACGGCATTGCCGAGCGGATCGAGGATGGCGCCGAGTTCGTCGTCGATCTCGTCGGGCAGCGGCACGATGTTGAAGGCCGGCACCTTGACATATTCGGCGAAGGCGCCGGGCATGTTGACGCCGATGCCGCGGGTCTCCGGGTCGAGGTGGAACTTGCCGGCCCGCGTCGCCCGGCTGCGCATGCCGATGACGTGGCCCTCGCCGGAGACGCGCTGGCCGAGCCTCAGGTTGCGCACATGCGAGCCGACCTCGACGATCTCGCCGGAATATTCGTGCCCCACCACCATGGGCACGGGAATGGTCTTCTGGGCCCAGGGGTCCCATTTGTAGATGTGGACGTCGGTGCCGCAGATGCCGGTCTTGCGCACCTTCACCAGGACGTCGTCCTGGCCGATGACCGGCACCGGCTCGGTCTCGGAGAGCCAGAGCCCGGGCTCGGGGCGGGACTTGACGAGGGCTTTCATGGGGCGATGCCTCTGCGGTTCGATGCGGGCAGGCAGAGTGAGATGTGGCCCTCCGTCCCGGGCTACACCAGCCCCATCGCCCGCCCGGCATCGGTGAAGGCCTCGACGGCGAAGTCGATATCGGCCTCGGTCAGCCCGGCCGACATCTGGGTGCGGATGCGGGCCCGCCCCTTGGGCACGACCGGGAAGAAGAAGCCGGCGACATAGACACCGCGCTCGTCGAGGGCGCGCGCCATCTCCTGGGCGCGGCGGGCGTCGTGCAGCATCACCGGGATGATCGGCGTCTCGCCCTCGAGCAGCTCGAAGCCCGCCCTGGCGAGGCCGGCGCGGAAGCGGCGGGCATTGGCGAACAGGCGGGCGCGCAGGTCGTCCCCCGTCTCGGCCAGCTCGATCGCCTTGATCGAGCCGGCCGCCACCGGCGGGGCCAGCGAGTTGGAGAAGAGATAGGGCCGCGCCCGCTGGCGCAGCAGGTCGACGATCGGCTGGCTGGCGGCGACATAGCCGCCCATCGCCCCGCCCAGCGCCTTGCCGAGCGTGCCGGTGAGGATGTCGACCTTGTCGGCGACGCCGGCCCGGAACGGCGTGCCCCGTCCCTGCTCGCCGATGAAGCCGGTGGCGTGGCAGTCGTCGACCAGCACGGCCGCGCCGTAGCGGCCGGCGAGGTCCGTGATGCCGGCGAGGTCGGCGAGGTAGCCGTCCATCGAGAACACGCCGTCGGTGGCGATGAGGATGTGGCGGGCCTTGTCGGCCTTCGCGGCCTTGAGCTGACTCTCCAGCTCGTCCATGTCGCCGTTGGCGAAGCGGTAGCGGCGCGCCTTGCACAGCCGGACGCCGTCGATGATCGAGGCATGGTTGAGGCTGTCGGAGATGATGGCGTCCTCGGCGCCGAGCAGCGGCTCGAACACGCCGCCATTGGCGTCGAAGCAGGCTGCGAACAGGATGGCGTCATCCTTGCGGAGATAGCGGGCGATCGCCTGCTCCAGGGCCCGGTGCAGGGTCTGCGCCCCGCAGATGAAACGCACCGAGGCCATGCCGAAGCCGAATTCGTCCATGGCCGCCTTGGCGGCGGCGATGATTTCGGGATTGTCGGCCAGGCCGAGATAGTTGTTGGCGCACAGGTTCAGCATCGGCCGGCGGCGCCCGTCCGCCTCGACCTCGATGCGGGCGCGCTGGGGCGTGGCGAGGAGGCGCTCACGCTTGGTGAGGCCCTCGGCCTCGATCTCGGCGAGCGTCTGGCGGACATGGTCGAGGAGGGACATGGGCGCGACTCCGAGGCATCAGAGGCTCTGTCCGCCAAGAGGTAGAAGAAAAGCGGCGGGATCACAAACCCCGCCGCCATGCCAATTTGGAATGCGATCATGCCGGCCGCCCGGCGCCGCAGCGACGGACGTGCCCCCTCAGACGCGACGGGTCACTTCCACTGCTTCTCGTCGTTGATCCAGGCCGATCCGGGCAACGCCCCGGGCTTGATGAAGGCGTCGACCACGTTGGAGAGCATGCGCGAGACGTTGTTGTCGAAATTCCTGGCCGGCAGGGCCTGGCCGAAGCCGATCGAGCCGCCGCAGAACACCGCGCCGTCGTTCCAGGTGGGGAAGAAGGTGATGTCGCCGCGGATGCGATAGTCCTGGCTGCCGGCGAGGCCGGGATAGGGGTAGAGGATCTCCTCGATCGACAGGAGGTAGTTGTCGCTGTGCCCGCCCGAGGAGGCGAGGATCTTGGTGTGGGGCGGCGTTCCCAGGCTGAGGTCGTAGCGATCGAGCTCCAGGCCCGCCGCGCCGCCGTAGCACAACCCCTCCTCGCCGATCATCTCGCCCTCGACGCCCTTCATGATCCAGGCCACCTGGCGGTGATAACTGTCGGGCATGCGCCGGTAGGGACGGCTGGTCTCGAAGCCCTCGGCGATGAAGCCGACCCCGACGAGCTTTTGCGGCGGGCGCCCGAGATTCTTCCAAAGGCCGCTCTTCTGGCCGGTGGTGGCGAGATAATGCTCGCCGGGACGGGCATTCCAGGCCCGCATGCCGGAATCGAGCTTGCGGACCTCCATGATCCAGGGTTCGTCGTCGCGGAAGGCGACGTTCCAGTAGTAGCCGTTGCCGCCCATGTAGATGTAGCGGCCGCCGCCGGCGATATAGTCCTCGGTGGCGTCGAGCATCCTCTCCGAATAGTACTCGCCATGCGTGCCGGAGATCGCGCATTTGTACGGCCGCAGCGCCTCGGCGCCGTCACGGTGGAGATCCTCGTCCGTGATCACCTCGTAGTCGTATTTCCTGTGCTCCAGCCAGGCGATGATCGACAGGTCCGCCGGGAACTGCCAGGGCACGCCCATGCTCGACATCCGGTGCTTCGGGCGCATGTTGATCACCGGCCGGCGATAGGAGCTGTAGCAGACCCCGGCGCCGTCCTCCCAGCAGTCGTAGGTGGACAGGCCGAAATCGAGGTTCTTGTACATCTCCACGTCGATGTCGGCGATGATCGGCGGCTGGCCGGTCATCGGCTGGATGATCTGCGCGTCGAAGCTGAGATGCTCGTTGGCGTAGGCGAGATAGCTCGCGGTCGGCACGACGAACACGAGCGGCGCGCGCGGCTGCTTCGCCCGGACGAAGAACACGATGTATTCCTCGGCGAGGCCGCTGCCCGGGCCCGCCCTCAGGCGCATGGCATAGGCCCCCGACCTCAGCGTCTCCGGCAGGACCAAGCTCTTCGTCACCTTCCAGTTGCAGTCGATCACCGCATCATGGTGGAACTCGACGCCGCCATATTCGCGCGGCTCGAGGCGGAAGCTGTCGTTGCGCCCGTTCCAGTTCCAGCCGGTCTGGCCGCGGACGGGACGATTGTAGCCCCTGGCATGCAGGCCGTTCGGCCCGACGTCGACGACGGTGTCGCCGATGCCGGTATCGGTGTAGCCCTCGGTCGTGTCCCAATAGGCCACCAGCCCGTCCCGGCCCGGCGCCTCGCCGCGCGCCAGCGCATCGATCTCCTGCCGGCTCAGCGCCCGGTCATAGAGGCCCGGCCGGTCGATCTTGCCGGAATAGGTCTGCGAGACGAAATGGCCGCGCGTCTCGTGAAAATCGCGTGAGCCGGCGATCAGGAAGGGCGTGTCCGGCAGGTTCTCCTGGCGGAAGCGAAACACTTCCGAGACATGCGAGCGATAGTCGATCGGGGCGACCCGGCCGAGCAGGCCGTTGTAGCGCGTCGTCACCGATTGCTGGTGGACGGTGGCGCGGCCGCTCGCGGCGTCGAACGTCGCGGCGACGAAGTACCACATGGACCGAAAGAGCTTCACCTCGGTCTTGAGATAGTCGACCTCGTCGCCGCGCCCGACCCAGAACTCCAGATAGCCCTCCTGGTTGATGCCCAGGCAGTAGCCGTGGTTGCGGTCATTGTCCCAGCGCCCCACCAGGCATTGGCGCCGGCCGTCGCCCGGCAGGCCGGGGTTGACGAAGGCGAACAGCGTCATGCTTCCCTCGAGCGACAGCTTGCGCCCGGGATCCTCGACCGTCAGGAACGAGCCGATCTGGGTGTATTGCTTCTCGACCGCCCAGGTGCCGTTGGCGGCGCAGTCGACCGCCTCGTCGATATAGCCCGGGCCGATCGGGTTCTCGTCGCCGTGGATCAGGCGGACGAGCTGGGCCTCGGCCGTGCTCGTGCCGTCGGCATTGACGTGAAAGTCGATGGTCTCGCCCGGCTTGACCGAGATGCGGTCGGTGTAACCAAAGAGCTTGATCTGGGCCATGTCGTCCAACTGTCATGCCAGGCAGAGTCCGGGAGACCGCCTCGCGGCCTTCCGCCGGACATCTGCGTCCAAGTGGGGGATCCCGGCAGGCGGATCGCCGAGGCTCCGTCTGCCGGGGTGCGGTTCGCGGTCGACCGGGTCCGTCAGGACTCCATCAGGTCCTGCACGCGCCGCATGAACACGCCGTGATAGGCGTCGTCCTGGGTGGGATAGACCTTGTCCTCGACGACGCGGGGCGCGACGCCCCTGTGGCCCGACAGCGCGACGATACGATAGGCCTTGAAGGGCTCGATCACCTGGATGGCGTATTTGTCGGGCTGGGGCTGGCGCCGGAAATACAGCAGCACGCGCTCCAGCGCCTCGCTGTGCTGGCCGAGCGGGCTGCGCCGATGCTCCTCGATCAGGGCCGGCGAGATCAGCGTCTTCAGGAAGTCGCGCTGCATCTTGTCGTAGCGCCGCCAGAAGACCAAGTCCTTGTTCGCGGTTTCGGTGGCTTCCTCCGGCAACATCTCGCCTCCTTTCTCGGCTCTCGACGAGCGACGCTCGCTTTTCTTCTTGTCCCGCCAGGCGCGGAACTGCTGCTTGATCCCGAACAGGCCGCCGCGCAGGAACAGCACGACGAGCAGCATGATCAGGCCGATGGCGATCAGCCGCAGCGGCCCCCAGCTGATCAGGACCTTGTCGAGGAACACGACGATCGCCGTGCCGACGACGGCGCCCTCGGCCCGGCCGATCCCGCCGATCACCAGCATGGCGAGGCCGAGCAGCACGGTGTCGAAGCTGAAGATGGAGAAGCCGACGCCGCGGTAATGGGCCGCGTAGAAGCCGCCGATGAAGCCCAGCGCGATCGAGGAGAACACGAAGACCTGGATGCGGGCCCGGCGATAGTCGACGCCGGTCGCCTCGGCGAAGGCCTCGCGCTTCTCCGGCGCCATGCGCAGGATGCGCCCGAGCCGGCGGCCGTCCAGCATGCGGTAGAACAGCAGGGCCGCCATCATCAGCGCCAGCGCGGCGTAATAGCCGAGCAGCGACTGGTGCAGGGGCGACCAACCGGCCGGGATATAGGTGTCGGCTCCGTAGAGGCCGCCGGTGGCGGCGCCGAAGATCTTCGACTGCAGGAAATAGACGCGGCAGAGCTCGTTCAGCCCGAGCGTCAGCAGGGCGTAGTAGAAGCCGTCGAGCCGCGTGGCCGGGATGGCGATGACCACGCCGAAGACAAGGCCGACGGCGGCTCCCAGGATGGGCAGGATCCACCAGGGAATGCCATAGGCCACCGACAGCCAGGTGGTGATGAAGGCCGCCGCCCCCACCACGGCATAGGTCGCCAGCGAGAACACGCTGGCCGTGCCGATGATCAGCATCCAGCACAGGTTGATCGCCGCATAGATGCCGAAGAAGGCGCCGGCGGTCAGCAGGGTGTTCTGCAGGCTGTCGGGGAACAGCATTGGCGCCAGCATCAAGAAGAACAGGCCGAGCACCCACCAGATCGGGCGCTTGTCGACGATCGTCTTCTCGCGCCGCAGCGTCTTGGGATTGTATTCGCCGCGGATGCTGAGCAGCCGGCGGCGGGTCGGCCAATAGCGCAGCTTGGACCAGAGCCTGTCGCCGTGTCCCGGCCATTTGTAGTAGTAGCGCAGGCGCCCGACCGGCAGCAGCGGCACCCGCGACCGGCGGGTTTCGTTCCAGGGTTCGGCGTGGTCGCGGTGGGGATTGGTCGGCAGGTCCTCGACCGCGTTCTTCACCCCCCAGCCGAAGAGGGGGTTGCGCCAGGTGTCGCTCATGATCAGGCTTCCCGCGCCTTGTCGAGGATGCCGGCAATGCCGCGCGGGCGCACCAGCAGGATCAGGATGATGAGGAGGAACTGGGTCATCAGGACGTATTGCCCGCCCAGCATCACGCTGGTCAGCGCCTCGTTGAGGCCGAGGAGCAGGGCGGCGATCACTGCTCCGCGCACGCTGCCCAGCCCGCCGCACAGGGCGATGCTCACGCCCTTGATCATCGGCGTCAGGCCGTTGAAGGGCTGGATGTAGTAGGTCTGGGACAGGAGCACCGCCGCCAGGCCGGCAAGCCCGCCGGTGATGGCCATGACGTAGAAGCCGGTGCGCCGGACGCCGATGCCGACGATGGAGGCGGCGTGCGGGTTCATCATCATGGCCCGGATCTCCAGGCCGCGCCGGCTGGAGCGCATCCACTTCAGCACCACGACGAGGAGCACGATCGAGGCGAGGACGTTGCCGATCTTGTCCGCGGTGAAGACCAAGCCGAAGGCCGAGACCTTGCCCGTGCCGAAGATGTCCGGCAGCGTCTTCGACCGGGGGCCGAACCACCACATCAGCGCCTGGGTGCCGACCAAGCTGATCGCCAGGGTGGCGATCATGCCGCGCACGGTGAAATTGGGCTTGTCGTGGATGGGGATGAAGGCGAGCGCGCAGACGATCACGCCGCCCAGCGCGCCGGTGACGAGGCCGGCCAGCAGCACCAGCGGGCCGATGGCGGCGCGCGGCACGAGTCCGCCCGCATACTGGTAGAACAGCCAGGCGCCGTAGCCCGACAGCGCGAAGATGAAGCCGTATCCCAGGTTCAGCAGGCCCAGGCTCGACCAGGTGATCGAGATGCCGATGGCCAGCGTGCCGTAGATGCAGGCGAGGACGATCGCGTTCGACAGGATAAACGGCCAATCCATCCCTAGATTTCCCTCTTGGCGCTGAGCATCAGGGCGGCGGACGCCTCGCCCTTGAGCTTGCCCACATGCATGCCGATGATCCGGTCGACCCGCCCTTCCAGCAGGGCGACGTTCTGCTCGGCGATGACCATGGCCGACTCCCCCAGCTCGATGCTCATCAGGGCGTCGAGCACGCCCTTGCCGATCTTGGGGGCGAGGCCGAGCGAGGGCTCGTCGACCAGGAACAGCGAGGCTTCGGCCATCAGGCCGCGCCCGATCGAGACCATGCGCCGCTCGCCGCCGGACAGGCGGCCGACCGGGGTGTGCCGCAGCTTCACCAGCGGCGGGAAGATCGCGTAGATCCGTTCCTTGCGCTGCGCCCGCTCGCGCCAGGCGCGCGGCGTGAAGGCGCCGGAATCGAGGTGTTCCTCCACCGTCAGGCCATGGAAGATCTCGTCGCCCTGCGGGATCAGCGCCAGGCCCTGGCGCACCACCAGATGGGTGTAGCGCCCCGGTCCCTGGCTGCGGGTGCGGCCGATCTGCCGGCCGTTGAGCAGGATGGAGCCACGCTGCCAGCCGGTGAGCCCGGCGATGCCGTAGAAGAGCGTGGTCTTGCCGTGGCCGTTGAGGCCGACGAGGCCGATACGCTCGCCCGCCCGGACGATCAGGTCGAGATCATGGATGACGCGCAAGGGCCCCCAGCCGGCGGACAGGCCCTTCACGTTGAGGATTTCGCGTCCCTGGGTCATTCGACGCCGCCCTCCTCCACCGTCTCGAAATAGGCGGCGTGCACCTTCGGATCCTCCAGGATCGCGGCCAGCGAGCCCTCGGCGATGACCTCGCCGGCATCCATGACCATCACGCGGTCGGCGATGGTCTCGAGCAGCTCGATGCGGTGCTCGACGATGATGATGGCAACGTTCATCTCCTTGGAGAGGAGGCGGATGAGATGATCGATCTCGTCGACCTCCGAGTTGATCAGCCCGGCCGCCGGCTCGTCCATCAGCAGCAGCGCCGGCCGGCGCATCAGCAGGCAGGCGAGCAGCAGCTTGCGCCGGTTCAGCGTCTCCAGGCCGCTGGTCGGCTCGTCGGGAGCGACATGCAGGCCGACCAGCTCGGCGCCGTATTCGGCATCGAAGCGGGTGAGATAGGGACGATAGGCCTGGCGGGCGGCCTTGAAGGTCTGGCCGACCGTCAATTCGTCCGGCACCACCGGCGTCTGGTAGGTGCGGCCGATGCCGAGCCGGGCCCGGGCGTGCAGCGGCAGCGCCGTGACGTCCTCGCCGCGGAAGCGGACCGCGCCGGACTTCGGCCGCATGCGCCCCGACAGCACCTCGAACAGGCTGGTCTTGCCGGCGCCGTTCGGACCGATCACGCCGAGCACTTCTCCCGGCCGCACCGAGAGGTTGATATCGCGCAGGATCTCGCGCCCCCCGAGGTCGAGCGCGATGTGCTCCCCCGAGAACAGGGGGGAGGACCGGTCGGTCCCGCCCCCTGCCCCACCTCTCAGCCCCACCATGGCGCAGGCCGAAGCTCGGACTCGGAGATTTCGTTGGGATAGACGATCTTATGCTCGCCGTCCTGGACCTGGACGTAGAGCTGCGCCATGCCCTTCTCCAGCTCGGTCGCCGAGATGGGATAGCCGTTGTCCGGGAAGTGCGCCGCCTCCTGGTATTCGTTGTTCATGTCCATGTAGCCGCAGACGCCGCGATAGGGATTGGCGCGGATCCAGTCGCAGACCGCCTTGAAGTCCTCGGGCTTGCCGACCGCTTCCCAGGCCAGCTTCAGCCATTGGACGATGTCGTAGCCGTTACCGGTGTAGACGAGGCCCATCGTGCCGGGGAAACGCTCCTGGTACTTCTTGCGATAGGCCTTGCCCTTGTCGTCGGCATAGATGCCCAGCACGGTCGACCAGCAGAAGCCGTTGGCGGTCTCGCCGGCGAGCTCGAGGAACTCGGGCTGGGACGGGCCGTACTGCAGATAGACCAGCGAATCCTTCACCGGGTCGGCCTGGAACTGCTTGCAGAAGGCGGCATATTCGGCCGCGACCCAATGGTCGATCATGATGGCGGCGGCATCGACCTCCTTGAGCTTCTGGATCACCGGGGCCCAGTCCTGCACCGGGAACTGGATGTCGGTGATGGCGGCCACCTCGAAGCTGCCCCGCTTCTTCAGGGCCTCCTGGGCCGCCTTGGAGATGGTCTGGCAGTAGGCGACCTGCTCCTGGACGATGTGCACCTTGCGGTTCTTCGGCTTCCAGACGCCGCGTTTCTCCTCGTGCTCCAGCCAGAGCGGATAGGTGTAGCCGTAATGGATCTCGGAGGGATCGGTCTGGAAGATGTGGGCGTATTTCTGCGGGTCGGCCTTGAAGGCCAGCGTGGCGGCGCGCTGCGTGTTGCCCTGCAGGTAGGGGCACTTGTACTTGGCCGATTCGTCCATCGCCGGGATCGGCGCGAACAGGAAGGAGTTGGAGATGGCGTGGACCTTGGCGTCCACGCAGGCCGCGACCGCCTGGGCGCAGCTCTCGGGCGACAGCTTGTCGACGTCGGTGACGAAGAGCTTGAGCGGGCGGCCGAGGATGCCGCCGGCGGCGTTGATCTCCTCCAGCGCCAGCGTGGTGCCGTTGAGATGGTCCTGGTCGTCGGCAACGCCCGCCGCCGCCGTCTGGGAGGTCGGCACGCCGATGACGATCGGCTCCCCCGCGGCGAAGGCGGGCGCCCGCGCCACCCAAGGCATGGCCACGGCCGCGCCCGCCCCCGCCAGGACCGTCCGCCTGGAGAATCTCACCGTCATCGCAAAGTCTCCCCTTCAACGCCTTCCTGACCGGAGGCGAATTAGCTATGGCGTCTAGAATCTTTTTATATGTCTATAGCGGAAAGCTAGATTCTATGATTAGCTGATGTCAAGAGCGATACCGCCGATTTCGATGACACACCGCAGAGGATCGAACGCGTGCCTTCCAGGACGGACCATGGTCCGTTCGCGATGCATCCGGAAATGAAATCCCGTCTGCCGTTCCGCGCTCGCTCGTTTGCATATTCACGTCATAGTCAAAACGTCTAGAAATTTTCGAGGCAGAGTCAGGACGAATGCAGCCGGTTTTTCCAGGCGGTAGCAGCAGCCCAGCGCCCGATCTCGCCCTGTCCGCGGCGGCATGCCCTGCTTGTGGCCCCTGTTCCATTGGTGCTAATCGGCTGGCGCAGGCGGACATGGACAGTCATGAAGATCTTGATAGCCGACGATCACTGGGTGGTCCGGGAATCGCTCAAGCTCGTCATGGGCCGCATCCATCGGCGCTTCGTCTCGCTGGAGGCAGGGACCTTCCAGGAAGCCAAGGGCATCCTGCGCCAGCATCCCGATGTTGACCTCATGCTCGTCGACCTGATCATGCCCGGCTTCGACCAGTTCGCCGGCCTGCAGGAACTGCGGCAGGAGTTCCCCGACATTCCCGTCGTGGTGGTGTCCGTGCACGACGATGCCGAATACATCGTCCGCTCCATCAGCTATGGCGTGGTCGGCTACATCCCCAAGACCGCCGGAGGCGAGGACATCGAGCGGGCGCTCGAGCGCGTCCTCGCCGGCGAGGTTTCCTTTCCCCGCACCATCCTGCAGAAGGCCGGCCCCGCCGATCGCAGGACCGCCCCGCGAGCCGCGCCTGCCGCCCCGTCGGCGGAGGCCGACACCCTGACGCACCGGGAGAAGGAAGTGCTGGGCTTCCTCGGCAACGGCCTGTCCGTGGCCAGGATCGCCGGCGAGCTCTCCCTGTCGCCGCACACCGTGCGCGTGCATATCGGCAACATGGCCAAGAAGCTGGGGCTCAAGGACCGGGCAGCCCTGATCCACTACGCCGTGAGCCAGGCGCATGCCGGCACCTGACGGCCGCAGCGCCCCTCCCATCGCCGCCGCGCTGCCGCTCGACGCGCTGAGATACGGGCTGGCCCTCTGGTCCGCCGACGGACGCCTCCTCTACCGCAACGCCGGCTTCGGCGAGATCTATTTCAGCGCCCGGCCGCTGCTGGAGCCCGGCCTCGACTATGCCGACTTCCTGCGTGCCATCGTCCGCTCCGGCGAAGTCGCGACTTCCCTGGACGCGGAATCCTGGGTCGAACAGGGCCGTGCCGAACTGCTTCAGCCCGGCCAGACCGAGCACCCCTTCGCCGACGGCCGGACCTTCGAGGTCATGCGCGACCGCGACGACGACGGCAACGTGCTGATGACGGCGATCGACGTCACCTCGGCCCGGCGCGGCTCCGAGGCCCTGCGCCAGGCCAAGCAGATCGCCGAGCAGGCCGACCATTCCAAGTCGCGGTTCCTGCGCGCCGCCAACCACGACCTGCGGCAGCCGCTCTCGACGCTGAAGATCCTGATCTACAACTGCGTGAACGAGGAGGACGCCGAGCACCGCGCCGACCTGCTGCACGCCATGGACATCAGCGTGTCGATCATGGAGGACCTGCTCAACGCCCTCCTCCAGATCGGCCAGCTCGACGCCGGCCGGATCGCACCGAAGGTCACCAGCTTCCAGATCTCACAGCTGCTCGACCGGCTCGACGTGCAATTCCGGCACCAGGCGCAAGACAAGGGGCTGGACCTGCGGATCGTGCGCTCCCACGCGACCGTGCGCACCGACCGTGCCCTGCTGGAGCGCATCCTCAGCAACTTCGTCGCCAACGCCCTGCAATACACGGCCGCCGGCTCGATCCTGGTCGGCTGCCGCAAGAGCGGCGGCAGGCTGCGCCTGGAGGTGTGGGACACCGGGCGCGGCATCGAGGCCCAGCACATCGAGCGCATCTTCGACGAGTTCTACCAGGTCGTCGAGACCACGCGCAAAGCCGGGCTCGGCCTCGGGCTCAGCATCGTCAAGCGCCTGGCCGACCTGCTCGAGCACCGGATCTCCGTCGTCTCGCGCCCGGGCCGCGGCTCCGTCTTCCGCGTCGAGCTGCCGCTCGGCGACGTCTGGCAGAGCGACATGGGCGAACCGGAGATCAGCGAGACCATCGGCGGCGAGTTCATGGGGCGCCTCGTCCTGCTGGTCGAGGACGACAACGTCCTGCGGCAGGCGACGACCGAGCTCCTGGAGCGCTGGGGCATCACCGTCCACGCCGCCACCACCCTCGACGACGCGCAGGCCCTCCTCCGCGACCTCGGCGCGCCGCCCGACCTGATCATCTCCGACTACAGCCTGCGCGGCATGCACGGCTCGGACGTGGTGCGCCGCATCTGCGACCATCTCCAGGCGGAGATCCCGAGCATCATCGTCACGGCCGACACCGACCCGACCCTGATCGCGACGCTGCGCGCCGAGGGTTATCCGGTGCTGCTGAAGCCGGTGAGCCCGCCGCGCCTGCGCGTCCTCATGCACAACCTGCTCTACGAGCCTCTCAACGAAAGGTGATGACGCCGTGGCGGCCGAGACCGACATTCCGATCGGAAGCATGGTTCCCCTGACGGGCCCCTCGGCGGCCGACGGCATCGAGTTCCGCAACGGCCTGACCCTCGCCGTCGAGGACATCAACCGCCGCGGCGGCATCCTCGGCCGGCCGGTCCGCCCGATCTTCGTCGACACCGGCCGCCAGACCGCGGAGGAGGTGGTGCGCGCCGCCGGCCATCTCGTCGACCAGCACCGGGTCCATGCCATCATCAACGGCTACAACATCGGCGCCCAGAACGCCGAGTACGAGCCCGTGGCCGACGCCGGCGTCCTCTACATCCACCACAACACGCTGCTGCAGCACCACGACACCATCGCCGGGGATCCCCAGCGCTATTTCGGCTGCTTCATGGGCGATCCGGCCGAGTACTGGTACGGCCAGGGCTTCATCAAGTTCATCTCCTGGCTGCGCGACAGCGGCCAGTGGCGCCCCGACAGCAACCGGATCGCCATCCTCTCCGGGGCCAAGCCCTACAGCATCGTCATCGCCAACGGCATGGCCGCCGCGGCCCCGCATTTCGGCTGGAAGGTGGCGAGCGGCCCCACCATCCTGCCGGCGCCGGTCGGCAACTGGGACGCAGCCATCGAGACGGCGCGCGCAGTCGACCCGGCCGTGCTGGTCAACACGCATTTCTATCCCGGCGATCTCGCACAGTTCCATCGCCGCTTCGTGGCGCGCCCGATCCCCTGCCTCGTCTACCTGCAATACGGCGCCATGCACCAATCCTTCGTCGACAGCCTGGGCAAGGCGGCGGAAGGCGTGATCGTCAGCACGGTGATCGGCCTGCTGCGCGACGAGATCGGCCAGCGCTTCCAGCAGACCTATCGCGAACGCTTCGGACCGGAGAGCACGCCGCAGATCGGCTGCCAGACCTACGCCGCCATGCAGCACTTCGCCCTGGCGGCGGCGCTGGCCGGCGGCAGCGGCCCGCCCGGCGCGTTCGAGCGCAACCGCATCGTCGCCCAGAGGCTGCGCGAGACCATCTTCCGGACGGTGGTGGGCACCATCCGCTACCACCCGGCCTGGCAGGCCGCCGTGCCCTATCCCGATGCGACCAGCGACCCCTCGCTCGGCCTCCCGCATTTGTTCTACCAAATCCAGGACGTGACGCGCGAGCAGGCCCTGATCGCCCCCGAGCCCTACAACACCTCGCGCTTCGTCCTGCCGCCCTGGATGGCGGCGACCGGCGGGTGAGGCTGCCGGCGGCGGTACGAGCGAAGCGCAAGTGCCGGCGGATCAACGGCCTCGTCGCCACACCCGATCTGGAATGAGGCCATACGGCTCCGGGTCAGCGCCGACATCAAACGTCGCAGCTCGGGGCACGCGCACGGTCGAGCCAAGGAAGTACCGGCGGAACATCCCTGAACGCCTCAGCCAAGAGGATGTCGGGCCGCGGGTGGCGCATTGTCGGAAATACGGCCTCGACAGCCGATGAAACCATCCTGCTGGCAACAGCGTGTCGCACATCGTCACCGACACTCGGAATTGCATTGGCAACGGCGTCCACGAGATCATTCAAACATACGACACTGTCCAATTCGTCATCGCCGATCTTAAGATCTGGATTCCACTCCTCCATTACAATACAGATATACATTACCGTAATTTGACTTCCGACTGTATCAGCGAAGAAATTCATTTCCGCACCGACTGATTTCAAATCCCGGTCGCAGCTCTGGCAGATTGCCCGAAGAGACAACAACTCATCGACAGGGTGCCTCTGGAAGGCTCCGCAATGTGGACATTCAATGCGTTGTGGATCAGCGAATTTCACGACATTCTCCCGGCATCCGCGTGAGGCGGGACAACCGCAAATGTCGGTCGAGCATGACCTTGCCGACCGAAGCGGCCATGGATTCCTTCTGACGTATTGCGGCAATCAGGCTTCTGGAAGCGGCCTCAGGAAGCGGTAGGCAATGTCGACCGGCGCACCGACCGGAGCCTGCAGACGCAGCGAGCCGGCGTCCTTGCGCGGGTCCAGCCGGGTGGTCACGTCGATCGTCCAGTCATGCGGGTGGCTGATGCCGAAGACTGTCGGCGTGTTCGGACGGAAGGCCAAGGTCAGCTTGACCCCGGCGAGGCCCGTCGCATCGTCGAAGATGTAGTCGCCGTCGTACCGCCCGCCCCAGCCGTCGGCGCCATAGGCTCGGCCGCTATCGAGGATCAGGACTCCGAAACCTGAACCGGCTGCCGATGCATACTCGATGCCATAGAATCCCTCACGCATCGCTGTCCTCTCCTGTCTCAGGCGGGAAAACTCGACCTGCCGGACACTGGCAGGGGCGGCTGCAAGCAAACGAACATAGGCCTCGACGGGCCCGGGCACGGCACGATCGCCGGCCAGCCAAAGACTGACGGCTCGGGGGGTCACGTCGACCAGCCGGGCGAACTCATTTTGGGAGAGGCCGACCGTACCCAGAAAGGAACGAAGATCTTCTGCTGTCATAGGAACAATGTTCGCATTAAAATGGAACATTGTCAAGGAGAGGCGCTGCGAACGTGCCGGACTCCCGGGACTGCCCGCGACCGCACAACAAAAGAGGCGGCGGGACCTTCGGTCCCGCCGCCCTGCAATTTCAGATGAAGCGTATATGCGCGGAGCGTCGCGGCCTCACTCGGCTGCGATGATCGTCCGCCGCTCCTTGCCCGAGCGCTCCTTCTTCAGGAGATCCGCCACCAGGAACGCCACCTCGATCGCCTGCTCGGCATTGAGGCGCGGATCGCAATGGGTGTGGTAGCGATCGGCAAGGTCCGTCTCGGTGACGGCCCGGGCGCCGCCCGTGCATTCCGTGACGTTCTTGCCGGTCATCTCCAGATGGATGCCGCCGGCATAGGTGCCCTCGCCCTCGTGCACCGCGAAGAAGTCCTTGATCTCGGACATGATCGCGTCGAAGGGCCGGGTCTTGTAGCCGTTGGCCGCCTTGATGGTGTTGCCGTGCATCGGATCGCAGGACCAGATGACCGAGCGGCCCTCGCGCTTCACCGCCTGGATCATGCCCGGCAGGTGGTCGAACACCTTGCCCTGGCCGAAGCGGGTGATCAGCGTCAGCCGGCCGGCCTCGTTCTCCGGGTTGAGCACGTCGATCAGCTTGATCAGTTCGTCCGGCTTGAGCGAGGGGCCGCATTTGAGGCCGATCGGGTTCTTGACGCCGCGGAAGAACTCCACATGCGCGTGGTCGAGCTGGCGGGTGCGGTCGCCGATCCAGATCATGTGCCCGGACGTGTCGTAATAGTCGCCCGAGGTCGAATCGACGCGCGTCATCGCCTCCTCGAAGCCGAGCAGCAGGGCCTCGTGGCTGGTGTAGAAGTCCGTGGTTCGCATCTCCGGATGCAGCTCCGGATCGATGCCGCAGGCGCGCATGAAGTCGAGCGCCTCGGTGATGCGGTCGGACAGCACCTGGTACTTGTGGCTCTGCGGCGAGTCCTTGACAAAGCCGAGCATCCACTGGTGCACGTGCGCGACGTTGGCATAGCCGCCGGTGGCGAAGGCGCGCAGCAGATTGAGCGTCGCAGCCGACTGGCGATAGGCCTCCAGCTGCCGGCGCGGATCGGGGATGCGCGCCTCGGCGGTGAACTCGGTGCCGTTGATGATGTCGCCGCGATAGACCGGCAGCTCCACGTCGCCGACCTTCTCGACCGGGGCGGAGCGCGGCTTGGCGAACTGGCCGGCGACGCGGCCGATCTTCACCACCGGCGAGGCGCCGGCGAAGGTGAGGACCACCGCCATCTGCAGGAAGACGCGGAAGAAGTCGCGGATGTTGTCGGCGCGGTGTTCGAGGAAGCTCTCGGCGCAGTCCCCCCCCTGAAGCAGGAACGCTTCGCCCGCCGCGACCTTGGCCAGTTCGCGCTTCAGCTTGCGGGCCTCACCTGCAAAAACCAGCGGTGGAAACGTCGCAAGAGTGGCCTCGACGTCAGCCAGCGCCTGCGCGTCCGGAAAGGACGGCGACTGCTGAATGGGCTTTTGTCTCCAGCTCTTGGGTGTCCAACGCTCGGACATGATCCTTTTTCCTTTAACCTGTGCGCCTGTGCGCCACGTCTCCTCTCGGCGAGATGATCCCGACGAAGGCGCGCGTTATACGCGCGAGGCGCAGCGAAGGCCAGCGCCGCAATGCGGATATGCAGCGATGCCGCGCCGGCCCCTGCGCGGCCGCCACAACGTCGGCAAGATCTGTCCACGCCTGACGGGCAGCAGCGGCCGCCCCTACTGGCCCTGCAGGCTCCTGAGCGCTGCCAGCGTGTCCTTGCCGAAGACGCCGTTGACGGCGCCGCTGTAGATGCCGCGGCGCTGCAACTCCGCCTGCACCGCCTTGCGGAAGGGAACGCCCCAAGGCTTGGAGTTGGTGGTCATCTCCTTGAGGGCGAAGGCGCTGCCGGAAGCGATAGACTGGACCATGGCGTTGGCCGCCTCGTCATAGTCCCGCGGGCCGCCGCGGCCCTCCGAATGCATATAGGCGACCTGATACATGGCATTGGTGTTGCCCTTGTCCGCACCGGCGCGGAACAGGCGCATCGCCTCGTTGTCGTCACGTGTCGTGCCGATGCCGTCCTTGTACATCAGGCCGAGATTGTAATAGGCGATCGCCTCGCCGCGGTCGGCCGAGATCTTGTACAGGCGGAAGGCTTCCTTCTGGTTCTTTTTGACCCCGAGCCCGTCCTTGTACATGGTGCCGAGGTTGTTGATGGCGATGGAATTGCCCTGGTCGGCCGCCAGCTTGTAGAGGCGGGCCGCCTCGGTCTTGTCCACGGCCGTGCCAGCGCCGACATCGTACTGGTAGCCGAGATTGAGCTGGCAATCGGCGTTGCCGCGGTCGGCGCAGACCCGGAAGCGGCGATTGGCTTCGGCCTGGTCGGCCGTGACGCCTTCGCCGTCGCGATAGGCGAAGCCGAGATTGCGGTATGCCAGGGTGATGTTCTGCTTGGCCGCCTCCAGGAACAGCTGCACAGCCTTCTCCTGGTCCTTCTCGACGCCGCGACCGTCGCGATACATCACGCCGACATTGTTCAGCGCCAGGCCCTGGCCCTGATCGGCGGCGAGCTTGTAGTAGCGGAAGGCTTCGGCATCGTTCTTCGGCGTTCCGTCGCCAACGTCATACTGGTAGCCGAGATTGTTCTGGCATTCGATGAAGCCCTTGTCGGCGCAGATCTTGAACAGGCGATTCGCCTCGGCCGCGTCCTTCTTCACCCCCTCGCCGTCGCGATAGGCGATGCCGATATGGCTCATCGAGGCGAGGCTGCCGAGATCGGCGCCCTTCTGCCAGGCGGCCGCCGCGTCGTCGTAGCGCTGCAGCTTGTAGAGCGCCCGGCCAAGCTGCATCGGCAGGCGGCCGGCGGTCGGATACCGCGCGACGGCGTTCTGGCAGGCCGTCAGCGCCGCATTGGCGTCGATGTCGTCGAACGGCACCCCGGTCGTAACCTTGTCGGGATCGCCGGGCTCGGCCGCCAGGCGATCGCACTCCGTGACCGGGCCGGCGGAGGCCGAGAGCTGGGGCTGCACCGGCGTCAAGGCCGCGAGCTTCTGCTCCTGCTGCTTCTCCCGCTGCTTGTCCTGAAGCTTGAGCCTGGCGAAGTCGGCGAAGGCGCAATTGCCGAACAGCTGGAGATGGCGCTCGTAAAGCTCGGCCCGATCGAACTTCTGCGCTTCGGCCCAGTGGGCCGCGGCATCCGTGCAGGAATTGGCGGCGGTGTTGGAGGGGGTGTCGTTGATCTGCGGCTGGATCACCGTCTGCTGGATGATGACCTGCTTGGACAGGATGATGGTGCCGCCGCCGAGCGAGCCATAGGCGAAAGGCTCCTGCTGGCGGCCAGTGGCGGCGAGAACGTCGTCGCGAACATTGCCGAGCGCCAGGCGGATGTCGACGCCCGGCTCCACCAGGCGCTTGGCCAGCGAGGCGGTGAACGGGCTGTTCGCCTGGTCGCCGTCGGAGGCCACCGTGCCGGCCTTGGCGGCGAAGGCGATCAGCGTGTCCGCCGATTGCGGCTCGACCCGCGCCAGGCCCCGGTCCACCGCCCGGGTGAGCTTGGTCCGGCCCATCTTCGGCAGGAAGGGGTTGTTGCGGCAGGCGTCGAGGATGACCAGCTTGAGGCGCTTGGCTCCCTCCACCGAACGCAGCACCCGGTCAAGCGACACGGCCTCGTCCTCGACGTCGCGGTCCGAGCCCAGCTTGGCGTCCACCGGCACGAGGTAGTTCTCGCCGTTCAGCTCCATGCCGTGGCCGGAATAATAGACCACGGCGATATCGGCATCGGCGGACGTGTCCTCGAACGTGCGCAGCGCCCGGATCATCGCCTCGCGCCCGAGGTCGAGCGCGGTGTCGACCCGGTCGAAGCCGGCCTTCTCCAGCGCCGCCTTCATGGCCGCCACGTCATTGACGGGATTGGTCAGCCGGGTGACACCGGAATAGTCGGAATTGCCGACGAGCAGGGCGACGCGCCTGTCGGCCCAGGCAGCGCCCGGCGACACCAGCAGCACCAGAAGAGCCAGGACCACGGAAAAACGTGCCGCGCGTGTCATCGTCCCCATCCGATGTCGAAGCGTCCCGCAGGCTCACTTATCAGACCTGACGCCGGACCGCTGAAACGGAGGGAACATTAGCGCCGGCCTCTGCCGATGGCGAGAGGCCCGCCGGCACCCGTCGCTACTGCCTTGTGCGCAATGTCACAAGCTCTTCGGCCGCCGTCGGGTGCAGCGGCATGGTGGCGTCGAAATCCGCCTTGGTGGCGCCCATCCGGACACTAATGGCGAGGAGCTGCGCCATCTCGGCCGCCCCCTCCCCGAGCACGTGCACGCCGAGGATGCGGTCGCTGGCGGCATCGACCACCAGCTTCATGAACACGCGCTCGCTGCTGCCCGAGAGCGTCGCCTTCATGGCGCGGAACGAGGTCTTGTAGATGTCGACGGCGCCGTGGGAGGCACGCGCCTGCTCCTCGGTAAGGCCGACCGTGCCGAGCTCGGGCGTGGCGAAGACGGCGCTCGGCACGCCGGCATGGTCGGCCGCCCAGGCCTTGCCGCCGAACACGGTGTCGGCGAAAGCATGGCCCTCGCGGATGGCGACGGGCGTCAGGTTGAGGCGGTTGGTGACGTCGCCGACCGCCCAGATGTTCTGGACCGTCGTCTGCGAGAAGCGATCGACCACCACGGCCCCGGCCGCGTCCATCGCCACGCCGACGCGCTCCAGGCCGAGGCCGGTCGTGTTGGGCCGCCGGCCGGTGGCGAGCATCACTTCGCCGGCCTCGAGCACCGAGCCATCGGCCAGGGTGGCGCGCAGGCCGGCGGACACGGCGTCGATGCGGACGATGTCGGCGCCGGTCAGGATCTCCACTCCCGCGGCCGCCATCGCCTCGGCGAGGTGGCGGCGCAACTCATGGTCGAAGCCGCGCAGGATCATCTCGCCGCGATAGACAAGCGTGACGCGCACGCCCAGCCGGTGCATCAGGCATGCGAACTCGACGGCGGTGTAGCCGCCGCCGGCGATGATCATGGCCGGCGGCAGGCGCTTGAGATGGAACACCTCGTTGGAGGTGATGGCACGCTCCGCGCCCGGCACGTTCGGCTTGACCGGGTGGCCGCCGGTCGCGACCAGGATGCGCTCGGCGGTGACGACGCTTCCGTCGCCGAGCCGCAGCGTGTGCGCGTCCTCGATCTCGGCGCGCACAGGCAGGATGCGCACGCCCGCCTTGTCGAGATTGGCGGCGTAGAGGCCCTCGAGCCGGGCGATCTCCCGATCCTTGGCCGCCACCAGCCGCTCCCAGGAGAAGGAGCGCTCCGGCACGTCCCAGCCGAAGCCGGCGGCGTCGTCGAAGGCGTCGGCGAAGCGGCTCGCCAGCACGAACAGCTTCTTGGGCACGCAGCCGCGGATGACGCAGGTGCCGCCGACACGGTACTCCTCCGCCACGGCCACGCGGGCGCCATGCCCCGCGGCGATCCGCGCCGCACGCACGCCGCCGGAACCGGCGCCGATGACGAAGAGGTCGTAGTCGAAGCGGGCCATAATCGCTCACTCGCAAGGGGCCGCAGGCGGCGACGCCCGGCGACTCCCGATCCCTACCTGCCGGCTGCGAGAGCCGGCGTCAGAGCTGCTGGCCCTTCTTCTTGACCTCATCCTTGATGCGCACCGCCATGTCAGAGGTGAGCTTGCGGCTCCACTCCTGCACGATCGGCACGCTGGCCTGCAGCACGCCGGCCTGGGTGTCTGCGAGCTTGGTGCCGAGCGGGGTGAGGTAGAAAGTGGTGAGCTCCTTGAGCTCCTCCTCGGTGAAGCGGTCGGTGTAGAGCTTGGCGAGCGAGGCGAGGAGATCGTCCTGGCGCTTCACGAATTCGGGCATCAGCGCGATGGTCGAATCATTGATCACCTCGGCGATCTCGGGGCGCTGGTTGACGTAGCGCAGCCGCACCTGGTCGGCGAAGGCCGGGATCATTTCCTCGAAGCCCTTCGTGAGCTTGGAGGCCTTGAGATACTCGACCGCCGCCGCGGTGTGCGACGGCGAGGCGGCGGGCGTCGCCGGAGCTGCCGGCGCGGCTTGGGCCGGCGCTGCCTCCTGCGCGGATGCGGGGGCCGCCAGCGCGAAGAGGGCCAGGGCGGCCGCTGCGCAGGTCAAGGCTAGACGAGTCATAGATGAAGCTCCCATCGGATCAGGCCGGCTCGATGACGCGGACGCCGTCCGGCCCGGCCACGCAAGCGGCGCGGGCCAGGCCGAGAAAGAGACCGTGTTCGACGACGCCGGGAATGGCGACCAGGCCGGCGGCAAGCTCGGCAGGGTCATCGATATGCGAGAAATGGCAGTCGAGGATGTGGTGACCGCCATCGGTGACGAAAACATGGCCGCTGTTGGCGCCGCGCAGCAGCATCACGCCGTTGAGGCCGAGGCGGCTGGCAAGCTTGACGATGGCGACACGGGTGGCTTCCAGCCCGAAAGGCACGACCTCCACCGGCAGCGGGAAGGCCCCGAGCCGGTCGACCAGCTTGGTGGCGTCGGCGATGGCGACCATCCGCCGCGCCGCCGTCGCGACGATCTTCTCGCGCAGCAGAGCACCGCCCCCGCCCTTGACCAGGGCCAGGCCGGGGCCGATCTCGTCGGCACCATCGACGCACAGGTCGAGCTCGGGCGACGCATCCAGCGTCGTCAGCGGGATGCCGAGCCCTTCGGCCAGGGTCCGGGTACGCTCGGAGGTCGGCACGCCGACGACCTTCAGTCCGCCGCGCACGCGCTCGGCCAGGAGGTCGACGAAGTGCTCGGCGGTCGACCCGGTGCCGAGGCCCAGCGTCATGCCGTCTTCGACATAGCGCAGGGCGGCGCGGGCGGCTTCACGCTTCAAGTCATCAGTGGACATCGGCGAGCAAATCCTCGTGCAGACGGCGCGTTATAGCGGCTCCGCCACGGTTTGCACCATGGATTCGCACCACGGCTTCGAACGATCTCTCATCGGCCCGGCGGAGTGCAGATCACCTGCTCCTTCCAGACATAGCACACGCTCATCGAGCCCGTGCGCCGGTCGACGCGGAACACCGCGCTTTCCTTCTCATGGTTGGAGGCGATCAGGATGTAGTCGCCCGGATCCTGCTTGCCTGCCCCCTCCCCCGTGGGGAAGCACAGGGTCACGCCGGTGTTGTCCTCCTTGACCCCGTACTGGCAGGCGCCGACCTCGCCGGTGACCGTGTCGACGCGGTAGATGCGGTTGAGGTCCTTCTGCGGCGCGGCGACGAAACTGTACTGGCCGGCCAGGGCGGGCACCGGGGCGAGGCAGAGGAAAAGGGGAAGCAGGCGACGGGCGATCATGAGGGGGCTCGTGGGGGCGAATCGAATGGCCGACATTACCCCGAAACGGGGCGGCAATTCGGCGCATCGCCTGCGTGTAGCCACAGCCATGCGAATTCGGCAAGGATAAGTCGAGACTTCGCCGCGATCCCTGCGAGACAACCTGCATGCGTCCCCTGACCCTGGTCTTCGATCTCGACGGCACGCTGGTCCATACCGCGCCCGACCTGATGGCGACGCTCAACATGATCCTCGCCCGCGAGGGCGTGGCGCCGCTGCCGCTGGAGCAGGCCAACGCCCTGATCGGCGGCGGGGCGCGGGTGCTGCTCGAGCGCGGCTTCGCCGCCAATGGCCGCGTCATCGACGACGCGCACATGACGATCCTCTACCGCGACTTCCTCGACCATTACGCCGGGCACCTGTCCGACCACAGCCACGCCTATGACGGGGTCGAGACGGCGTTGCAGGCCTTCCGGGCCGAAGGCCATGTGCTGGCGGTGTGCACCAACAAGGTGACCTGGCATTCGCAGAAGCTGGTGGAGGAGCTCGGCCTCGCCGGCTACTTCAAGGCGGTGTGCGGGGGCGACGCCTTCGCCTGGCGCAAGCCCGACGCCCGGCACCTGACCCTGACCATCGAGGCCGCCGGCGGCGATCCGTCGCGGGCCATCATGATCGGCGATTCGGTCACGGACGTCGCCGCGGCGCGGAACGCCGGCATCCCGCCGATCTGCGTGGACTTCGGCTATACCGACGTTCCCGCCCGGGATCTCGGGGCCGAGCGGGTCGTCTCGCATTTTTCCGAACTCGACGACGCCGTCCGCGACGTCGCCACGCGTTTCGGCGCTTGACAGCGGCCGCGGCTCGCTCCAAATAGCGGCTCCCCTGAGGGCGCGTAGCTCAGCGGGAGAGCACTCCCTTCACACGGGAGGGGTCACAGGTTCAATCCCTGTCGCGCCCACCATCAGCCTCTTGGCTTTCTCCATATCAAGTCCGGTCCGGGGTGTCATGCGGCCGCCGCGACCGCTCGCACGGAACGTGCTTGACGCAACGCCATCTGGCGGCCGAAACTGATGGACCCAACGGCACTTCCGTCACGGCCGGAAACGGTCATGAACGGGTTGAGAGGCTGTGCTGGAATCGAACGCCGGATGTGCCGAACGCGTCGTTGCGACAGACTTGTGCTGAGATGGCCGGCGTGCCTGCGGTCGTTGGTGATCACGGGTACGCTGGTGTTCGCGGCCGGCACCGCGTTCGCCGCCGATCCGGAAGCGACGGCCCGGCAGGTCGCCCGCAGCCTCGATCTGCAGACGAGCATGCCCAAGCCGGTAGCCGTGCCCGATTCGTCCGACTTCTCCTGGCACATCGACGACAGCACCGCGCGGGTGATCCTGTGGGGGACGGTGATCCTCGGCGTGGCGCTGATCCTGTGGGCGATGCGCGACAGCCTGCCCAGTTTCAGCCGCTCGCGGGCGCTGAAGGCGGCCGCGCCGGCCGCCCCCGTCCGTAACGCTGCGGTCGAACGCATGGACGAGGCGCAACTGGAGGCCGACGAGCTCTATCGCCAGGGGCGGATCGTCGAGGCCATGCACATCCTGCTGCTGCAGAGCCTCGGCGAGCTGCGACGGCGCCTCAATGTCAGCTTCGCCGCCTCGCTGACCAGCCGCGAGATCCTGCGCCGCGTCACCCTGCCCGATCGGGGCCGTGCCGGCCTGGCCGATCTGGTCGAGCGGGTCGAGCGGGCCTATTTCGGCGATCATGAGGTACAGGCCGAGGACTACATCGCCTGCCGCCGCAGCTTCGAGGCGGTGAGCGGCGCGCTCGCCTCGACCGGCCCGGCATGACCGACGCTTCGCCCTTCTCCGGCCGCATCCTGACGGCGCTGGCCGGCGCCGCCCTGGCCGTCTTCGCGCTCTCCTTCGTGCTCAGCGCCCATGGCGGCGGCGAGAACAGCATCGGCGACGTGGTGCAGCCCAGCACTTATTCGCGCTCGGCCATCGGGCAAGCCGGTTTCTACGAGCTGCTGAAGCGGCAAGGGCTGGAGGTGGCGCGCAGCAGCAACGACGCCCTGGCGCTGGCCGGCTATGACGGCGTCTATGTGATGGCCGAGCCCGATCTTGCCTACGTCACCACCGACATCGCCCTGCGCCCCACCCGGGCGCAGACGGTGCTGCTGGTGCTGCCGAAATGGCGCGGGGCGCGTGATGCCGACCGGCCGGACTGGATCGGGCAGGCCGTGCGCCTGCCCTCGGACAGAGTGCGGGCCGTCGCCGCCCTGGTCGACGGCAAGGCGGAGGTGGCGACCGGCAAGCCGCAGGAGCCTTGGACCGTCAACAAGCTCGGCGTCGCTCCCAGCTTCGGAAGCGAGGTGCAGCTGCTGCGCAGCCCCGACCTCGCGCCGATCGTGGCCAGCGCCGACGGCACGCTGCTCGGCGAAGTGCGCGACGGCTTTCGCCGCATCTGGGTGCTGGCGGATCCGGACGTCATCTCCAACCACGGCCTGGCGCGCGCCGGCAACCCGAGCTTCGCCATGGCGCTGATCAAGGCGTTGCACGAGGTCAAGGATGGGCGGATCGTCTTCGACGAGGCGGTGCACGGCATCACCGGCGCGCCGGAGAGCCCGCTGAAGCTGCTCTTGACCTTCCCCTACTCGCTGGTGACGCTGCTGGTCCTCCTCTCCGTCGCCGTGCTGCTCTGGGCGACGATGGCACGCTTCGGCCGGCCGCAGCCGCCACCGCCGGCCCTGCGCTTCGGCAAGGAGAGCCTGATCGCCAATGCGGCGGCGCTGCTCGACTATGCCGGCCACCAGGACACGATCCTCAGGCGCTATGCCCGCGTCACGCTGCACGATGTCGGGCGCCGCCTGCATGCGCCCGGCGATCTCGACGAGCCGGGCCTCGCCGCCTGGCTCGACCGGATCGCCGCCGCCCGCGGCGTGCGCGGCAGCGCCGCAGACATCCTGGCGCGCATCGACGCCCTGCGCGGCGGCCAGGGCCGCGACCTCACCACATTGTTCACGGCGGTGCGCGAGCTGCACCGCTGGAAGGGGGACATCCTCGATGGATCTTCAGCGCATACGCTCCGTCACTGAAGCGATCAGGACGGAGGTCGGCAAGACGATCGTCGGCCAGGACGCCGCGATCGAACTGATGCTGACCAGCCTCCTGTGCGGCGGCCACATCCTGCTCGAAGGCGTGCCGGGCACCGGCAAGACGCTGCTGGCCCAGTCCTTCGCCGCCGGCCTGTCGCTGCGGTTCGGCCGGGTGCAGTTCACGCCCGACATGATGCCCGGCGACATCCTCGGCACCAACCTGTTCAACTTCCAGACCAACAGCTTCGTGCTGACCAAGGGACCGATCTTCACCCAGATCCTGCTGGCCGACGAGATCAACCGCACGCCGCCCAAGACCCAGGCGGCCCTGCTGCAGGCGATGAACGAGCGCTCGGTCACCATCGACGGCGCCACCCACGGGCTCGGCAGCGAGTTCATGGTGATCGCGACGCAGAACCCGATCGAGCAGCAGGGCACCTATCCCCTGCCCGAGGCGCAGCTCGACCGCTTCCTGTTCAAGATCGATCTCGGCTACCCCAGCCGCGACGAGGAGCGCGAGATCGTCGGCCGGCATGGCCACCGCTCCGCCATGCCCGACCTCGCCGATTTCGGGCTGGCGGCCGTGGCCGACCGCGAGCGCCTGGCCGAGGCCCGCGCCCTCACCGCCGGGATCCGGCTGACCGATGCGCTGGTCGACTATGTCGTCGACGTCGTCCGCGCCACGCGCCAGCATGCGGCGATCGAAACCGGCGCCTCGCCGCGCGCCGCGACCATGATGGCTTCGGCGGTGCGTGCCTACGCGGCGCTGCAGGGCCGCGACTTCGTCATCCCCGACGACGTCAAGGCCCTCGCCCTGCCGTTGCTGCGCCACCGCGTGGTGATGGCGCCCAACGCCGAGATCGACGGGCTGACCAGCGATCGGATCCTGGGCGAGATCCTCGACCAGACGGCCGCGCCGCGATGACGGGAGAGCGGCAGGGCACCGTCCCGGACGCGACGCCGGCCCCTGCCCTTCCCGCCAACGGGAAGGATGGGGGAAGCGCCGTATCCCGGCCTGCCGCCGGCAGCCGCGCCCGCTCCACCCTGCGTCCGGCGCCGCGGGCCGTGCTGGCGGTCGCGGCCAGCGTGCCGCTGGCCATCCTGGCGCTGGCCCACGATCCCGACTGGTGGATCGTGCCGGTGGCCTATGCCGCGTTCGCCCTGGCGGCGATCGCCATCGACGCCCGGCTGATCCTGCCGGCGCGCCGCCTCGCGATCGAGGTCTTCGCGCCCGAACGGATCTATGTCGGCCGGAGCGACAGGGTGGTCGTCGACATCGTCGCGGACCCGGCCTCCGAGCCGACCGGCTTCCAGGCGCTCGCCGAGATCGGCGGCGAGGCGCCGCAGCCCGAAGCGATGGCAGGGGTGACGCGGGAAGGCCGTCTCACCCTGGACACCGAGCTGGTCGCCCATCGCCGCGGGCAGATCAGCCTGGACGCGATCTGGGCGCGCTGGCGCGGCCCGTTGGGCCTCACCGAAGGACGGGTGCGGGTGCCGGTCGGCCGGACCATCGACGTCATCCCCGACATCCGGGGCATCCACAGCGCCGCCCTGCAGTTCTTTTCGCGCGACTCGATCTTCGGCTCCAAGATGCAGCGCCAGAAGGGCGAAGGCGCTGAATTCGAGACCCTGCGCGAATACGCGCCCGGCCTCGACCATCGCTTCATGGACTGGAAGCGCTCGGCCAAGCACCGCAAGCTCTTGACCCGCGAGTTCCGCACCGAGCGCAACAACCCGGTGGTGCTGGCCTTCGACACCGGCCACCTGATGCTCGAGCCGATCGACGGGGTGGCCAGGCTCGACCATGCGATCGAGGCCGGGCTGCTGCTCGGCTGGATCTCGCTACGCGGCGGCGACCTCGTCGGCACCTACGGCTTCGACGCCCGCGTGCGGCAATTCCTCAAGCCCGGCAGCGGCATGCCGCATTTCGCCCGGCTGCAGCGCGCCGGCGCCACCCTCGCCTACCGCACGGAGGAGACGAACTTCACCCTCGGCCTGGCCGAGCTGAACACACGCCTCGACCGGCGCACCCTGGTGGTGCTCTTTACCGAATTCGTCGACACCATCTCGGCCGAGCTGCTGGTCGAGAGCCTCAGGCGCATGGTGCGCCGCCACATCGTGGTGTTCGTTACCTTGCAGGACCCGATGTTCAGCCGGCTGATCGACGCCGCGCCCGACCGGTTCCCGGCGATCGCGGAAGCGGTGGTGGCACATGATTTCCAGCGCGAGCGCTCGATCGTGCTGGAGCGCATCGCCCGGCTCGGCGTGCACTGCCTCGACGTGCCGGTCCGCCACGTCTCGGCCCGCCTCCTCAACCAGTACCTGATGATCAAGCAGAGAGGGCTCCTGTGAGCAGCGCCTTCGCCCCGGAACCGGCTGTCCGCCCATGACCGACGCCTCCCCCTCCGGCGACGCCGCCACCCGGCCACGGCTGGTCCTGCGCAGCGCCGAGTTCCGCAAGGGCCGCGAGCAGGGCTGGCGCCTGCTCGACGATCTGGTGACGCGGGTGGAAAAGCGCGGCATCTCGAGCCTCTCGGCCGAGGAGCTGCAGCACCTGCCCCTGGCCTACCGGGCCACGCTGTCCTCGCTCTCGGTCGCCCGCAGCATTGCCCTCGACCGCAACCTGCTGCTGTATCTGGAAAACTTGGCGCTGCGCGGCTATCTCGCCGTCTACGGGCCGCGGGCCGGCATCCTGTCGAGCCTGTCGCGGTTCCTGACCCGCGACTTCCCGGCGGCGGTTCGCGGCGCCCGCTGGCATGCGCTGGTGGCGGCGCTGGCGATCCTGGTCGGCGTCCTCGCCGGCTACATGCTGGTGGCCGCGAACGAGGACTGGTTCAGCGCCATCCTGCCCGAGCAACTGTCCGGCGGACGCGGACCGGCGAGCACCGCCGCCGACCTGCGCGACCACGAGCTGTTCGCGCCCTGGCCCGGCTTCGCCGACTCCTTCGTCGTGTTCGCCAACGCCCTGTTCCGGCACAACACCCTGGTCGGCATCATGGCCTTCGGCCTGGGCATCGCCGCCGGCGTGCCGACCCTGCTGCTGCTGGTCTATCAGGGCGTGATCATCGGCGCCTTCATGGCGCTGCACGCCAATCGCGGCCTGCTGGTCGACTTCCTCGGCTGGATCTCGATCCACGGCGTCACCGAGATCGGCGCCATCATCCTGTGCGGCGCCGGCGGCCTGATGCTCGGCGAGAAGATCCTGTTCCCCGATCGCCATTCCAGGCTGGAAAGCCTGGCGCGGCACGGCCGCACCGCAGCCGGCATCGCCGCCGGGGCGGTGCTGCTGTTCTTCATCGCCGGCGTGATCGAAGGGGGCCTGCGCCAGTTGATCGCCACCACCATGGGCCGTTTCACCTTCGCGGCGGTCACCGCCGTCCTGTGGCTCGCCTATTTCCTCTCGGGCCGCGGCAGGACCGGCGATGGCCGCTAAGCTCGACCGCATCAGCCAGCTGCTCGGCGGACGCAGCCGCAACCGGCGCGAGATCGTCACGCCGGAAGGCGTCGTGCTCGAAGTCGACGTGGCCGACCATGGCGAACGGGCGGGCGCCTTCCTGATCGACTTCCTGATCTGGCTGGCGGTGACGCTGCTGCTCTATGCGGGCCTCGCCCTGGCGCTGCTGCAGGGTGTCACCAGCGCCGTGGCGATCACGGCGATCCTGTTCATCGCCTTCATCGTGCGCAACCTCTACTTCGTCTATTTCGAGCTGGCCTGGCAGGGCACGACGCCGGGCAAGCGGCTGCTCGGCCTCAGGGTGATCGACCGGCATGGCGGGCCGCTGACGCCCGCGGCCCTGGTCGCGCGCAACCTCACCCGCGAGGTCGAGATCTTCCTGCCGCTCGGACTGCTGCTCAGCCTCTCCATCGCCGGCGAGGGCATGGCGTTCTGGGGCCAGCTGACCGATCTGGCCTGGGTGGCGCTGATCTCCTGCCTGCCCTTCTTCAACCGCGACCACCTGCGCGCCGGAGACCTGATCGCCGGCACCATGGTGATCGCCCTGCCGCGCCTGGCGCTCGCGGCCGACCTCGCCGAGCGGGCGCAGACCTACGCCTTTTCCAGCCGCCAGCTCGCCGCCTATGGCGCCTTCGAGCTGCAGGTGCTGGAGGAACTGCTGCGCCGCCCCGACTCGCCCGACACGAGGCGCCTGCTCGACGACGTCTGCACCAAGATCTGCCGCAAGATCGGCTGGACCGAGCCGGTGACGTCGGCGCAGGCGCCCGTCTTCCTGCGCGCCTTCTACGCCGCCGAGCGGGCGGAGCTGGAACGTGCCCAGCTGTTCGGCAGGCACAAGGCCGACAAATTCTCCGGCACCGATGCCGGGGCAGGCTGAGCGTCAGTCGAAGACATCGGCGGCCGGGCCGGGAGGGTCGCCGCCATCCACCGCACGCAACGTGCAATAGACGACGGCGGCCAGGACGGCGGCGATGACGAGCCAGACCGCGGCGGCGATCTGGGCGGCGACAAGGAAAACCCTGGGGTCGATCATTGATCCGGGCTGCGTGGCAAGCAGCATGCCGCTCCTGAACAGCGCCGTGGTCGCAGCCGCCATGACCTTGACGATGATCAGGAGCGCCAGGCTCTCGCGCCAATATGCGGCGCCGAGCGCGAATCCCCGATGCAGGCTCTCCCTCACCCCCAGTCCCTCGGACAAGCAGGCGGGCCCCGCCGGCAACCCGATCGCCAGGACCAGAAGACCGAGAAGGGCAAACGCGAGCCCCCACCCCGTCGGAAGCTCCAGGCCAAGACCGAGAAACATGGCGAACCGCACGACATCCGGCAAAGACAGCACGACTGTCACCGCCAGCAGCGGGACCAGGCAGCGCAGGCAGGCGGTCCCTGCTCGGGCGAGCCCGGCCGGCCGCTTGCGCATGGCCCCGACGGCCAGGACCATGGCGCTTCCCTGGACGATGAGGCCGATGAGATAGTCGAGAGCCGAGGCCAGCCAAAGAGAAAGCTGCGACACGCCGCCGCCGGACAGGAGCGCCACGCATGTGGGCAGTGCCGCCAGCCCGGCCAGCAGCAGGAAACGGCCGGCCTGCCGCCGAAACACGGTGAATGTCCGCTGCAGCGTCGCACGGATAGGCAGCCCGTCCCGCCCATTCACACGGCTATCCGACAAGTCCGCCACGCCCTCCCCCTGCCCCGATTGCCTCGTCGACAGCCGGTTTCGACCAGCCCGCCTCAGTCGAACACACCGGCGATCTGGTCGAGGTCGACGCCTTCCTTGATCGTGCGCAGGTCGTGGTAGACGACCGCGGCAAGAACGGCGTCGAGGCCGCTCCAGAACAACTGGACGACGTACTCCGACCAGGCCTGCGCAAGGACGCCGGCGAACCGCTCCACCACGAGCGACACCAGGGTCGTCGTCACGATCGCGCCGATGCCGGAGATCGCCACCAATGCGAAGACCTTCCAGCGATAATCGCGGGTCAGGATCGCGCTGCGGCTCAAGCTGGCGCCGGGGCCGAGACGTTCGATCACGCAGGCCGGAGCCGCCACCAGCCAGGCGGTGAGGGCGATCAGGCCGGGCACGAGCAGAGCCACATAGCCGGCGAGGATTCCGATCGAGGCGAGCATCGCCGCGCCCAGCAGCGGTCCGAGGCGCCCGAGGCACCTGGTGACCGACTCGGCCAGCAAGAAGCGCTGCCCGCGCATCCGCTGGAATGCGCCATGGACGACGGCGCCCTGCACGAGGAAGCCGAGGGCCATCTGCAGGGCCACGACCAGCCAAAATACCGCGTTGGTCGGGACGCCGGGCACGTCCGACAGCGTGAGCAGCAGCATCGGCACGCCGGCGACCGCGGCCAGCGGGAGGATGCGGCCGATATCCTTGCCGAACACCTCGAGCGTCCGGTTCAGCACCGCACCGATGCGAAACTCCCTTCGGACTGCGGTACTGTCATAGGCCAGTTCGGCCATCGCTCCTCCTGTCGAGCCAGCCGGCGCAGCGGCGCCCGGGCCCCAGCCTGGACCGGATCGCTCCCGCGGCCCATGCGCCGCCGTGCGATGCGGGAGCCGTTCGGATGCCCCGCAGGGGCGGAACTCAGTCGAACACGCTGATGATCTGATCGAGGCTCACGCCCTCCTTGCCCGCCCGCATCTGATAATAGATCACGGCGACCAGGACCGAGCCGAAGGCGCCCAGCGCGGCCGAGAGCGCGAAATTCAGGAGGAGAACGAAACCTCCCCCGCCGATCGCGATCATGATCGGTGCCAGCACGAGCATCGCCACCAGGGCAATGACCAGCAAGACCAGGATCATCGCGAGCAGCTTCCAGCGATGGCCGGCCGTCAGCGCGGCGCTGCGCCTCAAGCTGTCCAGCACGCCGCGACGCTCGACGACACAGGCCGGGATCGACACCGCCCACATCATCGCCAGGATCACGCCGGGGATGATCAGCAGCATTGTACCGAGCATGACGCCTATGCTGGCGAGCAGCGATACGCCGATAAGCGGCAGGAGGCGCTCGAGCCCCTTGGCGACGGAATCGCCGATGCGGAAGGACTGTCCGCGCATCTCCTGGAATGCGCCGTAAACGGTGGCCCCCTGCACGACGAAGGCCAGGAAAAACTGCAGCAGGCCGGCTCCCAATTGGGTCGCCGAGAAGCCTGGAACCGGGTCCGCGGTCAGGCCGGCCAGCAGCGCCGGTATGGCCGGCACGGCGGCCAGGACCATGAAGCGGCCGGCGCCTGACATGAACACACGAAATGCCTGGCTCAACGATCCGCCGACGCTGAAGGTCGCCGGCGCGCTGCGATAGGATAGGTCAGTCATGGTCCCCCCCGAACGGACATGTCCGCGCGTCCTGCTCCAGCCCATGCCCGAACCTTCGGCGCGAAGAGCCGGAGCATAGCCCGCAATCGCGTGATTCTGCTTATGCCGACGGGAACATCCCCGGGCGCTTGCACCCTGTGTCTCTTGCGGCAACCGACCGAGTCCGTCGCCACTTCCACGGCGGCATGTAGCGCGAAGATCCTTGCCCAACCCCAGCGCGCCCCTCGCCCTATAGTATATTAACATTTAAAAAGCATGGTAAACGAAATATAATTCGAACAAGGTTCGCACCATTTCGGAACACGTAGCACGCCACAGCAACGACAGGGAAATATATCTTATATTCATCTTTACCGTTCCAACTTAAGACCCGAATTTAACCGTTAAGGTTGATCCGGGGCGTTGAATGCGCATACTCCACCATTCCTGGGGTAGCGCTCCGGTGAGGGTTGGTGCGAGGGCGCTGGTGAATGGCGTGTTCCGGCGGACGATTGAAAACTGGCCTGCTCGGGTCAACGACAGGTGCAGTGCCGCAGATGCGTTTGCTCGGTGGGTTCGCCGCGTCGGGCGTGGTGGCGTTCGCCCTGGTGGCGGCGTTGCCGGGTGACGCCCAGGCCTTCAAGCTCTTCGGCTACAGCTTCTTCGAATCGGAGGAAAGGCCGCCCTCGCCCGACGCCCAGCCGTACAAGATCAACGTCAACGTGGCGACGCAGGACGACGGCCTCGCCGATCGCCTGCGCGGCGCCTCCTTGCTCTACACCGAACGGGAAGGCAGTCCTCCCCCGAGCACGCCGGCCTTTCTCTCCCGGGCTCGGGCGGAGTATGAGCGCATCCTCGCCGCGCTCTACGCCAACGGCTATTACGGCGGCTCGATCAACATCGCGGTGAACGGCCGGCCGTTGCCCGAGGTGCCGCAGGACGCGAAGCTGCCTCACCCGGTGCCGGTGACGATCACCGTCAATCCCGGACCGGCCTTCACCTTCGGCTCGGTGGCGATCAAGGGACGGCCGCCGCATACGGCGATGGAGGACAATCCGAAGTTCATGACGCCGGAGAAGCTGGGCCTCCTCCCCGGCAAGCCGGCCCGCTCGGAAACGGTGCTCCAGTCCGAGCAGGCGCTGGTCGACGAATGGCGCAAGCTCGGCTACCCCAAGGCGGAGGCGTTGCCGCGCGAGGTCGTCGCCGACCACAAGAGCGATCGGCTCAACGTGGCGATCGGCGTCGCCTCCGGCCGTGCGGCCGTCTACGGGCCGATCGCCGTCACCGGCACCACCGACATGGACCCGGACTTCGTGGCCCGCCAGACCGGCCTGGTGCCGGGCGAGCGCTACGACCCGGCCGAGATCGAACGGGCGATGCGGCGCCTGCGCCGCCTGCAGGTGTTCAGCTCCACCCGCATCGTCGAGGATGGCACCATCGCCCCCGACGGCTCGCTCGGCATGACGGTCAACGTGGCCGAGCGTCCCCTCCACGTGTTCGGCGCCGGAGCCTCCTATTCGACGCTCGACGGCATCGGCCTGCAGGGCTATTGGGAGCACCGCAACCTGTTCGGACAGGCCGAGCGCCTCCGGATCGAGGGATCGATCAGCGGCGCCGATTCCGCCGATCCCAGCCAATTGTCCTATCTGGGCGGCGTCACCTTCGTGAAGCCCGGCGTGTTCACGCCCTACACCGATCTCATCGCCAACGTCACGGCGTCGCGCGAAGTCTACGATCCCTATTCGCAAAACACCTATGGCGGCCGCGTCGGGCTGACCCACGAGTTCACCGAGCGCCTGATCGGCAAGGTGGCGATCAACGGCGAATACGACCAGGTCGAGGACGCCTACAACACCTACAACCCCGCCACGCAGACCTTCAGCACGCGCGACATGAGCCTGGTCAGCCTGCCGTCCGAGTTGTCCTATGACGGCTCCGACGACAAGCTGGAGCCGACGCGCGGCTACCGCGCCAGGCTTGCGGTCGAACCGTTCTACGAGTTCACCTTCGGCAATGTCGGCGCCGTGGCCCGCCTCGACGCCTCGGCCTATTACTCCATCGACAAGGACGGGCGCTTCGTGCTGGCGGCGCGGGCCGCCATCGGCTCGATCGTCGGCGCGCCGGCGGACGAGATGCCGGCCAACCGGCTGTTCTTCGCCGGCGGCGGCGGCTCGGTGCGAGGCTATGCCTATCGCAGCCTGGGGCCGACGATCACCACGGTCGACGGCAAGCAATGGGTCGTCGGCGGCCGCTCGCTGCTCGAGGGCTCGCTGGAGTTCAGGGCCAGGGTGACGGATTCGATCGGCATCGTGCCCTTCGTCGATGTCGGCGGCGCGTTCGCCTCCTCCTTCCCGGACTTCTCGCAGGAGATGAAGGTCGGCGCCGGCGTCGGCCTGCGCTACTATACCGGCCTCGGTGCCATCCGCGTCGACGTGGCCACGCCGGTCAACCGCTCGCCGGGCGATTCGATCGCCGCCCTCTATATCGGCATCGGGGAGGCGTTCTGATGGGCCGCAAGCTTGTCTTCGTCGCCGCGCTGGTGGTCGTCGCTCCGGTGACGGCCTGGACCATCGCCAATGCCCAGACCGACGATGCCGGCGAGAAGTCCTGGTTCGTCACCTATGTCGAGGACACGATCTCGACACCCGACCGCAAGATCTCGCTCGGCCGCATCGACGGGGCCCTGTCCTCGGACGTGAGCATCTCCTCCATCACCATCGCCGATCGGCAGGGCGTATGGCTGACGATCGAAGGCGCTCGCCTGGTGTGGAGCCGCACGGCGCTGCTGTCGGGACGCCTCGACATCGACCTCCTGGAGGCCAAGTCGATCACGGTAGCGCGCAAGCCGCTGCCGCCCGAGGGCGTCCAGCCCGCCTCCTCCGGCTTCTCCGTGCCGGAGCTGCCGGTGTCGCTGAAGCTGACCAAGCTCAGCGTACCCGCCGTCAACATCGCCGCCGTGATAGCCGGCCAGGACACGGTGCTGTCGGTCGAGGGCGGAGCCACGGTCGCCGACGGCGCGATGCAGACCAGCGTCGCCGTCAAGCGCCTCAAGCCGAGCGGCGGCGACCTCACCCTCAAGGCCGATTACAGCAACGCGACGCGCCAGTTGGCGCTCGACCTGTCGCTGCAGGAGCCGAAGGACGGCTTCCTCTCCACCCTGCTCAACGTGCCCGGCAGGCCCGCGCTCGGCTTCACCATCGCCGGTGCCGGGCCGCTCGACAATTTCTCCGCCGATATCGGCCTGTCGGCCGACGGCGAGAAGCTGCTCGGCGGCAAGGCGGTGCTGCAGCAGGGGCAGACCGGCCTCGTCTTCACCACCGACCTCAACGGCACGCTGAGCCGCCTGGTGCAGCCGGACTACGCCGACTTCTTCACCGGCGCCTCGAGCCTGTCGATCGCCGGCCACCAGACGGGCGATGGCGGCATCTCGCTCGACCATGCCAACGTCAATTCCGGCGTGCTGGCGCTGGCCCTGTCGGGAGCGATCTCGGCCGACGGCTTCCCGACCAAGCTGATGATCGATGGCCGCCTGGGCACCCAGGATGGTCGCGCCGTGGCTCTGCCGGGCGGAGCCGCCTCGGTCGGCGGGGCTCGCATCGCCGCCACCTTCGGCGATGGCGCCTGGACAGCCAATGTCGACATGACCAAGCTCGACGCCGCCCGCTTCACCGCGGGGGCGGCGACGATCCGGGCGGGCGGCGAGGCCAGGGATCTGGCCGACGCCGCCAAGCGCAGCGTCACCTTCAAGGTCACGGGCAAGGCCGACGGCCTGGGCTCTCCCGATGCGGGCCTGGCCAAGGCGCTCGGCAGTTCGCTCGATCTCGACGCGGGCGGCGCCTGGCAGGCCGGCCAGCCCGTCGCCATCGACGGCGTCCGGCTGTCGAGCGCTGCCGCGAAGGCGAGCTTTGCCGGCAAGCTGGCGGGCAATGACCTGACAGGCACCTACACCCTGGCTGCCCCCGACCTCTCGGTGTTCTCCGGGCTGGCCCAACGCGACCTGAAGGGCAAGGCCGACCTCTCCGCCAACGGCACGCTTGCGCTGGTCGGCGGCGCCCTCTCGCTGACCATCGACGGCGCAACCGAGAACCTCGCGCTCGGCGAGGCTGCGGCCGACCGGCTGCTGAAGGGCCGCACCGTGCTCAAGGGCGGCATCCGCCGCGCCGAGGACGGATTGCATTTCGACCAGCTCGACCTCGGCAACGCCCAGTTCCAGACCCGGCTCGACGGCCTCTACGGCGTCAAGCTCGCCGATCTCAAGGCCGAGGCCCGCCTCGCCGACATCAAGCTGATCACCGACCGGGCCGCGGGCGCGGCGGCGCTCACGGCCTCGCTGAAGGGCAATGTCGAGGCACCGGCCGTGCAGGCCGACCTCGTCGCCGAGACGCTGACGCTGCAGGGCAAGCCGTTCCGCAATGGCCGCGCCGATTTCACCGGCACGCTGGCGGGCTCGGATGTCAACGGCCAGTTTTCGCTCACCGGCGATCTCGACAAGCTGCCGGTGCGGGCCTCCGCCAAGATCGAAACCCTGCCGGACGGCACGCGCAAGCTGTCGGCCCTCGATGCCGCCGCCGGCGCCGCCAGCCTGTCGGGCGACCTCGCCCTGCAGCCGAGCGGCCTGGCCAGCGGCAGCCTTGCCGCCAACATTCCCGACATGGCCGCGATCGCGCCGCTGCTGCTGATCAAGGCCGCGGGCAGCCTGTCGGCCGACCTGGCGCTGACCGCCGAGGGCGGCAAGCAGGGCGCCGGCGTCAAGGCCCAGGCCAAGGGGTTGCGGATCGAGACCATCACGGTCGGCTCGGCCGACATCAATCTCAACGGCGCCGACCTCCTGGGCGTGCCCGCCCTGAGCGGCAAGGCCGAGGCGCGCGCCATCCAGGCCGGCAGCATCATCGTCAAGCAGTTGCAGGCGACCGCCAACCAGAGCGGCGGCAGCACCGCCTTCCGTATCCAGGGCGATCTGGCGCAGGGCTCGGTCCTGGCCGCCGGCGCAGTGGCGCCCGCCTCCGGCGGCTTCGACGCCCGCCTCGACACGCTCGACGTCAAGCAGCAGGGCATCGGCGTCACGCTGACGGCGCCGGTCACCATCACCAGCCGCAGCAACGGTATCACCATTCCCAAGGCGCTGCTGCGCATCGGCCAGGGCGGCACCGTGTCGATCGCCGGCCTCGTCGGCGACAGGCTGGCGCTCGACGCCGTCGTCACCAACCTGCCCGCCTCGCTGGCCAACATCGCCTCGCCCGGCCTCGGCGCCAGCGGCACGCTGTCGGCGACCGCCAAGGTCTCGGGCACCTCGGCGGCGCCGGTGGCCGAGTTCCAAGTGCGGGGCGAGCAGCTCTCGGCCAATGCGCTGCGCAGCGCCGGCCTGCCGGCGCTGCAGCTCGCCGCCTCGGGACGCTTCGCCGATAAGGCCGTGACGCTCGACGCCGGCGTCAACGGCGCCGGCGGCCTCACGGTCAAGGCCAAGGGCCGGGTGCCGCTGGCCGGGCCCGGCCTCGCCGTCGACGTGCAGGCTTCCGCGCCGCTGACGCTCGCCAACGCCATGCTGCGCGACCGCGCCGCCAAGATGACCGGTACCCTGACGCTGGATGCCCGGGCCACCGGGGCCCTCGACGCTCCCGTCGTCAGCGGCCGGGCACAACTGGCGGGTGCGACCTTCTACGATCCGGAGACCGGCACCAAGCTGAGCAACATGGTCGCCGCGGTGCGCTTCGACCGCGACCGGGCCACGATCGAGCGCTTCAGCGCCACCACCCAGGGCGGCGGCACGCTGGGCGTCACCGGCTCGGTCGGGCTGAAGCCCGACTTTGCGGCCGACCTCGCCATCGCCCTGCGCAAAGCGAGGGTCTCGGACGGCAACCTCGCCACGGCCCAGCTCAGCGGCGACATGACGGTGCGCGGCGGGCTGATGGCGCAGCCGACCATCGGCGGCCGCATCACCATCGAACGGGCCGAGATCACCATTCCCGAACGCTTCCCGTCCAATGCCGCCATGCTCGGCGTCAAGCACCTGGCGCCGCCGCCGGAGGTCAAGCGCACGCTGGCCAAGGCGAATGTCGGCACCGGCCGGCGCAAACCGCGGGCGAGCGGGCCGTCCAACATCCTGCTCGACCTGACCATCGACGCCCCGAGCCAGATCTTCGTGCGCGGACGCGGCGTCGACGCCGAGCTCGGCGGCCATCTCAGGCTCACCGGCCCGGTCTCCAACGTGTCGCCGGTCGGCGCGCTGGAGCTGCGCCGCGGCTCGATCAGCGTGATCGGCCAATACATCCAGCTCGACCGCGGCTCGGTGGTGCTGACGGGCGACCTCAACCCGACCATCGACTTCTCGGCAACGACGCGCAGCAGCTCGATCACGGTGACGGCCGGCATCAGCGGCCAGGCCTCGGACCCGAAGATCGTGCTGTCCTCGGTGCCGGAGCTGCCGCAGGACGAGGTGCTGGCGCATTTCCTGTTCGGCCGCAGCATCCAGGATCTGTCGCCGCTGCAGATCGTGCAGCTGGCGACGGCGGTCGCCCAGCTCGCCGGCGGCTCGTCCGGGCCGGACCTGCTCGGCAGCATCCGCAAGTCCACCGGCCTGGATACGCTCGGCGTCGTCACCGACGCCAAGGGCAACAGCGCCGTGCAGGCCGGCCGCTACATCAGCAAGAACATCTACCTCGGCGTTACCACGGGCATGGATGGCAGCACCAACGCCGCCATCAACCTCGACGTGACCAAGAACCTGAAGCTGCGCGGCGAGGCCGGGACCGACGGATCGAGGGTCGGCGTCTTCTACGAGCGGGAGTATTGAGGAGCCAGCCCCCTCTCCCGGAGGGAGATGGGCTTATCGCGCCTTGTCTCGACGACTGCCAACCGGTCCGCGTCCCTATTCCAGCAGCTCCGCCTCGACCAGATAGCGCTCCGGCCCGGGGGTCACGGCGCCGAGCGGCCAGCAGGTCGCCAGGACGAGATGGCGGCCGGGGGCCAGCGGGTCGATGCCGGAGCGGTTCCAGCGCACCACCGCCGTCCCGGTCACGCCATAGCGGAACACGGCGCCGTCGCGACGGGTGACGCGTATCTCGTCGCCCGGCTTGACCTCGTCCAGAAAGGCGAAATGCGTGTCGCGATGCGCCGCATAGACCGCCGTGCCCGACTCGCCGGCCTCGGGCGTGCCGTTGACATGGCCGGGGCCGAAGGCCAGCGCCTGGCCGCTGTCGCCGGCAAGCGCGATGGCGCTGCGGCCGAGCCGCGGCACCTCGATCTTCGCCGCCGGCCAGGAATCGAACCAGGGCCACGGCTTGACGGGGACCTTGTCGACGACGGATTGCCCAAAGGCCCGGTCCAGAAGGATCTGGGCCAGGACGGCCTTCGCATGGATCCAGGCCCCCTGCCCCACCAGCACCAGCCCGATCGCACCCAGCAGGACCGCCAGGGCGAGGCGGCCGCGGACGGCCGGTGCCGCCCCCCGCGTCAAAGGCAGGATCCCGTTGCTCAGGCCCACGGCACGTGCTCCTCGTCAGTGACCGGAGATGGATGCGAGGCTGCCTGGAAGGTCGCCCCCGCGACGATCCCCGGCCCCACGCGGGGCCGGGGGTGACGGCGAACGGCTAGGCCGTTGCCCGGTGCCTCAGGCCGACGACCAGGACCAGGCTCAGGGCGAGCAGCGCCAGGCCGGCATAGAGGCGCAGCTCGGCGTCGGTCGCGGTCTGCGGCAGTTGCACCTGGACGCTGCGTGCCGGCGAGGGAGCGGGCGCCGGCTTCGGTGCGGCGGCGATGCCGATGGAGGCATCCGCCACCTTCACCGCATCCTCCAGCCCGGCACGCCGCTGGCCGGGGGCCGCCGGCTCGCCCGGATCGGCTTCCCCACCCTTGCCGAACACCTTGTCGAAGTCCCAGCCGGCGGGCAGGTTGAGCGGCAGGTCGGCCCGGGTCAGCGTCGCGCCGGCGAGGCGGCTCGGGGTCTTGTCGACGGCGACGAGACTGGTTAGCCGGGTGACGAGGTGATGCTCCAGCGCCAGCGCCAGCACGGCCTTGTCGGCAGCCTCCGGCGTGATCTGGCGCAGGGTCTGCGACACCTCCGCATCGGCGATCTTGCGCCGCGCCCAGAGCTTGGACAGGCCTTCTCCCGGCGCCGCCCTGTCGACCGGCAGCATGACGGTCCAGGGCTGGGTGCCGATCATGCCCCTGATCTCGACGGTGCCGGCAAGCTTGCCGAGCCGGGCGGCGAGCACCAGCGGCTCGCCGCGATAGAGGTCCGGCAATGCGCCGGGGGTGACGTCGGCGCCGCCGGCGGAAAAGCGCGCCGTCAGGTTGGTGACGACCGGGCTCTCCAGCTTCTCGAACAGAGCCTGCATCCGCTCCTGCACCTGCTCGGCCGAGCCGATCTGGGTGAAGGTGCCGCGGCCGAGCTCGGCGGCACGGGTCATCAGGTAGGTGTTGGGCGCCGAACCGATGCCGACCATGAACACCCGGGAGCGCCCGCGCCCGGCCGAGATCGTGTCGAACAGCTGCTGCTCGTTGCCGATCTCGCCGTCGGTGAGGAACACCACCTGGCGCAGGAAGCCGCCGTCGTTCGGGCGCGGATCGGCCAGGGCCGCCCGCATCGGCGGCACCATCTCGGTGCCGCCATTGGCCTCGAGCCCGGCGACGAAGGCCTGGGCCTGCGCCACGTGCTCGGCATCGGCCGGCACGGTGTCGGGGAACAGCGCCGTCATGGTGTCGTCGAAGCGGATGACGTTGAAGCGGTCGGCCGGCTTCAGCCGGCCGAGGCCGTAGGCCAGACTGGCCTTGGCCTGCGCCATCGACGGCCCGCCCATGGAGCCGGAATTGTCGATGACGAAGGTCACCTCGCGCGGACGCTGCTCGGCCTCGGCCGACGCGCCGGGCGGCGGCGTCACATAGGCGAGGAGATAGTCGCCGGCGCCGACCCGCTCGCGGAACAGGCCCACGGCGGGCGTCTTGGCCGCGGCGGCCTGCCAGGTCAGCTCGAAATCACGGTCGGCCGGCACAATGCCGTCGAGGGTGACGATTCGGGTATCGGTCGCCGGGGCGTCGATCCGGACCTTGTGGAACGAGCTCTTGACTTCGCCCAGGGCGAAGCCCGCCTGCAGCTTCACGGAGATGGTGACCGGGTTGACCGGGTCGTTCTTGCGGGGGTCGAGCACCGGCGGCTCGATGCGGTCGCGATCGGGCACCGGGTCGCTGACGGTCGCGCCCCATCCGCCCTCGCCCGAGAACTCGGCGCTCTGCACGATGGCAGGGCCCGGATTGTAGCGCGGCGCCACCACCAGCGGCACGCGCAGGGAGAAGACGTCGCCCGCCTGGTGCACCGGCTCCTGATATTCCATCTGCACCAGCACGGTCTCGCCCGGACCGATGTTGGCGACCGAGTTGGTGAAGAGGTTGGGCCGCTCCTGCTCGACCAGGGCCGCCTTCTGGCCGGCAGCCTTGGCGGTCTCGTAGATCCGCTTGGCCTCCTCGCGCTTCTTGATGTCGGCGACGACGATGCGCTCGCCGATCACCATCTTCATGGTGTCGACGGCTGCGCCGTCCGGCAGCGGATAGACGTAGACGCCTTCCACCCACCCCTTGGTCGGGTTGTGGAAGATCTGCGTGACCACGGCCCGGATGGTCGGGCCGCTCACCGTCAGCTTGATGTCGGTGCCGAGCTTCGGCGCCTCGACATAGCGTTCCTGCTCGGTCCCCTGCAGCAGGAGCGTGCCGGATTTCATCTCGCCCGGCGACACGAAGCGGGCGGCGGCGGGCTCGCCGCCGCGCTCGCTCGCCTGCACCGCGGCGGCGCAGGCGAGCAGCGTCACGACCATGAACAGCATGGCGAAGACACAGACCTCGGCAAGGGCGAGGCCTTTGCGGACCCAGCCGGCAAGGCCGGGGCGCCGGACCGGCGCGGCGGTGATGGAACTGAAAGTGGTCATCTGGGTTCTCTGGACCTGACGGGGCCTGGAACGGCCTCGAATCCTTGATCGCTCGGGCTCGACCAAAGCACGAGCCTCAACTCCGGCCTTGTTCCGCAGGTATCCGCCCCATCCGCCTTGCCGCCGCCGGGCGGGTGCGGCACTGTGCGGCTTTGTGCGGATCAGTGAGGGATCGAACGCAGGCATGGCGCCGGTTGCCGAGACGGAGTTCTCCGACGAGCAGAGCCGGACGATCGCAGCCGCCGTGCGCGAGGAGCTGGCGCGCCGGCGCGTCTCCCGCCAGCGCCTGGCGGACGAGGCCCGGATCAGCATCTCGACGCTGGAGAAGGCCCTCGCCGGCCGGCGGCCATTCACCTTGGCAACGACCATCCGTCTTGAGGCAGCGCTCGGGGTCAGGCTGCGCCCGGCCGAGCCCGCGGCGTCCCCGACGGCCGGCGACGGACTGGCGCCGGACGAGCTCGGCTCCTACGCCAGGCCGGCGGTGCGCTGGATCGAAGGCAGCTACCTCACCCTGCGCCCGTCCTTCGGCGGACCTGACGTGATCTATGCCTACCGCACCGAGATCGGCTGGGACGACGAGGCCTCCGCCCTCGCCTTCCGGGAAAGCGAGCGGCTCGACACGGCGTTCACCCAGTTCGGCTCGGTCGCGGTGCCGAACCAGTCCGGCCACATCTATCTCGTCACCAACCGGCACGGCCAACACCGCCTGGTCGTGCTCGGCCGCCCGACCAATACCGGCGAGATGTACGGCATCCTGACGACGCTGCAGGCCGGCCGCGGTTCGCAGCTCACGCCCGTCTGCACCCCGATCGCCCTGGTGCGGATCGACGCGGCCGAGGACGGCCTGGCCTTCGGCCGGGTGACGGCGTCACAGCCCAGCTATGCGGCCTATCGCGCCCATCTCGACAAGGTGACGGAGGACGGATACGCGCTCTTCGTCATGGGCACCCGCCGGAGCTGAGGGCCAGTCCGGCTCAGGCGGGCACGGCCGGCGCCCTGGGCGAGGCTTCCGGGCCGCCGCGCGAAGCGTCCTTGACCAGGTGCAGCACCCGCGAGAACAGGTGCCCGAGCGTCTCCGCACGGCCGATATGGACGATCGTCGTTCCCGGCAGATCGTCGCGCAGCACCATCTGGATGCGCTGGCGGGCGTCCTCGCCGAGCCCGTCCAGCGCCTCGTCGATCAACACCCAGCGCGGCTTCTGCAGGCGCAGCCGGGCGAAGGCGAAGCGCTGCTGCTCGTCGCCGTTCAGCTCGCGATCCCAGCGTGCGTCACGATCGAGATCGGTGGCAAAGCGCTCGAGGCCGACGCGGGAGAGCGCCGCGGTCAGGTCGGCGTCGGAGAAGTTCTTGGCGGCCGCCGGATAGGACAAGGCCTCGCGCAAGCTTCCGGGCGGTATGTAGGGCGCGCGCGGCATGCAGGTGATGGCCTCGCCGCGCGGCAGGCCGATCCGGCCATAGCCCCAGGGCCACAGGCCGGCAACGGCCCGGAACAGAACGGTCTTGCCGGCGCCCGGCGCCCCGACGATCAGGACGCGCTCGCCGGCCTTGATCTCGACCGGCTGCTCGGCCAGCCGCGTCCAGCCGCTCTTGGAGCCGATCTCGACCCCCTCGAAGGTCAGCCCGTCGCCGTCGCTCTCGGCGACCTCGATGCGGTGGTCGGCCGTCTGCAGCGCGTCGGTCATCATCACGGCGCGGCGGAAGCTGGCGACGCGCAGCAGCGTCGCGCGCCAGTCGGCGATGGAGCTGAAATTGTCGACGAACCAGCGCAGCGACGACTGCACCTGGTTGAAGGCGCCCACCGCCATCATCAGCCCGCCGAAGGAGAGATTGCCGGAGAAATAGACCGGCGTCGCCACCAGGATCGGCGCCACGATCGTGAACCAGCCATAGCCGGCGGTCAGCCAGGTGAGGTTGGTCAGAGCCGTGACGAGGCGGCGCATGGCGCCGAGCACCTCACCGAGGTCGAGGAGCAGGCGGCGCTTCTCGTCCGCCTCGCCATTGGCCAGGGAGATGGCGTCGACATGCTCGTTGACCCGCATCAGCGAGAAGCGCAGGTCGGCTTCGCGGCCATAGCGCTCGGAGTTCAGCCGGATCAGCGGCCGGCCGACGCGCCAGCTGAACCAGGAGGCGGAGCCGGCATAGATCACCGCGCACCAGACCATGTAGCCCGGAATGGAAATGCTGTTGCCGGCGACGTGGAAGACGAAGCCGCTGGAGAGCGACCACAGCACGCCGATGAAGCTCACCAGCAGGATCGAGGCCTGCAGCAGGCCGATGCCGAGATCGGTGGAGAGTTCGGAGAGGTGGCGCGCATCCTCGTGCAGGCGCTGGTCGGGGTTGACGCCGATCGACCCGGCATTGGCGAGGCGGAAGGCCCGGCGCGGACCCATCCATTCGCCGATCAGGTCGCTCGCCAGGCCTTCGCGCAGCTTCAGCCGGGTCATCTGGTTGAGCCAGGTCTGGAAGACGTTCAGCGCCAGCAGGCCGCCGGCGATCAGCGCAAACACCATCAACTGGTTGAGGAAGGAGGGAAAGTCGCGGCGCGACAGGGCGTCGTAGAAGGGCTGGTTCCAGCTGTTGAGCCGGATCTGGCCATAGGCCGTGGCGACGATCACCAGGAAGATGCCGGCGCCGAGCATGAGGAGGGTGCTGCGCAACGGCGAGGCCAAGAGGGCCCGGATCATCATCAGGAGCTGCGAGGCGAGCCCGGCCTGGGCCGCGTCCGAGATGTCAGGCAGGGCCTCGGGCAGTTCGCGGGATTGTTCGTCCATGAACTCGGTCCACTCCTCGCCACGGTCCCCAAGCACTAGCAGGATTTACGGACTCCGCCGACGGGGGCGGATCCAAAATCGCGCAGACACCCGAGGTCCGGAGGAACTTCGGGAGGGAACGCATCCCGGGACGGCATGCGCCAGGGACGTCCGGCTTGCCGGCCGCGGCGGTTCCGGGACGAAGGTCCTCGATCCGGTGCCGGACTTCCCCGCTATGAAACCTGGACAGGCGCGAAAGGTTTCGGCCGGCCGGCAGCACAAGCCGTCGCAGCGGTCGGGGAGGCAAAGGAAGCGGCTGAGCGGTCAGCCCCAGCGATAGTTGAAGCTGATGCTGATGCGCTCGCTGTCGGCCTGGTTGAGCGGCACCTCGTGGCGCAGCCAGCTTTCCCAGAGCAGCAGCGTGCCGGGTGCCGGCGCCTCGTAGACGAAGGGGCGCTGGGTGATGTCGGCCCTGGCCTTGCGCGGCGGCGCCGCCATCATCAGGCCATGCCGCGGATCCTCGAACTTGAGAGCGCTCGACCCGGCCGGCGTGGCAACGTAGCAAGTGCCGCTGACGACGGAATGGGGATGGATATGGGCCGTGTGGACGCCGCCGGGCGGTAGCACGTTGACCCAGATGTCCTCGAGCTTGAGCTTCTCGCGGCCGAGATCGAACTCCAGCTCCCTGGCGAAGGCGACGACATGGCCGTCGAGCGCCTTCACCAGCTTCTTGAACACCGGATAGCGCCAGGGCAGGTCGTTCAGCGAGGCGTAGGACGTATATCCCGCATAGTTGTTCTTGCGGCACCAGGCCTGCCCGGCGGTGTCGTCCTCGGCCAGCGACCGGCAGGTGGCGTCGAGCTCGGCCAGCGGCATCGCCGCTTCGTCGAGCTCGGCGCGATAGACCTTGGTGACGAAGAGGGTCTTGGTGCTGGGCATGGCGGGGTCCGGGCCGACGATGCGCGGGCCACATGGGCCCGCGCCGTCGGAAGGTCAGCGCAGGTTGGCGCAGAAGCGCTGGATGCGGTGGCCCGCTTCCTCCAGGAGCTGGTTCGAGGTGGCGTAGGACAGCCGGAAGTTCGGCCCGAGCCCGAAGGCCGAACCATGCACCACGGCCACGCCCTCGGCCTCGAGCAGCTCGGTGACGAAGTCCTCGTCGGTCTCGATCACCTTGCCGGTCGGCGCGGTCCTGCCGATGGTGCCGGCGCAGGAGGGATAGACGTAGAAGGCGCCCTCCGGCGTCGGGCACTGCAGGCCGCGCGCCTGGTTCAGCATCGACACCACCAGGTCGCGGCGCTCCTCGAAGGCCTTCCGGAAGCGCGGCAGGTGCTCCTGCGTGCCGTCGAGCGCCTCGACCGAAGCCCATTGCGCGATGGTGCAGGCGCCGGAGGTCTGCTGGCCCTGCAACGTGTCCATGGCCTTGATCAGGGCCAGCGGCCCGGCGGCGTAGCCGATGCGCCAGCCGGTCATGGCGTAGGCCTTCGACACGCCGTTCATGGTCAGGGTGCGATCATAGAGCGAGGGCTCGACCTCGGCCGGGGTGACGAACTTGAAGTCGCCATAGACGAGGTGCTCGTACATGTCGTCGGTCAGCACCCAGACATGGGGATGGCGGACGAGCACGTCGGTGAGAGCCTTCATCTCGGCATGGGTGTAGGCCGCGCCGGACGGATTGGACGGCGAGTTGAGCACCAGCCACTTGGTGCGCGGCGTGATCGCGCGCTCGAGCTCGGCGGCGCTGAGCTTGAAGCTCTCCTCCAGCCGGGTCGGCGCGAACACCGGCGTGCCGCCGCAGACGGAGACCATCTCGGGATAGCTGACCCAATAGGGCGTCGGCACGATGACCTCGTCGCCCGGGTTGAGCGTGGCCATGAAGGCGTTGAACAGGATCTGCTTGCCGCCGGTGCCGACGATCGTCTGCGCCGGCTTGTAGTCGAGATTGTTCTCGCGCTTGAACTTGCGGGCGATGGCTTCGCGCAGCGGCTGGATGCCGGAAACCGGCGGATACTTGGTCTCGCCGCGGCGGATCGCCTCGATGCCGGCCTGCTTGATGTTCTCGGGCGTGTCGAAGTCCGGCTCGCCGACCGACAACGAGATCACGTCTCGCCCCGCCGCTTTGAGATCGCGCGCCTTCTGCGTCACCGCGATGGTGGCGGAGGGCTTGATGCGCGAGAGGGCGTCGGAGAAGAAGGCCATTGCCGGCGAGCTCCAGAGGGTGGACGGACGGGCGGACCCTTAGCCCGTTTTCACCGACGTGCCAATGGAGATGCGTCATGCCAGCAATCAAACCAAAGCATGGCGCCGGATTAACCGGGTGGCAAAGGAGCGCGTGCTAGCACCGGCCGGCATCCCGAGAGCGGCCCCCGATGATCCGCGACAGCTTCGCCCCAGCCAGCCTCGACCGCGCGATCTGGACGGTCATCGCGTTGCAGACGGCCGTCCTGGCCGCCGCCGCAGGCATGGCCGGCTTCTCGCTCGCATGGTCGTCGGCGCTCGAAGCCGCGACCGGCGCCGCCGTCATGGCAGGCCTCACCTGGTTCTATACCGCCCGGCGCCCCGACCCGCGCATCGCCGCCGGCTGCCGCGCGATGCTGCAGCTCATCGTCATGACCGCGATCGCCGCGCCACTGTCCTACATCGCCGCCAGCCTCGACCGTCCGCTCTGGGACGCGACCTTCGCACAGTGGGACACGATGCTCGGCCTCGACTGGCGGGCCTATTTCGACGCCGTCGTCACGCGCCCGGCGCTGCACGCCGTGCTCAAGCCGGCCTATGACGCGATGATCCCGGCCATCGCCGTCGCCGTCCTGGCCATGGCCGCGACCTGGCGCTTCCAGAGGCTGCAGCTCTTCGTCCTCGCCTTCACCGCGAGTTGCACCGTGGCGATCCTGCTCTCGGCGGCGATGCCCGCCCTCAACGCCTATGTCCATGCGGGACTGACCGAAGCGGACGCGCCGCAGGTCGCGCTGTCGGCGACGACGCGGCACCTGCCGCACCTCATGGGCCTGCGCGACGGGACAATGCGCGTGCTGGTGCTCAGCAGCGCCGAGGGCATCATCACCTTTCCGAGCGTGCATACGGCGGCCGGCGTCCTCCTGATTATCGCGCTCTGGCCGGTCCGGGTGCTGCGCTGGATCTCGCTCGGCTTCAACCTGGCGATGATCGCGACCACACCGGTCGACGGCTCCCATTATTTCGTCGACGTCCTCGCCGGCGCCGTCATCGCCGCCGGGCTGATGGGCCTCGGCATCGCCGCGACGCGGCGGCGCGACGCAAGGTCCGCGGCGATGCCCCTCGGCGGTCTCGCGGCCGATCCGTCGCGATAATGACACAAACTCTGCGTGACGGGGCCGCGATTGCGACCCAACCCCGCCGGGATCATCGGTAAACTCCTCGGGGTAGGCATGGAACCGACTCGCCTGCAGGCCGTTTCGTCAATGCGACGTGCGATTTCGCACCGCGCGCCGGCCGATCCGGACTTATCGGTTGCAACAAGTTCAGGGCGCCACCGCCCAATGCTTGAGGAGACCAGCATGACCAGCGCCGATCACGCCTTGCGCCTGCCCCGGAGCGAGACCCGTGCGATGCGCGTGTCCCCCGGCGAAGCCGAGCGGCAGCTCATGATCTCCGTCTGGCTCGTGGCTCTCCTGGTTGCGGCGACTCTCGTTACGGCGACCGCCGGATTCTTCGCCTGATCCGCCCCCCTTGTTCGGGCGAAGGACGCAAGGCGGTCGTTTCGAAGCGCCGGACGGTTCCCAACCGTCCGGCGTTTTCGTTGGCCTGGCCGGGAAGCCGCATCCCGGCATCCGCGATCCCGTTCGGCCTGACGGTTGCCCGGGTGCACGGCGGCGTGGCAAGGGCATTTCCGGCAGGCCCTACAGGAAGGTGTCGGCCAGCAGCTTCACGTTCAACGCCACGATGACAGCGCCGATCACGGCCGCGAGCACGGTCAGCCAGCGCGGCGCCGCAAGCGTGCCGAGCTTGCCGCGGTCGGCGGTGAGCCAGACCAGCGGGATCACCGCGAAGGGCAGCTGGAAGCTGAGGATCACCTGGCTGAGAATCAGCAGCCGTGCCGTCTCGCCCTCGCCGTAGGAGATGGTCACCGCCGCGGCCGGCACGATGGCGATCAGCCGGGTAATCAGCCGGCGCAGCCAGGGCTTCAGGCGGATGTTGATGAAGCCTTCCATCACGGCCTGGCCGGCGAGCGTGGCAGTCACCGTCGAGTTGAGGCCGCAGCACAGCAGCGCAACGGCGAACAGCGCCGGCGCGATACCGCCGCCGAGCAGCGGCGTCAGCAGCGCATGCGCCTGGCCGATGTCGGTGACGTCGGTGCGCCCCTGGGCGTTGAACGTCGCCGCGGCAAGGATGAGGATCGAGGCGTTGATCAGCAGCGCAGCCATCAGCGCCACAGTCGAATCGATTGTGGCGAAGGTCAGGGCCTCGCGCTTGTCCGCTTCGCCCGAGCCGTAGGCGCGGGTCTGCACGATGGCCGAATGCAGGTAGAGATTGTGCGGCATCACCGTGGCGCCGACGATGCCGAGCGCCAGGAACAGCATGGCGGGATCGGTCAGGAGTTGCCTGGTCGGCACGAAGCCGGCGAGGGCCTGGCCCCAATCCGGGTCGGCGAGCACCATCTGCACGCCGAAGCACACGGCGATCACGCCCAGGAGGGCGATGACGAAGGCCTCGATCCAGCGAAAGCCGATCGCCTGCAGCAAGAGGATCAGGAACACGTCGAGGGCGGTGATCACCACGCCGATCGCCAGCGGGATGCCGAACAGCAATTGCAGGCCGATGGCGGTGCCGATCACCTCGGCGAGATCGGTGGCGATGATCGCCACCTCGGCCAGGAGCCACAATGCCCAGGCCACCGGCCGCGGCCAGGCGTCCCGGCAGGCCTGCGCCAGGTCGCGCCCGGAGCCGATGGCCAGGCGCGCGCACAGCGACTGCAGCACGATTGCCATGAAGTTCGACACGAGCGCCACGAACAGCAGCTGGTAGCCGAACTGCGAACCGCCGGCGAGCGAGGTCGCCCAGTTGCCCGGGTCCATGTAGCCGACGGCGACGAGGTAGCCGGGGCCGAGAAAGGCCAGCAGCTTGCGCCAGAAACCGTGCCGCCCGGCCAGGGGGATCGAGCGGAACACCTCCGACAGCGGCGGCGCGCCGGCGGCACGGCGCCAGCCCTCGTCGGACCGGGGCAGCGGAAGCGGAAGCGGAGCGGCGGCACTCTCGGAAGGCGGGGTCATGGCATCAACATGCAATTGCGAATGAGTTGCAATATAGAGTGGAACTGCGGGCTTGGCAAGGCAGGACGATGGGCGCTTGAAGAGTCGGCCCGCCCATCCTAGGTAGGCGGGGCGAGGCCACGTCCTCCCCCGATATCGGGACTTCATGTCCGGGACGGCCCGGCCCTTTGAAAGGAGGGCCGGTCATGGCCTGGATCATGCTCGTTGCCGCAGGCGTCCTCGAAGTCGTCTGGGCCTTTTCCATGAAGCAGTCGCAAGGCTTCACGCTGGTCGTCCCGGCGACCGTCACCATCGTCACGATGATCGCCAGCTTCGCGCTGCTGTCGCTGGCGATGCGGACGCTGCCGCTCGGCACCGCCTATACGATCTGGACCGGCATCGGCGCCGTCGGCGCCTTCCTGGTCGGCATCGCGGTGCTGGGCGAGCAGGTCAGCGCCGCCCGCATCCTGGCGGCGGCGCTGATCGTCTCCGGCCTGGTGCTGATGAAGCTGTCGACGGCGGAATGACGGTGGGTCAGTCCGCCAGGACGATGACGGCGAGCGCCATGAGCGCCGCGCCGCCTGCCAGCCCGGCCAGGCCGAACAGCGTGCTCATGGTCCAGTTGCGCCGGCGGTGCTTCGCCCGCTGGCGGGCCAGCACCACCCGATGCTCCTGCGCCAGCTCCTGCATGCGCAGGGCGATGCGCTCGTTCTTGTCGCTCACGCTCAGGAGCTTGCGCCGCAACTCGTTCGTCTCGGCCACGCCATCGGCCCCCTCCGGCAACGGCTGCAGCGGGGCGTTGGCGCGGTCCTCGCCCCGGCAGGTGCGATAGGCCTCGAGCAGCTCCGCATCCGTGATGTCGGTCTCGCAGAAATAGCGCTCGAAGATCTTCATGTTGAGGTTGAGGATGGTCAGGCGCACATGCCGGCCGTCATCCTGCCACTGGTTCTGGAACAGCGCCGTCACCACCTCGTAGCTCGGAAAATAGAAGGTCTTGGCATTGAGGTCGGGCACGGCGGCAAGGAACTGATCGAGAGCCGTGCGCAGCACCGCCTTGGAGACGGCGTTGGCCGTGACGCAGCTCACCGGCCGGAAGGTTGCCGCCAGCGGGATCGGCGACAGGGTCACCACCATGGCGGCGTCCGGCCGGAAGCGGCGGATCAATGCGTGGATCGCCAGGAGGTTGTCGCGGTTCTCCTCGACCGTGGCGACACGGAACTTGTGCCGCGCCGGATCATAGCGCTCCATCGGCACCGCCCGCCAGAATACCTCGCCGGTCGGCTCGTCGTACCAGATCTCGGAGAGGCCGAGGGTGATGATGAAGACGTCGGCGCTGTCGAACAGGCGCTTGGTCTCGCGCCGCACGCTCTCCTCATAGCCGAACTCCTGCGCCGAATAGCCGTGCCAGAGCGCGCCCTGCGGCGTCTTGCCGAGCCAGGCCCACTCGAACTGCTGCCGGATGGCGAAAGTGTTGACCATCCCGTCGCCCATCTTCGTGACATAGGCGTCGTTGTCGCGCGACAGCACGTTGAAGCCGCGGCGGGCGAGATAATTGCTGACGTTCTGGGCGAAGCAGGAGCCGAAGGAGACGATCGGCGTCTGGCGGGTGATCACCGGCGCTTCGGGCGCCCAGCCGTGCATCAGATATGTCGACAGGCTGTCGTCCTGCATCTTCGAGCGCGGCGTCGGCCAGAAATTGGTGTCCTTGCCGCGGAAGAAGGACGAACTGGTCCGGCGCACGACGCCGTCCTGAACCACTTCCATCTGCGGATCGGCCATGCCGGTTCCCCCCTCGGACCTGCCGACAGTGGCCAGGGATCGGCTGTGCCGCAGCGGCATCGCGAGTAGGCCCGATGCGCCGCAACCGGTCAAGCGTCGACGCGCGGGCTCTCACAGCGGGGACGTCGAGCACTCCGGAATAATCCTCTGCCGCTCCTGAAAAGGAGCGGGTTCGAGAGAGTGCGGGTTGGCGCGACTGATCTCGCCCCTTTCGAAAGGAGCATCATTCCCGGACGACCTCGCGCAAAGCAGACAGCGTGGAACTCCCGAAGATGCCAGTAATTTCTCCACTGTATCTACGTTGAGACTTCAGCTCTTCCTGAATCGCCTTGCGAACTTCAAAACGAAGACGACCACCGCTTTCGCCGATCAACACCAGCCTTGCAAAATCACTGCCCTTGCCGAGCGACTTCACCATCGAGCGCGCGGCTTCTGCCTCGTCGATGGCCACACCGCGACCATTCGCGAATATCAAGCCGAGGCCAAACATGGCATCCGCATCGCCGGCGTCGGCGGCCTTGCGTAACCAACGCAAGGCTTCAGCCTCATCCCTGGCCACGCCGCGGCCGTCCGCCAGCACCAGGCCGAGGTAGGTCATGGCTTTCGCATCGCCGGCGTCGGCGGCCTCGCGATACCAGCGCACGGCTTCAGCCTCGTCCTTGGCCACGCCGCGGCCGTCTGCCAGACTCACGCCGAGGCTGATCATAGCTTTCGTATTGCCGGCGTCGGCGGCTTTGCGGAACCAGCGCAAGGCTTCAGCCTCGTCCTTGGCCACGCCGCGGCCGTCTACCAGCATCAGGCCGAGGTTGGTCATGGCATTCACATCGCCGGCGTCGGCGGCCTTCCGATACCACCGCAAAGCTTCAGCCTCGTCCTTGGCCGCGCCGCGGCCGTCTACCAGCATCAGGCCGAGGTTGGTCATGGCATTCACATCGCCGGCGTCGGCGGCTTTGCGGAACCAGCGCAAGGCTTCAGCCTCGTCCTTGGCCACGCCGCGGCCGTCTACCAGCATCAGGCCGAGGTTGGTCATGGCATTCACATCGCCGGCGTCGGCGGCCTTCCGATACCACCGCAAAGCTTCAGCCTCGTCCTTGGCCGCGCCGCGGCCGTCCGTCAGCATCAGGCCAAGATTGAACATGGCATCCGTATCGCCGGCGTCCGCAGCCTTGCGGAACCAGCGCATGGCTTCGGCTCCGTCCTCGGCCACGCCGCGGCCGTCCACCAGCATTATGCCAAGGCTATTCATGGCATACGCCTTGCCCGCGTCTGCGGCCCTGCGGAACCAGCGCACGGCCTCAGCCTCGTCCTTGGCGACGCCAAGGCCATCCGCCAGCATCGCACCGAGGTCGAACATGGCACCCGCATAGCCCGCGTCCGCAGCCTTGCGGTACCAGCGAGCAGCTTCAGCCTTGTCCCTGGCAACGCCGCGACCGTTCAGCAGCATCGTACCGAAATTGTCCATGGCACTCGCATTGCCCGCGTCGGCGGCCTTGCGGTACCAGCGCACGGCTTCAGCCTCGTCCTTGGCCGCGCCGCGGCCGTCCGCCAGCATCCAGCCGAGGTTGTTCATGGCACTCGCATGGCCTTCGTCGGCGGCTCTGCGATAACTCACGACGGCCTCCTCGTCTCGGTGGGCGGCGTAATAGGCCCGTCCGAGATTGAAACGCAGGCGCGGAATGTCGGGAGCGGCCGCTGTCGCCTTCTCGCAGGCCGGAATGGCCAAAGACGGGTCAAGCTTCTCAGGCGCGATGCCCACGACATTGGCAGGGCGCTGCAGGTCGAAAGGACTGGCCGCGAGCCTGTCGCATTCCGCCACGAGCCGGTCCCTATCGGCTTGTCCGGCCGCCTTTTCCGACTCAATTGGGGTGACTTGCACTGACTGCGGCCGAACGGCCGGGATCTGCTCCGCCAACAACACGTCGCGTGCGCCAATCAAAAACTCCGATGAGAGTGTCTTTGATTGCTTCGACACATTGACGAAGCGAAGCGATTCCCTCGTATTGTCTACGATATTTGCGTCATTCGACGGATCGGAGAACTGCTGATCATCGCTCAGCGACCGATAGTCGCCGATGCCGACGACAAAGCCGAACCGTTCCTCGGCCACGGCGCTTCCCGCACAAAAGACGGTGAGCAGCAAGGCGACGCAATACTGTCGGACAGACACCAGCCCCCTCCCCGCAGAAGTCCGCGGCCAAGCCGGCGGCCAGCCGCATGCCGCAGCGGCAAATCGAGTAGGCACGATGCCCTACGATGCGTCAAGCTTTGGCGACAGCCTCTTGTTTCCACGGCATTCCCGCTGGTCCAGCCGCGCCAATTCCCTCTTGCCAGGCCCGGCAAACGGCGCGAGCATTCCCGGCCAAGCGCCAGGCAGAGCGCGGCGCGACGACGGGTCGGGGTGACAACGCGGGTTGGCAGGAGGCACACGCCATGGCTGAAACCAATGGAGCAGCGAACGGCAGAGCACGCGGGGGTCCGCGATGCATCGCACTCGTGGGCCCGTTCCAGAGCGGCAAGACGACCCTTCTCGAAGCGATCCTGGCGCGCATGGGCGCCCTGCAGCGCCAGGGTTCGGTGACCGCGGGCACCTCGGTCGGCGACGCCGGCGCCGAAGCCCGCGCCCACGCCATGAGCGTGGAGGCCAATGTCGCCTCGGTCGACTTCATGGGCGACACCTACACATTCATCGACTGCCCCGGCTCCGTCGAGTTCCTGCCCGAGATGCACGGCGTGCTGCCGGCGATCGACGCGGCGGTGGTGGTCTGCGAGGCGGACGAGAAGAAGGTCCCGGCTCTGCAACTGGTCCTGCGCGAATTGGAAGAGCGCAAGATCCCGCGCTTCCTGTTCCTCAACAAGATCGACAGCGGCACTCAGAGCGTGCGCGACACGCTGCCCGTGCTGCAGCCCGCCTCGCGGGTGCCGCTGCTGCTGCGCCAGTTGCCGATCTGGAAGGACGGCATCGCCGTCGGCTATATCGACCTCGCCCTGGAGCGGGCCTTCATCTACCAGGAGCACGCCGCCTCGCGGGTGGTCGAGATCCCGCCGGACGAGCATGCCCAGGAGAAGGAAGCGCGCTACTCCATGCTGGAGCGCCTGTCCGACCACGACGACCAGTTGATGGAGCAATTGCTCGAGGAGGTCGAGCCGCCGCGCGACCGGGTCTTCGACGACCTCGCCCATGAGTTGCGCGACGGCCTGACCGTGCCGGTGCTGATCGGTTCGGCGCTGCACGGCAACGGCATGCTGCGGCTGATGAAGGCCCTGCGCCACGAAGCTCCCGACGTCTCGGAAACCGTCAAGCGGCTGGGCATTGCGGCCGACGGCGAGGGGCTCGGCTATGTGATGAAGACCATCCACACCGCCCATGCCGGCAAGCTGTCGCTGGCGCGCGTGCTGCGCGGCTCGTTCCAGGACGGCGCCGTGGTCACCAACGCCTCCGGCGACAGCGGCCGCGTCTCCGGCCTGTCACGCCTGATGGGCCAGACCGCGCAGAAGCAGCCCTCCTCCGTCACCGGCGACACGCTGGCCCTCGGCCGCCTCGACATGGCCCGCACCGGCGACACCATCTCGACCGGCAAGCCGGCCAAGCCGCTGGTGACGCTGCCCTCCCCCGCCCCCGTGATGGCGCTCGCCGTGCGGGCCCGCGACCGCAAGGACGACGTCAAGCTCTCGGCCGCCATCCAGAAGCTGGTGGACGAGGACCCCTCGCTGGCGGTCGAGCAGAACGCCGAACTCGGCGAGATGGTGCTGCGCGGCCAGGGCGAGATGCATCTGCGCGTGGCGGTGGAGAAGCTGTCCTCGAAGTTCGGCGTCGCCGTGCAGGCCTATCCGCCGCAGATCGGCTATCGCGAGACCATACGCAAGGCGGCGCAGGGCGTGCGCGGCCGGCACAAGAAGCAGTCGGGCGGCCACGGCCAGTTCGGCGACGTGCTGGTCGACATCGCGCCGCTGCCGCGCGGCGAAGGCTTCGCCTTCGTCGACAAGGTCACGGGCGGCGCCGTGCCGCGCAACTACATCCCCTCGGTCGAGGAAGGCGCGCGGCAATATCTCAAGCGCGGCCCGCTCGGCTTCCCCGTGGTCGATGTCGGCGTGACGCTGACGGACGGCTCCTACCACACGGTCGACAGTTCCGACATGGCATTCCAGATGGCGGCGCGCATCGCCATGAGCGAGGCCCTGCCGGCCTGCCAGCCGGTGCTGCTGGAGCCGGTGCTGGCGGTGTCGATCTTCGTGCCCTCCGACGCCACCGCCAAGGCCAACGCCATCGTCTCCTCGCGCCGCGGCCAGATCCTCGGCTTCGACGCCCGCGAGGGCTGGGACGGCTGGGACGCGGTGCAGGCGCTGATCCCGGAGGCGGAGATGGCCGACCTGATCGTCGAGCTGCGCTCGGCCACGGCCGGCGTCGGCACGTTCAGCGCCCGGTTCGACCATCTGGCCGAGCTGACCGGCCGGCAGGCCGACCAGATCGTCGCCTCGCGGCAGGCCGCGCAATAGGCCGGGCGGCCCCGACGGGCCGGCGCAGCCGGTCCCTCGGGGCGCCTCGGATCGCGGGCAGGACGACCGGAACCACGCCCAGCGGGCATGCCGCCGCGCCGAGGACCCGACATGCTGGATGCGCTGATCTTCGACGTCGACGGGACGCTGGCCGAGACGGAGGACACCCATCTCCGCGCGTTCAACGAGACCTTCGCCGCGCATGGGCTGCCCTGGCGCTGGGACGAAACGCTCTACGGCCGGCTGCTGGAGGTTACCGGCGGCAAGGAACGCATCCGGCACTATGTCGAGACGCACGGCGTCGCCCCCGCGCCGGACACGGCGGCGATCGCGGCGCTGCACGCCGGCAAGACGCGGCGCTATGTCGACTTGGTCGAGCACGGCGAGACGGGGCTGCGGCCGGGCGTCGCGCGCCTGATCGGCGAGGCCCGACGCGCGGGCCTGCGCCTGGCCATCGCCACGACCACGAGCCGGCCGAATGTCGAGAGCCTGCTGCGGGCGACACTCGGCCCCGACGCGCCCGGCTGGTTCGAGGCGATCGTCGCGGGCGACGAGGTCGCGGCCAAGAAGCCGGCGCCCGATGCCTACCTGGCGGCGCTGGCGCAACTCGGCCTGCCGGCGGCCCGCTGCCTCGCCTTCGAGGACTCCCGCAACGGGCTCGCCGCGGCCCTGGCTGCGGGGCTGGCCACGGTGGTGACCGTCAGCCGCTACACCGCCGGGCAGGATTTTGCCGGCGCGCTGAGCGTGCTCGACCATCTGGGCGAGCCGGACTCTCCCTGCGGGTGTCTGGCGGGACGCGCGCCGGCCGGCCCGTGCCTCGACCTGGCGACGTTGCGGACCTGGACGGCCGGATAGAGACGGGGCCTATCGGGCGGCGAGGCGCTGCCGCGCCGGATCGTGCGCCCTCTGCCAGGCGCAGGCCTCGGCCACGAAGGGCCGCTGCTCCGGCGCGACGCCACGCGAATCCCGCAGCAGCGCCGTGGTGAAGTCGACGAGGCTGTGCTGGTCGATGACGCTGCCTTCCAGCACGTTGAAGCGGATGTTGACGATGGTGGGATCGCAGGCCGTCGGCGGATTGAACTGGCGCAGGACATAGCGGCCGAAGGCCAGGATCTCGCCGTGCTCGTAGACCCGCTCGATCTGCAGACCCCGGACCGTGCGGTCACGGTTCTTCAGGGCCTTGTCGTAGTAGCCGGTGACGAAGGACGGATCGAAAGCATAGACGCTCCGGATCGCCGGCTCGGCATAGGCCGCGTGCTGGGCCAGGCCGCCGCCGAGGGAATGGCCGAGCGCCGCGATCCGCGTCGTGCCGGACCGGTAGCAGGGGTCGCGCCGGATGCGTTCGACGAGCCAGCCGATGTGGTCATGCACCTGGGCATATTCGTCATAGACCGGCACCGGCAGCGCACGCGTCACCCAATGGGCATTGGAGACCCAGTCGCCGAGGCTGTGGCCGACGGTGCCGCGAAAGGCGATCACGCCTTCCCGGCAGACCGGTCCCCGCGAGACCCATATCTGGACGCCGAGGCCGCCGACCGGGGCGCCGCAGTTCTGCCCTGCCGGGCAGGCAAACGGTCCGTCCTGAGCATAGACCAGGCGCCAGCCGTCGAGCATCCGATTGGCGCGGGCCGCGTCTGCCGCCAGGCCGCCGCATCCGCCGCCGTCATCCGGGCAGGGCCGGTTCGAATGCCGGGCCCGCCCCGTCCGATAGACGTCGGTGCGATAGGCCTGCTCGGCGAGCAGGGCATAGGGCACGAGGCGGGCGGCGATCGGCCCGGCCGGCGTCCTCGCGGCGAAGTCGTCATAGGAGCCGCTGCGAACCAGCGCGGTGTGAGCCTCCTGTGTGGGATGGAAATTGGAACAGCCGGCCAGCGACAACGCCACGGCAAGCCCGGCCGCCCATCGCACGATCCGCATCATCGCCCCTGCCCCGCTGCCGACGCTGCATCAGGCTTCCGGCCTGAGCCACTCACGGAAAGATCGATGTTCGCTACCGATGGAGGCTGATCCCAAGCTGCCGCTCCGTCAAGCGGAAACAGCGCGTGCCCCCCGGGGTTATGAAGTCGGACGAGCCGAGAGGATGCGATGCGAATCAGCAGCATGGATCGCCAGACGCCAGACGTCTGCGCGACCGGATGCATCGCTTCAACCAATTGACAGTGACGTTGCGTATGTCTAGGATTTGTTCGCTACGCAAGGTGGCGCGGGGGCGTCCCGATTGCGATATGCTTCAATATCAGGTGGAGGTTAAACTCCGCCGGGAGTAGGCTTTGAACGTTCCGCAGCCAGGCTCCCTTTACGTTCACCTCAATAACGGCGGAAAGATCGCCTACTCGATCGGATATGACAACGACAGCGACGCGACTGTCATACGTTTCAAACCGGACGGGAGCGTGGCCCCTGCCGGCAACTATACCACCGCTCAGGACTTCGTCAGGATCAGCCTCTACGCCGACGGCAGCATCCACAGCTACGAAAGCAATGGAAGCGACGGCAGCCATGTCCTGTTGCAATTCGCGCCCCCCAACTCGAACGCAAGCTTCGCGTTCGGACCAGGCAATACGCTGCGTCATGGCGCGCTCGCCTTTTCGTCCGTTACCTCGCCGGACGGTTTCGAGGTGCGGCAGGACTTCGATCGGGGACACCTGACGCATTACCTGCTGACGGCCACGGATGCGAACAATCCCGTGTGCCTCGAAGCGTCGTTCAACCGAAACGCGGAGGGGGGCCCTGACTCCCCTCACCTGGTCGTCACACTTCAAAACTCGCAGCACGATGCGCTCAACCCGATCGTCGCGACCGGCGACAGCGGCAATTTCGACATTCTGCGGCTGATCTCCAATGACGGTGCCAGCATCATCGGCAACGACGGAGCAAGTCTCATCAGCAATGACGGTGCCAGCCTCATCAGCAACGACGGCGCCAGCATCATCAGCAACGACGGCGCCAGTCTGATCACGAACGATGGCGGCAGCCTGACCAACCTGTCCGTCGCCGACCTGATTGGAAAGATCGGCGCCGGCATCATCAGCAACGACGGCGCCAGCCTGATCAGTTCAGGCATCGACGGCACACTCTCGACCGGTTTCCAGTTCAGCAACGGACAGATCATCGACACGGCGACAGCGACCGATCTCAGCAACCTGACAACGGATCTGTTCGCAAATTTGACGTCGCATCTCGGCCAGAATCAGCATCTCTACCTCGGACCTTCTGATGACGCCGGCGATTTCGGCTCCAAAGCGGGAGGCGCGCAGCTCCTGTCCGAGGGCAAACCGCGCACGGGCCAACTCGCCAGCGAGGGCGACAGCAACTGGTATCGTGTTGATCTCGTCGCAGGCACGACCTACGTCTTCGACCTCAACGGCCGCTCCAGCGGCGACGGCACACTGGCTGATCCGTTTCTCCACCTGTTGAACTCCGCCGGGGCGATCATCGCGCATGAAGATGATGGCGGCTTGGGCACCAACTCCCGGCTGGTGTTCACACCTGCGTCCAACGGCACCTTCTATCTGGTCGCCCGGGGCTTTGACGACGCCTGGGCTGGTACCTACTCGATCGAAATGTCGGTCGGCTCAGCCAGTCCTAAAATCGAGTCCAACGGAGGTGGCGACAATGCTTCCATTACCGTACGGGAAAGCACCAATTCGAGTGACAGCGGCATCGTAACGAAGGTCGAGGGCTGGGATCTCGTCGATGGCAATACCCTCAGCTATTCGATCGTCGGCGGCACGGATGCCGACAAGTTCTACCTTAACCCGACCAACGGCTTCCTTTCCTTCAAGATCTTGCCGGACTTCGAGAATCCTCGCGACAGCAATCATGACAATGTCTTCGAAGTTGCCGTTCGCGCCACCGACGCGGACGGCAACTTCGACACCCAGACGCTGACGATCAGGGTGACGAATGCGATCGAACCGATTTACGGGACGCACGATGGCGACACGATAGACGCTACGCACCCGGGTGCTACGGGTGGCGCGCCGACGAGCAATGCGGACTGGATTTTCGGTCTTGCCGGCAATGACCGCATCAACGCCGGCGGCGGCAACGATTCGATCCAAGGCGGCCCCGGCGACGACATCATTGTCGGTGGCGCGGGAAACCTCGACACTGCGATCTTCGTCGGCAACGCTTCCGAGTACACCATTACCCGTGATCTGTTGACCGATACCATCATCGTGACCGGACCGGATGGCACCGACACCTTGTCCGGCGTTGAACGCCTGGCCTTCGACGACACCACACTCGTGGTGCAAATCCAGGGAACGACGGGCAACGATGTGCTCAACGGCAGCAACGGCGATGACGTTCTGGCGCCGCTTACCGGCAGTCATGACGAGGTCTATGGCTACGGTGGCTACGACAGGCTGAGCCTCGACTTCAGCAACGTCAACCTCGCGGTATCTTTCGTCACGAACACCGTGCACAGCCCGGGTGGCGATTCCGTCTATACATATGTCGTTGCCGGGAATTTTGGCGACGCGGGCAGCGACGAGGTGCTGTACTCCAGCATCGAGGCCTTTTCCATACGGGGCAGCCTGACCCGGGCCAACAATCTTCGCGGTGGCGCCCTCAGCGACGTCTTCGTCGGCGGGACGATGGGCGACATTTTCGACACCGGCGCGGGCAACGATATCGTTGATGTCGGCAAGGGTGGGGCAACAGACACGGGGTCGGATCGGGCCGACATGGGATCGGGCGGCAGCGACCTTCTGATCGCGAACTATTCCGCCGCGACAGTAGCCGTCACCTTCTCCATCTATAGCAACAGCAGCAGTGTCGGCGGCCTCGCCACCGATTATTACAGCGACGGCCCGAATGGCGCACAGTATGTCGGCGCCGGCCGGCTGACCTTTTCCGGCGTCGAGCGCTTCAGCGTCACGACCGGCTCCGCCAACGACAGCATCACCACGGGCGACGGCGCAGACACGTTGAGCGGCGGCGGCGGCAACGATCTTTTGAACAGCGGCCGCGGCAAGGCGACGATCGATGGCGGCAGCGGCGTCGATCAATGGAAGGCCGACCTCTCGCTGCTGGGCTCGGGCGTGACGATCAACCTGACCAGCCCGGCGACCGTCCAGACGCTTGCCGACGGCTCCACCATCCGCAACGTCGAGCGGCTCGATCTCACCGCCACCAACAAGGCCGACACGATCACGCTCGGCGCCGCGTTCAGCGGCTACGCCAATTCCGTCTCGACGCTCCTGGGCAACGACACCGTGACCATACGCGGCGGCGCGAGCGCTGCAACGAGCGGGGTCAACACGGTCGATCTCGGTGCCGGCGGCAGCGACCTTCTGATCGCGGATTATTCCGCGGCGACGGCAGCCGTCACCTTCTCCATCTATAGCAACAGCGGCAGTGTCGGCGGCCTCGCCACCGATTATTACAGCGACGGCCCGAATGGCGCACAGTATGCCGGCGCCGGCCGGCTGACCTTTTCCGGCGTCGAGCGCTTCAGCGTCACGACCGGCTCCGCCAACGATAGCATCACCACGGGCGACGGCGCAGACACGTTGAGCGGCGGCGGCGGCAACGATCTTTTGAACAGCGGTCGCGGCAAGGCGACGATCGATGGCGGCAGCGGCGTCGATCAGTGGAAGGCCGACCTCTCGCTGCTGGGCTCGGGCGCGACGATCAACCTGACCAGCCCGGCGACCGTCCAGACGCTTGCCGACGGCTCCGCCATCCGCAACGTCGAGCGGCTCGATCTCACCGCCACCAACAAGGCCGACACGATCACGCTCGGCGCCGCGTTCAGCGGCTACGCCAATTCCGTCTCGACGCTCCTGGGCAACGACACCGTGACCATACGCGGCGGCGCGAGCGCGGCAACGAGCGGGGTCAACACGGTCGATCTCGGTGCCGGCGGCAACGATCTTCTGATCGCGGATTATTCCGCCGCGACCGTAGCCGTCACCTTCTCCATCTATAGCAACAGCAGCAGTGTCGGCGGCCTCGCCACCGATTATTACAGCGACGGCCCGAACGGCGCGCAGTATGCCGGCGTCGGCCGGCTGACCTTTTCCGGCGTCGAGCGCTTCAGCGTCACGACCGGCTCCGCCAACGACAGCATCACCACGGGCGACGGCGCAGACACGTTGAGCGGCGGCGGCGGCAACGATCTTTTGAGCAGCGGCCGCGGCAACGATATCCTTGTCGGGGGCAGCGGTGCCGACACCATGTCCGGCGGCGCTGGCAATGACACGTATTATGTCGACAATGCCGGCGACACGGTATTGGAAGCGGTCGGCGGTGGGTCCGACCAAGTGCTGACTTCGGTCAGCTACACGCTGACGGCAGGCGCCCGGATTGAACTGTTCACCACCACGGCCGCCGCAGCCACCGGCGCGATCAATCTGACCGGCAACGAATTCGGCCAGGCCATACAGGGCAATGCCGGGGCCAACATCATCGACGGCAAGGCCGGCGCCGACACCATGTCCGGCTTCGGCGGCAACGACCGGTATTTCGTCGACAATGCCGGCGACAAGGTGTTGGAAGCGGTCGGAGGCGGGTCCGACCGGGTGCTGACTTCGGTCAGCTACACGCTGACGGCGGGCGCCGAGATCGAACTGTTCACCACCACGACCGCCGCAGCCACCGGCGCGATCAATCTGACCGGCAACGAATTCGGCCAGACCATACAGGGCAATGCCGGCGCCAACATCATCGACGGCAAGGCCGGCGCCGACACCATGCAGGGCTTCGGCGGCATCGATACCTTCGTCTTTTCGACCGCGCTGGGCGCCGACAATATCGATACCATCGCCGACTTTTCGGTCGCCGACGACACCATCCGGCTGGCGCACGCCATCTTTGACGGGCTGGGCACGAACCATGTGCTCGACGCGGCCGCTTTCCACATTGGCGCGGCGGCGACAAACACCAGCCAGCGCATCATCTACGATTCGGCGACGGGAAATCTCTACTTCGACGACGACGGCTCCGGCACGCACGCCCCACGACAGTTCGCCCATCTTTCCGCCGGCCTCGCCTTGACCAATGCGGATTTCTTTGTGGCGTGAGTGACGACGGCGGCATTGCGCAAGGCCTTTTCAGGCGCTTGCCCCGGGCATTCAGCGCACAACCTCGTGCCGTCGGCGCCCAACAAGTGCTCCGGCCCGACACAGAGACAAACGGCTACGATCTCGATCGAGCTGCATAGCCCTGGATGCATGCCATGCTGACATCACCCTGTCAGCAGCCTCTCCCCGCCATGCCTTTTCCCGGCGGCTGACTCGCGCCATATTCGGCCCATGCCCAAGGACCCGCAAAAGATCCGGCCGACCCGCGCCAAGGCGGCCAAGCCGACCCTGCCCTCGCTCGACGAGCACCTGAAGGCCCTGCTCAACCCGGGCCTTCTGGACAAGAAGGGTTTTGCCGAATCCCCGCAAGCCGGCTTCGACGTCGGCCCGCTCACCGGGGTCGACCCGGAGCTGGCGGCCAAGCTGAACCTGCCCACCGGCGGCGCCGCCATGGAAGGCCGCGCCGTCAAGCGCAAGCCCGCGGGCAAGAACGCGGTGGAGGAGCTGCCCGATCCCGACGGGCTGGACCGGCTCGGCGGCTCGGCCGGCACCATCGCCGCACTGACGGAGCTGCTGGAAGGCGGCGACCCGCGCATGCGCAACAAGCCGGTGTGGACGCCGCACCGGCCGGCCCGGCCCGACAAGTCCGAGGGCGGCATCCGCTTCGACCTCGTCTCCGAATACGAGCCGGCCGGCGACCAGCCCACCGCCATCGCCGAGCTGGTCGAGGGCGTCACCGCGGCCCGGGAGCGCGACCAGGTGCTGCTCGGCGTCACCGGCTCGGGCAAGACCTACACCATGGCGCAGGTGATCGCCCGCACCCAGCGCCCGGCCCTGATCCTGGCGCCGAACAAGACGCTGGCGGCGCAGCTCTACGGCGAGTTCAAGTCGTTCTTCCCGAACAACGCGGTGGAGTATTTCGTCTCCTATTACGACTACTACCAGCCCGAGGCCTATGTGCCGCGGACCGATACCTATATCGAGAAGGAATCCTCGATCAACGAGCAGATCGACCGCATGCGCCACTCGGCGACGCGCGCCCTGCTCGAGCGCGACGACGTGATCATCGTCGCCTCCGTGTCCTGCATCTACGGCATCGGCTCGGTCGAGACCTACACGGCCATGACCTTCGGCATCACCGTCGGCGAGAAGGTGGAGCAACGCCAGCTGATCGCCGACCTCGTCGCCCTGCAGTACAAGCGCATCAACGCCGACTTCGCCCGCGGCACCTTCCGGGTGCGCGGCGACGTGATCGAGCTGTTCCCGGCCCACTACGAGGACCGGGCCTGGCGCATCTCGCTGTTCGGCGACGAGGTCGAGGCCATCGCCGAGTTCGACCCGCTGACCGGCCAGAAGATCGCCGACCTGAAATTCGTCAAGGTCTACGCCAATTCGCACTATGTCACGCCCAAGCCGACGCTGGCGCAGGCGATCAAGGGCATCAAGGACGAGCTGAAGGGGCGGTTGCAGGAACTCTACACCCAGGGGCGCCTGCTCGAGGCGCAGCGGCTGGAGCAGCGCTGCACCTTCGACCTGGAAATGCTGGAGGCGACCGGCTCCTGCGCCGGCATCGAGAACTATTCGCGCTGGCTCACCGGCCGCCTGCCGGGCGAGCCGCCGCCGACCCTGTTCGAATACCTGCCCGACAACGCCCTGGTCTTCACCGACGAGAGCCATGTGACGGTCCCGCAGATCGGCGCCATGTACAAGGGCGACTTCCGGCGCAAGGCGACCCTGGCCGAATACGGCTTCCGGCTGCCCTCCTGCATGGACAATAGGCCGCTGCGCTTCGAGGAATGGGATGCGATGCGGCCGCAGACCGTCCACGTCTCGGCGACGCCCGGCAAATGGGAGATGGAGCGCACCGGCGGCGTCTTCGCCGAGCAGGTGATCCGCCCGACCGGCCTGGTCGACCCGCAGACCGAGATCCGCCCGGCCCGCACCCAGGTCGACGACCTGCTCGGCGAGGTCCAGGCCACGGCCCGGGCCGGCTATCGCAGCCTGGTCACGGTGCTGACCAAGCGCATGGCCGAGGACCTGACCGAGTACCTGCACGACCATGGCGTGCGGGTGCGCTATATGCATTCCGACATCGACACGATCGAGCGCATCGAGATCATCCGCGATCTCAGGCTCGGAGCCTTCGACGTGCTGGTCGGCATCAACCTCTTGCGCGAGGGCCTCGACATCCCCGAATGCGCCCTGGTCGCCATCCTCGACGCCGACAAGGAGGGCTTCCTGCGCTCGGAGACCAGCCTGGTCCAGACCATCGGCCGCGCCGCCCGCAACGTCGACGGCCGCGTGCTGCTCTATGCCGACAACATGACCGGCAGCCTGGAGCGCGCCATCGCCGAGACCAGCCGCCGGCGCGAGAAGCAGGTGGCCTGGAACGCCGAGCACGGCATCACGCCCGAGAGCGTCAAGCGCAGCATCGCCGACATCGTCAACTCGGTCTATGAGCGCGACCGCGTCACCGTCGACAAGGGCCTGGCCGACGATGTCGCCACGGTCGGCCACAATTTCGAGGCGGTGGTCGCCGATCTCGAACGGCGCATGCGCGAGGCCGCCGCGGACCTGCGCTTCGAGGAGGCGGCGCGCCTGCGCGACGAGCTCAAGCGCCTGCGCGAGACCGAGATGGCGGTGGCCGACGACGGCGTGGCCCGGCCGGTGACGATCCGCCAGAAGGCCGGCGCCTATGCCGGGCCGAAGGAGTACGGCAGCGCGGCCAACCTGCCGCCGACCCGGGCGCGGAAGCCCGACCTCGATAGCATGGGTCCGGGCACCGACCGCGAGGTGCCGCTGGGCGCCGAGGCGCGCAAGAAGGGCGGCGGCAAGCCGGGACGGGGGTGGAAGCGGTAGGGCGTCGTGCGAGAACAACTGCTTCAGGCGCGACGCCGGTCGGTCCCCTTCCCCTTGCGAGGAGGGGTAAGGGGTGAGGGTCACGTAGGATAAGGCGCGACCAGTTCTTTACGACCCCCACCCTTTATCCCTCCCCGCAAGGGGAGGGAAGGCACAGACGTCGCACTATTGCCTGAGATTGCCGGTCTCGCCCTGCCCGGCCGGAACATCGGCAGCGTCCCGGCTGTGATGCTTCACGGCGAACCCGCTCTGGACAGCCCGCCGCAAACATCCGACAAATGCGCCATCCAATCGTCTCCACGAGGGCAGCCATGGAATATCGTCAGCTCGGCCGTTCGGGCCTGCGCGTCTCGGTGCTCACGCTCGGCACCATGACCTTCGGCGGCCAGGGGCCGTTCGCCAAGGTCGGCAACACCGATGTCGAAGGCGCCGACCGGCTGATCGGCCAGGCGGCCGAGGCCGGCGTCAACCTGCTCGACACCGCCAACATCTATTCCGACGGTGCTTCGGAAGAGATCATCGGCCAAGTCATGCGCGGGCGCTGGGGCGACATGCTGGTCGCCTCCAAGGCACGGATGCGCTTCGGCACCGGCCCGAACCAGGGCGGCGCCTCGCGCCACAGCCTGATCGCCGAATGCGAGAAGAGCCTGCGCCGCCTGCATCGCGACCATATCGACCTCTACTACGTCCACGAATGGGACGGCGAGACGCCGGTGGAAGAGACGATGGAGGCGCTCGACAACCTCGTGCGCACCGGCAAGGTGCGCTATGTCGGCGCCTCCAACTATTCGGGCTGGCACCTGATGAAGGCCCAGGCCGCCGCCGAGAAGCACGGCTGGCAGCGCTTCGTCAGCCAGCAGATCCATTACACCCTCCAGGCGCGCGAGGCCGAATATGAACTGGTGCCGGTGACGATCGACCAGGGGCTGGGCATCCTGGTGTGGAGCCCGATCGCCGGCGGCCTGCTCACCGGCAAGTACCGCCGCGGCCAGGCCGATCCGGAAGGCTCGCGCCGCTTCAACGGCTGGAGCGAGCCGCCGGTGCGCGACGAGGAGAAGCTCTACGACATCGTCGACGTTCTGGTCGAGATCGGCGCGGCGCGCGGCGTCTCGGCGGCGCAGGTGGCGCTGGCCTGGCTGCTGGGCCGGCCGGGCGTGACCTCGCTGGTGATCGGAGCGCGCAACGAGGCGCAACTCGCCGACAACCTCGCCAGCGCCGACCTGGTGCTGACGGCGGAGGAACGCGGCAAGCTCGACGCCGTCAGCCAGCCTCCCCTGCTCTACCCCTACTGGCACCAGGCGGCGACGGCGAACGATCGCCTGAGCCCGGCGGATCTCGCCTTGCTGCGCCCCTATCTGCCGTAGGCGCAAGCGGTATCATGTCCCGATGCAGGGTCGGCGCGGACTCCGGCGGCTCCCTTCCGTACGGCAATCCGTTTACCGTCGTCGTCCATGCTCGCTTCGGACGCCGGCTCGACTCCGGGGCCGGGATCGTGTTGGATTGGCAACCCCCGCGGCCCGGCGCCGCGGGCTGTGCAGAGGGGCCGGCGGAAATCATCCGCCGCAAGACGGGGCTGATTTGATGCGTCGCATCCCATCCATGATCGCCGCCCTGGCGATCGGCATTTCCACCTTGGCCGCCGCTCCGGCGCAGGCCGCCAGCAGCAACCCGTTCGCGGCCCTGTGGGAAGACCTGACCAGGAGCCTGGGCGGCACGCCGGCCGGCACCTCGCCGGTCCCGCGCGAGGTGGTCACCTACAAGGGCCGCGAGGCGCCAGGGACCATCGTCATCAACTCGCAGGAGCGGCGTCTCTACCTCGTGCTCGGCAAGGGCACGGCCCTGCGCTACGGCGTCGGCGTCGGCCGGCCGGGCTTCGAGTGGAGCGGCGTCAAGTCGATCACCCGCAAGGCCGAGTGGCCGAGCTGGACGCCGCCGAGCCAGATGTTGAAGCGCCGCCCCGACCTGCCGCGCTACATGGCCGGCGGCCCGACCAATCCGCTCGGCGCCCGCGCCCTGTATCTGGGCGGCTCGCTCTATCGCATCCATGGCTCGAACGAGCCCAAGACCATCGGCCAGGCCGTGTCGTCGGGCTGCATCCGCATGACCAACGACGACGTCACCGATCTCTACGAGCGCGTCAAGGTGGGCACCAAGGTGATCGTCACCCGCGGCTGAGCCGCTCGCGCCGGCGGCCGCCGGTAACGGTCCGGTAGGACATCGGGCCTAGACTTGACGGCCGAGGACGGTGATGAGCATCGGCGCCACATCCGGAAGGTCGGCCTACGACCAGATGCAGGCGTGGAGCGCCCGGCGCGCCGCGTCCTATGCCACGTTCCGCAGCCAGACCAGCATCCTGACCGCGACGCTCGGCGGCTATGCCAGCGGCGCCGACACGCTGGGCGCCATGCTGGGCGGCGGGTCGGGTTCGCGGCCCAGCACCTTCATCTCGAACGAGGCGCTGTCGTCCTCGCTCTACGGCAATATCGCCAACCAGATCTCGGCCGAGGAAACGCTGATCGCCCAGGCCGTCTACAAGCGCGTCATGCTGGAACAGTACGACAAGGCGATGAAGCAGCGGAGCCAAATCGATGGCCTGCTGTCGTCGCTCGGCAGCCTGGCGTGAGGGGCCGTCCGACCGGGAGAACCCGGCGGCGGGTTGGCGAAACCGCAAGGCCAAGGCCCCTTCTCCGCCCGGAATGGGCTCAGAGCCCGTTTTGAAACTCTACCGCGGCGGCGATCCGACGGCGCCTCAGCGCTGGCCCGGCCGCTCCCGCGACAGGCCCTTGGCCTGCAAGTCCGCGAGGTACTCCGCCCACCGCCCGTCATGCTGCGCGCCGAGCTCGGCGAGGTAGCTCCAGGTGTAGAGCCCGGTGTTGTGCATGTCGTCGAAGCCGAGGCGCACGGCGTAGTTTCCGACCGGCTCGACCGACAGGATCGTGACGTTGATCTTGCCGCCGACGGTCTTGCGCTCGGCGGCGCTGTGCCCCTGGACCTCTGCGCTGGGCGACATCACCCGCAGATATTCGGCCGTGAGCGCATGCCTCGTGCCGTCGTCGAAGGACACGGTCAGGGTCCGCTTGTTCTCGGACAGACGCAGCTCGGTCGGCCAGGCGGTTGCGGTCACGGGCTCTTCCCTTTCACGGATCTGGTCGCCACTTAAGAAGGACGATCGCGCTGCGCAAGGCATTCGCGACGCCTTCGTGATTTGACGCTCCCCGGCATTGCGCTAGGGTGCGCACGATAGACCGAGCTTATCGTTATGCGCCTGACCGATTTCGAAACCGCATCCCTTCCCGCTGCGATCGGCTCCGCCGATCGCGGGGCGACGATCGGCTCCGCCGATCGCGGGGCGACGATCGGCTCCGCCGATCGCGGGGCGACGATCGGCTCCGCCGATCGCGGGGCGACGATCGGCTCCGCCGATCGCGGGGCGACGATCGGCTCCGCCGATCGCGGGGCGACGATCGGCTCCGCCGATCGCGGGGCGACGATCGGCTCCGCCGATCGCGGGGCGACGATCGGCTCCGCCGATCGCGGGGCGACGATCGGCTCCGCCGATCGCGGGGCGACGATCGGCTCCGCCGATCGCGGGGCGACGATCGGCTCCGCCGATCGCGGGGCGACGATCGGCTCCGCCGATCGCGGGGCGACGATCGGCTCCGCCGATCGCGGGGCGACGATCGGCTCCGCCGATCGCGCCGGGATGATCGATCCGTTCGGGCGGTCGATCGATTATCTGCGCGTTTCGGTGACGGATCGCTGCGATTTCCGCTGCGTCTATTGCATGGCGGAAGACATGACCTTCCTGCCGAAGAGGGATCTGCTCTCGCTCGAGGAGCTCGACCGGCTCTGCAGCGCCTTCATCGCCAAGGGCGTCACCAAGCTGCGGCTCACCGGCGGCGAGCCGCTGGTGCGGCGTGACATCATGACGCTGTTCCGCTCGCTGTCGCGCCATCTCGACAGCGGCCGCCTCAGGGAGCTGACGCTGACCACCAACGGCTCGCAACTCGCACGCTTCGCGACCGAGCTGAAGGCCTGCGGCGTCCAGCGGATCAATGTCTCGCTCGACACGCTCGACCCCAAGGCGTTCAAGGCGATCACGCGCTGGGGCGACCTCGACAAGGTGCTCCAGGGCATCGACGCGGCGCAGGAGGCCGGCCTCGCCGTCAAGATCAACGCCGTGGCGCTCAAGGGCATGACCGACCGCGAGGCGGTCGGCCTCATCGAATGGGCGCATGGCCGGGGCATGGACCTGACATTCATCGAGGTGATGCCGCTCGGCGACGTGTCCGGCCACCGCGTCGACCAGTACCTGCCGCTCTCCGTGCTGCGCGCGCAGCTGCTCGACCGCTTCACGCTGGACGACATCCCCTATTCCACCGGCGGCCCGGCCCGCTATGTCCGTGTCCGCGAGACGGGCGGCCGGCTCGGCTTCATCACGCCGATGACCCACAATTTCTGCGAGAGCTGCAACCGCGTCCGCGTCACCTGCACCGGCACGCTCTACATGTGCCTCGGCCAGGAGGATGCCGCCGACCTGCGCGCGCCCCTGCGGGCCTCCGAGGCCGACGAGACGCTCCATGCCGCGATCGACCGGGCGATCCTGCGCAAGCCCAAGGGGCACGACTTCGTCATCGACCGGCGCACCCGCCAGCCGGCCGTCGGCCGGCACATGAGCGTCACCGGCGGCTGAGAGCCCCTCACCCGCCGCGACCTGCCCCCTGCCATCACGCGAGAATGTGGCCGTCGGCCGCCGCGTCGGCTTGACCGCGGCCGGCCGCTGACGCTACGCAAACGTTTCTCCTCCTGATCGCGTGACCTCATGCCTTCCCCAGCGTCCAACCTGCGCGGCATCCTGGCGATGGTGCTGGCCACGGGGTTCTTCGTCGTCAACGACAGCTTGATGAAGGTGGCCGCCGCGGATCTGCCGCCCTATGCGGTGGTGTTCCTGCGCGGCGCGGCCGCCGCGATCGGCTGCGGGGCCCTGCTGGTCGCGACGGGCCAGTGGCGGCAGGTTCCCGGCGCCCTGCGCGGCACGTCCCTGCTCCGCGGCGCGATCGAGCTGGGCGCGGTGCTGTGCTACATCGTGGCGCTGCATCAGTTGCCGATCGCCGACGTCGTCGCCATCGGCCAGACCGCGCCGCTGATCCTGGTCGGCCTGGTCCGGCTGGCGTTCCGCGAGCGCATCGGCCCGGCCAAGCTCGCGCTGATCCTGCTCGGCTTCGCCGGCGCGATCCTGGTCGCCCAGCCGGGCCTGGACGGCCTGTCGCCGAACGCCCTCCTCGCCTTCGCCGCCGCGGTGCTGGTGGCGCTGCGCGACCTCGCCGGCAAGCGCATCGCCGCCGAGGTGCCGGCCCTGGCGGCGGCCTTCGGCACGATCGTCGTGGTCATGGCCGGCTCGGGCCTCGCCTCGGCGCTGACCGAGGAATGGGTCACGCCCGCCCCCGCCCACCTGGCGATGCTGGCCCTCGCCGGCCTGCTCGTCACCCTCGCCCAGGTGGCGATCCTGATCGCCTACCGCTCCGGCGCGGCAGGCGTGGTGGCGCCGTTCTACTACAGCTTCACGGTATGGGCCCTGGTCTCCGGCTATCTCGTCTGGGGCGACGTGCCGAACCTGACGGCGACCCTCGGCATCGCCCTGATCCTGGCCGGCGGCCTCGCCATCGTCTTCCTCGACCAGTGGCGACTGCGGCAGGGACGGGCATAGCGCGCGTCCCGCCGGCTTGCGCACCGATCGAGGCGGCGCAAGCCGCCCGTCGGGACGCTCTCGCATCGATCGAGGCCAGCGCCGGCCGTGCGAGAGGGGAGCTGCCTTGCGGCCGGCCGACCCGTGCCAGCCGAAACGGCCGAACGACGTCTCGTCGGAGACGGCCTCGCCATGTGCTCCGATCCCCCTCCAACCGCCGATCGGGCGGAAACCCCGGCCGCCGGAGGATCGGGACAGCCGAACCGTCGTTGCGGCTCCATGGGGGGCGGCTTCGTTTCCGGACACTCCGGACTTCGCCCCGGCCCAAGCCGGCCGGCTCCGCATTCGGTACGACCGGCTGGTGAATTCGAAGAAACAACAAGGAGATTGAAATGCACTTTGCAGGAATGATCGCCGCCTTGAGCGCGGCATGCCTGGCGGCATCGGCGGCAGAGGCGGCGTCCGTCTCGGAAAAAGTCGATATCGCCGTGTCGCCCGACAAGGTCTGGGCAGCGATCGGCGATTTCTGCGGCATCGCCTCATGGCTTCCGGCCGTGGCCAAATGCGAGATGGCCGAAGTCGGCGGCAGGAAGGTCCGCACCCTGACCACGGGCGACGGCGCCGTTCTGGTCGAGCCGCTGGAGACATGGGACGCCGCCGGCATGTCCTATACCTATCGCTTCCAGTCCAGCCCGCTGCCGGTCGACAACTACATCTCCACCATCAAGGTGTCGGGCTCGGGCAAGGCGAGCACCGTCGAGTGGTCGTCCACCTTCGATCCCAAGGGCGCGACGGAAGCCGACGCGGTGAAGGTCATCTCCGACATCTACCGATCCGGCCTCGGCAAGCTGAAGAGCGAATTCTAAGCCTCGGCGGACCGGCCGTCACGACGGCAGGGGCCGCGACATCGGACGTCGCGCCCCTGCCTCTCGTCCCGGTCCGCCCGGCGGCCGGTCGCCGCGAAGCGCCTGTCCTTCGAAGGATGCCCGGCCCTTGTCGGCCCCGTCCCTGACCTCGGAAGGCGTCGCGCCGTAGATCCGGCGAAAGGCCCGGATGAAGTAGGACAGGTCGCCGAAGCCGGCGGCGAAGGCCACGGCGGCGATGGCCCGGTCCGGCAGGCCGGGATTGACCAGCATGCGATGGGCACGGGCAAGCCGCTGGCCGAGCACGAACTGCGTCAACGTGCTGCCTTCGCCCTCGAACAGCATCTGCACGTAGCGCGGCGTGACCCGGTGGCGCGCCGCCAGCGTTCCGACCGCCACGTCCCGCTCCCGATCGAGGCGGTCCGAAATATCCGCCTTGATGGCCCGAAGCCGCGCCGCGGGAACGCTGCGCTCGGCGGCCCGCCCGGCCGCGTCCGGCCGCGCGCCGAGGGTCAGGGCGACAAGATCATGGACATGGGCGGTGACGGCGCGGCACAGTTCCGGGCTGGCCAGTGCCTCGTCGCCTCCGATCACCGCCAGGTAGCTCCGGAGCAGCCGCAGCGTGCCGCTGTCGTTCGGCAGCGGCCGCATGATGGCGGCATCGACATCGCCCAGCAGCGGCTTCAGGGCCGCGCGCGGCAGGATCAGGGCGACAACCCTGGCTGCCGATGAAAAGGTGAAGCCGCCGACATCGCCGTTCGACAGCACGACGGCGTCGCCGGAGGCGACGGGAATCTCGCGGTTGCGTTGCAAGAGAACGCCGGCGCCCGTCCTCAGCAGCAGGACCACGTCGTCGTTTCCGTCGGCGACGAGCGCACGCGACCTGCCGACGCGAAACGGCGCATACGTTCCCGTGACGAGGCCGAGGCCGGGCAACAGCCGCATCGTCAGATCGACATGGAAGGGTGCGTCCGGCAGCGCCTCGACATCGAGACGCATCAGGGGCCCGATTTCCTCGCGCCAGACCGCGACCCGGTCGGCCTCGGGCACGCCCCTGGTCGAGAGCGGGATCGTGCCGAAACGGGGTGGTGCATCCAACAGCATCCGACGCTCCTGTCGTGGCTCCCGCCGCCAGGAACCGCGATTGCATCGCGGGCGACGGCTTCCGCAAGCCGATAGGCGTTCGAGGCGGGCCGGCCGCCACAGCCGCCCCGTGAAGTCAAGGACCGGTCAATCACCGCATGGCGTCAGCCGCGCGGGCGCTCGTCCCGTCGCCGCGCCTCACGCGCGGATCGAGAGCATCGGGGGCCTTTTCCCGGAGCCTCGGCGGAGCTTCGCGGAGCCGGAACCGCGTTCCGGTCCGTATCGTTCCGCTCGGGGCCTATGCCGATACGCGCTTTGGCTCGGTCGCAAACGGGCTCAGCCCGAGCCATGTCTGCATGCTGCTCGCGATGTCCCGATCGCCGGTCAGGACGATCTTGCCGCGCTCCTTGGCGACGGTCGTCAGCCCCATCCAGATCGCCGTCATGGTGTGAAGATCGGTGGAGACATAGAGGTCGACATCGAAGCCCGGGTCGGACCAGCACAGATCCACTTCGCCATCGGGCTCGACGACCAGCCACCAGGACCGCTTCGACGCCGGCAGCTCCTGGTACAGGAACTGTATCACCGTGCGCCTGCCGGGGAGCGGGGACGGATCGAGGTTGCGCCGCATGTCCCACATGAGCAATGACGGATCCAGGTTCTTGAGAGACTGCCTGGCCTCGACCCATTTCTGCCCCCAGAAGCCCATCGCCTCGACGACGGCCCGGAGATCCCTGCCGGACTCCGTCATGTGGTATTCGAAGATACCCTTCTGGGACTTGAGCTCCCTGCGCTCGACGATGCCGGAGACTTCGAGTTCCTTCAGCCGCTGGGACAGAAGCGTCGGCGACATCTTGGGAACGCCACGTCGCAGGTCGTTGAACCGCGTGGTTCCCGCCACCAGCTCGCGGAGCAGCACCATGGTCCATCGCGTGCAGAGCAGCTCGGCGGCCATGGCGAGGGGACAGAACTGCTTGTATCCGGGCTGCGCCATTTTCCTGCCCTTTCGTCAAAGCCAAACCTGACGATAGATGATCGGCCCCCGGACAACCAGTACGGAAACTGTACCGGCCAGGTACAGGTCCTGGACTGGCGCGAGCCGGCCTTCTTCTCCCAGGCTGCGGTCAGGTCGCAGGGCGATCCTGTGCCGGACAACGGGAGATCACGATGACAGCCTACCTGATTGCAGACATCAAGGTGACGGACGACAGCTGGGTGCCGGCCTATGCGGCGTCGGTGCATGATCTCGTGCACAAGCATGGCGGCAAGTATCTGTCCCGCAGCGGGAACGTCAGGACACTCGAGGGCGAGCCGCTGGACACCAGCCTCATCGCGATCATGGCCTTTCCGTCGCAGGAAGCCGTCGAGGCCTTCGCCACCGATCCCAGCTACGCGCCCTACGTCGCCGCGCGCCGGGACGGCAGCGAAAGCCGTTTCCAGGTGATCGACGATACCGACCTGGCCGGAACGATCCCCTATCTGCCCAGGGGCTGAACGGTCACGCCGAAGCCGGGCGCGTCGCCCGGCTTCGTTTCAGGCCAGGCCGGGCTTCGCCACCGTCCAAGCCGGCCGGCGCCTGGTCCGGTACATGTCCTCCGCGACTTCGAAGCGCCGAGACATCACCCGAGCGGCAGCGACCGATCAAAGGCGCGGCCGAGGCGCCATGCCCAAACCCAGCCCGAGGACCTCACGATGACCACGACATCCATGACCGGCCATGCCGCCGCCGTCCCGTCCGATGCCTTCGCCGACCTGCCGCAGGCCGCCGCTCCGGCCGACGGCACGCTTGCCGCGCCCCGGGACGACGACGCCGTCGGCACGCTTCCCACCATCCTGGTCATCACCGGCGACGCCGGCGACAACGTCCTCGACGGCAGGGGCGAGACCGTCATCATGGCCGGCCTCGGCGGCAACGACACCTATTTCGTCGACGAGGCGGCCGACGTGGTCGACGAGGCCGTGGGCGAAGGCATCGACCGCGTGCTCACCAGCGTCGACTATGCGCTGAAGGCCGGCCAGGCAATCGAACGGCTCGCGACCGCCGCCATCGCCGGCACCACCCCGATCAACCTCACCGGCAACGAGTTCGCCCAGACGATCGTCGGCAATGCCGGCCACAACGTCATCGATGGCGGTGGCGGCGCCGACGTGATGCGCGGCCTCGGCGGCGACGACACCTACATCGTCGACGACGCGGGCGACCAGGTGTTCGAGGCGGCGGGCGGCGGCATCGACCAGGTGGCGGCCGGCGTCAGCTACGGGCTGAAAGCCGGCCAGGCGATCGAAGCCATGTCGGCCTTCGTCGGCTTCGCCGCGATCAACCTGACCGGCAACGAGTTCTCCCAGACGATATTCGGGAACGAGGGCGACAACGTCATCGACGGCAAGGGCGCGGCCGACACCATGGCCGGCTTCGGCGGCAACGACTTCTATTTCGTCGACAACGCCGCGGACGTGGTGCTCGAGGCGGCCGGGGGCGGCACCATCGACCAGGTGCTGACCAGCGTCAGCTATGTGCTCGGCGCCGGCCAGGAGATCGAGGTGCTCGCCACCGACGACATCTCCAGCACCGCCGCGCTCCGGCTCAGCGGCAACGCGCTCGCCCAGCAGATCGTCGGCAACAACGGCGCCAACACCATCGACGGCAAGGGCGGCGCCGACATGATGATCGGCAACGGCGGCGACGACACCTACATCGTCAACGATGCCGGCGCCCAGGCGTTCGAGCTCGACGGCGAGGGCAGCGACCGGGTGCTGACCGGCGTCGACTATGCCCTCGGCGCCGGCCAGTCGATCGAGCTGCTCGCCACCACCGACGATTCCGGCACCGCCGCGATCAGGCTCACCGGCAACGACCTGGCCCAGACCATCGTCGGCAACGCCGGCAACAATGTCATCGACGGCGGCGGCGGCGCCGACATCATGCGAGGGGGCGACGGCAGCGACCGCTACCTCGTCGACAATGCCGGCGACCGGGTGATCGAGGCGCCGCGCGGCGCCGTCGACCTTCTGTCCACCGACGCGGTGCTGACCAGCGTCAGCTACGCGCTGGCGGCCGGCCAATCGATCGAAGTCCTGGCGGCGGCCGACGCTGCCGGCACCGAGGCGCTGCGCCTCACCGGCAACGCGTTCGCCCAGTTCCTTTCCGGCAATGCCGGCGACAACACCCTGAACGGCGGCGGCGGGGCCGACGTCATGGCCGGCGGCGACGGCAACGACACCTATATCGTCGACAATGCCGGCGACACCATCTTCGAACGCACCGGCACCGACCGGGTGGTGGCGAGAGTCAGCTACGGGCTCGGCGACGGCCAGGAGATCGAGCTGCTCACCACGAGCAGCAGCACGGGCACCGCCGCGATCAACCTGACCGGCAACGAATTCGCCCAGACGATCATCGGCAATGCCGGCGCCAACATCCTCGACGGCAAGGGCGGCGCCGACGTCCTCAGAGGCCTCGGCGGCAACGACACCTATGTCGTCGACGATCGGTTCGACCTGATCGACGAGGCGGCCGGCGGCGGCACCGACACGGTGTCGACGAGCGTCGACTACACGCTCGGCGCCGGCCAGGAAATCGAGCGGCTCGCAACCGCCGACGCCGCCGGCCACGCCGGGCTTCTGCTGACCGGCAACGAATTCGCCCAGACGATCGTCGGCAATGCCGGCGCCAACATCCTCGACGGCAAGGGCGGCGCCGACACCCTGTCCGGCCTCGGCGGCAATGACGGCTATTTCGTCGACAACGCCGCCGACGTGGTCAACGAGGCGGCGGGCGGCGGCGTCGACGAAGTCACCACCACCGTCAGCTACGCGCTGAAAGCCGGCCAGGAGATCGAAGTCATGCGGGCCCTGGATGGCTCGCCCGCCCTCCCCCCGGCCATCGTCAGCCTGACCGGCAACGAGTTCGGCCAGGTGATGCTCGGCAACGACGCCGGCAGTGTCATCGACGGCAAGGGCGGCGCCGATGCCATGGTCGGGCACCGCGGCGACGACACCTATCTGGTCGACAATGCCGGCGACAGCGTGTTCGAGAATGCAGGCGAAGGGACGGACCGGGTGCTGACCAGCGTCAGCTATGCGTTGGGGGCAGGCCAGTCGATCGAGGCCTTCGCCACCACCGACAGCACCGGCACCGCCGCCATCCGTCTCACCGGCAACGGAGCGTCGCAGACGATCACCGGCAACGCCGGCGCCAACGTCATCGACGGCCTTGGCGGCGCTGACACCATGCGCGGACTCGGCGGCGACGACACCTATATCGTCGACAATGCCGGCGACCTGGTCGGCGAGGCCGCGAACGCCGGCGCCGATCGGGTGCTGACCAGCGTCAGCTATGCGCTGAGTTTCGGCCAGTCGATCGAATTGCTCGCCACCACCGACAGCGCCGGCGCGATCGATCTCACCGGCAACGCCTTCGCCCAGACGATCGTCGGCAACGCCGGCAGCAACGTCATCGCCGGAGGAGGCGGCAACGACACGCTCACCGGTTTGGGCGGATCGGATACCTTCGTCTTCGACACGGCCGTGAATGGCGCGACCAATGTCGACCGGATCAGCGACTTCAGCGTGACCGACGACTCGATCGGCCTGGAGGCGTCGATCTTCACCGCGCTGACGACGGCCGGCGTCCTGTCCGCCGGCGCGTTCTTCACCGGACCCGCGGCTCACGACGCCGACGACCGCATCATCTACAATGCCGCGACCGGGACGCTCAGCTACGATGCCGACGGCACCGGCGCCACGGCCGCAATCCGGTTCGCGACGGTCGAGACGGGGCTGGCGCTGACCCATCTCGACTTCCTCGTCCTTTGACGTGCAGGGGGCGGCGCCGCGCCGCCCTCCGAGAATCGCCCCCCGGGAGCCGCCGCCACGACCTCCGCCGCACCGGGGCACTTCCGCGATCGCTTCTCACCGGCCGGCGCCAAGGACGACAGCCGGGACGCCGAGGTGCTGGGTTCGGTCGAAGAGGTTGCACATGAACGCATCGTCGATATCCTGGCCAAGGATCTGCGCCATACCGGCGTGTTTCACATCGGCCGAGCCGAAGCCCACGACCACGTGTTCTCGCGGGTGCTGCACCTAATCAAGAATCCGGAGACGCGGCAGTTGCCGGCGCGCCAGGGGAAGAGGACGGCGCCGGCGCGATCCGGCAGGAGCCGAGGAGCCGTCGGTTGAGGAGCACCGGCGGCGTCAGTCGATTTTCCCTTCAGCAAGAGCACGCGGTCCTTCAAAGAGAATGAAACGCTTGCCAGCCACGAGCCATTCATGAGGAGCATTTGGAGCCAAGAAGCGAGCCGTCCCAAATTGACAGAGCCGGCTCGGGAAATTTGGACAGGCCAGATAAGTGGAGTTCGGCCCTGGACGTGGCATAAGATGCCAAGGGCAGGAGCGATGATGACGAGACGAGCACGCCGCAACCATACGCCGGCGTTCAAGGCGAAAGTCGCCTTGGCGGCGATCAAGGGTGACAAGACGCTGAACGAGCTGGCCCAGCAGTTCGACGTTCACGCCGACCAGATCGCGCAATGGAAGGCCCAGCTTCTTGAAGGGGCTACCGGGGTATTCGGCGGGAGCGGCACGGTCGCGCCTGCTTCGCCCGCCGTTGATGTGAAGACGCTCCATGCCAAGATCGGGGAGCTGACGCTGGACAATGATTTTTTGGAAGGAGCGCTCACCAAGGCCGGCCTGCTGAGCGCAAGGAAATGATCGACCGCAAGCACGCTCTGCCGATCGGCCGCCAAGCCAAGGCTTTGGGGCTCAGCCGGAGCAGTGTCTACCATCTGCCCCGGCCGGTTCCACCGGGCGATCTTGCTCTGATGCGGCGGCTCGACGCGTTGCATCTTGAGTATCCCTTCGCCGGTTCTCGCATGCTGCAAGGTCTTTTGGCTGCCGATGGATTAAGAGCGGGGCGCCTTCACGTCTCGACGTTGATGAAGCGGATGGGGATTGAAGCGATCGACCGGCGGCCAAACACCTCGAAGCCGGCAGAAGGACACAAGATCTATCCCTATCTCTTGCGCAAGCTACCTGTGACCCGGCCGAACCAGGTCTGGGCGATGGACATCACCTATATCCCGATGCGCCGGGGCTTTGTCTACCTGGCGGCCGTGGTGGACTGGTTCAGCCGCCGCGTCCTGTCCTGGCGGCTCTCGATGACGATGCAGGCGGACTTCTGTATCGAGGCGGTCGAGGAAGCTCTGGCGCGCCATGGCAAGCCGGACATCTTCAAGACCGATCAGGGCAGCCAGTTCACCAGCGAGGCCTTCACCAGCCTGCTGATCGAAAATGGCGTCAGGATCAGCATGGATGGCAAGGGCGCCTGGCGCGATAACGTCTTTGTCGAACGGATCTGGAAGTCGGTCAAATACGAGGAAGTCTATCTGCACGCCTACGACACCGTGCCTGACGCCCGCGCCTCGATCGGCCGATACCTGACCTTCGACAATACCCGCTGACCCCATTCGAGCCTTGACCGGAAGACACCTGATCAGGCCTACTTCAACAAGCCAACCCCAATCCCGGCGGCGGCATAATACGGGCCGAAACCCACTTATCCGGCAGCTTCAGCTGTCCAAACAAACCGAGCCGGCTCTCCCGAGACACCGACAATTGCGGGGGAATACCGATCAGCATGTGCACATGATCGCGATTGATCGCCCCCGCGTAGACCGTCAACTCATGGCTGCGCGATATCTCGCGCAGCAATTCACGACAGCGCTGCCCTACATCCCCGCCCAGCACCGGGTAACGATACTTCGTCACCCACACCAGATAGTATTTGCAGTCCCAAACCGTATGGCTACCGCTCTTATAATCCTTCATAAAACTACGGTAGCATCACATTCCCGCCGCCTGAAGGCGGGGGGTTTACCGATCCCCAAAGGGGGACTCTAAAGCAAAACAATACACCTGACAATTCTTACCACATATCATGCGACTCTAATATTTTAACCACATATATGTTATTTAATCTCAAAAGTTGAGCAGATTCTGCACGGAAATTATTTGGGTCCAATTTTTGATCTAAACGATTTGGCATTGGCTTTATTTCAGAATATATAATAATTAATCCCCAATATGGAAATCCGTCCATATGCCATTCATCAAAACCTTTCACCAAGGCGGACGCTGAGGGCTTTCCAAGCTTTTCGTAAATCTCCTGAGCCGTACGGCCGCGCAGGGAAGGGTCCATCCATTGCTGTGGCACTCCATAGTACCTCCAAAAGATACAGAATCCGAATCCCAGAACAGCCAGAATCAAGATCAAGTACAGGCCATTTCGTAAATGAGCGCTCACCACGCACCTATTCTCCGAAACCCAGTATTCTCCGAAACCCTGGGGGACCGTAGGGAGGAACCGCCATATGACCGCTATTCAAATAATTCACAGTGAATGTTCCCGCGCCAATAGCTCCAAACTCCCCGGGAGGCAGGGGGTCTTGCCCAGAAATTTGAACTCGTCCCGTATAGATAGCGGCATGTCCGGTAGCACGCAAGAACTCCCCCGGCCATGCTACCACATCACCAAGCGCTGCCTGCCTTTCGGACACGATCTGAGTTCCCGGCAGGTCCTCGCTCGCGAGGGCCCCCGCCGTAGCCGGAGTGCGACTACGTCCCAATGCATCCGCAATGTAGCTCCCCAGAAAACTCTCCACGAGAGGAATCCTTTCCGGAAAAAATGAACCTGCGCCAACCACATAAGCCTCGCTGACAAACAAGTTGCACTTGTTCGCCCCCGCAAGAAACCTTCCGTTCTCAACAGAGACCGCATATTCCGTACTACCGAGCCTTGATACCGCCCACTTGAAAGCCTCAATATTATCTGTATTCGGCAGATCTAATGTAATACCGTCGGGAATTGCCACATTTATCAGAGAATTCATCTGAAAAAAATCACGATTCATCGATATAATCTGATTGGTGCTTATATTTGTTTCCCATGAAATGCTTTCTAGGGTGTCATTCATGCTGGTCGTAAAGATTTGACTGTCAAAATCGAAAAATAAATGCCCGCTCGGGTCCACCACATTGATCGGGTTGTTCACCGCATAGGCGTAGCGGTTGGTGCCGACGCCGCCCTGGGTCGGGTCCCACCAGTCGGGCGAGACGAAGCGCGCGACCTTCGGGTCGTAGTAGCGGGCGTTGAGGTAGAGCAGCCCGGTCTCGTCCTGGCGCTCGCCGATGAAGGCCTTGTCCTCCCGCGTGCTGCCGCTGGCCGAAGCCGGCGTGCCGCGCTGGAAGCCGTAGGGAGCGTAGCTCACGCTGCTGACCAGCAGCCCGCCCGCGTTGCCGACGATGGTGCGGATCGACCCGAGGTGATCCTTGAACAGGATATAGGTCTGCTGCGCCTTGCCCGGCACGGTCTCCCGCTTCGTGTCCGACGTCGGGTAGCTGACCCAGGTCGGCGCGGTCGGCACGCAGGCGTCGGTCGAGGCCGCGTAGGTGACGCGTTCGTCGCCGAACACGGTGAGCGTCGTCTCCATCGGCAGCGGGCTGGGCGCGGTCGTGCAGCCGCGTGGCGCCGCCTTGACCATCTTCTTCAGCCGCGAGCCGTCCGGGCCGTAGACGAAGGTGGTGGCGGCCCCGGTCGCGGTGATCGCGGTCGGCCGGTTCTCGGCGTCCCAGGCATAGGTGCGGTTGTAGCCGCTGGTCAGGTTGCCGTTGGCGTCATAGGCGAAGTTGAAGGTGAGGCCGCCCGCCACGATCCTGGACACCGCGTGCGGGCCGCCGCCGTTCGTCCCGTCATAGCTGTAGGCGCCGACGCCGGTCTTCGACAGGAGGTTGCCGGCCGTGCTGTAGGTGAACGTCTCGTTGTAGGTGTTGTTGCCGGCGTTGCTCGCCTGCAGCAACTGGTCGAGCTCGTCATAGGCGTAGGTCCAGGCTTCCTCCTGCGCGGCGCTGGTGACGGCGTCGATCCGTCCGGTCTTGGCACGGGTGTAGCCCAGCGACAGGCGGGTGGTGGCGCTCGACACATGCTTCAGCGTCGCCAGCCAGCCGCGGGTCGCATGATAGGTCGCGGTGCTGGTGCCGACGACCGTGCCGGCCTCGTTGGCGTAGGACGTCACCAGCGGCTGGCCGGAGGCGTCGTAGGTGATCGAGCCGATCAGCCCCGGCACCTTGGCCAGGCGCCCGGCCGCGTCGTATTCCAGCGGCGCGGCCGCCGTGCCGACCGTCGAGCCGTCCGGCAGGCCGCGCCAGAGCACGCGCGAGCCACGGTCATAGGCCGTCGTCGTCTCGTAGGTCTGGCCGTCGACCGTGAGCTGCTTCTTTACCTCGCGTCCGAGCTTGTCGAAATCGGAGGTGATGGTCGCCGTCGCCAGATCTCTGAGAGTCGTGAGATGGCCCTTGTTGGCATAGGCCCCTCTTACCTCGTCATAGATGTAGGTGACGACGCTCTGCGCCGGCTTGCCCGCTTCGACGGTCTTGCTGACGACGCGGTTGAGATCGTCATAGTCGAAGGCGATCGTCTGGGCCTTGGCGTCCGTCTGCAGCGTGAGGTTGTCCGCGTTGTCGTACACGAACGCCCAGGTGCCGAGGTCCGGATCCTCGACTTTTGTACGCCGCCCCAGCGTGTCGAAGGTGTTGCGCCAGACGGCGCCGCCCGGGTCGGTCAGCTTGGTCAACTGGCCGAGACGGTCGTAGGTCATGGTGTGGTTGACCTCGGCGCCGGCGACGAGCCGGGTCTGGCGCACCGTTCGGCCGTAGGCGTCGGTGTGCGTGACGAGCGGGCGGAGAAGCTCGTCCGTCGCCGTCGTCTTCACGAAGCCGTCGATGCTCGACAAGGTCGAAGCGGCATAGACCAGCGTCGACCGGCTCGGCGAGGACGGGGTGTCGTCCGGGTTGATGGTCAGCACCGGCCGGTCGAGCGTGTCGTACTCGGTCGTGGCGTAGGCTTCGGCGTCGCCGAGATAGAACGGCCGGCTCTTGCGCCAGACCTCGCCGCGGACATTGTAGTCGGTCAGCGTCACGATTTCGGCCGGCGTCGCCCGGCTCACCGTCTTGTAGGTGCGCCCGAAGCCGTCGAGATAGGTCTTGGTGTAGATCTCCGTCGTGCCAGACGAGCCCGGCGTGCGCACGTCGACGAACTGCGTCTTCGGGTTGCCGAGGTTGGTGTAGGCGGTCTTCTCGAAGGCCGTCAGCGGCAGGTCCTTGCGGGTCAGCCGGCAGAGCGCGTCATAGGTGAATGTCGTCACCTGCCCGTTGATGTCGGTGCTGTTCAGCGGCTTCTGGCATTTGGTGCCCGGATCCGACGAGGCGTCACTGTAGACGAGGCTTGTCGTCTGCAGCAGCGGGTTGGTGACCGTGACCGGCAGGAGGTGGTAGGTGGCATCATAAGTCGTCACCGTGCGCTTGCCACGCGCATCGATGGTGTCCGTCTTGTTGCCGTAGCCGTCATACTCGGCCTTGGCGGTGGTGACCCACTTCTGGGTGGGGGCGTCGATGTCGAGCTTGCGGTCGGTCCGGGTCAGATTGCCGCGGTCGGGCGGCGTCGTGTAGGTCGATTTGCCGTCGTAGAAATACAGCGCATCCGCGATCCTCGACTGTGCGGTTTCGGTTTCGCCGGCATACACGTGGATACGATAGGGCAGTGAGACGATGTAATCGGTGGTGTTGGCGGCGCGCTCGGTCTTGGTCAGCCGCTCGTCGCCCGTCTGGTCGGCATCACCATACTCGATGAGCGTCTTGACGTTGCCGTAATCGTCGAACGTGCGCGCGACCTTGCTGCGCCGCACGATCGCGCCAAACAGCACCTGCTTCTCGCTCTCGGTGTTGGAGGCGGTGTAGGGCAACGTCGGGGCGCCGTTCGCGTCCGTCTTCGAGGTCCAGGTCTCCAGCCGGATCGCCAGCGGCGTGGCGGCGGCGGCATTGGTGGTCTCCTCCAGCTTCTCCAGCTTGCCGGCCGAGGCCAGGTCTTGGCTGAATGTGTAGATCTTGCGCGGGCAAACCGTCTCGCCAATATTGCAGGGCAGCTCCACGGTTGCCTTACGGTATCCGAGGAATCTCCGTTCGGCCGCGTCGTAGAAACCGCCTTCGAATGTGTAGCTGCTGGTGGCGGCGGATTGCACCAGACCGCGCCCGTCATCCCGCGTTACGGTCCTGATCTCCTGCAGGATGCCCGGCATCGGGCCATGCCTGATCCCAATTTCATTTGTCGTCCCGGGCTTCCACAAAGTTCCTGACGATGGACCATAGGTCACGGTGGTGGCGCCGCCGAGCCCCCCCCGCACCGACGTCATGAGATCGGGGAATGCCGTGGTCGCGTGAATGTAGTACCCATTCGTCCTGAAGCTGTCTCCTTCGGTCGGCAAGATGTCATCACGGCCGTCACCGTTGAGATCGACGAGCCCGTAGGCCGCCTTTGCGAGAAGCGCCCTTTCGAATCCGACATACTGTCCCGGCCCGGCGGCACGCAACCCGCCGAGCGAATGCAGCAGGGTGGCGCTCCCCCTCGTGTTGTTCACCACGACGTCCGACCGCCCGTCGCCGTCGACATCGCCGACGATCATCGACGAGGCGCAGGCGTATTGAGTTTGATCATTGGCAACGGCAGCCGCCACCCCCTCGACCCAGATTTGATAAACGAATCCTCCTCCGGTGGAGAGAAGCACTCCGACGTTGGCGGTCTTGTTGGTAGCGCCGGCCTCCAGCAGCACAAAATCCATGCGGCCGTCACCATTGACGTCGGCGGGACGGACATTGGCCTGACCGTAAGTCTCACCGTCGCACTTGTCCAATTTCGGCAAATACTTTCCGGGGAAGCAAGCAATCTTCTGGCTCGTGAAACCACTGCCAGTCGATAGCGCATAGTTCACCTGGATCTGGTCCCCCGTCCCCGGGCACTGCGTGCCGCTTGCCGCGTTCACCTCGACCAGGTCGGTCAGGCCGTCACCATTGATGTCGGCAAGCGCCTGCCGTCCCGTTACAGTGACAGTCGTCTGGAACGGGAACTCGAAGCCCTCCTCCACGCCCTCAGCATTCTTCCGCAGCCCGAACATACGGCCGTCAGACCACAGGATGTCCTGTCGGTTGTCGCCGTCGACATTCAACAAGCCGTGAATCTGACGAGTGCTCTGGGCCTCGGCAATACGCTTGATATTACCAACAGTCCTGTTGTCGAATGCATAAGCAGAGCTTGGATTCAACCAGAGTTCAATTGCGAATTTATACCCTCCTATGAGATTGGTTCTGCCATCTCCATCCATATCCCCAAGCAATGGAAAAGAAAATGCGAGCTTATCTTTACAACTTATAAAATATTCATCGTCTGTCGGAAGACGCGGAGCGCCATTGGGTTGAGTTTGATAGACGAATTTGTATCCGCAATAGACGTTTGCATCATTCTTGTCGAGAGCCACGCCATCAATCAATTGATCGCCATTGAGGTCCCCAAGCATCCTTTTTGGCAGGTAAAGTGGCGACCTTTCCTCAACGGCATCGAACTTTGGTCCAGTCGGTGACGATATCAGCGCGGGTGTTCCCTGATAGGCGAAAGTCGCCGCCGGCAAGGACGTGCCGCCGCTGACATGACCGCTGGCGTTGATGGTGGCGTCATTGCCATAGGTGGTCACACTTGTCAGGCGCGAGAGACCCGTGGCCGGACTTACGTCATAGGACAGGCCATAGGCTCGGACCATCTTGCCACTGGTCTGGATGCCGATGGCGGTCAAGCGCCGGTCGAGCGTCGCCAACATCGGCGAAAGCTGCGTCGTGGGGAAGCCGGCCGGCGGCGCCGCCCCGGTCGCCAGCGTCATCCGCGCCGCCTCGGGGGCCTGCTCGTGGTAGAAGGTGATGACCGTGCCGTTGTAGCTGATGCTCCGCGGCCAGCACACGGGCAACGCGGTGCATTTGCGCTCGCTTTCGGTGCCGCTGCCGCCGTTGTCGTAATCGTAAGTAACCACGTTGCCGTGCACGTCGGCCACGCTGGCCACGAGCCAGCGCGTCACCGTCCCCAGAACCTGCAGATCGGCATTCGGGTCGAGCGTTCCCCACGTCGATACGGGCTTGTAGGTCGCGACCGCGCCGTCGCGCCGTGTCACGGTCCAGGCGGTGCCGGCGCGCCTGATCCGCAGGTAGCTCTCGACGCGGGTGACATAGTAGTTGACGCCGGCCGCCGGCGTTCCGCACGCCGCGCTGACCGGCGCCGAAAGCGCCGAGCACAGCACCAGTTCCTGCCCATCCAAGGCGAACGTGTCGCTCGCCGTGAAGCGCGGCGAACCGCCTCCGTGCGTGATACGCGTGATTTCCGACAGGCCGGCCATGCGAAAGCCGGCGCCGACAAAGCCGGCCATGTAGCCGCCTGCCCGTCCACCGGCCAGCGAATCATATGCCAGCGCCAGATTCGGCTCCAGGCCCCGGAAACCAGGGACTTTGATGGGCACGTTTTGCGAGAATGAGCCCGTATTTGAGGCCGCATCGTCCTTGTTCGGAATGCCGCTGAGCTCGCTTGTCTGGCTGGTCGGGTCCTCTTCGCCGGGGGTCGTGGCGGCCGCCGCCGGCGGAACTCCCTGGGGCGCCTCCTCGTCACCGGTCGCTGAGCCCGTTTTGCCCGAGGCCTCCACCGGCTTGGCCGTGTCGTCAGTGGCCGCGTCCTGCTTCGGCACCGCGCCGTCCGTGACCGCGGCGGGCGCCTTGCCGGTATCGGCCGTCGGGGAAGGGGTAGACGTTGCCCCAGGCACCTGCCCCTGCGCGCCTCCAGGCTCCCGCCTGGTCGGGTCGGAAACCGGCACGGGCGGCGCTCCTGCGCCGGGTGTCACGACGATCGGGGCGATGTTGATACGGGCATCGCCACCGGCCGGCTGCAGCGTCTCGCTGTTGGCGGCATGAGGCAAAAGCGAGAAAGCCGCCAAGAGCGCGGCAGCCAGGATGACCGCAATCCTCGTTCTGGCGGCACCACTGCTTAAACCGGCCAGCACTTGGCCTTTGGCATTCGACACGACAACGGATTCAGCTCCGCGACCCGACCGGTCGAAGATCATATGCAGCCCCTGCATTCCCGACGCGCAGCCCCGCGCGCCATGGCCATCAGGATGGGATGAATTATGCCGGAAAGGCAAGAAGAATTATCGATAGTCTAAATCATACTAATAAGTGACAATCCGACAACAACCTTACGGTAGAAATGGCATAAATTAAAACTTTGGATAAATGCTACACATATCCCTATGGAAGATAAATTCTCGACGAGAGAGAGCTCGTGGGGCGCTCCAGGGGGACAGCCGGCGATTTGCACACCGCCCATGGAGACGGCCTGAGTTGGCCCGGCGCAATCGTCCTTGTTCTCGGCCGCCCCTTTTCTCTCTTCCACAAGTCGTGAAAGGGCAGCTACTCCACCAAGCCAAGTGAGGCGGCGACCTTGATGTTTTCACACCCTGATGCGCTGAGCAGATTGCGGGCGAAGGAGCGCGGGCGGGCGGCAATGTCCGGATTCTTGCGGATGCGGGAAGCGTCCTCGGCGAAGGCGACGTCACGCACGGAATGGCTGCCGCTTTCGATGCGCCAGTGGCCGCGCCGGTTTGGGCGGGTCGGATGCCTTCGTCTTCGACACGGCCGTGAATGGCGCGACCAATGTCGACCGGATCAGCGACTTCAGCGTGGCCGACGATTCCATCGGCCTGGAGGCGTCGATCTTCACCGCGCTGACGACGGCCGGCGTCCTGTCCGCCGGCGCGTTCTTCACCGGACCCGCGGCTCACGACGCCGACGACCGCATCATCTACAATGCCGCGACCGGGACGCTCAGCTACGATGCCGACGGCACCGGCGCCACGGCCGCAATCCGGTTCGCGACGGTCGAGACGGGGCTGGCGCTGACCCATCTCGACTTCCTCGTCCTTTGACGTGCACGGGGCGGCGCCGCGCCGCCCTCCGAGAATCGCCGCCCCGGGAGCCGCCGCCACGACCTCCGCCGCACTGGGGCAGAGGGAACGATCCGAAAAACCCGACGAGACGGCGGCGCGACGAGGTCGCACGCCCTGGCTCCCGCCCGGGCGTGCTAGTCTGCCGGCGGAGGATCGCATGACCACCATCGAATCGACGACGCAGGACGGCGTCCGCACCCTGACGTTCAACCGGCCCGACAAGCTCAACGCCTTCAATGCCGCCATGCATGCCGACCTGCGCCATGCGCTCGCCGCCGCGGCGGCCGACGACTCGGTCAAGGCCGTGGTGCTGACAGGGGCCGGCCGGGCCTTCTCCTCCGGCCAGGACCTGACCGAGGATCTGCCGCGCGACGGCCGGGGCCGCATCGACCTCGGCCCGCCGCTGGAGCGCGACTACAACCCGCTGATTCTCTCGCTCGCCTCGTATCCCAAGCCGACCATCGCCGCATTGAACGGCCCGGCCGTCGGCGCGTCGATGAACATCGCGCTCGCCTGCGACATCGTCTTGGCGGCGCGCTCGGCCATGCTGCAGGAGGCCTTCGCCAGGATCGCGCTGGTGCCGGACGCGGGCGGCACCTGGCTGCTGCCGCGCCTGGTCGGACCGAAGCGGGCGCTCGCCCTGATGATGACCGCCGAGCCGGTGCCGGCCGAGGAGGCCCAGAGGCTGGGCTTGGTCCACAGGGTTTTCGAGGATGCCACGTTCGCGGCCGATGTCGCCGGGTTCGCCGCCGGCCTCGCCCGCGGGCCCGCCCTCGCCTATCGCCTGATGAAGGAAGCGGTGCTGGCGAGCGCCACCAACGACCTGGTGGCACAGCTCGCCGTCGAGGCGCGGGTGCAGAAGCAGGCCGGCTTCTCCCACGACTTCGCGGAGGGCGTCGCCGCCTTCCGCGAAAAGCGGCCGCCGCGTTTCGAGGGCCGTTGAGGCCGCCCGGGAGCGAGTCGCCCTGGACGGCTGTGCAGCGCCCGCCTCAGGCGGCCGCCTTGGCCTGCGACACCGTCGCCTCCAGATGCGACTTCAGCGCCGGGTCGAGCCTGAGGCTGGTGGCCAGCGCCGAGAGATAGGCGCGCTCGACATCGGTGTCGGGATCGATGGCGACGAGCGAGGCGGCGTAGACCTGCGCCGCCAGCTCGGGCGTGTTCGCCTCGGCCGCGAGCGCCGCGATGTGGACCGGGCTCGCCAGCTCCGCGTCGAGGAAGGCACGATCGCCGCCGGCCGCCGGCACCTCGCCGAGAATGCGGGCCCGCTCCTTGTCGTCGATATGGCCGTCCGCCTTCGCCGCCGCGATCATGGCGCGCAGCACCAGCCGCGCCGTGGCGTCGCTGGTGAAGGCCGGGTTCGCGGGCGGGGCCGGCAGCGCCGCCGGCGCGGGAGCCTGCGCCTGCGGGCTGGCGGAGCCGGTGCCGAGACCGAGGATCGGCCGGCCGGCCTGATAGTCGCTATAGGCCTTGTAGGCGAGGCCGCCGATCGCCGCCATGCCGCCGAGCTTGAGGATGTCGGAGCCGAGCGAGCGGCCGATCTTCGAGCCGAGCACCAGCGACAGGAGGCCGCCGGCCGCGGCGCCGGTGGCGAAGGAGCCGACATTGCCGGGAAGGAAGCCACCGCGTCCGCCGTCGGGCTGGGAACCGGCATCGCGTCCCTGGGGTTGTCCGCTCCCCTGTCCGAGCTGGCCGAGCACGCCGCCGAGCGTCTGCTGCAGGCTGCCGCCCGCGCCGGCGCCGAGGAATTGGTCGAGCATCTTCTTGGGGTCGAACATCTGGCCGGGTTTCTCCGTTGAACCGTCGAGACATGGCGGCCCGATCCGGCAGGAGCAAGGCACGACCGGGCTGCCGCGGCGGGTTCTGCATGAAACTTCGGTAATCTTGCATCCCGTTCATCCGGCCCCGCCGAGGGCGGCGCCAGGGGAAACCGGCGAGCGGCACGGCCGCGCCGCCGACGCCCTTCCGGAATCGGCGCAATGCCCTATCTTAGGTGCCGGGCAAGTCGACCGTCGCCCTGCAACCCGTCCGGACGCCATGTTCTCAAGCCGCTGGATCTTCGCCGCCCTCCTGATCGCCCTGGCCGGCGCATCGGTCTATGTGTTCAGCAATCCGGAAATGGCGCAGCGCTATGTGCAGATGCAGCGCGCGACCGAGCTGTCGACCGAGACCAAGGACCTGGTGATGGGCGGCCTCGTCATCGCCATCGGCGGCTATCTCGCCTGGTTCCTGCTGCGCCGCCGCGACTGAGGCCAGGGCCCCCGCCTTCGCGGTCCCGAGCCTGCGGCGGGCATTCATTGCCATGGTCGCGGACGCGTCGTGCGCCCGTTCCCCGGGCGGGCCTACCGCTCCAGCCGGGCGACCAGGCTCGACGTGTCCCAGCGCCGGCCGCCCATGGCCTGGACCTCGGCGTAGAACTGGTCGACCAGAGCGGTGACCGGCAGCTGGGCGCCGACGTCGCGAGCGGTGGCGAGGCAGATGCCGAGGTCCTTGCGCATCCAGTCGACGGCGAAGCCGAAATCGAACTTGCCCTCGCTCATGGTCTGCCAGCGATTCTCCATCTGCCAGGACTGGGCCGCTCCCTTGGAGATGACGCTCATCACCAGCTCGATGTCGAGCCCGGCCTTCGCGGCGAAGTGGATGCCCTCCGACAGGCCCTGGACCAGCCCGGCGATGCAGATCTGGTTGACCATCTTGGTCAGTTGCCCGGCCCCCGAAGGCCCCATCAGCCGGCAGGCCCGGGCATAGTGGGCGATCACCGGCTCGGCGCGGGCATAGATGTCGGCATCGCCGCCGCACATCACGCCGAGCGCGCCGTTCTCCGCGCCGGCCTGGCCGCCGGAGACCGGCGCGTCGATGACGCCGAGCCCCCGCGCCTTGCCCTCGGCGTGGAGCTGGCGGGCGACCTCGGCCGAGGCCGTGGTGTGGTCGACGAAGATGGCGCCCGGCTTCATGCCGGCGAAGGCCCCGGCCTCGCCGAGCGTGACCGAGCGCAGGTCGTCGTCATTGCCGACGCAGGCGAAGACGATGTCGGCTCCGGCCGCGGCGTCGGCCGGCGTCGGAGCCGCAGCCGGCCCGAAGCGCTCGACCCAGGCCTGCGCCTTGGCGGTGGAGCGGTTGTAGACGGTGACGTCGTGGCCGCCGCGGGTCTTCAGGTGGCCGGCCATCGGGAAACCCATGACTCCAAGGCCCAGAAAGGCGAGCTTCATCGCGGCGGCTCCATCGACTGATTCGGATCACGCGCTCCTGGCGGGGCGCAGGTGGCGCGTCATGCGCCATTCCATGGCGTCCCACAAGCGGCGGATGGTCTCGACCAGCACGAGGTAGATGATCGCCGCCCACAGATAGGCCTGGAAGTCGAAGGAGCGCGAGAAGATGAGCCGCGTCACGCCCATCACGTCGAAGACGGTGACGATCGAGGCGACGGAGCTGGCCTTGATCATCAGGATCAGCTCGTTGCCATAGGGACGCAGCCCGACGAGCAGCGCCTGGGGCAGCACGATCTTGCGGAAGATCTGGCCGGCATGCAGGCCGAGCGCCTCGCCCGCCTCGGCCTGGCCCTTGCCGACGGCCTCGATGCCGCCGCGCAGGATCTCGGCCTGGTAGGCGCCAGTGTTGAGGGCGAAGGCGAAGAGCACGTAGTAGAAGCCCTCGCGCAGGATCCACCACACCCCGATCTGCTCGAAGAAGCCGCGATAGCTGGCCATGGCGGTGCCGAGGCCGGCATAGATCAGGAAGAGCTGGGCGAGCAGCGGCGTGCCGCGGAAGAAGTAGACATAGCCGAAGGCGACGGCGCGCAGCGCGCGGTTCTTCGACATCCGCGCCATGGCGACGGGAAAGGCGATGATCCCGCCGACGATCATCGACACGGCGACGATGACGAGGGTGGTCCTGAGGCCATCGAGCAGGCGCGGGCCGTAGCGGGCCAGCAGTTCGGTATCCATGCCGAGCCAGCCGGCCAGGGTGAGGATGATGGCGCCGATCTCGTCCATGTCAGGCCCCGGCTCGCGTCAGGCCGCGCCGCGCCCGGCGCTCCAGCCCGTCGATGACGAACGAGGAGGCGATCGCCATCGCCAGATAGAGCAGGCAGCAGACGAGATAGAAGAAGAAGGGCTGCTTGGTGACGCCAACGGCGATGTAGGTCGTGCGCATCAGGTCGGAGAAGGCGATGACCGAGACCAGCGACGTGTCCTTGAGCAGCGCCATCCAGTTGTTGCCGAGGCCGGGCAGCGCGATGCGCAGGGCCTGCGGAAAAATGACGTGCCGGAAGCAGTTGAAGCGATCGATGCCGAGCGCGGAGGCGCCCTCGCGCTGGCCCTTCGGCACGGCCCGCAGGGCGCCGAGCCAGACCTCGCTGGAAAAGGCGCCCATCACCACGCCGAGGGCGATCAGGCCGGCGGCGAAGCCGTTGACCTCGATATCGCCGGAGAAGCCGAGGCCGGCGGCAATCTTCCGCAGCAGGATCTGGCCGCCGTAATAGATGATCAGGATGGTCAGGAGCTCCGGCAGCGCCCGGAACAGCGTGGTGTAGACGTTGCCGACAAGGCGCAGGACGGCACGATTGCTGTTCTTGGCCAGCGCCACAATCAACCCGACGGCCAAGCCGACCGGCAGGGTGCACACTGCCAGCAGCAGGGTCAGCCCGGCGCCGCGCGCGAGTTCGTCGCCCCAGCCGTCGGGCCCCCAGGACAGAAGCGAGAAAAGGTCGAGCATCGGCACCCGGTCGAAACGGAGGATCAGGCGTCATGGGGCAGCACGGGCGCGCTTGCGCCGCCCGTGCCGCAGGCCGGGCCGAGCGTCAGTAGATCGAGAACGGGAAGTACTTGGCGTTGATCTTCTCGTAGGTGCCGTCCGCGACAATCGCGGCGATGGCCTTGTTGAACAGTTCGACCAGATCCTTGTCGTCGGGCCGGACGGCGATGCCGACGCCCTCGCCGAAATACTTGACGTACTTCTTGTGGTCGACGTCGGCCTTCCACTCGCAGCACGAGGCCTCCGGCTTCTTGAGCCAGTCCATCAGCACGGTCTTGTCGGCCTCGACCGCATCCAGCCGGCCGGCGGCCAGGTCGGCATTGGCCTCGTCCTGGGTGGCGTAGAGCTTCACCTCGGCGCCGGCGGCCTGGTAGACCTCCTCCAGGAAGGTGGCGTGCGTGGTGGAGGACTGCGTGCCCAGCACCTTGCCCTTGAGGCCCTCGGGCGACCAGTCGGTGATCTTGGTGTCCTTGGCGGCGATGAAGGCGGGCGGCGTGTTGTAGTACTTGTTGCTGAAGGCGACCTTCTTCTTGCGCTCCGGCGTGATCGACATCGAGGCGACGATGGCGTCGTACTTGCCGGCGAGCAGGGCCGGGATGATGCCGTCCCAGTCCTGGGCGACGAAGGTGCATTCCACCTTCAGGTTGGCGCAAAGCGCCTTGGCGATGTCGACGTCGAAGCCGATCAGCTGACCGGAGGAGTCGACGGCGTTGAAGGGCGGATAGGCGCCTTCGGTGCCGATGCGGATGGTCTTCCAGTCCTTGGCCGACGCCGAACCGACGGCTGCGGCTACCGCGACGGCGGCGATCGCGATGATCTTGACGAGACGCATGCTCGTTCCCCTGCTTTTTCTGGTCTTGCCGGGCGGTTGGAACCGCCCGTCAGGCTTTTGCCCGTGCCCGCACTCAAGCACCATGCCGGGACGGGCGCAACTCGCCTGCGCAAGTTTCCCATGCAGCCGTGTGGAATGCGCCGCCGGCGCTCAGCCCCGCCGGCGGCCGGTGCGCCGGCGCGCCGCCAGGGCCTCGTCCCAGGCCGCGCGGGCCGCGGCCAGGGCCGGCACGTCCGCGAAGCGCTCCGGCAGCCGCGCCATCAAGGCAAGCCGCTCGGCCTCGGTCATGTCGATCCAGCGTCCGATCTCGGCGGACGAACGGCCGCAGCCGATGCACAGCCCCGCCTCGGGGTCGATGCGGCAGATGGCGACGCAAGGGGTGGAGGTGATCTGCATCGATCCAGTGTGCCGTCAGTTCGGGGCCGACGCCAGCGCGACGGCGAGGAAGGCGAGATCGGCGAGGCATGTCGCGGCGCCGCAGACGTCGCCGGTCTGTCCGCCGATCTGGCGGCGGGCCAGGCGGGCGATGCCCCAGGCCGCGGCCAGGGCGGCAGCGGGCGCGAGCACGGCTCCCGCAGCGCTGCCGGTCAGGACCGTCAGACCGGCGGCGAGGACGGCGCCGAGGCCGGCCCCGACGGCCCAGGGCGCGGCGGCGAGCACGCCGGCGGCGGCCCCGGCGCCGTCCCGCCGCGCCGGTGGCAGCGCCACCAGGGGCCAGAGGCCGGCGATGCGGGCCACGGCGGCCGAAGCGACGAGGGCGACAGCGGCCGGCCAGGGGCCGTGCCGCGCCAGCAGCTCGGCCAGGAGCGCGGCCTTGGCCATCAGCGCCAGGGCGAGGGCCGCGGCGCCGTAGCTGCCGAGCCTGGGGTCCTTCATGATCTCCAGCTTGCGCTCGAGGGTGCGGCCGCCGCCGAAGCCGTCGGCGATGTCGGCGAGCGCGTCCTCGTGCATGGCGCCGGTGACCAGGACGAGCCCCGCGACGGCGACGATCGCCGTCGGCCAGGCCGGCAGGCCGGCCGCGTGGACCAGGATCAGCACCGCGGCGCCGACCGCGCCGATCAGCACGCCGGCGACCGGCGCGGCCGTGGCCAGGCCGGCCATGGCCGGAGGCGCATGCGGATCGGCCTCGAAGGGCAGGACCGGCAACGGCAGCCGCGACCAGAACCGGACCGCCCGGGCGACGGAGGAAAGATAATCGGACAAGGCAGCTCCCGCAGGCGTATGGTCGGCAGGCCGGCGCGATCTTTCCGCAGGGAAGCGGGCAGCGCAAGGCGGCCCCCTCGGGCGCATGGCCGCACCACGCCCGCCGGGACTTTGCGCCGCCCCGCGCCCCGGATATAAGCGCGCGCCGTCGTCGCGCCATCCCGGCGCGACGCATGACCAAGCCCGGACCGTTCCATGGCTCTCGCCGCCACTGCCCTGCCCTTCGACGACATTCGCGGCCTGCTCAAGCTGATGCCGGATCTGAATGCGGACGCAGTCGACGCCGTGCGCGGCCGCGACCGGCAGCTCACCAAGCCACCGGGCAGCCTCGGCCGGCTGGAGCAGATCGTCGAGTGGCTCGCCGCGGTGCAGGGCGTGGCCGCGCCGGCGGTGACACGGCCGATGGTGGCCGTGTTCGCGGGCAATCACGGCGTCACGGCCAAGGGCGTCTCGCCCTACCCGCCGGCCGTGACGCGGCAGATGCTGGAGAACTTCGCCGCCGGCGGCGCCGCCATCAACCAGATCTGCGCCACCTTCGACATCGGCCTGAAGGTGTTCGACCTGGCGCTCGACATCCCGACCGGCGACATCACCGAGGGCCCCGCCATGGACGAAGCGGCCTGCGCCGCCACCATGGCCTTCGGCATGGAGGCGGTGGCCGGCGGCACCGACCTCCTGGTGCTCGGCGAGATGGGCATCGGCAACACCACGGTGGCGGCGGCGATCTACCACGCCCTCTACGGCGGCGCGGCGCGCGACTGGGTGGGGCGCGGCACCGGCGTCGACGATGCCGGCCTGGCGCGCAAGACCGACGCCGTGGCCGCGGCCGTGGCGCGGCATGCCCCCCATTTGCGCGACCCGCTCGAAGTGCTCTCCCGACTCGGCGGCCGCGAGATCGCCGCCATGGCCGGCGCCATCCTGGCGGCGCGCCTGGAACGCGTTCCGGTGGTTCTCGACGGCTATGTCGTCTGCGCCGCGGCAGCGGTGCTGCATGCGCTCGACCCGGCGACGCTCGACCATTGCGTCGCCGGCCATGTCTCGGCCGAGGGCGCCCATGGCGAAGTGCTGCGGCGCCTCGGCAAGGCGCCGCTGCTCGACCTCGGCATGCGGCTCGGCGAAGGCTCGGGCGGCGCGCTCGCGGTGGCGCTGATCAAGGCGGCCGTGGCCTGCCATCGCGGCATGGCGACGTTCAGCCAGGCCGGCGTCAGCGACAAGGCGTGATCCTCCCCGCCTCAATCATGCCATGATTGCACCGGATTGGTGAGGGTGGACAATACCAGCCCGGATGGACACGCCCATGGCCCGCCTCTGGATCGCCGCTCTCGCCGCAACCTCCTGCGTCGCAGCCGCTCCCGCTCTCGCGAGCGAGGGGAACAGCCTGCGCTGCGCCTCCTACGGGCCGGGCTTCGTCTATTCGGAGACCTCCGGCTTCTGCGTGCGCATCAGCGGTTCGATCGAAGCCGGCTTCGTCGCGAATTCGGGCGGATCGAGCGTCGGCAACAAGGCCGGGCTGAGCTTCGACGCCCGCAAGGACACCGAGATGGGCCCGTTCCGCGTCTACGTGGCCCCGAAGGCCGGCACCTTCAACTGAGAGCCTTCTCTGATTGGGGTCGTTGAGGTCAAGCTGCTCGTTCTGATTTCTCCGGCTTGTGTCGCTCCCGTGGGTCACACGCTTCTCTTCGCGGTCGACGCTTGGCCGCCGCATGATGGGGTCAGAAGGGCGAGGCGTCTCAATCTGTTTCACGACCTTGCAGGTTTGCCCCTGCAGGCTCTGGACTCTCAACGAGATCGCCTTGCCCATCGTCCCCACGGGACGATCCGGTTCACCCTTGATGCGGGTTCATGCGTGGTGTTGTGTCCTCCTGTTTCAGCACTGCGGCGTCATGCTGCGACCGGGGCGCCATTGGCAGGGTCTTTGCCGAAACGGAACTCCACACCGTCGCTCCACATGCGGTGGAGGATGACGGCGAGCTTGCGGGCGACCGCGACGCGGGCGCGGGCCATGCCGCGATGCCTGGCGATCTTCGTCCCCCAGGCGCGCAGGCTCGACCATTTCCGGCTGCGCACCAGCAGCGTGTGCGCCGCCTCATAGAGTGCCGTGCGGGCGAGTTCGTCGCCGCAACGGCTGATCTTGCCCTGGATGTCGGTTTCGCCGGACTGGTAGCGCGCCGGGGTCAGGCCGAGATGGGCGCCGACGTCGCGCGAGCGCCTGAACCGGTCGGGCCGGTCGATCGTCGCCCGAAAGGCGAGCGCGGTGATCGGGCCGACGCCCGGAACGCTCATCAGCTGCCGGCAGACCTCCTCCTTCCTGACGAGATCCAGGACCTGCCTGGTCAGACCGGCGAGCGCGGTCAGCATGCCGGACAGCACAGCCAGAAGCGGCTCGACGAGTGGCATCACCAGCGGGTCGCCCTCGGCCAACTCGCGCACGCGGCCAGCGAAGGCTGGACGCGAAGGGGTGCCGAGCTTGAGGCCGGCCTCGCGCAGGATCGCCCGCACCACATTCTCGATCGAGCGCATCTCGCCCAGGACCGTGCGGCGCGCCACCAAAAGCGAACGCCACAGTCGGCACTGGCGGCTCTTGACGTGAACCTGCCGGAACCAGCCCGTCCGCATGATCTGCGCCAAAGCGCGGGCGTCGTTGCGGTCGGTCTTGTTGGGCATCGTCTTCATCGCCGCATTGGCCTGGCGCATCTCGATGCAGATCGCCGGCAAGCCCGCCGCGCGCAGACCGTCGTGAAGCCAGGCCGTCAGCGAGCAGGCTTCCAGGCCGATGCGCTCCAGCGGCAGGCCGATCTGGTTCAGCGCCGCGGCCAGCGCGTCAGGCTCGCTCGCCGCGCGCGCCTCCTTCACGATCCGGCCCGTTCCATCCACAACGCAGATCGCGGTCTCTTCCAGCGAAACGTCCAGTCCGGCATAGTATTCCATGGCTGCTCCTTCCCGATGCTTGTGGCCGATCAACACGGACCACGTTCCAACATCCCGAACGGAGCAGCCACCCTCAGGCCGAGACCCCAATCACCCCATCTGACCGGCCCCCGATCCGCGCAACGGCGGGGAAGACGGCATATCAGGCGGCGCGGGCTCGGCGCGCCGGCTTGCCGTCGATGATCGGCGGCAGCGCCTCCATCACCCGCTCGGCCGGGAAGATCACTGTCACCTCGGTGCCCTCGCGCAGCTTCGAGCGCAGGCTGAACTTGCCGCCGTGCAGGTCGACCAGGCCCTTGACGATCGGCAGGCCGAGCCCCGTGCCCTGCTCGGCCGTCTTGATCGCCAGCGAGCCGCGGCCGAACGTGGCGAGTACGGTCGGGATCTCGTCGTCGGGGATGCCCGGACCGGTGTCGGCGATCAGAAGGTATTGGCCGCCGGTCGAGGTCCAACCGGCCTTCATCACCACCTCCCCGCCCTGCGGCGTGAACTTGATGGCGTTGGACAGGAGGTTGAGCGTGATCTGCCGCACGGCACGCTCGTCCGCCCAGATCGCCGGCATGCCGGTCTCGAACACCTGGTGGATGCGCAGGCCCTTGGCCTTGGCGCGCAGCTTGAGCAGATGCAGGCATTCGTCGGCCAGGTGCACCAGGTTGACCGCCTCCTCCTTCAGTTCGTAGCGCCCAGCCTCGATGCGCGAGAGATCGAGGATCTCGTTGATCAGGTTGAGCAGGTGCTGACCGCTGGCATGGATGTCGGCGACATATTCCTTGTAGGTTGGATTGTTGAGCGCTCCGAACACCTCCGACTTCATCACCTCGGAAAAGCCGAGGATGGCGTTGAGCGGGGTGCGCAGCTCATGGCTCATGGTGGCGAGGAAGCGCGACTTGGCGAGGTTGGCCTCCTCGGCCCGGCGGCGCGCCTCGTCGGAATTGGACTTGGCCTGCTCCAGCTCGGTGATCAGCGTGTCCTTCTCGGCGCGGAACTCCAGCGTCTCGACCGAGGAGTGGTGCAGCCTGTTGCCCAGGACGAGGAAATAGATGCCGGCCCCAAGCGCCATCAGTGTCATGGCCAGCACGACAATATTGCCCGAGGCGAGCGACACGCCGCAGGCGACGACCGCGATCGGCACCGCGCCGACATACATCACCATCGGCAGGGCGGCCGACAGGACCGCCGACATCGCGACGACGAGCATCATCAGGAACAGGAGGAAGAACTGCGCCGCCTCGTGGTCCACCGCCCAGAACTGCAGCGCCAGGGTCACCCAGGCGGCGGAGTTCAACGTCTCGGCCAGGGCGAAGCGCCGGCGCCAGAGACGGGGCGCGACGGCCCCCGCGGACTCGTCGATGAAGCGGCGCGACAGGGCGACCATGGTGGCCTGCGTGGAAAAGCAGGTCACCCACCAGATCGCCAGCATGACCGGGTCGCCCCAGAGGCTGGCCGAGGCCGCCAGCGCCGTCACCATGACGCCGACGGCCGGCGCCGCGCCGAGCCGGCTCTGGGCGAATTGGCGGATCATCTCCACGTCGAAGGCCTGACGCATGCCGCTCGACGAGGTCAGGCGTTCGCGCATGTCCCGCAGCTTGAGCGAGACGTCGCGACGGCGTGCGGACGCGAAACCAACCCGGTCCGATCCGGCCGTTTCGCCCGTCTCCACACTCATGCTCACGCCCTTCTCAGCGACGCCCCCCGAAGGACGGCCGCAGGCTTCCCAGATTGGCTAGGAATCGTTAACGATCCGCTGAAGATTCCGGACAAAGCCGAATGAAACTGCGGCGCCTGCTCGACATCGTCGCCGCCTATGCGCTGATCGTCCTGTTGATCGCGGTGGCGATCAAGCTGACCCAGGGCCAGAAGCCGGTGTTCGAGGGGCCGGCCTTCGCCATCGACGGCGACACGCTGGTGCTCCACGGCGAACGCGTGCGCCTGATCGGCATCGATGCCCCCGAGCTTGACCAGACCTGCCGCGTCGGCGGGGCGACCACGCCCTGCGGCCGCCAGTCACGCGAGGCGCTGCGCGCCCTCATCCGGGCCGGCGTGCGCTGCGAGAGCCATGGCCGCGACCGCTACGACCGCCTGCTCGCCTCCTGCACGGCGGGCGGCGGCGACCTCGCCGCCCGCATGGTGGCGGACGGCCAGGCGGTGGCCGAGGCCTGCTGCCGGGCGGAGGAAGCCGCCGCCCGCGCCGCCCGGCGCGGGATCTGGGCCGGGTCGTTCGAGCGGCCGGCCGACTGGCGCCGGGAGAGACGGGACGCGCATGGAGCAGCCGCGCAATAGGTCCGGCCAGATCGCCGCAGCCTTCGCCGCGACGATCCGCTCCGCCTCATAAGTGCAGGCGGGCTCGGCGGCGCCCATCAAAAGGCGCATCACCAGATTCTTCATCCCCCTGTTCGCGATGTATCGTTTTGCACAGTGCGAGCCGGCATGGCATGTCATCGTTCCGTTGCGCTTCAGCGCATCGAGCCGAGTGGGGCGGCAACTGAGAATTGGCAGGTTGTCCGGGGCCCACCCCGGCGGTCTCGAGGAACCTGCGCGGGAGATGTCGGGTGGGACTGATCGATGCTGGCGCGCCGCCCCGTTCGCGGCCCTCGTGCAACACCGCGGCTGGTGCGCGGCCCCGTCCGGCCGGGCAGAGGATCGCGCGCCCGCGCCTCGCCCGGAAGACAGGGAATACTCCGGCACATCGGCCCCGCCGGAGGGCTGACGCGCCGGCGACAACCCGGGCCAGCCGCGCCGGCGGCACCCTGCTTCCCGATGCCGGCGCCTGATCATGCGCGTCACGATTCTGGGATGCGGCGACGCCTTCGGCTCGGGTGGGCGCTTTCAGGCGGCGACCCTGGTGGAGGCCGGCAAGTCCGTCTGCCTGCTCGACTGCGGCGCCTCGACCATGCCGGCGATCAATGCGCGCGGCATCGACCCCGAACGGATCGACCTGATCGTCCTGACCCATCTGCACGGCGACCACTTCGGCGGCATCCCCTTCTTCCTCCTCGATGCGCAATGGGTCCGCGGCCGCCGGCGGCCGCTGATGATCGCCGGGCCGCCGGGGACGCGCCAGCGCATCCAGCTCGCCAACGAGGTGCTGTTCAACGGCTCGGCCAGCCATACCGATTGGGGATTCGCCTGGACGGTCGAGGAGATCGAGCCGGGGGTGGACGTCAAGCTGTGCGGCTTTCGCATCCATACCGCCGAGGTGCTTCACCCTTGCGGCGCGCCTCCGACGGCGGTGCGGCTGGAAGCCGGCGGCAAGGTGTTCGTCCATTCCGGCGACACGGAATGGACCGAGGCGCTGCCGCAGATCGCCCGAAGCGCCGACCTGTTCTTCCTCGAATGCTTCGCCTATGCGCCGACGCCGACGCATCTCGACTACGCCACGGTGGTGGCCAAGCGGCCGCTGTTCGATGCGCGCCGGGTGGTGCTCACCCATCTCGGACCGGAGATGCTGAGTCGCCTCGACGCCGTCGACCGGACCCTGTTCGACGTGGCCGAGGACGGGCTGGTGTTCGAGCTGTAGGCGTCGGACGGACCTCGCGCCGGACGCTGACGCCTGCGCTCAGGCGGCTTCGCGCCGCCGTTCGGCCTGGCGGACATGCTCCGCCGCGTCGAGCAGCACCGCCAGCCCGGCGCCGGGCTTCACCGCCTCCGTGGCCAGGTGCCGGCGGTAGAGCCGGGCGCCGGGGCGCCCCGGGAACAGGCCGATCATGTGGCGTGTGATGGCGCTCAGGCGCACGCCCTCGGCGAGTCGGGCCTCGACATAGGGCAGCATCGCCTCGATCGCCTCGAAGCCGTCGGCGACCGGCGCCGCCTCGCCGTGCAGCTCCGGATCGACCGCCAGCAGGATCTCCGGGTTCTGGTAGGCCTCGCGGCCGAGCATCACGCCGTCGACCCGCTGCCGGTGCCCGTGCCATTCGGCCACGGCCTTGATGCCCCCGTTGACGGCGACCGGCAGTTCCGGATGTGCCGCCTTCAAGCGGTAGACGCGCTCATAGTCGAGCGGCGGCACGTCGCGGTTCTCCCGCGGACTGAGCCCCTTCAGCCAGGCCTTGCGGGCATGGACGGTGAGGCCGTCGACCTCGGCGGCGCGCACCGCCGCTACCAGGGCGTCGAGCGCCGTCTCCGGATCCTGGTCGTCGACGCCGATGCGGCACTTCACGGTGACGGGAATGCCGACCGCCGCCTTCATCGCGGCGACGCAGTCGCCGACCAGCCCCGGCTCCTGCATCAGGCAGGCGCCGAAGCGGCCCTCCTGGACGCGGTCCGACGGGCAGCCGACGTTGAGGTTGACCTCGTCATAGCCGAACTCCGCGCAGATGCGGGCCGCCCGGGCGAGGTCCTGCGGGTTCGAGCCGCCGAGCTGCACGGCGACCGGGTGTTCCTCGGCCGAGAAGCCGAGCAGGCGCGAACGGTCGCCATGCAGCACCGCCCCGGTCGTGACCATCTCGGTGTAGAGCCGCGCGCGGCGCGAGAGGATGCGATGGAAGGCCCGGCAGTGACGGTCCGTCCAGTCCATCATGGGCGCAACGGCAATTCTGAATGATTGATATTTATGCATTTCCTGGGATTTCGGGATATTGGGTCACGTCGCGTGCGCTCGATGCTGCGCCAGGATGAGCCTCGGCGTATGCGGAGCCCACAAGGATCGGCCGCCTTCACTAAACCAAAATCCGACTTTTGGAGAGCCCGAATCCGTCGTGAGGGGCAAGACCTCGACGGGGACGTTTCCGCGCCGGAGCGTTCGTCCGGACCGGATCCGAAGGCGGACGGAGGATGGCCGGGTCGCCGGCCGCCATCCAGCCGTCTTGCCATTTGCAGCCAGCCAGCCTCCCCGCTTCGCGCCGGCGCCGACAGGACAGGCTACGAGATGATCGCATGAGCCCGCACCGGAAAGGTGCCCATGCAGGAGATCTTCGGCGGCGCGGCGTGGAAGCGGAAGCCTTCCACCGGCAGGGCGCCGAGGTTCGTCATGTGCTCGACGATCGGGATCCCGGCGGCCAGCAGCACCGAATGCACGGGGCGACGGCGGTCGGCCGTGTCGTCGATGTTGAGGGAGTCGATGCCGACCAACCTGGCGCCGTGGTCTCTCAGATAGGCCGCCGCCGCCTCGGTCAGGAACGGATGCCCCTCGAAATACCGGTCCGTCCGCCAATGCCTGTCCCATCCCGTATGGACGAGCACCGCGCGGCCGGCGACGTCGCAGGCCGCGAACATCGTCCAGTCGATGCGGCGCTCGGCGGCGGCCAGCACACGCACGACGATGCCGGGCAGCCCGGAGGCGCTTTCGAGGGGCAATCCGGCGAGGTCGTAGCCGTCCTCGTAGCGGTGATAGGGCGTGTCGAGATAGGTGCCGGTGTTGGCGACCATGTCGATGCGGCCGATCTGGAATTCCGTTCCCTCGGCATAGGAGGCACGCGACTCCAGCCGCGAAATGTGATCGCACACCAGCGGCGCCGGCAGCCCCTTGTAGGTGATCATGCCGCTTTCGATGGTGTGGCTGAGGTCGACATGGCGGACCGCATCGTCCGCGGCCGCCGCGGGCGGAGACTGGCTCGACCGCTTGTGCGGCTCGGCGACGATCCGCTTGTTGAGGATGTCCACCGTGCCGACCATCAAAAGGCGCAGGTCCTTGATGATGTAGGCGGCCAGGGCCTCGTCGTCGATCCCGTCGCCATCGATGTCGAGGCGGAAGTCCTGCCCCTGGATGCCTCCGCCGTTCGCGAACGCGACCTCGAAGTCGAACACCACGCGCTTTTCAGTCATTGTCGCCCTCCGTTCGATTGGTCAAAGCCGATATTGTCCCGGGATGATCGCCGCAGCGCCGCGGTCGGCGGCGTGGGGTCAGCCGGCGCCGGCGCGCAGCGTGGTCGGAGACGCACCGTGCAGGCGGTTCCAGGCGCGGCGGAACTGCCGCGTCGAGGAAAAGCCGGCCCGCTCGGCCACGCTTTCCATGTCGAGCCGCGAGCCGAGCACGAGCTCGCGGGCCAGAGCAATCCGAGTGCGGTTGACGTAAGCCGTCACGCTCATGCCGGCTTGCTCGTTGAACAGGCGCGACAAGTTGCGCGGGCTGGTGACGGCGATCCGCGCCAGCGCCTCGACCGACCAGTCCCGGGCGGGATCGCCGGCGACGGCATCCTGGGCCCGGTGAATGGCCGGGTGGATGTGATTGCGCCCCTCGAGCCAGGGCGACAGCTGCGGATCGGCACCGGCGCGCCGGAGGTAGACGACGAGATAACGGGCGACGGCAAGCGCCACGCCATGCCCCGCCTCGCGCGCCACGACGGCGAGCATCAGGTCGATTCCCGCGGTGATCCCGGCGCTGGTCAGCCGCTCGCCGTCCTCGACATAAAGCCGGTTGTCGCGCACCCGCGCAGTCGGCGCGCAACGCCGGAGCTCCTCCACCGCCGAGTGATGCGTGGTGCATTCCCGCCCGTCCAGCAGCCCGGCGCGGGCGGCGAGCAGCGCCCCCGAGCAGATCGTCATCAGCCGGATGCCGGGTCGGATCGCCCGGCGCAGCCAATCGACGATCGCGGCCTCGAGGGGCGCGTCCTCGGCCCTGATGTCGTCGACCACCCCCATCGGCTGATCGGCGGCCCCCGAAACCACGACCATGGCGTCGTCCGGCAGGGAGTCCGGCAGAGGCTCGATCCCGGCGAGCTCGAGGCCGACGGAGGTGCGGACGCCGACGGCGGGCCCGACATAGGTCGCGACGAAGCGCAGATCCTCCTGCACCAGGTTGGCCTTGCGCAGGACCTCCATCGGGCCGGCAATGTCGAGCAGCAGGGCGCGCGGCGGCACGACCATGAAGACGGGAACGTCGCGCCGCACCCGGCTGCTCATGCCGCGGCCTTTTGCCGGCGACCGGCCAGCGCCTGCTCGACGGTGGCGATGCGGGCGAAGCGACCGGCGAGCACCAGCTCGGTGCGCGCGCGGATCTCGGCGGCGCTCCACGTCCGGCCGGCCGCGTCCGTCATCGGGAAGGTCAGCGTGGCCTCGCCGACATAGTCCACCTCATAGCCGAGATCGGAGGCGTGGCGGGTCGTGGTCTCGCAGCACTGCTCGGTGCGGATGCCCGAGACAATGAGCCGGCGGATGCTGTTTTCCATCAGCCAGACGTCGAGGCCGCTGCCGACGAGCGCGCTGTGGCGGCGCTTGCGGAAGACCGCGTCCGGCTCGATGCGCAGCGGCGCCAGAGGAGCGACGAAGCCGGACGCCTCCGAGAACACGCCGGCATCCTCGACATGGAAGATCTGGACGACGGGCATGCCGCCGGCCTTGGCGCCGTCGATCAGCGCCTGCTGGCGGCCGAGATAATGCGGCAGCCCCTCCGGGCGAAAATAGGGACGGTGCCGAAAGGACTCCTGGGCGTCGATGACGAGCAGCGCAGTATCGGCGGACATTTCCGGCATCTCCATGAGAGCATCACGGAGATACCATATCCTCGCGCTTTCAGTCCGAAATGCCAATCGCTGACAGATAGGGGACATTTCGCGCCAACATGACCTCCTCGACTCCTCCCTTGCGACGGAGGAAGCGTTCCGCCGCGCGAACGGGATATCCCAGCCCCTAAAGCGCAGCCATGATGATGTGTGCCTGAATTTTTGCGGCAACTTCACCGCTGCCATGCCTGCCCGCAATCGCAGATGCGGCGTGGTCGGTGGCGGCTTCCAGCTTTCCCGCGTCCCTGGCCTCGATTTCGTTGCGAAGAACCGTTCCCTGGCAATAGGCAACGGCCGGAACGCGCGGCGAGGATGCACGGCTTTGTTCGGCTTTCGTCTCGATCACCACGCGCGAGAAACCTGCCTCCTCCAGCTCGCTGCGGATCCGTGCCGTATCATGGTAGCCGTGGGGCGTTCGTGCCAGAAAGCGCGGCGGATCGTCCGGAAAAATCTCTGCGAGAGCCTTCGTCACATCATCCGCAAAGACATTCTCCTCGATGCGATCCCAGACGTTGAACAAAAAATGTCCTCCGGGCTTCAGGACCCGCCTCGCTTCACGGTAGGCCGCCGGGCGGTCGGGAAAGAACATCGCACCGAACTGGCAGCAAACGAGATCGAAGGCTGCATTTTCGAACGGCAACGCCAGGGCGTCTGCCCGGCGCCATCGAATGCGGCTGTCGGGAGCCTGCCGCGACATGGCGTAGTCGAGCATCGGCTGGTTGAGGTCGGTCACCATATAGCTTGCGCCGGGGGACAGCCTTGGCGCCAGGGCGCGGGTGACAACCCCGGTGCCGGCCGCGATTTCCAGAACGGCGCCTGGCGACAGCGACGCGGCTCGCCGCGCGATGTCCGCCGCGTATGCCTCGAAAATCAACGGCACCATGTAGCGGTCGTAATTTTCCGGGACCGAGCCGGCGAAAACCTTGTCGGATTCCAACATTGCGATCACCCGCCGTGCGTTGTGATGACCCCCATGTCAGCTTGCGGAATGGTCGCGCACCCGAAGGTTGCTTGTCACGCGATTTGTCCCGGCGGCCCCATCATGGGGCAGGCCGAGGCGAAGATGCCTGACACGGGCGGGTGATGGACGGTGCGGTCGGGGTATCCGGCGACGAGGATGACCCACGACATCGACGGGAGGCGACGTCCGCGTCGTGCGAATGGAGCAGAACGTCCGGCAGGATCCGGCGATCGCCGGCCGGTCGATGCGATGACGAGCCAGCGCGAAGCGGTAGCGCGGGACATTGCCTGACGAAAGGCAAGACGGGCAGGGCCGTTTCGGCATCGCGTGGCTGCCCTCGCCGAGCCCGGAGGATTGCCCCTCGCCTCGACCGCCCGCTTGCCGCACCGGCCCTTGACCGGACAGGCGCGGCACCTTCAGCCTCAGGCCATGATGGAGACGCTGGACAGGAGCGAGACCAGTTCGGCCTGACGGCAGGTCTGCGTCTTGGCGAAGACCGAGGCGAGATGCGAGCGTACCGTGGTCTTGCTCAGATGCTGATCCCGCGCCACATCTCCGGGAGCCTCGCCCCGGGTCAGGCTGATGGCCAGGCGGATTTCCGCGGCGGTCAAGCCGAACATGCGCTGCAGCGTCTGCGGATTGGGCTCGGGCCTGTCGTCCAGATCCAGCATGACGATGAGGCTGTAGCCATCCCGCTGAATGTCGCCGATCTGGTTGAGGATCAGCGGACGGCCGGTCTCGCGCGGCACCGCCACCCAGGGTACGGGCGCGAACGGAAAGCGGGCACCGGCCCGGTCGATCAGGCGCCGGAAGCCGCTGGTGAGCGACATGCCGTCGCGGCCGCAGGAATCGCCGAGCTCCCGGCGCAGGAGATCACGCGCCAGATCGCTCGAACCGACGACCGTGCGACGGGCGTCGATCACGAGGTAGCCGCAACCGATCAGGTCCAGCGTCGCGAACAGGATGCTGTCGGGAAAATCCTTGCCTTGGCGCGGATGGTGCTCGCCGCTGTCACCCTGGAGCGCCTCGGATCTGCCCGATGGTGCTGCTCCAGTATTCTCAGAAACATTGGAACGCCAATTTTCAGCCCAACCGAAGTCGCTTTGGCCGACGATCCTCCGCATAGCAGGCTCCTCTTCCGCCGTCGCAGTGCGCGCAGAATGCACATGAAATATATTTTCGTATTGCGAAAGACGCGCCGCCGTATTCGCACCGTGTGGATTGCCTGTACCGCATGTTCTCCCTGTGTTCGTGCCCTCCATATGCACTCTCGACGGTATCATTTCCGCAGGAGTCGACCTCATTGTAAACTCCCCAAATAGTGATAGTCCGACCAATGCAAACCCTATCTCTTTCGGATGAGGCCGAAGAGCGACAGTCCTTCGTTTCAGGGGTATTTGCGACCGATGCGTGTCGGCAAGCGCCGAGCTGCACGAGATGCGTGCGGCACGGGGGGAATCGGCGACACGCGCCGAAGGGTGCGCCTCGGGCGCACCCTCCTGCCGCGAACTCCGATGGGATCAGCGTTGCGCGAGGCCGGCGCCCGGCGCATCGAAGCTCAGCGCGATCTCGATGACGTCGCCGGGCTCGACCTCGGTGTCCTCGGTCGCCGGCAGCCGCTGCCAGCCCTGGCTGCCGGAACGGACGATGTTGATCTGCGGGGCCGAGCCGGCCGCGGCAAAGGCGGAATTCGGCTGCGCCCTGGCGCGGATGGCCTGCAGCCTCACCGAAAGATCGGCGAGCCGGGCATTGGCGTCGCCCAGATCGCGCAGCACGTTGATGCGGCGCTGATTGTCCAGGCGATCGAGCTGGCGCAGGGACTCGGCGCGCTGGCGCTTCGTCTGCATCAGCGTGGCGACGGCCTGCAGCTGGCGCGTGGAGGACAGCAACAGGGCCCGGCGGCTGTCGGTGACCCGCGAGCTGGTAAGGTTGCCGGTGGCGAGCAGCTTGGTGACGCGGTCGAGCTCCTCCTGGTCGGCCTGGACGCCGCGCGCTTCCTGGCGCTCCTGCTCCTCGAGCACCTGGATCTGCTCGTCGGCTTGCTTGACCGCGTCCTGCAGGAAGGCCTTCTCCTGCCGGCTGTCGGCCAGGCTGGTCTTGAGCGACTCAGCCTCCGCCCAGGTAAGCTCCCGCATGACGTCGGCGGAGACGGGCGTGTTCGGCAGGGGCTGCACCTCGAAGGTGTCCTTGTCGTCGAGCTCCGCCTTCAGCCGCAGGGCACGCACGTAAGCCCTGGCATAGTCGATCGAGGTGGTCGTGTAGTCGCGCTGGAGGTCGGCCGGATCGACGTTCGGGTTCGCCGCCCTGGCGCGCAGCGTGCTGTAGCCGCCGGAGATCGCAACCAGCTGGCGCACGGTGGCCTCAGGCCGGTACGGATGCTGGCCGGGGGTCAGGACGTCGCCGGTGACATAGATCGGCCGGTAGTCCGCAATCGTGGCGGTGACGTCGCCCGGCTTGATCGCGATGAGGTTTTCCCGCCCATCCTGGGCGCGTTGGCTGTAGAGCTTCGTCGACAGGAGGGCGGCCATTTCCGTCTGCAGCTCGGCCGAGGTCAGGCCGGCGATCGCCACCCGGCCGACGGGCGGCAGCGAGATGGTCCCGTCCGGCTGGATCACGGCTCTCTGCTGCTGCGCCGACACGCCGGCGATGGCGATCTCGACGGTGTCGCCGGCGGAAAGGCGATAGTCTTCCGCAGCCGTCGCCGCGCTGCAGAGGCCCGAGGCGACAAGCATGGCCCCCCAGATCCGGCGGGCCACGCCGGACGGCCGCAGCCCGCGGAGCCTCGCGGCCGCTCCCCCCTCCCCGCCGACGCCACCTGCATTCGTTGCGTGCCGGGACAGACCTGCTGTGGTCATGGTAGCGCCTTTCCCTTGTCCAATGCGCCGGTCGTCAGCGGCCGGCGCCACGACGTGTCGGGCTTGTCCGGCCAGTCGATCCGGGCGACATAATCCGATACCGGACCGCCCGCCTTGCCCCAGTTGCTGGACCAGATGACCTGGGAGCCGTCGGGGGACGGCGAACCATGGGCTTCGCTCCAGTAATCCGCCGGCGCGGCCCGCGTGTGGACGATGCGCCGGATCTCGCCGCTCCCGTCGAGACGCAGGGCGACGATCTCCTGCTGGAACGGCGCCCAGGTCGGTTGCGCGGCAAGCTCGGCCTCGGTCCCGGCATAGGTGACGAACACCCAGCCCGGCCGGTCGACATTGCGCAGCGAGGCGTGCTGCGCCTCGCCGTAGGGCGCAAGGTCGGTCACGGCGCCGTCGCGAAGCCGCCGCTTGATGACGTGATAGGCATCCGGTGCCGACTTGCTGATGCCGACATAGACGTCGCTGCCGTCTGCATCGATCGCCATGTCGCCATGCCCGGGCCGATGATGCTCGCTCCATTTCTGCACCAGATCGCCCTCGACGCCGAACACATAGGTCTGCTGCGTCTCCTCGGCGTCGCCCAGCTCCTGGGTGCACAGCACATAGAGGCCGGAGGGACTGATCGAACAACTGCCGGGCCGGCCGGCGAGCGCGGCGATGCCGATGTCGGGAAACTTGCGGGAGGCGGCGAGATCGAAGGCGAAGGCCACATCGCGGCCCGCGTCGTCGACGGCTCGCACCGCCAGGCGCCGGCCGTCCCGGGAGAGATTGCCCTTGCCCGGGCCGAAGTGCAGCGACCGATACCCCGGCGCCTGGTAGACGGTCGTGGTGGCATTGGTCCGCGGCGCCCAGACCAGGATGGCCTGCCCGTCGACGCAGACCATGAGCTCGGCCTTCTCGGGATGCCACTCGCATTCGCTCCATCCCTGGCGGCGGAACAGCGGCGCGTAGGTCCGGCCGTCGAGGAAGCAATAGCCTCTGCAGCCATTGGTGATGAGGAGCAGCGTCTGGTCGGCGTTCCAGGCCTGGGCGCTGGAGTAGCGATGCGTGCAATAGGCGGTCTTGCAGGCCATCCCGGCCCCAAGCGGCTGGCCGGGATCGGTGACGCGCGTGAAGGGCGTGCCGAACACCGGATCCGCGACCGGCTCGAGATAGGCCGGCAGGGGCATGGCCGCCACGGGGGTCAGCCTCGCCGTCGCCAGGGTCTCGGCCCGGGCAGAGAGCCCGCGGGCCTGCATCATCATCAGGACGAGGAGCAGCGCCGCGACGACGCTCGGCGCGACCACGAGGATGCCGCGCCGCAGCATCCCGGCCATGGCCGGACGAGCCCAAGGATTTGCGGCCGCTCCGCGGGCTCCTCCCATCCGTCGGCCCGCAGTCGTCATGTCATGTAGTCTTTCTCGCGACGCACATTGCCGCAGGCCAGGCGTCCGCTCCACCAGTTGACCGTCCGCTCCAGCCCCTCCTTGAAGCCGACGCGCGCGTGCCAGCCCGTCTCGGTCTGGAACCGCGTGCAGTCGGCCAGGAGCGCGCGCACCTCGGAATTGGTCGGGCGCATGCGCTTTTCCTCCTGCAACACCGGCTTGTGGCAATCGGTGATTTCGAGCACCAGCTTGATCAGGTCGGCGATGGTGACGGCCCGCTGGCTGCCGACATTGTAGGGACTGCCGAACTCGATCGTCGGCGCGCCGCCCGCCGCCAGGAACGCAGCCGCCGTGTCCTGGACGAAGGTCAGGTCGCGGATCGGCGTGGTGTCCCCGACCATGATCGCGGCGCAGGCCGGATCGAGCGCCTGGCGGATGATGGTCGGGATGATCGCCCGCTCGCTCTGGCGCGGGCCGAAGGTGTTGAACGGCCGCACGATCACCACCGGCAGGCCGAAGGAACGGGCATAGGCCTCGGCCATCATGTCGGCGCCGACCTTCGAGGCCGAATAGGGCGACTGTCCCTGGAGCGGGTGCCGCTCGCTGATCGGCATGGTGAGCGCGGTGCCGTAGACCTCGCTGGTCGAGGTGTGCACCACGCGCTCGGTGCCGTACTGGCGCGCCGCCTCGAGCACGTTCAGGGTGCCGAGGATGTTGGTCTCCACATAGGACTGCGCGGCGGCGTAGGAGTGCGGAATCGCGATCAGCGCCGCCAGGTGGAAGACGATCTGCTGGTTCTGCACGATGCGGCTGACCAGCGCCGCATCCCGCACGTCCCCCCGGACCAGGTTGAGCTTGGCCCGGGCGGTCTCGGGCAGGTCGTCCAGCCAGCCATGGCTGTCGAAGGAGTTGTACAATGCGAGCGCGGTGACTTTCGCGCCCTTGCGAACCAGCGCCTCGGTGAGATGCGATCCGATGAAGCCATCGGCGCCCGTCACCAGGACCTTCAACCCGTCATACCGCATATCGCGCCCCCAAACGGCACCACATCGAGATCACTCCACGGATTGGCGGCTCTTGGTCTTGCCCGTCCGATCGTCCGCGCCGGCCGTCATGGCGCGCGACGACGGTACCCAGCCGCACACGGCCAGGACGCCGCGTACGACCAACATGAGATCCGAGCCCAATGTCCGGCCCCGGAAATAATCCAGGTCGATCCGGGCCTTCTTCGGGAACAGAACCTGCCGGTAGAACTGTGTCGGATCACAATTGTCCGGGTAGAACTGGCTCTCGTTGCGAAAAATGATCTGGTTCGGCCCGAGAATGCCAGGCTTGTACTGCAGGACCTGCTCGAAGCCGTGCGAGAAGCAATCGGCGAAGGCCAGGCTCTCGGGCCGCGGGCCGACGATCGACATCTCCCCCTTCAGGACGTTCCAGAGCTGGGGCAGTTCGTCGAGCTTCGTGGCCAGGAGGAACCGGCCGACCCGCGTGAGCCGGGCGTCCCCCTCGAGGGTCAGGGGGCATCCGGTGCTGTCGCAGGCGACGTGGAACTTGCGGAACTTGTACATCCGGAACGGGCGACCGTGCAGCCCGAGCCTCAGCTGGGAGAACAGCACCGGCCGGCCGCTCTCCAGGACGACGGCCAGCGCGATCAAGGCCAGCACCGGCGCGAGGACAAGCAGCGCTGCGCCCGACAGGACGAGATCGAAGGCGCGGCGGGCCGCCGCCGACGTGATGTCCGACCGCGAGGGTATGTCCGGCAGGGATTGGATCGTCATGCGGCCACCCCCGCAGGCAGTCCGGCATCCACGGCCTGGGCGAGGGCCAGGACGACCCGCCTGACATCCTGCGCGTCCATCCGCGGATGCAGGGGCAGGGTCAGCTCCCGTGCGGTGAAGTCCTCCGTCCGCGGCAGGCGGACACCCGGGCACTGTTCGCGATAGAAGGTGAGCTGATGGGCCGGCGGATAATGGATCGTCGTCTGGATGTCGCCGGCCCGCAACCGGTCGACGACGTCCTGCCGCTCGACGCGGCCGGGCAGGACGACCGGCATGATGTGATTCACCGTCGTCCAGGACGCCGAGAACGGCACGAGGACATCCGGACAATGCTCCGCGAGCTCCGCGCGGTAGAGGCCGGCGAGCTGTCCTCGGATCGCGTTCCACTCCGGCAGCTTCCGGAGCTGCACCAGCCCGATCGCCGCCCGCAGCTCGTCCATGCGATAGTTGAAGCCGAGCATGGTCACATCGTAGGTGCGCGTGCGGCTCGCCACCCGCTGGAAGGTGCCGGTCGTCATGCCGTGGCCGCGGGCCCGCCGGATCGCCTCGCGCAGTCCGGAATCGGAGGCAAGGACGGCGCCGCCCTCGGCCGTGGTCAGGTTCTTGTTGCCGTAGAAGCTGAAGGCCGCCGCCTCGCCGAATGTGCCGGCCTGCTCCAGCCCGGCCGCGTGCGCCGCGTCCTCGACCAGGAGCAGCCCCTTGCGCCTGGCGAAGGCGCGCCAGGCGTCCCGATCCGGCAGGTAACCGGCGAAATGCACCAGGATGACCGCCTTGGTGCGCGCGGTGCATTTGGCCGCGGCATCGGCGAGGGACATCAGCGGCTGCTCTGCCGACTCGATGTCGACGAAGACCGGCCTGGCCCCGACATAGAGGACGCTATTGGCGGTGGCGACGAAGGTGAGCGCCGGCACCAGGACCTCGTCGCCCGGGCCGACGCCGAGCCCCTGCAGGATGAGATGGAGGGCCGCGGTGCAGGAGCCGACGGCGACACTGTCCTCCGCGCCGTGCAGGCTGGCGAAGGCGTGCTCGAACTCACGGACCCGATCGCCCATGGTGATCCAGCCGCTGTCGATGACTTCCGACAGGGCTGCTTTCTCCTCCGCGCCCAGGACGGGCTCAGCGACCAGGAGCATGACCAATTCCTTTGGTATGAGTGTCGGGACGGGCCGGCATCGTCTGCGACGCCGGCCCCAGGCCAGCCGCCCCGGGCTTCAGGCCACGGCGGCGGTTTCGAAGGTGAAGGACTGCTCGTCCCAGGCGACGTCCTGCGCCTTGTGGAAGTCCTCGACCCGGCCGATGTCGAGCCAGATGCCGTCGTGCTTGAAGACATGCACCGGCGTCCCCCGATCCAGCATCTGGAACACCAGGTCGTCGAAGCCGAAGGGCACCCCGGCCGGGATATAGTCGAGGACGCTCCGATTCATGCAGTAGACGCCCATGCTGACCAGATGCTGCAGCGTCGGCTTCTCCCGGAACTGCCTCACCTCGCCGTCGGTGTCCTCGATGACGCCGAAGTCCATCTTGGTGGCGCGCGTGGCGGTGGCGATCGTCAGCGGGCCGCCATGCTGGCGATGATAGCTCCCGAACCGGTTCAGGCTGAGATCGGTCAGGACATCGCCGTTGAGGACGAGGAAGGTGCCATCGAGCTGGTCGCGCAGCAGAGACAGCGGCCCGATGGTGCCGAGCGGCTCGAGCTCCTGGGTGTAGTTGATCTTGATGTTCCACTGCTTGCCGTCACCGCAGAAGCTGCGGATGAGGTGGCCGAGATAGCCGGTGGTGATGAAGACCTCGTCGACGCCGTTGCGACGGAGCCACTTGAGCAGAAGCTCCAGCACCGGCCTCGATCCGATCGGCATCAGCGGCTTCGGCAGGACCGAGGTGTAGGGGCGCAGGCGCGTGCCTCTCCCGCCAGCTTGGATCACGGCTTGCATTCGTGCCTCCTCTATCTGGTTTCATCCGCCTGGGTCGACGGGCCCGGCCGCACACCGCCTCACGCCCCGACAGGACGGGGAGCGCCCGTCGATGCGGGCGCCTCGGACATGCGGGCGCGGTGACGGGATCCCGACGCCGGGAGGGCGGTGCCGAAGGCGTTTCGCTCCCCGGCCCGGCCGGTTCTCCCGGCAGGTTCAGGCGAATTTAGGAGCGGCCGGAATCACTGTCTTCCTTCGTTTGCATGAGGCCGCGGATCGCCCCGCCCGCACCGCTTTCCCTACGTCCTTCAAATGCATGAGGACAGGTCCCCTTCCCCTTGCATAGGCTCCCCTTCGGTTCGCGACGGCCATTGAGCCGCTCCGACCAGAGCAGGCTTCTTCAAAAGGGCTGGGCGCGTGGGCGCCGGGACAACCCGGCGCAGATGTGGTTCGTCGGAGAGACGGTATGGCGCCGCACATCCTCTGCATCGGTGGTGAGGATCATGCCCTCAGGATCCCCTTCCTGCTCGCACTGCGCGAGCGCGGCTTCCGGCTGACGGCGGCGGGCACCGGCGATCCCGGCCCCTTCGCGCGCTCCGGCATCCCCTATTGCCGCTATCGCTTCGATCGCTTCATCCGTCCGGGAGCCGACCGGGCCGCCCTGGCCGAGATCAGGCGCCTCGTCGCCACGACGGGCCCGGATCTGGTCCAGAGCTTCGACACCAAGCCGAACCTGCTGGCGCCGCTGGCGGCCGGCAGGGCCGTGCCGGTGGTGCGGACCATCAACGGCATGGGCTGGGTGTTCTCCGCCAGGTCGCTCCCGGCCCTGCTGCTGCGTCCGGTCTACTGCGCGCTGCAGCGCCTGGCCTCCGGCCGCAGCGCCGCCACCGTGTTCCAGAACGAGGAAGACCAGACCTTCTTCGAGGACCGGCGTCTGCTCGGCCGGAGCCTCAATCGCCTGATCCCGGGCTCGGGCGCCGATGTCGAGGCCTTCGACAAGGCCCGCGCCGGCGCCTCCTCCCCGGCGAGGCTGCGCCAGGGGCTCGGCCTCGGCGACGCCGAGGTGGTCATCACCGTGTCGCGCCTGACGCGGCAGAAGGGCATTCCCACCCTGCTCAAGGCCGCGGCGCTCGTGCACGAGGCGCGGCCGGGCGTGCGCTTCCTGCTGGTCGGGTCGCGGCAGACGGAGGGCCCGCTGGCCGTCGATCAGGCCGAGATCGATCGTCATTCCCCCTATGTGACCGCCCTCGGACACCGCAACGACATCCCGGCGCTGCTGATGCTCGCCGACGTCTTCGCCTTCCCGACCGAATATCGCGAGGGCATTCCGCGCGTCCTCATGGAAGCCGGGCTGGCGGGCGTGCCGATCGTCGCCACGCGCATGCCCGGCTGCAGCGACGTGGTCGCCGACGCCTGGAACGGCTACCTGGTGGAGCCGCGCGCCCCCGAGGCCCTCGCCGGCCGCATCCTCGACCTGCTGCGGGATCGGCAGACGGCGCGCAGGATGGGCCAGCGGTCCGTCGACCTCGTCCGGCGCCGGTTCGCCCTGACCACCATCGTCGATCGCTACGCCGAGCTCTATCGCGAAGTGCTGACGGGCGAGAGGCCGCAGTTGGCTGCGGCGGACGCCGGCACCGGCATGCTCGGCCAGGGGGCAGCCGAATGATCCGCAATGCGCTGCTGGCGATCGGCATCCTCCTGCCCGGCTCCTCGCTGCTGCGGCTCCCCGGCACGCCGCTCGGCCCGGGCGAGCTGTGCATCGGGCTCTGGCTCTGCCTCGCCATGGCCCGGCGCCTGATCGCCGGCCGCAGCACGCCGGCGCCGGCCCAGTCCTTCGCCCTGAGGCGGCTCGGGACGTTCTGGGCCGTCTTCGCCTTCGCTATGGCGCTGGGCGCCTTCGTCGGCATCCAGATCGACGATCGCCCCGACGTTTCCGGCATGGCGCATGACGCCCAGGCCTATGTGCCGCTGGCGGCGCTGACCCTGTTCATCGTGCTGGAGCCGAACGCAAGCCGGAACCTGCGTCATACCGGCTGGCTCGTGGTCGGCTTCGGCAGCGTGTGGCTGGCGCTGCAGATTGCGATGGGCATGTCCTGGATCTCCCTGTTCTCCCTCGACTCCTGGGACTGGGACCGCTTCCGCGGCTGGTCGGCCAACCCCAACCAGCTCGCCCTCTATTGCGCCGTGCTCGTTCCGCTCTCCCTGCATCTGGCGACGACCACGCCCCGTCTCCCCGGCCGGATCCTCGGCCTCCTCGGCATCGTGCTGCCGGTCATCGCCGGCCGGATGACCAAGAGCGACACGTTCGCGCTCGCGACGCTGGTGGTCTGCGTGCTCCTCCTCGTGCTGCGCCTGCGGGCCTGGCTGTGGGAGGCCGGCAGGCAGGCGCGGTTTCGCTCCGTCGCCGTGGCGATGGTCATTCTCGCTTCGCCTCTCCTGGCGCTCGCGCTTGCGCCCTATACCCTGACCGTGGCTGCCGACGCCAAGGCCCTCGCCCTGGAGCAGGCCAAGGACGGCGGCGGCCAGGGCACGGTGGACGAGGCGAACCTGCGCTTCGCTCTCTGGTCGCAGGCGGTGCGGCGCGGCCTGGAGTCGGGGGTGGTGGGGCTGGGCCCCGGCCCGCACCTCTACCCGCCCCAGGAATACAACCGCCCGTTCATGCTGTCCTTCGAAGCGCACAACACCCTGCTGGACCTGTTCACGGAGGGCGGCGTCCTCGCGGTCGCGGCGGTGCTCTGGCTGCTGGGCGGGATCTTCGTCCTCGTCCTCAAGGCGCGGCTCGACGTGCTCGCCGCCATGGTCGCCGCGCTCGCCTTCTTCAGCATCACCCATTTCATCATCCGCCATCCCATCGTCTGGTTCGCCCTCGTGCTCTGCCTCGTCGCGGGGTTCGAACGCGCACGGCCGATGCTCGTCGGCAACCGGAGTTGAGCTGATGTGCGGCATCGCCGGAATTCTTCTCTCCTCGCGCGCTCCCGATCCGGCGCGACTGCTGACCGTGCGGCCGATGACCTCGTCCCTGCGCCATCGCGGCCCGGACGGGGACGGCTTCTGGATGGACCGCGAGGCCGGCGTGGCGCTCGGCCATCGGCGCCTCGCCATCATCGATCTCTCCGAGGCCGGCCACCAGCCGATGCTCTCCCATGGCGGGCGGCTCGCCATCACCTTCAACGGCGAGATCTACAACTTCCAGGGCCTGCGCCGCGAGCTGGAGGGCCTGGGCCACCGCATGCAGGGCGGCAGCGACACCGAGGTCATGCTCGCCGCCATCGAAAGCTGGGGCCTGGAAGCGGCGCTTCGCCGCGCCGCCGGCATGTTCGCCATCGGCGTCTGGGACCGCGAGGCGCGGGTCCTGCATCTCGCCCGGGACAGGATGGGCAAGAAGCCGCTCTACATGGCGATTGTCGCCGGCGCCCTGGTCTTCGCCTCCGAGCTCAAGGCCATCCTGGCCGTGCCGGGCTTCCGGCCGGAGGTGGATCCGCGGGCCGTCGCCGCGATGATGGCGCGGGGGTGGGTGCCGGACCGGCACTGCATCCTGCGCGACGTCGTCAAGCTGCCGCCGGGCTGCATGCTCTCCATCCGGGCGACGGACGTCGCCGATCTCGCCCGCGGCGAGGCGCTGCGAGACAGGGTCCGGCCGTGGTGGTCGGTGGCGGAAGCGGCCGAGGCCGGCCGCCGCCGGCCGCTGGCGCTGAGCGACGAGCGCCTGGTCGGCGAGCTCGACCGGCTGCTGCGCCAGACCGTGCGCGAGCGAATGGTGGCGGACGTTCCCCTCGGCGCCTTCCTGTCCGGGGGCATCGATTCCTCCACCGTCGTCGCCCTGATGCAGGCCCAGTCGAGCCGACCGGTGCGAACCTTCACCATCGGCTTCGGCGAGGACGGCTATGACGAATCGTCCGACGCCAGGCGGGTGGCCGGCCATCTCGGCACCGAGCACACCGAGCTGCACCTGACCGCCGACGGCGCGCGGGACGTGATCCCGGACCTGCCGCGGATCTGGGACGAGCCCTTCGCCGACGAGTCGCAGATCCCCACCCTGCTGGTTGCCCGGCTCGCCCGCCAGCACGTCACGGTGGCCCTCTCCGGCGACGGCGGCGACGAGTGTTTCGCCGGATACAACCGGCACGTCGCCCCGGCGCGGCTCGGCCCCGTGCTCGCTCTCTCCCCCGCCCTGCGCGGGATGGTGGCGTCGGCCGTCCGGCTGGCGGGGCGGGCGGCGGAAAGGGGCTATCTGAACCGGCTGCCGATGCCCGCGGGGCTGCGGCGATCCTTGCGCGGCGACGGCCTGGCACGGCTCGGCCTGCTCCTCGACAGCCCCGACCAGGATGCGATCTATGACCGGCTCACCGCCCTGCCCGGCCCCCTCGCGGCGCTGAACGCCGGCGGGCCGGCGCCGGAGAGCGTGCCGCCGCTCGGCGACCTGGTTTCGCGCATGATCTACCGGGACATGACCGGCTACCTGCCGGACGACATCTTGGTCAAGCTCGACCGGGCCAGCATGGCGACGAGCCTGGAGGCCCGCTGCCCCCTGCTCGACCACCGGGTCGTCGAGTTCTCGTGGCGACTGCCCGCCGCCGCCAAGATCAGGCATGGCCGGGGCAAATGGATCCTGCGGCAGGTGCTCGCCCGCTATGTGCCGAAGGCGATGTTCGAGCGGCCGAAGCAGGGCTTCGACGTGCCCATCGCCGCATGGCTGCGGGGCCCCTTGCGATCCTGGGCCGGCGACCTCCTCGACGGAGCGCGCCTGCGGCGGCAGGGCCTGCTGGATGCCGACCGGGTCCAGGCCCGCTGGCACGAGCATCTCGGCGGACGGCACGACAGGACACGAGAACTGTGGGCGGCCCTGATGCTTCAGGCCTGGCTTGACGCCTGGGTCGCAAGCGACGTGCCGGCGCGGGCAGTCGCGCCGGAGCCGAAGGTGGCGGAGCTGTAACCCCCAAGCAAGAGCAGATACGAGAATGGAAATCATCCGGGTTGCCCCACGTGTCGAGTCGCTGCCGAGCGACCCGCGATTCGAAGCCTCCCGGCCAGGCAGCGGCGAGGCCGAGGCCGCGCTGTCCTTTCGGCGGATCGTGCAGGCGCTGCGCCGGCGCAAGGGGCTGGTCCTGAGCGCGATGCTCCTGGGGCTGGGCGTGGCAGGGCTGGCCGCCGCGATGATGCCGCCGACCTACACCGCAACGGCGCAGATCGCGGTGGACCTCAGGACGTTCCAGAGCGGCAACGCCGCGACGAGCTCGCAGGCCATGGAAGAAGCGGCCATGGACAATCACCTGACGATGCTCACCTCCGAATCCTACCTGCGGACCGTCCTGACCTCCCTGGCGGGTGATCCCGACGTGAATCCGCCGGCGGCCGCGGGTCCGCCGTCATGGACGCAGACCCTGCGCGCCGAGATCCTCGCCGCCTTCTCGCGCCTCGCCGACCTCGTCCGGCGCGATCCGGTCACCGGCGCCGATGCCGAGACCGCCAGGCGGGAAACCAAGGAACTGGTCAGGCTGCAGCAGGTCCTGAACGTCCATCAGGAACGCCGCTCCGGCGTCATCACCGTGGCCTATCCGGATTCCAATCCCCGGAAGGCGGCGGCGGTGGCGAACGCGGTGGTCCGCCTCTATGCCGAGGCGCAGACCGAGCAGCGGCGGGCGGAGGCCGCCCGGACCCTGAAATGGCTGGACCAGCGCATCCCGGAGGTGCAGCAGGAGATGGCGCGTGCCGAGGAGGCGGTCCAGACCTACCGGGTCGCCCATGGCGGCGTCGCCGTCGGAGCCGCCGACGAGATCAACCGGCAGATCGCGCAGACGAGCTGGCAGCTCTCTACCGCCAAGGCGGATGCCGCCGCCGCCCAGGCGCATCTTGCCAAGATCCGCGAGATGCGCCGCGCCGGCGCGGCCTCGCAGGCCTTGGCGGACGTCATCGGCTCCCCGACCCTGTCGAAGCTCGTCCGTCTCGAAGCGGGTGCGGCCGGCAGCAGCCAGCAGGCCGAGCTGCGCCGCTCCGTCGACCAGGAGATCGATCGCGCGCTGCAGCAGCTCGACGGCGAAGGCCGCGCCGATCAGGCCCAGGTCCGTTCGATCGAGGAGCGAATGGACCTGCTCAAGACGTCGGGGGCCACGATCGCCGCGCAGCAGTCGGGCCTGCGGGCGCTCGAGCAGCAGGCCTCGGCGGCGTCGCAGCTGCTCGACACGCTGCTGCGCCGCCAGCAGGACACCAACGAGCGGCTTCAGCTCGGCGGCTCGGACGTGCAGGTCCTTGCCCTGGCCGCCCCGCCGGTGTGGCCGACCTCGCTCCATCCTCTGTTCCTGATCCCGCCGGCGCTGGTCGCGTTCGGCATCGCCGGTTGCATGCTCGCCGTCGGCCTCGACAGCCTCGACAGGCGCCTGCGTACACGCAAGGAGGTGGCGGAGGCGCTCGGCATCCCCTGCGCCGGCCTGGTGCCGAACGCGCCGCGCCGTCAGAAGGCCAACCTGTATCGCCATCTCGTCGATCGCCCGGCCACGCCCTATGCCAAGGCGATTCGCGCAGTGCTGGTGGCGACCCTGCCCCTGCCCTCTCCGCACCGGACCTCGAGCATGGTCCTGGTAAGCTCGGCCCTCCCCGGCGAAGGCAAGACGGAGCTCGCGCTGAGCCTGAGCGTGGCGGCGGCGCAGCTGGGCTGGCGCGCGCTGCTCATCGAGCTCGGTCCGCGCGCGCCGACCGGCATGGCCGAGACGCGCGTCCCGCCGGCCGCCGATCTCGCCGACGTGCTGTCGCGAGGCCGTCCGGCCACGGACGCCATCGGCCGCATTCCCTCGCTCGGGCTCGACTATCTGCCCGCGCCGCGGTTCCATTCCGGCCTTCCCTCGGCCCTGGCCGGCAGGCAGGCTTCGGCGCTGCTGCGCCAGCTGCGCGAGATCTACGACTGCATCATCATCGACGGTCCCACCGCTCTCGGGGCCCCGGAGACGCGGCTGCTGGCGGCGCAGGTGGACGAGGTTCTGTTTGCGGTGCGCTGGGCGAGCACCAGCCGCGACGTGGCGCTCTCCGGCCTGCAGGTCCTGACGTCGGGGACCTCCTCCGAGCTCGGCAGCACCGCCCGCTTCAACGCCGTTCTGACACGGGTCAACCTCAGGCGACATCTCCGCGACCGCCGAGGCGACGACGCGGAGCATGTGCTGAGGACCTGACGCGGAAGGCCTCCGCCCGACCCAGTCACATCCCGCCGGCGGCGGGATCTCCCCCGCATCTTGGAGAGAGTGCAATGATCATCGAACTCGTCGGTCCACCGGCAGCCGGCAAGAGTACGCTCGGCCGCGCGCTGGGGCTCGCCCTGGCGGAGCGGGGGATCGCGGTCAGGAAGGTGGACGGCGCCCGGCTGGCGCATCATCCGCCCTTCACGTCCGGCCCGGAGATCCGCCACCCCCTCAGCCGGATCCTGACGAAAATCTCCACCGCGGCCGCCACCCTGTTCGCCGATTCCCGGGAAGCCGAGATCGCATCCTCGCTCCTGAACGCCATCAAGCCGAAGAGCATGCTCTGGTCGGTGCGCCTGAGGATCGACCTTGTCCATCTCGCCCAGGCCTGGACCGAGGCCCGGGGGTCGGGCGCCGTCTTCGTGTTCGAGGAGGGGTTCGTCCAGGCCCTGTGCTCCCTCGCGCTGCTGGCGCGGAACTCGGCCCCCGACACGGTGCGCGCCTGCCTCGCCCTGCTGCCGAAGCCGGATCTGCTCATTCGCCTGCAGGTGCCCAAGGAAGCGCTAAGGCCCCGCCTCGTCGCGCGCCACGAGGCGCAGCGGCTGCTCGGACGCCTTCTGGACCTGCATGTCGAAGACAGCCTGAAACAGGCCGACATCACCGACGAGGTCGCCGCGCTGGTGCACCAGGCGAACTGGCCGATCATGGATGTCAGCAACCTCGATCGCCAGGAGCTGGCCGATGTCGTCGATCGGGTGGTGCTCAAGGTCTTGCCGGCGCTGGAGCGGAGAACCCAGGATCGCAAGTCCCAGTCCGGCCCTTTTTCCCATGACGCGACGTGGTTGCATCCCCCTCCGTCCGCCGCCCAGGCGCCGCATGCCTCACAGGTAAATCGATGAAGATCGGCAATCCGACGTCCGGACCGAGCCTGGTCCTGGGACCTGAGCGCGCAACTGTGCAGCCGGTGCGCGCATCGACCCGCTCGCGGTCGATCGACGGCGACACTCAGCCGAGAACGTCGGAGCCGGCCTTCGGGGAGGCCGATGAACGCGACCGCCGCGGCGTCGCGGGCCGGCTCGGCCGCATCCCGCCCGTCGACGAAGAGAGCGGGCCCAGCGGTCGGGGCGGCGACGCCCTGGAGCCGGCCCAGCCCGAGAGGGAGGCCCTCAGCCGGCGCCTCACCCGGGCCAGCCTCGTCGCCTTCCTGATCTATATCGTCGGCGCCGGCCTGACCTACCTGACCCAGCTCGTCATCGCCCGCTGCATCGGCGCCGACAGCTACGGCGTCTACTCCTACGTCCTCGTCTGGGCTTCCCTGCTGGCCTACGCCGCGACCCTGGGCTTCAACGTGTCGCTGATGCGCTTCGTGCCCGCCTACCAGGCCAAGGAGAACTGGCCGCTCGCGCGCGGCGTCATCAGCTATGCCTGCCGGCGGGTGCTCGCGGTGTCGGTGGCCGCCGCCCTCGCCAGCGCCGTGATCGTGCTGGGCTGGCCCGAGCCCCTGGACATCGAGCTTTCCAACACCTTCCTCATCGGCATCGCCACGGTGCCGCTGGTTGCGCTCTACATGATCGGCATGTCGATGCTGCGGACCTTCGGCGGCGTGGTCACGGCGCTGGCGCCCGAACGCGTCGTCAGGGACGGACTGTTCATGGTCATCGTCGTCGCGGTCGCCTGGTGGAACCTGTGGCCGCGCGACGCCACCCTGGCGATGGGAGCCCTGCTGATCAGCTCGGCCCTGACGCTCGTCCTCGTCATCGTCCTGGCCCGCCGGCTGATGCCGCCCCGGATCCGAATGGCCGAACCGGCCTATGCCCCGTCGGACTGGCTGCCGTCGGTCCTGCCGCTGATGATCTTTGCCGGAGCCGACATCCTGATGAACCGGGCCGGCGTGATCATGCTCGGCATGAGCGGAGACGCCAAGGGCGCCGGCGTTTTCGCCCTGGCCTTCAACATGGCCGCGCTCGTCGCCCTGCCCCAGGTCGCGGTGAACACCATGTTCGCTCCGACCGTGTCCGATCTCTACGCCCGGGGAGACAGGGCCGGCCTGCAGGCCCTGTTCACCCGGTCGGCCGTCCTCACCCTGCTGGGAGCGGCCGGGCTCGGGATACCGCTGCTGCTGATGGCCGGACCTCTGCTGCACTGGTTCGGCAAGGACTTCGCGGGCGGCGTCCCGCTGATCTGCATCCTGGTGGTCGGCCGGCTGTTCGCAGCCGCGAACGGACCGCAGCAGACTCTCATGACCATGGTCGGTCACGAGAAGATGGCCGCCCTGCTGCTGTCGGCCGGCGCGGCGGCGAATGTCGGCGGCTGCGCCCTGGTCATCGGCTCCTCCGGGGCGGTCGGCGCGGCCGTGGTCACGGTCGCAACGCAAGCCGCCTGGAACATCGGCATGGCGATCGTCATCCATCGCCGCCTGCAGCTGGTCCCCGGCCTGCTGGCGCCGTTCCTGCCCGCCCATGTTCCGACCAGGGCAGGGTCGGCCCCGAACCCGGGCGAGGTCCAGGGCGTGTGATCGGATATGGTTTCGGGCGAGACGCGAGCGCTTTTGGCCTCATCTCGCTTCCAAACCATATCCGAGCGCGCGCCCTGGAGCGCTTTGCGATTTGACGGATTGCGTCGAGTCGCAAAGACCGGTCGAAACGAGGAGCTGGAGCAAAGCGGTTTCGACCAAAACACGCTTTGCTCCAGCCGCCGCATCCGCCCGCTGCTTCCGGCAGGGCCATGACCGGAGATGGTGCGCCGCGCCGCCGCCGGCATGCCGGTATCGCAGGCCCGGGACGGCGGCCTGGCGGGGATGCCTCGCGACATCGCCGAGGCCCGAACAGGCGCTCCGCTCATTTCGCCCCCGGGCAAACAGGCGGCACGTCTCCGGCTGGGGCCGAGAGCCACGCACGCCATGCGGATGGAGCCGCCCACGGTGTCAGCATCGGCTCATGACATCACACACCAAGACGCCCCGCGTTCCGGCCAGTCGGACCGGAGGGGCGCTCGGATGCTCGCAGCAAACCCGATGACGTCAGTCGAAAACGCCGCCTTTCAGGCGAATGGCAACTTCCGTCCTGTTCTTGGCCTTGAGCTTGCGCATGATATTGTGCACATGAACCTTGACGGTACCTTCACTCATGCTAAGATCGTGAGCGATCTCTTTATTCTGCTTACCCTGCTGTATAGCCTTGATTATTTCTCTTTGCCGGGAGGTAAACGAGTCAAGTTCATCGTCGATACCCAGCACCTTCGAAGACATTTGCGACTTCAGGATGGACAGGAGGCTGGCGGACGGAATGGAAATCCCACCATCGATCGCAAACTGCATGGACCTCACGGCCATATAGACAGAGAGATTGCTGGAGATGTAGCAACGGACGCCGCGCTCGATCAGCCTCGATATGTAGCTCGCATCCTCGCAATCCGCGAGAACGGCGGTCGGGACCTGGACGCCGAGAAGCCGCAGCAGATCCAACTCTCGCTCGAGCTCGACCGCCTCAGCCTCGGTGCTGCCGGTGCGTGACGCGCAGAGAAGAACCAGCGAGGAACGGGAAAAGGCCGCCGATTGATGCCACGCCCGAAGACTCGAATAAACATAGACCGCGTAGCCCGGCTCGATTTCGCAGATCGACCGGGACAGGCACTCCCCAGCCATGGGGCGCTTTTCGATGATCGCAATCGTCGTCGGCGACGAAGGCCGGCGACCAGCCTCCATATCGGCATTGTCGTCCAGACAATCCAGGCCCTCAATGTCCGGACCGTCAGAAAATAAAGAAAAACCGGCGCCCCGAATGATCTCGATACCCATTGTTACCATCCTCAAACGTCGCAATACCGTGCATCAGAAGGGGGCGCCCGTCCCTCCCGCTGCATGTTGGCACCGATTTTCGACGACCAATTTTGCCAGCAAATATATTCACTTGACACAGTGCCTGTCAAAGAATTTTTAAGAAACTATCCCCGTGAAGCAAGGAATGTACAAGACACGAGAAAACGGAGAAGGGAGGCTATCATGACCATCGATAAAATCTCCGTCCGACAGTTTTTTGATCGCTTCCCGAACGATAACTCCTGCTTAGATCAAATCATGAAGCTGCGAATTAAGGATAATTTTGTTTGCGAATCATGCCATCGCAAAGAAATTTTTCACAAAATTACAGGGCGACGTGCTTTTGTTTGCACCAATTGCGGACATCATTTCTACCCATGCACAGGAACGATTCTGGAAAACAGCCAAACTCCCCTTCGGGTATGGTTCTACCTCATCTTTATTATAATCAGCACTGGCGGCAATATCTCAATCCGAAATCTGCAACAAATCCTGGGGGTAACCTATAAGACCGCATGGCGCATGAACAGGGATATCACACGTCTGATTGAATTACCTTCGAATACATCAAAGATCATTCAATAAAATACGACGAAACCAAACTGGTATACGACAGATGATAGTCAAATACTCCGTGCATGCGGGAAATTTTATTACAAGTCGTTGGAATAAATCTCGGAATTATACCGGGAAGAATTACAAACAACCATGACGGTATGGGCGTCACTCGCAGCAACCAGCCGCCATGCCGCAACCGATCGTGTAAAATTTGGTACAATTCTGCCCACTTGCGGTCACAGCCAACCGATCTGTTGCCATAGGGTCATCGGTCGAAACGCCAGGTTCTTTCATGAAATGGTCCGCTCTGATACTTCGCCTGTCCCTTTATATGACAAATTTTTGACTAAAAATAGCAAAACCTATCGAATCTTATTCGTCGAACTCTTGTTTCTTGTCGGAACTTGCGGTGGATTGCCGATCTGCTTGGGATCTTGAAGCAGCTTGGCGAGGGCGGCCTCCCAATCGGCCCGCTCGATGGCCCGGACGCCGCGCGCCTCTTCCTGCCGGATGAACTCCTCAAGGCGCCCGGACTTCAAGGCAGCCGCAAGCGACAGGTCGCCAATGCCCACGGCGAACCTCCCTTTGTTCGTGAAACGTTCCGAAATAGCTCAGTTCCGAGGGATCCGCGCCCTTCATTTGCATGATGCGGCCGCCGGATGACGCCCTATCCTGCGACGCTTGGGGGGCATTTGCGGGCATCGCCCACGCGGCGACGTCCGGTGCCTGGAGGATTCATGCCGTCCGCGCTCTGCTGGAACATGCAGGCGGCCGGGCCGTCACCCTTCTGCTGCCCATCCCAGGCCACGAACGGCAGAGGGCCGAGCCGGCGCCCGTCAACAGCGGCGACGCGCAGCCCGACGACGAGCTGCGCTGTTCGCCGGCGCCGAGCCCGAACATCCCCGGCAACGCTGGGCGGGATCGTCACGCCCCGGCCGGCGAACACCGAACCCGCGCCCGCATCTCGCACGCAGGAGGGGCGCTCCACCAGCCGTGCGTTCCATCCGGCCGGCTCGATGCCGCCGCGGGTCACCCGCCCGGAGCGTGCGCCGAAATGACGCCGCCGACGCTTCCGCAAGCGGGCCGGCAAGGAGCGCCGGCACCACCCATCCGATTGGAAAGGCAACCGACCATGAACGAAGCGAAAGAGCTTGCGCGAGCCCGAGGGTGGGCTCCGGCCCGGGTGCCATCGTCTTCTCCGCCGCACGCGGCGCGGCCGGCATGGCGGGGAAGCAATCCGGGCGAAGCCGAGGCAGCCCCCGCGGCAATCCCCATGACGCGACGCCTGCCGCGAGCCGGTGATCCGCACGACTATGATTACCGCACGTGCCACCAGTCGGACGGCTATGGCGCACACTACAACAAGACGTACCAAACGGGGTACTATGCCGCTCTCTGGGCAAAAATCGAACGGCCCCTGCTGGAGAAAATTCTGAAGCGGGTCGGAGGGCGGGACAGAAGCTGCCTCGATTTTGCATGCGGAACAGGGCGTATCCTGAGCGTGTCCGCCGGCCTCTTCGGCACGGCCGTCGGTGTCGATGTCTCGGAAGCCATGCTGGCATGCGTACAGCCGCGCGCCAATGTCGAGCTGTTCCTGGTGGATCTCACGAGACAACACCTCGACAGGACGTTCGACGTGGCGACGGCCTTCCGCTTCTTCCTCAATGCTCAGGACTCGCTCAGGCGGGAGGCCCTGCGGTCCATCCATCAGCACCTGCGCCCCGACGGCGTCCTGATATGCGACATCCACATGACCTCGACCTCGCCGGCGGGACTGTTCTACAGGCTTGTCAACGTTCTCACGGGCAGGACGGTGGCGCACACGGCGAGTCCGGCGGCCTTTGCCAGGCTCCTGCGCGCCTCCGGCTTCAGCATCGAGGCCGTTCACGCCTACGGCTACCTTCCCAGGCCCGGGCATTTTCTGCCAAGGCTCTGCGAAGCCCTGATTCAGCCGGTGGAGACCTTGTGCAGGACACTCAGGGCGCCGGCATGGCTGGCCCAACATGTCATCGTCGTAGCCCGCAAGCCATCGTCCGCCGAAACCGCCTGAGGCGAGCCGGGCTCCTTGCCCCACCCGGTCCACGCCGCCCCGCAGCCGGGGCGGCACGCCGCGGAGTGCCGGTCCGAGGGCCCGGGCCGACGGGCGGCCGACGATCCCTCCGCAGCTGCGGAGCCTTGCCGACACGGAGGAACATGCCAATTCCGGCCACCGAGCCTCGCCGGAGCGGGCGGGCGGGACTTGTCCCCTCCGGCTTCCCTTGCGGGGGAAGCTTGCATGCCGGAACGGAAAGCGAGCGCATCCTTCGAATGGATGATGCAAGGGAAACTGCCGGCGGCGATAAAGGTCGGCGACCCTCAGCGTGGGTGTCCCATGGCCCAAGCGCATCTCCAACCAGCAACTGTGGATCAGGATTTGCCGACGGATTGCCAACCGACCGTCGCCCTTCGTGCCCCCGACGCCCCGGATCAGGTCCCGGGGCCGCCGATGATCGCCGAGCCCCCTCTCGAACCGGGCGGGAAGGCCGGGCTTTCGGCCATGGGGGCGGAGGAGCGCGCCTTCCCGCAAGCGGTGTCGGCTGCCGCCGAGGCCGGGGGCGCGGCATCGCTTCGCCAGGTCGCGACGGCCGTCGACAAAACGGACCGGGCCGTCGAGCCCCCGCCGGCCGACGAGCCCCCCATCCTCTTCCTGTTCCCGGGCTCGGTCGGCTACGGCCCCAGCATGGCGGCCTTCGCGACCGGCCTCGGCAGGGTGGCGCGGGTGGTTCCGATCCGCTACCCCAACCTCCAGTTGATCCTCAGCGGGCAGGACACGCTCGCCGCCATGGCGACGGCCGGGCTCGCCCAGGTGCTTCGCCATCAGCCCGGCGGCCCCGTGCTGCTGCTCGGCCATTCCCTCGGCGGCGCCGTCGCCTTCGAGGTCGCGGCGCTGCTGCTGGCGGCCGGGCGCCCCATCCGGTTCCTGGGCCTCCTCGACACCAGCCTGCTCGGGGAGCGTAGCGCCTATCTGGAAACGGTGGTCCGCACGGTCTACCGCATCCGCTCCAATCGCGTCACCGCCACCAGGATGGCCTGCCGCGCCCTGGCAAAGGTCACCGTCGCTCTCGGCTGCCAGGCGCGCCTTGCGGGCTGGGTCGACCGCCACGCCAAGGGGCAGTTCAACGCCACCTGCTTCAGGATCAAGCTGGAACTGCAGGAAGTGCTGCGGGCGAAGGCCTTCTTCGCCTGGCTGGCCGCCCCGAAGCCGACGCTGCCTCTCTCCGGCACCCTGTTCCGTTGTGCCCGCAAGGGCATGCCGCAGGCTCTCGGATGGGACAAGGCCCTCGCCGGCCTGGACATCGTCCCGATCGCGGGCGGCCACACCGACCTGGTGATGGAGCCGCACCTGGCCACGAACCATCCCCTGATCGAGAAGGCGGTGAGGCGGAGCCTCGCCTCGCCGCAGCCGCGCAGGCGGGAGGAGACGCCGCCTGCGCCCGACCTCGCCGACGGCGGCCTCGTCGCCGGAGCCTGACCCTCATCGCCCCTCACGCAGGACGCCCTCGGCCCATGCCAGTTCCTCAAGCCCAGATGCATTCGGCGCCGCCGCGCTTCAGCCCGATAGGGCCGCGCTTCCACCGGGACGCGCTGAAGCTCGATGCCGCCGCCGAGGTCGAGCGGATCGTCGAGGCCCTGCGCCGGCAGGTCCTCGGCACCCTGCGGCGGCGCGGGGCCGTCGTCGGCCTGTCCGGCGGCATCGACAGCTCGGTGGTCGCGGCGCTGTGCGCGCGCGCCTTCGGACCGGACAAGGTGCTGGGCCTGTTCATGCCGGAGCGCCATTCCTCCGACGACTCCCTGCGGCTCGGCCGCGCCATTGCCGCGCAGCTGGGCATCGACGCCGTGCTGGAGGACATCACGGACGCCCTCGCCGGGCTCGGCTGCTACCGCCGGCAGGTCGAGGCCATCCGGACCGTCGTGCCCGACTACGGCGACGGCTGGAAATGCAAGCTGGTGCTCCCCTCCGTCCTGGCGAGCGCCGGCCTCAACATCACCCGCCTCACCGTCCAGAGCCCGGATGGCGGGTCGCGGACGGTGCGCCTGCCGCCCGCCGCCTATCTGCAGATCGTCGCCGCGACCAACTACAAGCAGCGCGTGCGCAAGATGACGGAATACTATCACGCCGACCGGCTGAACCATGCGGTGGTCGGCACCCCGAACCTGCTGGAGTTCGACCAGGGCTTCTTCGTGAAGCAGGGCGACGGGACGGCGGACGTGATCCCGATCGCCCATCTCTACAAGACCCAGGTCTACCAGTTGGCGGAGCATCTCGGCGTCGACGAGGAGATCCGGCGAAGACCACCGACGACGGACACCTTCTCCATGCCGCAGAGCCAGGAGGAGTTCTATTTCGCCCTGCCCTATCGGCTGATGGATCTGTGCCTCTACGCCGCCAACCACGGCGTTCCCGTCGACGAGGTCGCGGCGGCGACCGATCTCACCCCGGACCAGGTGCAGAGGGTCTTCAACGACATCAACGCCAAGCGCCGCGCGGCGCGCTACCTGCATGCGCGGCCGCTGCCCGTCACCCCATCGATCGAGGACCAGGCGGCATGTGCGGCATCGCTGGAATCCTAGCGCTGAGCCCTGCCGCGGCGCGTCCGTCGCGGCAGGCGCTGCTGCGCATGGCAGGCGCGCTGGCCCATCGCGGGCCGGACGAGCAGGGGCTCTATCGCGACGAGCACGCCGGCCTCGCCCATGCCCGCCTGTCGATCATCGACCTGGCGGGCGGCCAACAGCCGCTCGCCGACACGGACGGCGCGACCTGGATCGTGTTCAACGGCGAGATCTTCAACTATGTCGAGCTGCGCGACCAACTCGTCGCCCTCGGCCACCGCTTCCGCACCCGCAGCGACACCGAGGTCATCGTCCATGCCTATCGCGCCTGGGGCAAGACGGCCTTCGAGCGCCTGCGCGGGCAGTGGGCCCTGGCGATCTGGGACGCGACCGCCCGCCGGCTCACGCTGTCGCGCGACCGGACCGGCATCTGCCCGCTGCATGTCTGCGAGCATGCCGGCCGCCTCTATTTCGCCAGCGAGGTGAAGGCGATCTTCGCGGCGGACGCGGCGATCCCCCGCGCCTTCGATCCGGCCGGCCTCGACCAGACCTTCACGTTCTGGACGGTGGTGCCGCCGCAGGGAATCTTCCAGGGGATCGAGGAAATCCCGCCGGGTCATGTCCGCGTCTATGAGAACGGGACCAGCCGGGAATGGGCCTATTATCGGCCGAGCTACCCGGAGCTCTCCGAGCCGGCCGGCGCGTTCACCGGCTCCTGCGAGGATGCCGTGCGGGCGGTGCGCGATGCGCTGGAGGCGGCGACGGCGCTGCGCATGGTGCGCTCCGACGTTCCGGTGGGCAGCTACCTGTCGGGCGGCCTGGACAGCTCGCTGGTTGCGGCGCTCGGCAGCCGCCTTGCCGGCGAGCGCTTCCAGACCTTCTCGCTGCGCTTCGCCGACGCCGAATATGACGAGACCCATTTCCAGCGCCTGATGGCCGGTGCCACCGGCAGCGAGCACCACGAGCTGGTGGTCACGCGCCAGGACATCGCCGAGGCCCTGCCGCAGGTGGTCCGCCACACCGAGCGCCCGATCCTGCGCACGGCACCCGCGCCGCTGTTCCTCCTCTCCAAGCTGGTGCGCGCCCGGGGCATCAAGGTCGTGCTGACCGGCGAAGGCGCCGACGAGATGTTCGCGGGCTACGACCTGTTCCGCGAGGGCAAGGTCCGCCGCTTCTGGGGCCGGCAGCCCGGCTCGGCCCGCCGAGCGCGGCTCCTGGAGCGGCTCTATCCCTACCTCACCCGCTCGCCGGTCCGCCAGCAGGCGATGGCGCGCCAGTTCTTCGGGCGCGACCTCGAGGCCTGCGACATGCCCGGCTTCGCGCATGGTCCGCGCTGGCGCACCACGAGCGCCGTCAAGCGCCTGTTCTCCAGGGACATGCAGGCCGAGTCCGCGCGCCGGGACGCGGTGTCCGAGCTGCTCGGCCGCCTGCCCGCCGAGTTCCCGCGCTGGAGCCCGCTGGCGCAGGACCAGTATCTGGAGATCCGGACGCTGCTGTCGGGCTACCTCCTGTCGTCCCAGGGGGACCGGATGCTGATGGCGCACTCCGTCGAGGGACGCTTCCCCTTCCTGGACGAGGAGGTGGTCAGGCTCGCCAACTCGCTGCCTCCCGCCTACAAGCTGCGCGTGCTGGACGAGAAGCACGTGCTCAAGCGCGTGGCGGCGCCGGTGCTGCCGCCCGAGATCGTCACCCGCACGAAGCAGCCGTTCCGGGCGCCGAACGCGCTGTGCTTCATTGCCGACGCCGCCCCCGCCTATGTCGCCGAGGCCCTTTCGGAGACGGCCCTGCGCGAGGCGAACATCTTCGACCCGAAATCGGTCGCCGGCCTGCTCGGCAAGGCCCGGACCCATGCCGGGGACGGCGATCTGTCCAATTCCGACAACATGGCGCTGGTCGGCGTGCTCTCGACCCAGCTCCTGCACCAGCAGTTCGTCGCGAATCGCCCCGAAGCGGATCGCACCGTGACGCTCAGCGTCGATATCGATCACACGCACCGATCCGAGGTCTTCGCGTGATGCATGGCCCCGTCCCCCTCCTGCACGACTATCTCACCCATTCCGCCGGCCGGCTCGGCGAGAAGGTCGCCCTGGTCTGCGGCAAGCGACGCATCACCTATGGCGAGATCGAGGCGCGCTCCGACGCCCTCGCCCATCACCTGGCGGCGGCCGGGGTCGCGCGGGGCGACCGGGTGATGATCTTCGCCGACAACACCGTCGAGACCGTCGTCGCCTTCTGGGCCGCCCTCAAGGCGAACGCCGTGGCGTGCATCGTCAACCCGCTCACCAAGAGCGACAAGCTCGGCTATCTCCTGGGCGACTGCCGGCCGGCGGCGCTCGTGACCGACCGACACCTGCACACGGTCTTCCGGGAGCCGGTCCTGGCCAGCCCATCCCTGCGCCGGGTGGTCGTCTCCGGGCCGATCAACGATGCCGAGCTGGCGGCCTTGCCGCGGGCGGTGCGCTGGGACGAGGCCGCCGCCGGCTGCGCCACCCCGCCGGAGAGGCGCTGCATCGACATCGACCTCGCCGCCATCGTCTACACCTCCGGTTCGTCGGGCGATCCCAAGGGCGTGATGCTGACGCATCGCAACATGCTGACCGCGGCCACCTCGATCGCCTCCTACCTTGCCCTTCGCGAGGACGAGGTGATCCTCAATGTCCTGCCCCTCGCCTTCGACTACGGCCTCTACCAGATGATCATGGCGTTCCGCACCGGCGCCCGGCTGGTGCTGGAACGCTCCTTCGCCTTCCCGGCCCAGATCCTGGGCCTGGTCAAGGACGAGGGGGTCACCGGCTTTCCCGGCGTGCCCACCATCTTCGCCACGCTCGCCGAGCTCAAATCCCTCCGGGATTTCGACCTTTCGAGCATCCGGTACGTCACCAACACGGCTGCCGCCCTGCCGCTCAAGCATATCCGCATGCTGCAGGGCCTGTTCCCGGGCGCGCGCATCTACTCGATGTACGGCCTGACCGAGTGCAAGCGCTGCACGTACCTGCCGCCGGAGGATCTCGACCGCAAGCCGCTCAGCGTCGGCCTCGCCATCCCGAACACGGAATTGTGGATCGTCGACGAGGAGGACAGGCGCGTCGGCCCCGATGTCGTCGGCCAGCTCGTCATCCGCGGCGCGACGGTGATGAAGGGCTATTGGGGCAAGCCGGAGGCCACGGCCAAGAAGCTCAGGCCCGGCCCCCTGCCGGGCGAGCAGGTGCTCTACACCGGCGACTATTGCCGGCTGGACGAGGACGGCTACCTCTATTTCGTCGGCCGGGCCGACGAGATCATCAAGTCCCGCGGCGAGAAGGTCGCGCCCAAGGAGGTGGAGAACGCACTGATGGACATACCGGGGATCAAGGAAGCCGCGGTCATCGGCATTCCCGACGAGATCCTCGGACAGGCCGTGAAGGCCTTCGTCGTGATCGAACAGGGACGGATGGTCGACGAGAAGCAGATCCAGAAGGAGTGCCAGAGACGCCTCGAGAACTTCATGGTGCCCAAACACATCGTCATCGCATCGAGCCTGCCGAAGACGCACACCGGCAAGCTCAACAAGCTCGCCCTGTCGTGATTTCAGTGCGGATCAGGTCGATTTACCCCTTCAATTTTGCATCGGAGCCCGAATTCCATGACGCCAACACCGGAGGCGATCGGCGCCTACAAAGGACAGATCCGCAATTTTCTGCTGTCGAATTTCTATATCGCCGACGTGGAGGCGCTGGAGGACGACACGTCCCTGCTCGACCGCGGCATCATCGATTCGACGGGCGTGCTCGAGGTGATCGGCTTCATCGAGGAGACCTTCGGCGTCACGGTCGAGGACAGCGAGCTCGTGCCGGAGAATCTGGATTCCGTCCACGGCCTGGCGCGCTATGTCGCCGGCAAGCGCCATGAGGCGCTGATGGTTTCGTAGGCCGGTCCCGGCGCGGGACGCCCGGCAGGCCGCACGCGCGGAACCGCCGAAGCCGCCGCCGTCACAGCACCGGCGCCGCTTCCCCTTGCCCCGGGGAGCGGCGAATACTTTTGCGCCTCCGGTCGGCGCCCGGGGCCTGGATGCTGCCGGGCGTTCGGATTTCACCACGCCGTCGCATGCCATGGCCCGTCGCCCGGTCGGTCTCGACCCCGGGGCGTCGCGCAGCCATGCCCGCCGTCGGCGCCCCCCGGTCCGGGAGATCGAGGACCGTGTGATCGCCATCGGGTCGGAGGCCATCGGCAGGCAGTCCGCGGCAAGGAGCCGCGATCACCGGCCCGTGCCTCGGCAAGGGGTGGCCGGGCCGGCATCGCCACGCGGATCGCCGGCCGCCACGGCGAGGCGCTGCCGATCCCCCTCCGCCGGCAGGGGGCTGGAATTGCGGACGTCAGCCCGCTTCGGGTCCGCTCGCCCCGATAGCGCTCCCCCGGCAACTCCGGCGGGCCTGTCCCCCGGTGCTCCGCAACAGCGCGGCGAACCCGGTCGCCGGACCGGACAGGACGCCGCCTCTAATCCCGGGGCTCGGGCAGGCTGCCGGGCGCGATCGGCATGGCGGGCGCCGGGCGCGCCCTGCCCTTGTCGCCGCCGAGGAGGCGGCGGACATGGCGCGTCAGCGGCTTCTCGAAGAAGCGATAGCTGAGCAGCGCCACGCCCAGCGAGGCCGCCAGCGCCGTGGCGATATAGGCCCAGGGACCGAGATGGGCTGCCAGGCCGCTCCGCCCGAAGGCGATACGCGTGGCACGGAGCACGAAAGGATGGAACAGATAGAGGGCGTAGGATGCATCGCCCGCGGCCGCGCCCCATGCCGCCAGCCGCCCGCCGGGCTTGCCGCCCACGGTCAAGGCCGCCGCCGCGACGATGAGGGCAGCCGGCACGCCGTAGACCAGTGGCCGGGAGAGCGACGGGCTGCCGTCCGTGAAGGCCGCCGCGAGCATGAGGGCGGCGAGGCCCGCGCCGGCGAGACTCGCGCCGGCCCAGCCGGGAAGCCGCACGTCCCGGACGACCAGGCAACCGACGGCCACGCCGAAGCCGAACTCCAGCAGGATCGGATCGGTCCAGAACCCGAAAGGTTGCGGCAGCGGGGCGGCAAGCCGGCCCACCGCCACCAGCGTCACCAGCGTGCCGAGCAGGGCCGTCGCCGCCCACCGCAGCGGCAACGCGATGGCTGCCGCGAACAGCACATAGAACAGCATCTCGTAGTTGAGGGTCCAGCCGAGTTCGTAGATCGGCTGGACGACGCCGTCGGGCCGGGCGGCGGGAATGAACAGGTAGGAGGCGATCACGAAGGACGGGTTGACGTAGCTCTGGTTGAGAAGCGCCGGCGCCAGCAGCGCCACCCCGATATAGAGCGTGGTCGCAACCCAGTAGACCGGCAGGATCCGGGCAATCCGGCGCGTGAGGAAGGTCCGGGCTCCGCCCGGCTGCGCGAACAGGGGCTGCGAGGCGTGCACCATGATCAGCCCGGAGATCACGAAGAAGACGTCGACGCCGGCGCTCCAGGGGATGGGGTTCCAAGCCCGGAAGGACTGGCCGAACTGCGAAGCCAGCGTGCCGGCGTCGTGCTGGGCATGGTGCAGGGCGACCGCTGCGGCCGCGAGCGCGCGCAGGACCTGGATGCGAATCAGCGTCTTCGGGACCTGGGATGCGCCGGCGAGCGGCCGGTCGAGCCGGCCGGACGCCCGCAGCGGCGGGACCGCCGGGGCCCCCATTCGCACATCCACCATGGCCACACTCCCACCTTGCGTGGAAGCATCATCGCGCAGCCCCGGGACAGGGGCATCCTTCGAATGATGGACGCCGTGCCGGGCCAGATCCCGCCCCCCGGGTCGCCGACGGCGATACCGGCGCCTCAGATCGACGCACCCGGCCGGGCCGGATCGCACGCCGGCACGACTTCCCATCCAGCCACAGCGAGTGTTCGTCGGATGTTCATTTATCGTCCAAAAATCTATCCCCTAGATACAAGTAAATTATCCCCGAGAGACAAGGATCATCGGTGTTTTAATAGACATTTTTGAGTCCAAATTGCCTCACGAATCTCGACATCAACATCGACAAATCCGTATTTTTCGCGTGTTTTCGATGCATATTTCCACTTGAATTATGTGGATGACCTCTATATCTGTCAAATTCTCGCCGCAAATGAACATCAGGTTGCGCCCGACGCTCTTGATGTGTGGTATTTTGCGTCGTCCTTGCGTTCCCGTATCTGGAATACTGCCCGTGGAGGCTGAAATCCCTGCAACAACACCACATAAGGCGGGGGCAAACATAAATATACAGAAGAAATAAAGGGTCAGACTTGACAAAATTACATTATACGTCCGGCGGCTCCAACGCCGAAATCCGCGTGGCCGGCTTCAACCTGGCCGATGTTCAATCGGTCGAGGCGCTGAACGAGCTCCCCCCCGGCGTGAAGGGCTTGGTCTATCTGAAGGAAGGCGACGGCGTCACCCAGTCGTTCCTCGACAAGGTCCGCCCCTATATCGGCAATCCCAAGCTCTTCGGCTTCTTCCTGCTGGACGAGCCCGACCCGACCGGCAAATGGGGCAAGTACACGACGGCTGCCGATCTGAAGGCCGAATCCGACTGGATCCACGCCAACCTGCCCGGCGCCAAGACCTTCATCTCCATGATGAACACCGGGTCGTCCAAGAACCCGGACTTCTCCAACAACTTCAACCCCGACAACACCCATATCGACTATTTCGGCCTGTCCCCCTACCCCGTGCGGTCGGAGACCACCACCGTCGACTACGACATGATCGACCGGACCGTGGCCGCGGCCGTGAAGTCCGGCATTCCGATCGAAAACATCGTGCCGATCCTGCAGACCTTCGGCGGCGGCAACTGGCACAATGACTCCGGCGGCAAATACGTGATGCCGACGGCCGCCCAGATGCAGCAGATGCTGGATCATTGGGACCGGCTCGTGCCCAATCCGGCCTTCGACTACGCCTACGCCTGGGGGAGCCAGGAAAACGGCACCGCCCTCGAAAGCTCCTTGAGCCTGCAGCAGGTGCTGCTGAAGCACAATCTCGTCGGCAGCCACGCCCTGAACGGCACGGCCGGCGACAATGTTCTCTCCGGCACCGCCGGCGACGACATCATGCAGGGCCTCGCCGGAAACGACACGCTCTCGGGCGGCGCCGGCCACGACCTGCTCTACGGCGGCTCCGGGAACGACAAGCTCGTCGGCGGCACCGGGGCCGACTACATGGTCGGCGGCATCGGCAATGACAGCTATTACGTCGACAACCCCGGCGACGTCGTCAACGAGAAGCTCACGACCGGCGCCGACAAGGTCTATGCGTCGATCAGCTTCAGCCTGGCGGACACGGCGCATGTCATGGGCAATGTCGAGGAACTGGTCCTCACCGGCACGGGCAACCTCACCGGCGCGGGCAATGCCCTGGACAATCGCCTGACCGGCAACAGCGGCAACAACATCCTCAACGGCGGCGCCGGCCATGACGTGATCATGGGGCGGGACGGCAATGACAACCTTCTCGGCGGCGACGGTCCCGACACCCTCAACGGGGGCGCCGGCCGGGACGTGCTGACCGGCGGGGCAGGAGCGGACCGCCTCACCGGAGGCACGGGCGCCGACACCTTCGTGTTCCAGAGCACGGCGGACAGCCAGGCCAGCGCGGGCCGCTACGACACCGTCCTGGACTTCAGCCGCGCACAGGGCGACAAGATCTCGCTGACCGCCGTCGACGCGAACACCGGCGCCAGCGGCAACCAGGCGTTCGGCTTCATCGGCACGCACGCCTTCAGCCATCATGCCGGCGAGTTGCGCTACGACGTGCGCGGCGGCGACGCCTTCGTCTATGGCGACGTCAACGGAGACGGCCGCGCCGACTTCGAGGTCCGGCTCGTCCACGTCACGTCGCTGGCGGCGAGCGACTTCCTGCTCTGAGCTTCCGTCCGCGGCCGACGGCATCAGGCGCGACGCCGGCCGCGCACACCCGGCAAGTCGGATATATCCGACTTGCCTTTCAACTCGCCAATCCCGGAAACGCACGAGACCGGCGGGGCAAGGGGCCTGGGGAATCGTCGCGCAGGGCGTGTCTTATCCCACTCCTCTCCGCACGAGGATGGGCGCGGGCGTCGCAGCAAGATCGGAATCCCGGCGCCTCGCATGGCGGGCAAGCCGACAGGCATCGCGCCTGATCGGGCAGCGGGCGGACGTCCGGGAGGATGAGTCGACCGGCCACACGCCATGGCCAATCCACTGCAGCTCCCTTACCAAATCACATCGGGAAAATATGGAATAATGATCAAAATTTCCTATTGCATCCGAATTTCGGAAAACATAGCCCGACACCAGATAACGTGCACCAGACAAGAATCACTCGTGCATACTGAATTTCGACACAGACACTGGCATCAATTTCGAAATTATTAATTTTCAATGCTTTCAATAAGATACACATAATCTCAAATTTCGCCAAATTCTCGCCCCAAACAGCAACCACGGTAGCTACCGCCACAATCGGCAGGTACATGATTCGTCGTATCTACAAAAATACCATTGAAGTTCAAAGCAAAGGAGACCGGAAAACCTGCAACCACCCGGCATGAGGCCGGGGATGAATTGCAAGCGATCAAAAGACACAAGAGGGTCAGATTTTGACAACACTACACTACACGTCCGGCGGCTCGGCCGCCGCAGCGAATACGGCTGGCTTCAACCTGGCCGACGTCCAATCGGTCGCGGCGCTGAACGAGCTGCCGCCCGGCATGAAGGGCTTGGTCTATCTGAACGAAGGCGACGGCGTCACCCAGTCGTTCCTCGACAAGGTCCGCCCGTATATCGGCAATCCCAAGGTCTACGGCTTCTTCCTGCTGGACGAGCCCGATCCGACCGGCAAATGGGGCAAGTACACGACCGCCGACAACCTGAAGGCCGAATCCGACTGGATCCACGCCAACCTGCCTGGCGCCAAGACCTTCATCTCCATGATGAACACCGGGTCGTCCAAGAACCCGGACTTCTCCAACAACTTCAACCCCGACAACACCCATATCGACTATTTCGGCCTGTCCCCCTACCCTGTGCGGTCGGAGACCACCACCGTCGACTACGACATGATCGACCGGACCGTGGCCGCGGCCGTGAAGTCCGGCATTCCGATCGACAACATCGTGCCGATCTACCAGACATTCGGCGGCGGCGACTGGCACAACGATTCCGGCGGCAAATATGTGATGCCGACGACCAGCCAGATGCAGACTATGCTGGACCATTGGCACAACGTCGTGCCCAATCCGGCCTTCGACTATGCCTATGCCTGGGGCACGCAGCAGAACGACACCGCGCTCGAAAGCTCCCCGACCCTGCAGAAGGTGATGCTGCAGCACAATGTCGTCGACGCGGGCACCCATGGCCTGGACGGCACGCCCGGCGCCGATGTTCTCACCGGGACCGCCGGCAACGACGTCATGCACGGCTTCGGCGGCAATGACACGCTGCACGGCGGGGACGGCCACGACAAGCTCGTCGGCGGCACCGGCGCCGACCACATGATCGGCGGCAACGGCAACGACAGCTACTATGTCGACAATGCCGGCGACATCGTCGACGAGACCGGCACGACCGGCCACGACAAGGTCTACTCCTCGATCGGCTTCAGCCTGGCCGATACGGCGCATGTCCTTGGCGATGTCGAGGACCTCGTCCTGACCGGCAAGGGCAACATCAACGGCACGGGCAACGCGCTGGACAACCGCCTGACCGGCAACAGCGGCAACAACGTCATCGATGGCGGCGCCGGCCACGACGTCATCAACGGCCGCGGCGGCAATGACACGCTGATCGGGGGAGCCGGCGCCGACTATCTCACCGGCGGCGACGGCGCCGACACCTTCGTCTTCAAGACCCTGGACGACAGCCGGCCCGGCCCGGGGCACTATGACACCATCTCGGACTTCAGCCATGCCCAGGGCGACAAGATCTCCCTGAGCGGCATCGACGCAAACACCGGTGTCAGCGGCCACCAGGCGTTCAGCTTCATCGGCACGCACGCCTTCAGCCATCACGCCGGCGAGCTGCGGGCCGAGACGCACGGCGCCGACACCTTCGTCTCTGGCGACGTCAACGGAGACGGCCGCGCCGACTTCGAGGTCCGGCTGGCCCATGTCTCGTCGGTCACGGCCGGCGACTTCCTGCTCTAGACGCGATCCCGGATCCCGCCGCATCCGCTCCGCCGGCATGCGGCGGGGCGGACCTTCCTCGAGCCCTTCGATCCCGGATCGAAGGGCTCGATTCATGACCGCTCCAGGGACATGGCCAGTCGGCGAGCCGCCGGGAACCGGCAGCCGCCACATGATCGGCACCGCCCCCCGGAACTGCCGGAAGTCGCCGCCGGAGCGCCTCACATCGCGATCCGTTCCCCGCTCAGCGTCTCCTCGATGCGCACGACATTGTCGAGCATGGCGGGATTGCGGCGCGCGAGGCAGTGGAACAGCACCTCGTTGAACATCATCTCCAGGATGCGCGTCATCACCGCATCGGTGCCGAACAGGCTGACGCCCGGCGGCGTGACGATGCGGATGTCCGCCAGATCCCCGAGCGGCGATCCGTTGCTGCCGAGGATGGCGGCGATGCGGGCCCCGCGCCTGCGGGCGACCTCGGCCGCCTGCAGCGTCGACTTGGTGCGGCCGGAATAGGAGATCGCGATCGCCAGGTCGCCGGCCGACATCAGCGACGCGAAGGCGATCTGGTTGTGATGGTCCTCGGCGAAATTGATCGGGATGCCGAGGCGCAGGAGCCGCTGGTGCATGTCGAGCGCCACCACGGCCGACGCCCCCGCCCCGAAGACCTGGACGTTCGTCGCCTCGCTCAGCGCGGCGACGAGCTGGGCCAGCTCGGGCCGGTCCGAGAGAATCTCGGCGAACCTGAGCGCCCGCACCGAGGCGCTGTGGAACACCTTGAGCGCAATCTCGGCCAGGCCGTCGGAGGGGATGATCGCCGGCTCCAGCCGCGGCGCCGCGGCAACCGGCGCATGCATGGCCCTGCTCTCCTGGAGCAGGGCCCGGCGCATCTCCTTGATGCCGGCGAAGCCCAGCCGCTTGGACAGGCGGTCGATGGTCGAGCGGCTGGTGCGGGTGCGCTCGGCAAGCTCGACCGAGGTGAGGCTGGCGATGTCGTACTCGGCGATGCTCAGCAGGAACTCGACCACGCGCCGCTCGGCGTTCGAAAACGGCATGCGCGACACGCGTGACAGCAGGGATTCCACATCGCGGGCCTTCGCCACCCCTTCCTCCTCCGTCCATCCAATTGCGGCGAATCTGACACGTTTTGTGTCAAAATAATAGTCTATAGACGTATTGAGGTGCTTACTGTCCCGTAGTAGCGTCGCCATCGGATCGAAACGGGCGACCGCCGACGCAGATCGACCGGTCAGGGGCGCCGATCCGACGCTGACAACAGACAAGCAAGGCCGATCGCGCCGCCGATGGCGGCTGGACGATCGCGGGAGGAACGCGTGCACAAGCTCAACTCTGCTCTGCTCGGCCCGATGCTCGCGGCCGGAATGACCCTCGCCGTCGCGAGCCCGGCCATGGCGGTCGAACTGACGTTCTGGCATCACACCTACCCGCCGGCGACGGACTTCATCGCCAGGAAGGCGGCCGAGTACACTGCCAAGCACCCGGACGTGACCATCAAGCTGCACGAGGATCCGCACGGCGACTACGAGGTCAAGCTGCTCTCGGCGATCGCCGCCGGCAATCCGCCCGACATCGTCAACGTGCTCGACTATCTCTTCCCGCAATTCGCGGCCAAGGGCATCCTGGCCGAGGCCGATCCCGCCGCCCTCGGCGCCGCGTCGGTGGCCGAGGTCGAGGGCCGCTACATGCCGGCGGCGCTGTCGGGCCTGACCATCGACGGCAAGCTCTACGGCGTGCCGGAAGAGTTCAACACGCTCGCCCTGTTCCTGAACAAGAAGCACTTCGCCGAGATCGGCGTTGATGTCACCAAGCCCGAGAACTGGCCGAAGACCTGGGCGGACGTCTTCGCCCTCGCTGCCAAGCTGCAGAAGAAGGATGCGTCCGGCAAGGTCACCCAGCTCGGCTTCAACTGGGTCTGGAACCTCGACCCCTACTGGTATGCCCAGCAGTACTGGCCGATCCTGGTGCAGTACGGCTGCGAGGTCGTCGGCGCCGACGGCAAGGCCGCGATCAACTCGCCGGCCTGCGTCGCCGCCTTCACCGAGACCTGGCAGGCGCTGATCACCGACGGGATCGGCGGGCCGAACCTCGCCACGGTCAACCCGGTCAACGCGCTGCAGGACTTCAGCGAGGGCCGCCAGTCCATGGCGATCGCCGGCATCTGGGCGCCGCCGCTCTACTCGGACGCGGTCAAGCAGGACTATGTCGTCGCCAGGCTGCCCCAGCGCGACCCCGCCCAGCCGCACACGCTCCTGAACTCCTACGCGCTCGCGGTCACCGCCGGATCCAAGCACCAGAAGGAGGCCTGGGAGTTCCTGCGGTTCCTGACCTCGGACGGCGACGGCTACCTCGCCGCCACCGGCTATGTCACGGGCCTCAAGGGCTGGGCCGACACAGAGGTCGCCCAGAAGACGCGGGGCAGCGCCGTCTTCGCCGACGGCCAGAAATACGGCTCCTTCGTCTGGCGCTCGCCGACCTGGGCGCAGGAGGGCACGGCGATCAAGAACGCCATCGAGCAGTTCGCCCAGGGCGTGCCGGTCAAGGACGCCCTCGACCAGGCGGCGGCCGAGATCGATCGGATCCGCGGCCGCTGACACGGCCCGGGCGGACAGGAGAGGCGCGGGCCGCGGCCCGCGCCCGCAAGGACAGGCGAGCGACATGGCGGCAGGCCGGATCATGGGATCGAGGGGGCATCGTCCCGGCCTCTGGGGGGCGGCCTTCGCCGTGCCGGCCCTGCTCTACATCGCCGCCTTCCAGCTCTACCCGATCCTGTTCTCGGTCTTCATCAGCCTGAATCAGTACGACCTGCTCTCGCCGCCGCGCTGGGTGGGCCTGCGCTACTACCGGGACCTGGCGACGGACAGGGCCTTCCTCGACGCGCTGCGCGTCACGGTCGTCTACGTGCTCTACACCGTCATTCCCGTCATCGGCTTCGCCTTCTGCCTCGGCTACGCCCTGACGCGGCTCGACCGCACGCGCGGCCTGTGGCGCACGTCGATCTTCCTGCCCTCGGTCATGCCCCTGGTCTCGGTGGCGCTGGTCTGGAAGCTCCTGTTCAACTTCCAGGGGCCGGTCAACGGCGTCATGGGGGACTTCGGCCTCTCGCCCGTCGCCTGGCTCAACAGCAGCGCCTACGCGCCCTGGGCCATGATCGTCATGAGCTGGTGGCACGCCACGAGCTACTACACCATCATCTTCCTCGCCGGCTTCCTGGCGATCCCGCGCGACTATTACGAGGCCGCTTCGCTCGACGGCGCCGGCAGCCTCGCCCTGCTGCGGCACGTCACCCTGCCGCTGATGAAGCCCACGGTCGCGCTGGTGGTGGTGCTGGCCACGGTCAACGGCCTCAAGACCTTCGCCTTCCAGCAGATCGTCACCGACGGCGGGCCGGCCGGCGCGACGCAGATCCTGACCCTGCTGATCTACAGGACCTCCTTCTCCTTCCTGGAGATGGGCCGGGCCGGCGCCTATTCCGTGGTCCTGTTCGGCGGCATCCTGGTCATCAGCCTGCTGCAGATCTGGCTCCTGAGGGACCGTCATGCATAGGCCGATCGCCGCCCGCCTCCTGGCGATCGCCGTCGTCGTCTTCGCGGCCGCCCTCACCCTCTATCCCATCGCCTGGATGGTCTCGGCCGCCTTCAAGACCAATGCCGAGATCTTCTCCACCGGCGTCGCCGGGATCGGCACGGCGGGATGGAGCAACTTCACCTCGTCCTTCGGCCAGCGGCCCTTCCTGCTCTATCTCCTCAACTCGGTCCTGGCGGCGCTCGTTTCCGTCGCGGTCACGGTCGCACTCGGCGCGCTATGCGGCTACAGCCTCGCCAAGTTCTCCTACCGCTTCTCGGGACTCGTCGGCTTCGCCGTCCTCGCCTCGGTGATGATCCCGCTGGAGGCGATCGTCATCCCGCTCTTCCTGGAGATCCATGCCTTCGGGTGGACCAACACCTATGCGGCGCTGCTGCTGCCGACCGCCTTCAACGTGGTCGGCATCTTCATCCTGCGCCAGGCGATGCTGGCCATCCCCGACGCCTATATCGAGGCGGCGCGCATGGATGGCGCCAGCGAGGTGCGCATCCTGGTCTCGATCATCGTGCCGATGGTCCTGCCGAGCATCGTGGTCGTGGCGGTCCTGACCTTCAACCTCAGCTGGAACAGCTACCTGTGGCCGCTGATCGTCGCCACCGACGACAGCCTGCGCACCCTGCCGCTCGGCATGGCGGCATTCCAGAGCGCCTTCAACACGCAATACGGCCAGGTGATGGCGGTCTCGATCTTCGGCGCCATTCCGACCACATTGTTCTTCATCGCCTTCCAGAAGCACTTCATCGAAGGCGCCGTGGCGGCTGGCATCAAATGAACCTGGCGATCGATCTTGGCGGCACCCATCTCAGGCTCGCCCTCGGCGAGGGCGACGGCCCGTTCCAGCGCGAGCATCGCCTGCGCCGTCCCGAGGGGATGACGCCACAGGACTTCCTGGCCCGGATCGGCGGCGTCCTTTCGGACTGGGCCGTAAGCCCGGCCGATCTCGGCGGCATCGGCATCTCGGCCGCGGCGGTGTTCGACCGGAACGGTGCGGTCGTGCGGGCCGAGAACATCGGCTGGTACGACGTGCCGCTGCGCGCCCTGGTCGCCGAGGCCTTCGGGCGGCCGGCCGCGGTGGACACCGACGTGTTCTGCGGCGCGCTGTACGAAGCCCGCGCCGGGCAGGCGAGGTCCAGCCGCTCCGCCCTCTATGTCGCGATCGGCACCGGCGTCGGCCACGCCCTCGTCCTCGACGGCCGGGTCTGGCGCGGCGCCACCGGCGCGGCCAACGCCATGGGCCACATGGTGGTGCGCCCCGGCGGTCCGCGCTGCTACTGCGGCAATGCCGGATGCCTGTGCGTCTTCGCATCAGGCCGCGCCGACGCGGCGCCCGGCCCGGGCGCCCTGGAAGCGCTGGCGATGGCGATCGGTGCGGCGGCGACGCTGGTCGAGCCGGAGCTCGTCATCCTGGCCGGCGGCGCGCTGAACCAAACGTGGTTCGATCTCGCCCGCCTCGAAAGCCTGCTGCCGCAGCTCGCCTATCCCGGCCTCGCCCCGCCGCGCCTCGTTCAAAGCGACGTCCCGGATCCCAATCTCCGCGGCGCCGCGCTTCTCGTGAAGGAAATGACATGATCAGGGAAAGTGCCACTCACTGGATCGGCCGCGCCTACCGGGAGGGCTGGGCGGTCGGCATGTTCAACGCCCACCACCTGGAAGCGACGCAGGCCGTCGCGCTGGCGGCGGACGCGGCGCGCGCGCCGGTGATGCTGTCGACGACGATGGGCGGGATCCGCCATGTCGGGCTCGACTATTTCGCGGCCATGGCGCGGGTGGCGCGCAGCCGCACCACCGCCCCGCTGATCCTGCATCTCGACCATGGCGCCGACTACGATACCGTGCGTGACTGCATCGAGGCGGGCTTCGATTCGGTGATGATCGACGCTTCGTCCGCGTCCTATGACGAGAACGTCGACCTGGTTCGCCGCGTCGTCGCGCTGGCCCGCCGGCACGGCGTCGGCGTCGAGGCGCAGATCGGAGAAACCCTGGCCGAGGAGGGCGAGGAGGTGGTGGAGCGCAAGACCACGGTGGAGGAAGCGGTGAAGTTCGTCGCCGATACCGGCGTCGACTACCTCGCCGTCTCCATCGGCAACACCCCGGGCCGGCTCGGCACGGGCGCGCCGATCGACGTGCCGCTGGTGCGCGCGCTGTCGGCGGCGCTGCGCATGCCGCTGGTGCTGCACGGCGGCACCAGCGTGCCGGCGGACACGGTGAAGGCGCTCATCGCCGCGGGCATCGCCAAGATCAACATCGACGCCGCGATCAAGGGGGCCTTCCGCAGCGCCTTCAGCGAAGCCTATGGCGGCTCCGATCCGATCGTCGACACCCGCGTGCCGTTCGGCGAGGCGCGCCGGCGCGCCGTGGCGGCGGTGAAGGAGCGGATCGACTGGTTCGGCGCGACGGGACGGGCGGCCTGACGTGACGCCTCCCTCCCCGCCCCTGGTCATCCTGCTGGTCGGGCTGCCCGGCGCCGGCAAGACCACGCTCGCCCGGGCGCTGGCGCCGCGCATCGGCGCGGTCATCCTCAACCGCGACGACATCCGCGACGCGATCTTCCCCGAGGCCTTCCTCGACTACAGCGCGCCGCAGAACCAGGTCGGCACGGACGCCCTCATGGGCGTCCTCACCTATCTCCTGCGGCACAAGAGGCCGGGCTTCGTCATCGTCGACGGCAAGCCCTTCTCGCGCAAGGCCGAGATCGCCACGGTCGGCGCCCTCACCGCCGAACACGGCGCCGAGCTCCTGGTGCTGCACTGCGTCGCGCCGCCCGAGGTCATCGAGGCCCGACTGCGCCGCGGGCTCGCCGATCCGCGCAACGTCCGGGCCCAGCGCGATCCGGAGAAGGCCGCCCGCATCGGCCGAACCTTCGAGGCAATCGACATGCCGCATGCGGTGATCGACACCACCGCCCCGTTGCCGGACATGCTCGCGCGCTGCCTCGCGGCGATCGAGGCCCGGCACGACGGCCGGCCTCCTCATGCGAGAACGGGGTAGCCGAGCGCCCTGGCTCGCTCCTCCATGCGCAGGCAGCGATCATAGTCCGACAAGGGTCGGACCTCGAACCCCTCGAGCAGGAAGGCGGCGCGAAGCTCGGCCAAGGCCGGATCGGCGCAGGCCGCGGCGACTGCCTGGCGCAGGCGCAGGAGGTTCGCCGTGCTTGTCGCCCGCGCCGTCACAAGCGGCAGGCCGGGGGCAGGCTCCGAGATGCACAGGATGCGCAGCCCCTCCACCGCCTCCGGCGTGGCGCGGGCGGCCAGCGCATGGGTGACGCAGTCGATCGCGGCAACGTCGGCGCCGCCGTCCCGGACCAGTTGCATGGACCGGGCATGGGCGCCGGTCTCGACCACCGCGCCGAAGAAACGACCGTCCCGGGCGTGGGGCGCGACGAGGGCGCGCAGGGCGTTGTAGCCCGACTGGGACTCTCTTGCGTTGAAGGCCGCCCGCCGGCCGGCCAGGTCGGCGATGGTCCGGGCCGGATCGTCCTCGCGCACGATGACCAGGCTGGCATAGTCGCTGCCGCGGCAGCCGAAGGCCGCATAGCGCAGGGTGCCCACCAGCTGTACCCGGCCCGCCAGCACCGTCACCAGCGGATAGCCGCAGGCCTGGCTGAGCAGCGTCGAAGGTGAGAGCCAGTGTCCGGCGAAGTCGGTCGGCAGGAACAAATCCTCCGGTACGATCGGCAAGCCCGCAGCGCGCAGGTGGCGGCGCAAGGCCGGCCAGAACGCCTGGATCGCGGCGGAGGCCTGCTCGTACATCGGCAGGGATATGGCGGGTGACACGCTCGCTCTCCGCTGGCGCCAGGTTTTGACGCACATTAATAATACATATAAAATATAATCTTTATATTTTAATTTGCCAACCTCGGATATGGCCGTGCGGCGGCGCCGGAAAGGGCGTAGCGAGCGGCAGACATCCGAATGTCGAGCGATCTGCGGGAGGGCTGCGCGCAGCCGCGTGAACGGCCTGGGCGGCCGCGGGCGCTGGAGTGCGGATCCTTAAGGATGTCACGAAGCTCCCGTCGAGGACGGGGCTCGGAGAAGGCAGCGGCCGGGCGTCTATCGGGCCGTGACGGCCTGGATCGCCGCGGAAATGGCATCGCCGTCGGCCGCCAGTTGGGCACCGCCGTCGAGCTCGGGCAGGCCCTGGAAAAATACCTGAACAAGACGCGCAAGAAGGAGATCGAGCGCATCCGCGTCGCCTTCGTGCCCGTCACCCGGGACGGGCTCATCCCCGCATTGATCGAGGGGCGCGGCGACATCGTCGCCGCGAACCTGACGGTCACGCCCGAGCGCAAGGAGGCCATCGATTTCACGCCGCCTCTCGCGACCGGCGTGAGCGAAATCCTGGTCACGGGACCGTCCGCCCCACCGGCGCCGACGATCGACGACCTCGGCGGCAAGACGGTGCCGGTCCGGCGCAGCAGCAGCTATTACGCCCATCTGAGCGCCATCAACGAGCAGTCCAGGCAGGCCGGAAGGCCGGAAATCACCGTCGAGCCCATCGACGAGACGCTCGAGGATGAAGATCTGCTCGAGATGGTCAACGCCGGCCTGCTGCCCTGGACCATCGTGGACCGCCACAAGGCCGAGATCTGGGCGACGACCTTCGACCACATCAAGCTGCGTGACGACATCGCCGTCGCCCGGGACGGGGAAATCGCCTGGGCCCTCCGCAAGGACAGCCCGAAACTCGCGGAGGCGCTGGCCCCCTTCGTCCGCGAGCACAAGTTGGGCACCACGTTCGGCAATCTCCTCAAGAAGCGCTACTACCAGAGCGACAAGCTGGTGCGCGCCGCCTATGACAAGGCCGAGATCGAGAAGTTCCAGGCTCTGGTCGTCCTCTTCCACCAGTACGGCACGACCTACCGGTTCGACGAGCTGTTGCTTGCCGCCCAAGGTTACCAGGAATCGCAGCTGGACCAGACGCGCCGCAGCCCGCGCGGCGCGGTCGGCATCATGCAGCTGCTGCCCTCGACCGCCGCCGACAAGATCATCGCCATCACCGGCATCGACAAGAGCGCCGAGCGCAACATCGAGGCAGGCGCCAAGTACCTCGCCTATCTCTCGAACCGCTATGTGAACGACGCGAACCTCACGCCGATCAACCGCATGCTGTTCGCGATCGCAGCCTACAATGCCGGGGCGGGCAACCTGAACAAGTTCCGGCGGGAAGCCGGAAAGATGGGGCTCGATCCGAACGTCTGGTTCGGCAATGTCGAGCATGGAGCCGCCAAGATCGTCGGCCGCGAGACGGTGCAGTATGTCGGCAACATCTACAAATACTATGTTGCATACAAGCTGTACTTTGATCGAAAGAACAGCACGGCCACGCCGAGCGGCAGTTGAGCCGGGTGACCGCCGCAGCCGGGGCCTCGTCGCGACCGCAGTCCCTTGGGGCCGCTCCCCGGGGGGCGGGCCTATGGGCCCTAAGTCCAACTATCGGCGCGCCCCGACTTGCGCGAAGGATTCGCCGAGCCGGACGTCCGGCCCTTCAACCTGAGCAAGATCGAGGCGCAGCTCGGGGGCGCCGGCGGCGTCGACCGACGGACCGCGCCGGCACGGAGCCGATGCGCGAACGAGCTCCCGGCGGCGGCCCTGCCTGCCGCAAGCCCGGAGCGGGGCGAAGGGACGACCTCCCCTTCGCCCCGAGACCATCAACGGGCCGGTGGCGGTCCGGACACCGGGCGGAGGGACTTCGGACGTGCGAGCCATCGGATTTCCTGCCATAGGGGCGCTGGCGGGCGACGCGCCCGGCGTGGCTCACGCCGAGGACATCGACCTCGACAGATTGGTGAAGATCGGCGCCCGGCTGGTGCGCTTCACGGCGGGGTTGCGCGACTGGGCGCACCACCCGCAAAATGGACTCGAAGGCATCGGGGTCCGCGGGGCGATCACGCTGCTTTCCGAAATAGCCGGGCATGCCGCCCGTCCGACGAGCCTGCAAGGAGGGGGTATCCCATGAAGTTGACATATGTGCTGGGTCTTGGCCTGGCGGCGATCGCCGCCTCGGCCGCGGGTACGCCGGCCACGGCCCTGCCGATGCGGCCGATGCCGACGATCGAACAGCCGGCCTCCGTGGTCGAGACTGTGGCGGTGCGCCGCCGCACCACGGTCGTCCGTGGGCCGCACGGCGGCGTCGCCGCCAGCCGGACCGTGACCCGCGGCCCGGCAGTCCGGCCAGGCGCCCGTCCGGTTGTGCGCCCCGGCACCCATCCGGTGGTGGTCGCGCCGCGGCCGGGCGTCTGGGTGCGCCCGGCGAACTACTGGTGGCGGCCCGGAGCGGCCGTGGCCGCTGGCGCCGCGATCGGTGTCGTGACCGCCGCGACGGCCGCGGCCTGGGCCGGCAGCGCGCCGGCGCCGGGCTATTGCTGGTACTACACCGACCCCAGCCGTCGCCAGGGCTTCTGGGACAAGTGCCCGTAAGGAGCTTGTGGGCCGGCCGCCGCGCGCGGCCGGCCTGACGGCCCGGCGTTGCTGCCTCAGCCGCCGGGGCGCTGCCCGAAGAACAGCTCGCCGGGATTGTCGACCAGGATGCGCCGCCGCACGGCCTCGTCCGGCGCGTAGGCGGCGAGCAGGTCGAGCAGGCAGCCATCGTTCGGCGGCGGCGTGGTCGAGAGCGGATGCGGCCAGTCGCTGGCCCAGAGCACCCGCCCGGGCGCCGCGTCGATATAGGCCCGGGCGATCGGCACGATATCGTGCCAGGGCCGGCCGGCCTTGGAAAGCTTGTGGCCGTTGGAGAGCATCACCCAGACATTGCCGCGGCGCAGCAGCTCGATCACCCTGCCGACATTCGGCCCGTCCAGACCCTCGGCTCCGTCGGGCCGGCCCATATGGTCGATGACCACGGGAATGTCGAGGTTGGCGTAGAGGTCGACGGAGTCGCGGATGCCGGCGGCGCCCGGCTGGATCTTGACGTACCAGCCCAGTTCGCGCGCCCGCGCCACGGCGCGCTCGAAGCCGGCCCGCGAGGGCATCAGGTTGACGTCCTTCAGGAAGTTGAAGCGGGCGCCGCGGATGCCGCCGTCGTGCAGCCGCGCCAGGAGGCGGTCGTCGGCCTCGGTGAGGACTGCGCCGATGGCGCAGCCGCGATAGGCCGGCCCGGCCTCGGCGAGGGCGTCCAGCACCGCCGCGTGGTCGGTGCCGTAGGTCGTCGCCTGGACGATGATGCCGTGCTCGATCCCGAGGGCGCGGTGCATGCGCCGCGCCTCGGCGAAGGTCGCCTGCGGCATGCGGTAGGCGGCGCCGTCTCGCGGGGGATAGCGCTCGGGGCTGCCGAAGACGTGGAACTGGCAGTCGCAGGCGCCGGGCGGCGGCATGAAGCCGGGCGCCCGCGGATCGGGGTCGAAGGGATGATAGTCGGGCATGGCTCAGACCTCCCTGCCGGACCGGCTGGCGCCGATGACGGCGGTGACGTCGCACTGGATCAGCATGGCCCCTTCCATCTCGACCTGCAGGGCGTGGCGGGCCGGCCGCGACTCCTCGTCGGGGAACATCGCCTGCCATTCGCGGTTGAGCGCGGTCCGGTCGGCGCGGTCCTTCATCCACACCGTCATCTTGAGGATGTCGTCCGTGGTGCCGCCCGCCGCCTCGACGATGGCGCGGACATGGGCGAACATGTGGGCGCATTGCGCGTCCATGGTCGGGGCGACGCGGCCGGTGGCCGGATCGACGCCGTTGATCACGCCGGACATCAGCAGGCCGCCGATCATGCTGGCGTTGGGGATCGGGTTCCGATGCCGGAAGCCGTCGATGACGATGCTCTGGCGGACCATGCTTGTCTCCGGAAGGCGCGGGATCAGCGATGCAGCAGCCACAGGGCGGCCGCGAGCACGGCCGCCGCCGCGACGGCGAGGAGTGCGAGGGGCAAGGCCCCGTCGCGATGGATGGGGATGCCGGCCTGCCGGACCTCGCGCAGGAAGGCGGCGAGATCCGCCGGCGAGGCGAAGGCGAGGCGCCGCTCCTCCTCGCCGACGATCAGGTCGCAGCTCGGGCGCGCTCCGCGCCGGACGACGCAGCCCGTCGCCCGGACCAGCAGGGCATGGACGTCGGCGTCCGGTTGCGGCGCGGCCGCGCCTCCCCTGCCCTCCCGGCGATCGGCCGCCATGGCGCGCCGCCCTCCCCCGCTCAGGCCTGGCTGACGAACTTGGTGGCGAGATAGGCCTGCAGGCCCTCGCTGCCGCCTTCGCTGCCATGGCCGCTGTCCTTGATGCCGCCGAACGGCGTCTCCGGCGCGGCGAGGCCGAAATGGTTGATCGACACCATGCCGGCCTCGATCTCGTCGGCAAGGCGGGCGGCCCGGGCAGTCGAGCCGGTGAAGGCATAGGAGCCGAGGCCGACCGGCAGGCGGTTGGCCTCCTCGACGGCCTCGTCCAGCGTCTCGAAGCGGTTGATCACCGCCACCGGCCCGAACGGTTCCTCGTTCATGATGCGGGCGGAGCGCGGCACGTCGGCGAGCACGGTCGGGGCGTAGAAGAAGCCCTGGTTGCCGACTCGCTTGCCGCCGGTCAGCAGCTTCGCGCCCTTGTCGACGGCGTCGCGGACGAAGCCGTCGATGGCATCGACGCGGCGGGCATGGGCCAGCGGCCCCATCTGCGTGCCCTCGGCCGCGCCGTTGCCGACGACGAGCGCCTCGGCCAGCCCGGCGAAGACCTCGGCGAAGCGCTGCTGCAGCGGCGCCTGCACCAGGAAGCGGGTCGGCGAGGTGCAGATCTGGCCGGCGTTGCGGAACTTTGTGCCGGAGCCGAGCCGCGCCACGGCCTCGGCGTCGACATCGTCGCAGACGATGAACGGCGCGTGGCCGCCGAGCTCCATGGTGCTGCGCTTGAGGTGCTGGCCGGCGAGCGCGGCGAGCTGGCGGCCGACCGGGACCGAGCCGGTGAACGACACCTTGCGGATCACCGGCGAGGGGATGAGATGGGCCGAGATCTCGGCCGGCACGCCGAAGACGAGGTTGAGTACGCCGGCTGGCACGCCGGCTTCCTCGAAGCAGGCGACCAGGGCGATGGCCGAGCTCGGCGTCTCCTCCGGCGCCTTGGCGATGATCGAGCAGCCGGCGGCGAGCGCGGCGGCGACCTTGCGGACGAGCTGGCCGAGCGGGAAGTTCCAGGGGCTGAAGGCCGCGACCGGGCCGACCGGCTCGGCCAGGGCGACCTGTCGGGCCCCGGGGATGCGGGCCGGGATGACGCGGCCATAGGCGCGCCGCCCCTCCTCGGCATACCAGTCGATGACGTCGGCGGTGGCACCCGCCTCCAGGCGCGCCTCCGCCAGCGGCTTGCCCTGCTCGCGGGTGATCGCCTGCGCCAGCGCCTCGGCCCGCTGCCGCGCCAGATCCGAGGCCTTGCGCAGGATCCTGTAGCGCTCATAGGCGGTGACCTTGCGCCAGGCCCGGTAGCCGCGCTCGGCAGCGGCGAGCGCGCGGTCGAGATCGGCCGCCTCGGCGAAGGCGACCTCGCCGATGGCGCCGCCGGTGGCGGGGTCGACCACGGTGCCGCGGCGGGCGCCCGACCCGGCGCTCCAGGCGCCGTCGATGAAGAGGGATGCGGTCATGGACGGGAACTCCGAGGCGGTCACGCGTATTCGGGACGGGCCGGCGTGAAGACATCGAGGTTCAGGGCCGGCTGGTCGCCGACGACCTCGACATAATGGACGACGTTGGAGGGGATGAGGGCGACGCCGCCGCCGCCGAGGCGGACCACCTCCTCGCCGATGTGGAAATCGACCAGGCCTTCGATGATGTAGACGATCTGCTCGTGCGGATGGGAATGGGGCAGCGTCTCGTGCCCCGGCCACAGCCGGTGCAGCGCCAGCGTGGCGCCGTTGCCGGAAAAGGCCTTGCGCTCGATGCCGCGGCGCACCGGCGTCCACTCCATGGCTTCCCAGTCGACCTGATGAACCGACATGTCCGTCACTCCGTCTTGGATGCGCGCACGATGCGCGCGGCGCGGCCGGCCTCGGCGATGAGCAGGCTCTGGTCCGACCCGCAGATGAACAGGCTGATGCCGAGCGCGGCGAAGGCCGCGGCGGCCTCGGGCCGGCCGATGAAGATGCCGACCGTCCGTCCGTGCCGGCGCCCGGCAGCGGCGACATGGGCGATGGCTTCGCGCACGGCCGGATCGTCCGGCCGCTCGCGGCCGAGCGACAGGGCGAGATCCGCCGGGCCGATGAGCAGTGCGTCCAGGCCCTCGACAGCGGCGATGGCGTCGACGGCCTCGACCGCCTCGGCGTCCTCGACCTGCGCCACGACCACGCGCTCGGCGTCGGCGCGGGCGCGGTAGGCAGCCGGATCCTCGGTGCCGAAGCGCCCGGCCCGCGGCGAGGGCGAGAAGCCGCGCCGGCCGCGGCCGTAGTCCGCGGCCGCCAGCACCGCCTCGGCATCGGCGGCGCTGCGGACATGCGGCACGACCACGCCGAGCGCGCCGACGTCGAGCTGCGCCGCGATCGCCACGGGGTCGAGGGCGGGCACCCGCGTCAGCAGCGGCAGGCCGACGCCGCGGGCCGCCGCGGCCATGCGATCGACGGCGGCGAGGTCGATCGGTGCGTGCTCGGCATCGGCCACGGCGAAGTCGAGGCCGGCAAGGCCGAGAAGCTCGGCCTGGTGATGCGCCGGCGTCTTGACGAACGTGCCGGCGAGGACCTCGCCGGCCCGGATGCGGGCGCGCAGCGACGAGGGGTTCACGGCAGGCCCATCAGGGTCGCGGCATTGGTCGACACCATCTTGCGGACGGCGTCCTCGCCATAGCCGAGGTCGAGCAGCAGGTCGATCATCTGCCGGAAGCCCTCGACCGGCGTCGGGTTGTTCTTCTGGCCGAGGTCGGAGCCGAAGAAGGTGTTGTCGACGCCGGCGGCCTCGATCACCTGGCGCAGGTGGTCGCGGTCGAACAGCAGGAAGGTGGAGGGCACGAACATGCAGATCGAGTGCTCGATCATCACGCCCATGCGCACCAGTTGCGTCACGTCCTGGAATGAGGCTTCGTTGACGTAGGTCGGGTGGTTGAGGAACAGCCGCTTGACGCCGCGGCGCTTTGCCTCCTCGTAGAAGGGCCAGAGCTCATCGATGTGGTGATGGCCGCCGGAGACCGCCGCGTCCGCCTGGGCGACGAGGTCGAGGATCAGCTTGACCTCGTCGGTGATCACGCCGCGCTCGTCGACCAGCCTCTGGCCGACCGGCGCCACGGTCTTCTTGCTGTTGACCGGGAACTTGTTCTTGAAGTCGGCGTCCTTCTTGTCGTGGTCGATATGGTTCTGGGCGTGGGCGGTCGCCATCCAGACGATGCGCGCGCCCTGCTTCAGGGCATAGTCGACCGCGCTGGGGTTGAGGCCGCCGAGCGGGTTGTTGAGGACGATGGCGCCCAGCACGGTGGTGCGGCTGGGGTGGTGCTTGTTGATGAGATGCGCGATCGGCATCGTCGGGTAGTAATGGTCCTTGAGCAGCACGGCCGCCATGCCGACCTCGGCCGCCTGCTGCACCACCTCGATGTGGTCGACGGCGCGCGGCATCAGCGAGGGGCCGCTGTGGACGTGCAGGTCGACGGCGCCCTGCATCAGCCGGTCCACGGCCTCGGTGCGCGCCTGGTCGCGGGGCTCGCTCATGACGATGTCTCCTCCTGGGCGGGGGTTGGGGCGGGAACGAAGCGGCGCCAGTGGTCCTGGCGCAGCGGCATGTCGGCGAAGCTGCGGCGGCTGTCGGCGGCCCGGCCGACGATGTCCTCGGCCGTCAGGCCCTTGCCGGCGAGATAGGCGTCGAGCTCGCCGAGGCTGCGGCCGATGAGGTCGTAGCCGCGCAGCATCACCGCCGAGGCGAAGCCGACGGCGCTGGCGCCGGCGAGCAGCATGCGCGCCATGTCGAGCCCGTCCTGCGCGCCGTTGATGCCGATCAGCGGCCGCTCCCGGCCGAGCCGGGCGCGGGTCAGGGCCAGCCACTGGCAGGTGAGCGGCAGGTTCCAGAAGCCGCCGACCGCCAGGCTGGTGCCGAGCATCGGCGCCATGGTGTCGAGGTCCGGCACGAGGCCGAGCAGGCGTCCGGCCATGACGACGGAATCGGCACCGGCGGCGAAGGCGGCCTCGGCCAACTCCGGCACGCGCTCGCTCTGGCCGGTCAGCTTGATCCAGAGCGGCAGCGTGGTCGCTGCGCGGACGGCGGCGACGATGGCGCCGACCCGCTCGGGCCGCAGCTCGGTCGACACCGCGCCCCTGGCGGCCTGGCTGGCATAGGGCGTGCCGATGTTGAACTCGAGCACGGGCAGCCCCGCCGCCTCCATCTGGCGCACCATGGCGAGCGCCGCGTCGAGATCACCGAGGATCAGGCTCGCCACCAGCACGCAGTCGTGGCGGCGCGCCAGCGCATCGGCCCGGCGGCACTGGTCGAGCCAGGCCTCGAAGGATTGCGGCGTCAGGCCCGAACGCGTCGCCAGTGTCACGTCGCGCGGCGCCGCGGCGTCCCAGGGCACGGGCCGCCAGTCGGCGCCGAGGGCGACATATTCGGCCCGCTGCAACTGGTCCCGGGCGGCGGCGGATTCGTTGGTGGACTTCACCACCACGGCACCGGCGCCGGCCCGGATGGCGGCCGCGACCCCGGCGGCGTCGATCATGTGCTCGCCGGCCGCGGCGATCAGCGGGTTCTTGAGCCGGACGGCGCCGATCCGGGTTTCCAGTCTGGTTGTCATCGGAGGACTCGGAAGCATCGTGCCGGAGACCCCGGCCGGTCGCGGCCTGCGGGGCTCTTCGTGAGATGTCGTTTCATTGTGAAAAACGACGTTTTAATGGACGGTACATCCGCAAAGGACAACGGTCAACCGGAATCCCGGCGGGCCGGGCGGGAAGAGCCATCGCGGCGGCGGTCAGCCGCCGCGGCGGCGGAAGAACAGGAAGGCGGCCAGCAGCGCGCTGGAGAAGGCGATCAGCACGGTGGCCGCCGCGGCGATGGTCGGGGTGAGGGTGTCGCGCGCCGCCGAGAACATCTCCCGCGGCAGCGTCCGCTGGCCCGGACCGGCCAGGAACAGGGTGACGACGATCTCGTCCAGCGAGGTGGTGAAGGCGAACAGCGCGCCCGAGGCGACGCCCGGGGCGATCAGCGGCAGGGTGATCCGGCGAAAGGCGAGCCAGGGCCGGGCCCCCATGCTGGCGGCGGCACGCAGCAGGCGGCCGTCGAGGCTGGTCAGCGCCGCCCCGACCGTCACCACGACGAAGGGCACGGCCAGGGCGGTGTGCGCCATGACCAGGCCGACCAGGGTGTTGGTCAATTGCAGCGTCGAGAACACGAAATACATGCCGACGCCGACGATGACCGCGGGGGCGATCAGCGGGGCGAGCACCAGGCCCTGGATCAGCCGCCGCCCCGGCAGCCCGGGGCGGGCAAGGCCGAGCGCCGCCGCCGTGCCCAGCACGGTCGCCAGCGCCGTGGTCGCCAGGGCGATGACCAGGCTGTTGGCGAGGGCGCTGCGCCAGAGCGGCGAGCCGAAGAAATCGGCGTACCAGCGCAGCGACAGCCCCTCGAGCGGGAAGCTGAGATAGCGCCCGGCATTGAAGGAGAGCGGCACGATCACCAGGATCGGCAGCATCAGGAAGCCGAGCACCAGGATGGCGGACGCCACCAGCAGGCCCGATCCCAGGCGGGCCGTGGCCGTCGTCTTCGGCGCGCGCATCGCTCTCCCTCCTAGAACCCGGTGTTGGCGGACTTGCCCAGGCGCGTCTGGACGATGAACAGCACCACGATCAGCCCCAGCAGGATCATGCCGAGCGAGGAGGCCAGGCCCCAGTTGAGCGTGCCGGTGGTGAACAGGGCGATGTAGGAGCCGATCATCTGGTCGCCCGGCCCGCCGAGCAGCACCGGCGTGATGTAGAAACCGATGGTGACGATGAAGACGAGCATGCCGCCCGCCACCAGGCCGGGCAGGACCTGCGGCAGGTAGACACGCCGGAAGGCGTGGAACGGCCGTGCCCCGAGCGAGGCGGCGGCGCGCATCAGGCGCGGATCGACCGCCCGCATCGCCGTCAGCAACGGGAAGATCATGAAGGGCAGCATGACGTGGACGAGCGCCAGGATGACGCCGGTGCGGCTGAACAGCAGGCCGAGCGGCGTGTCGATCAGGCCGACGAGGCGCAGCGTGTCGTTGATGACGCCGCGGTCCTGCAGCAGCACGATCCAGGCGGTCATGCGCACCAGGATCGAGGTCCAGAACGGCAGGAGCACCAGGATCAGGAGGAGATTGCGCCGGCGCTCGGTCAGGCCGGAGAGATAGGCGCAGAGCGGGAAGGCCAGCAGCATGCACAGGGCCGTCGTCACCCCGCCGATCAGCAGGGTGCGCATAAGGATGTCACGGTAGAGGCTGCCTTCCGGACGGAAGTCGACGAGCCCCTTCTCGTAGTCCCATTTCAGGTCGAGGGCGGAGAGCAGGTGGAAGGTGCCGGCCGGCCCGACGGCGCGCTTGAGCACCTGCCAGGTGGCGGGATCGGCCCAGCGGGCGTCGGCTGCCACAAGGGCGGCGCGGTCGACCGGCCCGGCCGGGCCGAGGGCCTTCAGCTTGCGCACGGTGCCGAACAGCAGCTCGCGCCCGGTCGGCGTCTCATAGGACATGCGCCGGGCGAGCGCCGAGGTCCTTTCGGGGACGCCGGCCTTGAGCTCGCGCCCGAGGCTGGCATAGACCGCGTCCGGCGGCAGGCCGCGCCCGTCCCAGGCGGCGAGCAGGCCGGCCGTCTCCGGCAGGGCCTGGCCGAGCTCGGGATCGGCCAGGCTGCGCCAGGCGACCATGCCGAGCGGCAGCAGGAAGGTCAGGCCGAGGAACAGGAGCAGCGGCGCGGCCAGAGCATAGCCGCCGAGGGCCGTCCCGAGATCGCGCCGCGTCATCGCCCTGCCTCGCCTACTTTGCCGCCCAGGTGGTCCAGCGCGCCAGGAGCGCGTCGATGTTGTCGTTCCAGAAGGCGTCGTCGAGCTTCAGGACGGTCCTGGCGTTGTCGGGCGCGGTCGGGATGTCGACCAGCACCTTGGCGTCGATCTTCGGCAGCGCCGCCGCCGAGGTGATGCCGATCGGCTGGATCGTCGGCAGCACGGCCTGCACGTCGCCGCGGGAGGCGAACTCCAGGAGCTTGTAGGCGGCGTCCTTGTTCGGCGAATTCTTCAGGATCACCCAGCTGTCGAGCGTCTGCAGCGACTGGTTCCAGACGATGCCGAAATCCTTGTGGTCGTTGCGGATGGCGTTGGTGACGCGGCCGTTGTAGCTCGTCGTCATCACCACCTCGCCGGAGGAGAGCAGCTGCATCGGCTGCGCGCCCGCCTTCCAGAACACCAGCGAGGGCTTGATCCGGTCGAGCGCGGCGAAGGCGCGGTCGACGCCCTCCGGCGTCTTGAGCGTGGCATAGACGTCGGCCGGGGCGACGCCGTCGGCCATCAGGGCGATCTCCAGGTTGCCCTTCGGCCCCTGGCGCAGGGCGCGCTTGCCGGGGAAGCGGGCGAGGTCGAAGAAGTCCTTCCAGTCGGCCGGGGCCTGGCTCAGCTTCGCCTTGTCGTAGGCGAGCACGAAATTGTAGATCGCCGAGCCGACGCCGCAGGGATGCACCGCACCCGCCACATAGGCGTCCTTGCCGCCGACCCGGTCATAGTCGATGGTCTCGAACACGCCTTCGGCGCAGCCGAGCTCCAGTTCCTCGGCCTCGACCTGCACCACGTCCCAGCCGCTGTCGGCCGCCTCGGACTTGGTGCGCAGGATGCCGATGCCGCCGTCCCACGAATCCTCGACCACCGGCGTGCCGCTCGCCGCGGCGAAGGGGGCGAAGATGGCCTTGTGCTGGGCCTCCTGGTAGCTGCCGCCCCAAGAAACCACGGTAAGGTCTCGCGCCGCCGCGCCCGAGCCGGCGAGACAGGCAGCCAGCAGCAGCGCCGCGCCCGTTGTCCTGAACGATGTCATGTCGGTTCCCTTCTCCTGGTCGTTTCTTGCGTGTGGGACCGCGCGGCTCCGGGCCGGTTCTCCTGAACCTGCCTAGGCGAGCACCACGCAGTCTTCGGTCGGCAAGGCAAGGCCGACGCGATCCTTGTGGGCGGGCACCGCGACGCCCGCCGCGGCGGCGACCTTGACCTGCACCGCGGCGCCGCCGACATCGACCTGCAGGCGCAGATGATCGCCGTGGAACATGGTGTCGGTGACGACGCCCTCGATCTCGCCGCTGCCGGCCGGGCGCAGCGCCACGGCCTCCGGCCGGATCACCAGGGCGGCCTGCCGCCCTTCGGCCAGGCCTTCGCCGCGCCAGCCTTCGACGGTGGTTCCGCCGGCAAGGCGCAGCCGGGCGCGCTCGGGCGTCAGCGCCACCACGGTGCCCTCGATCAGGTTGGTCTCGCCGACGAAGCCGGCGACGAAGCGGTTGGCCGGCCGGCGATAGAGCGCCTGCGGCGCGGCGATCTGGGCGATCCGACCCTGGTGGAACACGGCGACCCGGTCCGACATGGTCAGCGCCTCGTCCTGGTCGTGCGTGACATAGACGAAGGTGATGCCGAGCCGGCGATGGATCTGCTTGAGCTCGGCCTGCATGCTCTCGCGCAGCGCCTTGTCGAGCGCGCCGAGCGGCTCGTCCATCAGCACCAGGCGCGGCCGGTAGACCAGGGCGCGGGCGAGCGCGACGCGCTGCTGCTGGCCGCCGGAGAGCTGCTGGGGCTTGCGGTCGCCGAGGCCGGCGAGATGCACCAGTTCCAGCGCCTTGCCGACCATCTGGGCCTGCTCGGCCTTCGGCGTCTTGCGCACCCCGAGCGGGAAGGCGATGTTCTCGGCGATGCTCATGTGCGGGAACAGGGCGTAGCTCTGGAACACCACGCCCATGTCGCGGCTGTAGGCGGGCAGGCGCGTGATGTCCTGGCCGTTGAGGCGGATCTCGCCGGCGTCAGGCCATTCGAAACCGGCCAGCATCATCAGCGTCGTGGTCTTGCCCGAGCCGCTCGGCCCGAGCAGGGTCAGGAATTCGCCGCCGCGGATGTCGAGGTCGAGGGCGTCGACCACCGGCGTGCGGCCGTCATAGCTCTTCGACACGTTGCGGAAGCTGACGATCGGCGGAGCGCTCCGGCCCTCGGCGTCGTGCTGCGGGATCGCGTTCATGCCCCCTCCCCGGCCGTCATCGCGTTCCGCCGCCCTCATTGCAGCCGCGACAGGTCCCGCTGCACCTCGTCGAGCGCCGCGCCGACGCCGTCCACCACGGTGGCGAGCTCCGCCTCCTCGATGATCAGCGGCGGGGCGCAGAGCAGGGATTCGCCCAGGGCGCGCAACAGCACGCCGCGGCTGCGCAGCGCGTCGGAGACGCGGGCCGCCGCCTTGACCTCGGCCGGGAACGGCGCCTTCGTGCGCTTGTCCGCCACCAGCTCCAGCGCCGCCATCATGCCGATGCCGCGGACCTCGCCGACCAGCGGATGGCCGGCATAGCGGCGCAGCCCCTCCTGCAGCAGCGCGCCCATGCGACGGGCCCGGCCGACGATGTAGATCTCGTCATAGATGCGCAGGGTCTCGAGCGCCACGGCGGCGCCGACGGGATGGCCGCCATAGGTGAAGCCCTGGCCGAAGCCGCCGAGCCGGTCGGTCTGGTCGGCGATCGCCTGGTAGATCGGCTCGGAGACCATCAGGGCCGAGACCGGGAAATAGGCCGAGGACAGCCCCTTGGCGCAGGTCAGCATGTCCGGCCGGATGCCGAAGGCGTCGCAGCCCCAGTAATGGCCGGTGCGCCCGAAGCCGCAGATCACCTCGTCGGCGACCATCAGCACGTCATGGCGCTTCAGCACGGCCTGCACCTTCTCGAAATAGCCGGCCGGCGGCACGATGACGCCGCCCGTGCCCATCACCGGCTCGGCGAAGAAGGCGCCGACCGTGTCCGGCCCCTCGCGCAGGATCGTCTCCTCCAGCTCGCGCGCCAGCCGGTCGGCGAAGGCTTCCTCGCTCTCGCCCTCCTGGGCGTAGCGGTAGTGGTGCGGACAACCGACATGCAGGAAGCCCGGCAGCGGGATGCCGAAGCCGCGATGCATGTTGGGCAGGCCGGTGAGGCTGGCCGAGGCGACCGTGGTGCCGTGATAGGCCCGCATGCGGCCGATGATCTTGCGCTTCTGCGGCTTGCCGATGGCCTCGTGATAGTACCAGACCAGCTTGATCGCCGTGTCGACCGCCTCGGAGCCCGAGCTCTGCAGCATCACCTTGGTGAGCCCCTCCGGGGCGCGCTCGACCAGGGCCTGGGTCAGGTCGACCACCGGCTCGGCGACGCGATGGGCGAAGGCCTGCTGGTAGGGCAGCGCCAGCAGTTGGCGGTGGGCGGCGTCGGCCAGCCGGCGATTGCTGAAGCCGAGCGCGGCGCACCACAGGCCCGACATGCCCTCGATGAAGCGGTTGCCCTCGATGTCGACGACATGCACGCCCTCGCCCTGACGGATCACCATCGGGCCGACCTGTTCGTGCAGGCGCAGATTGGTCTGCGGATGCAGATGGAAGGCCGCGTCGCGGGCAAAGGGCGAGTTCGTCGTCGGGGACATGAGAGATATCGTTTCGGCTGACAAAACTTAGTTTCTACATACAGGACGATTTTCTACGAATCAAGATCCAGCCAAAAATGCGATCCGACAGATATATACGCATATTTTCAATATGTTACAAAAAATCCCTTGATTCCTTCCGCGCAATCTGGTCCGAATTTTGTTTCGAGGAGAAAAACGCAGTTCGGGGGTCCGTCGGATGGATTCGCGCTGCTGCGGCGGATGAGGGGGCTGTGCGGCGATGGCGTCTGGTGAAAAGGCCGATACGGGCGTGCGGTCCGTGCAGTTGGCGTTCGACGTGCTCGAAGCCGTGGCGGCGGAGCAGGAGGAAATCGGCGTCAGCGAACTGGCCAACCGGCTGGGCACGACCAAGGGCACGGTGTTCCGGCACCTGCAGACGCTGATGGAACGCGGCTATATCTCGCAGAATCCGGCGAGCGCCCGCTACAGGCTGGGCGTGCGGGCACATCTGCTCGGCCAGGCCGCGGCCGGCCGCATCGACCTCCTGGCCGCCTCGGAGGCGCCGGCGCGCAGCCTGCGCGAGGAGACCGGCGCCACCGTCGTCGTCTCGGCCGTCAGCGCCCGCGGCGTGACGGTGCTGACCACGCTCCTGGGCAAGCCGTCGCTGGAGATCGGCGTGCGTCCGGGCAGCGAGCTGGTGCTGCACGCCACGGCACAGGGCAAGGTCGCCACCGCCTTCAGCCACCCCTCGCTGCTGCCGGCCATCCGCCGCAGGGGGCTGACGCGCGAGACGGAACACACCATCCAGGACATCGACCTCTTCGCCGAGGAGCTCGCCCGCTGCCACGCCAGCGGCTACGCCACCGCGCCGGAGGAGGAGACGCTCGGCATCAACGCCCTGGCCGCGCCGTTGCTCGGCAAGGACGGCCACGCGGTGGGCACCATCGCCATCGTCGGCTCGATCCAGCACATCCCGCGCGAGCCGCCGGTCGAGCAGGTCGACGCGGTGCTGCGCGCCGCCGCCAAGGTGTCCTGGGAACTCGGCTATGCCGGCCGCATCCCGCCCGACCCGCGGTGACAGGGCGGCCGCGTCCGTCCGGCGTCACCCGCCGCGCCGGTTGGCGGCGTATGGCAGCACGAACATGTACAGGCCGGTGAACAGCAGCAGGAAGAGCGGGGGCAGCGGCGCGTAGACCACCCAGGCGGGGGGGTCTCCAAGTCCCATGGCGACGAAATTGGCGACGACCGTCACCGTGAAGGCGATCGACAGCCAGCGATGGGACTGCCGAATCCATCTGTTCCAGCTCAACACGACCTCCCTTGAAGACGAGCAAACGCGGGCCGGGCCATTTCCTCGGCCGGGGCCTCAATCCGTGCGCGCCAGGACCTGATCCAGATTCGCGAGGAACTGCGTCCATCCCGCCTTGGCGCCGCCAAAGGCCTGCCGCTGGCCCGGCCGGAAGCCCGCCTGTTCCATGCGCAAGAGCGTCCCCGTGCCCGTCGGGATCAGCGTGAAGGTCACCACGCTCTGCAGGGCGTAGGCCGGATCGTCATGCGCGAAGTTCCAAGTGTAGGACAGCATTCTGTTCGGCTCGACCGTGAGGACTTCGCAGTCCAGCACGCCGCCCCAATCGCCGCGAAGGTTGAAACGGTGACCCACGACGGGGTTGAAGTCGTTCTTCATCAGCCACTCCTCGATCAGGTGTGGCTGCGTCAGCGCGCGCCAGAGCTTTTCAGGGGGATGGGGTATCTCGCGCTCGACAATGACGGAACGCGTTTCGGTTGCTGCTTCGCTCATTGGTCCATCCTCTTGAGCAGATCTTCAAGGTCGTCGAAACGCGCTTCCCAGAACCCGGCCATGCGGCTCGTCCAGTCGAGCAGCGGCTCCAAGGCGCCGGGCCGCGCGCTGTAATGTGTCTGGCGGCCTTCATGACGGTCGCTCACAAGCCCGGCCTGCCTCAGGACTCCCAGATGTTTCGAGACAGCCGGCTGCGAAATCCCGGCCCGGGCCGTCAGCGCCCCGACCGTCAGTTCCCCCTCCCGGCACAGCCGCTCGAAGATGGCCCGCCGCGTCGGATCGGCGAGCGTCCTGAAGAGCACATCATGGGCATTCGTCATCGAAACATATAACCCTACGGTTATTGATCAAATCAATAACCGTAGGGTTATATGCGAGTCAAGCGGGAGCACGGAGCTGCAACGACCCGCATCGGTCCCTGCTGCGCAGTCGGCAGAACCGCAGCGGCCGGCCTGCGGCCGCGTCGGGCATTGCCGCGCGGAGGCAGCCCCCCAAGCACTCCAACGGGCGTCGAACCGGCGGATGGACCTATGGACTTGGCATCATCCCCATAATACCACCGCCGCGATGTTCCACCGAGAGAAGGGGCTGGGTTTGGCTTTTCATCGACAGTCGGTTGCCAATCGCCTGATCCCGGTCGGCGCCTTCGGCCTGGCGGCAGCGGCTCAACTGGGCCTGATCTCCGCCGAGCATTGGCCGCTTCCGGTCAGGATTCCGTCGCTCACCCTCGTCCTCGTCCTGATCTTCGTGACGGTCTTCGTCGTCCTGCACCATGCCGAGACGGTGGCGCGGCATGTGGGCGAGCCCTATGGCACGCTGCTCCTGACCTTCGCAGTCACGGCCATCGAGGTGTCGATCATCGTCTCGATGATGCTGCACGGCGGGAACAACCCGACGCTGGCCCGCGAATCCGTGTTCTCGACCGTGATGATCGTCTGCGCCGGCGTCGTCGGCGTGTGCCTGACCATGGGCGGGCTCCGGCACCGGTACCAGGACATCAAGCGGCAGGGCACCAATGCGTCGCTGGCCGTGCTCATGGCGCTCACGGTGTTGACGCTGATCCTGCCGGACTACACGCTGGCGACGGCGCCGGGCCTGTTCTCGGCATCGCAGCTTGCCTTCGTCAGCTGCCTGTCCGTGCTGCTCTACGGTTCGTTCGTCTTTGCCCAGACCGTGCGCCACCGGGACGACTTCGTCGAGGACCTGGCGGCCGGCCACGGGCATGCCGATGCAAGCGGCGGCATCGCCGTCAACGCCGTTCTGCTCGTGGTCGGGCTGGTCGGCATCGTCCTCCTGACGGAACAGGTCGCGGGCAGCGTCGAGGACGGCCTGGCCTATCTGCAGGTGCCCCAGGCGGATGCGATCGTCGGCTTCTTCATCGCCACGCTGGTGCTGATGCCCGAAGCGGTGTCAGCCATCCGGGCCGCGATCAACAACGAGCTGCAACGGGGGCTGAACGTCGCCCTGGGCTCGGCCTGCGCCACCATCGGCCTGACGATTCCGGCGGTCGCCGTGGCAAGCCTCCTGACGGGGCGAAGCCTGACGCTCGGCCTGGACGCGGGGGACATGGTGCTCCTGGTGCTCGCGCTGGCCATCAGCGTCCTGAGCTTCGGGACAGGCCGGACGACCGTCCTCACCGGGATGGTGCATCTCGTCATCTTCGTCGCCTACGTCTTCCTGATCTTCGTGCCCTGACGTGGCGCAGCCTGCGGATGCAACGCCGAGCGACGAGCCGTTTTTTTCAAGGCGCTGTCGGGATCGACCGCCTCGGGACGTCCTTGGGGCGAACGGAGTGCGGCCATGCTCTATGCCATCCTTTGCTACGAGTCCGAGGATGTGGTCGGAGGCTGGAGCCGGGAGCAGGAGGCGGAGGCCATGGCACGGATCGAGGCCGTCGAACGGCGGCTGGCGGCGGCGGGCCGGCTCGGGCCGGCGGCGCGCCTGCTGCCCACCACGGCGGCGATGACGCTGCGACGGGGCCGCAACGTGCCGCTCGTGCTCGACGGCCCCTATGCCGACACCAGGGAACAGTTGCTCGGCTTCTTCGTCGTCGACTGCGTCGATCTGCAGGAGGCCATCGATACGGCCGGCGACCTGTCGCACGCCAAGGACGGCCCGGGTGGCTGCGAGATCCGCCCCCTCTCCGTCTTCGCCCCCGGCGGCATCGCCGCGGAACCGGCCGGGGCGCGGCGGCGCTGACGCAGGCCGCGAACCGGCGCAAAATCCGCCGAGGGTCCGGCCCTGGCCGGATTTCCGACAGAAAATCGTGCCTGCTGTCGCCCCGGCCACGCCCCGTTCGTCTTGAGGCTGATGGCCACGTGAATGCTTCGGAGAGACCGAGATGTACGACCCCACCTTCCCGACGGACCGCGAGCTGGTGCTGACACGCATCTTCGACGCACCGCGCGCCAAGGTCTGGAGGGCCTGGACCGACCCGGAGCTGCTGGTGCGCTGGTGGGCGCCGCGCCCCTTCACCACGCCGGTCTGCGACATGGACCTGCGGCCGGGCGGCGTATTCCGCACCGTCATGCGCGACGCCGACGGCAACGACTATCCCAACCCCGGCGTCTTCCTCGACATCGTCGAGAACGAGCGCATCGTCTTCACCGACGCCTTCGCCGAAGGCTGGGTGCCCGCCGGCCAGCCCTTCATGGTGGCGACGGTGACGCTGGAGGATGCGGACGGCGGGACGCGCTACACCGCGCGGGCCCGCCACTGGACGGCGGAAGCCTGCGAAGCCCATGCCAGGATGGGCTTCCACGACGGCTGGGGCCAATGCGCCGACCAGCTCGCGGAGCTGCTCGCGACGCTGTGAGATGCGCGGCTCGGCGCCGAGACCGATCGGCGCCGCTCCCGTGCGGCCGTTATTTTTCTTACAGATCGACGACCAGCCGCGGATCGAAGCCCGGGTTCTCGTTGCCGTAGCCGTGTGGATTGCAGACGATCCGCGTCCGGCCGACGCGATAATCGGACGAGGCATGCACATGGCCGTGGACCCAGAGCTCGGGCTGCCAGACCACGATCAGCTCGGTCAGGTCGGAGGCATAGGCGGCATCGAGCATCGTCTTGCCCGCCTTGGAGGCAATCGAGCCCGGATGCGGCGCGTGATGCGTCATGACCACGGTCGGGCCGGCATGCGGCCGCGCCAGTTCCTCGGCCAGCCAGGCGCGGGCCTCGACGTGCAGGCGGCGGGCGTCCTGCGGCGTGAAGCGCTTCCACGGCTGCTTGCGCAGCGCGATCCGGCGATGGTCGTTGAGGCCACGGCGGGCCGCATCCATCCCGTGGAGGAACGAGCCGTGGAGCTCGTAATCCGTCCAGAGCGTCGTCGTCAGGATGCGCAGGTGCCGAACGAGACGCACCTGCTTCTCGCCGCACAGGCCGGTGGCGAGCTCGGCCTCGATCGACGACTTGTAGAAGGTATGATTGCCGGCGACATGGACGAAATGGCGAAAGCGCTCCGCCAGGAAGGCATGGGCCCTGGCGGCGCCCTGGCACACGTCTCCCGCGACCAGGACGACATCGCCCGCCGGCTCGATCGGCTTGATCGCATCGACGTCGACATGGAGGTCGGAGAGGATCTGCAGTCGCACGGAAAAGGTCCCTTTCGTGATGCGGCATGGTCGGCCAATCCGGCTCGGCCGCAACCGGCGTGGCAATGCGCGACCGCCGTCCCCGCCGCGGATTGGCGGGGACGAGAGCGTCCATCCGGAGGACGGCATTGCCCGTGGCGGCCGCACCTGTTCCCAAGGGAACATGCCCTCCCCGTCTCGCCTTGAAAAGGACAAAGGGAGTCCTTTATCTCTTCCGCATGCCTCGGATACGGACCCCGGCATCGTCTGCCCTGCGCTACCAGCTGTTTCCGGATGCGGAAGCGCTCGCTGCGATCGTGCAGACGTTCCGGGACTATGAGGCGATGATGGCGATCCTGGCCGACGTGGCGGCCGGCTCCAGCGCCGGATCCAATCTGGTCCTGCTGCATGAGCAGGCCTATGGCCGGGTGCGGGCCCAGACCCGGCTGCCGGCCCAGATGGTGGTGCTGGGGCTGCGCGACTTCGTGGCCCGGCGCAACGGCGAGGCGGTGGAAGGCCTGCCGCTCGACGACAAGCTCTACGCCATCAAGGGCGCCGCCAGCCTGACCATCGCCACCGTCGCCGGCCGGATCACCCTGCCCTGCGACGTGCGCGGCTATCGGCCGGGATGGCACGGCTCCATCCCCGCGCGTCTCGTCGCCGAGGGCGACGCTCTGGAGGTTCGCATCGGCGTGACGCCGCGCGCCCTGCCTGAAGAGGAGAGGACCATGATCCACGAAGGCATTCTGTCCCGCATGGGCCGCCTGATCGCCGGCTTCGCCCATTCCAGCATCGACAAGGCCGAGGGCCTCGACCCGGTGGCGGTGGTCGAGCAGGCGATCCGCGAGATCGACGCCGCCGCCGGCGAGGCCCGCGCCGAGCTCGGCAAGGCCATGGCCGAGCGCCACCGCATCGACAGCCGCCGCAAGGAGATCGCCGCCGAGCTCGGCGCGCTGCAGGGGCGGATCGGCACCGCCATCGCCCAGGGGCGCGACGACCTCGCCCGGGCCGGCATCGGCCGCCAGGTCGACTTCGAGGCCCAGATCGCCGCGCTCGACAAGGCCCTGGCCGATGTCGACGACCGGACCGACGAGGGCCGCAAGGCGCTGCAGGCGGTCGCCGCCGCCCGCAAGGAGGCGGAGGGCCGCCTGGCCGATCTCAAGCGCAGCCTGGTGCGGCAGCATGGCGGCGAGGCCGGCAACGGCCACGCCGCCGCCTCGCCCCTCGACAAGGCGGCGAAATCGGCCGCGGCCATCGTCCGCGTCACCGGTGTTCCCGCTGGCGTCGCCAGCCCGGACGCCGGCAAGCTGGACGAGCTGGAGCGGTTGCATCGCGACAACCTGATCGAGGAACGCCTGGCGGCGATCAAGGCCGGCAAGGGCAGCTAGGATCGAGCCTTGCACTCCGCCCGCCACCTCACCCGCGGGTCGACCCGACCCAGCCGGCGCGGTGCCCGGACGATACGAGGAGATGAGAGGCTGACAGGACTGGGCCATGGACCTTTTGCTGGCGCCTGAAACAAAACCGTTCGGGATCGCGGCACTCATCCTGCTCGGCCTGGTGGCGATCGAGCTCACCGGGCTGATCATCGGAGTTTCCGCGAGTTCCGTCTTCGACAAGGGGTTCGGCGGCCATGCCGACGGCCATCCCGCCGGCCACGCCGAAGACCATGGGAGCTGGTTCGGCGGCATCCTCGGCTGGATCAATCCCGGCCGGGCGCCGATCCTGATCGTGATCATGCTGGCGCTGGGCTCGTTCGCGGCGGCCGGCTATAGCGTGCAATCCATCGCCATCGCCGTCGCCGGACCGCTGACGGCGCCGATCGCCGCGGCCGTCGCCGCGGCGGCTGCGGTGGAACTGACCCGCCTCGGCAGCCGCCTTCTCGCCCGTGTCATCCCGCGCGACGAGACCTATGTGGTCGACGAGGCCGACTTCGTCGGCCTGACCGCCTCGGTGACGATCGGCCCGCTCGACGAGGGCAGGCCCGGCCGCGTGCGCCTGCAGGACCGGCACGGCAACTGGCACTTCCTCATCGCCCGCGCGGCGCCGGGCCACGGCCCCTTCGCCACCGGCGCAACCGTGCTGCTGGCCGACCGCCGCGACAAGGTGTTCCTCGCCATCACCGTCCCCGACGACCTCACCTCGGGCCGCTGAGCCCGCCCCAACGGAGCCTATCGATGATCATGGACATGCTCATCCCGGCCGCCATCGGCCTCGTCGTCATTCTCGGCATCGGCTTCGTGCTGGCGACGCTCTACACCCGCTCCTCGCGCGACCGGGCCTATGTGCGCACCGGCCTCGGCGGCCAGAAGGTGGTGCTCGACGGCGGCTCGGTGGTGCTGCCGGTGTTCCATTCCACCGCCTGGGTGAACCTCAAGACGCTGCGGCTGGAGGTGCGCCGCGGCGAGGGCGAGGCCCTGATCACCAAGGACCGCATGCGCGTCGACATCGGCGCCGAGTTCTATGTGCGGGTGAAGCCGGACAGCGCCTCGATCGCCCTGGCGGCGCAGACGCTCGGCGACCGCACCAACGACGCCAACGAGCTGCGCGTGCTGATCGAGGCCAAGTTCGTCGACGCCCTGCGCTCGGTCGCCGCCACCATGGTGCTGAACGACTTGCAGGAAAAGCGCATGGACTTCGTCAAGGCGGTGCAGGAGGCGGTGGCGGCCGACCTGCAGTCCAACGGCCTGGAGCTGGAATCGGTGTCGCTGACCCGCCTCGACCAGACCGACATCAAGCATTTCAACGCCAACAACTACTTCGATGCCGAGGGCCTGGCGACGCTGACCCGCATCACCGAGGCGCGCAAGAAGGAGCGCAACGACGTGGTGCGCGACACCGAGGTCGCCATCGCCACCAAGGACCTGGAGGCCCAGCAGCAGAAGCTGTCGATCGAGCGCACCTCCAAGGAGGCCGAGCTCAACCAGCAGCGCGACATCGTCAACAAGACCGCCGAGACCCGGGCCCAGGCGGCGCAGAAGGAGGCGGAAGCCCGCCGCGCCGAGGAGGAGGCACGCATCGCCACCGACCAGGCCATCGCCGAGCGCAACGCCAAGGCCGAGGAGGCCAAGCAGACCGCCAACGTCGCCACGACGCGGGCCATCCAGCAGCGCAAGACCGAGGCCGAGCGCGACGTGCAACTGGTGGCGCAGGAGAGCGCCATCGCCGTCTCCAACAAGAGCCGCGAGGAATCGGACGCCAACGCCCTGGCTCAGGAAGCCCGCGCCAAGGCGGTGGCGGCGCAGGAGCGCGTCACCACGGCGCAGGCCGTCGAGGTCGCCGAGCGCGAGAAGCAGATCGCCGTGATCGCGGCGCAGAAGGAGGCCGAGACCGACGCCGTCGCCGTCCGCGTGCAGGCCGCGGCGGACAAGCAGTCGGCCATCGACAAGGGCGAGGCGATCACCACCCTGGCCCAGGCCGAGGCCGAGGCCGCCAAGACGCGGGCCCAGGGCATCCGCGAAATGGGCCAGGCCGAGGCGGCACGCGAGCTGGCGCTGAACGAAGCCCGCAACCGCCTGAGCCAGGAGGTCATCGCCTACGAACTGACGCGCGAGCGCATCCGCGTCATCCCGCTGGCCCTGGCCGAGGCGGTGAAGCCGCTGGAGAAGATCTCGGACATCCGCATCTTCGACGCCGGCGGCCTGCTCGGCGGCAAGGCCGGCGGCCTGACGGGCAACGGCAACTTCGGCGACGGGCTGGTCGGCCAGCTGCTGGCCTACCGCGCCAACGCGCCGCTGCTCGACAAGATCCTGGCCGAGGCCGGCTTCACCGGCGCCGACCCGGTGCAGGCCATGACCAACGCCCTGGCCCAGGCCAATGGCGCGGCCCGGCCGGACGGCAAGGCGCCGGCAGAGCCGCAGGAGTGAGCAGCCCGGCCCGAGGCTCCTCTTGAGGCGGGAGGCGGTGCAGGACAAGGCAACGCCCTCTCAGCCGTCATGGACGGGCTTGTCCCGGCCATGATGGAAGCGTTGCACCAAGGATTTTTTACGGTCGCGTTGCCGCCACGATTCCTGAGTTCGGAGCCCTGCGCGCGTCCAGACTCCGCTTGCAATGTTTCCTTTTTGTTCTAGTCTGCCGGCAGATCAACTCCGCAGAGCCCATGCCGCAGACCGTCCCGCCTCATGCTCCGCTCCCGGCCCGCCCCGATACCGGCCGCGGACGCGCGGCGACGCTGGACAGCCTGCGCCGGCTGCTGCCGCGCCTGGAAAACACCGGTCGCGGCACGCGGATCCTGCCTTTCGGCCTGCCACCGCTCGACCGGGCTCTGCCCCGGGGCGGCCTGGCGCTGGATGCCCTGCACGAGATCGTGCCCGACACGGCAGCCGACATGGGCGCTGCCCTGGGCTTCCTGAGCGCGCTCCTGTCTAGAACAAATAGAGAACAATCCATTCTGGTCGTGCAGGACAGGGCCGATGCGGCGCAGCGGGGCCGGCTGCACGGGCACGGCCTCCGCATCCTCGGCCTCGACCCGGCCCGCCTGATCCTGGCGCAGGCGGACGGTGACATCGAGGCGCTCTGGGCCCTGGAGGAGGCGCTGCGCTCGGGCGCGCTGGCCGCCGTCGCCGGGCTGTTCTCGGCCCTCCGGGGCCTCGACCTCAAGGCGAGCCGCCGGCTGCACCTGGCCGCCGCCCAGGCGGAGGCGCCGCTGTTCCTGCTGCTGCCCGGCGCGGGGGCGAGCGCCGCCGCGACGCGCTGGCGGGTCGCCGCGGCCCCGGCCGCCCGCGACCGTTTCGGCCTGCTCGAACGCTGGCGCTGGCGGCTGGAGCTGGAGCGCTGCCGCAACGGGCGGACGGGAACCTGGACCGTGGAGTGGGATCATGCCGCGCATCGTTTCAGTCTGGCTGCCTCGCTGGCCGATCCTGCGCTTCCTGGCGGCGCAGCGATCCGCGTCGCCTGAGGCGATCGACGACAGCCGGCCCTTCGTGCTGTCGGTCGAGGGACCGGGCGGCGGCCTGATCGCCGCCGCCAACCGTGCCGCCGCGGCGGCCGGCCTCGCCTCCGGCGACCGGCTGGCCGATGCGCGGGCGCGCTGCGGGCCGCTGCAGGTCCGGCCCGCCGATCCCGCCGCCGACGACGCGGCCCTGCGCCGGCTCGCCCTGTGGGCGACGCGCTATGCCCCCGCGGTCACGGCCTGGGGCGAGGCGGAGGGGGCGGACGGGCTGTTCATCGACGTCGCCGGCGCCGACCACCTGCTGGGCGGCGAGGAGAAGCTGCTCGCCGACCTCGACGCCCGCCTGCGCCGCTTCGGCCTGCCCGCCCGCCTCGCCGTCGCCGGCACGGCCGGAGCGGCCTGGGCCCTGTCGCGTTTTTCCCGCATCCCCCGCCCGATCCTGCCGACGGGCGCGGAGGCGGCGGCGCTGGCGCCCCTGCCGGTCGCGGCCCTGCGCCTGCCGGCCGGGACGCGCGAGCCGCTGCGGCGGCTCGGCTTCAAGCGGGTGGGCGACCTCCTGGACAAGCCCCGCGCCCCCTTTGCCGCGCGCTTCGACAAGGGATTGCTGCGGCGGCTCGACCAGGCGCTGGGCCGTGCCCCGGAAGCGCTGACCTGGCTCGCGCCGCCGCCGGCCTATCGGGCGTTGCGCCAATTGCTCGAGCCGGTGCTGACCCAGGACGCCGTCGTCACCGTGGCGCGGCGGCTGATGGCCGACCTGGCGCCGCAGCTCAAGCGGGACGGCATGGGTGCGCGTACCCTCGAGCTTGCCCTCTACCGGGTCGACGGTGCCGTGCGCACGGTCGATATCGGCCTTGCCCAGGCGACGCGCGATCCCGCCCATGTGGCGCGGCTGATCGGCCTCAAGCTGGAACGCCTCGGCGAAGCCGTCGACGCCGGCTTCGGCTTCGAGGCCTTCGCCCTGTCCGTCATCGGCGCCGAGGTGCTGGACGAGCGGCAGTCGGGCTTTGCCTCCGCCGCCGCCATCGACCTGGCGGAGCGCCGCACCGCCCTGGTCGACAGCCTGCGGCAGCGGCTGGGGCCGCGCAGCGTGCAGGTGCTGGCGCCGGTGGCGAGCCATGTGCCGGAGCGCTCGCAAGCCGCCCGGTGCATCGGCGAGGCGCCGCCGGCCTGGCCGGCGCCGGACGGCTCGCGCCTGCGCCCGGTGCTGCTGCTCGCCGCCCCGGAACCGGCCGACATCGTGGCCCTCCTGCCCGACGGCCCGCCGCGACGCCTGCGCTGGCGCGGCACGACCCACGCCATCGCCCGCCTGCAGGGTCCAGAGCGGATCGCCGACGAGTGGTGGCATGCGCCGCCGGTCCGGGCCAGCACATCCAGAACCACCACATCGGCCGTCATGGCCGGACTTGATCCGGCCATCCACGCGACCATTGCCGGTGCAGGAGAGCACACTGGCGAAGGTCGCGCCGGCGCTGGCTACCGTCGCGATCCCGGACGAGATCGCATGCGATCTCGTCCGGATGGCCGGGACAAGCTCGGCCATGACTCTGGTTTGCCGGCGCATCCTCCTGCCGATGCCCCCCTGCCCTCCATCCCGGCCTGGCAGATCCGCGACTATGTCCTCGCCGAGGACGAGGCCGGCCGGCGCTTCTGGCTGTTCCGCGACGTCGGCGCCTCGCCGCCGCGCTGGTTCGTACACGGGCTGTTCGCATGACGCGCTACGCCGAGCTCGCCGTCACCACCAATTTCTCCTTCCTGCGCGGCGCCTCGCATCCGCAGGAGATGGTCGCCCGCGCCGACGAGCTCGGCCTCGCGGCCATCGGCATCGCCGACCGCAACAGCCTGGCGGGCGTGGTGCGCGCCTTTGCCGAGGCCCAAAAGCACCCCGGCATCAAGCTGCTGGTCGGCGCCCGCCTCGTCGCCACCGACGGCTTCGAGGCGATCGCCTATCCGACCGACCGGGCTGCCTATGGCCGGCTCTGCCGGCTGCTCACCGACGGCAAGCGCAGGGCGGACAAGGCCGAATGCCTGTTCGGATTCGAGGATATTCTGGCGGCGAGCGAAGGACAGATCCTGATCGCGCTGCCGCCGGACGACCTTGCATCATCCCCCGGTTTCGCCGCCCGGCTGGCCCGCCTGGCGCAGGCCGCCCCGGGCCGCGCCTTCCTGGCCGGATGCCATCGCCATCGCGGCGACGAGCCCAGGCGGCTCGGCCTGACCGCCGAGCTCGGCGAGAGGTCGGGCGCGCCGATGGTGGCGGTCAACGACGCGCTGTTCCATGTGCCGCAGCGCCGTCCCATCGCCGACGTGCTGACCTGCATCCGCGAGAAATGCACCATCGCCGAGGCCGGCCGCCGGCTGCAGGTCCATGACGAGCGCCACCTCAAGGACGCGGCGGAGATGGCCGGGCTGTTTAAGGACTTCCCGGAGGCGGTCGCCCGCACCGTCGCCATCGCCGAGGCCTGCCAGTTTTCACTCAAGGAGCTCAAATACGAATATCCCGACGAGCCGGTCCCGCCCGGCAAGACGGCACAGCAGCATCTGACGGATCTGGCATGGGCTGGGGCACAATGGCGCTACCCCAAGCAGAAATATCCGAACGGTATTCCGGACAAGACGGTCGAGTTGCTGCACAAGGAGTTGGCCCTGATCGGGAAGCTCAAATACGCTCACTACTTCCTCACCGTGCACGATATCGTCGCTCACGCTCGTAAGGAACTGAAGATCCTGTGCCAGGGCCGCGGCTCGGCGGCCAACAGCGCCGTGTGCTTCTGTCTCGGCATCACCGAGGTCGATCCTGCGATCAGCAACCTCCTGTTCTCGCGCTTCCTGTCGGAGAACCGCGGCGAACCGCCGGACATCGACGTCGATTTCGAGCACGAGCGGCGCGAACAGGTGATCCAGTACATCTATGAACGCTATGGCCGCCACCGCGCCGCCATCTGCGCCACCGTGATCCATTACCGCTCACGCCGGGCGATCGGCGAGGTCGGCAAGGCGCTGGGGCTGACGCCGGACGTCACCATGGCGCTGTCGCGCACGGTCTGGGGCAGCTGGGAGCACAAATGGGAACCCGAGCGGGTGCGCGAGGCCGGCCTCGACCCGGACAATCCGGAGATCGCCAGGGCGATCCTTCTCGCGGCCGAGATCACCGGCTTCCCCCGCCACCTCTCCCAGCATGTCGGCGGCTTCGTGCTGACCCGCCATCGCCTCGACGACACGGTGCCGATCGGCAACGCCGCCATGGACGAGCGCACCTTCATCGAATGGGACAAGGACGACATCGACGTCCTCGGCCTGATGAAGGTCGACGTGCTGGCGCTCGGCATGCTGAGCTGCCTCAGGCGCGGGCTCGACCTGCTCAACAGCCATTACCATCTCGGCCTGACGGAGATGGCTGCCCTGCCTCAGGGAGACACGGCCGTCTACGACATGCTGTCGCGGGCCGATTCCATCGGCGTGTTCCAGGTGGAGAGCCGGGCGCAGATGTCGATGCTGCCGCGGCTCAAGCCGAGGGAATTCTACGACCTCGTCATCGAGGTGGCGATCGTCCGCCCCGGCCCGATCCAGGGCAAGATGGTGCATCCCTATCTCAGGCGGCGGGAGGGCCGCGAGGATGTGTACTTCCCCTCGCCTGCGCCGGAGCACGGGCCGCCCGACGAACTGGCCGCCATCCTCAAGCGCACCAAGGGCGTGCCGCTGTTCCAGGAGCAGGCCATGGAGATCGCCATGGTGGCGGCCAAGTTTTCCGACGACGACGCCAATGGCCTGCGCAAGGCCATGGCGACCTTCCGGCACAATGGCACGGTCGGCAATTATGAGAAAAAATTCGTCGGCGGCATGATCCGGCGCGGCTATCCCCCGGACTTCGCCATACGCTGCTTCGACCAGATCAAGGGCTTCGGCGAATACGGCTTTCCCGAGAGCCATGCGGCGAGCTTCGCGCTGCTGGTCTATGTCTCGGCCTGGATCAAGTGCCACCATCCCGACGTCTTCTGCGCCGCCATCCTCAACAGCCTGCCGATGGGCTTCTACCAGCCGGCTCAGCTGGTGCGCGACGCGCGCCGGCACGGCGTCGAGGTGCGGGAGGTCGACGTCAACGCCAGCCAGTGGGACTGCACGCTGGAACCGGCACGGGACCAGAGCCGCTACCGTTTCGCGGTGCGGCTCGGCTTCCGCCTGGTGCAGGGCCTGCGCGAGGAGGAAATCAAGAGCCTCGTCGCCATGCGCGGCAACGGCTATTCCAGCATCGAGCGGCTCGGCGGCATCGGCGGCGTCTCCGGCTTCACGATCGAGCGGCTGGCGGAGGCCGACGCCTTCGTCTCGCTCGGGCTCGACCGGCGCGCGGCGCTGTGGACGGCGCGCCGGCTCGCCGCCATCGGCATCGAGCGCGGCCGCGGCCGGGACCTGCAGGCCAAGCCGCCCCTGCCCCTGTTCGCGTCGCATCTCGGCGACGAGATGTTCGACGAGCCGGCGGTCGCGCTGCCTCAGATGCCCCTGCGCGAGCACGTGGTGGAGGACTACCGGTCGGTCGGCCTGTCGCTGAAGGAGCATCCCTGCACCTTCTTCCGCGAACAACTGAAGCGGCTCGGCGTCATCACCAATGCCGAACACCGGCTCGAGAGCGTGCCGCAGGGCAGCCTCGTCACGGTCGCCGGCATGGTGCTGACGCGCCAGCGGCCGGGCACCTCCAAGGGCGTGGTGTTCATGACGCTGGAGGACGAGACCGACATCGCCAACATCGTCGTCTGGTCGAAGGTGTTCGAGGCCAATCGCCGGACGGTGATGACGACGCGCTTCGTCGCCGTACGCGGCCGGCTGCAGCGGGCCGGCCTCGTCATCCACGTCATCGCCGAGCACTTCATCGACCTCAGCGCCGAGCTCGAACAGCTCGGCGGCGACGAGGAGATCGGCGCCGCACCGGCCGCCGCCCTGCGCTCGCCGCAGCTCGAGCTGCCGCTGCTCAAGAGCCGCGACTTCCATTGAGACGACGGCCATGGACCAAGCCCGCTTCCCGTTCCACGACAGGCCCGAGATCGCTCTGATCAGAGCCTGCCTGCAGCAGGCCTTCCCGGCGGTGCGCGACGACATCCGGCACGACCCGACCAGCCAATGGGTCAAGGGCAGCATCAGCGGCCGGACACGGGATGCGGTGTCGCAGGCGGCCTATGAACGCCTGCTCGCCGCCTTCCCCGACTGGAACAGGCTTGCGGACGCGGATCCGGAGGCCATTGCCCGTCTCATCCGCGGCGTGACCTGGCCGATGGACAAGGCCGGGCGCCTCGTCGCCGCGGCGACCATGATCCGGCACCTGCAAGGACGCGTCGATCTCGGCTTTCTCGCGACGCGATCCTGCTTCGACGCCTTTCACTGGCTGAAGCAGCTGCCGGGCGTCGGCGCCAAGACCGCCGCGGTCGTCCTCAACTTCAGCAGCCTGCGCATGCCGGCGCTCGTCATCGACACCCATGTCCTGCGCGTGTTCCGACGCTGCGGCCTGCTGCCCGCCGGCGCAGGCTTCGAACGGGGCTTCCGGCTGGCCATGGACGCCCTGCCGGACTGGAGCGCCGACGCGCTCTACGAGTTCCACTGGCACGTCAAGATGCTCGGCCAGACCGTCTGCACCCATCGGCGACAGGACTGCCGGCACTGTCCGATCGCCGCCCTATGCCGGCAGGCGAGCGCGGCCGGAGCCATTCCGCCCCCGGTGCGGGACGCGGAGGGAGCGGCCCTCACGCCCCCTTCACATCGCCCATCGCCGCGACGATCACCCCATCCCGCGCCCGCATCGGGTTGACGCCTCGGACGGACTGGCCCTTGCCCCAGCGATAACGCCACAGGATGGTGGCATGGTCGCCGGCGGCGACCAGTTCCTCCAGGTCGAACTGGGTGTCCGCTGCTGCTGCCAGCGCCTGCCAGACCCCCAGGCCGGCCTCTTCCTCTATTCCCGGCCCGGAACCAGGAGCAGCCCAAGCCCCGGGCCTTCATCGACACGGTGACGCGATTCGCACGCGGCTCGCCGTGAGCGCTGTGGCCGGCCTTTCGCTTCAGCGCGTCAGGCTGCGCAGATGCCCGACCAGCCCGCGGGTCGAGGCATCGAGCGCCTCGGCGCTGGCGCCCTTGACCACCGGCAGCAGGCGGGAGGCGAGCTCCTTGCCGAGCTCGACGCCCCACTGGTCGAAGGAGTTGATGCCCCAGATCGCCCCCTGCACGAACACCTTGTGCTCGTAGAGCGCCACGAGGCGTCCGAGCATGCGCGGGTCGAGCTTGCGATAGGCGATGGTCGTGGTCGGCCGGCTGCCGGGGAACACCTTGTGCGGGGCGAGCAGGTCGACCCGGGTCGGCGACAGTCCCTGCGCGATCAGCTGGGCCCGCGCCTCCTCCAGCGTCCGGCCGTGCATCAGCGCCTCGGTCTGCGCCAGGCAGTTGGCGACGAGGATGGCATGATGGTCGCCCATGCCCTGCTCGTGCGGCTCGGCGGCGATGAGGAAATCCGCCGGGATCACGTCCGTGCCCTGGTGGATGAGCTGGTAGAAGGCATGCTGGCCGTTGGTGCCGGGCTCGCCCCAGACCAGCGGTCCGGTGGAGCCCTCGAGCGGCGTGCCGTCGAGATGCACGCGCTTGCCGTTGGATTCCATGTCGAGCTGCTGGAGATAGGCCGGGAAGCGCCCGAGCCGCTGGTCGTAGGGCAGAACGGCATGGGCGGCATGACCCATGATGTTGCGATGCCAGATGCCGATCAGCGCCATCAGCACGGGGATGTTGGCGTCCAGCGGCGTCTTGGCGAAATGCTCGTCGACCTCGTGGCCGCCAGCCAGGAATTCGGCGAAGCGCTGCGGGCCGATGGCGATCATCAGGCCGAGGCCGATCGCCGACCACATCGAGTAGCGCCCGCCGACCCAGTCCCAGAAGCGGAACATCCGGTCCTTGGAGATGCCGAACGCCTCCACTGCGACGATGTTGGTGGAGATCGCCGCAAAGTGGTCGCCGACTGCCGATTCGCCGAGGGACTTGGCGATCCAGCGGCGCGCCGTGGCGGCGTTGGTCATGGTCTCGATGGTGGTGAAGGTCTTGGAGGAGACCAGGAACAGGGTGCGGGCGGGGTCGAGCTTCGCCAGCACGTCGGCCATGTCGGCGCCGTCGACGTTCGAGACGAAATGGGCCCGCGGCCCGTCGGCATAGGGCGACAGCGCGCGCGCGCCCATGGCCGGGCCGAGATCGGAGCCGCCGATGCCGATATTCACCACGTCGGCGATGCGGTCGCCCGTCGCCCCGCGCAGCCCGCCCGAGCGGACGGCATCGGCGAAGGCATAGCAGCGCGACAACTCCTCGTGCACGTCCGGCACGACGTTGCGGCCGTCGACGCGAATGTCGGCGTCGGCCGGCGCGCGCAGCGCCACGTGCAGCACGGCCCGCTGCTCGGTGGTGTTGATGGCGTCGCCGCGCAGCATCTCGTCGCGGCGAACCTCGATATTGGCCGCCCTGGCCAGCGACAGAAGCAGGGCCAGCGTGTCGCGGCTGATGCGGTTCTTGGAAAAATCGACGAGAATGTCGTCGAGCGCGAAGGAGAAGGCGGAAAACCGCTGGGGATCCCGGGCAAACAGGTCGCGCGTCGCCACGCCTTCCAGCGTCTGCCGATGCTCGCGCAAGTCCGCCCAGATCTTGGCCGTTTCAGGATGCAACATGGGTCCGCTCCCGGTGGTTTCGCAGACTCATGCCAAATTGCCGCGCGCTTGTCGCCCCTCTTGCTGGCCTCGCCGGCAGGCACGGCCGCCGTCTTCGCCAGGACTCTCCGCCCGGCCCGCCCCTCCTGTCCGCGGATCGCGCCAGGGCGACGGGGCGTCAAGCACGGCCATGGTTGACCATTGCGCTTCGGTCGTCTCATCTGGGGCGGAACGACAGGAAACCGAAATGAGCATTTCCAACAGCATCGCCGCCATGGCGCAGGAGATCACCGGCTGGCGGCAGGACATCCACCGCCATCCCGAGACCCAGTACGACGTGCAGCGCACCGCCGGCCTGGTGGCGGAGCTGCTGCGCGGCTTCGGCTGCGACGAGGTGGTGGAGGGGATCGGGCGCACCGGCGTGGTCGGCGTGATCCGCGGGCGGCCGGGCGGCAAGGCGGTCGGCCTGCGCGCCGACATGGACGCGCTGCCGATCACCGAGGTCACCGGCGCGCCCTATGCCTCGACCGTGCCCGGCAAGATGCACGCCTGCGGCCATGACGGCCACACCGCCATGCTGCTCGGCGCGGCCAAGCACCTGGCCGAGACGCGCAACTTCGCCGGCAGCGCCGTGGTCATCTTCCAGCCGGCCGAGGAAGGCGGCGCCGGCGGCAAGGCGATGGTCGACGACGGGCTGATGGAGCGCTTCGGCATCGCCGAGGTCTACGGCATGCACAACATGCCCGGCCTGACGCCCGGCCACTTCGCCATCCGGCCGGGTCCGTTCATGGCCTCCAGCGACGTGTTCGACATCGAGATCACCGGCCGCGGCGGCCATGCCGCCAAGCCGCACGAAACTGTCGACCCGGTGGTGGTCGCCGCGCACATCGTCACCGCCCTGCAGACCATCGCCGGGCGCAATGTCGACCCGCTCCAGAGCGCGGTGGTATCGGTGACCGGCATCCAGACGGGCGACGCCTACAATGTCATCGGCTCGACCTGCCGGATGAAAGGCACCTGCCGGGCGCTGGATCCGGGCGTGCGCGACCTGATCGAGACCCGCCTCGCCGGCATCGTCCAGGGCGTCGCCTCGGCCTTCGGCGCCACGGCGTCCCTGCGCTATGTCCGCCACTATCCGGTGGTGGTGAACCACGATGCGCAGACTCAGGCCTGCGCCGAGGTCGCCCGCGGCGTCGCCGGCGCCGAGAACGTCGACATCGCAGCGGTGCCGATCATGGGCGCGGAGGATTTCGCCTTCATGCTGGAGGCCCGCCCCGGCGCCTTCATCTTCATCGGCAACGGCGACAGCGCCGGCCTGCATCATCCCGCCTACGACTTCAACGACGCCATCATCCCGGCGGGGGTGACCTACTGGACGCGCCTGGCCGAAGCGCGGCTGGCGGCGTAGACGCGCGGTCCCGGAAACGGCACGGGAAAGCCCTCTCCAACGAAGTTGGGGAGGGTGGCGCCGCGAAGCGGCAAACGTGTGGGGGCAGATACAAGCCCGTGTTTGGCTGGCGCAGGGGCAGCAAAGGGCGAGACCTGCGGGCCACATCCCATCCGCCTCGACTTCGTCGGGGCACCTTTCCCGCCTCCAATCTCAGGTGTTCCCGAGATTGGCATGCAAGAGAGCGGATCGGAAACATCCGACTTGCCGGGAGAAGGCCTTTGCGCCTGACCTGCCCTCCATCCGTGAACGGTGACAGGCCTCGTCGCCCCTACCCCGCCAGCCGGCGGTCGTACTCCACCACGGCGTTGAGCAGCACCTGCGCGCCGGCGGCGCATTCGTCGAAGCTGGTGGACTCGGCCTCATTGTGGCTGAGCCCGCCCTCGCAGGGCACGAAGATCATGGTGGTGGGAGCGACGCGGGCGATATAGGCGGCATCGTGGCCGGCGCCCGAGACCATGTCGCGCATGGCGAAGCCCGCCTTTTCGGCGCCGTGCCGCACGCAGTCGATCAGCGTGGGCGCGAACCTCACCGCCGGCGAGTTCCAGATCCGCTTCTCCTCGTAGGACAGCTTCAGCGCCGGCAAGGTCGCCTCCAGCGCCGTGCGGAACTCCGTCTCCATCACCTCGAGCACCGCCTCGTCGGGATGGCGCAGGTCGACGGTGAAGAACACCTCGCCCGGCACGACGTTGCGGCTGTTCGGCCTGTTCTCGATCAGGCCGACGGTGGCCACGCCCGGCTGGTGGCGCTGGCCGATGGCGTCGATCGCCTCGATCATCCGCGCGGCGCCGAGCAGGGCGTTCTTGCGCAGATACATCGGCGTCGCACCGGTATGGGCGTCCTGGCCGGTGACGTTGACCTCGTACCAGCGCATGCCCTGCACGCCGGTGACGACGCCGATCATCGTCTTCTCGTCCTCCAGGATCGGCCCCTGCTCGATATGCAGCTCGAACATGGCGCCGAGCTTACGGGCCCCGGCCTTCTCGCTGCCGCGATAGCCGATCCGCTCCAGTTCCGCCTGGAAGCGGATGCCGTCGCGATCCTCGCGCTCATAGGCGTATTCGGTGGTGAAGACGCCGGCGAAGACGCCCGAGGCGAGCATGGCCGGCGCGTAGCGCGAGCCTTCCTCGTTGGTCCAGTTGACGATCTCCACCGGCGCGTTGGTCTCGTAGCCCTGCTCGTGCAGGGTGCGCATCGCCTCCAGCGCCCCGAGCACGCCGAGCACGCCGTCGAACTTGCCGCCGGTCGGCTGGGTGTCGAGATGCGAGCCCATGCAGATCGGATCGAGGGCATCGTTGCGGCCGGGCCGGCGGGCGAACATGTTGCCGACCTCGTCCACTGTCACCGTGCAGCCCAGCGCCTCGCACTGGGCCTTGAACCAGTCGCGGACGCGCTTGTCCTCGTCCGAGAGAGTGAGGCGCCGGATGCCGCCCTTGGGCGTGCCGCCGAAGCTGGCGGTCTCCATCAGCGTGTCCCAGAGGCGCTGCGGATTGATGGCGAGGTTGGCAAGCATGATCGGCCCCGATCGTCAGGATGAAGGACGGCAGTCTACGAGACGGCTGCGGCGAGCCTACGGCGTCACCTCCAGCCGCTCCACCTTGCGCGGCCGCGACAACTCCTTCCAGGTGGCGTTGGCCACGGCGGCGGCCGGGAATGGCGGGCGCGCCACATATTGGCCGTCGCCCTTCCCGGCCCGGATCTGGCCCTCGGCCCAGGCGACGCGGCCGCCGGACAGGGTGACGATCGGCAGGCCGCGGCACTCATAGCCCTCGAACACGTTGTACTCGATCCGGCTGAGTTGCTTCTTCGCGGTCACGGTCTTGGTCGCGCCGGGATCCCAGACCGCCAGATCGGCATCGGAGCCGACGGCGATGGCGCCCTTGCGCGGATAGACGTTGAGGATGCGGGCGATGTTGGCCGAGGTCACCGCCACGAACTCCTCCCGGGTCAGGCGCCCGGTGTTGACGCCGGCGGCCCAGAGCACGGGCATACGGTCTTCCAGGCCGCCGGTGCCGTTCGGGATCTTGCGGAAATCGCCGAGGCCCATGCGCTTCTGCTCGGCGGTGAAGGCGCAGTGGTCGGTCGCCACCACCTGCAGCGAGCCGGCCGCCAGCCCGGCCCAGAGCGAATCCTGGTTGGCCTTGTTGCGGAAGGGCGGCGACATCACCCGCCGCGCCGCATAGTCCCAGTCCTTGTTCTGGTACTCGCGGTCGTCGAGCACGAGGTGCTGGATCAGGGGCTCGCCATAGACGCGCTTGCCGGCGGCCCGGGCCCGGGCGATCGCCTCATGGGCGTCGCGGCACGAGGTGTGCACGACATAGAGCGGGCTGCCCGCCATGTCGGCGATCATGATGGCGCGGTTGGTGGCCTCGGCCTCCACTTCCGGCGGGCGCGAATAGGAATGGCCCTCGGGGCCGGTGACGCCGAGGTCGATATAATGCTGCTGCAGGCGGAAGACGACGTCGCCGTTCTCCGCATGCACCAGCGGCAAAGCACCAAGGCCGGCGCAGCGGCTGAAGGAGGCGAAGAGCTCGTCGTCGTTCACCATCAGCGCGCCCTTGTAGGCGAGGAAGTGCTTGAAGGTGTTGATGCCGTAGGTCTTGACCACGGTCTCCATCTCGTCGAACACCGGCTTGTCCCACCAGGTGATCGCCATGTGGAAGCCGTAGTCGCAGGCGGCCTTCTCCGACTTGTGACGCCAGTCCTGATAGGCGGCGAGCAGCGACTGGCCGGAGCCCGGCAGGCAGAAGTCGACCACCATGGTGGTGCCGCCTGAGAGCGCCGCCTTGGTGCCGCTCTCGAAATCGTCGGCCGAGACCGTGCCCATGAACGGCATTTCCAGATGGGTGTGCGGATCGATGCCGCCGGGCAGGACGAAGCAGCCGTCGGCGTCGATGATCTCGGCCCCTTTCGGTGCGTCGAGCTTGGGGCCCACCGCCGTGATGGTGCCGCCGTCGATCAGCACGTCGGCGAGGCGGGAATGGTCGTGGTTCACCACGGTGCCGCCGCGGATCAGGATGGGCATGGTCGTGTCTCCCTCGTCTCGATCAGGATGGCCGCCGCAGCGTCGCCCCAGGGCGCCACCGCGACGCGGCCATCGGGCCGGGCCTTGCCCGGATATCTCCGGCGCCCGGCCGATCCGTCCGACCGGTCGGGCCCCCTCGCCCTCAGCTCACTTCTTGGCCGCGTCCGTCACCACCGCGGTCCAGGCGCCCACGGGCTCCTTGGTGATGACGGGGTCCGAGCCGCCGGAGAGCAGCGTCTTCACCGTCGTCTGCGCCGCGGCGACGTCGAGCGTGCCGTCGGAGCCCTCGGTGAGCTTGTTGACCTCTCCCATCATGTTGGTCTGGTGCTCTTCGGTCTGGGCGCCGGACGTGTCGTTGTCGAGCACGATCTTCACGGCCTCTTCCGGATGGGCGCGGGCATAGTCCCAGCCCTTCATCGAAGCCTTGACGAAGCGGCCCATGACGTCGACGAACTTCGGGTCCTTGAGCTTGTCCTCCATGACGTAGAGGCCGTCCTCGAGCGTGGCGACGCCCTGGTCCTCATACTTGAAGACCGTCAGGGAGTCCGGCTTCACCCCCGCCTCGATGACCTGGTAATACTCGTTGTAGGTCATGGTGGAGATACAGTCGGCCTGCTTCTGCAGCAGCGGGTCGACGTTGAAGCCCTGCTTGATCACCTTGACGCCGCCGGCCGAACCGTCGGTCTTGAGGCCGAGCTTACTCATCCAGGCGAGGAACGGATACTCGTTGCCGAAGAACCAGACGCCGAGAGTCTTGTTCTTGAAGTCGTCCGGGCTCTTGATGCCGGAATCATTGCGGCAGGTGAGCATCAGGCCCGAGCGCTTGTACGGCTGGGCGATGTTGACCAGCTTCAGGCCCTTCTCGCGGGCGGCGAGGGCGGCGGGCATCCAGTCGACGATGACGTCGGCGCGTCCGCCGGCGATCACCTGCTCGGGCGCGATGTCGGGGCCGCCCGGATTGACGGTGACGTCGAGCCCGGCCTCCTTGTAGAAGCCCTTGTCCTTGGCCACGAGATAGCCGGCGAACTGGGCCTGCACCACCCATTTGAGCTGCAGCGTCACCTTGTCGTCCGCGCGGGCCGCGCCGCCGAGCCCGAGGCCGAGCGCAAGGGCCATCCCGCAGATCAGCGTCTTCTTCATTCCGTCCACTCCTCTGTTGTCCTCGTCCGGCGTCAGGCGCGCCGGTATGAGGGATGCCAAAACGTCACCGCCCGTTCGATGGCGGCGAGGATGCCGTAGAAGGCCGACCCCGCCACGGCGGCGACGACGATCTCCGCCCAGACCTTGTCGAGCGCCATGCGCCCGACCTCGGTGGAAATGCGAAAGCCCATGCCGACGATCGGCGTGCCGAAGAACTCGGCCACGATGGCGCCGATCAGCGCCAGCGTCGAGTTGATCTTCAGGCCGTTGAAGATGAACGGCATCGCCGCCGGCAGGCGCAGGCGCAGCAGCGTCGACCAATGGCCGGCGCCGTAGGAGCGCATGAGGTCGCGCTCGAGGCTGCCGGCCGCGGCCAGGCCCGCCACCGTGTTCACCAGCATGGGGAAGAAGGTCATGATGACCACCACCGCCACCTTCGACTGCCAGTCGAAGCCGAACCACATCACCATGATCGGCGCGACGCCGATGATCGGCAGGGCCGAGACGAAGTTGCCGAGCGGCAGCAGCCCGCGCCTGAGGAACGGCACGGCGTCGGCCAGGATCGCCACCAGGAAGCCGAGCAGCGAGCCGAGGGCCCAGCCGGGGATCACCGACTTCAGGAAGGTCTGGACGAAATCGGCCGACAGGGTCGGCACATAGCCGGCCATGGCAGCTAGGATGGCCGAGGGCGGCGGCATCAGGACGGCGTTGACGCCGAAGCCCACCACCACCCATTCCCAGATCACGAACAGGAACAGGCCGAACAGCGTCGGCACGGCGAGCCGGAGCAGGCGCCGCTCGGCCTCGGAGCCGGCGGGCCGGTCGATCAGGGCGTCGACCATCATCCAGCCGGCGAGCCAGACACCGAGCGCCTTGCACCAGAAATTGAGGCCGGCCGCGCCGGCGACGCCCGGCTCGTGCACCAGCACGACCATGGTGGCCGCGCCGGCCAGCACCAGCGCGAGCGCCAGCCACAGCCGACCGCCGTCCAGGCGCCGGGTCCAGCCGATGGCGGTATAGGCGGCGCCGAGGGCGAGCAGCAGCGTCTCCAGCATCAGGATCGGCGTGCCGCGCACGGGAATACCGATCGGGAAGACGAAGCTGGCGACGATGAACAGGCCGGAGGCGATCCAGCCCCGGGCATGGACCGTGTCGAGGCCGGGGGATGCGGCGGCACTCATTCGCGTGTCTCCGGCCGCGCGCCCATGGCCCGCAAGGTGCGACGCTCGATCATCTCCATCAGCACCACCAGCAGGGCGGCGATGGCGGCCGCGGTGAAGAGCGCGGCCCAGATCTGCAGGATCTGGCCGTAATAGGAGCCCGACAGCAGCCGGGCGCCGAGTCCGGCCTGCGCCCCGGTCGGCAGTTCGCCGACGATGGCGCCCACCAGGCTGATGGCGATGGCGACCTTCAGGCTGGCGAACAGGAACGGCACCGAGGCCGGCCAGCGCAGCTTCCAGAAGGTCTGCGCCTGGGAGGCGTTGTAGGTGCGCATCAGGTCGAGCTGCATCGGATCGGGCGAGGTCAGGCCCTTGACCATGCCGATGGTCACCGGGAAAAAGCACAGATAGGTGGAGATGATCGACTTGGGCACGATGCCGGTGATGCCGATCGAGCCGAGGCCCACCACCACGATCGGCGCCAGCGCCAGGATGGGGATGGTCTGCGAGGAGATGATCCAGGGCATCAGGCTGCGCTGCAGCGAGCGCATATGCACGATCAGCACCGCCAGGCCGATGCCGAGCAGCGTGCCGAGAGCGAAGCCGAGCAGGGCCGAGGAGAGCGTCACCCAGCTGTGGTAGATGAGGCTGCGCTTCGACACCGGCGAGACGAGCGCGATGGTCCGCCACATCTCGGCCACGACCTGATGCGGCGCCGGCACCACCGGACGGTCCTGCGAGAAGGACAGGAGGATGCGGTCCGAGGTGGTCAGGGCCGCCGGATCGGCGGCCGTACGCAAGACGGCGTCGCTGTTCGCCGGCACGCAGGCCGCGTACCAGACCAGCAGGATGACGGCGACCACCACCATCACCGGACCGGCCTGCCCGGCCATCAGCCGCGTCCAGACCGAGGGACGGGCCGGCGCGGGCAAGGCCTCAGTCGTCATAGGAATGCCCCGCCCGCAGGCCCTCGCGCACGCGCTGCGCCACCTTGAGGAATTCCGGCGTCTCGCGGATGTCGAGCGTGCGGTCGCGCGGCAGGTCGCAACGGATGACGTCGATGATGCGGCCGGGACGCGGCGACATCACCACGATCTTGGTCGACAGGAACACCGCCTCAGGGATGGAATGGGTGACGAACACCACGGTCTTGCCGGTGGCGCGCCACAGGTTGAGCAATTGCTCGTTGAGCTTGTCGCGCACGATCTCGTCGAGGGCGCCGAAGGGCTCGTCCATCAGCATCAGCTTCGGGTCGAAGCTGAGCGCCCGCGCGATCGAGGCGCGCTGCTGCATGCCGCCGGAGAGCTGCCAGGGGAACTTCTTCTCGAAGCCCTTGAGGTTTACGAGATCGAGGTTGCGCGCCGCCCGCTCGGCCCGTTCGGCGGCGGGAAAGCCCATGACCTCCAGCGGCAGCATGACGTTGCGCTCGATGGTGCGCCAGGGATAGAGCGCCGGGGCCTGGAAGACATAGCCGTACTGCCGGCCGAGCCGCGCCTCCTGCGGCGAAAGGCCGTTGACCCGAATCGAGCCGGAAGTCGCCTGCTCCAGGTCGGCGATGACGCGCATCAGCGTGGTCTTGCCGCAGCCGGACGGCCCGATGAAGGAGACGAAATCGCCCTCGTCGATGGTCAGGTCGACCTTCGACAGGGCGTAGACCGGCCCGTCGGCGGTCTGGAAGGTGAGCGTGAGATCCTTGACGGCGATGACGGCCCTGTCCGTGCCGCCCGCTCCTCCCGCCTGTCCCGAAGTCTCGGCCCGCATCTCGCTCATACCCTCACGCCACCCCCGCGAACAGCCGCAATCCCCTTGCCCCCTCGCCGAGACGGGGACGGGCGTCACGATCGCTCCGATCCGTCAAACTCGCAATCGTCACGCCAGCGCGGGGTGGATTTTTTGATTGCTTGGTCAACTCTTTCCAGCCTCTTCCAGAGGCGTTGTCAAACGAAACCGCGACAGGTTTTGACCAAAAGGGCAAATTGTCCAGAGAGGCGGAATGCGCGGCAGGCCCTCCGCCGCACCGGCGTCTTCGTACCACGGAGACGTGGGCCCGAACCAGGCCCGGGCACCGGAACGGGATCGCGGCAGACCGCCTCCGCTGCCTGCCCCGTCGGGCGCCTCGGGGATGTCCCGACGGCCCGCGCCCGGCCCCCTTGCCGGGATACCGGGCGCAGCGATCCGTTCCGCCGTCGCGGGTGCCGATCAGTTCAGGTTCGGGAAGTTCAGGTTGACGCCGGCGCGGATGCCGGTCGGCCAGCGGGCGGTCACGGTCTTCAGGCGGGTGTAGAAACGCACGCCCTCCATGCCGTAGATCGAATGGTCGCCGAACAGCGAACGCTTCCAGCCGCCGAAGGAATGGTAGGCCACCGGCACCGGCAGCGGCACGTTGACGCCGACCATGCCGATCTCGATCTGGTCGGCGAAGGCGCGGGCCGCGTCGCCGTCACGGGTGAAGATGGCGGTGCCGTTGCCGTATTCGTGCTCGTTGATCATCTTCGCGGCGTGGTCATAGTCGCGGGCGCGGACCATCGAGAGCACCGGGCCGAAGATCTCCTCCTTGTAGATCGACATGGTCTCGGTGACGCGGTCGAACAGGGTCGGGCCGACGAAATAGCCGTTCTCGTAGCCCTGCAGCTTGAGGCCGCGGCCGTCGACCACCAGCTCCGCGCCTTCGCGCACGCCGGCATCGATATAGCCGATCACCTTGTCGCGGTGCTGCCTGGTCACCACCGGTCCCATCTCGGCGTCCTTGTCCGAGGCGGGGCCGACCTTCAGCTTGGCGATGCGCGGCAGCAGGCGCTCGACCAGGGCGTCGGCGGTACGGTCACCGATCGGCACGGCCACCGAGATCGCCATGCAACGCTCGCCGGCAGAGCCGTAGCCGGCCGAGACCAGCGCGTCGGCGGCCTGGTCCATGTCGGCATCGGGCATCACCACCATGTGGTTCTTGGCCCCGCCCAGCGCCTGGCAGCGCTTTCCGGCCGCGGCGGCGGTGGCATAGATGTACTGGGCGATCGGCGTCGAGCCGACGAAGCTCACCGCCTTGACGTCCGGGTGGTGCAGGATGGCGTCGACGGCGGTCTTGTCGCCATGGACGATGTTGAACACGCCGGCGGGCAAGCCGGTCTGCTGCAGGAGCTCGCCGACGAACATCGCCGCGGACGGATCGCGCTCCGAGGGCTTGAGGATGAAGGTGTTGCCGCAGGCGATCGCCACCGGATACATCCACAGCGGCACCATGGCCGGGAAGTTGAACGGGGTGATGCCGGCAACGACGCCGAGCGGCTGGCGGTCGGAATGGGTGTCGATCGCCGGGCCGACATTGCGCGAGAACTCGCCGGCCAGCAGGTGCGGGATACCGCAGGCGAACTCCACCACCTCGATGCCGCGCTGCACTTCGCCGAGCGCGTCGGAATGGGTCTTGCCGTGCTCGCGCGAGATCTCGCGGGCGACGGCGTCGGCGTTGGCCTCCAGCAGCTCCTTGAACTTGAACATGAAGCGGGCGCGCTTCAGCGGCGCCGTGTTGGCCCAGGCCGGCAGGGCCGCCTTGGCCGCCCGCACCGCGGCATCGACGTCGGCGGTCGAGGACAGGCCGAGCTCGGCGATCTGCTCGCCGGTGGCGGGGTTGAACACGCCGGAAAAGCGGCCGCTGGTGGTTTCGGCGGCCTTGCCGCCGATCATGTTGCCGATGCGCTGCATGGCGTCGTCCTTTGCGAGGGGGTATTGGCCGAGGGAAGACTGAACGCGCCTTGGCGACGGTTTGCAACCGTCGGCGTGCGGAGCGTCCGAACCGGCGGCGCCGTGGCGCCGCCGCATATGGAAAGGGCCGCCCGGACGAAGCCGGCCGGCCCGAATGTCAGGGGCGCAGCGCCCCGTCCAAGAAAAGAGGGACCAGCCCTCAGTCAAGCGCCTTCAGCACGTCGCGCAGGGTGCCGAAGAGTTGGTCGATCTCGGACTTCTGCACGATCAGCGGCGGCGACAGGGCGATGATGTCGCCGGTGGTGCGGATCAGCAGGCCCTTCTCATAGGCGCTGAGGAAGGCGGAGAAGGCCCGCTTGCTCGGCTGGCCGGCGATCGGCTCCAGCTCGATGGCGCCGATCAGGCCGAGATTGCGGGTGTCGATGACGTGGGGCAGGTCCTTCAGCGAGTGCACGCCGTCGGCCCAGTAATCGGCGAGCTCGGCGGCGCGGGTCAGCAGGCCCTCCTCCTGGTAGGTGTCGAGCGTGCCGAGCGCCGCGGCGCAGGCAACCGGATTGGCCGAATAGGTGTAGCCGTGGAAGAACTCGATGAGATGTTCCGGGCCGTTCATGAAGGCGTCGTGGATCTCCTTCTTCACGAACACCGCGCCCATCGGGATGACGCCGGAGGTGATGCCCTTAGCCGTGGTCATCAGGTCGGGGGTGACGCCGAAATAGTCGGCGGCGAAAGGCTGGCCGAGGCGGCCGAAGCCGGTGATGACCTCGTCGAAGATCAGGAGCACGCCGTACTTGTCACAGATGGCGCGGATGCGCTCGAGATAGCCCTTCGGCGGGATCAGCACGCCGGTGGAGCCGGCCACCGGCTCGATGATCACGGCCGCGACCGTGGAGGCGTCGTGCAGTTGGATGACGCGCTCCAGATCCTCGGCGAACTCGGCGCCGTATTCGGGCTGGCCGCGCGAGAAGGCGTTGCGGGCAAGGTCGTGGGTGTGGCGGATGTGGTCGACACCGGTCAGGAGCGTGCCGAACATCTTGCGGTTCGAGACGATGCCGCCGACCGAGATGCCTCCGAAATTGACGCCGTGATAGCCGCGCTCGCGCCCGATCAGGCGGAAGCGACTGCCGTCGCCCTTGGCCCGGTGATAGGCGATCGCCATCTTCAGGGCGGTCTCGACCGACTCGGAGCCGGAGTTGGTGTAGAAGACGTGGTCGATGCCCTGGGGCGTCAACTGCACCAGGCGCGAGGACAGTTCGAACGCCTTGGGATGGCCCATCTGGAAGGCCGGAGCGTAGTCGAGCTCGGCCACCTGCTTCTGGATCGCCTCGACGATCTTCGGACGGGAATGGCCGGCATTGCAGCACCACAGGCCGGCGGTGCCGTCGAGCACCTCGCGGCCGTCGGCGGTGCGGTAGTGCATGTCCTTGGCGCTGACGAACATGCGCGGGTTCGACTTGAACTGCCGGTTCGCCGTGAACGGCATCCAGAACGCTTCGAGATTGTTGGAAACGACGCGGGTCGGGGCGTTCATGGCGGGATCTCCGGCGGGTGATGTCCAGGCCTTCCCGGCGCCTTCGCCCGTTCCCGGCGGGCACGGCCCGACCCGAGAATGCCCTGCGGAGCGCTCCCGCGCCCCCGCATCCCTGAAGCCGCAGGCTCCGGGCGACGGGGGCCGGGAATGCCGGCGAATTGCCGGAAAGGGCAAATCTGCGAAGAGGTTACCCGTTCAAAGTTCAAGCAACAAGACGTTAGTTTGGAAGACGCATCACCGTTGAAAAATCACGGCAATCTCCGTAGGGTGTTCATGATCTTGAACACTCTAAACAGGGGCGGCGATGTCGGGCGTCGATCTGGGGGCGCTGCTGCGCCGGGTGCGCGAGGCGCGGGGCCTGTCGCAGCGCCAGCTCGCCAAGCGGGCGGGCATTTCCAACGCCACCATCTCTCTGATGGAATCCAACGCGGTCAACCCGTCGGTCGGGGCGCTGAAGCGGGTGCTCGATGCGGTGCCGATCGGACTCGCCGAGTTCTTCGCCCTGGACGAGAGCCATGCCAGGAAGGTGTTCTACCGCGGCGCGGAGCTGATGGAGATCGGCCGCGGGCCGGTGTCCTACCGCCAAGTCGGCGTGGACCTGCGCGGACGCGCCCTGCAGATGATCTTCGAGCGCTACGCGCCGGGTGCCGACAGCGGCAAGGTGCTGCTGCAGCACCAGGGCGAGGAGTGCGGCATCGTCATCCGCGGCGCCCTGGAGGTGACGGTCGGCGGCGACAAGGCCGTGCTCGGACCGGGCGACGCCTATTCCTTCGACAGCCGCGAACCGCACCGCTTCCGCAATGTCGGCGACGAGGTCTGCGAGTTGGTGAGCGCCTGCACGCCGCCCTCGTTCTGAGCACGGCCTGACCAAAGCGGCGGCCTACCTTCAACAAATTCGGCGGAGCAACATTTTTGCCAGCGCACGTTCAACCGCGTTGAAGTTCATGTCTGCCCGCACCGAAAATTAGACCACGGATCTTTCAAACAAGCCGGACGGTTGGGCTGCCGCGCTCCCGCTCCTACCTTCTCACGGGCGCCCTGATCGCGGACGGTCGGAGCGTCGGCCGGGATGACGCTCCTTCGGCCGCGCCGATGGCGGACTCCAGCAGGGTGCGCACGGAGGTCTGCAGGTGCTGTTCCAGGCAGGCCTCGGCTTCGGCCGTGGCCCGGGACTGCAGGGCCTCGAGGATGTCGAGATGCTCCGACAGGGCCGTGCGGTAGCGTTCGATCTCGTCGTCCTTGCGCCATTGGTAATGGTAGTGGAAGACGAAGGAGACGACGTCGTAAAGGCTTTCGACGAAGCGGTTCTTCAACTGGCCGATGAGGAAACGGTGAAGGCGTCGGTCCATCTGCGGAAACTGGCGGAGCGCTTCGTCCCCGCTCTGCGCCATCGCCTTGTGATCCGTCGCCAGCAGGTCGACCTGCTGCCAGATCGGGTCGCCGTCGGCGCGCGTCGCAAACTGCCGGATCGCCTCGATCTCGAAGGTGCGCCGCGTGGTGGCGAGTTCCCGGGCGAAGGACGCATCGAAGGCACAGAGCCGCCAGCCGCCGCGCGGCGCCTTCTCCACCAGGCCGTAGCGTGAGAAACCGATGAGGAATTCCCGCACGCTCACCGTGCTGGCACCGACGTTGCGGGCGAGCTCGGTTTCGGAAAAATGGCGGCCCGGCATCAGCCCGCCCGACACCGCCATCTCCAGGAAGCGCCGTTCGACCAGATCCGATCGGCTTTCGGTCTGCGCCAGGGCGAAATAATCGGATGCAAGCGGCGCGCGCCGCAGCACCGCCTGCCGGCCGCTGCGGCGCACCAGACCGGCACGCTCCATCCCATCGAGCGCCGAGCGCATCGCCGTGCGGCTGACGCCGACCTGCCGCGCCAACACGCTCTCGGGCGGCAGGTCGGCACCGATCGGCAGCCGGGCGATGATATCGAGCGCCATGTTCGTGGCCCTCATCGACACGTTTGGCGGGCGCGGCATGGTCCTTCCTGCGGCTCGAAGTTCAGCTCCTCGAATGCGTTCCCGCGGAGGCATGCCCGGCCATGACGCCGGAACGGGTGCGATCAGAAGATGCCGGCAGCGTCAACGCCACTCCTCCTCCGCGGCTCCGCCGGCGCCGACCAATCGGGCCTTGCCGCCTCCGTAGCGGCATGATAGCGTGTTCTATAAATAAAAGACACTGCGCCTTTGCGTAGCCGGTGTCGAGGAAACGCATCATGTCCACTCTCCAACCGAGGCGGGCCGGCGTCGTACTCGAAGCGCACGGCATATCGAAGCAATTCGACGGTGTTCGCGTCCTGCATGACGTCGATTTCGATCTCGTCGCCGGTGAAGTGCACGCGCTGGTCGGCGAAAACGGCGCCGGCAAATCGACGCTGATGAAAATCCTCAGCGGCATCCTGCCGGACTTCGACGGCACGCTGTCGATCAACGGGGAGACGGTGCGGTTCCGCGCCGTCCGCGAGGCTCAGGCCGCGGGCGTCGCCATCATCCACCAGGAACTCAATCTCATCCCCGAGATGAGCGTCGCCGAGAACGTGCTCCTCGGGCGCGAGCCGCGCATCGCCGGCTTCGTCATCGACCGGAGAGGGCTCGGACGGGCTGTCAAGGCGCTGCTCGCCGGCTTCGGCGTCGACCTCGATCCGGACGCCCGAGTCGGATCGCTCAGGGTGGGCGAGCAGCAACTGGTCGAGATCGCCAAGGCGCTGTCGCTCGAAGCGCGCATCCTGATCATGGACGAGCCAACCTCGGCGCTGTCGCCGACGGAATGCGACCGCCTGTTCGGCATCATCCGGCGGCTGGCGGGTTCCGGCGTCGCCATCGTCTATATCAGCCATCGCATGGACGAGGTGTCGCTGCTCGCCGACCGAGTCACGGTGCTGCGCGACGGGCGGCGCCGGCTGACCGCACCGATGGCGGACCTGACGCCCGAGCGGATCATCGCCAGCATGGTAGGCCGCGAGCTCGATCTCGCCGCGCCCGACCGCGGCGCCGGCCGGCCCGCCGTGACGCTTGCCGTCCGGGGCCTCGGCCTCAGCATGCCGACCGCACGCGGCCGCAAGCAGGTTCTGCGCGGCGTCTCCTTCGCTCTGCATCGCGGCGAGGTGCTGGGCATCGCCGGCCTGCTCGGCTCCGGCCGCACCGAAATCCTCGAGACCATTTTCGGCGCGACGTTCGGCGAGCGGTCCGGCACCATCGAGATCGACGGCGCGGCGGTGCGGATCGATACGCCGCGCGATGCCATCCGCCACGGCCTCGCCCTGGTCACCGAGGACCGGAAGGCGACCGGCCTGTTGCTGCAGTCCAGCATCCGCGAAAACATCTCGCTGCCCTCCGAGCCGCTGCGCCGCGGCTTCGGCCTGCGTGACGCAGCCTCGGAAAAGAACCTCGCACGGGGGGCGATCGGCCGGCTCGGCGTGCGCTGCCGGTCCGACGAGCAGGTGGTGTCGCATCTCTCCGGCGGCAATCAGCAGAAGGTCGTCCTGGGAAAATGGCTCGCCGTCGGCCCGAAGATCCTGCTGCTCGACGAGCCGACGCGCGGCATCGACGTCGGCGCCAAGCGCGAGATCTACGATCTGATATTCCGCCTGGCCGGCCAGGGACTTGCCATCATCGTCGTCAGTTCGGAACTGCCGGAGCTCCTGCTGCTCGCCGACCGCATCCTGGTGATGCAGGAAGGGCGGCAGGCCGGCATCCTCGATCGCCGGCAGGCGACCGAGGAAACGATCATGACGCTGGCCTCGCCGCGCCGGGCCGCGAACGGGCCGGAGCCCGACAGCGTCCCGCCCGGTCCGCCGCACCACGCTCCGTCACCGTCGAGCCTGTCATGATCGTCTGGCGCCTGATCTCGCGTACGAAACTCTATTGGGGCCTGGCGGCGCTGTTCCTGGTCGGCGTCGCCTTCTCGCCGATGACCTCGAAGGGGCACAACATCTTCCTGTCCTACGGCAACCTGTCGGACGTGCTGCGGCAGGTATCGATCACCGGCCTGGTGGCTGTCGGCATGACCATGGTGATCCTGATCGGCGGCATCGACCTCTCCGTCGGTTCGACCCTGGCGCTCGGCACGGTGCTGACGGCACTGATGCTGACGCAGCCGGGCTTGACGGCCGCGAGCGGCATCGCCGTCCCCATCACGCTCCTTGCAGCGTGCATGTGTGCCGCGGCGCTGACCCTCTTCGTCCTCCGCCAGCGCGGCGGCACGGCAGGCGCGCCAGGTACCGCGCGCCCGGCCACCGCCGTCGCGGGGCTTGCCGCCGCCGGGCTTCTGGCGCTCTGGCTGGTGCCGCAGGTCGACGCCAGGTTCGGGGTCGCCGGCGTTCTGGTCGCCGTGCCGTGCGTCGGCCTCGCGGTCGGAGCCGTCAACGGCGCCATCATCGTCACCGGCCGCCTGCAACCGTTCATCGTCACCCTGGCCACGATGGTGACGATGCTCGGCTTCGCCCGCCTGATCGCCGGCCAGGACAGCGCCGTCGTCGCCGTCTATTCCGGCACCAACGCGACAGCGGACATCGACATGCTGCGCGCCGTGCTCTGGGGCGTGCTGCCGGTGCCCGGGCTGTTCTTCCTGGTGGCGCTGGCGGTGTTCATGGCGGTGCTGAAATTCACCGCCTTCGGCCGCTACATCTACGCCATCGGCGGCAACGAAGAGGCGACGCGGCTCTCCGGCATCGCGGTGACGCCGGTGAAGATTGCGACCTATGCCTTTTCCGGCATGCTCGCCTGCACCGCCGGGGTGCTCTACGTGGCGCAATATCGCCAGGGCAAGCCGGATGCCGGCGTCGGGCTCGAGCTCGACGCCATTGCCGCCGTGGTCATCGGCGGCACCAGCCTGATGGGTGGGCGCGGCAGCCTCGCCGGCACGCTGGTCGGCGTACTGATCTTTGGACTGCTGACCAATATCCTGCAGCTCCACAACATCTCCACCAACGTCCAGCTGGTGATGAAGGGGCTGATCATCATCCTCACGGTGCTGCTGCAGGAACGCAATCTTGGCCAGATCTTCGCGCCGCTCCGCCGGAGGGCCGAAGCCGCGGCGCAGGATGAGAAGACGCAAACCGCGAAAATCGGAGGAGACGCATGATCAACCGCCGCACATTCATCCAGTCGACGCTCGCCGCGGGCGGCGCCGCGATGCTCATCCCTGCCGGCTGGACGCCCCGGGCGCTGGCCGAGGACAAGACGTACACCATCGGCTTTTCGCAGGCGACGACGCTCGAACCCTGGCGCGTGCAGTTCAACAAGGACCTCAAGGCCGAGGCGGCGAAGCACCCGAACGTCAACCTGCTGATGGCCGACGCCGAGGACAAGACCGAGAAGCAGGTGGCCGACACCGAAAGCTTCATCACCCAGGAGGTCGACGCCATCCTGATCAGCCCGAAGGAATCGGCCGGCCTCACCGCCGTGGTGGAAAAGGCCATGGACGCCAAGATCCCGGTGTTCGTGCTCGACCGCAACATCAATTCGGACAAGTACACCCAGTGGATCGGCGGCGACAACGTCGTCATCGGCCGCGCCGTCGGCGAGTTCGTCGTCGGCACCCTGGGCGGCAAGGGCAAGGCCAAGGGCAATGTGGTCGAGATCTGGGGCGGCCTCGGCACCCAGGCGAGCCACGACCGCTCCAACGGCTACCACGAGGCGGCCGACAAGGAGAGCGGCATCAAGCACCTGCTCAACCAGCAATCGGCCGACTGGAAGCAGGCCAAGGCCTACGAGATCATGTCGACGGCCCTGCGCAATTTCGAGGACATCACCCTGGTCTACGGCCACAACGACCCGATGGCCTACGGCGCCTATCTCGCCGCCAAGGACGCGGGGCGGGAGAAGAACATCCTGTTCGTTGGCGTCGACGGCCTGCCGAACGAGGGCGTCAAGTATGTCCATGACGGTATCCTGGCCGCCACGTTCCTTTACCCCACGCCCGGCGCCGAAGGCCTGCGGCAGGCGCTCAAGGTTCTGGGAGGCGAGACCGTGCCGAAGAAGCTGGTCCTCGATACGATGACGATCACCAAGGAGAACTCGGAGGGTATCCTGAAGCAGAACGGGCTGCTCTGAGGCGTCGTTCGCCAACAGGCGCCCCGACCCGCGCGTCATGGACGGGCATAGGCGATCTTCGATCGCCGTCTCTTTCATGGGACGCCGAGCGAGGCCTCGGCTATGCCGTCCATCCCGACGGGATCGCGCGATCTCGTCGGGGGAGCCAGGCCGGTGACGCGTTCGCGCCCGGTGCATGCTCTTGCTCGTCAACCTGTCGGACATTCCACGCCCGGCCCACGGGCTCGACAACGGCAACGTCCGGCCGGTTCGAGCCGTCCCGGCCCGCCTCGGCCATGCAGGTTTCTCGAAATCGGCGGGCCGACACGGAAATCCCGGAACACGGCCTCGCCCCCCGGCCCGCTCGGGCGAGCGGTACATCATGCCGATCCGGGCTCCGCAGCCGGGCCCGGAAAACCTTCCGCGCCAGCGCGCGGGATGCTATCGCATCGGTCGGGAGACCAAGGCATGGCGGATGGTGAGGCAGGGGCGGCGTCGCGGCCGAAGACGCGCATCGGTGCGGCCAATGTCGACCGGATCCTCGACGCCGCCCTGAGCGCCTTCGCCCGGCACGGCCTGCACGGCACGCGCATCGGCCAGATCGCCGAGGCGGCCGGCATGTCGAAGACCAACCTGCTCTATTACTTCCGCAGCAAGGACGAGCTCTACAAGGCGGTGCTGACCCGCACGCTCGACATCTGGCTGAAGCCCCTGCGCGAGCTCGACGCGGCGCGCGGACCGGAAGCCTCGCTCACCGCCTATGTCGAGCAGAAGCTCGACTATTCCCGCCGCTTCCCCGAAGCCTCGCGGCTGTTCGCCATCGAGATCATGCAGGGCGCCCCGCATCTGGCGTCCGTGCTGGAGACGGACCTGGCCGCGCTGGTCGACCGCAAGATCGGCATCATCCAGGGCTGGATCGCCGACGGCCGGCTGCGGCCGCTCGACCCGCACCACCTGCTCTTCATGATCTGGGCGGCGACCCAGCATTACGCCGACTTCGACGCGCAGATCCGCACGCTGACCGGCAAGGGCCTGGAGGACGCTGCCTTCTTCGAGGAGACGAAGCAGGCTGTGGTCTCGGGGATCCTGAGGGGCGTGCTCGGGCGGTGAAGCGCCGAAGCCCCTACCCGACCCAGAAGCAGAACAGGGCGATCAGCGCCGGCAGGCCCTGCGCCAGGAAGATCTTCCCCTTCACCGTGGCGCCGCCATAGATGCCGGCGAGGGCGACGCACAGGAGGAAGAACACCTTCACGTGCATGGAGGTCGCCGGGTCGCGGAGGGCGAGGGCGAGAATCAGGCCGGCCGCCAGGAATCCGTTATAAAGCCCCTGGTTCGCGGCCAGGGCAGCCGTGTGCTGGGCCTGCTCGAGCGTCTGGTCGAAAAGCTTCAGGCCGATCGGCTTCTTCCAGAAGAACATCTCCACCACCAGGAAGCCGATGTGGAGCATGACGATCAGCGCGACCAGAAAGTTTCCAAGCGTGCTCAAGGCCGATCTCCACCCTTTGCGGCAACCTTGCCGATCCTAGAGCAAAGCGCGTCTTGACGGAAACGCGCTTTGCTCCAACCCCTTGTTTCGACGCGTCTTTGCGACTTGACGCGATTCCGTCAAATCGCAAGACGCCTTAGAGCTTGCCGTGCAGGAAGGCCTGCATGAAAAACCCGGCCGGCTCGCCTCCATACGCCATATCTGCCGCCACAGGGCAAGCCCGCCGCGCCAGGCATCCCCGCCTGCGGCACTCGGTCCCGGCGGGCGATCCGGCATGGGGGGCGCAGGCGCGGACGTCATAGCCGGCCGGGGTAAAGGCCCCCACCGGGCAGGCCGAGAGGCAGGGACGGGTTTCGCAGGTTTCGCAAGGGCTTGCGCGGGGCGCCGTGGCCGGGATGTCGAGCCTGCCGGCAAAGGCCAGCGCGCCGCGATAGCTGTGCCAGAGCCCCCAGTCGGGATGGATCAGCAGGCCGAGCGGCGAGGGAAACAGCGGCTCCGCCTTCCGGGCCCAGCGCTGGAAGGGATGCCAGGGCGGGCCGCCGAACGGATAGAACGGGGTCGCGCCGGCCCCGGCCGCGAGGTCGTCGATGACGCGGCGCGACCAGCGGTCGAGCGGATCGGGCAGGCCGTCGCGGGCTTCGGGCGACGCGGCGAAGGCCGGCCATTGCCGGCCGCCGATCCAGCCGAGCAGGACCAGCGTCCCAGGCAGGCTGCCGTCCGGCAGGACGGCGGCGTCCTCCGGAGCGGGATGAAAGGCGCCGCGAAGCACCAGACCGACGGGTTCGGCGGCCGCGGCGAGATCGGCAAGGCGCATCGCCCCGTTCCGCCGACGGGCCGCGCCGCCCTACTCGGCCGGCTCGGCCACCTTGGCCTTGCCGAACACGGCCGGGTTGTTCGGGTGCTCCTTCCAGGTGGTGTGGCCGCCGATGGTGCGGCCGGTGCGCGGATCGACGCCGGAGACCATGGGCAGCATGGAGATGCAGCCCTCGATCGGGCAGACCACGGCGCAGAGGTTGCAGCCGACGCATTCGGCCTCGTTCACCTCGAAATGGCGCTTGCCGTCCTTCTCGGCGAAGATCGCCTGGTGCGAGGTGTCCTCGCAGGCGATGTGGCAGCGGCCGCACTTGATGCACAGATCCTGGTCGATATGCGCCTTGACGACATAGTCGAGGTTGAGGTGCTGCCAGTCGGTGATGCGCGGCACGGCGCGGCCGACCACGTCGGCGACGCTGGCATAGCCCTTCTCGTCCATCCAGTTGGACAGGCCCGACTTCATCTCCTCGACGATCTTGAAGCCGTAGACCATGGCGGCGGTGCACACCTGCACGGTGCCGCAGCCGAGCGCCATGTACTCCACCGCGTCACGCCAGGTCTCGATGCCGCCGATGCCGGAGATCGGCAGGCCATGCGTCGCCGGGCTGCGGGCGATCTCCGCCACCATGTTGAGGGCGATCGGCTTCACCGCCGCGCCGCAATAGCCGCCATGGGTGCCGAAGCCGTCGGTGCTCGGCGACATCTGCATGGCGTCGATGTCGACGCCGATGATCGAATTGATAGTGTTGATCAGCGACACCGCGTCGGCGCCGCCGCGCTTGGCCGCCTCGGCCGGCTTGCGGATGTCGGTGATGTTGGGCGTCAGCTTGACGATCACCGGCATGCGGGTGTTCTGCTTGCACCAGCGGGCGACCATTTCGACATATTCGGGCACCTGCCCGACCGCCGCGCCCATGCCGCGCTCCGACATGCCGTGCGGGCAGCCGAAATTGAGCTCGATGCCGTCGGCGCCGGTGTCCTCGACCAATGGCAGGATCGCCTTCCAGGCCTGCTCCTCGCAGGGCACCATCAGCGAGACCACGATGGCGCGATCCGGCCAGTCGCGCTTGACCTGCTTGATCTCGCGCAGGTTCACGTCCAGCGGCCGGTCGGTGATCAGCTCGATGTTGTTGAAGCCCATGACGCGGCGGTCCTGGGAATGCCAGGCGCCGTAGCGCGGGCCGTTGACGTTGACGATCGGCGGCCCGGCCTCGCCGAGGGTCTTCCAGACCACGCCGCCCCAGCCCGCCTTGAAGGCGCGGACGATGTTGTATTCCTTGTCCGTCGGCGGCGCGGAAGCGAGCCAGAACGGGTTCGGCGCCTTGATGCCGACGAAATCGACGCGGAGATCGGCCATGTGTCGTGCTCCCTCGATGGTGCTCAGGCGGCCGAAGCAGCCGTGGCGGACTTCAGGGCGCGGTCGATGGAGAGCGCAGCCTGCTTTCCGTCCTCCACGGCGGCGACCGTGAGGTCCTTGCCGCCGGCGACGCAGTCCCCCCCGGCCCAGATGCCGGGAACGGAGGTCCTGCGCTCGGCGTCGACCTTGATCCTGCCCTTGTCCAAGGTCAACGGCACGCCGGCGACCTCCGCCGGCAGGAAGCTCTGGCCGATGGCGGCGAAGAGCTGGTCGCAGGCCAGCGTCACCGTCTCGCCGGTGCCGACGAGGCGTCCCCCGTCCTCCCGCGTGTACTCGAGCTCGACGGCGACGAGCCGGCCGCCCTCGCCGACCAGCCGGCTCGGCTTCAGCCAGTGGCGGATCAGCACGCCGTCGGTCTGGGCCAGTTCCTGCTCGTAGTCGGAGGCGTTCATCTGCGGCTGGCCGCGGCGATAGGCGATGGTGACGCTCTCGGCGCCGAGCCGACGGGTCTGAGAAGCGATGTCGATGGCGGTCATGCCGCCGCCGATGACGACGATGTTGCGCCCGACCGGCAGGGCCGACAGATCCTCGGCCTGGCGCAGGCCGGCGATGTAGTCGACCGCATCGATCACCCCCTCGAGACCGGCCTCGAGCCCGAGATCATTGGTATCGCCGAGGCCCATGCCGAGGAACACCGCATCGAAATGCTGCTGCAGACTGGTCAGGGTGACGTCGCGGCCCAGGCGCTTGCCATGCTCGATGGCGATGCCGCCGATGGCGGTGATGTAGTCGACCTCGGCCTGGGCGAAGTCCCGGGTGCTCTTGTAGGCGGCGATGCCGTATTCGTTGAGGCCGCCGGACTTCTCGCGGGCCTCGAACACCACCACCTCGTGGCCGAGGGTGGCGAGCTTGTGGGCGCAGGACAGGCCCGCCGGCCCGGCGCCGACCACGGCGATGCGGCGGCCGGTCGGTGCACCGCGCTTGTAGAGCTGGCGACCGCGGGCGAAGAGATCGTCGGTGGCATGGCGCTGGAGCTGGCCGATCTCGACCGCCCGCCCCTCCGCCACCTCGCGGACGCAGGCTTCCTCGCACAGCGTCTCTGTCGGGCAGACGCGCGCGCACATGCCGCCCATGATGTTGGCGTCGAGGATGGTCTTGGCGGCCCCGACCGTGTTGCCGGTCATGATCTCGCGGATGAACAGCGGGATGTCGATGCCGGTCGGGCAGGCCTTCACGCAGGGCGCATCGTAGCAGAACAGGCAGCGCTCGGCGGCGACCCGCGCTTCGTGCCGGGTGAGCGGCGGATGCAGGTCGGAGAAATTCTCGGCATAGGCGTCCGGGGCAAGGCGGCCCGCGGCGATATCGGGGGACGACGGCATGCTGACCTCTGGGCGTTTCATATTATTTTGACCAGTTGATCAAACTATCGTCCGATCGTCAACTCTCCCTGGAGACGTTCCAGAGTGGCGCAGCTCTCCTGCATCGAAGCGAGGCCGCCCGTCCCGGTCCGCTCGGGCGGCATCAGGTCGAAATCGGCGGCATGTCGATGGTGAAGGTGACGCCCGGCCCGCTGCTCAGCGTCAATATCCCGCCGAACTGGTCGACGATGGACCGGATGAACCGCATGCCGAGCCCCTCGCTCGCCTCGATGCTGAAATCGGCGGGAACGCCGGCGCCGTCGTCGCTGACGACGAGCCTGGACCCATTGCCTTGCGCCGTCAGCGTCACACGGACATCGCCGCGCTGCCCCGGCTCGTAGGCATGCTTGAAGGCATTGGTCACAAGCTCGTTCAGCACCAGGCCGGCCTTCATCGCACGCTTGGAATTGACGATGACCCGTTCCGCCTCGACGATCAGGTTTCGAACGCTGTTGGGCTTGTTCATGGCGAGCGAGGCGCACAAGCCGCCGAGAAACTCCTTCAGATCGACGCGGTCGGTTTCCGACACGCGGTAGAGCTGCTCGTGCATGGCCGCGACGCCGCCGATCCGCTGCTGGGCTTCCTCCAGGGCCCGGGCCGCCGACCTGTCCGGCAGGCGGCGAGCCTGGAGGCCCAGCATGCTCGCGACGAGCTGCAGCGAATTCTTCACGCGATGGTCGATTTCCCGCATCAGGATGTCGGCGCGGGCGACGAGCTCTTCCCGTTCCGCCAGGAGCCGCTCCATCTCGCGCCGCGCCGAACGCTCCTCCTCCAGCGCGCGTCGGCGCTCCAGCTCCGCCGTCACCTGTCGCGCCAGCAGGCGCAGGACGGCTCTCTGATTCGCCTCGAGCGTGCGAGCCCTGACGTCGAGAATGCGCAGCGTGCCGATCCGGTGACCATCCGGCGTCTCGATCGGGACCTCGGCATGGAATCGCGGCAACGGCCACATGTCCCCGTCGGGACGCGGCTCGAACCGGGGATCGATTGCGATATCGTCGACGGCGAAGACATCGTCCCGCCGGGCGGCGGGCGCGCAGGTCGAGCCGTCCACCGGCATGGTCGGAGACCAGATGCCCCAACTCGCCTTGGTCCATTGCCGGTCATGGTCGATGAAGGTGATCGCGGCGGCCGGAACCTTGCACAGCATGGCTGCGGCGGCGGCGATCTCGTCGAACTGCGGCTCGCGAGGCGTATCGAGAATATTGTACCGCCGCAGCGCGGCAATGCGCTGGTCCTGTTGAGCCGCCTCGTCCATGTCACGCATCCTGGGAAGGTTCGCTGCTCAGCCGAGGTCTTCGAGTCGCCCCGGCCGGCTCGGATGCCGAGACCCTATTGAGTGGTAGCCCGCTGCGACAGAGCCGGCTGCGTCAGCGAACACTGATGCAGATGCATCAGGCCCCGGTGCGGCCGGCGGGCGAAGCCGCCTTGGCCGACAGCCCGGTGAAACCGCGCTCGCGCGCCCAAACCACCGCAGCGGCACGGCTGTGCACGTCGATCTTGCCGTAGATGCGGGCCACATGATTGCGCACGGTGTTGCGGCTGAGCTTCAGGGCCTTGACGATGTCCGCATCGCCCAGCCCCCGGCACATCAGGCCGAGCACCTCCAGCTCCCGCTGCGTGAGATCCGACAGTTCGGCCGCCGGCGCATCGGCGCGGCCGGGATGGCGCAGGTTGGCGAGCTTCTCGATGACCGTCCGGCTGAACCAGGACGTGTCCTGCATCACCGCCTCGATCGCCGCAATCAGCTCGACCTCGGTCCGCTTGCGCTCCGTGATGTCCTGGATGACGACAAGGACGCAATCCTCGCCCTGGATGCTCACGGCCTCGGCCGAGACGAGGCAGTCCAGGGTCTCGTCATGCCTGGTGCGGAGCTGGACCTCGATGTTGCGGAAGCTGCCGTTCTTCTCGATCTCCCGCTCGAGCTGGCGGCGGGCCTGACCGGAAGTCCAGATCGGCAGCTCGTGCCCGGCCCTGCCGATCGCCTCCTCCGGGGTGAAGCCGAGCACGGCGACGAAGGCGTCGTTCACGTCGAGCAGGCGAAGGCCGGCCCGCGTCAGGAGGATCGTCGGCACCGGGGTCAGGCGGAAGGAACGGGCGAAGCGCTCCTCGCTCTGGCGCAGCGCATCCTCGGCCTTCCGGCGCGGCTCCAGGTCCATGAAGGTGAAGAGCATGCAGGCCTCCTCGGCGACCTCGATCGGCTGGCCGGCGACGATGACGAGCTTCGTCTCGCCTCCGGGAAGCCGGAGCGTCGCCTCCGTCTGGGGGATGGTCCGACCTTCCCGCAGCGCCGCGATCGCCGCATCCTTCGTGGCGGCGTTCTCCAGGACGTCGATCTCGTATGTGGGGCGTCCGATCACCTCGTCGCGCGCGTAGCCCGTCATCTCCAAGAAGCCCCGGTTGACCTTGACATAGCGCAGGTCCGAAAGTCGGCAGATGATGGCCGGCGCCGGGTTGGCGCCGAAGGTGCGCTCGAAGCGCTCCTCGGCCGTGACGCTGCCGGTCATGTCCTCGATGATCAGCACATAGGCCTCGGGTGCCCCCTTCGCATCGGCCAGCACCAGGCCGCGAAGCCGTTGAACGCATCGCCAGGCTTCGTCCCTGTCCTCCGCGGCGCGCTTGGCGACCTCCACGGTCATGCCCGTGAAGGCGCCGCCGGCCAGGAGCCGGTCGATCGGATACTGTTCGTCGCCCAGGACATGGTTGTTGCGATATCGGAGAAGGAAACGCTCGCGATATCCGGCCGGTGTCTCGCCGAGGGCGGACAGTTCCTCGACGCCGTGCAGGGCGAGAGCCCTCTCGTTGGCCCAGACGATCCCGGCGGCGGGATCGACCAGCAGAATGCCCTCGCCCAGCCCGGCGATGATCTCCTGCAACTGGCGACGATCCACCTGCCGCCGCAGCACCGTCTCGTCCGAAACCTCGTTGCCCATGGCACTCCCCGGCCTTGCGGGCGCCGCCGAAGGCCTGCCTCGCCCGATCGTTCAAGATAGTCGGTCGCCTCCGCCGATGAGAAGAGCGCCTGCGCCGGGCCCGGGCCGGGAGGCCCCTCGGGGCCTCCCGCCGAACCTCACTTCTTCAGCGCGTCGCGCGCGGCGTCCTTCATCCCGCCGACGGCGTTCTGAACCTTGCCGGCTGCCTTCTCGGCCTTGCCCTCGGCCTCGATCCCGGCGTCGCCGAGCACCTTGCCGGCTGCCTCCTTGATGGTGCCCTTGACCTGCCTGGCGGCACCGGCGATGCGGTCCTTGTCCATGTCGTCTCTCCATGGGTGAGCGGTCCCGGCGCAGCCGGGACGTCTGCCCCTCTCGCCGGAACGGGCATTGCTAGGCCCGCCAACGACGGCGCAAAAGACCCCGGCGGATCACGGCGCCTGATACAGCTGCACCCCGACACGCCCGCGGCGGACGGTCGGCCGCGGCGCTCAAGAATCGGGCCCGTCCTGCGCGCCGGCGGCGAACATCGCCCGGTCGGCGCGGTAGAGCGCCGCAAGATAATCCAGGACGACGCGGAAACGCGGGACCTTGGCGAGGTCGCGGCGCGTCATCACCCAGACCTCCCGGGGCGGAGGCACGGCCCCGAGATGCACGCGCTCGAGGCCGCCGGCGAGATAGCGCGGCAGCAGCGCGGCACCAATGCCGTCCCGCGCCGCCGCGACCTGGGACAGTTGGTTGTCGGCGCGGAACGGGATGGCCGCATCCGGAAAGTGCGCCGCCATCCAGCTCCCCTCGGCGGTGGGATGATCCTTGTCGAAGCCGATCAGGCGCAGCGTGTCGCCCGCCTCGATCGCGGCCCGCACGGCCGGCAGGGCATAGAAGCCGTATTCGATGTCGGCGACATGGGAACCGACGAGGTCGACGTCGGACGGACGGCCGAGGCGGACGGCGATGTCGGCCTCGCGCTGGGCGAGGCTGAGGATGCGCGCTTCGGCGAGCAGCACCAGCTCCAGCCCGGGATGGCGGCGCAGCAGCCCACCGAGGCGGCCGGCCAGATAGCCGTTGGCCATGGCCCGCGCCGTGGTCAGACGCACCGTGCCGGCGAGACCGTCGCCGGCGTCGGCCAGCTTCTGGACGGCGAGCGCGGCTTCGTCCATGCGACGCGCCTGCGCCAGCACGGCCTGGCCGAGCCCGGTCAGGCGGTAGCCGGCGCGGTCACGGTCGAACAGCGGCCGGCCGAGGCCGGCCTCGATCTCAGCCAGCCGCCGCGACACGGTCGCGTGGTTGACGCCGAGCAGGCGCGCCGCGGACGACAGGGTGCCCTGCCGCGCCACGGCCATGAACACGCGCAGATCATCCCAGTTCATTGTGCAGAAACGATCGGTCCCTGTGCAGCGAAAGCGAATTCGTGAACATAGCGCGGCGGATTAGGAAGGGACAGGCGGATGCCGGCCTGCCACGGGCAAGGCAGGCCGCTCGTTTCCGAACCTGCCGAGGAGACCCGACATGACCAGCCTGCGCTGCGGCACCGTCCAGTTCCAGCACCGTGCCGACGACAAGATCCACAACCTCGCCGTCGTCGAGCGGTTCGCGGCCGAGGCGGCGGCGCAGGGCGTGCGCATCCTCGCCTTTCCCGAGATGTGCCTCACCGGCTATTGGCACGTCCGCAACCTCGGCCGCGCGGCGCTCGACGAACTGGCCGAGCCGCTGCCGGACGGAGCCTCGGCGCAGGCGGTCGCCGCCCTCGCCCGCAGCCACGGCATGATGATCGGCGCCGGCCTGATCGAGCGCGCCGCCGACGGCCGGCTCTACAACAGCTATTTCGTCTGCGGGCCTGACGGCGCCGTCGACTGGCACCGCAAGCTGCACGCCTTCGAGAACGAGCATATCGACAGCGGCGAGCGCTACACCGTCTTCGACACGCCCTGGGGCGTGCGCGTCGGCATCCTGATCTGCTGGGACAACAATCTCGTCGAGAACGTCCGCGCCACCGCCCTGCTCGGCGCCGACATCCTGATCGCCCCCCACCAGACCGGCGGCTGCGACTCGCGCAGCCCGCATGCCATGGGCCTGATCGATCCCGCCCTGTGGCGGCGGCGGGCCGAGGACCCGGCGGCGATCGAAGCCGAATTCCGCGGTCCCAAGGGACGGGAGTGGCTGATGCGCTGGCTGCCGGCCCGGGCGCACGACAACGGCCTGTTCGTGCTGTTCAGCAACGGCGTCGGCGAGGATGACGGCGAGGTGCGGACCGGCAACGCCATGATCCTCGATCCCTATGGCCGCATCCTGTCCGAGACATCGGCGCCGGCGGACCGGCTGGTCGTCGCCGACCTCGACCTCGGCCTCCTGCCGCTCAGCACCGGCCGGCGCTGGATCCGCGGCCGCCGGCCGGAGCTCTACGGCCCTTTGACCCGGCGCCTCGGCCACGAGCTCGACCCGCGCCAGGCCCGCTTCTCGCGGGACGAGGTCGAGCGGCCGGCCTGAGCCCGGGACGCCTGCCGATCGGCCGCGTCGCCCGTCCCGAGGAGATCACCCGGCCTTCGTGTTCCTTGCCCCGGACGAGGCGGGCTGCATGCTCGGCCAGAACCTCTCACCGAGCGGCGGCGGCATGACGTGGTGACGCCGGAAGCGGGCACGCCTGGCCACGAAGCCGGGCTGCGTGCGGGCGCCGCCCGCTTGCCTTGGCCTCCTCCGATGCTGTAAGCGGCTTGCCGCTCCCGCCTCTCTCTTGGACCGATCATCGCAGCAGGAGCCCGTCTCTTCGCTGCCCGGCCCATGAACGATCCGGGCCATGATCGAGGTCATCGATGGCGCGCCGCCCCCTTCACCGCGTCCAGGCGGCCCTTGCCGCCCGCCGCTACTTCATCGACCGGCAGACCAAGTCGCAGATCGCCGACGAACTGGGCTTCTCGCGCTTCAAGGTGGCGCGGCTGATCGATGCCGCCATCGAGGAAGGCATCATCCAGTTCGTCATTTCCGAGCCGGGCGACATCAACACCAAGCTGAGCGAGGCGGTCAGGCGGCGCTTCGGGCTGAAGTCCGCGCTGGTGCTGGAAGGCCCGGATCTCTCCACCCAGGCCCTGACCCTGCCGCTCGGCAACCTGGCGGCACAGGTGCTCGACGAGACCCTGGCGGACGGCCAGACCCTCGGCGTGTCGTGGGGGCGCACGCTGACGGCCATGGCCAGGGCGCTGACCCACCTGCCCAAGGTCGACGTGGTGCAGGCGGCGGGCAGCCCTGCGGGCCTCGACTTCCTGCAAGGCCCCGTGGAGCTCGTGCACCGCCTAGCCAGCCTGAGCGGCGGGCTCGCCTACCCCATCTACGGCCCGATGTGGGCGGAAGACCCGCAGTTGATCGAGCGTCTGCGCCAGGAGCCGTCCGTCGCCAGCGCCATCGCCCGCTATGACAGCATCGATGTGCTCATCGTCGGCATCGGCTCGTGGAATCCGGCCGAATCCTCCATCTGCACCGGATTTCCCAAGACCTGGCGGGAGGAAGCCCTCGCCGCCGGCGTCCAGGCCGATGTCTGCGCCACCCTGATCGACCGCGACGGACGGGAGGTCGCCGGCCGGCTCGACGGGCACGGCCTGGGCATCCGGTCGGCCCAACTGCGTCGCATCCCCGATATCATCGGCATCGGCGGCGGCCTGGAAAAGGTGGAGGCGATCGCGGCCGTCCTACGCGGCGGCTGGATCAATTTCCTGATCACCGACGCCGGCGTCGCACGCCGCCTCCTCGCCTGAGCCATTCCCCCGCAGCGCCGGCACGGCGGAGCTTCCGCCCGGTCGCGCATGCTCGCCCTGCCAATTCGCTCATTTGAGCGCATATACGCTCTATTGACACAATAGTTCCTCTGACCTATCGGTCGAGCAACAGTTGGAAAAGTCCCGGGAGGACGCGCTTGGCGACTCTGAACGACGACGAGCTCCTTGCGATCGCGCGCGGCGTGATCGAAGCGGACAGCCGGGCCGTCCGGTCGGCGGCCGGTGCCCTCGACGAGGACTTTGCCAAGGCCGCAAGGCTCCTGACCTCGGGGACGGGCAAGGTTCTCGTCACCGGCAGCGGCACCTCGGGGACGATCGCCAGCCGCGCCGCCCATCTCTTGTCCGTCTGCGGCACCCCCGCCTTCTATCTCTCGCCCAATGACGGGCTGCATGGCGGCCTGGGCGTGCTGCAGCCGGACGATATCGTCCTCGCCCTGTCCAAGGGTGGCAGTTCGGACGAGCTGAACGCCTTCTGTGGCCGCGCCAGGACGCTGTGTCGGGCGGTGATCGCGGTCACCGCCGCCGCGGATTCGCCGCTCGCCAGGCTCGCCGACCATGTGATCAGGCTGCAGCTCGACGACGATTCCGACCTGGGGTCGGTCGTCGCCACCGGCAGCTCCCTGGCCATCTCCGCGCTCGTCGACGCCCTGGGCGAGGTCGGGCGGGTCACCCGCGACTATTCGTGGGAGCGCCTGCTCTTCACGCATCCGTCCGGCGCCGTCGGCCGCGACGCGACACGCACGCTCGAACAGATGGCGGCGTCCAACAGGGAAGGCTGAGCGCCATGGCCCGCGATCTCGTCGCCGGTATCGACTCCTCCACCCAGTCCTGCACCCTCGTGCTGCGCCGGCTGGACGACGGGGCCGTTGTCGGCGAGGCCCGGGCTCCCCATCCGCCGACCACGCCGCCGCTGAGCGAGCAATCGCCGCTCGACTGGTGGAGCGCGCTCCGGGCCTGCTTCGCGCAGCTGGCGCACGAACTGCCGCGGATCGCCGCCATCTCCGTCGGCGGACAGGGGCACGGCCTCGTCCTCCTCGACGCGGCGGATCAGCCTCTGCGTCCGGCCAAGCTCTGGAACGACACCGAATCCGCGCCGGATGCCGAACGGCTCCTCGGCCTGCTGCCCGCGGCGGAATGGGCCGCCCGGACCGGCTCCGTGCCGGCGCCGGCGCTCACCGTCGCCAAGCTGGCCTGGACGGAGCGGAACCATCCGGGCCTCGTCGCCCGCGCCCGGCGGGTGATGCTGCCGTTCGACTACATCGTCTATCGCCTTTCCGGGCATGCCGTCACGGAGCGGGGCGGGTCCTCCGGCACGGGCTATTTCGATCCCTTCCGCAATCGCTGGGACGCCGACCTCGCTGCCCTGGCCGTGCCCGGCATCGACTGGGCTTCCAGGCTGCCGGAGATCATCGCCTCCGACGCCCGGGCCGGCGAGGTCCACGAAGCCGCCGGCCTCGGGGCGCTGACCGGCGCCGTCGTCGGCGCCGGCACCGGCGACAACATGACGGCGGCTCTCGGCCTCGGCGTCCGCGAAGGCGACACCGTCGTCTCCCTCGGCACCAGCGGCACGATCTACGGCCTGACGACCACCGGGGTCCGCGACCCGTCGGGGGCGATCAACGGCTATGCCGACGCGTCCGGCGCCTTCCTGCCGATGGTCACCACCCTCAACGCGGCCAAGGTCACCGACAGCATCCGCCGCCTGCTCGACGTCGATTTCGAGCGCTTCGACGATCTCGCCCTCTCGGCGCCGCCCGGTGCCGGCGGCCTGGTCCTGGTCCCCTTCCTCGACGGCGAGCGGACGCCCAACCTGCCGCACGCCACCGGGCGGATAATTGGGCTCAGAACCAGCTCGACCCGGGCCGAGATGGCGCGGGCGGCCGTGGAAGGCGTGCTCTGCGGCCTGCTGGAGGGCGGCGACATCCTGGCGCGCCACGGCGCCGGCCAGGACGGACGCCTGATCCTGACCGGCGGCGCTGCCCGCTCCCGCGCCTATCGCCAATTGCTGGCCGACCTCGCCGGCCGGCCCGTGTGGATCTGCCCCGAAGCCGAGATGGCCGCCGCGGGCGCCGCCGTGCAGGCCGCCGCCGCACTCGCCAGCACCTCCACCCGCGATGTCGCGGCCGCATGGTCGCCGCGTCTCGAGGTCGGCGCCGAGCCCGGCGTCAGCGCAGACCAGGCCGCGACGGTGCGCCAGGCCTACAGGCAGGCGGTGGGCGAAGCCTATGGGAGGCAAGAATGAAGCGCGGCCGTGTCGCGATCCCGGATGACGCGTCCGCATCCGCCGCCGCAGCGGCCATAGCAGGAGCAGCCGCACGATGACCGGTTCCGTTCCCGAGGCCAGGCCCGCCCGCAAGCGCCGCCTGCCGGAAGAAGTCGGCATCTTCTGCGTCCTGGTCGTCGTCGTCCTGGCGCTGAGCGCCTGGTCGCCCTCGTTCCGGACCGTGAACAACGGCTTCATCCTGCTGGTCAACGGTTCCGTCATCACCTTCCTGGCCCTCGGCCAGACCTTCGTGCTTCTCACCGGCGGGATCGACCTGTCGACCGGGGCGAACATCGCCATGACCGGGGTCATCGCCGCCCTGCTCATGGCGGCGGGCGTGCCCTGGCCGCTCGCGGCCCTGATCGCGCTCGCGGCGGCGACGCTCCTCGGCGTGATCAACGGCGCGCTGACGCACTACCTGCGCATCCCGGCCTTCATTGCGACCTTCTCGACCCAGGGCGTCGCGCTCGCCATTCCCCTGATCATCACCGGCGCGCAGTCGGTCTCGGTGCGCGACTTCGGGTTCTCCTGGATCGGCCAGGGCCGGGTGCTCGGTGTCCCCATGCCGGTCATCCTGATCATCGCGGCCGCGGTGATCGCCGGCTGCTTCCTGCGTATGACCCGGCTCGGCGTCCACATCTACGCCCTGGGCGGCAACAAGGCGGCCGCGCGCCTCGCCGGCGTCAACGTCGCCCGCACGACGCTCTTCGTCTACGGCGTGAGCGGCTTCTGCGCCGGCATGGGCGGCCTGATCGCCACGTCGCGGCTAATGGTCGGCTTTCCCGCCACCGGCACGGGCAACGAGCTGTTCTACTCCATTGCGGCGGCGGTGGTCGGCGGCGTGTCGCTGTTCGGCGGAGCCGGCACGATCCTCGGCGCCATGATCGGCGCCGTGCTGATCGCCGTGGTCAGCAACGGCATGAACGTCATCAACGTCCAGAGCTACTGGCAGTCGCTGGTGATCGGCGTGATCATCCTGATCGGCGTCACCTTCGACACCTACCGCCGGGCCCGCCAGGGCAAGCCGGTCTTCGGCCGGACGATATCGCCGCGCCCCGCCTCGTCTCCCCGCAATCCGCCAGCCTCGCCATCCGCCGAGCCAAGCCGCCTCGGCCGGCCGAGCTGAGCCGGGACGCGGTGCCGCAAGACAAGCATCCAATCAACAGGAGGAAGTCGATGAAGACCCAAGGCTGCAAGTCCATCCTCGCCGGCGCGGCGCTGTTCGCGCTCGGCATCCCGGCCGGCGTCAGCGCGGCGGCCGCCGCCCCCGCGCTGCCCGAGAGCTGCCGCGCCGACAAGCCGGTGATCGGGGTCGCCCTGCCCAACACGGTGAACCCCTACTACATCGCCATGCAGGACAGCTTCCAGAAGCACGGCGCCGAGCTCGGCTACACCGTCAACGTGGCCATCGCCAACGACAGCGATTCCAACCAGTTGTCCCAGATCGAGGGCTTCATCCAGCAGGGCGTCTGCGCCGTGGTGCTGAACGCCGTCAACTCCGGCCCCGGCGCGGCGAGCGTGCGGGCGCTGAACCAGGCCGGGATCCCGGTGTTCACCGTCAACGTCATCGTCTCGGACGAGGACCTCAAGGCGCAGGGCGCCTCCTTCGTCCAGTATATCGGCGCCGACCAGGTCGCGGGTGGCACGCAGATCGGCGAGCAGCTGCTCAAGGATCTGGGGGCCGATGCCAAGATCGTCGCCGGCATCATCGGCAATCCTGACCAGATCCCGACCAACCAGCGCGACAAGGGCTTCACCGACGCCATCTCCAAGAGCCCCAACGCCAAGGTCGTCCAGACCGTCAACGGCAAGGTCGACCCCAATGTCAGCCTCCAGGTCGCCGGCGACCTGCTCCAGGCCCATCCCGACCTCAACGTCATCTGGGCCGACACCGGCCCGCACGCGGTCGGCGCGCTGCAGGCGATCACGCAGCAGGGCAAGGCCGACACGGTCAAGCTCTACGCCTTCTGCGCCGCGGACACGGCCCTGACCGCGACCTATGCCGCCTGCGCCGCACAGGAGCCGGCCGACTATGCCCGCATCGCCCTTGACAACCTCAAGGCCTATCTCGGCGGCGCCGACGTGCCGGCGCAGGTGCTGCGGCCGCTGAAGATCTTCCTCAACGGCCAGACGCCGGCCCCCGGCGAAGTCGGCTGAGCCGGCGACGCCCGGCGCCGAAGGAGAAAGGCATGAGCACCGACAAGGGACTTGTCGTCCGGGCCGTGTCGAAATCCTACGGCGCCACCCGGGCCCTGTCGAACGTCGACATCCGCATCGGCCCCGGCGAGATCGTTGCACTCATCGGGCACAACGGCGCCGGCAAGTCGACGCTGCTGCGGGCCCTGTCCGGGGCCGAGATCCCGGACGAAGGCTCGATCAGCGTCGACGGCGCCGACATGCAATTCCACTCGCCGGGCGATGCCGGTGCCGCCGGCATCGCCTGCGTCTACCAGGAGCTGAGCCTGATCAGCCAGCTCACAGTCGCCGAGAACCTGTTCCTCGGCGCCGAGATGTTCGCCGGCCCCCTGCTCGACCGGCGCAGCATGAACCGCGTCGCCGACGAGATCTGCGCGGAGTACCGGATTCCGGCCGCCGCATCCGATCCGGTCGAGCATCTGCCGGTGGCGCAGCGCCAGCTTCTCGAAGTAGCACGGGCGATCCACCGCGACGCCCGATACCTGCTGCTCGACGAGCCGACGACCGCCCTCGAGCAGCACCAGATCGACGAGTTGCTCAAGCTCATCCGACGCATCGCCACCGAGAAGAACATCGGCATCCTGTTCGTGAACCACAAGCTGGACGAGGTCTATGCGGTGGCCGACCAGATCGTCGGTCTCGCCAACGGCCAGATCGTCCTGAACGGACGGGCGGCCGATGTCTCGATGGAGGCGGTGGTCGACGCCATCGTCGGCGAAGCCGAGGACCGGCGGGAGAAGCAGGCCTTCTTCCGGCCCTCCTCGGCCGCCGCCCAGGCCGACGACGGCGGGTTCGGCGATGCGACCTTCGTCGCCCGCGGGCTCCGGGGGAACGGCCTCGAGGGCGTCGACCTCGCCGTCCGCCCCGGGGAAATCCTCGGCGTCTACGGCCTGGTCGGCTCCGGCCGGTCGCGCTTCCTCAGGACCGTCTACGGCGCCGAGCCGGCCGGCGACGGCACCATGTCCCTCGACGGCGAGCCCTACCAGCCGCGCAGCCCGATCGACGCCATCGCCCGCGGCGTCGCCTTCCTCTCCGAGGAACGCAAGTCCGACGGATTCATCCCGCAGATGTCGTCGGTCGACAACATCGTGCTGCCGGTCCTCGGACGCCACCTGTGGTCCGGTCTGCTGAACTGGCCGTCGCTGAAAGGCGCCGCCGCCAGGGTGCTCTCGACCATCCCGGTCCGCGGCGATGTCCAGCGCCCCATCACCTCGCTCTCGGGCGGCAACCAGCAGAAGGTCCTGTTCGCGCGGGCCCTGCTGCAATCGCCCCGGCTGCTGCTGCTCGACGAACCGACCAAGGGCGTCGACATCGGCGCCAAGGCCGAAATCTACGGGATCATCCGCGACCTCGCGCGGCAAGGCCGGTCGGTGCTCGTCGTCTCGACGGAAGAGGAGGAACTGCTGGAGGTCGCCCACCGCATCGTCGTCTTCAGGAACGGCGCATGCGACGGGCATGCGCTGCCGGCTGCCAGCCTCTCCGTCGCCGACCTGAAGCGGTCCGCCTGGGCGCACGAGGCATGAAGCTTTCCGCCAGCCTGCACGCCGCCGACCCTCTTCATCTCGCGGAAGCGGCGGCGGCCGTCGCCCCCCATGTCGACTCGCTGCACATCGACGTCATGGACGGATGCTTCGCGCCGGCCTTCGGGTTCGGGGAGGCGCTTGTCCGCCGCCTCCTGAGCGAGAAGAGCCCCGCCATCGACGTGCACCTGATGCTCGAACGGCCCGAGAGCTGGGCGTTGCGCTTCGCATCCCTGGGCGCGCGGAGCGTCGCCTTTCATGCCGAGGCGGTCGACGACGCAGCGGCGCTCGCCGGGCGCATCCGCGCCGAGGGCGCGCTCGCCTATCTCGCGCTTCGGCCGGAAACGCCGGCGAGCCGGGCGGCCGCCTGGCTGCCGGCGGTCGACGGCGTCCTGCTGCTGACCGCTCCGGCCGGCGGCGGCGGCTTCATCCCGGCCGCACTCGAACGGATGGCCGAGCTGCCGGTGGGCGCCCGGACGATCGTCGACGGCGCGATCGAGCCGGCGCACTTCCCTCGCCTGCGCTCGCTGGAGGTCCAGTTGGCCGTCGTCGGGCGGACCCTCTTCGGCCATGGAGCTGTCGACGGCAGGGCGCGCGCGCTCGTCGATCTGGCGTCGGCTCCGGCATAGCCGGGCCGGTCTCGCGCCGTCTCGTGTCCGACCTCAGCTGACCTGCTGCGATAGCTGCGTCGCGAGCTTGGTCAGGATTTCCTCGGGGGCGCGGCCGACCACCATGAAGGTGTTGTTGCCGGCCGACCAGTAGGAAATGTTCATGCCGCGGCGACGCTCGGACTCCGGCTCCTCGGGCGGCAGCTTGCGGCCGAGGATGCAGAAGGCGATCGGCCCGTTCTCCGGATCGAAATAGGCGATCTGCACCAGCGGCTTGTTCTGGAACTGGAACAGATCCACCCGCATCAGCGACAGCGAGGGCAGCGCCAGCCGACCGGGCGAGAGGTCGAGCCCGACCTTCTTGCCGACGACGCCGAGGTCGCGGTGGATCGAGGCCTGGTCGCGCGGCAGGGCGAGCAGGGTCTGCGACGTGATGAGACCGACATAATCGGCCACGGCATTGCGCCAGGCCTCGGGGTCGCCTTCGGCGCCAGCCGTCGTTTCGGCCTGCGGCCACCAATCGGCCGGGGCGAAATGACCGGCGCCGGCGCCAAGCACGAACAAGGCGAGGCCCGCGGCGATCGCCGCGGACCGCGCGGCGTACCAGGGCCGCGGTGCTATCGCCGGCCGCGCTGCCGGCACGGGCCGGGTCTGCAGGGCCTGCGCCAGCATGGCGTCGAGGCGCTCGCGCGGCGCCGCAGCCGCGACCGCGTCGAAGGCCTCGCGGAACGGCCGGCCGCCGCGCGCCATCGCGTCCAGGCGAGCCCGCAAGGCGGGATCGGCGGCGAGACGCTGCTCCGTCGCCTCGCGCTCCTCCGGCGCCAGCGCACCGTCGAGATAGGCGACGAGGCCGGCATCCTCCGGGCTCGTTTCATCCCGCCCCATGATTCTCCCCCCGTGTCGGTTTCACCTCGTCCCGGAGCGCGGCAAGGCGCGCCCGTGCGGCGGCCAGTCGGCTCATCACGGTCCCGGCCGGGATGCCGAGCGCTTGCGCCGCCTCGGCATAGCTCAGGCCTTCGACATAGACGAGGTAGACGGTCTCGCGCTGCGCCTCGGGCAGGCCCCACACCTCCCTCAACACTTGAGCCGCCAGAATATTCGTTTCCATGGCGCCGGCCCCATCGAAGCTCAGCACCGTCTCCGCGTCCTCCACGCCCGTGCCTTCGCGCATGCGCCGGGCGCGCAGCTCGTTGAGCCAGATCGAACGAAGGATGGCGAACAGCCAATGGTCGAGCCGGGTGCCCGGCATGAACTGATGCGACCGCTCGAGCGCGCGCAGGCATGTCGCCTGCACCAGATCCTCCGCCGCCTGGCGGCTGGCGGACAACACCAGGCCATAGCGCCACAGCGGCACGAGCTGGCTCGCCAGCCCCGTCCGCACAGCCTCGTCACCGGTCATGGTCATGCACGAAATGATTAGGAGCGGAGCGCGGCGGGGTCATGGCAACGAGTCTAGACGAGATTCGCAACGCGCAAAGCCGCCCGGACGGGCATCGCCGTTCAAATCCGCATGACCGTGGATCAGTCACCCCGCTTCGGGGCGGGCATCGATCGCCACGATCTCGGCTTCGCCTGAGCCGACGCGGACGCTGTCGCCGATGCCCTTGCCGAACAGCGACCGGGCGAGCGGCGCGACATGGCTGATCCGGCCCGAGGCGGCGTCGGCCTCGTCCTCGCCTGTGACGCGCCACCGCACCTCCCGGCCATCGGCATGGCGCAGCGTCACTTCCATGCCGAAGCGCACCTCCTCGGCGTCCGGCGCCGGCTCGACCAGCTCGGCGCTGGCGCGGCGCGCCTGCCAGTAGCGGATGTCGCGGGAGGCGGCGCCCATGGCGGTGCGGTCGCCGGCACGCTCGGCGACGGCGTGGGCCTGCCGCGCCGCCTGGAGCGCGGCCTCGATCCGGGCGAGGCCGCGCCGGGTCACCAAGTTGCGGTGTGGGCTGAGGGGGCGGTCCGGCAGGACCTCGGCCCCCTCGCCTTCCTGACCGTCCCGGGTGAAGGCCCGGCTCATCTCAGGCGGCCTTAGCGGCGCCCTCCAGGCGCTGCGCCACCAGGGCGCGCAGCTTGCCGAGATCCTTGCCGAAGCCGCGGATGCCCTCGGCGAGCTTCTCGGTCGCCATCGCATCCTCGTTCATGGCCCAGCGGAACGAGACTTCGTCCGTCTTCGGCAGCGCCGGCACCGTGCCGTACTGCTCCGGCGAGAGGCGGCGGACCAGCGTGCCCTGGTCCTTGTCGAGATCGGTCAGCAGCGCCGGCGAGATGGTGAGGTTGTCGCAGCCGGCCAGGGCCTCGACCTCGCCGGTCGAGCGGAAGGAAGCGCCCATGACGATGGTCTTGACCCCGCGCGACTTGTAGGCGGCGTAGATGCCGCGCACGGAGATGACGCCCGGATCTTCTTCCGGCTCGAACTTGCGGCCCTCGTTCTTGACGTGCCAGTCGAGGATGCGGCCGACGAAGGGCGAGATCAGGAAGACGCCGGCCTCGGCGCAAGCCATGGCCTGGGCCAGCGAGAACAGCAGGGTGAGGTTGCAGTCGATGCCTTCCTTCTGCAGCACCTCGGCGGCGCGGATTCCTTCCCAGGTCGAGGCGATCTTGATCAGGATCTTTTCGCGCGGGATGCCGCGGGCGGCGTAGGCGGCGATGATCGCCCGCGCCTTGGCGAGGGTCGCCTGCGTGTCGAAGGACAGGTCGGCGTCGACCTCGGTGGAGACGCGGCCGGGCACGAGCCTGGAAAGCTCGGAGCCGAACGCCACGGCCAGCCGATCGGCGACGGCGGCCGCCACGGCAGCGCTGGTGCCGGACTGCTTGCGGCCCCAGCCGATCGCCTCGTCGACGATGTCGGCATGGCTCGGCATTTCCACCGCCTTGAGGATCAGGGTCGGATTGGTGGTGCAGTCGATCGGCTTCAGGGTGCGGATCGCGTCGATGTCTCCGGTATCGGCGACCACCGTCGTCATGGCGCGCAATTGTGCGAGTTTCGAAGCCATCATCGTCTCCCATAAGCAGGTTTCGTGTCGACCCCGACAGATAGCGCGCCACGGAGCCGGCGTCATCGACTAATGTGCCCGGACGGCGATCCGGCTACACCGCCTCGTCGAGGGAGAAGACCATCACCAGGCTGGGCAGCGAAACCCCTTCGGCCAGCATGACCTCGCGGCGCGCCGCCGTGCGAAAGCCGAGGGCGGCGTAGAAGGCCTCGGCGTTGAGCGTGGCGTAGCATTCGAAGCGCACGATGCCGGCCGCGCGCGCCGTGGCGGCGCAACGGGCGAACAAGGCGCGGCCGACGCCGCGGCCGGCCCAGTCGGCGTCGACGGCGAGGTGACGGATATGGGCGAGCCCGTCCTCGACCTCGCCGCTCCCCGGCCGCGCGTGCGTCCAGCCGCCGGCCCCCACAAGCAGACCGTTCGGAGCCTGCGCAACGTAGTAGCTGCCCGAGGCGAGCAGCCGGGGATTGGCACGGATCATCAGCGGCAGCGCCCGGGCGAAGGCGTCCGGTTCGTAGGCGCCGGCCGCAAGGCGCGGGAAGGAGGCACGGAACAGCCGCCCGACCGCGGCCTCGTCTTCCGGCCGGGCGAGGCGAAGCTGGATCTCTGGGCTCACGAGACCCTCTCCGTTGCGGTCGCGTCAGCCTATGGCCGGCGGTCCCCGCCCGCAACACCCCCATCCGCCTGATCGGCCATTGACCGGGCCTGCCGGCGTCGCTAGTCCGCATGGATGGAGCACGCGATGCAGGATCATTCGCAGCGCAAGCAACGGGTCGCCCTGGTCTCGGTCGGCGCCAGCGGTCTCCTGACCCTGGCGAAGCTCGTCGTCGGCCTCGCCACCGGCAGCCTGGCGATCCTGTCCGAGGCGCTGCATTCCCTGCTCGACTTCGTGTCGACGGCGATGACGCTCTATGCGGTGCGGCTCTCCGACAAGCCCGCCGACGATAGCCATCACTACGGCCACGGCAAGGTCGAGAGCGTCACGGCCCTGATCGAGACCGGGCTGCTGTTCGTCACCAGCGCCTGGGTGATCCAGGAGGCGGCGAAGCGGCTGATCTGGCACGAGCGCGAGGTGGTCCTCAGCCCCTATGCCTTCGCCGTGGTGGCCGGCTCGATCGTCATCGATTTCTGGCGGGCGCGGGCCTTGCAGCGGACGGCCAAGGAAACCGGAAGCCAGGCGCTGGAGGCCGATGCGCTGCACTTTTCCTCGGACATGTGGAGCTCGATCGTCGTCCTGGCCGGCCTCGGCGCGGTCTGGCTCGGCTTCCCGCAAGGCGACGCGGTGGCGGCCCTGGCCGTCGCCGTCTTCGTGTGCATCGCCGGCTGGCGGCTCGGCAAGCGCACGATCGACGTGCTGATGGATGCCGCGCCGCAGGGTGCGGCCGAGCGCGTCCGGACGGCGGTGCAGGGCGTCGAGGGCGTCGTCGCCGTCGACCAGGTGCGGGTGCGCCCGGCCGGCGCCGCCCTGTTCGTCGAGCTGGTCCTGCGGGTGCCGCGCGCCATGCCGCTGGACAGGGTGATGGAGCTCAAGCAGGCCGTCGCCGCGGCCGTGCTCGCCGCCACGCCGGAGGCCGAGGTGCAGGTGACCGCCAACCCGATCGCCGTCGACAGCGAGACGGTGCGCGAGCGTGTGCTGATGATCGCGCTCAACCGGCATCTGGCCGTGCACCACGTCACGGTGCAGAGCCTCGACGGCCGGCTGTCGGTCAGCCTCGACCTGGAGGTCGATCATGAGATGCCGCTCGGCGAGGCTCATGCCGTCGCCTCCGAGCTCGAGGCGGCGATCCGGCGGGAATTCGGGCCGGACACGGAGGTGGAAACCCATATCGAGCCGCTCGAGGCCGATGATGTCGAGGGCCGCGACGTCGACCCCGACACGCGCCAGCGCCTCGCGGCGACCATCGCCGCCATCACCGACGGCGACAGCGGCCTGACCGACGCCCACAATGTCCGGGTGCGGACCACGGCGCGCGGGCTGATCGTCACCTTCCACTGCCGGGCACCGGCGGCCATGCCGGTGCAGGAGGTGCATGACCGCGTCGATGCGGCGGAGCGGCGCATCGGCGCGGCCTGGCCGGGCATTGCCCGCATCATCGTGCATGCCGAGCCGGTGCGCTGATGCTGCGGCCCGGAGAACCGGCTTGACCCCTCGGGCGAATTGATCTTAAGTGAGCGCACGTTCACTCACTTAGTGAACCCATGCAATCGAAGCGCGGCGCCAGCCGCAGGAGCCTTCCGATGCTCTCTTCGCTGATGACGGCCCGCCGATTCGCGCCGCTGTTCTGGTGCCAGTTCCTCAGTGCGTTCAACGACAATTTCATCAAGCAGTCGCTGATCATCCTGGTGCTGTTCGGGGTCGGCACCACCGCGGCGCTCGACATCGACACGGCCAAGGTGCTGACCACGGTGGCGACCGCCATGCTGGTGCTGCCCGGCCTGCTGCTCTCCGGCCTCGCCGGCCAACTCGCCGACCGCTACGACAAGGCGGTGGTGGCGCGACGGGTGAAGATGGCGGAGATCGGCGTCGTCGCCGCCGCCGCGGTGGGCTTCGCCTTGCATTCCGTGCCGATCCTGATGGCCTGCATCCTCGGCCTCGGCATCATGGCGACGCTGTTCGGGCCGATCAAGTACGGCATCCTGCCCGACCATCTGAAGCTGGAGGAACTGCCGGCCGGCAATGCCCTGATCGAGGCGGGCACCTTCCTCTCCATCCTGATCGGCATCATCGCCGGCGGCGTCGCACCGGCCTATATCGAGAGCTGGATCATCGCCGGCTTCATGGTGGTGATCGCCCTCGGCTGCTGGGCCTCGGCCGCCCTGATCCCCAAGACCGGCGAGGCCGCTCCGGACCTCAAGGTCGACTGGAACATCGCCCGCTCCACCACCGGGCTGCTGCGCAGCCTCTTCGCCGACCGCAAGCTGCTCAATGGCGGCATCGCCGTCAGTTGGTTCTGGATGATCGGCGCCGTGGTGCTGTCGCTGGTGCCGACGCTGGCCAAGGACGTGATCGGCGGCAACCAGGACGTGGCGACGCTATTCCTTACCGCCTTCTCGATCGGCATCGGCATCGGCTCGGTGCTGGCGGCCCAGCTCGTCGCCGGCCGCATCATCCTGGTGCTGACGCCGGTCGCCGCCATCCTGATGGGCCTGACCGGCCTCGACATCGCCTGGGTGGCGGCACATGCCAGCCACGGCGAGGCGCCGCTCACCATCGGCGCCTTCCTGGCCGACGTGCAGGGCGTGCGCCTGGTCGCCGCCCTCACCCTGCTGGCGATCTTTGCCGGCCTGTTCATCGTGCCGGTGTTCGCCGCCGTGCAGGCCTGGGCGGACAAGGCAGCGCGGGCTCGCGTCATCGCCGGCGTCAACGTGCTCTCCGCCCTGTTCATGACGGCCGGCGCCGGCGTGCTGGCGGGGCTGCAGGCCCTGGGCGTATCGACGCCGATGCTGCTCCTCGGCATCGCCGTCCTCAACATCGCGGCCGGCATCGTGTTCTTCCGCATCCTGCCGATGCATGCCCTGCGCGATTTCATCCTGATGCTCTACCGGCTCATGTTCCGCCTGGAGGTCAAGGGCATCGAGCACCTGGAGACCAGTTCGCCGCAGCGCATCATCGCGATCAACCATATCAGCTTCCTCGATGCCGGGCTGATGCTGGCGCTGCTCGACCAGGATCCCGTCTTCGCCATCGACCACACCATCGCCAAGGCCTGGTGGGTGAAGCCCTTCCTCAAGCTCGCCCGGGCCTATCCGCTCGATCCGTCCAAGCCGATGGCGACGCGCGCCCTGATCAACGCGGTCAAGGCCGGCGACACGCTGGTGATCTTCCCGGAGGGACGCCTCACCGTCACCGGCAGCCTGATGAAGGTCTATGACGGCGCCGGCCTGATCGCCGACAAGTCGCAGGCCGCGATCGTGCCGGTGCGCATCGAGGGGCTGGAGCGCACGCCGTTCTCGCGCCTGTCGGGCGAGCAGGTGGCCCGGCAATGGTTCCCGAAAGTGAAGGTCACCTTCGTCGCGCCGACGACGCTCGCCGTCGATCCGGACCTGCGCGGCAAGAAGCGGCGGCAGGCCGCGGGCGCGGCGCTCTACGACGTGATGTCGGACCTGATCTTCCGCACCACGCCGGTCGACATCAGCGTGTTCGAGGCCTTCGCGGCTGCCGCCGGCAAGTTCCGCAAGAACCGCGTGATCCTGGAGGATCCGGTCACCGGCACGCTCACCTACAAGAAGGCCCTGATCGGCATCGCCGTGCTTGGGGCCAAGCTCGAGGCCCTGACGCGGCGCGGCGAGCATGTCGGCGTGCTCCTGCCCAACGCCAACGCCGTGGCGGTGACCTACTTCGCCCTACAGTCGATCGGCCGCGTGCCGGCCATGCTCAACTACACCGCCGGCATCGCCAACATTCTGGCGGCCTGCCGCGGCTCGCAGATCGAGACCGTGCTGGCCTCGCGCGCCTTCGTCGAGCGCGCCCGGCTGACCGCCATGGTGGAAGAACTCGAGAAGGCGGTCCGCATCGTTTGGCTGGAGGATGTCCGCACCGGCATCGGCGGCTGGGACAAGGTCCGCGGCTTCCTCTCGGCCGGGCGCCAGCGCGTCAAGGTCGCGGCCGAGGAACCGGCGGCGATCCTGTTCACCTCCGGCTCGGAGGGCGCCCCCAAGGGCGTGGTGCTCACCCACCGCAACATCCTGTCGAACTGCGCCCAGGCCGCCGCCCGCATCGATTTCGGGCCGGAGGATACGCTGTTCAACGTGCTGCCGGTGTTCCACTCCTTCGGCATGACCGGCGGGCTGGTGCTGCCCCTGGTCAGCGGCGTCAAATGCTACCTCTACCCCTCGCCGCTGCACTATCGGATCATCCCGGAGCTGATCTACGGGGTGAACGCCACCATCATCTTCGGCACCGACACCTTCCTCACCGGCTATGCCAAGAGCGCAAACCCCTACGACTTCCGCTCGCTGCGCTATGTCATCGCCGGGGCCGAGGCGGTGAAGCCGGAGACGCGGCGGCTCTACAACGAGAAGTTCGGCCTGCGCATCCTGGAAGGCTACGGCGTCACCGAGACCTCGCCGGTGCTCGCCCTCAACACCCCGATGTTCAACCGCAACGGCACGGTCGGCCGCATCCTGCCGGGCATGGAGGCGCGGCTCGAGGCGGTGAGCGGCATCAGCGAGGGCGGGCGGCTGTTCGTGCGCGGCCCGAACGTCATGGCGGGCTACTATCGCGCCGAGAATCCCGGCGTGCTGGAGCCGCCGCCGGACGGCTGGCACGACACCGGCGACATCGTCACCATCGACGCCGACGGCTTCATCGCCATCAAGGGCCGGGCCAAGCGCTTCGCCAAGGTCGCGGGCGAGATGGTGTCGCTCAGCGCCGCCGAACAGGCGCTGGCGGATCTCTGGCCGCAGGAGCCGATCGCCGTGCTCGCCATGCCCGATCCGCGCAAGGGCGAGAGGCTGGTGCTGGTGACGACGCGCAAGGACGCCAGCCGCGCCGATGCGGTGGCCCATCTCAAGGCCAAGCATGCGCCCGACCTGATGTCGCCGGCCGAGATCATCGTCCTCGACGCCATGCCGGTGCTCGGCTCCGGCAAGACCGACTATGTCAGCCTCGACCGGCAGATCCGCGCGAGGCTCGGGGCCGCAGCCTGATGCGCGACGGCTCCAGGACCCGGGCGCGGATCGAGGCGGAGGCGCTACGCCTGTTCGCAGACAAGGGCATCGACGCCACCTCGATCCGCGACATCGCCGCGGCGGCCGGGGTGGCCGAGGGGGCGCTCTACCGCCACTTCCCCGGCAAGGAGGCCCTGGCACGGACGATCTTCCTGCGGGGCTATGCCGATCTCGCCGGCCGGATCGTCGCCGCCGGCGGGGCGCCGCAGCCGTTCGCGACCATCGTCCGCGCCGTCGTCGACCTGTTCTGCACGCTGTTCGACGAGAACCGCCCACTGTTCACGCTGTTGCTCCTGGCCCAGCACGCCCATCTCGGCGACGTGCCCGGGGAACCCGAGCGCAACGTGGTGGAAGCGGTGAAGCGCATCTTCGTCGTGGCGATCGGCCGCGGCGATCTGCCGCCGCAGGACGCCGACCAGCTCACCGCCATGGCGCTGGGCATCGTCGGCCAGCCGGCGACGTTCACCATCTATGGCCGCCTCGAGGGCGCGATGAGCCGGCGGGCGGCGGCGCTGACCGAGGCGGTGCTGGCGGTGGCGCGGAGCGCAGAGTTGAAGGCGAAAATCGGCCTGGAATGAGGCAAGTGTCACCGAAACGTCGCACAGGCTCATCGAATTAACGCCTCGGTGCCAGGCCGGCTTCCGTCGAAGCGCGCCTTAATTTAGCTTGGCGGCCGTCAGGTCGGGCTCTGGGGTCGCAGCGCACCGACGCAGGTGTCTGTTCAAGAAAAAAACACGATCTTGTTTCACGAGGCGTTAACCACACTGCGTGCTTAATCAAAGTTGAACAAAACATTGGGCTTCCCAGAACTGATCTCCGACCCGGACAGACGGCCCTCGCGGAGCGCGTCTTGATGAACGAAACAGGCATTCCAGACGCCGCCCACAGGGCGGAGGGGGAGGGTCTGCGGCCTCTCGGTCTTCCGAAAGGCAAGGGCCGGCACGCATCGGTTCGGGAGGGCGTATCGAGTAGCCCGAGAGTGCGTAGCATGCGTAACACGACCAGCGAGCCACACGGCTTCGACTCGCATCCCCGCCGCCGGAAACAAGGTTCCCGCTTCCCCACGAAGACGATCGCGCTCACTGCGCTGGGGTTCGCCGTGCTGGCGGGCGTCGCCACGCAGGGCGACAAGCATCTGCGCATCACATCGGCCAGGCGCGCGCCGATGCCGGAGACCGCACCGACGCCGGCGACCCTTGCCTCGCTCGAAGCGCCCTCCGCACACCACTATAATCCGTTGCTGGACGCGGACGTCTCGTTCCGGACCGCCTCGATCGGCTTCGTTTCTCCCGGCCGCTTCGATCCGCTGCTGGCATCCGGCTTCCTCTCAGGCGTCGCGCCGCAGACCATGGCCGAGAGCGTGCCGCTCTATGCCGGCCTGCGTCCGCCGCGCCCGTCCACGGCCGTCGCCGCGCTTCCCGCCGCCGAAACGGCCGACGCCCCGACGCCGGCTGCATCGGTCGCCGCCGCGGCTCCCGCAGTGACCCGGACCGAGGACGCCCCTGCCGAAACCGTGGCCGAGCCGGTCGTCGCCATGATCGAACCGGAGAGCGCCACACCGGTACCGCTGCCGGTGCCCAGGGCCGACGAAGCGGCCTTGGACGTGCCCCTGCCGATCCCCCGGCCGAGCGACGCACCCTCCCCGATCATCCGCGAGCGGCCGCAGCTGGCCGAGCCGGTGCCGGCCGTCCCTCCGCCGACCGTCGCCCCGCCGACCCAACGCCGCACGCGCATGGCCAAGCTGCAACCGGCCCCGGCGGCCCAGCCCGACAACCGCTCCTTCTTCGACAAGCTCTTCGGCGGCGGTGCAAAGCCGTCCGGGCCGGCCCTCGCCTATGCTTCGCCCCAGGACGCCACCCCGGCGGTGCGCGCGCCGCAGTCGGGCTCCTGGCTGAGCGGCTTCGGGACCACCAGTCCCTCCGCCGGCGTCGCCGTCTACAACATCCGGGCCGGGACGGTGACCATGCCCAACGGCGAGCGGCTGGAGGCCCATTCCGGCCTGGGCGGCCGGATGGATGATCCCGGCCAGGTCCACGTGTCGATGAAGGGGCCGACGCCGCCGCACACCTACGACCTCACCGAGCGCGAGAAGCCCTTCCACGGGGTGCGGGCGCTGCGTCTCAACCCGGTCGGCGGCAGCGGCGCCATCCATGGCCGCGTCGGCCTGCTGGCGCACACCTATCTGCTCGGGCCGCGCGGCGAGTCCAACGGCTGCGTCTCCTTCAGGGACTACAACCGGTTCCTGCAGGCCTATCTCAGGGGCGAGGTCAAGCGCCTCGTCGTCGTCGGCGGCTGACGGCCGCGCCGATGCGCGGAGCGGCTTCCCAGCACCCCGGCCTGCGAGGGGCGGCTCAGACGAGCGCTCCTCCGGCCTTCTTCCAGGCGTCGACGCCGCCCTGGATGTGGCAGGCCGTGGTGAGGCCGGCATCCTGCGCCGCCTGCACGGCCATCGCGGAACGCTCGCCGAAAGCGCAATAGAACAGCAGGCGCCTGCGGGTGGCCTGCGCCAGCTCGTAGAGCAGGCCACCTGCGCCGATGTTCTCCTGCAGCTCGGGATAGGGCGCGTGCAAGGAGCCGGGGATGCTGCCGTGCCGGGCCCGCTCGCTCTTCTCGCGCAGGTCGATCAGCACCACGTCGGGCTGTCCGACAAGGTCCAGCGCCTGCTGCGCGGAACAGGCCCAGCCGCGGCGGGCGATCTCCTCCTGGTGCAGCCCCTGGCGCATGTTGGCGGGAACCGCGACGTCCATCATCTTGGGGTTGGCGAGGTTGAGCCCGTTCATCAGCGCGACATATTCGTCGGCCGACTTCACCTGCAGCCGCGGATTGAAGGCCTTCTCCTCGCCGATGGTGCTGACGGTGTCCCCCTTGTAGTCGTGCGCCGGGAACACCAGCGTCTCGTCCGGCAGGCGCAGCAAGCGGCTGAACAGCGATTCATACTGCGCGCGCGGGTCCCCGTTCTGGAAATCGGTGCGCCCGGTGCCCCGGATCATCAACGTGTCGCCGGTGAACACCCGATCCGGCATCAGGAAGCTGTAGGAATCGTCGGTGTGGCCGGGCGTGTAGATCACGTCCAGACTCACGCCCTCGATCCGCAGCGTGTCGCCGTCGGCAACCCGCATCGACACCACGTCGACGCTGCTCTGTTCCCCCATCACGGTGATGCAGTGCGTGCGGTCGCGAAGCGCGCCGAGGCCGGTGATGTGATCGGCGTGCAGATGCGTATCCACGGCCTTGACCAGATGCAGGTCTAGCTCACGCATCAATTGCAGGTAACGGTCGACCTTCTCGAGCACGGGGTCGAAGATCAGGGCCTCGCCGCCGCGACGGCTGGCGATCAGGTAGGAGTAGGTGCATGAGACCGGCTCGAAAAGCTGGCGGAAGATCATCGCTTGCCTCCTCCCACGGTGGCTGGTGCGCTTGACGTACGGACGGCTGGTCCATCTTCCCGCAACGACCCGGCGACCGTCACCGCCTGCCGGGCCAATCCCGGCGGCGGTTTGAAACGGTCGGGCGGCCCGCTCCACGGCGGGGCGCGGACCGATATTGCGGCAACGGCAAACCAGCCGGGCGGTGTTGCGGCGCGGCGACCGATCCTATATTCCACGCGTGTCGCCCTGCCGGAGACGTGCTGCCCGCATAGTATGCGATCCTGGCATGAACGGGGAGGCCTCTCAGCGGCTGCCTGTACGGGCCGCGTGCCGCCCGAGCCTGCCCGACGGGCGCTCGGCAAAGCGACGGCGTCCAAGGCGACGGAAACGCAGTCCGACCTGCGGTTTCTCCTTCGATCGATGCAGGACAGGCAGCCGCATCGTGTGCTTGGCTTGCGCGCATCGGGCCCCTACTGTGCCCGGGACTCATCAATGGTTGCTCCCATGCGCACCGAAACTCCGGGCCCCGTTCGCCTCGCCGATTACCGACCGTCCGACTATCTGATCGACACGGTGCATCTCGACATCCGCCTCGACGGCGCGGCGACGCGCGTGGTGGCGCGGCTGGCCATGCGCCCCAATCCGAAGGGAGAGGGCGGGCATCGGCTGGAGCTGCAGGGGGACGCCCTCGCCTTCGTCGGCGCCTCGCTGGACGGCGTGCCGCTCGACGCCTCCGCCTTTGACGCCGAGCCGGACGGCTTCGTCCTACATCAGGCGCCGCAAGGGTCCTTCGAGCTCGCCATCGAGACCCGGCTCGACCCCGCCGCCAACACCCAGCTGATGGGTCTCTACCGCACGGGCATCTGCTACTGCACGCAGTGCGAGGCAGAAGGCTTTCGCCGCATCACCTATTTCCTCGACCGGCCGGACGTGCTTGCCGTCTACACCACCCGCATCGAGGCCGATCGGGCCGAGGCGCCGGTACTGCTGGCCAATGGCAACCGGATCGAGGCGGGCGACCTGCCGGACGGACGGCATTTCGCCGTCTGGCACGACCCCTTCCCCAAGCCGTCCTATCTCTTCGCCATGGTGGCGGGCGACCTTGCCTGCGTCGCCGACGAGTTCGTCACCGCCTCGGGCCGCAAGGTGGCGCTGGAGATCCATGTCGAGCCCGGCAAGGAGGGGCGCTGCGCCTATGCGATGGATGCGCTCAAGCGCTCGATGCGCTGGGACGAGGAGGCCTTCGGACGCGAATACGACCTCGACATCTTCATGATCGTCGCCGTGTCCGACTTCAACATGGGCGCCATGGAGAACAAGGGCCTCAATATCTTCAACGACAAATATGTCCTGGCGTCGCCCGAGACCGCGACCGATCTCGACTACGCCAATATCGAGGCGATCATCGCCCATGAATATTTCCACAACTGGACCGGCAACCGCATCACCTGCCGCGACTGGTTCCAGCTCTGCCTCAAGGAAGGCCTAACCGTCTTCCGCGACCAGGAATTCTCCTCCGACCAGCGCTCGCGCGCCGTCAAGCGCATCGTCGACGTGCGCAACCTGCGCAGCCAGCAATTCGCCGAGGATGCCGGTCCCCTCGCCCATCCGGTCCGGCCCGACGTCTACAGCGAGATCAACAACTTCTACACCGCCACGGTCTACGAGAAGGGCGCCGAGGTGGTGCGCATGCTCAAGACGCTGATCGGCGACAGGGCCTTCCGGGCCGGCATGGACCTCTATTTCGACCGGCATGACGGCGAGGCCGTGACGATCGAGGACTTCATCGCCTGCTTCGCCCAGGCGAGCGCTCGCGACCTCGACCAGTTCATGCTGTGGTACCACCAGTCGGGCACGCCGGAGGTGAAAGCGTCCGGCCACTGGGACGCCGAGGCGCAGACCTACCGCCTCGACCTGGCACAGACCGTGCCGCCGACGCCGGGTCAACCGACCAAGGAGCCGATGGTCATCCCTGTCCGGCTCGGCCTGGTCGGCACCCGGGGCGACCTGCCGCTCATCCTCGACGGCCGCCCGTTCGACGGCGTCGTCGCCCTCGCCGAGCCCTCGCGCAGCCTCGTCTTCCAGGGCGTCGCCGAGCGGCCGGTGGCGTCGCTGCTGCGCGGCTTCTCCGCGCCGGTCAAGCTGAGCGCCGACCTCGACGAAGCCGACCTGCTCACCCTGTTCGAGCGCGACGCCGACCCGTTCAACCGCTGGCAGGCGGCGCAGACCTACGCCACGGCTCTGATCCTGAAATCGGTGCGGGCGCCGGACACGCCGATCGACCCGCATTTCGTCGCCGCCATCGGCACGTTCCTCGACGATGCGCTGCGCGACCCGGCCTTCGCCGCCCTCACCCTGACTCTGCCGAGCGAGACCGACATCGCCCGCGAAATCGGCGCCAATGTCGATCCGGACGCGATCTTCGCGGCGCGCCAAGCCCTGCGCCGGGCCATCGGCGGCACGCTGCACGACCGGCTGATGCAGCTGCGCGAGGGGCTGACCATGTCCGGTCCCTACACCCCGGATGCCAACGGCGCCGGGCGCCGGGCCCTGCGCAACGCGGCGCTGTACCTGGCCTGCGGGTCGGACCGTCCCGACGCGCCCGACGCGGCTGCCCGGCAGTTCGCCACGGCCGACAACATGACCGACCGTTTCGCCGCCCTGTCGATCCTGACGCTCTCGGGTGCCTCCGGCGCCGAGCAGGCGCTGGAGGCCTTCCATGACCGCTATCGCGACGACCCTCTGGTCGTCGACAAATGGCTGATGGTGCAGGCGCAGATCCCGGCTGCGGCGACGCTGGACCGGGTCAGGCGGCTGATGACCCATCCCTCCTTCTCGATGAGCAACCCCAACCGCGTGCGGGCGCTGGTGGGCGCCTTCTGCAGCGGCAACCCGACCCAGTTCAACCGACCCGACGGCGAGGGCTTCCGTTTCCTGGCCGAAGTGACGCTGGACATCGACCCCAGGAATCCGCAGCTCGCCGCGCGTCTCGTCAGCGCGCTGCGCAGCTGGCGCTCGCTGGAACCGCAGCGGCGCGATCATGCCGAAGCGGCGCTGCGGCGCCTGGCAGAGGCGCCATCCCTGTCGCGCGACGTCTCCGACATCGTGCAGCGCGCTCTCGCCTGAGACGCAATCGTCCGGCTGCCCGCGCACCGCGCAGGCCGCCGGCCATCGCGACACGGAGCCTGGCCGGCAGCCTATATATGGTTAACAAATCGTAATCCTGGCCCAGATATAGCAGTTTGGCAGCGAAAAGCTGCGCCAAACGGCAGGAGCGTCCTGAAGGATCGGCGGCGAAACCAAGCCATCGGGCCGACAATCCTCGTATTCCGACTCTGGACAAATCAGTCCGCACTTGATTCTTATAGTTTTAACGATTCGCAAGTCTGTACGCGAACAATCCAATTGCACAGTCACGGGGTCGATTTATGGCGCGTGCCAGCGTTGCCAGCGCGTCTTTGCGTCCCTCTCACGTCCGGGGCCTGGCAAAGACCTTGACGTCGCCGTCACACGGCCGGCTGCTGTGGATGGAACCCGTCATGCACAAGGCGGTCCCCATTCTGATCGTGGTGTTCCTGTCGACCATCGTCATCGCCACCAGCCTGCAGATCCTGGAGGCGCGCGACCGGGCCGTCGCCGGCACCGCCGCCAATCTCGATCTGACCGTCGCCATCGCCAAGGCGCAGCTGGCCCGGACCGGCGCCGCCCAGGCGCAAGCGATCCTCGACCACCTGCCGGCGCCGGCCGAGGGCGTCGTGCACGCGATCGCCGGCCGCGACGGGACCGTCCTGGCCACCACGCCGCCGCGCAACCCCGCGATGACGGCGGTGCTCACGGCTCTTCTGGCCGGCGGCAGGATGCAGGCCGCGGCGCCCCGCCTCGCCGGGGAGGCCGAGGTGATCGCGGCCATGGACACGGTCGACGAACTGCGCATCGTCGCCTTCCGGCCGCTCGACCAGGTGCTCGACCGATGGCAGACCCGGACGGCCCTGCTGGTGCTGCTGCTGACCCTCACCGGCGCCACGCTGCTGGCGCTCGGCATCGCCTATTACTGGCAGGCTTCGCGGGCGCGCCGCGCCGACGACACCTACAACGCGGTGCGGACTCGGCTGGAAACCGCCCTCGCCCATGGCCGCTCCGGCCTGTGGGACTGGGATCTGGAGAGCGGCCGGGTCTATTGGTCGGACTCGATGTTCACCCTGCTCGGCTTCGAGCCGCGCGACGACCTGATGCTCGACGCCGACATCGAGTCGCTTGTCGACATCGAGAATGGCGGACTGCGCTCCTTCGCGCGGGAGTTGCGGGCCAAGGCCGCGCCGCAGCCGATCGACCGCCGCTTCCGCATGCGCGCCGCCGACGGCGAATGGATCTGCATGCGCGCCCGCGGCGAGTTGGTCGTCGGCGCCGGCGGCACCGGCCGGCGCATGATCGGCATCGTCGTCGACGAGACCGAGGAGCGCCGCTTCGCCGAACAGACCCAGCAGGCCAACGAGCGTATCCGCGACGCGATCGGCGCGCTCTCGGAGGCCTTCGTGCTTTGGGACGCCGACAGCCGCCTGGTGATCTGCAATTCCAAGTTCCAGGAACTGCACAAGCTGCCCGACGCGCTGGTGCGGCCGGGCACCCGCCATGGCGATCTGGTGGCGGCCGGGTGCCAATCCGTCGTGCGCATGCGCCGTGCCGCAGCCCCCGACAGCGAGCGGGAGGGACGCACCTTCGAGGCCCAACTCGCCGACGGCCGCTGGCTGACCATCAACGAGCGGCAGACCGGCGACGGCGGCTACGTCTCCGTCGGCACCGACATCACCTCGCTCAAGCGCCAGCAGGAGATGCTGATCGATCGCGAGCGCCAGCTCAACGCCACCATCTCCGACCTCAAGCGCTCGCGCCAGGTACTCGAGCAGCAGACGCAGCAATTCGCCGAACTCGCCGAGAAATATGCCGAGGAGACGGTCAAGGCCGAGGCGGCGAACCGGGCCAAGTCCACCTTCCTCGCCAATATGAGCCATGAGCTGCGAACGCCGCTCAACGCCATCATCGGCTTCTCCGAGCTGATGAGCAGCGGCACGTTCGGCGCGCTGAACCAACCGCGCTACGTCGACTATTGCCGGGACATCCAGGCCAGCGGCCGCTATCTGCTCGACTTCGTCGACGACATCCTGGAAATGTCGAAGATCGAGGCGGGCGAGCTCACCCTCAAGCACGAGCGCTTCCACCTCGACCGCCTGCTGGCCGAACAGCTGCGCACGGCGCGCGAGGATGTCGAAGCCAAGCATCTCACCGTGCACGCCCATTGGCCCGTGGGCACGGAGCTCGAGGCCGATCGCCGCGCCATGCGCCTGATCGTGCGCAACCTCCTGTCCAATGCAGTGAAGTTCACGCCCGAGGGCGGGCATATCGGCCTGCGCCTGCGCCGCCACGACGGCAAGCTGGCGATCTATGTCGAGGACAGCGGCATCGGCATCGCCCCGCAGGCGATGGAGAAGCTCGGCCGCCCCTTCGAGCAGGCCCAGGCGCAGTTCACCAAATCGCACAAGGGCTCGGGCCTCGGCCTGTCGATCGCCAAGTCCCTGACGGAGATGCATGGCGGCGCCCTGCGCATTCGCTCGGCCCTCGACGTCGGCACCGTGGTGATGGTGACGGTGCCGATTTCCGCCCGCGCCGGCCGCCGTGCCGGCCCCGAGCCCCTCGCCCTGTCCAGCCTCGGCCTCGGCCAGATCGCGCCGACCATGGCACATGTGATGCCGGCGATGCACTGACGCTCCGTCGAGCATGCCGAGCGGCCAGGCATGACGCGCCCGGAGCCCGATCCGGGGCGTGCGCAATGGCACATGTCCCGACGCGGAAAAGGTCTATGTGCGGCGAGCGCGGAGCCGGGGAGATCGGCCGGCGGTCGCCGGTTCCCACCCCTGGCGCAGCGAGCCCCCACTCCCTCACCCCTCCCCCGCAAGGGATGCTGCCATCATGGCCAACATCGACGTTACCCAGGACCTCTTCGTCAACAGCGATGTCGTTGCCGCCGTCCAGGCGACCGGTTCACAAGACACGATTACCGTTTTTGAGAACGTCACGATCCAGACCCAGGCTGCGGGGCTGGCAATCCTAGCCGATGGCTTCGGCGATACCCTCAATCTCAACGGCACGGCCGACAGCCTCGAGGACGACGCGATCGTCATGGGCACCAGCGGACTCAAGGCTTCCGGCGGTAATACCGTCGGCATCGCCGCCACAGGGCGCATCACGACCCACGGATCCGACGACGACGCCCTCGTCCTGCACGGGGACGGCAACACGCTCAAGAACGCCGGCACCATCAGCGCCGGCCGCGACGGCGTCCTGGCCGACGGCGCCTTCGCGAACCTGACCAACACCAATACGATCGTCGCCGGCGGCGACGCGATCCATGTCACCGACGACAACGCGACCGTGGTCAACAACGGCTACGCATCGGGCGCGATTGCCGGCATTGCGATCGAAGGCAACCACGCGTCGGTGACGAATACCGGTCTCGTCCTCGGAAGCGCCGGCGCCGGGCTTGCCCTGACCAGCGAGGGGGCGACGATCCACAACCTCGGCACGATCGCCGGCAACGTCGGTGTGGCGCTCGTCAACGACGACGGCAATCCCGGGACGCCGGCGGCCAAGGCCACCCTCGCCAATGACGGCCTCATCTCCGCCGGGGCGTTCGGCGTGTACACCGTGGGCAACGATGTCCTGGTCAAGAACGGCGCGAACGGCACCATCACGCTGGCGCTGGGCGGTGACGCCGTGCACATGGCCACGGTGGCCGGACAGACGGAAACCTTCCTCAACGATGGCGTCGTCTCGTCGAAGCTGAACGCCGTCACCGGCGGCGACGGCATCGAGAAGGTGACAAACACCGGCACGATGACCGGCGCCGTCCACCTCGGCGGCGGCAATGACGTGTTCAGCTCGGCGATCGGCAAGGTCACCGGCCTGATCGACGGCGGCGACGGCAATGACACGATCACCGGCAGCGCCTATGCCGACACCATCCTCGGCGGCAAAGGCAACGACACGCTCAAGGGCGGGGGCGGCGCCGACAAGATCACCGGCGGCACCGGGCTCGATCACCTCTACGGGGGAACCGGCGCCGACACCTTCGTCTTCAAGGCGACGATCGAAAGCCCCGCCACGGCGAACCGCGACGTGATCGAGGATTTCAGCGTCGCCCAGGGCGACAGGGTCGACATCGCCGGCATCGACGCCGACACGTCGGTCGCCGGCAACCAGGCCTTCCATTTCATCGGCACGGCCGCCTTCGGCCACCATGCCGGCGAGCTGCGCTACGAGGCCGCCGGCACCGGCGTCGTCGTCTCCGGCGACATCAACGGCGACGGCAAGGCGGATTTCTCCGTCGAGCTCGCCCACCTCGCCTCCGCCGACGCCGGCATGTTCATCCTCTGACCCCTGCCGCGACCGTCCCTCACCCCACGATCGACCGGAAGATCGCCCGCACCTCCTTCTGGTGATCGGCGATGGCGGCGGCCAGGACCTTGAAGTCCGGCTCGCCGCAGGCTTCGACCAGCAGGGCCTTGAGGGCGTCCGGCGCCTTGGCGAGGCCGCTGTGGCTGCCGGCGCAGAGGCGGGCGATCTGCGACAGCGTGGTGTAGAGACGCCAGGCGCCGGTCAGGGCCTCGTGATCGCCGGGCGGCAGCAGGCCGGCCTCGGCGGCGCGGTCGAGCACGGCAGCGGTGCCGATCGCCAGGATCGACCGGTGCTGCGGACCGTGCAGCAGTTGCAGGGCCTGGGCGATGAACTCGATGTCGACGATGCCGCCAGCGGCGTGCTTGAGATCCCAGCGATCCTTGTCACCCTTCTCCTGGGCCAGGAGCGCGCGCATCTCGGCGACGTCGCGGCGGATGCGGTCGGCGTCGCGCGGCATGGTCAGCACTTCGGTGATCACCGCCTCCACCCGCGCCAGCAACGGCGCGTCCCCGGCGACAGGGCGGGCCCGCGTCAGGGCCATGTGCTCCCAGGTCCAGGCCTCCTCACGCTGATAGGCGCGGAAGCCGTCGATATGGAGCGCCACCGGTCCCTTGCGGCCCGACGGACGCAGGCGCATGTCGACCGGGAACAGGGCGCCCTGGGCGGTGGGAACCGACAGCGCCGCGATCAGGCGCTGCGTCAGACGCGAGAACCAGACGGACGGCGCGATCGGCCGCGGCCCGTCGCTCTCCACCGCATCGTCCGCATGGTCGTAGACGACGATCAGGTCGAGGTCGGACGTCGCCGTCATCTCGCGGCTGCCGAGCTTGCCCATGCCGACCACGCAGACCTCGCCGCCGGGGATCTCGCCATGGGCCGCTGCCAGCTCGGCGCGGACGAGGCCGAGCAGCACGCGCACCATGGCCCCCGTCAGCGCCGAAATATGCGTCCCCGCCTCGGTCGGCTTGAGATCGCCGAACAGCATGCGCGCGCCGATGAGGAACTGGCGCTCGCGGGTGAAGACCCGGGCGAGGTCGAGCTTGTCCTCATAGCCTTCGGCAATGGCGAGGGCGGCCCGGGCGCGTTCGGCCAGCGCCGCCTCGTCCGCGCCCTCGCGGGCGCCGGCCGGATCGAGCAGCCCGTCCAGCACGTGCGGCCGCGCCGCCACGATCTCGGCCAGGCGCGGCGCCACGGCCAGGATGCGGGCGAGCGTGTCGAGCAGGCGGGTGTTGTTGCGCAGGATCGACAGGAGCTGATAGCCCGAGGGCATCCGCGACAGCAGCCCGTCGAAGGCCAGCAACGCCTCGTCGGGCCGGCGGTCACGCGACAGGGCTTCAAGCAGCGCCGGGGTCAGCTCGGTCAGGTCCTCGCGCGCCCGGGCCGAGCGCATCGCCGGGTAGCGGCCGAAGTGCCAGCCGCGGATCATCTCCGCCACCTGGGCGGGCGCGGAGAAGCCGAGCCCGGCCAGCGTCTTCAATGTCTCGGGATCGTCGCCCTTGCCGGTGAACACCAGGCTGCCGGCGTTCCCCGCCAGCGCCGGCGACGTCTCGAACAGCCGGGCATAGTGGCGCTGCACCGTCTCCAGCCGCCGGACCAGCGCCTCGGCGAAGGCGGCGCGGCTGGAATAGCCGGCAAAGCGAACGAAGCGGTCCAGCCGGTCGCGGTCGGCGGGCAGGGCATGGGTCTGCTCGTCGGCGATCATCTGCAACCGATGCTCGAGCCCGCGCAGGAAGCCATAGGCCTCGGTCAGCTCGTCGCGCGCCTCGGCGGTGATCCAGCCGGCGGCGCAGAGCGCGGCCAGCATCGCGACGGTCTCGCGGCCGCGCAGCAGCGGGTTGCGGCCACCGGCGATGAGCTGCTGCGTCTGCACGAAGAACTCGATCTCGCGGATGCCGCCGCGCCCGAGCTTGAGGTCGTGGCCGGCGACGGCGATGTCCTCGTGGCCCTTGTGCACGTGGATCTGCCGCTTCATGGCATGCACGTCGGCGATGGCGGCATAATCGAGGTGCTTGCGCCAGATGAAGGGACCGATGCCGGCGAGGAACTCGGCCCCCGCCGCCCTGTCGCCGGCGCAGGCGCGCGCCTTGATCATGGCGGCGCGCTCCCAGTTCTGGCCGACACTCTCGTAGTAGCCGAACGCCGCCGGCAGCGAGATGGCAATGGCGGTGGCGCCGGGATCGGGACGCAGCCTCAGATCGACGCGGAAGACATAGCCGTCGGCGGTACGCTCGGACAGCATGCGCACCAGGCCCTGGGTCAACCGCACGAAAAAGGGGTTCGGCTCCAGCCCCTCGCGCAGAGGCGCCGCCTCCGGATCATAGAGCACGATCAGGTCGATGTCGGAGGAATAGTTGAGCTCCCCGGCGCCATGCTTGCCCATGGCGAGGACCACCAGGCCGCAACCGGTCTCCGGATCGGCCGGATCCGGCGGGAGGATGCGCCCGGCCGCGGCCGCATCGCGCAGCAGCCAGCGCAGGGCGCAGGATGCGGCGGCGTCGGCGAGACGGGTCAGGGCGGCGGTGACCTCCGCCACGGTCCAGACGCCACCGAGATCGGCGAGGCCGATCAGCAGCGCGGCCTCCTGCTTCAGGCGGCGCAGCGCATGCATGGCGTCGGCCTGGCTCTCGGCTGCGTCGCAGGCGGCACGGGCGGCGTCGAGGGCCGCTGCCAGCGTCGCCACGGGGTCGCCTGCCAGCAGCCGCGCGAGCCGGTCCGGATCGGCGACGCACAGCTCCCACAGATAGGGCGAGCCGGCGGCGATGCCGGCCAGCAGAGCCCCGGCTTCGGGATGGGCTTCGAGCACCCCGCCGAGCTCACGCAGGCGTGTGGCTGCCTGCTTGGAGGCGGGCGCCAGCGGCGCCGCCACGAGGCTCCCGGCGAGGCTCATGTCGCGGCCGGCCGGTTGGGCAGTTCCAGCACCGCCCGCAGGCCGGGCGCATTGTCCTCCAGCCGCAGCGCGCCGCCATGCAGCTTGGCGACCGCCGCCGCCAGGGACAGGCCGAGCCCAGACCCCGGTCGCGACCGGCTGGCCTCCAGCCGCACGAAGCGCTCCAGCACCCGCTCCCGATCGGCGTCGGCGATGCCCTCGCCACTGTCGGCGACGGCGATGCGCACGAAGCCGGCGGCGCTGGCGGCGCTGACCCGTACTTTCGGCGCCTCGCCGGCGGCACCGTGCTTCAAGGCGTTGTCGACGAGATTGGCCACGGCCTGTCCGATCAGTTCCCGGTTTCCACGGATGACGATCGGCGCCGGCGCCTCGACCTCGAAGGCGACGCCTTTCTCCTCCGCTACCGGTTCATAAAGCTCGGCGACGCCGCGCGCCACCTCCGCGGCGTCGAACTCGCTCATCGCGGTCTGGATCTGCCCGGCCTCGGCGCGGGCGATCATCAGGAGTGCGTTGAAGGTGGCGATCAGGCCGTCGGATTCCTCGATCGTCTTCTCCAGGGCCTCGCGATACTCCATCTCGGTCTTCGAGAGGCGCAACGCCTCCTCGGCCCGGTTGCGCAGGCGGGTCAGCGGGGTCTTGAGGTCGTGGGCAATGTTGTCGGAAACCTCCTTCACGCCCGCCATCAGCTCCTGGATGCGGTCGAGCATGGTGTTGGTGGTGGTGGCGAGGCGGTCGATCTCGTCGTCGGTACCGGCGATGGCCAGGCGCCGCGACAGGTCGCCCTGGACGATGGAGCGGCTGGTCTCGTTGATGTCGTCGAGGCGGTGCAGCACGCGGCGGGTGACGAACCAGCCGCCGGCGACGCCGAGCACGATGATGAAGGCCGCCGACCACAGCGACGCCGTGGTCATGATGGTGCGGACGCGGTACTGCTCCTCCAGATCCAGGCCGACCAGCAGCCTGTATCCGTCCGACAGCTTGAAGACGCGCACCAGCGCCATGCGCGTCCGCGCCTTGGCGTCGTCGTAGCGGGTATAGGGGACTTCGTTCCAGCCCGTCTTGTCGAACACGTCGTCGGGCAGCGACGACACGTTCCCGGCCAGCGCGTCGTTCTCGGCCGTGATGACGAGATAGAGCATGGAGCCGGGCTGGCGCGAGCGCCGCTCGATGGCGGCGACCAGGCGCACGATGCCACCCTGGCTGTACTGGTCGGCGAGGCTGGAGATCTCGGCATCGACCGTGCCGTTGATCTGCGAGCCGAGCAGGCGCTGGGCATTCCAGAAGAAGTAGCCGAGCAGGAACGCCGCGAACAGCGTGAACACAAGCAGGTACACGGCCATCAGCTTGAAGGCCGTGGTGCGGACGAGCTTACCGAGCGCCGTCACGAATCATGTACCCGGCACCGCGCACCGTGTGCAGCAACGGCTTGTCGAAGCCCTTGTCGAGCTTGGAGCGCAGGCGCGACACGTGCACGTCGATGACGTTGGTGCCCGGGTCGAAATGATAGTCCCAGACATTCTCCAGGAGCATGGTCCGCGTCACCACCTGCCCGGCATTCTTCATCAGATATTCGAGCAGGCGAAACTCGCGCGGCTGGACGTCGATCTCGACGCCGCCGCGCCGCACCACATGCGACAGGCGGTCGAGCTCGAGGTCGCCGACCCGATAGACCGTCTCCTCGGCCTTGCCCGGCCGGCGCCGGGCCAGCACCTCCACCCGGGCCAGCAGCTCGGCGAAGGAATAGGGCTTGGGCAGGTAGTCGTCGCCGCCGGCGCGCAGTCCCTTGACGCGGTCGTCGACATCGCCGAGCGCGGACAGGATGAGCACCGGGGTGTCGAAGGATTCGGCGCGCAACCGGCCGATCATCGACAGGCCATCCATCCGCGGCAGCATGCGGTCGACGACGAGCACGTCGTAGGGCCCATCCTTGGCCATGGCGTAGCCGTCGACGCCGTCTGCCGCGTGGTCGGCGACGTGTCCGGTCTCGGTGAAGGCTTTGAGAAGATAGGATGCCGCCTCGCGGTCATCCTCGACAATCAGAATCCGCATGTCCGACATTGTAGCCCAACCTCAAAAAAAACGGCAGGCCGGGGGTTGGCCTGCCGTTCACCGCTGGGTCGCCGACGTGCGTGGGGGCGTGTCGCCGGCGGACCCCGGGTTCGGTTGCGTCAGCCCTTGGCGACCGGGACGGCGACGAAGCGCACGCTGTCGCCGTTGGTGACACGCAGCAGCACGGTCTTGCGGCCGTCCGCCACCATGGAGTCGATGCCGTCCTTGACGTCGGCGACGCTCTTCACCGGCTTGCCGGCAACATCGACGATCACATCGCCGACCTTCAGCCGGTCGGCCGCGGCGCCGGACGGATCGACATCGGTGACGACCACGCCCTTGTTGCCCGCACCCTGCACCGCGGAGGCCGGAGCCAGCTCGATGCCGAGGCTGTCGAGCGAGGCATGATCCTCATTCGCCTGGTCCTGGCTGTCGCGGTTCGCCTTGGCGAGCTGCTTGTCGCCGGGCAGCTTGGCGGTGGCGACCTTCACCGAGATCTCCTTGCCGTCGCGCCAGACCGTCAGATCGGCATCGTCGCCGGGCTTGATCGCGGCCACGGCACGGGCGAGCTCACGCGGCCCGGCCACCGACTGGCCGTTGACGGCGGTGACGGCGTCGCCGGACTTCAGGCCGGCCTTGGAGGCCGGGCCGTTGCGGCTGACGTCGGCGATGATCGCACCCTCAGCCTTCTTCAGGCCGATGCTGTCGGCGATGTCCTGGGTCACCGGCTGGATCTGCACGCCGATCCAACCGCGCGTCACCTGGCCGTCGCTCCGAAGGGCGTTGACGACGCGCTGCACCGTGTCGGCCGGGATGGCGAAGCCGATGCCGACGCTGCCGCCGGAGGGCGAGAAGATCGCGGTGTTGACGCCGATCACCCGGCCGTTGAGGTCGAAGGTCGGGCCACCCGAATTGCCCCGGTTCACCGGCGCGTCGATCTGGATGAAGTCGTCATAGGGACCGGAGCCGATGTCGCGGCCGCGGGCCGAGACGATGCCCGCCGTGACGGTGCCGCCGAGGCCGAAGGGGTTGCCGACCGCGATCACCCAGTCGCCGACGCGCGGCGCCTGAGAAGCGAGGTCGACGAAGGGGAACTTCGCGTCGTCCTTGACCTTGAGCAGGGCGAGGTCGGTCTTGGGATCGGTGCCGATCACCTTGGCGGTGTAGGTCTTGCCGCCGTCGGTGACGACGTCGACCTCGGTGGCATTGTCGACCACATGGTTGTTGGTGACGATGTAGCCGTCGGCCGAGATGAAGAAGCCCGAGCCCTGGGCCATGCCGAACTGCTTGCGCGGACGATGGGGGTTCATGCCGCCGCCGTTTTCACCGAAGCCGAACTGCTTGAAGAAGCGGAACATCGGATCGTCTGGCGAGATGCCGGGGCCGGCGCTGCCGTCATCGCTCGTGGTCTCGGCGGTGAGGGTCTTCACCTTGACCGACACCACGGCCGGACGCACCTTCTCCACCACGTCGGCGAAGCTGATCGGCTGGCCGGCAATGGCTTGCGACTGCGACTGGGACTGGGCGAAGGCCGGCGTCGCAGGCTGGACCATGAGGTCGCCGGCAGCCAGGCCGAGCACGCCCAGACCGAACACGCCGGCCATCAGCGCCTTGCGATGACGAGCCAGGAGGCCGGGCTTGGCGGAGGAATTGGTGGGATGGATCATTGGTCGGCTCCACTCCTGCCTGTGCAGGGATTCTTGTGAATTCCAGGCGACGCAACCGCGTCGTTGGAGGAGACTATGATGACCATCACATTACGGCGCTTTGTCCGCGGGATTACTGTTTGGTAAGGCACCACCGCGACCGTCGCAGCCCCGGCTCGTCCCCGACGACCAAAGCGCGCAGACGGTCCGGCGCGCCACGGCAGATTTCCCGCTCCCGTGCGCAGTCGGCCCGTGTCGTCGAAGTTCGTGCCGGGACGTCAGCCCTGCCGGTTGACGATCTCGTCGAGGGCGCGGCGCTCGTCCTCGCTGAGCGGCACCGGCGCAGCCCGACGGCGGCGGGCGTTGCGGAGCATCATCGCCGCGCCCAGCACAAGCAACACGAAGGGCGCGGTCCACAGGACGACCGTGCGCCATTCCAGCGGCGGCTTCAGCAGGATGAAGTCGCCGTAACGCTGCACCAGGAAGTCCTTGACCGCGGCGTCGCTGTCGCCGGCCACGAGGCGCTCTCGCACCAGGACGCGCAGATCCTTGGCCAGCGGCGCATCCGAATCATCGATCGACTGGTTCTGGCAGACCATGCAGCGCAGCTCGGCCGACAGAGCCCGGGCCCGCGCCTCCAGGGCCGGATCCTTCAGCACCTCGTCTGGCTGCACGGCGAGCGCCGGCAACGCCACCAGGACGGCGGCAAGGGCGAGGACGATGCGGCGCATCGACCTCACTCCGCCGGCTGCAAGGTTGCGGCCCGTCGGGCCGGCCGCGGCGCCCCGACGCGCAGGCGCCGGTCGGACAGCGACAGCAGGCCGCCGAAGGCCATGACCACGCAGCCGAGCCAGATCAGCGTCACCAGCGGCTTGTCGTAGAGCCGCACCGCGACGGCACCGTCCGGCTGGCTATCGCCGAGCGCCACATAGAGCTGGCCGAACCCGAAGGTGCGGATGCCCGCTTCGGTCGTCGGCATCTGGCGGGCGGGGTAGAAGCGCTTGGCCGATTCGATGTCGCCGTCAGGCTGGCCGTTCACGCGCACGGAGAATCGGGCGACGGTGTCGTCGTAATTGGGGCCCTTGCGCGGCTGCACGCCGAGAAAGGTCAGCTCGTAGCGGCCGACGACCTGGGTATCGCCGGGCTTCATCGCCGCCACGGTCTCGACGTGCCAGGCGACGCCGACGATGCCGAGCAGCATCACGCCCACGCCGAAATGGGCGAAGGCCGTGCCATAGGCCGAGCGCGGCAGGCCGAGCGCGCGGCGCAGGCTGGCGGAGACCGGCTCCCGGAACAGCTTCAGCCGTTCGGCCACCTCCACCACCGCGCCGATCATGACGAAGGCGGCGAGGCCGGCGCCCAGCGGTGCGAGCACGGGGCCGCCGCGCGCCAGCCAGAGCGTCACCCCCGTGACCAGGACCGCCACGCCGATCGCCATACCGAGCCGCTGGGTCACGCCCGGCAGATCGCCGCGCTTCCAGGCCAGGAACGGGCCGAAGGGCATGAACAGCATCAGCGCCAGCATCAGCGGCCCGAACGTCAGGTCGTAGAAGGGCGGCCCGACCGAGATCTTGCCGCCGGTCAGCGCTTCCAGCACCAGCGGGTAGAGCGTGCCGAAGAACACCGCGGCGCAGCTCACCGTCAGCAGGAGGTTGTTGAGGACGAGCGCGCCCTCGCGCGACACCGGGGCGAAGATGCCGCCCTGCCGCAGGGTCGATACGCGCCAGGCGAACAGGGCCAGGCCGCCGCCGATGAAGGCGATCAGGATGGCGAGGATGAAGACGCCGCGAGCGGGATCGCTGGCGAAGGCATGCACCGAGGTCAGCACGCCCGATCGCACCAGGAAGGTGCCGAGCAGCGACAACGAGAAGGCCAGGATGGCGAGGAGCACGGTCCACACCTTCAAGGCCTCGCGTTTTTCCATGACGACGGCGGAATGGAGCAGCGCCGTGCCGGCGAGCCAGGGCATCAGCGAGGCATTCTCCACCGGATCCCAGAACCAGAAACCGCCCCAGCCCAGCTCGTAATAGGCCCAGTAGGAGCCCATGGCGATGCCGAGCGTCAGGAAGATCCAGGCGGTCAGGATCCAGGGCCGGACCCAGCGGGCCCAGGCGGCGTCGATGCGCCCCTCGATCAGGGCGGCGGCGGCGAAGGCGAAGACGATGGAGAAGCCGACATAGCCGAGATAGAGCAGCGGCGGATGGATGGCGAGGCCGATGTCCTGCAGGATCGGGTTGAGGTCCGCCCCCTGCATAGGCGCCGGGTTCATCCGGGCGAAGGGATTGGACGTGCACAGGATGAACAGCAGGAAGGCGGCCGTCACCCAGGCCTGCACCGCGAGCGTCGTCGCCTTGGTCGACAGCGGCAGGTTGCGGGCGAATGCCGCCACCAGCGCGCCGAAGAGGGCGAGGATCAGCACCCACAGCAGCATCGATCCTTCATGGTTCCCCCACACGCCGGTGATCTTGTAGATCATCGGCTTGTCGGAATGGGAATTCTCGACGACGTTGACCACCGAGAAGTCCGAAGCCACGTGGGCCTGCACCAGGGCCGCGAAAGCAAAGCCGATCAGCAGGAACTGGAACAGCGCCGCCGATGGCGCCATGCGCATCAGCGCCGCGTCGCCGGTCCGGGCTCCCCAGATCGGCAGGACGGACTGGACGAGGGCCAGCACCAGGGCGAGGACGAGGGCGTAGTGGCCGAGCTCGGCGATCATGGCTCTCTCTCCGCGAGACACGGTGAAACCGGGCAGCGCCCGCGCGACCGGGACCGGACGGGCGTCACGGCTTCTTCCCGTAATTGGCGCCCTCTTCCCAGCGCCCCTGCGCCTTCAGCGCATCGGCGACTTCCTTGGGCATGTATTTCTCGTCGTGCTTGGCCAGAAGCGTGTCGGCGTGGAACACGCCGCCCGGATCGATCACGCCTTCGGCGACCACGCCCTGCCCCTCGCGGAACAGGTCCGGCACGATCCCGCTATAGGTGACCTTGATCGCCTTGTTCATATCGGTGACGTTGAACGTCACGGACGTGGCGCCGTCGCGCACGACCGATCCCTTTTCCACCAGGCCGCCGAGCCGCAGGCGCTGGCCCGGCTGCATGCCCTTCTCCGCGACGTCGGTGGGCGAAGCGAAGAAGGTGATGGTGCTGGTCAGGGCGCTCAGCACCAGCCCGACAGCCACGGCGAGCACAACCAGGGCCGAACCGATCAGAACGAGGCGTCTTTGCTTGCGGGTCATTCCTATCCTTCCAGCCCCAGCCCCTTGACCAGCTCATTGAACGATTTGAGGTCCTCCGGCGAACCCGCCAGAGCCTTGCGCGCATCCGCCACGGCCGACGCCGCCTTGTCGCGCTCGCCGAGCACGCTGTAGGCACGGACGAGCCGGCGCCAGTCCTCCAGGCTGCCGCCGCCGGCCTTGAGCCGCGAGGCGAGGCCCTCGACCATGCCCTGGATCATCCTGGCGCGATCTTCCGGCGTCATCTGCCCGGCCGCGGCGACCTCGTCGGCCGAGGGGCCCTTGGCGTCGACGGGCGTGCCGCCGGCCCGCGCGATCTCCTGACGCAGGAAGGCCGCGATGCGCGAGGCGGAGGGCTGTCTGGCCAGCAGGGCGTTCCAGTCGGCGATCGCCGCCTGCTTGTCGCCGTCCTGCTCCCTGGCGAGGCCGAGATAGTACAGCGCCGTGGCATTGTCCGTCTCGAGCGCAACCGCGCGCTCGAATGCTTTCCTGGCGTCGGCGGTCACGATATTGCCGGCCGCCGCCACGGCCGCCTCGCCGAAGGCGCTCTCGCGCCCCGCGGTCGAGCCGAGAAGCCGCAGCGCATTGCCATAGGCCTGGCGCGCATCGTCATAGCGGCCGGCGCGCAGATAGATCGGCGCCAGCAGTTCCCAACCCCGGCCGTCCTGGGGATTCTTGGCCAGCATCTCCTCGACACGCGCGACGAGCTCGGCCATCGACATCGTGTCGGGCGATGCCGAGAGCCGGGCCTGCAAGGGCTGGTCGGGCAGGCCGGGCGAGCCGAGCCTGGCATAGGTGCCGAGGCCGGCCAGCGGCACGACGATCAGGACGATGACGGCGGCAATCCGGTGGCGGGCCAGCGACGGGCTGGCCGACGGCTCGTGCCTGGCCGCAGCATCGGCGGCGATCAGCCGGCGGGAGATCTCGATCCGGGCTGCTTCGGCTTCCTGCGCTCCGATCAACCCGCGTTCACGGTCGCGGTCCACCTCGGCGAGCTGGTCCTTGTAGATCGCGATGTCGCTCGCGCGGCTGCCGGGCGCCGCGTCGCGGCCGGCCAGCGGCCACAGCAACGCCAGCGCCGCGACGCCGGTCATCAGAGCGATTATGATCCAGAACACCATGCCACAAGTCCAAAGCGGCGGTGGCCTGCGCCCGCCGACGCTGGCATACGCCATGCCCATTCCATTGTCAGACCGGCATCATGTCACATGAACAGGTCGTGAGGGCGTGTTTCTTCACACTGCCGGTGCCGCGTGGACAAGCCGGAAGCGCGGTCCGGCCTCAACCGACCCGGTCGAGCGGCGGCTTTTCGGCGGCCGCGACCTCCGCGGCCCGCTGCACCAGTGCGGCATAGTCGCCGCCGAGGATCCGCCGCGCGATCCGTACGGCGCCATCGAGTTGCTGCAGGCGAAAGGACCGCTCCGCCGCCGGCGCGGCGCGCAAGCCGTCGAGCAGCGGGGTGAGGCTGCCTTCGAGAAAGGCGTGCAGCCGCGAGACCGACCGCAGCGACGCCTCGTTGAGCGCCAGTTCGGCGGCGCTGCCCCTCACCACCACGAACAGGTCGAGCCCAGCCTCGATCGCCGCCAGTTCGTCCACGTCGAAAGCCCCGCCCCGCTCGACCTCCCGGCGCGGCCCGCGCAGGATCTGGCGCACACGCCCCGGCAGATCCTCCAGCTCCGGCCGCAGCACCTCGGCCATGCGGGCCCGCACCACCCCCATCTGCCGGTTCCAGGCGACGTCCGGCCCCATGGCGACCTGATTGACGATGGTGCGGACATAGGTGGCGAAGTCGGCCGCAGTGGCGGCGAGCCGGTCGATGCGACGCTCGCTTCGCTCCCGGGCGGCGCGCAGCACGAGGCACTCCAGGTCGCACAGCATCAGGTCGAGCACGGCGCCATAGGGGGACTGGCTCAGCCGCAGCGCCTCCTGCGTCTCGGCCGCCAGCACGCCGACGCGCAGGATCTGCCAGGGGTGGGCCAGCCGCCACATCACCACCGCCGCCGCGTGCGGCATCAGCGGCGCCCCGCCGCGCGCGAAGGGAGCCAGGGCATGGGCGATCGCGGCGGCATGCTGGTCGTCGAGCTGGCGCGACGGGCCGCCGGCCAGGTCGGCCAGCCTCTTCAAAGCGTCGCGGTGCTCGATCACCGTCAGCATGTTGCGCAGGTCGTCCATCACCGCCTGCCCGCCGATCTGGACGGAGAAGCGGTGCAGCGCCACCGCGTCGCCGGACGCAAGGGCCTGCTGCATGACCGGGACGAGTGCCTTCTGCAGCTGCGCGGCAAGCCGTCGGGTCCGCTCGATGTCGTGCTCCAGCAGCGCAGCCGTGGCGGTCGCCTGGTAGGAGGCCATCTCGGCCGGCGCGAGATCACGGCAGAGCCAGTCCCAGATATGATCGATCGAAACGCGGCTGATGCGTCCGGCCCGGGCGCGCGGCAATTGCTCGTCGATCAGGAAGGGATCGAGCACCGAGAAGAAGTAGCGCTTGGGATTGCCCAGGCGCGGCAATGCCAGCTGCCTCTCGGCCATCAGAGCCGTCAGTTCCGACATGACTAGGTCGGCGCCCGGGATCTCCTGCCCGGCGAGGGCGCCGCGTTCGAGCGCCTCCATGACCCGGGCGCAAGTCTCGGACGGCAGGGTGCTCAGATAATCCCGCACGCGCCCCATGGTGCTGCTGACGGCCTTCGGGCCGGGAGGCGAAGCCATGTCGCGCGTGTCCGAATCCTCAATCGATGGCCGTGCCAGTTTGAGGCAAAGACGTTAACCGGCAGTGTCGCGGCCGCTCCGGTCGCCCGATCCGCCGGCCCGCAAGCGCCCCCCTCAGCCGGAGCGGCGCCAATTGCCGTCGGCCTGACGGCACGCCGTGGCCCGGGAGGTCTGGGGAACACCGTCGATATAGACGGTCTGGGTGAAGGGGCGACAGTTCAGGCCGTTCTGGACGACGACCGGGCCGGCCGCGACAGAACCGTAACGCCCGGCATTGGCCGGGTTGCGCCAGGAAACGGGCGCGCCCGGCTTGCCGGCTTCCAGCGCCTGGCGCTGGGCGGCGGCGGCGAGCTGGCGATCGGAGGAATCGAGCCCGGCCAGCGCCGGATCGGAGACGTCGAGAACGGGCGCGCTGACGGCCGGCTGCGGCGCCTGGCTCTCGGTCGTGGCGCAGCCCGCCAGCCAGGCCGCAACCAGGAGCGGCCCGGCCAGACGCAAGGCATGGCCTTCAATCCCCGGCCGGGCTCCGCGGCCGCTTCTCCGCTGCATTGCATCATCCATGCCGCACGCTCCCCACCGCGACGAATCGGCGGAAAGGTTATCGCCTATCGGGCTGCGTTGAAACTGCGGGACGGGCATCATCGCACCACGGCGGGCAGCTCCAACGCCGCCCGCAGCCCGCCGGCCGGCGACTGGTCGAGCCAGAAGCGGCCGCCATAGAGGGAAACCAGGTCGGAGACGATCGCAAGGCCAAGGCCGGTCCCGGGCTTGGTCTCGTCGAGGCGGCGGCCGCGATGGGCGACCTCGTCGCGCTTTTCCGGAGGCAGGCCGGGCCCGTCATCGTCGATATAGAGCGAAAAGAGCGGGCTGCCGGCACGGTCGGCAGCCTCGGCTGTGATCGCGACCTTCGAGACCGCCCATTTGCAGGCGTTGTCGACGAGGTTGCCGATCATCTCCTCCAGATCCTGCTTCTCCCCGCGAAAGCACAGGCCTTCCGGCAGGGCGACGCCGATCGCCAGGCGCTTGGCGCGGTGGATCTTTTCCATCGCCCGCACCAGCCCGTCCACCACCGGCGCCACCTCGGTGACCGTGCCGACGACGCTGACGGCGGCGGCGATGCGGGCGCGCTGCAGATGGTGGTCGATCAGCTGGCGCATCACGGCAACCTGCTGCACCATCTTGCCCGGCACGCTGCCGGGCGAGGCGGCGGCCGCCTCGTTGGCGATGACCGACAGGGGCGTCTTCAAGGCGTGGGCCAGGTTGCCGACATGGGTCCTGGCGCGCTCCACCACCTGGCGATTCGAATCGACCAGCGCGTCGAGTTCGCGAGCCAGCGGGGCGATCTCGTCGGGCAGGTTCGGCGGCAGCTTCTCGGCGCGCCCGGCGCGCATGGCGGCAAGCGTGTCGCTCATGCGCTTGAGCGGGAGCAAGCCGAAACGCACCTGCAACAGGGTGGAGCCGACGAGACCGACGCCGAGCAGAGCGAAGGTGAGCAGCAGCGCCCGGCGGAAGTCCGCGATCTCGGCGTCGATCACGTCGGCGGGCCCGGCGACGATGATGCGGAAGCGTCCATCCTCGCCAAGGTCGATCAGGCGCTCGACGGCCCGCAGCCGCCGCCCGTCCGGACCGGTGGTGTAGGCCTCGCGCACGCCGCCTTCGGCCGGCGGCGCGTCGGGGACGTCCAGGCTGGGCAGGTAGGCCTCGAACAGCGACTTGGAGCCGTTGGTGTCGTTCTTGTCCTTGTCGATGCGGCTGATCTGCCAGTACCAGCCGGACAGGGGCAGCTCGAAGCGCGGCTCGCCCAGGGCTCCGGGCGCCGTGCGGTCGCCGAGGTCGCGGCGGGCAAGATCGGCGACCAGAGTCTTGAGGTAGACGTGCAGGCGCTCGTCGAAAGCCTTCTCGGTGGCGTGCTGATAGTAGGAGACGAGCAGCACGCCGGCGATGACCAGCACGGCGATCACCCATGCCGTGGCCGAGGCGAAGAGCCGGAACGCCAGCGAGCGCGTCGTCATCCGCGCAGCGTGTCGGGCGGCGCCAGGATGTAGCCCATGCCGCGCACGGTCTGGATCACGTCGACGCCGAGCTTCTTGCGCAGGCGTCCGACGAACACCTCGATCGTGTTGGAATCGCGATCGAAATCCTGGTCGTAGAGATGCTCGACCAATTCGGTTCGCGACACGACGCGCCCGGTATGGTGCATGAGATAGGCGAGCAGGCGGTACTCGTGCGAGGTGAGCTTGACCGGATTGCCGTCGACCACCACGCGGCCGGCCCGCACGTCGAGCCGCACCGGTCCGCACACGAACTCATTGGTCGCGTGGCCGGTGGTGCGGCGGATCAAGGCCCTGAGGCGCGCCAGCAACTCCTCCATGTGGAAGGGCTTGGCGACATAATCGTCGGCGCCCGAATCGAAGCCCTGTACCTTGTCGGACCAGCGGTCGCGCGCGGTGAGGATCAGCACCGGCATGACCCGGCCCGCCCGCCGCCAGCGCTCCAGCACGGTGATGCCGTCGATGCGGGGCAGGCCGACATCCAGCACCACCGCGTCATAGGGTTCGGTGTCGCCGAGGAAATGCCCCTCTTCGCCGTCATAGGCGCGATCGACGGCGTAGCCTGCATCCTCCAGCGCCTGCACGATCTGGCGATTGAGATCTTGATCGTCCTCGACCACCAGCAGACGCATTCTGGCTCCTATTTCATCCCGAGCACGGCCCCGGACCGTGCATCGACGGACACCCGCGTGACGCGGCCATCGGTGCCGAGAATTGTGACGACATAACGATAGCCGTTCCCCGAGGCGCACAAACGGCCGTCGATGGGCTCTCCCTGCATCACTGCCGTGGCGGCCCGCACCGCCTTCAGGGTCGGAATGATCTGGCCGGCCTGCACCATGGCCCGGGCCTGCGGCGTGGGCAGGCATTCGGCCGCCCCCGCGCTGCCGGCGGCAACGGCAAGCACGACGGCAGCAGCGAACGAACGACGGGCGCGATACATGGCACCACTATGCACAGTCAGCAGTGAACCCGCCATGAACAAGGCGGACAAAAAATCAGCAGGCAAAAAAGATGAGCGCCGTGCCGGCGGGGCCGCCGAAAAGTCCTGCGCACCAGGGATTGCCGAGGCCCGGCCGATCCGAATCCGCGGCGCCGCCGATGCGGCCGGCCCGACAGGTGCCGACGCGCGATTGACAAAGCCGCGCCGCGTCGCCACAGCCTGCCGCATGCGCTTCCTCGCCGCCATTGCCACCCTGCTCTTCGCCACTCCTGCCCACGCCATCGTCGGCGGCGCGCCGGCGGGCCCGGATATGGCGTCGCGCGTGGTGATGATCGTGTCCGACCGCGGCAGTTTCTGCTCGGCCAGCGTCATCGCACCCAATCTGCTGCTGACCGCAGGCCATTGCGTGCGCCCCGGCGCCAACTACCGGCTGCTGACCTACTCCGGCGGGCAGCCGGTGCTGAGCGAGCTCGGAGCGATCCGCCTGCATCCGAAGTTCGACCCGGCCGCCTACGCCAAGCGCCGTTTCATCATAGACCTGGCGCTGGTGTCGCTGAAGGCGCCGCTGCCGGCCGGCTATGACCCGCTCGCCTTGCCGGCGACGCCGGAAGAGGGCGTGATGGGTGCTCGCTACACGCTGGCCGGCTTCGGCCTGGCCAGGCGCGGCGACGGCAAGACCGGCGGCACGCTGCGGCAGGCGACGCTGACCGGCGTGCCGCTGCAGTCGGACATCCAGCTGCGGCTGCAGGATCCGGACAAGCGCCAGATCGGCGCCTGCCAGGGGGATTCGGGCGGGCCGGTGCTCCGGGTGAGCAATTCGTCCGGGGCGGCGTCGGCGCCCGTCCTGGTCGGCGTGCTCGGTTCGGCCGTCGGCGGTATCGACAAGGGCGGTTGCGGCGGCCTGACCGGCGTGGCGCTGATCGGCACCGCCCTGCCCTGGATCCGGCAGACCGCCGACAAGCTCGGCGCGCGGCTGCCCTGATGCGGCGCAACGCCTTGTTCCGTGTCGTCAAGATGCCCTTTACCCGAGTCGCCTATTCAGGCTGGCTTATTGCGGCGCGCACACATAGGGTTGCGGCATGAGTTTCCGGTTTTGCACTGCCCTCGCGCTCGCCGCCCTGCTGGCGGCGACTTCGCCGGCTGCCGCCATCAAGGGGGGAACAACCTCCAGCGATCCGCTCGGCATCCGCCAGAGCGTGGTGCAGATCAAGGGGCCGGGCGGTACCCAGTGCACGGGCACCGTGATTTCGCGATTGCTGGTGCTGACCGCCGCCCACTGCTTCCTGGCCGGCCGTGGCGACTATAAGATCCGGGCGCTCGACCCGAAGTTCCGCTTCCGCTACGCCCGGGCGACGCAGGTGGCCCTGCATCCCGAATTCGACGTGAACGCCTTGGGCACCGGGGCACCGCTCAACGACGTCGCGCTGCTGCGGTCGGACCGCCCCTTCCCCTCCTGGCTGGTGCCGGTCAGCCTGGCGGCGCAGGCCCCCAAGGACAACCAGTTCGTCGACGTGCTCGTCGCCGGCTATGGCATGAACCGAAACCGCAAGGTCTCTTCGGCCGGGACGCTGCGCGAGGCGCATTTCGCCATGCTCGACAAGGTCTACGATCCTTCGAAGCAGCTTTTCCTCATCGATCGGGAAGGCAAGCTCAAGGCGCTGACCGCACGCTCCGGCGTCTGCCGCGGCGACAGCGGCGGCCCGGTGTTCCGCCGCACCGACTCGGGGCCGCTGCTGGTCGGCGTGATCTCGGCCGTGATCGCCGGCAAAGGGTCCGACTGCGGCGCCATCACCGCCGTCACCGCGGTCTCGGCCTATCGCGGCTTCATCCAGGAGATGGCCGGCAAGACCGGGGCGAGCGTGACATTCCGGTAGCGGCCTCCCCGGGATCCTACCAACCCATGTAGCTGCAGCGCCCGTCCGCCGCCTTGAGGTTGGGGGCATCGCAGGGGTTTCGGTCCTGCGGGCACCAGCGCCGGCAGACGCGGCCGTTCTGATAGCCGTAGAGAGGATCGTTGTAGTACCGGGCCACCATCGACTGGTCCGACGGCGGCGGCCGGCGCTTGGCATCGGCCGGACTGCTCGCGGCGATGCCGACCGCGGCGAGACAGGCGAGAAGGGTGAGCGTCTTCATGGCGTTTTCTCGAGGGCGCGGCATCATGGACGCGCCTTCGCCTCAAACGCAAACCGCGACCCGATGTTCCCCAGGGCGAGCCGGGCCGCCGTTCACTTGCGCCGGGCGCGCTTGGGCACGCGCATCGGCCAGCGCACGACATGATCCTCCCACTCGCCCTCGCCGACCTGCCTGTCGGTGAACGAGACCCGCCCGCGGACGGAAATGCCGGCGGCGTGCACGGTCTGCGCGTCGCCCGATACCAGCGGGTGCCACCAATAGAGGTCCTCGCCATCGGCCATCAGCTTGTAGGCGCAGGTCGGCGGCAGCCAGTCGATGCTGCGCACGAGCTCCGGCGTCAGCGTGACGCAATCGGGCACATGGCGCTTGCGGTCGTCGTAGTCGGCACACTGGCAGCTGTGACAGTCGAGCATGAAGCAGGCGACGTCGGTAAAATAGGTCCGGCCCGTCTCTTCCTCCTCCAGCTTGACCAGGCAACAGCGGCCGCAGCCGTCGCACAGGCTCTCCCACTCGGCGGGCGAGAGCGTTTCGAGCGTCTTGGTGATCCAGAAGGGCTTGGGGGCGTCGCTATCCATGCCCGCAATCTAGCAGCAAGCCCGCCAGGAGCGACAGGCCCTCCATGCCGGGGACGCGGGCCAAGCCGGCACAGCCTTTGCGTCCCGGCGCCGCAGCGTTCATCATAATGCGGAATCGGTCGCGGACCGGCCTTTCCCACAAGGTTTACAAGAGGTAAACACTTTGACTCTCATTCGAGGAAAGCCGCCAGACCGTGACCGATAAGCTGCCGAAGCCCGGCCTTCTCGGCCTCCTCCGCCGCGAGGCGCTGCGCCTGGATTCCTGGCTGGACAATGCAGTCTACGTCGCCTGGCAGAGCATCCGCGCCGGCCTGGAGAGCATCTACGCCTTCTCCAACCGGTTCCATGTCTCCGGCTGGCGTCGCGTCGCCGTCGACCTTTCCTGCGAAGGGCTGACGCTGGGACTGGCAGGCGCCATCGTGGCGCTGGCCCTGGCCGCGCCCGCCTTCGAGGAAACGACCGAGGACTGGCTGAAGCGCTCCGACATCGCCGTCACCTTCCTCGACCGCTACGGCGAGGAGATCGGCCAGCGCGGCATCCGGCACAACGACACGGTCGAGCTCAACGAGATGCCGGACTACGTGATCAAGGCCGTGCTCGCCACCGAGGACCGGCGCTTCTACGAACATTTCGGCATCGACGTCATCGGCACGTTCCGCGCGGTCGCCGCCAATGCCCAGGCGAACGGCGTGGTGCAGGGCGGCTCCTCGCTCACCCAGCAATTGGCCAAGAACCTCTTCCTCTCCAACGAGCGCACGATCCAGCGCAAGATCAAGGAGGCCTACCTCGCCCTCTGGCTGGAAAGCCACCTGACCAAGGACGAGATCCTCAAGCTCTACCTCGACCGGGCCTATATGGGCGGCGGCTCCTTCGGCATCGAGGCGGCTGCGCAATATTACTTCGGGAAGTCGGTGCGCGACGTGTCGCTGGCCGAGGCGGCGATGCTGGCCGGCCTGTTCAAGGCCCCGTCGAAATACGCCCCGACCGCCAACCTCGCCGCCGCCCGCGCCCGGGCCAACCAAGTGCTGAGCAACATGGTCGAGGCCGGCTTCCTGTCCGAGGGGCAGGTCTACGGAGCGCGGCGCCAGCCTGCCACGCCCGTCGACCGCACCGCCTCCCAGTCGCCCGACTATTATCTCGACTGGGCCTACAGCCAGATCGCGGACATGGCCGACAACGATCTCCTCGGCAACAATTCCGTCTTCGTGGTCAAGACCGCCCTCGACCCGGCGATCCAGCGTTCGGCGGAGAACACCCTCGAGGCGATGCTGCGCCAATACGGTGCGGACTACAAAGCCCACCAGGGCGCCATCGTCATCATGGAGCCGGACGGGGCGGTGCGGGCCATGGTCGGCGGGCGCGACTACAGCCAGAGCCAGTTCAACCGCGCCACGGACGCGATGCGCCAGCCCGGCTCCTCGTTCAAGCCGTTCGTCTACACCACGGCGCTGCTGAACGGCTTCACGCCTCAGTCGGTCGTCGTCGACTCGCCGCTGTGCATCAAGAACTGGTGCCCGCAGAACTATGGCCGCAGCTATGCCGGCGCGGTGACGCTGATGACGGCGCTGACCCGCTCGATCAACATCATCCCGATCAAGCTGTCGCTGGCCATGGGCAAGAACGCCGTGGACGGCCGCCGGCTGATCATCGATACCGCACACCGGATGGGCATCGAGACCGACCTCAAGGAGAGCTGGGCCCTGCCGATCGGCGTCGAAGCCGTGAACCTCCTGGAGATGACCGGCGCCTACGGCGTCTTCTCGTCCGGCGGCCACAAGGCGACGCCGCATGCCGCGCTCGAGATTCGCGACCCGAAGGGGACGCTGATCTACAAGTTCGATGCCGGACGGGAGGATCCGGTGGTGATCAACCCGCCGATCATCGCCCAGATGAACACCATGCTGAACAGCGTGGTCGAGAACGGCACGGGCAAGCGGGCGCAACTGCCCGGCATCAAGGTCGCCGGCAAGACGGGCACCACCAACTCCTATCGCGACGCCTGGTTCATGGGCTTCACCGGCAATTTCATCGGCGGGGTCTGGTACGGCAATGACGACTACCGGCCGACCAACAAGATGACAGGCGGCACGTTGCCGGCCATGACCTGGCAGCAGGTGATGACCGTGGCGCATCAGGGCGTCGATATCCGGCCGATCCCCGGCGTGGCGCCAGCTGCCGGCGGCAAGGCGGGCAAGGACCAGGTGGCGGCGGCCCAGCCCGCCGGCGAGGCCCTGCCCGGGGTGGTGACGCCCCAGCACCCCGGCGCCCTGTCGCGCAGCAGCGCCGCCGTGCTCATGGACATCCAGCAGTTGATCGATCAGGCGCGCAGCGAGCCGGCCAGCCGCTCGACCACCTCGCTCCTGCCGATGGCGCGCCGGACCGCATCGGCCGAGCCGAATCGGATCGGCGGCGCCGGCTTCTCCGGCAGCGCCCGGTCGATCCGCTGACCGGAGCCCGGCCCGGCCGTCACCGCCGCAACCGGCGTCCGCGTGGCTGCGCCCCCTTGACGTACCCGGCTGCCGCAGGCCTGATCGGCTCCCCGCCTCAACCGAAGCATGGCCTTGCGCTCGATTCCCGGCTTCCTCTATGCGCTGACGCTCGGCGCTCTCGTCGGTCTCGGGCTCACCTGGTTGGTGCTGGCGGGCGGCCACGGCTTCGGTGCTCTGCGCATCGGCCCGTGGAACGCCTGGCCGCAGGCCGGCTCACCGACAGCCGACAGCTACGCCAGGGCCGCCCTTGCCCGCTCGGGTGATCTGCCGCTCGGCTCGGGAGAGGGCCTGTCCTTCATCGCCACCCGCGATTCGGCCGGCGCCCTGCTGGACGGGCGCTGCCGCTATCGCATCGAGCCCCTGTCGCCGCCGGCGCGCTGGTGGACCCTGACGCTCTATGATTCGGACGGCCGCCTGCCCGACAACCCCATCGGACGCCACGGCTTCACCAGCGCCGAAGTGTTGCGCCGCGGCGACGGCATCGCCGCAATCGTCATTGCGCCCGAAGCCTCGTCCGGCAACTGGCTGCCCGGCGTGCCCGGCAAGGGCGGCTTCATGCTCGCCCTGCGCCTGTACGACACGCCGATCGCCGCCAGCCTCTCGGGCGACGACACCGTGGTCCTGCCCGAGATCATCGCCGAGGGCTGCCCATGACCCGTTTCGTCATCTGGACCGTCGTAGGCCTGCTGATCGGCCTGACGGTGCACCTCGCCAGCGTGCTGGCGCTGCCGAGCCTGGCCAGCCGCACCGCGTTCCAGCGGCTCGAGGCGCTCGGGCCAGACGACGCCTTCCATCCGATCCCGACAGCGGGGCCGCTGGCCTATGTGCTGCCCCTGCCCGACCCCTCCCTTCGCCTGGCAGCTTGCCGCTACGACCTGTCGGAGGGACCGCTGCATATGCGCACGCCGGTGCCATCCTCCTTCTTCTCCGTCTCCTTCTACACGCCGGACGGGCTCAACTATTACGCCCTGAACGACCGGAGCGCCTCCGGCGGCGTGATCGAACTGACCCTCTACACCGACGAGCAACTGGCCGAGGTCCGCTCGCGCGAGGGGCCGGACACGCCGGAGGCGTTGCGCATCCAGGCGCCTGTGCCCAGGGGCCTGGTGATGCTGCGCGCCCTGGTGCCGACGCCCGGGCAGGCGGCGGCCGTCGAGGCGCTGCTGGCGCAGGCCAGTTGCACGGCGGAGTAAGAATACGCCGCGGCCCGCGGATCGCCTCGCCGATGTCCCGTGCATGACGCTGGGTGGGGCGCTATAGTGGCGGCCGTCTCGGGCCTTTTTCAACGCGCAGCCTCGGATCGATCATGGTGGACCACAAGATACCTCGCTACACCATCAGCCTCGCGGCGGGCGATCCGGCGCCGTGGTTCCATCAACGCTCGGGAAGCAATCCACGCTATGCTTTCGACACGGCGGCGGGACGCTACATTGTGATGTGTTTCTTCGGCTCGGCCAGCGATCAGGCCGGCCAGGCAGCCATCAAGGCGGTGTTCGCCAACCATGCCCTGTTCAACGACGAACTGGCGTGCTTCTTCGGCGTCAGCATCGATGCGAGCGACGAGACCGCCGAGCGGGCGCGTGATCGGATCCCGGGCATCCGCTTCATCTGGGACTTCGACGGCACGGTCTCGAAGGCCTATGGCGCGCTGCCGGAGGACGCCAAGCCGGGCACGAATGCTCCCTTCCGGCGGTTCTGGCTGGTGCTCGACCCGACCATGCGGGTGATGAGGGTGTTCCGCTTCGCGCAGGAGGCGTCGGAGGCCGACGAGATCTTCGCCTATCTCCGGGCGCTGCCGCCGCCGGACCACTTTGCCGGCCAGTTGCTCCAGGCCCCGATCCTGCTGCTGCCCAACGTGTTCGAGCCGGACTTCTGCAAGGCCCTGATCGACCATTACCAGCGGCAGGGCAGCGAAGAGAGCGGCTTCATGCGGGAGGTCAACGGCAAAACCGTGGTCATGACCGACCCCAACCACAAGCGGCGCAGGGACTGCACCATCGAGGATTCGACCGTCATCCAGCAGTTGCAGGCCCGCATCAAGCGCCGGATCGTGCCGGAGATTCTCAAGGTCCACCAGTTCCACGTCACCCGGATGGAGCGCTACATCATCGGTTGCTACACCGCCGAGGACGGCGGCCATTTCCGGGCCCATCGCGACAACACCACCAAGGGCACGGCGCATCGCCGCTTCGCGGTGTCGATCAATCTGAACGCCGATTTCGACGGCGGCGAGGTCAGCTTCCCCGAATATGGGCCGCGCAGCTTCAAGCCGCCGCCGGGCGGGGCCGTGGTGTTCTCCTGCTCGCTGCTGCACGCGGTCTCGCGCGTGACGCGCGGCGAACGCTATGCCTTCCTGCCGTTCCTCTATGACGACGCCGCGGCGCAGCTCCGGGTGCAGAACAACCAGTTCCTCGACTCCGCCGTCGGCCAGTACAGCGCGGAACGGGCCTGAGCGCCTGCCCTTGCCGCAAGCCGGCGGGCCGGCGGAGCCTGGCCCCCGCTCCGAGCACGGGCCGCTATTTCTGCAATGGGACAACGTCCTCCGGCCAGGGGTAGTAGCCCTTGGCCGGGCCGTTCGGCCGGCGTGGCATGGCCGTAACGACGGGTGCTGCGCCGCCGGCCCGCTGCTCGAGGCGCGCCAGCGCGCGCTCGCAGGCCACGGCATCGCGCTCGGGGATCTCGATCACCAGGCGCTGCAGTGCGAAGCGATAGCCGACGATGCGCCGACCAAGGGCATCGCCGATCCACCACACCAGACCCCGGTTCTCGGCGATACGGCCGAGGGCGTTGTCGCGCTCGGCCCGACCGAGCCCGCGGATCCCCCCAAGCGCCCTCTCGCGGACGCGGTCGGCGGCCTCGACGCGGTCGGCCACTGCGTCGAGCGGGTTGAGCAACACTTCGTCGGCGGCGATGTCGTTGCACAGGCGGCGATAGGGCGGTCTCGACGAGATCCAGGGCTCGCTCATCAGCCCGTTGAAATAGGCATTGGGCTGCTGGTTGTCGTAAAGTCCGAGGCCGACGCCCCGCAGCAGCGCCTGTGAAGAGGCGCCGAACGATCCGGCCGTCGGCCCGGGGGGCACCAGGCGCAGCCGCCTGAGCTCGACCAGCACCCCGTCGAAGCGGGCGCGCGGATAAGCCGGCATCAGGAAATGCCAGGCACGGTCGCGGAACTCTTTTTCGTCGTCGGTGAGCATGAAATCCGACACAGCCTCGCCGCGCTGGCTGGCAAAGCTGCTGCCCGCCGAGGTCAGGATTTCGTCAGTTACCACCGAAGGTTGACGCCGGCCGAAGTCTCCTTCCACCGCGCAGCCGGCGAGAGCAAGCGCCAGCAGGCCTATGGCTCCATGCCGTATTACGAGCATGCGGTGCATTCACTCTATCGTAAGTTGGTAGCGACGCAGCATGCCTTTGATTCAAACGTTGCTCAGGCCTTTCGCCGCCGCCGCCTGCCCGACGCACCGTCCTGGGCGGGCCGGGTGCCGGCCATATCGGCCTTGACCGCCTCAGGATCGGCGTGCCGCTCGATGCGCACGCCGGTGAAAAACACGATGTCGCCGGATCTCTCGGTTCCGGCGTCGACTTGTCGCGCCTGACGCGGCGCAGATTGGGGAAAGTGCACGATGGCACCCATCACTGACCTCGTTGGCGAACGCCCGACCGATTTCGCGCGTCTCGCCAAGGAGTAACCGGCCGTCATGGTTAACAGTCCGTTTAAGACTGTTCGATAGCATCGGCTCGCGGATCGCCACCCAGGGTTTTTCGCCGCCTGCGACCAGAAAGTCACAGTGAGAGTGTGTCCGGAAATACGATGTTCGACGATCAGCTGCCGCGCCTCGAAGGCCTTTTTGCCCTGTCGCGCGTACAGGGGCTCGACGTGCGGCCCACTCTGCTGCGCGTGCTGACCGACCTCTTCGTCGATGCCGCCCACCGTTCGGAAAGCGACGTGGCGCGGTACACCGAGTTGGCCGGGCATCTGATCGAGCAGGTCGACGAGGACACCCGCATCGCGGTCGCCGGCAAGCTCGGACCCCGCGCCTTCGCGCCGAAGTCGGTGATCGACAAGCTGGTGGCCAGCGAACCGGAGGCGGCGGCCCGCGTCATCGAGCGCTCCCCCCTGCTCAGCCGTGACGAACTCTGGGCCCTGGCCACGGATGGCGGCCCGGTGACCGACGCGGCGATCGCCCGGCGCCCCGACCTCGATGGCGAGCTGGTGCGGCTCCTGGTCCACAAGGGCTCGCCGCTGGTCGTCGACGCCCTCATTGCCAATCCGGATGCGCCGATCGATCGGGAGACCGTGGCCCTGCTCGCGGCACGGACGCAGGAAGTGCCGGGCCTGGTCGAGCGGCTGGCCACCCGAGGCGGCGTCGAGCCGCAATGGCTGGCACCGCTGTTCCTCGACCTCGATGCCGAAACCCGCGCCGCCGTGATCGAGGCCGTGCGCAGCGCTCCACTGGCCGCGCGCTTCTCGACGCGCGAGGCACAGGTCTTCACGCCGCAGCTCATCCTCGACGGACTGGAGACGACGGCGATGTCGCGCAACCCCGACGAGTTTGCGGCGGGGCTGCAGGCCCTGCTCGGCCTGACCGACACCATGGCCCGCCGCATCGTCGGCGACGCCTCCGGAGAGGTGCTGGCCCTGGCCTTGATCGCCATCGGGATGCCGGGCGACCAGGCCGAACGCGTGCTGATGTTCCTCAACGAGGAAGCGGGGCACTCTGTCCTGCGCCTGCGTGCCCTGTCCTATCTGATGGAGGTCACGCCCCGCGCCGCAGCCATGCGCCTGGTGCGCATGGCCACCGCCACCGCCGGTGGGCGCAGCGCCAGCCACGAACCGATCTTTGCCGAACCCCAGGCCAACCGCAGCCGGCCGGCGCCGCAGCCGCGCGTCGATGCCGGCGCCGACCGCAGCAAGGCTTCGGGCTAGATCAGGATCAGCTTCGAGGGCTTCCCGTCGACGCCTCCCGAGGCAGAACGCCCCGGCGCGGTCAGCTCTCTTCGGCGAGGTCGAGGAAGGAGCGCCCCTGCCGATCCTCGGCCTCCACGACCCACAGGTCCGTGTCGAAGCGCAATTCCCGCTGCAGCCTCTGCTCGGCATCGAGCGGGGTGGCGCCGTCCTTGGTCAGCCGGACGAAACGCCGCTCTCCGCCGTCGCCGGCGAGCGATTGCGGCGCCGGGCCGTAGAGATCGGCCGTGCCGTCGAGCCGGTCGACCTTGACGAAGATCGCTCCCGCTTCTTCCGCGCCGCGGCGGCGCAGGGTGGCGCTGCCGCCCTCGACAGCGCAGCGCCTGATGTAGGCGGCGACGAAGAATGCGGACTTGAGGCGGGCGGTCATTCCAGCGATACGCCGGACACCGTCGCCAGTTCCTTGACCAGACGCGTGGAGACCTGACCGGTCACCGGCAGCGAGCGGTCGCGCTCGAAACGGCTGATCGCGCCGCGCGTGTCCGCATCCATCACGCCGTCGACCTTGAGCGGGCCGTAGCCGAGCGTGGCCAGGGCTTTCTCGATCGCCAGCAGCCGCCTGGTCGGCGGTGTCGGCGTCGGCGCCGCGGCCGGGCGTACGACAGGCACGGGCGGACTGGTCGGAGTGCTGGCGTTGATCAGGGCGCCGATCGGGTCGCCGTCCCGCGCCGGCAGCGTCTGCGGCATCGGCGCCATCTTGAGGCGCGACAGCAGATCCTCGCTCGGCTGCCCGTCGATCGCCAGCCCCATGCGCGTCTGGAAAGCCCGGATGGCCGCGTCGGACTTGCGGCCGAGCACTCCGTCCGGCACGCCGTCATAATAGCCGCGGGCGGCGAGCTCGCCCTGGATCTCGCGCAGCAGCGAACCGTCGTCGGACGCGACCGGTGCCGCGGCATCCTGCGCGGCGGCGACGGCCTGGCGCGCCGGTGCTGCGGGAGCCGGGGTCGGAACTGCGGCCTGGGTCCGCCCCGGCCCTTCGCGCCCGAAGAACGGGGCGGGATGGGCGCCCTTCTGATAGACGAGCGCATTCGCCAGGATCAGCAGGGTGAAACCGGTCATGGCCAGCACGCCGGCCACCTCGATCGGACGGCGCAGCACCAGCGTCAGCGTCGAGATCAGGCGCGAGGGCTCGCCCCCGACATCCTCCGACGACAGGAAATCGCGATCGGACCGGGCCAACGCTTCACGCACGCTTCTTCCCCTGTTGCTCGGGCACCAACACAAGCTCCGCCTGGACATTGCGCGGCCAGAGCCGCTCGACGTTCGGGGCAGCCATGATCGCCTCGCGAGAGGCGGTGTTCTCGCAGTCGAACGGTAAACGAACCGTCACGGTGGTTCCACGGCCGACCATGCTGTCCACATCCATGCGTCCGCCGTGCAGCATCACCAGGCCCTTGACCACAGAAAGGCCGAGGCCCGTGCCCTCGAAGGGCCGGTCATAGGCCGAGTTCGCCTGGAAGAAGGCCTCGCCCAGACGCGGCAGGTCCTCGCGGGCGATGCCGACGCCGGTGTCGCTGACGGAGAGGGTGAACCCACCCTGCTCGGCGCGGACGGCCACCGTCACCTTGCCGCCGGGCGGCGTGAACTTGAGGGCGTTCGACATCAGGTTGAGGCAGATCTGGCGGCAGGCCCGCTTGTCGGCGACGATGTCGGGCAGGGTCCCCTCGATCGCCTGCTCCAGGCGGATGCGGCCGGCATCGGCCTTCAGCAGCATCATCGCCCGGCAGTTCTCGATCAGCTCGCCGAGCGAGAACGGTTCGGCGACGATCGGGAAATTGCCGGTCTCGATCTTCGACATGTCGAGCACGCCGTTCACCACGGAGAGGAGGTGGTGGCCGCTGTCGTGGATCAGGCCGGCATATTCGCGCCGGCGCTCGGCGTCGATGCCCATCAGCGTCTCGTTCATCAGCATCTCGGAGAAGCCGATGACGGCGTTGAGCGGCGTGCGCAGCTCATGGCTCATGGTTGCCAGGAAGTGGCTCTTGGCAGCATTGGCCCGCTCGGCCTCGGCACGGGCGGCTTCCGTAGCCAGTTGGTGCGCCTTGCGATCGGAAATGTCGCGGGAGACGGCGACCACGTGCCGCTCCTCGTCGGTGCCGAAGCTGCGGCAGCGCATCTCCACCCAGATGAAGCAGACGCCGTCGCTCCCGTTCCGCCGCAGGCGGAACTCGGCGGTCCTGGCTTCGCCGGCCTGCGCCGCCGCCAGCGCCGCCAGATAGGTCGGACGATCCGGCACGTGCACCCGCTCGAACAGACCCTGCCCGAGCAGCGTGCGGGCGGGCGCTCCCGTCATCTCCTCGGCGGCCGGGGACGCATAGGTGACGCGACCGGCCTCGCCGTGGCGGGTGACGAGATCGTTCATATTCTCCGCCAGCATGGCGTAACGCGCTTCGCCCAGGCGGGCCGCGCGGGCCTCGAGCGCCAGGAAGCCATGGTTGCGGAAGGCGAGCAGGCCGGCATAGCCGACCGCAGCCAGCAGCACGACGCCATGAAGAGCGGGCGAAGCAGCCAAGCCCGCCGACGCGGGCAAGAGGCCGGCGATGTCGGCAGCCGCGACCCCGGCCGCCGTCAGCGCCGCCAGCGACAGGGTCCAGGCAACGATCCGGCGCGAGCCGGACATCGCCGCCTCGATCGGCACCAGAGGCAGGCAGAGCAGGGCGAACGACCCGACGCCGCCTGTGGCGCCGGCAGTCGCCGCCACCAGCGCGCACACGGCCAGCGCGGACAGGATGTTGGCCTCCTCGAACCGCGCGGTCCTCGACAGGAAATAGGCGACGGCCAGGGGCGAGGCCAGCACCGCGAAGACGAACGTTTCCGTCAAGGTCAGGCCGCCGCGCAACGCGAGATAGCCGGGCAGGCATGCCACGGCGACGATGCCGACGGCGACATGCGTGGCGATGAACGCACTGTGTCGCGCCGAGATCGGCGGATCGTCCTTGACGCTGGCATGGACGAAATCGCCCATCACCGTCCGCGCCTGCTTGAGCACATCGATCTGACGCAACGCTTCAGCGCGGCATGACGTCCGCGCCCCCTTTTTTTGTACCCTCCGACCATTGCAGCCGCGGTTTAAACGAACACTAAGGCGGGGGTTCAAATGGCGTCGCGGGCGACGCAAGGCGGGCTTTGGAGACCGCAAACCGCGGACATGGTGAACAGAGTTTGACCAAATCCGGTCAAGCCCGACCAATCACCCCGCATCCTCTACAAGATCGGCGCGAGCAAGCGTCGGGCAAATCGCACGATGCCGCGGCAGCGGTTCAGTCATTTAATTATGAATCGAATTTAACGACAATTTCTCCTATCGGCGAAAGCCCTCCTTTTCGCTCCAGTGCTAATGTCGTCCTGCAATCGGCGTCGATGGACTTGGCCAACGCGCCCGTGGCCTTGCATGAGTACCAGCATGTTCTTCCTGTTTCGTGCGTTGTTCTGGATCGGCGTGGTGATGCTGTTCCTGCCGCTCCCGCCCTCCCCGCCCGCGGCACGGCAGGCCCATGCCCCCCATCAGCCCGCCGCCGCGGCGCTTACCGGCCAGGCCGCAGCCGACGCCGTCTCCTTCTGCATCAAGCGTCCCGAGACATGCCGCTCCGGCGCAGAGACGGCGGGACGGCTCGGACTCACCATGGAGCAGGGCACCAGACTGCTGTCGGGCCTGCTTGCCGATCCCGCGCCTGTCCCGCCCGCCGCCCCACCGGTCCGTCCGAAGAAAAAGGCCGGACCACCGCCCGCGCCGGGGCACGGTCCCGGCTGAAGAACGGCTCCCTCGCGTGACCATCCGCACCCCGGCGAAAGCCCCGAGGCGCCTCATTTTCCGGGTCGAGGCCCGCTCGCGGACGGATTCCGCCGCTCGGCCGGAACCGCGCAGAGCCTACTCGGCGGCGGCCTTGCTCCTGATCCGCCTCTCCTCTTCCTCCAGGGAACCGATCAGATTGCCGTTCGCCGAGTAAGCTTCGGCCCAGTTCGCCGTCTCCTGCGCGAAAAACGGCGAGAGCTCCCTCAGGTTGACGACCGATCCGTCGTCGGCCTTCGCGATCACGCTGAACCTCTTGCTCCAGCCCAGCTCCAGGAAAAGACGATGGGCGAACTTCTGGATCGCCAACTGAGCAATATTCAGATCCCGCTCATCCTCCGGCAAGGATTCGAAGACGGATTTGAACGCGAAATCCATGGAATCCTGGGGATTTTTCGCCCCGTCAATATCCTTCACCATCGAATGCAACGTGTCGTCGAGAGCTTCTGCGAAGATTCGGCCGAATTGCTCCAAAGGTGTTTCACTTGCTTTTGCCACGGCGCCCGCCCTTCATTCCTATTGTTCAGGCAAGCCGTTGTGGAGGAACGCCTTGCCCGACCCGAGGTTATCCCCCCGGGATGCGAGCCGAGTGTAACGCGAGCATCTTGCAATTTGGAAGTGTCGATCATCGGCACCCGGTTTATCTTTCAACCGGAGAATGACGTCGCGCAGGCCGAGAGGTATTGATGTCCCTTCCGCTGCGGGCCTGGCGTTCCGCCGGCCCCCGCCTCGCTTTCCTCCGCCGCCCGCACGCACTATATGCAGCGCATGAGCATGCCCGGCATCGACGACATCATCGAGAATTTCGGCTTCCTGGACGACTGGGAGGACCGATACCGCTACCTGATCGAGCTCGGCCGGATGCTGGAGCCGCTGCCCGAGAGCGCGCGCACCGCCGAAAACAAGGTGCAGGGCTGCGTCAGCCAGGTCTGGCTGCTGACCCGCGTCGCGGATGGCCGCGTCCACTTCGTCGGGGACAGCGACGCCCATATCGTCAAGGGCCTGGTGGCGATTCTGGTCGCGCTGTTCTCCGGCAAGACCGCGGCCGAGATCCTCGATATCGATGCGTTGAAGCTGTTCCGCGATCTCAGCCTCGAGGAGCACCTGACGCCCCAGCGCTCCAACGGCCTCAAATCCATGGTCGAGCGCATGCGCGCCGACGCCCGTCAGGCCTTGACGACGGCGTAGACATCCCGCGCCGCCCTCGGCACACGAAGCCTCCGCGGGCCATGGCCGCCCATCTCGCCGCCACGCCCGACGTCATCATCCGCGCCAGCTTCGAATAGTGTGCCGGTCAGCCTCGCATGTTGGCGCTGTCGAGGGCCGTGAACCGGGCCGTGCAAGCCACCTTCGCCGTCCGCCGCGGCTCCTCACGATCATTCCGGCATAGAACAAACACCGGAGCGGCCATCGCCGCCCCGGTGCGTGCCTACGATCGAAAAAATGTCTTTCCCCACACGGAAAGAGACATATGCCGGCGGGCCGGAGACGTCGTCCGAACATCCGCCGCCAAACGGTTCATCGGACCGGTCAGGCCACGGCCACCTGACAGCGATTCGCGCGCTGCGCCTTACCGACCCTTGCGGCGACGCTGCTGACCGAGACCCATCTGCTTGGCGAGATTGGAACGGGCCTGCGCATAATTCGGCGCGACCATCGGATAATCTGCGGGAAGAGACCACTTCTCGCGATATTCCTCCGGCGACATGTTGTATTGGGTACGCAGGTGTCGCTTCAAGGACTTGAACTTCTTGCCGTCTTCCAGGCAGACAATATAGTCCGGCGTCACCGAGCGCTTCACCGGAACAGCCGGCTTCGGCGCCTCGACCGGGACTTCCTGAACGCCGCTGGAGACCCGCAGAAGCGCGCCATGGATCTCGCCGATCAGGCCGGGGAGGTCAGACGCCGCAACAGAATTGTTGCTGACATAGGCAGACACGATATCCGCCGCCAGTTCAATGAAATCCGAGCCGTTCGCTCCGTCGCTCATGTTCGTCCGACTTTCATCTTCGAGATCGGCCCCTGCCGACTCTACCCTTCATCAAGGGACTCACTACAACCCATGACAGCCGACGCTGTAACGAGCCCACTTCGCCCTGCTATGGAATCACAAAGAACCATGCGTGCTCTGACTTAATCTGTCTAGACAGTCCGAGCAAGGTCTTTACCAAGACGTTCGGAGTTTTTTTCAACCAACCCTGTTGACCCAGCGGCACAGGCCATAGTGCCCTATCCGTTTTCCCGCATGGAGCCGAAATCCCTAATCTTGCACCGCCCCAGGGTCCCAACGTCAGGCGATTTGCGTTGGCTGGGATGCGTCATGCCGATGGCGGCTGCAGAACAGGCCAGCACAACGCATTCCTTTCCAAACTTTAATGTTGCACTGCAAGATCGCGAATCGACGTTGCCGGACCAGTTCTGACGCAGAGGTGAAGCATCGTTGCGTTGCCCGGCGCAGGCTTCGAACCTATGTCTCGGACCAGCGAACAGGAGACGGTCGATGACCAACACCGAAAGCCCCCGGACAAAGATCATCAAGAGCGACGCCGAGTGGCGTGAACAACTGACGCCGGAGCAGTATCGCGTGCTGCGCCAGCACGGCACTGAGCGGCCCTTCACGGGCCCGTACTGGGATGCCAACGCGCCGGGGCTCTATTCCTGCGCCGGGTGCGACGCCCCGCTGTTCCTGTCCGACACCAAGTTCGACGCCGGTTGCGGCTGGCCGAGCTTCTTTGCCGCCGTCTCGCCCGACGCCGTCACCGAGATCGAGGATCTGTCGCACGGCATGCGGCGGATCGAGATCCGCTGCGCCACATGTGGCGGCCACCTCGGCCATGTCTTCCCCGACGGGCCGCGGCCGACGGGCCTGCGCTACTGCATGAACGGCCATGCCATGCACTTCACCGCCGACAAGGACGCCTGACATGACGCAGTTGAAGCCGCCGGTCGCCGAGAAGCGCGTCGTCGAGCGGATCGTGCATGGCGTGCCCCTCGCCGACGCCTATGCCTGGCTGCGGGCCGACAACTGGCAGGAGGTGCTGCGCGATCCCGCGGCGCTTCCGGCCGACATCCGGGCCCATCTCGACGCCGAGAATGCCTATGCCGGTGCCATCCTCGGGCCGACGGAGGCGCTGCAGGAGACGCTGTTCACCGAATTGAAGGGACGGCTCAAGGCCGACGACGCCGGCGTGCCCGCCCCCGACGGGCCTTTTGCCTATTATGTGCGCTTCCGCGAGGGCGGGCAGCACCGGCTGCATTGCCGCCGGCCGCGTGTCGGCGGCGAGGAAGCCATCCTGCTCGACGGCGACCGGCTGGCCGAGGGTTCGGCCTTCTTCCAGCTCGGCGGCTCCAGCCACTCGCCCGACCATGCGCGCCTGGCCTGGAGCGCCGACACCAAGGGCTCGGAGTTCTTCGACATCCGCGTGCTCGACATCGCCGCCGGCGCCATGCTCGGCGACCTGGTGCCGGACACGGCCGGCGGTGCGGTGTGGAGCGCCGACGGGTTGTCCTTCTTCTATGTGAAGGTCGACGAGAACCACCGCCCCTCCCGTGTCTATCGGCATCGGCTCGGCACGCCGGCCGGCGAGGATGCCCTCATCTATGAGGAAGCCGACGCCGGCATGTTCGTCGGCCTCGGCCGCACCCAGTCCGGCCGCTTCGCCGTGATCTCGATTCACGACCACGAGACCTCCGAGGCCCGGCTTCTCGATCTCGCCGAGCCGGACGCACCGCCGCGCCTGGTCGCGGCACGCGAGACCGGCGTGCGCTACGAGGTCGAGCACCATCCGGCTCAGCCCGGCGCCGAAAGCCTCGTCCTGCTCACCAACGCCGACGGGGCCGAGGACTTCAAGATTGCCACCGCGCCGCTGGCCACCCCCGCCCGTGACCAGTGGCGCGACCTGGTCCCGCATCGCGCCGGCCGCATGATCCTCAGCATCGGCGTGCTCGAGCGCTGGCTGGTGCGGCTGGAGCGCGAGGACGGCCTGCCGCGCATCGTCGTGCGCGACATCGCCGGCGGCGAGGAACACGCCATCGCCTTTGCCGAGGAGGCCTATTCGCTCGGCATGGATACCGGGCTGGAATTCGTCACCGACACGCTGCGCTTCACCTATTCGTCGATGACGACGCCGGCCGAGACCTACGACTACGACATGGCCGGCCGGACGCGCGTGCTGCGCAAGCGCCAGGAGGTGCCTTCGGGACACGATCCCTCGCGCTACGTCACGCGGCGCCTGCTGGCGCCGGCGCCGGACGGGGAGACCGTGCCGGTGTCGCTGCTGCACCTGAAGACGACGCCGCTCGACGGCTCGGCCCCATGCCTGCTCTACGGCTACGGCGCCTACGGCATCTCCATCCCGGCCTCGTTCTCGACCAATGCGCTCTCGCTGGTCGATCGGGGCTTCGTCTACGCCATCGCCCATATTCGCGGCGGCACCGAGAAGGGCTGGCACTGGTATCGCGATGGCAAGCTCGCCAGGAAGCCGAACAGCTTCCACGACTTCGTGGCGGCGGGCGAGCACCTGGCCCGCGAGCGCCTCACCAGCCGCGGCCGTATCGTCGCCCATGGCGGCTCGGCCGGCGGCATGCTGATGGGGGCGGTGGCCAACCTTGCCCCCGACCTGTTCGGCGCCATCGTCGCCGAGGTGCCCTTCGTCGACGTGCTCACCACCATGCTCGACGACACCCTGCCGCTGACGCCGCCGGAATGGCCGGAATGGGGCAACCCGATCGCCGATCCGGCTGCCTTCGCCACCATCCGGTCCTACAGCCCGGTCGACAATGTCGAGGCCAAGGCCTATCCGCCGATGCTGGTGCTCGCCGGCCTCACCGATCCGCGAGTCACCTATTGGGAGCCCGCGAAATGGGTGGCGCGGCTGCGCGAGCTCAAGACCGACGCCAACCCGATCATCTTCAAGGTCAACATGGACGCCGGCCATGCCGGCGCCTCCGGCCGCTTCGACCGGCTGAAGGAAGTGGCGATCGTCCAGGCCTTCGCGCTCATGAGGATGGACAGGGCCTGACGCTTTCCCTGCACCTCGCAACGGCGGAGTTTTTACAGTCCCCGGCTGTGTGACCAGGCAGAGTCACGCGGCCTCGCACGGGCTGTTGAACCCGAACCGTCCTCGGCCTAATTGTCTTGGGGACGGCGGCCTGCCCGCCCTCTTGCGCTCCCGCCTTCCGGGAGCGCCTCCACCCCAGACTTCAGAGGAAGAGCCATGTCCTTCACACTGCCCGACCTGCCCTACGCCCACGACGCTCTCGGCCCGTATATGTCGAAGGAGACGCTCGAGTATCATCACGACAAGCATCACCTCGCCTATGTCAACAATGGCAACAACCTCATCAAAGGCACCGAGTGGGAAGGCAAGAGCCTTGAAGAGGTGGTGAAGGGGTCCTTCGGCAAGAACGCCGGCCTGTTCAACAATGCCGGCCAGCACTACAACCACCTGCATTTCTGGAAGTGGATGAAGCCCAACGGCGGCGGCAGCATCCCCGGCAAGCTGGAAAAGGCCATCGTCGACGGCCTCGGGTCGGTTGACAAGGCCAAGGAGGAGTTCATCCAGGCGGGCGTGACCCAGTTCGGCTCGGGCTGGGCCTGGCTCGCGGTCAAGGACGGCAAGGTCATCGTCGCCAAGACCCCGAACGGCGAGAGCCCGCTGGTGCATGGCGCCACCCCGATCCTCGGCGTCGACGTGTGGGAGCACTCCTACTACATCGACTACCGCAACCGCCGCCCCGACTACCTCAAGGCCTTCGTCGACAACCTGGTGAACTGGGACTATGTCGCCGAGCTCTACGACGCCGCGGCGAAGTAAGCCGGGCCTGCGAGCGAGCTGAGGGCGCGTCCCGCTTCCTCCCATGGGAAGCGGGACGCGCCCTTCTCTTTCAGCGGTATCACCATAATGCCGTAATCGCCTGCGATGCTGCCGGGATAGCCGGAGCGGTATTGCTGCAAGTGCGAAGAAGGTTGGCGAACCGCTCTCCTCGGCGAACGCGTTTGGTGCGCGGTTCCGCGGAACGGGGGTCCGCAACCGTTTTCCTCCGACAAATCTGCATAGGCAGTATGGCAGGCATGCGATATTTGCAATTGTTTATTGTGCGCCGCACACTAAACTAACTCTTGTCAGATGGCGCGGACGAGTTCCCCGTCTGATAGCCCTCCTTGGGCGTTTCCTCCCTAGACTTGGGCCGCAGCGCAAGCTGCGGCCTCTTTCTTTTCCGGCCCTTCGCGAAGCAGCCGCTCGCGTGTATGACCTGCCTGAGCTCGCCGGAATCCTGCCTTTGCTGAAGAAAATCCTCTCCGTCGGCGCCTGGACGCTGGTCTCGCGCGTCACCGGCTTCGCCCGCGACGTCGTCACCGCGGCAATCCTCGGCGCCGGCCCGATGGCGGACGCCTTCGTGGTCGCATTCCGGCTGCCCAACAATTTTCGCGCCATTTTCGGCGAAGGCGCCTTCAGCAATGCCTTCGTGCCGGCCTATAGCCGCATCGAGACCCAAGCCGGCCGGGAGGCGGCCGCCGAGTTCCAGGGACGGATCGCCGCCCTGTTGCTGGTCTCCACGCTGGCCGTGACGGTCGCGGCGCTGGTATTCATGCCGCAGGTCGTCGCCCTGCTGGCGCCCGGCTTCGACAACGACGTCGGCCAGTTCGACCTCGCGGTCACACTGACGCGCATCACCTTCCCCTATCTGCCCCTGATCACGCTGGTGACGCTCTACGGCGCCGTGCTCAATGCCGCCGGGCGCTTCACGGCCTTCGCCGCCGCGCCGATCCTGCTCAACCTCGTCTGGATCGCCGCGCTCCTGGTATCGCGCCTGTTCCCGACGCCAGCCCATGCGGTGGCCTGGGGCGTGACCCTCTCCGGCGCGCTGCAGTTGCTCGTGATGCTTTGGGCGGCGCACCGGGCCGGCCTGCTCGCCCGGCTCAGGGCTATCCGTCTCGATCCGGAACTGCGACGCTTCTTCCGCACCCTCGGCCCGGCCCTGATCGGCTCGATGGGCGTGCAGATCGCCATGTTCGCCGACACGATCATCGCCTCCACCCTGCCGTCGGGTGCCGTGTCGTCGCTATTCTACGCCGACCGCATCTACCAACTGCCCTATGGCGTCATCGCCATCGCCGCCGGCACGGTGCTGCTGCCGGAGATGAGCCGCTTCATCGCCGCCGGCGAGCCGGACAAGGCGCATGCGGCGCAGAATCGGACGATGCTGCTGATCTGGTTCATGGCCGCGCCGTTCTTCGCCGCCTTCCTCACCGTGCCGGACCTGATCATGCGCGCCTTCTTCGCCCGCGGCGCCTTCACCACAGCCTCGGCCGAGGCGGCGGGCGCGGCGCTGCTGGCCTACGGCGCCGGACTGCCGGCAATCGTGCTGATCCGATCGGCCGTAGCCAGTTTCTATGCGCGCGGCGACACGGCGACGCCGCTCTGGGCGTCTCTCATCGCGATCGCGGTCAATGTCGGCTTCAAGCTCGTGCTGACCGGTCCCCTGCAGCAGGCCGGCCTCGCCCTGGCCACCTCGATCGGCGCGTGGATCAATCTCGGCATCCTGACGGTGCTGGCACTGCGCGGAGCCAAGATGGCGCCGGACCGGCGGCTGCTCAAGGCGATGGCGAGCATCGCCGTCGCCACCGCGCTGATGGCCGGCGCCATGGCGCTGACCGATGCGCGAGCCGACCCCTGGCTCGCCGGGCTGACGATGCACCTGCGCGAGCCGGCGAAGCTGGTGCTGGTGGGCCTCGCCGGCGGCACGGTCTATGGCGCCGCCGTGCTCGTCCTGTTCATGGCCGCCGGCATCCGGCTCGGGCGGCGGGGCTGAGGCCGGCCCGCACCGGCCTACGGCGCGAGCAGAGCCTCGATGGCGGCGGCCGCCGCCAGCACCGCTGCATCCTGCCCCCTCGCTCCGACGACCTGCAGGCCGACCGGCCGGCCGTCACGCGTCTTGCCTGCGGGAATGACGCAGGCGGGCTGCTGGCTGAGGTTGATCGGAAAATTGAAGCCCGCCCATTCCGTCCAGCGAGACAGGCCCGAGCCTTCCGGCACCTCCAGTCCGGCGGTGAAGGGCGGCACGGCGACGGCGGGCGACACCAGCACGCCATGGCGCGCCAGCAGGGCGTCCATGGCGATGCCGAATTCGGCGCGCCGCTGCGCCGCCCGCGTCAGATCGACGCCGGAGAAGCGGGCTCCCGCTGCGGCGACGGCCAGGAAGCCGGGGTCGATGCCCGCATGCCGGGCGGGATCGACCGCGGCAAGCCGCGCCGCCGCGCCGGCGAACCAGAGTGTCTGGAACAGGGCGTGGAGGTCGCTGCCGGGGAGCTCGACCGGTTCGACCGCTGCCCCCCCGGCCTCGAGCCGCCGCACGGCGGCATCGATCACGGCCGCAACCTCCGGATCGGGCTGCCCAACGGCAGGCGTGCGCCAATAACCGACGCGGGAGCCTCGGACGGCGAAGGCGGATGCCGCCAGCGGCGGCATCGTGCCCGGCTGCTGGTACCAGTCGCGCGCATCCAGGCCGCTCATGGCAGCGAGCATGGCCGTGGCGTCGGCAACGGTGCGGGCCATCGGGCCGATATGAGCGACCGTGCCGAAGGCGCTCATCGGATAGGCCGGCACGCGCCCGAACGAGGGCTTGTGCCCGACGATGCCGGAAAAGCTGGCGGGAATGCGGATCGAGCCGCCGCCGTCCGTGCCGAGATGGAAGACGCCGGCGCCGATCGCGGCAGCGACCGCCGCCCCGCCGCTCGATCCGCCCGGCGTCAGCCGGTCGTCATGGGGATTGCGGGTGATGCCGAACGCCGGACTGTCGGTCACCGCCTTCCAGCCGAACTCCGGCGTCGTCGTCACGCCGATGGTGACGCAGCCCGCGGCCCGCAGCCGCGTCACCGACGGCGCGTCGGCGGCCGACGGCGTCGCATCGGTCGCGGCGCTGCCGTAGCGGATGATCTGGTCCTTGATCCAGACGATATCCTTGATCGTCGTCGGGACGCCGTCGACAGGGCTGGCCGGCGCACCGGCGCGCCAGCGCGCCTCGGACGCAGTCGCGGCCGCGATGGCGCCCTCCTCGTCGATCGCGACGAAGGCGTTGAGACGCGGATTGACGGCACGGGCTCGCTCCAGCGCCGCCTTCGCCGCCTCGACCGGCGACAGGCTCCCCGCCGCATAGGCGGCCGCGAGCTCGGCGGCGCCGAGGCGGCAGAGCTCCGGCGCGTCGGCGAGCGGGTCCGGGTGAGATGCGTCTTGCGGTATCGTTGCCATGCCGCTCAGCGTCCCAGCGCGTCCAGGATGCGGATCCAGGAGCGGATGCCCTTGTGGAAGCTCCGGACATCGTATTTCTCGTTGGGAGAATGGATGCGGTCGTCCTCGAGCGCGAAGCCGATCAGCAGTGAATCCATGCCGAGGATGCGCTGTATCTCGCCGACCACCGGGATCGAGCCACCCGAGCCGGTCACCGGCGCGGTGCGGCCCCATTCGTCAGCCAGCGCGGCGCGTGCCTTGCGCAGCGGCTCCGAGTCGGACGGCACGACGATCGCCGGGCTGTTGCCATGGCCGAGGAAGGTCGCCTCGCAGTCCTCCGGCAGCCGCTCCGTGACGAAGCGACGGAAGGCGGCTTCCACGGCCTCCGGATCCTGCTTGCCCACCAGGCGGAACGACACCTTGGCCGAGGCCTGGGCGGGGATCACGGTCTTGGCGCCCTCCCCGATATAGCCGCCGACGATGCCGTTGACGTCGCAGGTCGGCCGGACCGTGATCTGCTCCATCACCGTGCGGCCGGTCTCGCCGGCCGGCACCTTGAGCCCGACGGCGCCGAGGAACGCAGCGCCGTCGAAGCCGAGCGCCTCCCATTCCTGCTTCACCTGGGGTGGCAATTCCTCGACGCCGTCATAGAAGCCCGGCAAGGTGACGCGGCCCTGGTCGTCATGCAGCGCCGCCAGGATGCGCGCCAGCACGCGGATCGGGTTCTGCGCCGCACCGCCATACATGCCCGAATGCAGGTCCATGCGGGCGGCGCGGATGATCACCTCCTGGTAGACGATGCCGCGCAGCATGGTGGTGACGGCCGGGGTCTGCGCGTCGAACATGCCGGTATCGCAGACCAGGCAGAAATCGGCCTTCAACTCGTCCCTGTTCTCGGTGAGGAACGGAACCAGGCTTCTGGGCGAAGATTCCTCCTCGCCCTCCAGGAGCAGGGTGACGTCAACCGGCAGGTCGCCGCGGGCTTCGACCAGAGCTCGACAGGCCTCGATGAAGGTCATCACCTGGCCCTTGTCGTCGGAGGAGCCTCTGGCGACGATCATGTCGCCGTTGGCACCGGCGACACGCCGCGGCTCGAAAGGCGGCGAGGTCCACAGATCCAGCGGATCCGGCGGCTGAACGTCGTAATGGCCGTAGAACAGGACATGCGGCGCACCGGGGCGGCCGGTGCGGCGGTGCCCGACGACCATGGGATGGCCGATGGTCTGGCGCGGCGAGGCATCGAATCCGATGTCGCGAAGGGCGGCCGCGGCCCATTCGGCGGCACGGCGGCAATCGGCTGCATATGCAGGGTCGGCCGAGATGGAGGGGATGCGCAGGAATTCGAACAGGCGGTCGAGGCCGCGATCAAGGCCGCGGTCGGCCGCGTCGAGGACAGTCTGAAGGTCGGGCATGGCGAGTCCGGCGAATGGTTCGAACGTGCAGGCTAGCCTGCTTTGCCGCAAGGCGGCAATGGCGCGCCCAAGCCGTACCTATGTTACCCCGACGGCAGACCCGACATAAAATCGCCCCTCATCCCGTGATGCCGGACGCCGACGCATCGACGGCCCCGAAACATAGGCAGGAGGATGGTACCACCGCTCGGGAGCGGCCAGTCGGCCGCTTTACCGGGATGAGGGGCAAGCACCGGGTGCGTGCCGGCCGGCACGCACGGAGGGATCAGTTCTTGAGGCTGCCGGTCTCGCGATCGTTCATCGACAGGTGCAGGGCGCTGCGCTGGCGAATCGCTCGCCGCGCCCGCTGCATCAGCGAGCCCATGCGCCGGTAGATCAACCGCGGCGGCAGCGGGAACGGCAGCACCGCGTCGAAGCCGGCATTGGCGGCGGCAATGACGGTGGCGCGCGTCGGCTGGCTGGCGACGAGCACGATCGGAATGTCGCGCAGGTCACCGGCCTCGCCGGCAGCCAGACGCACCATCAGCGCGTGGCATTCGGCCTGGGAAGGCAGGGCCATGACGATGCCGCTCGGACAGTTGATCCGAATGGTCCGGATCGCCGCTTCGGCATCGTCCACCGTGCGCACGCCGCTCATCCCGAAGTCGAGCAGGGCATTGCGCCACGAAGCGGCGATGCCGACGTCCGGCTGGATCAACAAGACGCCAGCGGCGTGAATGGCCTTCCTGTTGGGAGGCGGCGTCGCAGGGAGGGGATCAATACTCATGCGAACAACACATCTTTTGTGCTACAGCCGCACCATAGCCGCTGTTTGCAGCCTCTTCGCCCAGCGTAACAGGCCGGGTTGGATGTTAAATGTTACCTCGCAACCGCTAAGACGGCAATCAAATAATATATGAGCGAGCCCGGCCTAGTCCGAGCCCATCCGGCGCCCCTGCAAGCGGGCGCGCCAGTATAGCAACCAAGTCCCGCACTCGTATACTAGCGCGCCGCCTACGCAAATTCACGCATACTGACGACACACCAAATAGGCGAGACAAGGCCAGCCGCTCGACCGAAGCGCGCAAGGCTCGCCGTTCGCCGCTATCGGCGCGTCAGCCCCCCGAGCACGCCGCGCAGCAGGGCATTGGCGATCTGCCGGCCGGCGGTCGAGGCCATGGATCGGGCGGCCGATCGAATGACAACCTCGGTCGTCGACATGCGTGTCGACGGCCGATTGCCCGTCTTCGTCCCGCCGCCGAGGACGCTGCCCAGAATGCTGTCGAGCAGGCCGCCGCCGCCGGCATCCGCCTCCTGCGCGCCCGCGCCATCGCCGATCCCGCGCTTCTGCAGGATTTCGTAGGCCGATTCACGGTCCACCACGGTCTCGTACTTGCCGCGGAGCGGCGAGGCCGCCAGGATCTCCTGGCGTTCCTGCGGCGTCACCGGGCCGACGCGGGCGGCCGGCGGCAGCACCAGCGCCCGCTGCACCATCGCCGGCACGCCGTTGCCCTCCAGGAAGGAGACCAGCGCTTCGCCCTTGCCCATCTCCATGATCACCTTTGCCGTGTCGAGATCCGGGTTGGGCCGGAACGTCTCGGCCGCAGCCTTGACCGCCTTCTGGTCACGCGGCGTGTAGGCACGAAGCGCGTGCTGCACCCGGTTGCCCAACTGGCCCAGCACGGTATCCGGCACATCAAGCGGATTCTGGGTGACGAAATAGATGCCGACACCCTTCGAACGGATCAGGCGCACCACCTGCTCGATCTTGCGCAGCAGGGCCGGCGGCGCCTCGTTGAACAGGAGATGCGCCTCGTCGAAGAAGAACACCAGCTTGGGCTTGTCGAGGTCTCCCACTTCCGGCAACTGCTCGAACAGCTCCGACATCAGCCACAGCAGGAAGGTGGCATAGAGCTGCGGCGCCACCATCAGCTTGTCGGCCGCGAGGACGCTGACATAGCCGCGGCCGCGCTTGTCGACCCGCATGAGGTCGGCAATGTCGAGCGCCGGCTCGGCAAAGAACTGGTCGCCGCCCTGCTGCTCGAGTACCAGGAGCTGGCGCTGAATGGCGCCGATCGTCGCCTTGGAAACGTTGCCGTAGGTCTTGACCAGGTCATCGGCGTGATCGGCCATGTCGGCGAGGAGCGCCCGCAGATCCTTCATGTCGAGCAGCAGCAGCTTCTCGTCGTCGGCGAGCTTGAAGGCGATGTTGAGCACGCCTTCCTGGATGTCGTTGAGCCCGAGCAGCCGCGAAAGCAGCAGCGGCCCCATTTCCGAGATCGTGGCGCGGATCGGTGCGCCCTGCTCGCCGAAAATGTCCCAGAACAACACCGGAAACTGGTCCGGATCGTATTCGATGCCGACCTGCTCGGCCCGTTTCTCCACGAAGTCCTGGCCTTCGCCGGGTTGCGAGATGCCGGAGAGATCGCCCTTGATGTCGGCCGCGAACACCGGCACGCCTCGGGCCGAGAAGCCCTCGGCCAGCACCTGGAGGGTCACGGTCTTGCCGGTGCCGGTGGCGCCGGTGACCAGGCCATGACGGTTTCCGAGCGCAAGGGTGAGATATTCCGGCTTGTCGCTCTTGGCGACGTAGATCCTGCCCGCCTCGTCCATACCCACGCTCCTCGCAACCATGGTGCATCCGGCCAAGCTATAGACCGGCGCTTGCATCGCTTCCAGAACCGAACCCGCGCGAGCGACGAGCCCGCTTCCCGGCCATCGGCGAAACGACGGAAATTCGACCGCGCGATCATGGCCCTGGGATGGTGGGCAGCCATGGCGCTTCCGTCCGTCGGCGGGAAGCCGGGCGCGACGACTTGCGATCGGCGCGGATCCGCTCCAAGGTCCGGCCGGCCTCGCGCCGAAGCGCGGCAAGAAAACGAGAACTTGGAGAATCACCATGGAAGAACTCGTCGCCCGCCTGACGGCGACCACCGGCCTGGACGCCTCCACCATCGTCAACGCGACGGGCGCCATCCTGGCCTTCCTCGAGAAGGAAGGGCCGGCCGGGCCGGTGGCGCAACTGGTCGATGCCATCCCCGGGGCACGCGATCTCGTCAACGGCGTCGTCAACAGCGAGGGCAGCGGCGGGCTCCTGGGCATGCTCGGCAGCATGGTCGGCCATATGGGCGGCGGAATCGCCGGGCTCGGCGGCCAGTTGATGGGCATGGGCCTCGACCTCGGCCAGATGCAGACGCTTGGCAAGGAGCTGTTCGCCTACGCCGGCGAGAAGGCCGGGTCGGAGGTCGTCGGCCAGATCGTCGCGGAGGTCCCCGGCCTCAGCCAGTTCGTCTGACCGACGGCGCCGGCATGGGCGGGGGATTCCTTGCCGGAGAGCCCCGCCTGCCGGGCCGACGGCTCGCAGCATGCGACCCGGGGCCAGTTGATCCGCCCGGATGCGGAAGCGATCGCCGCCTCCGGCAAGCCCGCCTCCCGCGACGGCGCGAGCCTTCCGGCACGGCCGGCGCCCGTCCCCCGGGCCAGTCTCCCGACGCCGGAGCCGTTGTCGTGAAGGTCTCGCTGCCGATCCTGCTCAGCCTCAACGGCGGCTATGTCGACACCGCCGGCTTCCTGGCGCTCCAGGGCCTGTTCACCGCCCATGTCACCGGAAACTTCGTGACGTTCGGAGCGGCGCTGGTGCTCGGCACGTCCGGCGCGGTGGCCAAGCTCCTGGCACTACCGGTGTTCTGCGTGGTCGTCATCGCGGTGCGCCTCGCCGGCAACCGGCTGCCCGGCTTCGGGCTGAACATGATGCTGGGGCTGAAGCTCGCGCTGCTCGTCGCCGGCGCCGGACTTGCGATCGGCCTCGGCCCATTCCACGACGGCGACCGCTGGCCGGCGCTGGCCACCGGGATGACGCTGGTCGCTGCCATGGCGGTCCAGAACGCCGTGCACCGCATTCATCTCGCCAGCGCGCCGCCGACGACGCTGATGACCGGAACGACCACCCAGATCATGATCGACCTTTCCGACCTGATGGGCGGCCTGGCAACCGAAGCCGGCATGGCGGCCCGCTCCCGCCTGCTGCGCATGTCCGGCAGTGTCGCGGCTTTCGCCGCCGGCTGTGCGGCTGCGGCCGCCGGCTACGCCTTCGGCACGGTCTGGTGCTTCACGGTGCCGCCGATCCTGGCCCTGGCCGCCCTGCTGGTGCGGCTCCTCGGCCCGAAGACTGAAGCCGCGTGATCGCCGTCACGCTTCGATCTTCCGATGCACCTGCTGCACACCTCCCGCGGAGCAGCAGACGGGCACCTGCTCAGCTTCCCTCGTCGGCGTTCTCGATCGCCCGGCTCAGCACGCCGTGCAACTCCGGGCGGCTCATGAAGATGTCGTGATTGATCCAGCCCGAACCGAAATCGGTGGCATCGACCGTCTTGACGCCGGTCTGCTCCAGGGCGGCCCGGTCCGAGGCGCCCACGCGCGGCATGCCGCCGGCCAGCGTCGACGACAGTTCCAGGGCCCGGTCCTTGCCGGAGACGATCACGGTGGTGCGCGGCGCCAACTCGGCCAGACGCTTCATCTGGCGCTTGAACAGGTCGAGGTCGACATCCGGATTGGCGAGCACGATCGCCCCGAAGCGGCTGGCCATGCCGCCGCCGGTACGGTCGGTGACGGAGCGCAGCGCCTCCAGCGTCAGCAGGCCGCCCATGGAGTGGGCGAGGATGTGGATGCGCCCGATCTTGGGATTGACCGCAAGCGCCGTGAGCGTGTCCTCCAGCGCGTCGCGCGACCACATCGCGCTCTCGCGGTCGGCGCCATAGTCGAGCAGTGCCCCGCGCGAGGGCCAGGTGAACAGCACCGGCGCGCCGGTGAAGCCGATGCCCGCCACAAGCTTGGCGTAGCTGGTGGTGGCACTGTCGAAGGTCTCGTTGAAGCCATGGACGTAGAGCAGCACGTCCTTGCCCTGCGCCGCATTGGCGATGGCGGTGGCCGCATCGCCGCCCTTGATCGGCTCGACGCCGGCGATGCTCCAATCGGTCGAGGCGATCGGGTTGACGCTGGCGAGCAGCGTCTTCTTCGGCGGGAACAGCACGGCGCGGGCAGCGGTAGGCTCGGACGCCCGGCCGGAGCCGAACCAGGGATCCCCTCGCCCTTCGGCGTTGCGCGTCGTCATGACCAGCATGGTCAGGCCCCCCCGCCACAGGCCCACCGGCGCTGACGCGGCCGCCTGCTCGGGCGTGGCGACCGAGAGCACCGGCTTCAGGCCGGCGGTCGAGCCGCCGTCATCGTCCATGCCGACACAGGCCGACAGCGACAAGGAGAGGCAGGCGGCGAGAAGCGAGGCAGCTCGCATTCCAGATCAGTCCCGGATGATGGCGATGATCCCCCTCAATCACCGATCGAGCCGGCAAAAATGAGGCAAGGCGACCGCTTGCGGGACTTCGGACCATCGGGTACCAGCGGAGCATGGCCTCTGCGCGCTTGCTGCACCATGACCTCGCCGTCGAAGTCCGGGCCCCCGCGGCCTGGTTGCCGAAGGGCGCGCGGGTCGTGCCGGCGAGCGAGGCGGCCACCGCCGTCATGGACCTCTAGCCATGGCCGGGCCGGCGGATCGCCGCGTCCTCGTCACCGGCTTCGGCGCCTTTCCGGGGGCGCCGGTCAACCCGACGCAGGCGTTGGCGGCGGCACTGCGAACGGCGCGCCTGCCCGCCACAGTGCTGGAAACGCATGTGCTGCCGGTCACCTGGGCCGGTACCGCCACGACGTTGCACGCCCTGATCGATCGCGTCGCGCCCGACGCCGTGCTGATGTTCGGTCTGGCCCGGCGTTCGCGCGTGCTGCGCCTGGAGACCCGGGCCGCCAATGCGGCCGCCGCCCATCCCGACGCCGACGGCCTGCTGCCGCCGGCCGTCGTTCCATGGCCGGACGGCCCGGCGTTCCGCGCCTCGCGGGCCGCCCTGCCCCCGGTGCTGGACGCGATTCGGGCGACCGGCGCGCGCGTCCGGCTTTCGGCCGATGCCGGCGCCTATCTGTGCAATGCCGCGCTCTGGACCGCGCTGGCCGTCACGGACGAGACCACGCCGGTGCTGTTCATCCACGTCCCGCCCTTGCTTCCCGGAGGCCGGCTGACGCCCGACGGCCTGGCCGCCGCGGCTCTCGCCGCCATCGGCGCGCTGCGCCTGCCGGATTGACCGGGGCGGGCACGGGAAAACCGGAGCCCCGCATCAGGGGCCCAGCCGCCGCGATGGCTGCGGCAGCTCGGAACGGCGGACGGGCGACGAGCCCGCCCGCAAATCCGGTCAGCCCAGGCCGCCGACGCAGACATACTTGGTGTCGAGATAGTCCTCGATGCCGTACTTGGAGCCTTCCTTGCCCATGCCGCTTTCCTTGACGCCGCCGAAGGGAGCGACCTCGGTGGTGATCAGGCCTTCATTGATGCCGACCATGCCGTATTTCAACGCCTCGGACACCCGGAACGCCCGGCCGAGGTCGCGGGTGTAGAAATAGGAGGCGAGGCCGAACTCGGTGTCGTTGGCCATGGCCACCGCCTGCTCCTCGGTCTCGAACTTGAACACCGGCGCAAGCGGGCCGAAGGTCTCGTCGCGGGCCACCATCATGTCCGGGGTCACGCCGGTGAGCACGGTCGGCTCGAAGAAGGAACCGCCGAGCTTGTGGCGCTTGCCGCCGGCGACGACCTTGGCGCCCTTGTCGGTGGCGTCCTTGATGTGCTCCTCGACCTTGGCGACCGCCTTGTCGTCGATCAGCGGGCCCTGCTGCACGCCGGCTTCCAGGCCGTTGCCGACCTTGAGGCCGTTCGACGCGGCGATCAGCTTCTCGACGAAGGCGTCATGGATGCCCGCCTGCACCAGGAAGCGGTTGGTGCACACGCAGGTCTGGCCGGAGTTGCGGTACTTGGCGATCATCGCGCCCTCGATGGCGCGGTCGACGTCGGCGTCGTCGAAGACGATGAAGGGCGCATTGCCGCCCAGTTCCATCGACACCCGCTTGAGCGTCCTGGCCGACTGTTCGACCAGCATCTTGCCGATCGGCGTCGAGCCGGTGAACGTGATCTTGCGCACGATCGGGTTGGAGGTCAGCTCGCCGCCGATGGCGCTGGCCGAACCGGTCAGCACGTTGACGACACCGGCGGGAACGCCGGCCTGCTCGCACAGCGCGCCCCAGGCGAGACCGGAATAGGGCGTCTGCGCGGCAGGCTTGATGACGATGGTGCAGCCGGCCGCCAGGGCCGGGCCGAGCTTGCGGGCGATCATCGAGGATGGGAAGTTCCACGGCGTGATGGCGCCGACCACGCCGACCGGCTCCTTCGTCACCAGGATGCGGCGGCCCTGCCACGGCGAGGGGATGACGTCGCCGTAGACGCGCTGCGCCTCCTCGGCGAACCAGCGGACATAGGCCGCGGAGAAGGCGACCTCGCCCTTGGCCTCGGTGAGGGACTTGCCCTGCTCCATGGTCAGGAGCGTGCCGAGGGCTTCGACATTCTGTTCGATGATGTCGGCGAGCCGGTGCAGGATCTTGGCCCGTTCCTTCGCGGTCCTGGCGCGCCAGGCCGGCTGGGCCGCGTCGGCCGCAGCGATGGCGCGGGCAGTCTCGGCCTTGCCGCAATCGGGAACGGTGCCCAGCACGGCGCCGGTCGCCGGATCGGTCACGGTCAGCGTCTTGCCGCTGTCGGCCGCGATCCACTCGCCGTTGACATAGGCGGCCTCGCGCTTGAACTCGAGCTTGTGCAACATGACGTCTCTCTCCGGGATTGAGCGTGGCGCTGCTATAGCACGCGGTCCCCCGGCCGTATCAAGCGAGGCTTGTCTCCGCCCGGCCCGAGCGGCTAAGCAGCTTCTCGTGGCTCTCGCCACGATTGATTTGGCATTTTCAATGCGAAATCAATGCTGCTCAAACTCATAAGTCCAAGCGGGTTCGAGAGAACCTGCTTGGACACGCCGCGGATGGTGGAGTGTGGCATGTCCAATCCGGTTCTGGTCGAAGTCCTGCGCGGCTCGGCGGTCGAGAGCCGCCACAGCGGCGCCGTCGCGGTGGCGGATACCGAGGGCCGCCTGGTCCTGGCGCTCGGCGACGTTGAGCGCCCGGTGTTTCCGCGCTCGGCCGTGAAGGCGCTGCAGGCCCTGCCGCTGATCGAGTCCGGCGCGGCCGACCGCTTCGGCCTCACCGACGCGGAGATCGCCCTCGCCGTCGCCTCCCACGGCGGCGAGCCGCTGCATGTGGAGACGGCGATCTCGATGCTGGCCAAGGCCGGCGCCGATGCCGGTGCGCTCGAATGCGGCGCGCATCGGCCGTCCTTCCACCGGGCGGCGCGGGAGCTGACACGGCAGGGCCTGCGGCCGACCGCCCTGCACAACAACTGCTCGGGCAAGCATTCCGGCTTCATCTGCACGGCCTGCGCCGCCGGCATCGCCCCCGCCGGCTACATCCAGGCCACGCATCCGATCATGCGCGAGGTGATGGGCGCCGTGTCCGACATGGTGGATGCGGCGATGACGGGCGAGGGTGTCGGCATCGACGGCTGCTCGATCCCGACCCAATCCGCGCCGCTCGCCGCCCTCGCTCGCGGCTTCGCCCGCTTCGGCACGGGCGCGCATCTCGGACCCGAGCGTGCCAGGGCGGCCGCCCGCATCCGCGCGGCGGTGGCGGCCCACCCGTTCATGGTGGCGGGCACGGAACGCTTCTGCACCGAGATCATGGAGATTTTCGGCGCCCGCGCCTTCGTCAAGACCGGAGCGGAGGGCGTGTTCTGCGCCGCCTTCCCGGAACTCGGCTACGGCGTGGCGCTCAAGTGCGACGACGGCGCCACCCGCGCCTCGGAGCTCGCCATGGCGGCGGTGATCGGCAAGCTGCTGCCACTGTCGGAACCGGAGGAGGAGGCGCTGCAGCGCTTCCTGACCCCGGTGATGACGAACTGGAACGGCCTGGAGGTCGGCAGCCTGCGCCCGGCCGGGGCACTGACGTAGTCGCCGGCACAGAGAACAACGCGTTCAGTCCGAATCGTGCAGGCAGATGTCCAATCAGTGCCTTGCTGCCGGACGCAGGTCATCTCGCTCGACATCGTCGATCAGGCCGAGATTGTAGAGATGCTCGACGAGCGCCACCTCGGTGACGTGCAAGCGGCGGGCTGTGCGCTCCACCAGATCGTCATCAATCTGAGCGCCCCGGACATGCTGTAGCAACAGCCGTGGCGGCATCAGCAACCAGGCCGCGAAGGCATTGGCGCGCTTTTCGATGCCGGGAGAGGTCCAGGGGCCGCTCGCATGGGCCAGCCGCCGCGCGCGGCTTTGGTCATGGAGGATATGGCAAAGCTCGTGGGCGATCGTGAACCGTTGCCCATGTCTTCCGGTGTTGTATCTGCTGTGGTCGTTGACCAGAATGGAAGGCGCAAAACCCTCACCCGCCAGGGCAACGCCGCGGATCGAGGCGGTATCCAGTGTTTTCACGCTCAATGTCACATCTAAGGTAGCGCACAAGCCCTGAACATCGACGAAGCCGCTAGAGATTAGGTTCGGCACGCTTGCCTCTATCCAGTCCAGCAAATTCTCGGCCAGATCGTATCCGTCCTGCCAAGGCTTTATGCGAAGCGGTGCGTTCTCGACAAGGGAGCGTAAAGGCTCTCCCATCTGACCATGCATCGCCGCAATCAGCACATCCCTGAGCACCACGATATCGCCGTCCGACAAGCTTGCATCCAAGCCGCCGAACATCGCCACCGCAGGAGCCTGTTCCTGCACAAACCGGCCGCCCTTGCCAAGCCTAGGCGCAAGAAGCTCGTCATGCCCGCCTCTGTGGAACGATGCCCGTACCTTCTCCAACAGTTGTTCGGCCATCATCGCTGCATTGAACCGCTCGGGTGTAAGGCGATCGAGTGCATCGATCTTGCTCACCAGAGCGTTCCAATCCGCCTGGAAGGCAGTGCTATCCAGCGCGGGCGGAGAGAATCGCACCCAGTCCAACAACTGGGACAGCGGTTCTGCGACATCGGCAACTGCCAGGCGGGCGACTCCAGGTTCCGTCTCGAAGCTGAATCCTTTTGGTGCGAATGGCGGAGGGGAAGCCGTCCAAGAGACTTCAACGTCGTCGGCAAAACGCCGCAACACGATATCCGGGAACAGCCCGCCTGCGGACCCGTTGGCAATGCCATGCCGCCGGTACCAGGCCTTAGCAGCCTCAAGCTGCCCCGCAGCGGCCGCCCCGATCGCGGCAAAGCGCGCGATTGCCTCGCTGCCGGCTTCGGCGGCCGGATCGGCAGATCGTTCATGCCACGGAAATTTTTCTTCGTGGAACACCGGGAGCCAATTTTCGGCCAACCAATGCAAGAACGGCCCAAGATACCAGATCACTCGGTCCTGGGTGTCAGCCCCGACCCGATGGGCGGTCAAATTGACGCCGGCGACGGTCAGCGTGAGTGCCCCCATCGACCAGCCATGCTCCATCGGCCGGCGCGACACGGGCTCGTCATCCCGCAGCCACGCCAAGCTGATCTGAAACCGCCCAGCGGTCCCGAAGGTGGCGCAGTCATTCGTCATCGGATGTGAGCGCCCATTTTTTGTCGCGATCAATGTTCACGCCCTTTTGCCTCCTCAGGCCCTGGCGGATCTCCGCAGCGCTGACCTGCCCCGTCGCGATGAGGCTGTCCTGAACCTCGGTCGGCACACGCTGCCACGGGATCGGATAGCCGTGCCAACTCGAGCTCCCAGTCAACTGAGCACAGAATGCTATTCCGTTTGCTGAGGCATAGCGCTGGCGGCCGTGCTCTATGCTTCGACTCAACATCTCCTGTGCTCGCGTCGCGGGCCACCTCTCCCATTGCTCCGGCTCCACGCCGCCGAAGCCGTGGTCGCCCACCATATGCGTCCAGTCCGGGCAGATCGACCCCGATGCTCCCCCCGGAATCCAGCGCTTGTGCTTCTTGCTGCCGATATACTGCAGGGGCATGATCCTTCGTCCGTCCGTGCGACTTTTACCGCATTTCGCCGCCCTCGGATAGGCAGGCAGGCCGCCTCGTGTCTCTGGCGACAGTCCGACGACCGCCGTTTCAGCGCACGCTGTTGCCGGCGACGGTGATGCCGGGAAAGGCGCCCGTGCCCTCGACCGCCAGGTCGCCGGTGGCCCTGCGCTCCCACTCGTAGCCGACCACGGCACCGTCGACGCAGCCGGAAAAGACATTGCCGGTGACGAGGGCGTTGCGCGCCGCCTCCGCCACCGTGATGCGGACCCCCATGCCGCATTGCCGGGCGACATTGCCGCTCAGCACGACGTCGCGCAGGAAATTGCCGTAGCCGAGGGAAAAGCCGGCGGTCGGGCAGGCTTCGACGACATTGCCGGTCGCGGTCGCGTCCGCCTCGATGGCGATGCCGGAGCCGTAGCTCTCGCGCCCGCCCTCGGGCAGGATGCGGCGAAAGGCGCTGCGGACGATGTTGCCCTGCACCGTGGCGAGGCGGCCGCCCCTGTCGAAATTGACCACCGAAATGCCGTTGGCGGCCCTTTCGACCACGTTCTGGGCAATCACCGCACCCTCGAACGAGAATTCGCTGTAGATGCCGGTCTCGCCGGCGCTGTCGCAGGAATTGCCGAGGATCTGCACGGCATCGCCGGAATTGGCGCGAATGAAGCTGAAGGCGCAGTCCCGGATGACATTTTGCGCCACCACCACATGGCCGGCCCGATAGACGTTGATGCCGTTGCCGTTCCAGCCGAGCCCGCCGTCGTCGGCGCGGATGCTCTCGATGCGGTTGTGCACGACCAGCGTGCCGTCATAGCCCTTCTCGCTGCGGTGCACGAGGATGCCGTTGTCGCCGCAGTTGCGCACGAGGTTGGCGGCGATGCGCAGGCCGGTGGAGTCGTTGGCGAACAGGGCTGTCCGCGCATCCTCGACCACGCAGGCCTCGACCAGCCCGCCGCAACGCTGCAGGACGACGCCGGTGCCGGGCGTCGCCTGGAAGCGGCAGTCGCGGATGTCCACGGCTGCGACGCCGGCAAGGGTGAGCAGCCCCTCCCCGGCCTCCATCGCCGCCCGGCCGCCGTCCAAGGCGAGGCCCGACAGGGCGACGGACTTGCCGCCTTCGCCGCGCAGGATCGGGCCGGGCCCGGCGGCCAGGAGCCGGGTCGCGCCTGGCTCGCCGGCGATGCGCGCCCCCGAAGGCAGGGCGACGCGCGCGATGCGATAGGTGCCGGGATCGAGCGCCAGCGCCCGGCCGGCGGCAGCGGCGGAGGCCACGGCCCGGGCGAAGGCGGCGCTCTGGTCGCCGCCGCCCGGCTTCAGGCCGAGGCTCGCGGCCCGGACCGGCGTCGCAGCAGCCACAGCCAGGCTCCCCGCTCCGGCAGCGAGGAGAGAACGACGCCCGACGATCATGCCACCTCCGAGGCCGATGGAACCGGCGGCAAGGATGGCAGGCGGGTGTTAAGGCAGGCTTGCGCCGGCTGATGGCCGGCCGCGTGGATGCCGGCGATCAGCCGCGCCCGAACCGATACTCCGTCGTCTGCCGGTAGACCTCGCCCGGCCGCAGGATCGAAGACGGGAAATGCGGCTTGTTGGGCGCGTCGGGGAAGAGCTGCGCCTCCAGGCAGAAGCCGCCATAGGGGCCGTACTGCACGCCGCCGAGGCCCGGCACCGGCGGGTTGAGCTTGGCCGCATCGTAAAGCTGCACGCCGGGCTCGGTCGTCCAGGCTTCGAGCGTGACGCCGCTCTTCGGCGACCAGGCAGTGGCGGCATGGCCGAGCTGGCGCGCGCTGCGCAGCACGAAGTTGGTGTCGTAATGCATCTGCTGGCCGTCGACGTCGAGCCGGATCGGGCGGTCGGCGCGGAAGTCGTAGGGCGTGCCCTCGACGGCCCGGATCTCGCCGGTCGGGATCAGGTCGGCATCGGTCGGCGTGTAGAAATCGGCGGCGATCGACAGGTGATGGTCGAGGATGTCGGGCGAACCGTCGAGGTTGAAGTAGGAATGATGCGCCAGGTTGACCGGCGTCGGCTTGTCGGTGACGGCGCTGTACTCGACCCTGAGCGTCGCCGGCTCCAGCAGGGTGTAGCGGCAGGTGGCGAGGAGGCGGCCGGGAAAGCCCATGTCGCCGTCCTCGGAGACCAGGGCGAGCGTCACGGACCGGCTGTCCTGCGACACGATCGACCAGGGGCGAACGCCGAACCCGTGGGTGCCGCCATGCAGGGTGTGCGGGCTGTTGTTCTTGCGGTCGAGCTCGTAGAGGACGCCGTCGAGCGTGAAGCGGCCATTGGCGATGCGGTTGGCGAAGCGGCCGGGGTTCGAGCCGAAATGCGGCGAGTGGTAGCGGTAGTGGTCGAACTCCTCGAAGCCGAGCACGACGCGCTGCGGTCCGGCCTTGGCCGGCACGATCAGGTCGCGCACCGCACCGCCCCAGGTGATAATCCTGGCCTCCGCTCCGGCTTCCGAGCGGATGGCGGCCTCGATGATATCGATGCCGTCATAGGAGCCGAACACGCGGTTTGTCATGGCAAGTCCTTCCATCTTCCGGGGAATGTCGAAGTCGCAGCGGGGCGGCACGGCCGGAACGGCCACCGGCCCCGCGCCGGTCACCCGGCGGTCAGCGTCCGCCGCACGGCATCCTTCCATCCGGCATATTTGGCCTCGCGCGCGGCGGCGTCGAGCCGAGGCGCAAAGCGGCGATCCAGGGCCCAGCCGCGCGCGAACTCCTCCAGCCCGGGATAGATGCCCGCCCGCAGTCCGGCGAGATAGGCCGCCCCAACGGCCGTCGTCTCCCGCACCTTCGGCCGGTCGACCGGGGCGGCGAGGATATCCGCCAGGCACTGCATGGTCCAGTCGGAGGCGACCATGCCGCCGTCGACGCGCAGCACGGTCTCGCGCGCCTCGCCCCAGTCGCCGCGCATGGCCTCCAGGAGGTCGCGCGTCTGGTAGCAGACCGCCTCCAGCGCCGCCCGCGCGAACTCGGCCCGGCCGGTGCCGCGCGTCAGGCCGTAGAGCGCCCCGCGGCACTCCGCGTCCCAGTAGGGCGCGCCGAGGCCGGTGAAGGCCGGAACGAGATAAACGTTCTGGCCCGGGTCGGCCGCGTCGGCCAGCGGCCCGGTCTCCGCAGCGTTGCCGATGATGCCGAGACCGTCGCGCAGCCACTGCACGGCGGCGCCGGCGATGAAGATCGAGCCCTCCAGCGCATAGGTCGGCTTGCCGTCGATCTGGTAGGCGATGGTGGTGAGCAGCCGGTTCTTCGAGGCCACCGCCTCCGCGCCGGTGTTGAGCAGGGCGAAGCAGCCGGTGCCGTAGGTCGACTTCATCATGCCGGGCGCGAAGCAGGCCTGGCCGACCGTCGCGGCCTGCTGGTCGCCGGCGATGCCGCAGATCGGAATCCGGCCGCCGAAGAGTTCCGGCACGGTCTCGCCGAAGTCGGCGGAGGAATCCCTGACCTCCGGCAGGATGGAGCGCGGCACGCGGAAGAGATGCAGCAGCGTGTCACGCCAACGCCCCTCATGGATGTCGTAGAGCAGCGTGCGCGAGGCGTTGGTGGCGTCCGTCGCATGCACCTTGCCGCCGGTCAGCCGCCAGAGGAGATAGGTGTCGACGGTGCCGAAGGCGAGTTCCCCCGCCTCGGCCCGGGCGCGGGCGCCGTCGACATGGTCGAGGATCCAGGCCGCCTTGGTACCGGAGAAATAGGGATCGAGCAGCAGCCCGGTCCGCGCACTCACCCCGGGCTCCTGGCCGGCCTGCTTGAGACCGGCGCAGATGTCGGCGGTGCGCCGGTCCTGCCAGACGATGGCCCGATGAATCGCCTTGCCGGTCCCGCGGTCCCAGACCAGCGTGGTCTCGCGCTGATTGGTGATGCCGATCGCGGCAATGTCTCCGGCGCCGGCGCCGACCTTCGCCATGGCGGCCCGGCAGACCGCCACCACCGAATCCCAGATGTCCTCCGGTTCGTGCTCGACCCAGCCCGAAGCCGGGAAATGCTGCGCGAACTCCTGCTGGGCCGAGGCGGCGACCGTCAGGTCGGGCCGGAACAGGATGGCGCGAGACGACGTCGTGCCCTGGTCGATGGCGAGGACGTAGGTGGGCATGGCGCTCCCTTGGGCCGCTTCTTGTCGGCGCGCAGCATGGCGAGGCCGGAAGCCGAGGGCAAGGGGCCGCGACCGTCAGGACGATAATGTGGCGCCGGACGAGGGCCTCGCCGGCCCCCCTTATGCCGCCTCGACGCGGTGGATCAGGTTCATGATCCCCTCGCTCATCGCCTGATAGTCGCGGGTGTTGCGGATCTCGCCTTCGAGACGGTAGTCGTTCATGACGACGATGCGATCGGCAAGAGCGATCATCTCCGGCATGTCGCTCGTGATCAGCAGGATGGCGGTGCCGCTCTCGGAGAGATCGCGCAGCAATTCGTGCAGGTAGGCCTTGGTCTTGATGTCGATGCCGACGGAGGGCTCGTCGACGATGAGCAGGCGGACGCCGGCCGCCAGCCATTTCGCCACGCTGATCTTCTGCTGGTTGCCGCCGGAGAGGTTGCCGACGAGCTGGTCGAGCGAGGGCGTGCGCACTTCCAGCTTGCGGATGAAGGGCTCGGCCACGGCGCGCACGGCCTGGTCGGTGATCAGGCCGGCCCGGCGGGCGATGCGGCGCCAGATGGCGATGCCGGCATTGTCGAGCACCGAATGCATCAGGATCAGCCCCTCCTGCTTGCGGTCCTCGCTGACATAGCCGATGCGGTGGGTGTGGATGGCGTCCGCGACGCTGGCGATCGTCACCGGCTTGCCGTCGACCAGGATGCTGCCCGAGGTCGCCGGGAACAGGCCCATGATCGATTTGGCGAGTTCGGTGCGGCCGGCGCCGACCAGCCCGTAGAGCCCGACGATCTCGCCGCGGCGCACGGTCAGGTCGATGTCCCGATGGCCGAGCGGGGTCGCCACCTTCCGCAGCTCCAGCGCCGGCTCGGCGCCGCTGCGGTCGCGCTCCGGCCAGTCCGGGATCTGCTCGCTGCGGCCGATCATCAGGCGCACCAGGTCCTGGCGGCCGAGGCCGGCCATCGGCCGGCTCTCGCAGGCGTTGCGGCCGTCGCGCAGCACGGTGACCGCGTCGCAGATCTCCTGCACCTCCTCCAGCTTGTGGCTGACGAACAGCATGCCGACGCCCTCGTCGCGCAGCTTCCTGAGCAGCGCGAACAGAGCCACGGTCTCGTGCGGCGTCAGCGAGGCCGTCGGCTCGTCGAGCAGCAGCACGCGCGAGCGCAGCGACAGCGCCTTGGCGATCTCGACCAGCTGCATCTTGGCGACGCTGAGGCGGGAGACCGGCGTGGCGGGGTCGACGTCGAGGCCCAGCACGTCGAGCCAGCGCCTGGCCTGCGCATTGACGCTGGCATAGTCGATCGGCCGCAGCGGATGGCCGCCGAGCTGTTCGAGCATGATGTTCTCGCCGACCGAGAAGCGCGGGATCAGGTTGCGCTCCTGATGGACGACGCCGATGCCCATCGCCATGGCATGGCGGGGGCTCGCCAGCACGAGCGGCTTGCCGTCGAGGGAAAGCTCGCCCTCGTCGGGCCGGTGCACGCCGGTGATCATCTTGATCAGGGTCGACTTGCCGGCGCCGTTCTCGCCGAGCAGGGCATGGATCGAGCCCTTGGCGAGGGTGAGCGAGACGTTCTCCAGGGCTTTCACGCCCGGGAAGAACTTGGCGACGCCGCGCGCCTCGAACAGGGATTCGGCCATGGTCAGAGGCTCCCGGACATGCGGGCCAGCCGCACCTCGCGCCAGCGGTTGACCCCGACCGCCCACAGGATCAGGGCGCCGAGCACGACCTGCACCAGGAAGGGGTCGATGTGGAACAGCACCAGCGCCTGGGTGATGACGGCGACGATCGCCACGCCGATCACCGTGGCCCCGGCGCTGACATGGCCGCCCGACAGCGCCGCTCCGCCGATCACCGGCGCGGCGAAGGAGAGGATCAGCCAGTCGTCGCCGATGGTCGGCTGGCCGATCTGCAGCCGCGCCACCAGGGCGATGCCCGCGAGCGCCGCCAGCACGCCGGAGATGGCATGGGCGGTGATCACGGTGCCCGGCACCGAGATGCCCGACAGCTCGGCCGCATGCGGATTGCCGCCGACGGCGAGGATCTGGCGGCCGAGCGGCAGCCGGTTGAGCAGGTACCAGGTGAGGACGAAGACAATGGCCGCCGGCAGCACCAGCCAGGGCAGCGGCCCGACGATCGTGGTGGCGCCGAAAGCCTTGACGCCGTCGGGCACGCCGTAGAAGGGCTGCGCCTTGGTGATCGCGAGGTTCAGCCCCTTGAACACCGACAGGGTCGCCAGGGTGATAACGAAGGCGGAGATGCCGGTCCAGGCGATGAAGCAGCCGTTGACGAGGCCGGCGACGAGGCCGATGCCGAGCGCGGCGGCGGCCGCGAGCGGCGCCGGCAGGCCCCAGACCTGCATCATGCCGGCGAAGCTGATCGCGACCAGGCCGCCGATGGCGCCGACGGCCAGGTTCATCTGGCCGATGGCGATAATGATCATCTGCGAGAAGGCGATCAGCATGTTGATCGAGATCGCCAGCAGCAGCACCTGGATGTTCAGCGGCGAGAGGAAGGAGGGGTTGAAGGCGCCGATCCCCACCACGGCCACGGCCAGCACCGCCAGCGGCCCGAACCATTCGCTGCGGAGGATGGACTGCATCACGCGATCCTCCGATGGGCCAGGAAGGACCGGCGGCCCTTGTCGATCAGCACGGCGATCAGCAGCACCGCGCCCAGGCAGGCCTGCACCCAGAACTCGCCGACCTTGAGCAGCAGCAGCCCGTTGGTGAGCATGGTCACCAGAACGGCGCCGAGGAAGGTGCCGACCACCGAGACCCGGCCGCCGCTGAGCAGCGTGCCGCCGAGCACCGGTCCCAGGAAGGCCGGCAGCAGCCAGTCCTGGCCGAGCTGGCCGGCCATGGAGGGGATGGCAGCGCCGTTGCGCGCGACGACAAGCAGCGCCGTGAGCGCCGCCAGGCCGCCCGACAGCATGTGGCAGACGATGAAGATGCGGCCGACCCGCACGCCCGATAGCTCGGCGGCCTGCGGCTTGGCGCCGGCGGCCAGCATCTCGCGGCCGAGCGCGGTGTAGCGGTACATGACGATCAGGGCGAGGCCGACGAGGATCGCCACCACGAGCAGCGGCGAGACTGCGCCGATCAGACGGGTGCGGCCGAACTCGGAGAACGACGGCGGCAAGGCGCGGAAGGACTGGGCCCGGGTCAGGAAGATCATCACGCCGAAGAAGATGCTCATGCTGGCGAGCGTGATGATGAAGCTGTGCAGGCCGGTGCGGACGACGGCGAAACCGTTGAGGAAGCCGAGCCCCGCCCCGAGCGCCAGCGCGCCGATCACGGCAAGCGGCCAGGGCAGGCCGGCCACCTCGATCAGCCAGCCGCAGGCCATGGCGGCGCACACGCCGATGGCCCCGACCGCCAGGTTGAGCCCGCCGGTGACGATGACGACCATCATCGAGAAGCCGATCATCACATTCACCGCGGCGACGCGGCCGAGCGTGAACAGGTTGAAGCTCGACAGGAAGCCCTGGGTCAGCGCGCCGAAGACGGTGGCGAACAGCACGATCAGGACGAGAAGCCCGAACTCGTTGGTGAGATAGAACCGCATACCGGCCGGAGATGCGGGCTTGGCGGTTCTCGGACTGGCGGAGCTGGTCATGGGGATGTCATCGGCGTGCATCGACGGACCTGCGGCCGGCGGAGCATGAGGATACGGCGATCCCGCTCCGCCGGTCGGGGCTAGCCCCGGCTACGGTCACTTGCAGTCGAAATAGGTCTTCTCGAAGGTGGCGAAGAGTTCCTTGGTGATGCCCTGCATGGCCGAGACGTAGTTGTCGACCTGGGCCGCGTCGACGAAGACGGTGCCGGAATCGATGAACTTCGCCGTCAGCGCGTTGGACTTGAACGGCGCGTCGGCCTTGACGGTGCAGCCGTTGCGCAGCCGGTCCACCGCCCAGGAGCCGATATAGCCCTGGCCATAGGGGTTCTGCAGCATGGTGCCGGTGACGAAGCCGTCCTTGATCGCCTTGAGCACGACCTCGTCATGGTCGATGCCGACCATCTTGATGCGCTTGTCGCCGATCTTGCGCAGGGCGTTGGAGGCGACGACGGCCGGCACCCAGGCCGTGGTGACGATGCCGTCGACCTCGCCGGCATGGGCGGCGAGATAGGCGTTGATCTTCTCCTCCGCCGGCTCCGGCGCGTCGATGTCGGCGATGACCTGGACGACCTCGGCCCCGCCTTCCTTCGCCGCCTTCTCGACCGCATCGATGCGCAGCTGCGTGTTCGGGTCGACCAGGAAGCCGGTGAAATGAGCGATGCGCTTCTTGCCGCCGCCGAGCGCCTTCAGGAGCTCCTTGGTGCCGAGATAGGCGGAGTTGCCGGTGTCGGTGCCAAGGCAGAAGGCGGCCTTGGACGGGTCCTTCAGACAGCCCGCCACGGCCAGCACCGGGGCGCCGGTGTCGGCCAGCTCGGCCACGGTCGAGACCGAACCGACGGGATCGCCCGGGAAGATCAGGAAAGCATTGTAGCCCTGGGTGACGAGGCTCTCGAGCAGCTCGTTCTGCTGGCTGAGCTCCCATTTCTGCGGGACCTTGTAGTCGGCGGCGCCGAGCTTGAACTCCTTGGCCGCATCCTGCCCGGCCTTCTCCCAGGCGGCGAAATAGGGATGCGGGCCGCCGGGAACGAGGGCGACCTTGGTGTCGTCGGCCGCTTGCGCCGCGCCGCTCACGAACAGGGCGGCGGCGGCGATGATGAGTTCGCCATAGCGAGGCATGCGTTCGTCTCCTCCAGCAGTCTTGTCTTGCCCGGGCCGTCCGCTCGCGCAGTCTCGGCTTGCACGGGGTGCCTGGACCCTAGTATACAAGCCCCTGGAACACAATCGGCTTTCCTGCCGGCACGCCGCTTCCGAGCCGGCGGAGAGAGGGAACGAAAGCTGTGCGCATGGACGCGCCGACGTTGCCGCAGACCGAAACCGAAGACGCCCTGCAGATCGACTTCAAGCTCGACCGCCGGAGCCCCGTGGCCGACCAGGTCTTCGACGCGCTCAGGGAAGCGATCGTCAGCGTCCGCCTGCTGCCCGGCACTTCGATCAGCGAGAACCGCATGTGCCGCCATTTCGGCGTGTCGCGCACGCCGGTGCGCTCGGCGGTGGTGCGCCTGGCCGAGGAAGGCCTGATCGACGTCTACCCCCAGCAGGGCAGTTTCGTCGCGCCGATCCGCCTGTCCAGCATCCGCGACAGCCATTTCGTCCGCCGCCACCTCGAACTGGCCGTGCTCGCCGACGCCGCCCGCCTGTGGACGCCGGCCAAGAGCGAGGCGGCGCGCCGGATCGTCTCGGCGCAGGAGGCGGCGATCGCCGCAGGCGACATCGAGCTATTCCATCGCGAGGACGAACGGCTGCACCATGCCTTCTCGGTGTTCGCCGAGCGCGAAGGCGTCTGGAGCACGATCCTGGCAGCCAAGACCAAGCTCGGGCGCTTCACCCGGCTGTCGGGCAATCCGGACCGCCTGCCGGTGGTGGTGGTGGAGCACCTCGCCGTCCTCGATGCGCTCGATGCGGGCGACGCTGCGCTCGCATCGACCAGGCTCGCCTATCACATGGACCGGGCCTTCGACCTGCTCGACGAGACCCCCGAGCACTACCGCCCCTACGTTACGGAGTAGTCGGCGCTCAGGCCCCCGTCTCGCGCCTGGGGATCACCAGGCGGATCGACAGCGGCCGGCCGGCGATGGCGCCGCCCAGCCCGTCGGTGATCGGCAGGGGCAGGCACCGGCTGAGGGCCAGCGCCACGCTGCCGACGAGCTGCTTCTGGGCCTCGACGTCGTCGGGCAGCTTCGAATAGCTGATGCGCGGCTTGCCGATCAGCGAGCCGTCGCGCCGAAGGCTGAACACCAGGGTGATCTCCGAGCCCTCCAGGCCGCGCGTCTCGCCGAGGCAGGATTCCAGCGCCGCCCACATCTCCTTGAGCGTGTTCGCCGGGCGGGCCTCGGCATGGGCGGGGCTGGCGAAGCTGAACGCGGCCACGGCTCCCAACGCCCATGCCATCGCGTCTGCCCATCTCATCTGGAGCCGCCCGCTCAATTCCGGCTGCATTTCACAAATATTCCCAAGGCTTTCGCAACATCGGCGAGATCAGCGGGAGCCAGGGCAGGCCCCGCCGTGCCGGTCTGGAACGCTACACCATTGCTCTCCAGGAAGGTCATGGCGGCGGATCCCTTGATCGCAAAATTGACGTTCTGCGGTATGTCGCCGTCCGTCGCGAGCATGACTTTCAGCGCGTTTAGCTTTGACGAAACCACACCGACAAGATTGCCGCTGGCATCGACCAGCGGCCCGCCGGAGTTGCCCGGCTGGACCGAGGCAGAGATCTGCACGAACCGCGTGTCATCCCCCAATCCGGACAGGGCGGTGATGTTGCCGAGCGTGAAATTGCCCGACGTCGACAGCATGCCAGTCAACGGATAGCCGAACGCCGCGACAGCCTCCCCGAGACGAAGGCCGGCCCGAAACTGTGCAACCCGGGGAGCCTTGAGATCGGACTTCAACAGGGCAAGATCGTTTGTGGTGTCGCGGGCAAGCATGCGAACCGGGACGAGGCCGCCGGGGCCAGCGACACTGACCGTCCTGCAGTCATCCACCACATGGGCATTGGTGAGAAGATGCCCGTCATTGCTGACGAAGAACGCCGTCCCGGACGATGACGTGGGAGCTGGCTTGGAAGCTGGCGGCGAAGGTTCGCCCGAAACCGGACTCGGAGCGGGCGGGGCGGACAGGGCAGGGTCGGCGACGCGGGGCAGAGACAGGGAGGGCGCACGCGGCGACATCGCGGACCACAGCGACGCGGAAATCAGCACCTCCAGGCGGTCGCCACGAAGTGACGAATCGCTGTTGTCATAGCTGACGAAGAATCCCGTGATGCCGGACGCGTCGGCATGCCCGCGCATGTAAGACGATGTCATCCCATTCTGGGCGGATATGGCGTAAAAGTCTGTCTTTACGACCTTGTACTTTACGAAGCCGCCAACACGGGCAATTGCCGCCAGCCACGCGTTGAAAGCGCCATTGATGGTCACGTGGTCGTAGTGTTCGAAGTCCAGTCTGAAATGACCGTTCACGTCACTGAAGGACAGACCGTTCGCGGTTACCCGCGACGTCAGCCCCAGACCGAGTGGCGCCCAGATCTGCGCACCTCGTCCCGGAAGCGAAATTTTCCGCATTCCCCAGTTGGACAGTGCGGGAGACGCCTTCTCCCAGAGCCGCTCCCTTTGAAACGAAGTCAAGAATCCGGTCGTCTGGAAGCCGGCTTCTGCCTGGAACTGAGAAATGGCATCGAATATCCTTCCGTTAAACTGAACATTCGGAACCGCCGGCCAGTATCCCGCCGCGGTCAACATGATCTGAAGCTGGAGGCGATCGTCGACCGGGAGCGCCTCGAAGGCCTGCTTGGCTTCGAAGTATCCTGGAGGGCGATCCCTGGCCAAGGCCATGGAGCCAATCATGGACGCGACGACCACGAGAATGGACGCCAGAGCACGCCACATAACACGCCTCAGAAGCACGGGCTGGAGACAGGGCCCGCCCAGCTAAGCATTCCGAAGATCAAATGACCAGCGCCAGGGCCGGACCGGCCCGCTGGCGCAACGTCGTCGCCTGGCGACGCGACGTCATCGCCGCGTCCGCTACCGCCCCTCCTGCAGCATGGCGGCAAGCACGGCCTGCGCCTCCTCGGTCTGAAGCACCCCGTCCACGTCGACGTCCAGCCGCCGGCGCCAGTTCGGATACTCCCGGTCGGTGCCGGGCACGTTGACCGGCTCGATCTCCCCGGCAAGGTCCTCGACCTGCGCCAGCACCAGGGCGGCGGGCGAGGCGGCGAGGACGCCGTGGATGGCGCCGGACAGGGCCGGGGCGAGGTCGTCCCCGCCCTCGCCTGCCAGGGCGCGGAGGGCGAGCTTGTCGGCTTCGCGTTCCGCCCCCGCACCCTCCGGCACGCTACGCCCAAGGCTGCGGCCGAGGGCAAGGTCTGCGCCGGTCCACCAGCCCTTCAGGGTCGGCAGGTCGTGCGTGGCGACGCAGGCAACCGCCTTGGCCGGATAGATCTCCGGCGGACGGAAAACGTCGCCGTCACGTTCGAAGAACAGCACGCGGTAGGAGAACACGTCGGCCGCCGCCATGCGCTCGCGAAAGCCTTCGGGCACGGTGCCGAGGTCCTCGCCGATGACGAGGCAGGAGGCGCGGGCGCTCTCCTCCGCCAGCACGTCGAGCATGCCTTCCAGCGGAAAGCGGACATAGGCCCCTTCGGCGGCGCAGGCGCCCTCGGGCACGATGAAGAGGCGGGTCAGCGCCATGGCGTGGTCGATGCGCAAGGCCCCGGCATGGCGCATGTTGGCACGCAGCAATGCGCGGAAATGCGCATAGCCGCTCGCCTGCAGCGCGACGGGGTCGAGCGGCGGGATGTTCCAGATCTGGCCGGCGGCGGAGAAGGGATCGGGCGGGGCGCCGACGGTGACGCCCTTCATGAAGGCATCGGGTGCGCTCCATACCTCGGCGCCGTCCGGCGCGGCGCCGACGGCGAGGTCGCGGTAGAGGCCGACGGGAAGGCCGCTCGCGGCCGCCCGCGCCAGTTGCTCGTCCGCAAGGAACTGCAGGTAGACGGCGAAGTCGGCGGCGCGCCGACGCTCGGGCGTGCACGATCCGTGATCGGCGGGGAAGGCGGTGCCGCCGGCTTCTTCCTCCAGCGCCTGGAACAGGGCGAAGCGCGCCAGCGCCTCGCCGCCCGCGGCGCGAAAGGCCTCGACCGCGGCCCAGCGCTCCGGACGCCTGCGCGCGGCCTCGAAGCAACGCTCCAGCACGGCCCGCTTGCGGCGCCAGACGCCGGCCCAGTCGACCAGCCGGCCCTCCCCGCCTGCATCGGCCGCAACGCGCAGGTCCCGGGCGACGTCGACCTCCGGCACGGCGTCGAGATCGAGATAGATCGGATCGAGGAAGCGCCGGTCGGACGGCTGGTACGGGCTGGCGCGGTCGCGGTCGGAGGGGAACATGGCGTGCAGCGGGTTGAGCGCCACCGTCGCCGCGCCCCGGTCCGCGGCCGCCTCCGCCAGGCGGCGCAGCGTGGTGAAGTCGCCCACGCCCTGGTCGCCCACGCGGCGCAGGGTGTAGAGTTGGGCCGACAGGCCGAAACGCCGGCCGCCATCCGCCAGCGCGGCCGGCACGAAGCAGCGCCGGCGCGTCGCGGCCGGCGCCGACAGGGCGGCGAGGCGTTCATGGCTGTCGCGGGCCTGGGCCATGGTGGCGCAGGGCAGGCCCATGGCTCCGAGCAGGGCGCGCTTGGTGTCGGGCGACACGCGCGTATGCCTGCCCGAAACCTCCCACCAGTCGGGCGCGATGCCGGCGAGCTCGGCCAGCCGGTCGAGAAAGGCAGGATCGACATCCCCGCCGCGCGGCGCCGACCGACCGCTCTCCTCGACGAAGACAGTGACGGAGCGGGCTTCGAGCGCGGCCTGGTCGAAGCCCGAGAACAAGGCGTCCTCGCCCGCCGGCGCCGGGCCGTCGGAGCGTAGCGCCAGCCGCCAACGCCGCGACGGAGCGGCCTCGGGCAGGACGACCCGGATCGGCTCGCGGCCGGCATGGAGCCAGACCACGACGCGGGCTGCCTCGACACGTTGCGGGGCAAGCAGCATGCCGAGCGTCCGCGCCCCTGCGTCGCTCCAGCCGGTCCCGGTGACCGGCCCCTGCGGGCCGAGCCAGGCAACGTCCGGCGCGCCATCCTCCCCGGCCGCGCCGGTGAGCCAGCGATCCTCGGTCAGGGCCGGCAGGCTGCGGCGCAGCGCGATCAGGTCGCGGGCGAAGCCGAGCAGGCCGGCATCGAGGCCGGCCCAGTCGACCCAGGTCGTCGCATTGTCCTGGGCATAGGCGTTGTTGTTGCCGTGCTGGCTGCGGCCGAACTCATCGCCCATGGTCAGCATCGGCGTGCCGCGCGAGACCATCAGCGTCGCCAGCAGCGCCTTGATGTCACGCCGGCGCGCCGCGACGACGCCCGGATCCGCGCTCGGGCCTTCGACGCCGTTGTTCCAGGCGACCTCTCCGGCATGGCCGTCGCGGTTGCCCTCGCCATTGGCCGCGTTGTGCTTGTCGGAGAACGCAACCACGTCGGCCAGGGCGAAACCGTCATGGGCCGCGACGAAATTGACGCCGCAGGAGGGCTTGCGACGGGACGGGCCGAAAATGTCCTGCGAACCGGCGAGTCGCGTCGCCAGGGCGCCGATGGCGCCGTCGCCGCGCCAGAACCGCCTGACATCATCGCGATAGCGGTCGTTCCATTCGCCCCATGCCGCGGGAAAGCCGCCGAGCCGATAACCGCCGGGACCGATGTCCCAGGGCTCCGCCAGCATCATGCGGCCGCGCAGCAAGGGGTCCTGGTCGATGGCGGCGAACAGCGGCGCATCGCGGTGAAACCCGGTGGCGGTGCGTCCGAGCACCGGGGCGAGGTCGAAACGGAAGCCGTCGATGCCGCCGGCCTCGACCCAATGGCGCAGCGCATCCATGACCAGGCGCAGCGGCGCCGGCCGGTCGAGCGCCAGCGTGTGGCCGCAGCCCGTATCGTTGACATAGAAGCGCGGATCCTCGCGCAGCCGGTAGTAGGTGCGGTTGTCGAGGCCGCGCAGCGACAGGGTCTGGCCGCGCTCGTCGCTCTCGGCGGTGTGGTTGAACACGACGTCGAGGATCACCTCCAGTCCGGCCGCGTGCAGGGCGGCGACAGCGTCGGCCACCTCGGCCATGCCGCCGGGGGCCAGGCGCGGATCCGGCGCCAGGAAGCAGATCGGGTTGTAGCCCCAGGAATTCGACAGGCCGAGGCCGGGCAGATGGCGCTCGTCCAGCCAGGCCGCGGCGGGCATCAGCTCCACCGTGGTGATGCCCAGCTCGACGAGATGACGGATCGCCGCCGGGTGCGCCAGGCCGGCGAAAGTGCCGCGAATCGCCTCCGGGATCTCCGGATGCAGCCGGGTGAAGCCCTTGACGTGCAGCTCGTAGACGACGCGCCCGCCCGCGGGACGCGGCCGGGGCGCCGGCGCGGCGCGAGGGAGCGGAGCCTCGATCACGCCTTTCGGCACGAAGGGTGCGGTATCGACGGGATCGAGGACGAGATCGTCCAGGCCCTCGATGCCGTGCCCCGGCATCGCCGACGCGAGGCCTTCCGGCCGCACCAGCCGGGTGGCATAGGGGTCGATCAGCAGCTTGGCCGGATTGAAGCGCAGCCCCTCCTGCGGCCGCCAGGGGCCTTCGGCACGAAACCCGTAGAGCTGGCCGGCGGCAAGGCCGGGGATGAATCCATGATGCACGTCGCCGGAGCGCTCCGGCAAGATCAGGCGCGTTTCGGTACCATCGATGTCGAACAGGCAGAGCAGGATGCGTTCGGCGTCGGCGGAGAAGACCGCGACATTCGCGCCGCCGTCCGTCAGAGTGATGCCGAGGGGTTCGGGCAGTCCGGGCAGGATGGTCATGGCGGGAACCGGCCTGCTCGGGCCGGAAATGTCAAGGCGGGCGGCGGGCTCGTCTCGGATTTGACAGCAAGACCCGGAGTGCGGCGGGCGGCCGAGCCACCTAGATAGGTCCCATGACCAGACGCGACGAGACGACGATCATGAGCATCACCACCGGCACGGCCGCCATCGCCATGGCGACCCAGAGCGATCCGCGCTGGCAGGCCATCGTGGCGCGGGACCGCACCTTCGACGGCCAGTTCTACTATTCCGTGCGCTCGACCGGCGTCTATTGCCGGCCTTCCTGCCCCTCGCGGCGGGCCAAGCCGGAGAACGTCGCCTTTCACGCGACCTGCGAGGATGCCGAGCAGGCCGGCTTCCGGCCGTGCCAGCGCTGCCGGCCGGACCAGACCGGGCTGGCGGCGCAGAATGCCGCCGTCATCGCCGAGATCTGCCGGCGCATCGAGGCCGCCCAGGAGGCGGGCGAGAACATGCCGGGCCTTGCCGGCCTGGCGCGGCAAGCCGGCTTCAGCCCCTATTACTTCCACCGACTGTTCAAGTCGGTGACCGGAGTGACGCCGAAGGCCTATGCCAGCGCCCATCGCGCCAAGCGGGTGCGCGACGAGCTCACTCGTCCGGGCGCCAGCGTCACCGGCGCGCTCTATGATGCCGGCTTCAACTCCAACGGCCGATTCTATGCCACGTCGAACGAGGTGCTCGGCATGAAACCCTCCGACTATCGCGCCGGCGGCGCCAACACCGAGATCCTGTTCGCGATCGGCGAGTGCTCGCTCGGCTCCATCCTGGTCGCGCGCAGCGATCGGGGCGTCTGCGCCATCCTTCTCGGCGAGGATCCCGACCGGCTCGCCCGCGACCTGCAGGACCGCTTCCCCAAGGCGCGACTGGTCGGGGGCGACCCGGCCTTCGACGCACTGGTGGCCCAGGTGGTGGGCTTCGTCGAGGCGCCGGCGCTCGGCCTCGACCTGCCGCTCGACGTGCGCGGCACGGCGTTCCAGCAGCGGGTCTGGCAGGCTCTGCGCAAGATTCCGGCCGGAGAGACGGCGAGCTACGCCGAGATCGCCGCCCGGATCGGCTCGCCGACATCGGTCCGTGCCGTGGCGCAGGCCTGCGCCGCCAACGCGATCGCGGTGGCGATCCCCTGCCATCGCGTCGTGCGCCAGGACGGCGCCCTGTCAGGCTATCGCTGGGGCGTCGAGCGCAAGCGCGCCCTGCTCGAGCGCGAGCAGGCCGCCTGATCGCCGGCGGGCGCTCGCCGCCGCGCAGACCGGCGTCGTCGATGGCGGGGCTGCGACAACCCGCCACTCCGTTTCCTCTCGTACGATCGATGCGGCGCGGGGCGCGTGCGCGTAGGAGAAGCTGCGGCGCCCCGTCATCATCCCGTCATGGGAAGCATCGATAGATCCGTCATGGCCGACGTCCAGTTCACCTATGCCGACCCGACGTTCTCTCTGCCGAAACGCGCCCTGATCCGCGCCATCGAGACCGTCACCGGCCAGCCGCGGCTGAAGCGCCTCTACCTCGCCAACCAGCGCAACCCGGTCGCCGGCGAGAGCTTCTTCGCCGCCGCGGTGCGCCAACTCGAGCTCGACGTCCGCTTCGACCGGAGCCAGATCGCCAAGATTCCGGCAAGCGGCCCCTGCGTCATCGTGGCGAACCATCCCTACGGCGTGCTGGACGGCATCGTCATCGCCTGGCTGATCGAGCAGGTGCGGCGCGACTTCGTCATCCTGACCAATGCGGTGCTGCTGCATGCGCCGGAGACGGCGGAGCACCTGCTGCCGGTCGACTTCGCCGAGACCGAGGAGGCGATGCGGACCAACCTGCGCACCCGCGCCCTGGCCCGCCAGCGACTGGAGGCGGGCGGCTGCGTCATCGTCTTTCCGGCGGGCGGCGTCTCCACCTCACCCGACAAGCTCGGCCGCCGGCCAGCCATCGACGCCCCCTGGCAACCATTCACGGCGCAGCTGATCCAGCGCTCGAAGGCGACGGTGGTGCCGGTGTTCTTCGGCGGCCAGAACAGCCGCCTGTTCCAGATCGCCAGCCATGTGCACCTTGCCCTGCGCCTGTCGCTGATCTTCAAGGAGGTGCGCGACCGCATCGGCACCGTCCTGCCGGTGGCGATCGGCGATCCGATCACCGGGACGGACCTTGCCGCCCTCGGCGACCGCAAGACCCTGGCGGAGGCGCTGATGCGGCGGACCTACGCCCTGGCCGAGAAGGTGCCGAACGACCGCACCGCCCGTCGGATCGTGGCCCTGCGGGACTGGCAGGCCGGCGAGACCGGGCTGCGGCGCCGGGCCTGCGCGCCGCGGCTCTGACGCCGTACACGCGGCCTGCGCAGCGCATCGCCGACGGCCTCGGGACTGCCTGCGATCGCGCGCAAACAGGCCCCCGCGGCATCCGGCTCCTCCCGCCCCCTGCGCTTCACGTCACCACGGACGGCTCCGCCATCCCCGTATGCCCCGGCACGTCGCCGAGCTGGCGGGCGAGCGCGATCAGGTCGGCGAGCGCCGCCTGCGTCTCCTGGCCATGCCGCACCGGGTCGGGCTCGAAGCGCTCGATGTAGATGCGCAGCGTCGCGCCGGCGGTGCCGGTGCCGGAGAGGCGGTAGATGATGCGGGAGCCGTCCTCGAACAGGACGCGCAGGCCCTGATGGGCCGAATCCGAGCCGTCGACCGGATCGTGATAGGCGAAGTCGTCGGCCGCTTCGACCTTCAGGCCCCCGAAGCTCCGTCCCGGCAACGTCGGCAACGCCGCCTTGATGGCGTCGACCACCGCATTGGCCTTCTCGGTCGCCACCTCCTCATAGTCGTGGCGCGAATAATAATTGCGGCCATAGGTCGTCCAGTGCTCGCGGACGATGTCGAGCACGCTCTGCCGGCGCTTCGCCAGGATGTTGAGCCATAGCAGCACCGCCCACAGGCCGTCCTTCTCACGCACGTGGTTGGAGCCGGTGCCGGCGCTCTCCTCGCCGCAGATCGTCGCCATGCCGGCGTCGAGGAGGTTGCCGAAGAACTTCCAGCCGGTCGGCGTCTCGTAGATGCCGACGCCGAGCTTGTGCGCCACCCGGTCCGCGGCGCGGCTGGTCGGCATGGAACGGGCGATGCCGGCGATGCCCTTGGCGTAGCCCGGCGCCAGATGGGCGTTGGCGGCGAGCAGGGCCAGGCTGTCGGACGGGGTGACGAAGATGCCGCGGCCGATGATCAGGTTGCGGTCGCCGTCGCCGTCCGAGGCGGCGCCGAAATCGGGGGCATCCGGGCCCATCATCAGGTCGTAGAGATCCTTGGCGTGGACCAGGTTCGGGTCGGGATGATGCCCGCCGAAATCCGGCAGCGGCGTGCCGTGGACCACCGTGCCGGGCGCGGCGCCGAGCGCCTGCTCCAGGATGCGGTGGGCATAGGGGCCGGTGATCGCCGACATCGCGTCGAAGCGCATGCGAAAACCCGACCGGAACAGGGCACGGATGGCATCGAAGTCGAACAGCGACTGCATCAGCTCGGCATAGTCGGCGACGGGGTCGATCACCTCGACCGTCATGCCGCCGAGCTGCGTCGTGCCGATCCGGTCGAGGTCGGCGTCGGGCGCGTCGAGGATGCGATATTCCGCGATCGCCACGGTGCGGGCGAAGATCGCGTTGGTGATCTTCTCGGGCGCTGGGCCGCCATTGCCGATGTTGTACTTGATGCCGAAGTCGCCGTCCGGTCCGCCGGGATTGTGCGAGGCGGAGAGGACGATGCCGCCGAAGGCCTTGTGCTTGCGGATCACGGCCGAGGCAGCCGGCGTCGACAGGAGCCCGCCTTGCCCGACCATGACGCGGCCGAAGCCGGCGGCCGCAGCCATCTTCAGCACGATCTGCACCACCTCGCGGTTGAAGTAGCGTCCGTCGCCGCCGACCACCAGGGTCCCGCCGGCGAAGCCTTCGAGCGAATCGAAGATCGACTGCACGAAATTCTCGACATAGCCGGGCTGCTGGAACACCGGCACCTTCTTGCGCAGGCCGGATGTGCCGGGTTTCTGGCCCTCGAAGGGCTTGGTCGGGACGGTGCGGATCATCTGAACCTCCACGGTCGAAGGGTTTGGGTGTGCGATCAGATAGGGGTTGGGGGGAGACGCGGCGATTTTGAGCTCATCTCGTCCCCAGCCATCCCTGCCCCCTAACGCTGGGCCTGCGTCGCCATGCGGACGGCGAGGCCCGCGAGAACCGCGCCCATCAGCCAGCGTTGCAGGCGCATCCAGAGCGGGCGGGCGGCAAGGAAGACGCTGATCGAGCCGGCGGCAGTGGCGATCAGGGCGTTGACGGACAGGCTGATGGCGATCTGGATCGAGCCGAGGATCAGGAGCTGCAACAACACGTCGCCCCTGGCCGGATCGATGAATTGCGGCAGCAGCGACAGATACAGCACCGCTATCTTCGGATTGAGCAGGTTGGTTATCAACCCCATCAGGAAAAGCTTGCGCGGCGGGTCCGCCGGCAGGTTCCTGACCTGGAACGGCGAGCGCCCGCCGGGCCTCACCGCCTGCCAGGCCAGCCAGAGCAGATAGGCGGCGCCGGCGAGCTTCAACGCATCATAGGCGTAGGGCACCGCCAGCAGCAGCGCAGTGATGCCGAAGGCGGCGCTCAGCATGTAGAACAGGAAGCCGACCGCCACGCCGCCGAGCGACACCAGCCCGGCCTTGCGCCCCTGGCAGATCGAGCGGGAAACGAGATAGATCATGTTCGGGCCGGGCGTCAGCACCATGCCGAGCGCGATCAGGGCGAAGGCCAGAAGAGCGGCGGTGTCAGGCATCGGAATCCAGCCGGCACGACGTGAGAGGGCAGGCGGCGGTCATTCCAGCATCTCCCGGTAGAGCCGGGCGTAGGCGCCGGCCCGCGAGGTCCAGGACAGATCGAGGCCCATGCCGCGCCTCTGGATCGATTGCCACAGCGGCCTGTCGTGGAACAGGGCGACGGCGCGGGAAATGGCGTCCTCGAGCATCGGCCGATTGACCGGCTGGAACTGCACGCCGGTCGCCGCCTTCAGCGCCAGGGCGGCGTCGTTGGCGTCGACGATGGTGTCGGACAGGCCGCCGACCCGGGCCACCACCGGCACGCAGCCGTAGCGCAGGCCGTAGAGCTGGGTCAGGCCGCAAGGCTCGAAGCGCGAGGGCACGAGCGTCATGTCGGCTCCGGCGAACAGCTTGTGCGACAGGCTCTCGTCATAGCCGAAGACGACGCCGACGCGGCCGGGAAAGTGCTCGGCGGCCTGGGCGAAGGCGGCCTCGATGTCCTTGTCGCCGGAGCCGAGCAGGGCCAGGCGCGCGCCGGAGGCGACGAGATGCGGCAGCGCCTCCGCCAGGATGTCCATGCCCTTCTGCCAGGTCAGCCGGCTGACCACCGACATCAGCGGCCCGTTGCCCGGCTCCAGGCCGAAGCGCGCCTCCAGCTCGGCCCGGTTGACGGCGCGCCGACCCAGGGTGCGCGCGGTGTAGGTGGCCGCGATCCGTCGGTCGGCGGCCGGATCCCATTCGCGTTCGTCGAGACCGTTGACAATGCCGGACAGGACGTCGGACCGGCCGGCGAGCAGGCCCTCCAGCCCCATGCCGGCCTCGGCGGTGCGGATCTCGGCGGCGTAGCGCGGCGAGACCGTGGTGATGCGGTCGGAGAAATGCAGGCCGGACTTCAGGAACCCGATCATGCCGTAATATTCGACCCCATCCAGGGCGAAAGCCTGCAGCGGCAGCCTGAGGTCGGGCAGCATGGCGCGAGGGTACTGGCCCTGGAAGGCCAGGTTGTGCACGGTGATCACCGTCCGCGGCCGCGCTCCGCCGGCATAATGCAGGTAAGCCGGCGCCATCGCCGCCTGCCAGTCGTGGCAATGCAGGATGTCGGGCCGGTAGCCTTTCGCCAGTCCCCGGGCCGCCGCCGCGGCGGCGAAGGACAGCGCGGCATAGCGCCGGGCGTTGTCCGGCCAGTCGCGGCCGTCGGGTCCGAGATAGGGATTGCCCGGACGGTCGTAGAGATGGGGGGCGTCGAGCACCAAGAGGTCGAGCCCCGCCGCCCGGCCCCGCCTCAGCGTGCCCTTGCCGCCGAAACAGTCCTCGATCACCGCCGCCGTCTTCGGCGCTTCGAGCGCGGCCATGACTGCGGGATAGCCGGGCACCAGCGTGGTGACGGCGACGTCCTGCGTCGCCAGCGCCGCGGGCAGCGCGCCGACGACGTCGGCCAGCCCCCCGGTCTTGACCAGCGGATGGATCTCGGAGGCGACGGCGAGAACTGTGATCATGGGTCCTGGCGAGCGGGACGGATCGTCCGGCTGGGAGGGATCGCCCCGGGCCGTCGGCCCGTTACGATCCGGCTGTTGGAAAGTCCGGGCTGCGGCGCCGCGGCAGGAGCCTCACCCAGGGCGGGAGAGGCGCAGGATATGCCCTCATGTGCCGAGTCTGTCGATCATCGGCTGGGTGATCAGGCAGATGCCCTTGTCCGTGCGGCGGAAGCGCCGGTTGTCGAGCACCGGATCCTCGCCGACCACCAGCCCCTCCGGGATCTGCACGCCGCGGTCGATGACCACATTCTTCAGGCGCGCCGAGCGGGCGATGCTGACATAGGGCAGCACCACCGCGTTCTCGACATCGGAATAGGAGTTGATCCGCACGCCGGTGAACAGCAGCGAGCGCTTCAGCGAGGCTCCCGAGACCAGGCAACCGCCGGACACCAGGGAGGACACCGCCTTGCCGCGCCGGCCATCGGTGTCGTGCACGAACTTGGCGGGCGGCGTGATCTCCGAATAGGTCCAGATCGGCCATTCCCGGTCGTAGAGGTCGAGCGCCGGCACCACGTCGGTCAGGTCGATATTGGCCTCCCAATAGGCGTCGACCGTACCGACATCGCGCCAATAGGCCTCGTTCTCGTGCGAGGACCGCACGCAGCTCTTGGTGAAGCGGTGGGCCACCGCCTTCCCATGCTTGACGATGTGGGGAATGATGTCCTTGCCGAAGTCGCGGCTCGATTTCGGATCGTTGGCGTCGCGGATCAGCTCCTGCTCCAGGAACTTCATCGAGAAGACGTAGATGCCCATGGAGGCGAGCGCCATCTCCGGATTGCCCGGGATGCCGGGCGGGTCCTTGGGCTTCTCGACGAAGGCGACGATGCGGTCCTTGTCGTCGACATGCATGACGCCGAAGCCGGTCGCCTCCATGCGCGGCACTTCCAGGCAACCGACGGTCACGTCGGCGTTCTGCTCCACATGCTGCTGGAGCATCATCTCGTAGTCCATCTTGTAGATGTGATCACCGGCCAGGACGATCATGTATTCGACCGAATGGGTCTCGATGATGTCGAGATTCTGGTACACCGCGTCGGCGGTGCCGGCATACCACTGATCCTCGGAAATGCGCTGGCTCGCCGGCAGGATGTCGAAGCTCTCGTTGCGTTCGGTGCGCAGGAAGTTCCAGCCGCGCGTCAGGTGTCGGATCAGTGAATGCGCCTTGTACTGGGTGGCGACGCCGATGCGGCGGATGCCGGAGTTGATCGCGTTGGACAGGGCGAAGTCGATGATGCGGCTCTTGCCGCCGAAATAGACCGCCGGCTTGGCGCGGCGATCGGTGAGTTCCATCAGGCGGCTGCCGCGCCCGCCGGCCAGGACATAGGCCATGGCCGAGCGGGCGAGCGGGGCGCTCATCGAAGGTGCCTGTCTCGTCATCGTAAATCCTCCCACGCGGATTTCAGATCGGTTCGGGCCTTTGCCCATATTGCCGGAGGTCTTGCGCCGAGCCTCGTCGCAGCGTCCGGATCGGTGCGCGGAGGCGGCGATGGCCGCTCCTCGAAGGGCAATGCCCGAGGCCGGGCAAGACAGGTGCGAGAGAGCGGGACGCCGGCCGCACCGTCCCATCCTCGATCGGAACCGATGCCCGCCACGACGTCACGGCGTCATTCCCCCGTCCATTCCAGGTAGAGCGCGGACAGCGGCGGCAAGGTCAGGCGCGTATGGGCCGGCTTGCCGCCCCAGGGCGCGTCATGGGCGATGACGCCGCCGAGATTGCCGCGATTGTCGCCGGCATAGCGCCCGGCGTCGGTGTTGAGGCATTCGGCCCAGCGGCCCGGACGCGGCAGCGGCAGGACATAGTCGCTGCGCAGCATCGATGTCAGGTTGACGACGACGGCGATCGGGTTGGCACCCGGCGCATGACGCGCCCAGGCGAATACCGAGTTGGCCTTGTCGTCCACCACCAGCCACTCGAAGCCCTCGCCCTCGCAATCGCGAGCGTGCAACGCCGGGCGGTCGCAGTAGAGCCGGTTGAGGTCGCGGACGAGGTCGTTGACGCCGCGATGCGGGCCATACTGGAGGAGGTCCCAGTCGAGGCCGACATTCTCGTTCCACTCGCGACGCTGGGCGAAGTCCTGGCCCATGAACAGGAGCTTCTTGCCGGGATAGCCCCACATCAGCGCGTAGTAGGCGCGGAGCGTGGCGAACTTCTCGCCTTCGAGCCCCGACATCTTGTTCACGATTGAGCCCTTGCCGTGCACCACCTCGTCATGGGACAGCGGCAGCACGAAGTTCTCGGCAAAGGCATAGATCAGGCCGAAGGTCAGGTCGTCGTGATGCCAGGCGCGGTGCACGCCCTCGCGCTTCATGTAGGCGAGGCTGTCGTGCATGAAGCCCATGTTCCACTTGAAGCCGAAGCCGAGCCCGCCCTCGTACACCGGCCGCGACACGCCCGGCCAGGCCGTCGACTCCTCGGCAATGGTGACGATGCCGGGCTGGGCGGCATAGACCTCGCGGTTCATGCGCTCCAGGAAGGCGATGGCGTCGAGGTTCTCGCGGCCGCCGCGGACATTGGGCAGCCACTCGCCCGCCCGGCGCGAATAGTCGAGATAGAGCATCGAGGCGACGGCATCGACGCGCAGGCCGTCGATGTGGAAGCGTTCGAGCCAGAACAGCGCATTGGCGATCAGGAAGTTCGCCACCTCGCGCTTGCCGAAATCGTAGATCGCCGTGTTCCAGTCGGGATGGAAGCCGCGCCGCGGATCGGGATGCTCGTAGAGCGCCGAGCCGTCGAACCAGGCAAGGCCATGGCTGTCGGTCGGGAAATGCGCCGGCACCCAGTCGAGGATGACGCCGAGCCCGGTCCGGTGCGCCCGGTCGACGAAGCGCGCAAAGGCCTCCGGCGTGCCGAAACGGCTGGTCGGCGCGAACATGCCGGTGGGCTGGTAGCCCCAGGACGCATCGAGCGGATGCTCGCTGACCGGCAGGAGCTCGATGTGGGTATAGCCCAGATCGGCCACATAGGGCACGAGCCGGTCGGCCAGCTCGTCATAGGTCAGGAAGCGCTGGTCCTCGCCGCGCCGCCACGAGCCCAGATGCACTTCGTAGATCGACATCGGCGAGCGCCGCCAATCGCGGGGGCGATGCTCCATCCACTCCCGATCGGTCCAGACGAAGGGCTGCGTCGAGACCACTCTCGACGCCGTGCCCGGACGCATCTCGCTGGAGAAGGCGAAAGGATCGCTCTTCAGCGGCAGCAGCGCGCCGGTCGGCCCGATGATCTCATATTTGTAATAGGCACCGACGCCGACGCCGGGCAGGAAGATCTCCCAGACGCCCGTGTCGATGCGCTTGCGCATGACATGGCGCCGTCCGTCCCAGGCGTTGAAGTCGCCGACCACCGAGACGCGCCTGGCATGCGGCGCCCAGACGGCGAAATGCACGCCCTCGACGCCCTCGTGCACCAGCGGACGGGCGCCGAGCTTGTCCCAGAGCCGCAGATGGGTCCCCTCGGTGAGGAGGTAATCGTCCATCGGGCCGAGGAGCGCGCCGAAGCGGTAGGGATCCTCGAACGTCCATTCGCCGCCGGCATTGGCCGCATGCAGCCGATAGAGCCGCTGTCCGCCCGGTACCAGCCCCTCAAAGAGGCCGTCTTCGTCGCGGCAGGCCAGTTCGGCCAGTTGCTCCCCGCCGGGAGACAGGACCGCCAGCGTCCGCGCGCCCGGCACGAAGGCGCGGACGACGAGGCCGGCCGGCGTCTCGTGCGGCCCGAGCACCGCGAAAGGATCGGCATGACGACCTGCGGCCAGAGCAGCGACCGCAACTTCGGACAGGCGCCATTGCGCTCCTGCCTTGCCCTTGCGGGCGGGCAAGCGCTCCCCTGCGCCGGTTGTCTTGCCGTTGCCCTGTCCCAATCCGCCTCCACCCCGATCGAGCCGGCGGCTGCCCCGCTCCTTGGGACAGGCTAGGGCTTTTACCGGCACCGTCAACCGTCGGACCGGCCGAAGGCCGGCAAATTTGCCGGTCTTTTCATCAGGATGGGCGAACGCTCAGCACCGGCACCGGGCATTGAGCGAAGCGGAGCGATAACGAGCGGCGCCGGTGCGGCTACGCACCGGCGCCGCTGCGGCCGTGACGCGGAATCGCCTCAACCCACCTTGATCGTCGGCAAGCCCCAGATCTCGTCGGAATATTCGCGGATGGTGCGATCCGATGAAAACCAACCCATGCGGGCGACGTTGAGGATCGCCTTTTCACGCCAGAGCGCAGGCTTGCCCCAGAGCCGGTCGATCTCGCGCTGGATGGCGCCGTAGCTGGCGAAATCGTCGGTGACCAGGAACCAGTCGGAATTCTTGAGGTTGTCGACGGTGCCGCAGTGGCGCTGCGGGTCGGTGGGCGAGAACACGCCCGAGCCGACCGCGTCCAGCACCTCGGCGAGGCCCTGGTCGGCCTCGATGTTGGCCCTCGGGTCGAGCCCCCTGGCCCGACGGGCCTCAACCTCGGCGGCAGTCAGGCCGAAGATGAAGATGTTCTCGGGTCCGACATGGTCGCGCATCTCGACATTGGCGCCGTCGAGGGTGCCGACGGTGAGGGCGCCGTTCAGCGCGAACTTCATGTTGCCGGTGCCGGAGGCTTCCATGCCGGCTGTCGAGATCTGCTCGGAAAGGTCGGCAGCCGGGATGATCACCTCGGCAAGGCTGACATTGTAGTTGGGCAGGAATGCCACCTTCAGCAGATTGTGTACCGCCGGATCGGTGTTCACCACCTTGGCGACGTCGTTGATCAGCTTGATGATGTACTTGGCCGACGTGTAGCTCGCCGCCGCCTTGCCGGCGAAGATCTTGACGCGCGGCACCCAGTTCCTGTCGGGATGGGCGCGGATGGCATTGTAGAGCGCGATCGTCTCCAGGATGTTGAGGAGCTGGCGCTTGTATTCGTGCATGCGCTTGATCTGCACGTCGAACATCGCCGCGGGGTCGACCCGCAGGCCGAGCGTCTGCTGGATAGTCTTGGCAAGGCGCGCCTTGTTCGCGTGCTTGACCGCGGCGAAACGCTCCTGGAACGCGGCATCCCTGGCGAAAGGCTCCAGCGCGACCAGCTTCTCCGCATCGTCGAGATAGGCGTCGCCGATGGTCTCGCGCAGCAGCGCGGTGAGGCCGGGATTGGCGGTCATCAGCCAGCGGCGCGGGGTGATGCCGTTGGTCTTGTTGGTGATGCGGCCGGGGAAGACGGTGTTGAGATCGCGGAACACCGTCTCCTTCATCAGCTCCGAATGCAGCGCCGAGACGCCGTTGACCTTGTGCGAGCCGACGAAGGCGAGGTTGCCCATGCGCACGCGCCGGCCATGGCCCTCGTCGATGATCGAGACCGCGGCGATCATGGCATCGTCGGCGCCGGCGGCACGGGCCTCGGTGAGGACGCGGGCGTTGATGGCGTAGATGATCTGCATGTGGCGCGGCAGCAGCCGCTCCAGCAGCGGCACCGGCCAGGCCTCCAGCGCCTCGGGCAGCAGGGTGTGGTTGGTATAGGAGATGGTCTCGCGCGTCAGGACGAAGGCATCGGCCCAGGACATGCCGTGGATATCGATGAGGATGCGCATCATCTCGGCAACGGCGATCGCCGGATGGGTGTCGTTGAGCTGCACCGCGGCCTTGCGCGGCAAGGTCTTGATGTCGCGATGCTGCTTCATGTGGCGGCGGACGAGGTCCTGCAGCGACGCGGAGGTGAAGAAATACTCCTGCCGGAGGCGCAGTTCCTGGCCGGCAGGCGTCGAATCGGCGGGATAGAGCACCCGCGAGATCGACTCGGCCCTGGTGCGGGCATTGAGCGCGCCGATATGGTCGCCGGCGTTGAACGCATCGAGGGAGATCGGGTCGAGCGAGCGCGCCGACCACAGCCTCAGCGTGTTGACGCGCTGGCCGCGCCAGCCGACGACCGGCGTGTCGTGCGCCACGGCCAGGACGGTCTCGCCCGGCTTCCAGGCATGCACCGCCGAGCCGTCCCAGCCTTCGGAGGCCTCGACCGCGCCGCCGAAGCCGATCTCGAAGGCGACCTCGCGGCGGGGAAACTCCCAGGGATTGCCATAGGCAAGCCAGTTCTCCGGCGATTCGGTCTGCCAGCCGTCGACGATGTTCTGGCGGAACAGGCCGTTCTCGTAGCGGATGCCGTAGCCATAGGCCGACACGCCGACGGTCGCCATGCTCTCCATGAAGCAGGCCGCCAGCCGTCCGAGGCCGCCATTGCCGAGCGCCGCATCGGCCTCCAGCTCGGCGATCGAGTCAAGGTCGACACCGACCGAAGCCAGCGCCTCGCGCGCGGTGTTGAGCAGGCCCATATTGTTGAGGCCGTCCCTGAGCAGGCGGCCGATCAGGAACTCCAGCGACAGGTAGTAGACGCGCTTGCCGCCCGTCCGGTAGGTGCTGCGGGTGGTCGCCATCCAGCGGTCGACGATCCGGTCGCGCAACGCCAGGCTGAGGGCACGCAGCCAGTCGTGATCGCGCGCCACGACGGGGTCCTTGCCGACGGCATAGGTGAGCTTGGCCAGGATGAGATCGCGAAACCCGCGTGCGTCTCCCGTCGCCTCGGGCAGTTGCGCGCCGTCGTCGGCAACTGCGAGCGCGGTATCGGGGGAATAGAGGCGGTGATCGGTCGTCTTGTCCATCGGCACTGTGGGCATCCCTTGGGAAAGGTCGGCGTTGCTTTACCCCAGAAGCAAGACTCATGCGAGCGGCAAGGCGCCGCCGCAGCCGGCAGGAGGCATGGTCGCGCGCAGATTCCGGCCGAGCGCGTCCCGCAGAGCACAATCGGCAATGTTCCGAGCTTGTGCGCTGCGGCGATTCCCACGCAATATGGAGCAGCCCAAGGGCAAAATCGTGGAGTTTTCGCATGTCGCTCGTTATCGGCATCGATATCGGCACCTCGGGTGTACGCGCCATGGCCGTCGACGAGCACGGCCGGATCATGGGCGAGGCCCGCACCGCCCTGCCCGCACCCGAGCGCAGCGGCGCCACGGCCACGCAGGACCCGGCCCTGTGGTGGGCTGCCTGCGAGGCCACTCTCGCCGTGCTGACCGGCCAGATCGATCCGGCCCGGGTGGCGGCGCTGGCAGTCGACGGCACCTCCGGCACCATGCTGGCGGTCGACGCCGGCGGCAAGCCGCTCGGGCCGGGCCGCATGTACAATGACGGCGCTGCCGTCGAGGCTGCGGCCCTGATCGGCCGCGTCGCGCCCAAGACCAGCGCCGCGCATGGCGTCACCTCGGGCCTTGCCAAGGCGATCGAGCTCGCCTCGGCCGGGCCGGCGCGCATCCTGCACCAAGCAGACTGGATCGCCGGACGCTTTTCCGGTCGCCTGGACGTGTCCGACGAGAACAATGCACTCAAGACCGGCTACGATCCGGTGGCCCGCGCCTGGCCGGACTGGATCGCGGCCACAGGTTTCGACCGCACCCTGCTGCCCGCCGTGGTGCCACCGGGCACGGCGATCGGCCCCGTGCTGCCCGCCGTCGCCGCCCGTTTCGGCTTCCCGGCAGGGACGCTCGTCGCCGCCGGCACGACCGACGGCTGCGCCTCCTTCCTCGCCACCGGCGCCGACGTGGCGGGCGACGCGGTCAGCGCCCTCGGCACGACGCTGACGGTGAAGCTGCTCTCGGACGTGCCGATCTTCTCGCCCGAGCACGGCATCTACAGCCATCGCCTCGGCGAGCGATGGCTGGCCGGCGGCGCCTCCAATTCGGGCGGCGCGGCCCTGGCCCAGTTCTTTCCGGCCGACCGTATCGCCGAGCTCGAACCCCACCTCGATCCGAACCGCGACAGCGGTCTGGATTATTATCCCCTGCCCAAGCCGGGCGAGCGCTTTCCGATCGCCGATCCCAACCTTGTCCCACGCGTCACGCCGCGCCCTGCCGACGACGCCGTGTTCCTGCAGGGGCTGCTGGAGGGGATCGCCGCGATCGAAGCGCTCGGCTACCGACTGCTGGCCGATCTCGGCGGGCCCCGGCTGCGGCGTGTGATCTCGGTCGGCGGCGGCGCCAAGAACGCGGCCTGGACCACGATCCGCGCCCGCAAGCTCGGCGTCGAAGTCTCGACCGCCGCCACCGACGAGGCCGCCTATGGCGCGGCGCGACTGGCGCGGCTTGCACTGGCGAAGGGACAGGCATGACTCGGCTGCGCGACATCGCCCCGGCCTACAAGCTGTTCTTCGTCGACCAGTTCGGCGTGCTGCGCGACAGCACCAGTCCTTATCCCGGCGCGATCGAGGCGCTGCGCCAGCTTCGCGCCGATGGGCGCAAGGTCGTGATCGTCTCGAATTCGGGCAAGCGCTCGGCGCCCAACGAGGAGCGGATGGAGCGGCTCGGCTTCTCGCGCTCGTCCTGGGACCTGTTCCTGTCCTCCGGCGAGGTCGCCTGGCGCAAGCTCGCGGCCCGGCCCGCCTCCGAGCGGCCCAAGCGCTGCCTGATCCTGGCGCGCGACGGTGACGTCTCGCCGATCGAAGGCCTGGGCATCGTCGTCGCCGAGACGGCGGCCGAGGCCGATCTGGTGCTGATCGCCGGATCGGAGGCGCCGGAGAAGACGCTGGCCGACTACGAGGCGCTGCTCGAGCCGGCGGCGTCGCGCAAGGTGCCGGCCCTGTGCATCAACCCCGACATGACCATGCTGGTCGAGGGCGGCACGGCCTTCGGCGCCGGCCGCATCGCCCGTGCCTATGCCGCGCTCGGCGGGCCGGTGACCTGGATCGGCAAGCCCTATCCGGAGATCTATCGCACGGCGCGCGCCATCATCGGCATCGACGGGCCTGCGCTGGGCGTCGGCGATTCGGTGGAGCACGACATCGCCGGCGCCAAGGGAGTCGGCGCCGACGCCGCCCTGATCCTGGCCGGCATCCATGCCGGCGAGACCGACCTGGAGGCGATCTATCTCAAGGAAGGGGCGCGGCCCGACCACGTGCTGGAACGTTTCGTGTGGTGAGCGCCGCATCGGCGCCCCCGGGGCAGGCGACCGTCAGGCGAGCCTTTCCAAGGCGGCGTCATCGCCGTGCACGGGCAGGCGCACTGCCATCGCCTCGGCCTTGCCGGAAGACGACGAGACCCGATCCTCGGGCCCGCGCGGCGGGAGTGACGCCCCTCCCCGCCTCGATAGCATTCAGACGTTCTCGGCCACCGGTTCGCAGAAGCGGATGAGGTTGCCGTGGCAGTCGACGACGTCGAACTCGCGCATGCCCCAGGGCTTGGTCTGGAGCTGGCCGCGGCGATGAATGATGCCGAGCGGCACGAAGGTCTCGAACAGGGCCTCGATGCCGGCGACGTCGATCCAGCAACTGGTGCTCTGCGGCACCCGGCGATTGCCGGTCAGCCAGAAATGCAGGCGCACGCCGTCGCGGGCGAGGCCCAGCAGCCCAAGGTCGCGAAACTGCACCGAAAAACCCAGGCGCTCGTAGAAGGCAACGGTCTCGTCGAAGCTCAGTGAAGCCAGGGTGGGCACCGAGGCGGTCAGGCGCGGCGGCACGATCATGCGAACCTCCCCGGCGCCCGGATGCCTCCGGCGCGCCGTTCGATCCCGCTTTGCCCGGGCCGCTCCCGGCCCCCTCTCATTCCCCGCATCACCTCGCCCCTCTCTCACAATAGAATCGATCGAAACTGCGCGAACACTGAGTGTTCACAATTTGGAATGAAGCAAAACTGCACATTCTAAAGCATTGCAATACTTTATAAATTTCTTGACTCCCACTTTTTATTCCATCAGGACGTCTCTCGTGTAGAGCCTTGGAGTGATTTCGACAAGTTCAATTGCGAAATTGTTCCAGATTTGAAGAACTACAAATTGAACCGAGTGACTGAAATGATATCGGCTGGGCGTTTGCGCACTCTTCATCTTGCCGCTGTCTCGATGGCAGCCCTGCTCATTGCCGCGCCGGCCCAGGCGCAGGAGGCAGACACGGTCGTGCCGGCGGACAGCGACATCATCACGCTCGATGCCGTGACCGTGACCGCGACGAAGACCGGCGAGAGAGCGATCGACGTGCTCGGCGGCGCCACCGTCGTTACCGGCGAGGAGATCCGGCAGATCCAGCCGGGCAGCGTCTCGGACATCCTGCGCAACATCCCCGGCGTGGCGACGCCGGAGTCGGCAAACGATCCGATGCAGGCGGTCAATATCCGCGGCCTGCAGGATTTCGGCCGCGTCAACGTGCTGATCGACGGCGCCCGGCAGGATTACCAGATCTCCGGTCACAACGCGAACGGCTCGTTCTATCTCGACCCGGAGTTCGTCGGTCAGGCGGATGTGACGCGCGGCCCCATCGCCAACATCTACGGCTCCGGCGCCATCGGCGGCGTGGTGTCGCTCTCGACCAAGACGATCGACGACATCCTGACCGAGCAGGAGCGCTACGGCGTGATGCAGCGGATCGGCTTCAGCACCAACGGCAGCGGCATCTTCACCAGCACATCGGCCGCGGCCCGCTACGGCACCGTCGCGGACTTCTACGGCCAGTTCGTCTACCGCGACAACGGCTCCTATGCGGACGGCGCAGGCATCACCATCCCCGACAGCGGCCAGGAGGTGCTGGGGGGCCTGCTGAAGGCGAACTTCCGCCCGGCGGAAGGCCAGACCATCAGCCTGAGCGCGCTGATGCAGAACTTCGACTACACCAACAACGGCACCAGCAGCGGCGGCTCACGCTTCCACAACGACACCGACGCCTCGACCTACACCATCGGCTACCGCTTCCAGCGGCCGGACATCTGGTGGCTCGACCTCAGCGCCAAGGCCTACTTCACGCAGACCAAGACCGTGAAGACCATGCTGGAGCCGAACGCGACCTATAGAGCGCTCGGCGTCGAGCCCGGCGACAAGCTGTCGGACCGGATCAACACCTACGGCTTCGACATCTACAACACCACCCGCTTCGCCACGGGCGCCTTCGACCACACCCTCACCTACGGCCTGGACGGCGCACGGGACGATGTGAAAGTCATCGACCGGGCCGGCGGCTATGTCGGTGCCTTCACGCCATCGGGCGAGCGGACGCTGTTCGGCGGCTTCATCCAGGACGAGGTACGCTATGGCGGCTGGCTGCGGGTGCTCGGCGGCCTGCGCTATGACAGCTACACGCTCGAGGGCGGATCTTACCGGTCGGACGGCAGCCACGTCTCGCCCAAGTTCACTGTCGGCGTGACGCCGATCCAGGGCATCGAGCTCTACGGCACCTACGCCGAGGGTTACCGCGCCCCGTCGATCACCGAGACCCTGATCGGCGGCATGCATCCGTTCCCGGCCTTCATGATCCTGCCGAACCTCAACCTGAGGCCGGAGGTCGGCCACAACCTCGAGGGCGGCGTCAACGTCCAGTACGACAATATCCTGATCGACGGCGACCGGTTCCGCGCCAAGGCGACGGCGTTCCACAACAAGGTCGACGACTACATCGACATGGAGCAGGTGGGCGATCCCTACCTCGTGCCCTACATCCCTGGCATGCCTGCGAGCGTCTGCGAGACGAGGCCGCAGCTCTGTTTCGAAATATGGTCGCAGCAATACGTCAACATCGCCCAGGCGACGCTCTCCGGCGTCGAGCTGGAAGGCGCCTATGACTGGCAGCGCGGCTTCATCTCGGTCTCGGCCACCCACACGGAGGGCAAGAACGACGCGACCGACGCGGTCCTGAACTCGGTGCCGCCGGACAGGATCTCGACGACGCTGGGCTTCCGCTTCCTCGAGGACGCGCTCACCGTCGGTGGGCGCTGGACCCTGGTCGACGCCAGCGACAAAAACGTGCTCAATCCGACCGGCGGATATGGCCTGGTCGATCTGTTCTCGACATATCAATACAATGAATCGGCTTCCGCGGCGCTGAGCGTCAACAACGTCTTCAACCGCAAGTATACGGAGTACCTCGACAGCGAGCCCTCGCCGGGCCTGACGGTCAAGTTCTCCCTGCAGGTCAAGCTGGCGGCGAAGTGATGGCGCTGATGTCGCAAGCCGGCCTCGCCCCCTCCCGCCGCAGCCTCCTCGCCGGAGCTGCCGCCCTGCTGCTTGCCGGCCGCCCGGCCCTCGCGGCCGCGCCGACACGCATCGTCTGCGCCGGCTCGGACGTCACCGAGACGGTGGTGGCGCTGGCCGGGATCGAGGTGGTCAAGGGCGTCGATTCCACGTCGCAGACGCCGGCCGCGGTCAGGAGCCTGCCCTCGATCGGCTATCTCCGCCAGGTCTCGGTCGAGGGCATTCTGTCACTGCGGCCCGACCTCCTGATCTCCAACCGCGATCTCGGGCCGCCGCCGGCCGTCGAGCAGCTGCGCGGCACAGGGCTCAAGATCGAGATGATCGAGGGCAGCCCGGACGGAGAAGGCATTGCCGCCAAGGTGCGCCGCATCGGCGCCATCGTCCACCGCGAGGCCGAGGCGGACAAGCTGGCCGAGGCCGTGTCGCGGAAGATGCAGGCGCTGGCCAGTAGGTTGGAGGGGATTGCCGACCGGCCGCGCATCGTCTTCGTACGCTCGTCCGACGGCGGCGTGTTCCTGGCCGCCGGCAAGCTCAATCTGGTCAATGCCGCCTTCGCCCTGGCCGGCGGCGTCAACCCGCTCGACTTCCCCGGGTTCAAGCCGGTCTCCCGCGAGGTGCTGGCCGCCTCGCCGCCGGACTTCGTCGTCACCGGCGAGGAGGCGGTCGCCAAGGCCGGCGGCGCCGAAGCGTTCCTGCGCGCCGGCGGCCTGGAGCAGGCCTTCGCCGGCAAGCCGGAGCGGCTCGTCATGCTCGACCTGACCACGCTGTTCAGCTTCGGTCCCTCTTCGGCCGACGAGATCGAGCGCCTCGCCCGGCGCGTCCACCCCGAGCGCTTCACGCCATGAACGCGGCCGGCGACACCGGCGCGCTCGGCCCCATGGCCGGCGTAGCCGATCGGCTCGATCCGGCGGCCCGCGAGAGGCTTGTGCTGGCGGCGCTGCTGCTCGCCCTGCCGCTCGCGGTCGCCGCCGGCGCCGGCATCGGCAGCGTCCGCATCCCGCTCGCCTCCTGGCTCTCGGTTCTCCAGGGGGAGCCCGACGCGCTCGGCTCGCTGCTCCTCACCATCCGTCTGCCGCGCGTGGCGATGGCGGGCCTGATCGGCGCAGGGCTGGCGCTGGCCGGCGCCAGCCTGCAGGCGATGTTCCGCAATCCGCTGGCCGATCCTGGCCTCACCGGCCCGGCCTCCGGCGCCATGCTGGCCGCGGTGGCGGTGATCGTGCTCTGGCAGAGCACCACCGGCCTGCTCGGCCTGTTCGGCGTCTATACGCTGCCCATCGCCGCCTCGCTGGGCTGCGCCGTGACGACCGTGCTGGTCTATCGCCTGGCGCGGGACGAGGACGGCCAGGTCTCGATCGGCCGGCTGCTGCTCGCCGGCATCGGCGTCAACGCCTTCGTCGCCTCGCTGGTCGGCGTCCTGATCTACCTGTCCGACGACACCCAACTGCGCTCGATCCAGTTCTGGATGATGGGCAGCCTCAGCGGCATCGGCTGGGTCAACGCGCTGGCGGCCGGGCCGGTGGTGCTGATCGCCGGGCTGGTGCTCTGCCGCCGCGGCCGGGCGCTCGACGCCTTCACGCTCGGCGAGGGCGACGCCTTCGCCGCCGGCGTCGACACGCGCCGGCTGAAGCGCGTCGTGGTCACGGCCGGGGCGTTCTGCACCGGCGCCTCCGTCGCCTTTACCGGCATGATCGGCTTCGTCGGCCTGCTCGCGCCGCATATCGTGCGTTTCGCCGGCGGCCACCGGCATCCCTTCGTGCTGCCGGCCTCGGCCGCGCTCGGCGCCATCCTGGTAATCCTGGCCGACATGGTGGCTCGCGTCACCGTCGCGCCGGCGGAACTGCCGATCGGCATCGTCACAAGCCTGATCGGGGCGCCGTTCTTCCTCACCCTGCTGCAATCGAGGAGCACGCGCGCATGAGCCTCCTGGTCACCGGACTGACGGTCGAGCGCGGCGGCCGCCGCCTCGTCGACGGCATCGACCTCACGGCGCCGGGCGGCCGGGTGCTGGCGGTGCTCGGCCCGAACGGCGCCGGCAAGACCACGCTGCTTGCTGCAATCGCCGGCATGGCGTCGGGTGCCCGCGGCACGGTGATGCTCGACGGCCTCTCCTGCCTCGCCGCCTCCCCGCAGGCCCTGGCCGAACGTCGGGCGCTGATGGCGCAGCACTTCGACTGTCCCTTCGGCTATGGCGTGCGCGACGTGGTGGCGCTCGGGCGCATCGCCCATGCCGGCACGCCGCGCGCTCTTGCCGACGCCGATGCCATCGCCGCAGGCCTCGCCGCCGCCGGCATCGGCGCTCTCGCCCGGCGCAGCGTGCCGACCCTGTCGGGCGGCGAGCGCCAGCGCGCCGCCTTCGCGAAGGCCTTCGCCCAGCTCCATGACCGCATGCAGGCAGGGATGCCGCACCTTCTGCTGCTCGACGAGCCGACGGCGAGCCTCGATCCCGAACACCAGCACCGGATCCTGTCGCAGGCGCGGGCCGTCGCCGCCGGCGGCGGCACGGTGATCGTCACCCTGCACGACCTCGCCCTCGCCTCGATCTATGCCGATGACGTGCTGGTGCTGGAGCGCGGACGCAAGGTCGCGCACGGCCCGGTCGCAGAAACCCTCACGCCGGGCCTGATCGCCCGCGTCTTCCATGTGGCGGTCGGCACGGCCAGCGCCGGCACGCGCGCCATCGTTCACCCCCTGCCGCAGACCGAGGCTGCCTGATGCCCGCTCCCCTCCGCGACCGCCGAGCCCGCCTCGCCGCGCTGACCCTCCCGCCGTTCCTCGCTCTGGCGGCGCCGGCCTCGGCCGCCGACACCCTTTCGCTGGATCTCAACAAGCTCGAGCCGAAGGATGGCGCCTGCCGCGTCACCATGGTGGTGGCCAACAGCCGGCCCGCCGCCGCCGAGGCGCTGAAGGCCGACCTCGTGGTCTTCGGCGCCGACGGCGTCGTGGCTCGGCGCCTCGCCGTCGACCTCGGTCCGGTGGCCGCTGCCAAGACCATCGTCAAGATGTTCGACATCCCGACCCTGGGCTGCGAGGCCATCGGCAGCATCCTGCTCAACGACGTGCCGGCCTGCCGCTTCGCCGGAGACGGTACGCCGGCCTCCTGCCTCGAGGCGACTGTCCTGACATCGCGCGCCGGTCCGCGCTTCTTCAAGTGAGACCCCCATGGACCCCGTAACCACTTCCCACCTCTCGCCGATGGCCCTGCTGCTCGGGGCCGATCCGGTCGTCAAGGGCGTGATGGCGACCCTGGTGCTGGCCTCGATCCTGTGCTGGGCGCTGGCCTTCGAGACGGCCCGGCGCCAGGTGAGGCTGCGCCGGGCGCTGCGGGCCGCCGCCAGCCGGGGCCTGGCGTCCCATCCCGCCTTCGTCGACAGCCTCGTCGCCCGGGCACGGGAGACGGCGCGCCTGACGATCCCGCACGAGACCGGCGGCGAATATCGCGGCCGCATCGAACGCGCGATGCGCGAAGCCGGCAACGACCTGATCGGGAACGCCGATGCCGGCCTGTCGGTGCTGGCGACGATCGCGTCGGTGACGCCCTTCATCGGCCTGTTCGGCACGGTCTGGGGCGTGATGAACAGTTTCTCCGCCATCGCCGGCGCCAACGACACCAGCCTCGCCACCGTAGCGCCGGGCATCGCCGAGGCGTTGTTCACCACGGCACTCGGCCTCGTCGCCTCGATTCCCGCCGTGATCTTCTACAACCGGCTCGGCACCGGCATGAGCGGTCTCGCCCGCATCTTCGACGCCTTGATCCGCGACGAGGCCCAGGCCATCGCCGCCACCCGAGGCTTGCCGGCGCAGTTCAGGGCGGCGGCCGAATGAGCGGGCCGCTGCTTTCCCTCGACGAGAGCGGCGGCGGCCACAGGCCCGTTGCCGAAATCAACGTCACGCCCTTCGTCGACGTGATGCTGGTGCTGCTGATCGTGTTCATGGTCACGGCGCCGATGCTGGCGGCCGGCGTCAAGGTCGACCTGCCGAAGGCGCAGGGGCTGCCGCCGATCGAGCACCGCCAGGAACCGCTGATCGTCAGCGTCCGGGCCGACGGCACGGTCTATCTCGGCGACGCGCCGATCGCCCCCGAGGCGCTGCCCGACGCCGTTCGGGCCCGCATCGCCCAGCATCCCGACCTCACCGCGCATATCCGAGCGGACGCCTCGGTCCCCTACCAGCACGTGCTCGACACGATGGCGGCACTGAGCCAGGCCGGCACGGTGCGCATCGCCTTCATCGGGCAGCCGGGCCAGGCCGCTCCGGCCAACGCCGCAACGACGGCGCCGGCCGCGGCCCCCGCCCGGCCGGCATCGCCGCCTGCCATCGCGGAGCCGGCTCGGTGATGCCCTGGAGGCTGCGCAACGCCACCCTGGCCGCCATCGTCGGGTCGACGCTGGCGCACGGCCTGGTGGCGTTGAAGCTGTCGGCAGCGCCGCCGGGGATCGAGACGCGTGAGGATCGCCCGATCCAGGCCTCGCTGGCGCCGGAGCCGATGCCGATGCCGGTCGAGATCGAGGAATCGGTCGAAAGCGCGGAGAACACCATCGAGGCCGAGGAGGCGCTGACCAGCAGCGAGACCAGCGAAGTCGAGCCGGTCGAGACCAGCGAGGCTGTGACCGCGGAGACGCCGTCCCAGACGGCGGAGGCCGCGCCGGTGGAGACGCAGGCCGAGACGCCGCTCGTGGAAACCGCTCAGGCCGTGCCGCCGAGCGAGCCCGAGGCCGTGCCGCCATCCGATGCCGTGCAGATGGCCGATGCGACGCAGGCGTTGGAATTGCTGCCGGAAGAAGCTCCGGACGTGAAGGCGCCTGATCCGATCCCCGTGCCGGACGAGCAGATCGTCACGACAACGGCCGAGCAGGCGGCGACGAGCGTCGCGGCGGTGACCGCCCCCCCGGCACCCGAGCCCGTCGAGCCGCCGCCCTCCAAGCTCCCGCCAAAGCCCAAGCCGAGACCCAAGCCGGTGGCCAAGCCACGCCCCGAGCCGCCCGAGCCCAGGCTGACGCCCGCGACCGCCCGGCCCACGCCGGCGCGGAACGCCCGCAGGGCGGTCAAGATCGTCGGCGGCGCGCCTTCCGACATCGGCACCAGCGCCGATGCCCGCTCGTCCGGCGCGACACGGCAGGACTACGCTGCCTTGGTCAAGGCCGAGGTGTCGCGCCGGGCGCGAATGCCCAGTGCCATGCGAGGCGGCCGCCGTGGTACCGTGGTGGTCCGGGTCCTGGTCCAGGTCGGCAGCAGCGGACGCGCGTCCGCGACCATCATCGCCGGCTCCGGCAACCCGGTCGCGGACCGGGCCACCATCTCGGCGGTGCAGAGCCTGTCGCTACCGCCGCCGCCCGGCGGAAAATTTTCCGCCATCGTTCCCGTTCGCTATCAACTGATCTGACCCCCACCTGCAAGGAGAGTACGATCCCATGTTCATTGCCATGAACCGCTTCAGCGTGAAAAAGGGCTGCGAGGCCGAGTTCGAGACCGTCTGGCGCCAGCGCGAGGTGCATATCGACATCGTTCCCGGCTTCGTCGAGTTCCACCTGCTGCGCGGGCCGGAGCGGGAGGACCATACGCTCTATTCCTCGCACGTGATCTGGCGCAGCAAGGCCGATTTCGAAGCCTGGACCAAGTCCGAAGCCTTCCGCGCCGCCCATCGCGACGCCGGCAAGGGCCCCTCGCTCACTCTCGGCCATCCGGTGTTCGAGGGCTTCGAGGTGATTCAGACCACCGTGCCGCGCGCCGCCGACGCGGCCTGAGCCGCCGGCCGGGCAACCCCGTCCATTCCGAGCGCCCGCGGCAGGAGCCCCTGCCGCGGGCGTTTCCTTGGCGCCCGCCTCCCCGGGGGGGCGCTGCATCGGGAGCGCCGGCGACATCGCGTGCGAAACCGCACATCGCCGGCGGCAACCGTTTTCTAGACACCGCGCATCACCCGCCCCGTTTCCAGGCCGGAGCCGCCCACGCGGCCCCGCCGCCCTTCGTCGGACCTCCACCATGTTTGCCGATTTCCTGCAGCACGGCCTCGTCCATGTCGCCGCGCTGATCGGCGTCACCGCCATGCTGTTCCGCAGCCAGTTGCTGCTGCGCGGCCTGCTCCTCGTCAGCACCGCCCTCTACATCGTCTACTACATGGTGGTGCCGGACGTGCCGATGTGGGCTCCGATCTTCTGGAGCACGGTGACCATCGGCATCAACGGCTGGATGATGGGACGGATCGTGCTCGACAAGACGCAGTTCCGCAGCACGCCCGACGAACAGCGCCTGCACGCCTCGCTCGGCAGCACGCTCTCGCCCGGCGACTTTCGCCGGCTGACCGCGATCGCCACCTGGAAGACCGCCGAAACACCGCACATCCTCACCCGGGAGGGCGCACCGCTCAAGGCCCTCTACTACGTCCTCGAAGGCGACGTCCGGATCACGAAGGCGGGCAAGTCGCAGCCGATCCCCCCCGGCACCTTCATCGGCGAGGTCGCCTTCCTGCGCGGCACGCCGGCCTCGGCGACCGCCACGATCGAGCCGGGCGCGCGCTATGTCGAATGGTCGACCGACAGCCTCTCACGCCTGCTGCAGCGCAACCCGGCGCTGCGCGTCGCGATCGGCACGCTCCTCAGCGAGGACATGGCGGAGAAAGTCGCCAAGGCCTGAACCGAATCCCGCCGGGCCGCGGCGTCACGTCTGCCGCATGCGGGTGCCGCGGCCGGCGACCACGTGCTCGCGCCAGACGGTGAAGATGCCGGCGGCAATGACGATCGCCGCGCCGACGAGCATGTTCCAGGTCAGCGTCTCGCCGAACACCGTGACGCCGATCAGCGAGGCGTAGACGAGGCTGAGATAGGTCAGCGGCTGCACGGCCGAGGCATCGAGGAGATCATAGGCGCGGATGAGGAAGAAATGGCTGGCGATGCTCGTCATGCAGATGAGCGCCATCCAGCCCCAATCCGGCACGGACATCGATGTCCAGTAGAACGGGCCGATCAGGGACAAAGCCAGCGCGCCGCCGATCCCGGTGTAGAAGAAGCTGGTCACGGAGGAATCGTCGCGGCTGACGAAGCGCGTCGCGATGACATAGAGGGCGAACATCAGCGATCCCCCGACCGCGATCAGCAGCCTGAGGTCGAAGAAGCCGCCTTCGGGCTTGAGGATCAGCAGGACGCCGAGCAGGCCGGCGCCGATCGCGGTCCAGCGGCGCCAGCCCACCCGTTCGCCGAGCAGCGGGATCGACAGCAGCGCCACCAGGATCGGCGTGGCGGAGAAGATCGCCTGCGACCGCGCCAGGCCGATGACGGCGAAGCAGGTGATCGCCACCACCACCTGGACGGAGAGAAGGATCCCTCGGACCATCTGCAGCAGGGGCCGCCTGCTCCGCGCCGCGGCGGCGATGCCGCCGCGCATCTTCAGGGCCATCAGGAGCGTGAAGGCGCCGAAGGCCCAGTAGCGGATCATGGCGATGAACACCGGCGGATAGGCACCGCCCAGATGCTTGGAGACGCCGTCCTGCAGGGAGAAGATGGTGATGGCGAGGAGGGCAAAGCCATAGCCCCGCGTCTTCGCGGTCATGCAGGCCTCGGAGAACGGGAAACGAAGACCCGGCAGCCGAAACGCCCGGTGCGGCGCATGCGGGAGCGGCGGGCCCTGTCGACACAAGAGAGGCCCACGTCCATCGGTCCCGGCGTCCAAGAGGTGCCCTGCCTTACACCGGCTCCCACCCGGCCGGCAACGGTGATTTCGACCATTCCGGCCACGCCCGCCACGGTTGCGGCGCCCCTGTCCTCGGCGGCAGCGACAGGCGCAAGGCCTCGCCGGATCGCTCCACGGCCCTTCGATCGCCGGCCCGCGGATCAAACCCTCTCGTCGTCCCAGCCACGGGAGACGGTCCTGTGCCTCAGCCTTCGGCCGCCTTCCACGGCTGCAGCACGGCGACCTTGGCGGTCACCTCCTCGAAATGCACCTGATGCTCGCGCGCCACGACGGCAGCGCGCTCGCGGTCGCCGCTGCGAATGGCGTCGACGATCGGCTGGTGCGACAACGCCGCATCCATCAGGTCGAGATCGGGATGCAGCAGCGCCAGGGCCGTGCGGGTCTCGATCTGCAGCGAGTTCCACATCGAGGCGAGCAGCTGGTTGCCGCAGGCCTCGACGATCAGCCGATGGAAGGCGACGCTGTGCTGCTTCAGCGCCTCGATATCGCGCCGGGTCGCGGCGTCGGCCATGGCGTCGACCTCGGCCTGCAACGCGGCGACATCCTCGATGCGGCCGACGGCCAGGCGTGTCGCCGCCTCCTCCAGCGCGCCGCGCACGGCGTAGGCCTCGCTGACCCGCGCGCCGAAATCACCGACCACCGCCCCCTTGTGCGGCTGGGAGGTGACCAGCCCGATCGCCTCGATCTCGCGGATCGCCTCGCGCACGGGAGCCTGCGACACGCCGAATTCGCGCGCGAGCTTCAGCTCGATCAGCCGGGTTCCCGGCGGATAGGTACCATCGACGATGCGACGCAGCAGGGCATCCTTGATCTGCTCGCGGAACGTGACACGGACGACACTCATCGGGCCCACGTCTCTTCGCCTGGCTGCATGATCGTTCCTGGCGCCTTCCGATTCAAGTTGGATATGAATGGCTTATGGCCAAACACGCGGCGTTTCCACAACCCGTTCCCTGCCGGCAGGGCCCCTTCTCCACATTTGTCCGGTCGAAACCGGCTCCAAAATGCACGATTGACACATCCGGCAAATTATCGATAATCGGTAATCAGAAAGAAGTCCAACAGGACTCGTTTGGAGGGAACCGATGCTGGAGGCTGTGGCGCGTCCGCAGTCCGCCAGGCTTGCGCTGCCGGCACTGAAAGGCCGGCAAAGCGCGATCCTCGCGGGAGGGACGCTGATCCTGCCGGCGGTCAATGCCGGCACAAGCAATCTGAAGACACTCGTCAGTCTCGACAGATCGGGACTCGCCGCCATCCGGATCGGCAATGGCACCGCGACGCTGGGCGCCATGGTGCGGCTGGCGGCGATCGCCCGCGAATCCGCGCTGGCGGCACTGCATCCGACGATCGCGGCCATCGGTCACCCCACCCTGCGCAACTCGGCCACCGTGGGCGGCAACCTGTTCGCCCCTTCCCCCTACGGCGACCTTGCCGTGGCGCTGCTGGCGCTCGACGCCGGCGTCGCCCTCGAAGGCGAGGCCGGGCGCCGCAGCCAAAAGCTCGAGACCTGGTTCGGCTCCCGGCATGGCGGCGAGATCGTCACGCAATTGCGCTTCGCCCTGCCGGCGCCGGGCGCCTTCCGCTTCCACAAGGCAATGCGGCGTGCCCACAATTCCGCGGCCATCGTCACCATCGCCGCCCTGCTCGACATGGACGGCGACAAAGTGAGGCACGCCCGCATCGCCCTCGGCGGCGTCGGCGCGACGCCGCTACGCTCGCAGGCCGCCGAAGCAGCGCTCGCCGGCCAGGTCCTCGGCGCCGAGACGGCACTGGCCGCCGGCGAGGCGGCGCGTGCCGACATCGCCCCCGCCGACGATGCCTATGCCAGCGCCTGGTACAGGCGGCAGGTGCTGCCGGTGCATATGCGCCGCGCCCTGCTCGGTCCCTCTTCGAACGGGAGCGAGGCATGAAGTCCCAGCCCATTTCCTTCACCGTCAACGGCCGGCTCGAGGAATGCCTGGTGCGGCCAGGCACGACGCTGCTGCGCGCCCTGCGCGACACGCTGGAGCTCTACGGCGCCAAGGCCGGCTGCGAGGGCGGCAATTGCGGCGCCTGCACCGTGCATGTCGACGGCGTTCCGGTGCTGGCCTGCTGCACGGCGGCGGAGCTGGTCGACGGCGCTGCGATCACCACCATCGAAGGGCTCGCCGACGGCGACCGTCTCCATCCGATCCAGGCCGCCTTCTACGAGGGCTTCGCCACCCAGTGCGGCTTCTGCAGCTCCGGGATGATCATGGCGGCGAAGGGCCTCCTGGACCGGACCGCCGCGCCCTCGCGCGAGGAGGTGATGGAAGCCATCAGCGGCAATGTCTGCCGCTGTACCGGCTACGAGGCGATCGTCGACGCCGTGCTCGACGCCGCCGCGCGCCTGCGCGCCCTTCCCGCCAAGGCAGCGTGAGGGCAGCATGGAACATATCGACAAGAGTTTCTTCCGGGCCGAGCGCGACGACGACGTCGCCGTGGTCGGCACCTCCCTGCAGCGCGTCGACAGCCGCGCCCATGTGCAGGGCAAGACCGCCTATTACGAAGACCGGCGTTTCCCCGGCATGCTGCACCTCAAGATGGTGCGCAGCCCGCATCATCATGCCGAGATCACCGGCATCGACGCGTCGCCGGCGCTCAAGGTCCCGGGCGTGGTGCGCGTGCTCACCCACAAGGACGTGCCGGCCAACTGGTACACGATCCTGCGGCTGATCGGCGTCGGCCCGAACGACGAGCCGGTGCTGGCGGAAGACCGCGTGCTCTACAAAGGCGAGCAGATCGCGGCCGTGCTGGCCGACAGCCCGCAGGCCGCGGCCGAGGGAGCCGCCAGAGTCAAGGTCTCCTACCGGCAGCTGCCGGCCGTGTTCGATGTGGAGGAGGCCTTGCGGCCGGGCGCGCCGGTCATCAAGCCGCATGGCGCCAACCACTTCGTCTACGAGGACCATCACTGCCGGCGCATCCGCTTCGGCGACGTGGAGGCGGCCTTCGCCCGCGCCGACTTCATCCTGGAGGAGCGCTACGGCTCGGCGCCGATCGAGCACGCGCCGACCGAGACCACCGGCTGCATCGTGGTGCCGGAGGGCAATGGCCGCCTGACCATCCATTCCGACACCCAGGCCTGCTACTTCACGCTCGACAATGCCGCGCTGATCCTCGACGTGCCGTTCAACAAGCTGCGCGTCATCGGCGGCACGGTGGGCGGCGGCTTCGGCGGCAAGGTCGACGTCATCGTCGAGCCGATCGCGGCGATCGGGGCGAGGCTCACCGGGCGGCCGGTCAAATATGCCTATACCCGCGAGGAGGAGATGCAGGTCTCCTCGCCCCGCGCAGCCGAACGCATCGTCATCAAGGACGGCGTCGCCGCCGACGGGCGCATCATCGCCCGCAAGGTCACGCTTTATGTCGACGCCGGCGCCTATTCGCGTCACAGCCCCTACGGCACCACCAAGGCGGCGGCGCACATGCCCGGGCCTTATTCGATCCCGAACGTCTGGGTCGACGCCCATTGTGTCTACACCAACCGGACGCCGTCCTCGGCCATGCGCGGCTTCGGCGTCACCATCGGCGACTTCGCGCTGGAGAGCCAGATGGACAAGATCGCCCGGCGGCTCGGCATGCATCCCCTGGAGCTGCGCATGCTCAACGCCTATCGCGACGGCGACATGAAGGCCCACCGGAAGACCGTGGAGGGCGCGGCGCTGGTCGAGGTGATGCAGGCGGCCGCCAGGGCGGCGGGCGTGACGCTGGGCGAGCGCTTCCTCGCCATGTCCTCGCTCAACCGGGAGGGGCTGTGATGGCGATCCGCAAGGGACGCGGCTTCGCCGCGGTCAACTATCCCACCGGCATGAATCTCGGCGGCGACCCGTCGCAGGCGCTGATCCATGCGACCACCACCGGCTCCTTCGTCATCACGCTGTCCAGCGTCGATCTCGGCCAGGGGCTGAAGAGCGTCATCGGGCAGATCGCCGCCGAGACGCTGGGCGTGCCCTACGAGGCGGTGATGGTCGACACCGCCGACACCGACACCGGACCGCATTGCATGGGCACCTTCGCCAGCCGCGGCACCCATCGCATCGGCAATGCCGTGATCGCGGCGGCCCGCGAGGCCCGGCAGGTGATGATGGAGGTGGCGGCGCTGGAGCTGGAGGTCGACGCCGAGGATCTCGACGCCGACCACAAGGGCGGCATCCACGTGAAGGGGGCGCCGCAGAAGGCGATCAACCTGGTGGACCTCGCCCTGGCGGCGCACTTCAAGCACGGCCGCACCATTTCCGGACGCGGCATGTGGATGAAGGAGCGCAGCTACCCCGATCCGGAGACCGGCAAGATGGATCCGGACTCCTGCCAGGCCCATGCCTGCACCATCGCCGACGTCGAGGTCGACGACGAGACCGGCGAGGTGCGGGTGGTGTCGCTGATCAACGCCTACGAGGTCGGCCGGGCTCTCAATCCGGCCATGGTGCACCAGCAGATCACCGGCGGGGCCTGGATGGGCGTCAGCCACGCGCTCTATGAGACGACGGAGCCCTATTACCCCGACCGCAAGTGCGGGCCTGTGGACTTCCAGGACTATCTGATGCCCGGCCCCGCCGACACGCCGGCCATGACCAGCGTCATCATCGAGCGGCCGGCCAGGAACGGTCCCTACGGCGCCAAGGGCATCGGCGAGATGACGGCCAATTCGCCGATCCCGGCCATCGCCAACGCCATCTTCGACGCCTGCGGCGTGCGCGTCGACGAGATGCCGATCACCCCGGAGCGGGTGCTGCGGGCCATCCTAGCCAGGCGGCAGGCGGCGTGACGCCTCGCCCGCATCCCCAATTCACGACAGGAGCCTTCCCATGCTGAAAGTCATCTCCCTGCTCAAGCGCAAGGACGACACCTCGCCCGAGGCCTTCGCCGACTGGCTGCTCAACCACCACGCGCCGCTGGCCCGCAACATCCCGGGCCTGCGCCGCTACACCGTCAACATCCTGGCCCCCGGCGCCGACCGTTCCGGCGCCGACGCGGTCAACGAGATGTGGTACGACAGCGACGAGGCCCGCCTCGCCGGCATGGCCAGCCCCGAGGGCAAGGCGGCCGGCGCCGATGCGGCGGCCAACTGCGCCTCGCGCTTCCACGTCCTCACCGTCGAGCACCCGCAGTTCTGAATGTCCGGTCCCGACGACACCGGCCTCCTTCGGACGGCGGCGCCGCGTCCCGCCTCGGTGCCGGATTGCGCCGACGGGCTGACGGCGGCCGGCTACCTCGCCGACGAAGGCATCGCCACAGCCGCGCATCTCGCCCTCGCCCTCGACAAGCCGCTGCTGGTCGAGGGCGCGCCCGGGGTCGGCAAGACGGCGATCGCCCATGCGCTGGCGGCCATGCTCGGCCGCCGGCTGATCCGCCTGCAATGCTACGAGGGCATCGACGCGTCCCAGGCGATCTACGAATGGAACCACGCCCGCCAGCTCCTGGCGATCCGCGCGCATCAGGCCGGACCGCTGGAGGCGCTCTACGGCGACGATTACCTGATCGAGCGGCCGCTGCTGGCCGCCCTGCGGGCGGGGGAACGCTGCGTCCTGCTGATCGACGAGATCGACCGCGCGGACGACGCCTTCGAGGCTTTCCTGCTGGAATTCCTGGGCGAAGGCCAGATCACCATTCCCGAGCGCGGCACGCTGAAGGCCGCCTCCCCGCCGCTGGCGATCCTGACCTCGAACCGCACGCGCGAACTGCACGACGCCCTGAAGCGGCGCTGCCTCTATCACTGGATCGACTACCCCTCCCCCGAACGCGAGGCGGCGATCATCCGACTGCACAATCCGTCCCTGCCCGAGCGCGCCGTCGAGAGCCTCGTGGCAGCCGTGAGCGGGATGCGCCGCATGCCGCTGGTCAAGAAGCCGGGCGTCAGCGAGAGCATCGACTGGTCGCGGGCGGCCGGCGTGCTCGCCGCGGGCGGCGCGGCATGGCCGGACGCCCTGCGGCGCTCGCTCGGGCTCCTGGTGAAGGACCAGGACGACTTCGACCTGATGCTGCAGGAGGCGACGCGCATCCTGCAAGAGGCCGGCGTATGACGGCGCAGCAGCCCCGTTCGCATCGGCGCGCGGGCCGGCCATGACGGTGCGTCCGGCCGGCCTGGTCGAAGACCTGCCGCTGCGGCTGCGCCGCGCCGGGCTCGCGGTGACGGCGGAGATGACGCGCGATTTCCTGCAGGCGCTGGCGGTATCGCGGTTCGACACGCCGGCCGGTCTCTACTGGATCGCCCGCACGGTGTTCCTGAAGCAGGTGGACGCCTTGCCCCGCTTCGACCACGCCTTCCGCGACTGGCTGCACGGCCTGACGCCGCCGGACTTCGAACGGCCGGCGGACGAGGCGGCCGAGGACGAGCTGCGGCTCGACCAGCGCGGCTCCGAACAGTCGGCGATCCGCCTTCATGCCGGCGACGGCGGCGGACGCGAGGCGGCGGACGCCGACGGCGTCGGCGGCAAGCGCGTCGAAGCGACGCCGTCCTCCCTGCGCGAGCGAGCCCGGGCGGTGGCCGAGGCGAGCCGCGCCGCCATGCCCCGGCGACAGTCGCGCCGGCGCGAGCCCGCCCGCCGCGGCCCCATCGACCTGGCCCGGACCCTGCGCGGCGACCGCGCCCTCGCCGGCGAATTCAAGCCGCCGGTGCGCCGCGACCGGCCGAACACGCCGCGCCGGCTGCTGATGCTGATCGACGTGTCCGGCTCGATGACGTCGGTGTCGCTCGATGCTCTGCGCGTGGCCCATGCGATGATGCGCGTCCTGCCGGCGACCGAGGTGTTCTGCTTCGGCACGCGCCTGACGCGGGTGACCGGCCGGCTGCGGCGCGTCGGGCTCGACCCCGCGATGGAGCGTCTCGCCGCCGACCTCCGCGACTGGGACGGCGGCACCCGCATCGGCGACAGCCTCGCGGCTTTCCTCGAGCGGTCGCAGCATGCGGCGCTGGTGCGCGGCGCGGTCGCCGTCATCGTCTCCGACGGCTTCGAGCGCGGCGATCCGGCGGCGATGGCCCGGGCCACCGCCCGGCTGTCCCGACTGGCGCATCGCCTGATCTGGGCGAGCCCGATGCTGGCCGATCCGCGCTATCGACCGCGGACGCGGGCGATGCAGGCGGTGCTGCCGATGATCGACCGGCTGGCGGATGCCTCCTCCATCGAGGCCTGGACCTGTTTCCCGGCGGCGCTCGCGGCGGCGGAGGCGGGTCCGCGCGGCGCAGCCGTCCGGCAATTGCCATAGGAGCTTGAGATGACCGGCATCATCGACGCCCACCACCACATCTGGCGCCAGGCGGACCTGCCTTGGCTCGGCGGCCCGATGCTGCCGCGCATCTTCGGGCCCTACGAGCCGATCCGCCGCGACTATCCGGCCGAGGAATACCGCGCCGACGTTGCGCCGCACGGTGTCGTCGGCAGCGTCTATGTCCAGGCGAACTGGGCTCCGGCCCAAGGTCTGGACGAGGCGCGCTGGGTGCAGGCCGAGCATGAGCGTACCGGATGGCCGACGGCGCAGGTCGCCTATGCCGATCTCGCCAGCCCGACCGTCGCCGCCGAACTGCGGGCTCTGGCCGCGATCCCTTCCGTGCGTGGCATCCGCCAGCAATTGCACTGGCACGAGAAGGAGCTCTACCGCTTCGCGGCGCGACCGGATCTGATGAATGATCCGGGCTGGCGCCGCGGCTTCGCGCATCTCGCCGAGCACGGCCTGCTGTTCGAGCTGCAGATCTTCACCTCGCAATTCGCCGACGGCGCGCGGCTCGCCGCAGCCTTTCCCGACACGCCCTTCGTGCTGATGCATTGCGGCATGCCGGAGGATCCGAGCGAGCCGGGCATGGCGGCCTGGCGCGACGGGCTGAAGCGCCTCGCGGGGCAGCCCAACATGCATGTGAAGCTGTCCGGCCTCGGCACTTTCATCCGCCGCAACGATCCGGCGCACGTCGCCCGCATCGTGCGCGAGACCGTCGCAGCCTTCGGACCGGAGCGCTGCGTCTACGGCAGCAATTTCCCGATCGAAAAGCTATGGTGCGACTATGGTGCGCTGATCGGCGCCTACCAGAACGCCGTGGCGCCCTATCCGGCAGCCGAGCGCGAGGCGCTGCTGGCCGGCAATGCAAGGCGGCTCTACCGGCTGTGAGGCGCGGATGGGGCGGGAGACCGAAATGGCCTTCCGTTCCGCCGCCCGCCGTGCACACTGCGCGGCGCCGACGACAAAGCCGGCGTGAAGCCGGACATGGAGGGGAGAACGTCATGGAGCGCGCAGGCACGGGCACGGAGCAGGCCGGCGGGGCGGGCCTGCCCTTCGACGCGGCCAGGCTGGACAGCCTGATGGACGAGGCGGGCCTCGATGCACTGGTCCTGACCTCGAAGCACAACATCCAGTATCTCTTGGGCGGCTACCGCTTCTTCTTCTTCGAGGCCATGGATGCGCTCGGCCTCAGCCGCTACCTGCCTGTCCTGGTCTACGCCAAGGGCCGTCCTGCCGACGCCGCCTACATCGCCAACACGATGGAGGCCTATGAGCGCGACCTCGGCAAGTTCTGGACGCCGACCGTGCTGACCAAGTGCTGGGGCACGCTCGACGCAGCCGATCTCGCCGCCAATCACCTGGCCGCTCTCGGGCTCGGCGACAAGCGCATCGGCGTCGAGCTGGGCTTCCTTCCGGCCGATGCCTTCGCACGACTGCAGGAGAAGCTGCCCGGTGCCACCTTCCGGGAGGCGATCTTCCCGCTGGAGCGGCTGCGGGCCGTGAAGACGGCCGGCGAGCTGGAGATGCTGCGCCTCGCCTCGGAGAAGGTGGTCGAATCCATGCAGGCCGTGATCGCCGGCCATCGGCCGGGCGCCACCAAGCGCCAGCTGGTCGAAGCGCTGAAGCGCGAGGAGGTCGCGCGCGGGCTCGCCTTCGACTACTGCCTGATCACCGCCGGCGCCAGCCACAACCGGGCACCGTCCGACCAGATCTGGGGCGAGGGCGAGATATTGTCGATCGATTCCGGCGGCAACTATCACGGCTATATCGGCGACCTCTGCCGGATGGCCATCCATGGCGAGCCGGACGCCGAGCTGGCCGACCTGCTCGGCGAGATCGACGCCCTCCAGATGGTGGCGCGCCAGCCGATCCGGGCCGGCGCGCGCGGCGGCGACATCTTCACGCCGGCCCTCGCCCTGCTGGAGCGCTCGCGGCACAAGGCCTACACCCATTTCACGGCTCACGGCATGGGCATCGTCTCCCACGAGGCGCCGCGGCTGACCGGCACCGGCTTCGTGCCCTACCCGGGCTATGACGAGGATCGTCCGCTCGAGGCGGGCATGGTGATCTCGATCGAGACGACCATGCTCCACCCGAGCCGGGGCTACATCAAGCTGGAGGACACCGTCGCCGTCACCGATGTCGGCTGGGTCGGCTTCGGCGACGCGGCCCGCGGCTGGAACCGGGGCGGGACGGCGGCGTGAGCCGCTCCCTGCCGATGATGCCCGGGGCACGGTGAACCCGGACGGCGACGCGCCGGCCGACTATCCCATCGGTGCCGACACCGTCTGGATCGGCTCGGACTCCCGCGGCCACGTCGCCGCCTTCGTCACCGCGGGCGAAGGCCCGATTCCCGTGACGGTGGAGAACAGGATGGCCAGCCTGTGCTTCGAACCGCTACGCCATGTCGAAGCGAGCGCCCACCTGCGCTGCCTCTCTCCGGAAGGCTACGCCTGAACAGAGGGCCAGGCAAAGGCCCCGGTATTGCAAGCCGTTAGAGCCGGAGCACGAAGCCGCGGCTCAGCCGGCCCCCGTCCCTGCGGCTGGACGCGCGTCCGGTCCGGCCCAGCGGCCGGGAGAAGCACGGCACCGCGCGCCTCGTCTCGACTCCGCCATGCCGCGTTTCGGATAAGGTCGAACTCAGGCCTCGACGGCTTTCTTCCGGCCGCCGCGCCGGGGAGCAGGAGCCGGCGGGGGCGGCGGGGCTACGGTCTTGCGCTTGTTGCCGAGGCCGGTCGACTTGGCGAGGGCGGAGCGTTGCGCGGCATAATTGGGAGCGACGATCGGATAATCTGCTTCCAGGCCCCATTTCTTGCGGTACTCGGCCGGCGTCATCTGGTGCGCGGTCTTCAGATGCCGGCGTAGCGACTTGAAGGTCTTGCCGTCTTCCAGGCAGACGATGTGATCCGGCGTGATCGACTTCTTGATCGCGATCGCCGGCTTCAACGGCTCCGGCTCCGGCTCATGCGCGGCACCGGACGATGATTTCAGCAATGCGGCATGGACGCTGGCGATGAAAGCCGGCAGATCGCCCAGAGCCATCGAGTTGTTCCTGACGTAAGCCGAGACGATGTCGGCCGTCAAAGCAATCATGGTGTCTGCTTCGAGCCCGTTTTCCATGACCCCGCTCCTTCGACATGAACGATACAACTATCGCATAAGACGTGTCCGTCGTTTGTGCAAGCAGAACCATGCGGCTGAGCGTGGCCGCCGATACGGCACGCCGGCGCAGAGCATCCATACGGGAAGTTCGCCGGCGCGCTCGTCGGGTCTTTTGTCGCTCAGTACCTCGGCGGTCTTGCAAGAACCGCCGATATTGGCGGCAATCCGGTCAGAATGGGGCGGCGACCTGCGGATCTGCGATGAGATCGCAATATCCACAAGATTTCCGGACGCCGCCAGCGGGCGGAATCCGGAAATCCCGATGCGGTGCAGGCACTATTCGCCGTAGGGCACCCAGATGTTCTTCACCTGGGTGGCGCGGGCGAGGTAACCGCGGCCCTGCCCCTGCGTCTCCGAAAGCCAGTCGCGGGCATGGCCATGGTCGACCCAGGTCGCCTTGACATTGCCAGCCGCGGCGGCCTCGACCATGGCGCTGCCGGCCTGGCTGCCGGCATACCAGAGCGCCGCAACCTCGTCGTGCTCGGCCAGGGTCCTGGCCAGCACATCGCGCTCGCCGGTGACGATGTTGACCACGCCGGCCGGCACGTCGCTGGTGTCGAGGACCTGGTAGAAATCGGTCGCGGCCAGCGGGTGGCGCTGCGAGGGCACAGCGACGACACGGTTGCCCATGGCGATGGCCGGCAGCACCAGCGAGACGAAGCCGAGCAGCGGCGCCTCGTCCGGGCAGACCACGCCCATCACGCCCCAGGGCTCATTCATGGCCAGCGTGACATGGCGCGAGCGCGTCGCATGCACCTGCCCGTCATATTTGTCGGCCCAAGCCGCATACCAGAAGGTCCGCCGCACGGCGGCCTCGACCTCCCGCTCCGCCGCCTGCTGCGGCTTGCCGGCCATGGCGGCCAGGCGCGCCTGGAACTCGGCGGCACGGGCGGACAGGTTCTCGGCGAGATAGTAGAGCACCTGGGCGCGATTGTGCGCCGTCGCCACTCCCCAGGCGCCGGCCTTGGCCGCCGCCTCGACGGCGTTGCGGATGTCCTTGCGGTTGCCGAGGCCGGCCTGGCCGATCGACCGGCCCTTGGCGTCGAGCACGGAATAGCTGTAGCCGGAATCGGGCCGGGCCTGCTTGCCGCCGATATAGAGCTTGGCCGTGCGGTCGATCTCCGGTGCCGCATGGACGGCGACGCCGGCCGGCAATGCCGAGAGGGGCGCGGCAACAGCCCGTTCCGGCGCGGCGGCAAGGCTCGCTTCCCAGGCCGGCACGCGATACTCCTGCAGGCCCTCGCGCCCGCCCTCGCGGCCGAAGCCGCTCTCCTTGTAGCCGCCGAAGCCGGCGCCGGCATCGAAGAGGTTGGTCGAGTTGATCCAGACGACCCCCGCCTTGACGCGGGCGGCGATGTCCAGCGCCAGGTTGATGTTCTCCGACCAGATCGAGGCGGCGAGCCCGTAGCGGGTGTTGTTGGCGAGCTGGACGGCCTCCTCGGGCGTGCGGAAGGTCATCGACACGGCGACCGGTCCGAAAATCTCGACCTCGGCCACGGTGGAGGCCGGCTCGACGTCAACGAACAGGCTCGGCGGGAAGTAGCAGCCCGCCTTCGGCAGCGCGCCGGGCGCCTGCCAGAGCGTGCCGCCCTCGCGCTCGCCCTGGGCGACAAGGGTGCGGATGCGCTCCAATTGCACCGGCGCGACGATCGCTCCCATATCCGTCGACTTGTCGAGCGGATCGCCGACGCGCAGCGTCTGCATGCGCCGCTTCAGCCGCGCGTGGAAAGCCGGCGCGATGCCTTCCTGCACGAGGAGGCGCGAGCCGGCGCAGCACACCTGGCCCTGGTTGAACCAGATGGCGTCGACCACGCCTTCCACCGCCGCGTCGAGGTCGGCGTCCTCGAAGACGATGAAGGGCGACTTGCCGCCGAGCTCCAGCGACAGCTTCTTGCCGGTGCCGGCGGTGGCGACGCGGATGCGCCGGCCGACCTCGGTCGACCCGGTGAAGGCGATCTTGTCGACGCCGGGATGGGCCACCAGGGCGGCCCCGGTGTCGCCGTCGCCGGTGACGATGTTGACCACGCCCTTCGGCAGCCCCGCCTCCTGGCAGATCTCGGCGAAGGCGAGCGCGGTCAGCGGCGTGAACTCGGCCGGCTTGAGCACCACCGTATTGCCGGCGGCCAGGGCCGGGGCGATCTTCCAGGCCAGCATCAGCAGGGGGAAGTTCCAGGGAATGATCTGGCCGCAGACGCCCAGCGGCCTGGTATCGGGCAGCTCGCTCTCGACCAGCTCGGCCCAGCCGGCGTGATGGTAGAAATGCCGGGCGACCAGCGGGATGTCGATGTCGCGGCTCTCGCGGATCGGCTTGCCGTTGTCCATGCTCTCCAGCACGGAGAGGAAGCGCTCGCGCTTCTGGATGTGCCTGGCGAGGGCATAGAGATGACGGGCGCGGGCATGGCCCGGCAGCGCCGACCAGCCCTTGAAGGCGGCGCGCGCGGCCTTGACCGCCCTGTCGACGTCGTCGGCCGTTCCCGCGGCGACGCGGGCGAGCGGCTCGGCGCGCGCGGGATCGCTCACCTCGAAGCTGCCGCCGCCGTCGGACGGCAGAAACTCGCCGCCGATGAAATGCCGGAAGCCCTCGGCGTGCTGGCCGAGCCAGGCCCGGATATGATCGTTCGCCTCGGGTGAAGGACCGTATTCCATCGTCCGCAGGATATCCCTGATCTTGGCCATGGCGTCCCTCTCAAGCCAGCGCGTGGTGGGCCGACGAGGCGTAGCGCCCCGTGGCGAAATGTTCGAGCTGCCGCTCGATGTCGCCGAGCATGGAGCTGGCGCCGATACGGAACAGGTCAGGCTCCAGCCAGGGCGCGCCGAGCTCCTCCTTCATCAGGACGAGCCAGTTGATCGCATCCTTGGCGGTCTTGAGGCCGCCGGCCGGCTTGAAGCCGATGCGCATGCCGGTGCGCTCGCCATAGTCGCGCAGGGCGCGGATCATGGTCAGGCTGACCGGCAGCGTGGCGTTGACCTCCTCCTTGCCGGTCGAGGTCTTGATGAAGTCGGCTCCCGCCATCATCGCCACCATGCTGGCCTTGTAGACGTTGCGCAGGGTGCGCAGGTCGCCGGTGCCGAGGATGGCCTTCAGATGCGCCGAACCGCAGGCCTCGCGCATCGCCGCGACCTCGTCGTAAAGCGCCTGCCATTCGCCGAGCAGGACATGGGAGCGGGTGATGACGATGTCGATCTCCTGCGCGCCCTCGTCCACGGCGTAGCGGATCTCGGCGAGCCGCTGGGGCAGCGGCGTCAGGCCGGCGGGAAAGCCGGTGGCGACAGAGGCGACGGGGATGCCGGACCCGGCAAGCGCCCGGACGGCGGCGCCGACCATGGTCGGATAGACACAGACCGCCCCGACCGTCGGCGGCGCGTCGGCGAGGCCGAGTGCCTCGACGACATCGGCACGGATCGGCCGGCGCGCCTTCATCGCCAAGCGATGGACCCGTCCGGGCGTGTCGTCGCCGGCCAGCGTCGTCAGGTCGATGCAGGTGATCGCCTTCACCAGCCAGGCGGCCTGATACTCCTTCTTGACCGAGCGGCGGGCCGTCAGGCTCGCCGTCCGCCGCTCCGCCGCGCTGGAATTGACCTGGCTGCCCTCGAACCAGTCGGGATGCAGCGGCGAGCCGGGATTGCGCACCATGTTGGCGGCGGGGGACATTTCGACCATTCCAGGATCCTTTCGAAGGGCGGCGGCCCTGCCGGAGCCGCGGGATCGATCGCCGGCCGCCGTCACGGCGAGGGATGACGGCTCGACCTCGGATTGTCAATATCATAACATTTTTTCGTTGCAAAATTCGCAATCTTGACGCCTCGTTCGAAACACGCAACCTAGCGCCGGGTCGCCCAAGGCACGGGCCGGCCGCTTCGGATCGACGCCGACCGCGCCCCATGACAGGCAGAAGACCGATGCACCGCGAGGAAAGGCTGACGACGCTGTCGGCCGCATTGACCAGGCAAGGCGTGCTGCGGCTGCGCGAGGCGGCGGAACTCCTCGACGTCTCGGAAATGACGGTGCGGCGCGACATCGCCCGCAGCGGTGACCGCTTCGCCTATCTCGGCGGCCATATCCTGCATGCCAGCGATGCGGCTGGCGGATCGGTCTATCGGCTGGAACAGGAGATGGACAGCCATGCTGCGGCCAAGTCGGCGGCCTGCGCCAACGCCGTCAGGCTGATCCAGGCCGACGACACCATCTTCATCGACTGCGGCACGACGCTGGTGCACCTGGCCGAGATGATCCCGGTGCATCTGCCGATCACCGCCCTGTGCTATTCCCTCAACGTCGCCAATATCCTCGCCCGCAAGAGCAATGTGCGCATGGTGCTGCTCGGCGGCCTGTTCAGCCCGGCCTCGGCCACCTTCACCGGCGAGGAGGGCCTGGGCATCCTCGACCGGGTCGGCATCAACAAGGCCTTCTTCTCGGCAGGCGGCATCGACCCGGCGCGGGGGGTCAGCTGCTCCAACTTCAACGAGGTCGCGGTCAAGAAGAAGGTGATCGCCCGGGCGGTCGAAAGCCACCTCGTCGTCGATTCCAGCAAGTTCGGCAAGGTGAAGCCCGCCTATTTCGCCGAGATCGGCTCCTTCGCCTCGATCATCACCGAGAAGGACACGGCCGCCGCGATCGCCAATGTCGGCTGATGCCGGCCGGCGAATCGCCTCACATCGATTCGCCCCGCATCACAACGATGTTTGTGATTTTTCTCACATTCCTTGCATCCACACCGATCCCCTGTCGCCTTGACATGGACCACGCCCGTCACCCGCACCGCCGTCGCGGCCGGCGCCGTCTGCCCGGGCTACCGTCCATGGCGGCGGTCGCCCAGGATCGGCCGACCGACAGGAGCATCGCATGTATACGACGCATCAAGCCTCCCTCGATCCCGACGACTTCCATGCCCGCATCTATCGTGCCGAGATCTTCCGTTTCGCCGGCATGCCCTCCGTCGCCGCCCTGATCGCCTTCACGCGGGACTTTCTGGCCGAAGCCTGCCATCCGCACAGCCCGCCAGAGGTCCACCGGCATCATGACCACGCCGGCCAGATCGCGCTCTTTGCCCGTTGCGAGAAGGATTTCAGCCGGTCCGAAGAGGTCAAGCGCCTGTGGCAGGCCGTGTTCGAGGCTGTGGGGCTCGATCCCTCGCGGCTGGCGCGCGACCGGCTGCATCTGCGGTTCCAGCCGCACCAGGACAGGGAGGCCGCGCCGCCGCGGGACCGGTCGACCTCGACGGTCGCCTTCCATCGCGACAGCTGGGGCTCCAACCTCTACGCCCAGACCAATTGGTGGGCGCCGGTCTACCCAATCACCGCCGGCCGGACCTTTGCGATGTACCCTGCCCTGTGGGACCGACCGCTGCGCAACACCAGCGCAGCGTTCGACATGAAGACGGTGCTGGCTCGCGCCCGCGGCGACGGACGCCATGCCCTGAGCGCGGACGAGCTGATCCCGCACCTCGCCGAGGAGGTCGATGCCGCGCTTGCCGTTCCCGTGGTGATCGAGCCGGGATCGATGATTGCCTTCTCCGGCGCGCACGCCCATGCCGGGGTTCCCAACACCACGGGTGTCACGCGGATTTCGCTGGAGACCCGGACACTGTGGATCGACGACCTGCAGGCCGGCCGCGGCGCGCCCAATGTCGACGGCGCCGCGCCATGGATGACACCCGGCCTGTTCCGACGGGTCAGCGACGGCGCGCCCCTCGCCGCGCTCCTCGGCCTTGAGGGAATCGCGCCCTTCGCCGGCCCGACGCCGCTGCAGAACGAGGGCGCCACAGCCCAGGCCTGACGGGAGGCAGCCCGCCGTCATCGCGTCGCGGACGCAGCCTCGCCGGAGTGGCGGGGGGATGCCCGGCAGGCCGGCCCTCACGCTGCCTTGCTTCCGCCCCTTCCCCGCGATGCCGCCAGGTGCCGCTCGAGCCAGAGACTGTAGCGCGAAGCGCCGAAGCTGAGCCCGAAATAGACCAGGGCCACGAAGGCGTAGGCTTCGGCATAGAAGCCGAGCCATTCCGGGTCGACGGCCGCGGTCCGCGCCGTGTTGAGGAAGTCGAACAGGCCGATGACGATCACCAGGGTGGTGTCGAGGAACAGGCCGATGCCGAGGGTGACGAAGGAGGGAATGACGGTGCGCAGTGCCTGCGGCAGCACCACCAGGCGCTGGGCCTGCCACCAGCCCAGGCCGACGGCCCGCGCCGCCTCGAACTGGCCGGCGGGCACCGCCTGCAGACCTGCCCGGACGATCTCGGCCATGTAGGCGGCGATGAACAGGGTGATGGCGACACCGGCGCGCAAGAGCTTGTCGACCGAAGCCCCCGCCGGCAGCATGAGCGGCACCAGCAGGGTCGAGACATAGAGCACGGCGATCAGCGGCACGCCGCGCATCACCTCAATGAAGGCGATCGAGGCAAGGCGCACCAGGCCGAGCCGGGAGCGGCGCCCGAGCGCCAGTGCCACGCCGATCGGGAAGGCGGCGGCGAAGCCGACGACCGCGAGCAGCAGGGTCAGCGGCAGACCGCCCCACGCCTGGGTCGGGACGGGCTGGCCGCCGGCAAGGCCGGCCATCAGGGCCAACGCCCCGGCTATGGCGAGCAGCCAGGCGGCGATCAGCCGGGGACGCCAGAAGCGCGGCAGCGCCGTGACCACGAGCAGGGCGGCCAGGACGATGGTCGCGAGCAGCGCCTGCAGCGGCCTGGGATGGAGGCCGAACAGGATGAAGCGCAGCTTCTCGCCGATGAAGGCCCAGCAGGCCCCGCCCCGCTCCGCGCAATCGCGGGCGGTCCCGCTCCAGGTGGCGTCGAGCACGGCCCAGCGCAGGAGCGGCAGGATCGCAACGACAAAGAGAGCGATGCAGGCGAGTGTGATCAGGGCGTTCGCCGGCGAGCCGAACAGGCCGCTGCGCCAGGCGGCCCAGCGCCGGGATGAGGGAGCCTGCGCCGGCAGGGTGAGGAGGCTCATCTCAGCGCTCTCGCAGCGCATGGCGCGCATCGACCAGGTTCATCGCCCAGGACACGGCGAGGCTGATCGAAAGGTAGACAGCCAACATGATCGCCAGGCTTTCCAGCACCTGACCTGTCTGGTTGGCGGCGGTGTTGGCGATGCTGACCAGGTCGGGATAGCCGATCGCCACCGCCAGGCTCGAATTCTTGGTCAGGCTGAGATAGCTCGACGTCATCAGCGGCACGATGACCCGCAGGGCCTGCGGCAGCACCACAAGGCGCATGGCCTGACCCTTGTGCAGGCCGACGGCGCTCGCGGCCTCCCACTGGCCGCGCGGCACCGCCTCGATGCCGCTGCGCACGATCTCGGCGATGCCGGCGGCGGCGTTGGCCGTCAGTCCGATCAGCAGCGCGGCGAATTCCGGGGTCAGCGACAGCCCGCCGGCAATGTTGAACCCCTTCTGCACGGGGCTCTCGACCAGGGCGCCGTGACCGAGCACGGCGACCGCGGCAGCCAGGGCGGCGGCCGCCAGCATCGACCTCGCACGGCGGCGCTGCGCCGGCCGGTCGCCGAGGCGGCGGCCGAGGAGAACCCAGGCGCCGGCGGCAACCGCGGCAATCCCGGCCGCCGGCCACCAGGCTTCACTTGCGATGCGCACGGCCGGCAGGAAGACGCCGCGGTTGGAAAGCAGGACGCCGGGCAGCGGCTGCAGCGCCTGCCGGGCGGACGGCAGGGCGTGCAGCACGGCGCTCCAGAAGAACAGCTGCAGCAGGAGCGGCGTGTTGCGAAGGGCCTCGACATAGGCTCGCACGGCGCCGGAGAGCAGAGGATTGCTCGACAGGCGGGCGATGCCGAGAGCGACGCCGAGGACGGTGGCGAGCAGGCACCCTGCCGCGGAGACCAGCAGCGTGTTGAGCCCGCCCACCAGGAAGGCGCGGGCGAAACTGCTCTCGGCGGAGTAGGCGATGAGGCTCTCGCCGATCTCGAAATTCGCCGGCCGGGTCAGGAAATCGAAGCCTGGCACGATGCCGACCCGGGCCATGTTCTCGGCGAGGTTGCGCCCGAGCAGGCCGACCCCGGCGAGCGCGGCGACGAACAGGACGATCTGCGTCAGCGGCCGCTCGCCCAGCCAGGCCCGCACGAAGGTGGGGCCGGACGCCGATGCGCCCGGCCGATCGATCGCCGACATGGCGGCCACGCCGCTCAGCGGAAGGGCGGCGAATAGAGCAGGCCGCCCTTCGTCCATGGCTGGTTGTAGCCGCGCTCGAAGCCGGCCGGCGTCGCCTTGCCGATGTTGCGCTCGAAGATCTCGCCATAATTGCCGAGCGTCTTGACGATGTTGTAGGCGAACTTCGGATCAAGGCCGATAGCCTCGCCCAAGGAAGGATCGATGCCGAGGAAACGCTTGACCGCCGGGTCATCGCTGGTCAGGAACGAGTCGATGTTGGCGCTGGTGATGCCGAGTTCCTCGGCCTGGATGGTGGCGTAGACCGTCCAGTTGACGATCTCCAGCCAGCGGTCGTCGCCCCCGGCGACGGCCGGCGCCAGCGGTTCTTTCGACAGCCGTTCCGGCAGCAGGATGTAGTCGTCCGGCTTGGAGAGCTGGGTGCGTTTCAAGGCGAGGTCGGTGGCATCCTGCGTCAACGCATCGACGCGGCCGCTGTCGAGCGCGCGCACGAACTCGCCGGTGTCCTCGATCACCACCGGCTTGAAGCTCTTGCCGTTCTTGCGGAAGAAATCGGCGATGTTGAGCTCGCCCGTGGTGCCGCTCTGAACGCCGATGCTGGCGCCGTCGAGCTCGCTGCCGGCGGTGACGCCGAGCGACTTCTTCACCAGCAGGCCCTGGCCGTCATAGAACACCACCGGCCCGAAATGAAAGCCGAGCTTGAACGCGCGGGTGATGGTCTGCGTCACGCCGGAAAGCAGGATGTCGAACTCGCCGGCCTGAAGCGCCGGCAGGCGCTGCTGCGGCGAGGAGGACGTGAACTCCACCTTCTCCGGATCGTTGAACACGGTGATGGCGAGCGCCCGGCCGAAATCGATGAAGAAGCCCTGCCAGCGGCCATTGCTGTCCGGCGCGAAGAGGCCCGGCAGGGTGCCGACCCCGACCTTGATCACCCCGCGCTCCTTGATCCGGTCCAGCGTCACGCCGGCCTGCGCCACGGACGGCAGCGCCGCCCCCAGGCCGACCAGCACCGCCGCAGTTCCAAGGCCCCGGGTCAGGCCGCGCCGCAACGCCCCCAGCATCGTATCGTCCTTTCCATCGTGACGGCGGCCTCGACGCGACATGCGCCGGGCCCCGGCGAATGGACGGAGCGTACGACGGCGGGAGAATTTTTGTCTATTTTTTATATAGAAAATATATACTAAAAATTTCTCAAAGAACATCCTCTCGGCAGCATAAACATGCTCCCGGAGCCGCACTCCATCCCGCACACCCCAAGCGTAGGGGCCGCGGGTCAATCCCGGCGGCTGACTACCGAGCCGGCGTGGCGCCCTGGCGCTGCTGCCACCGGGCATAGCGCAGGCGGGCGAAGCGATAGGCGTCGGGGATCGACATGGCCCAGACGAACAGGCCGCCGGCCGACCGGCCGACGAAGGACTGGTCGGGGGTCGTCAGGTGCCAGGTGATGAGGGCGAGCAGCAGCGAGAAGAAGGCGAAGCCGAGCCCGCGCTGCGGCTGGCCGGCCGCGACATGGCCGACGCCCGGCAGGACGACCGCCAGGGCGAGCACGACATAGGGATTGACCGGCTTGCTCATCGCGGTGCCTCGTGTCGAGTGGCGCTGATGGCGGCCGGAGGCGCCGGCAGGGCGTCTTCCAGCGCGATCAGGCCGTCATAGAGCGCCAGCACGTCGGCGGCCGAGACCCGGCCGGGGAAGACGCTCTGGCGCAGCAGCAGATATTCGCCACGCTGCCCCTGCGCGACCTGATGGACCGCGCGCAGCGTCCCGGGAGTCACGGCGACCTCCTTGGTGCGAGGGTCGGCCATCAGCGCCGCCACGGGCTCGGCCGCCGTATCGAGCAGGGACTGGCCGGCCGGGCCGGATCCGCGCGCCAGGATCTCGGCCGGCAGGAGCGACGGCGGCTCCAGCCGCGCCGCGAGGCGATGAGTGACGGCGAAGAACTCGGCGCCGACCGGGCGCGCCAGCACGGCGAAGGCGCCGGACGCGCCATGGCGGCCGACGACGGTGAGGGAGAGCCAGAGCTGCGGCAGGCGGCGAAGGGTCAGGCTGTCGGGGATGAGCTCGAGCCGCACCGACCGTCCGCCGATCATGCCATCGAGGCGCGGGAAGCCGTCGGCGGCCCGGCCGAGCCTCGCCGTGTCGAACACGGCGAGGCAATCTTCGAACAGCGCGGCCCTGGCGGAGAGCACCGCGCGGTGCTCGCGCCGCGCCACCAGGGCAAGGGCGCAGCCGCCGACGGCCGCGATGCCCGCGATCAGGGCCAGCGCCATGGTCAATACCCCCGCGGCTTGGGCCAGGGCATGGTGAACTGGTCGCCGCGCCGCACGAACTTGTAGCGGTGGAAGGCGAACCAGACGGACGCGACGATGTAGAACACCATCATCGCCACCAGCTGGGTGCCGTAGCCCAGGAACACCGCGAAATAGGTCACGGAGCACAGGACGAACAGCACGATCGCCGGCAGGGGATGGAAGGGGTGGACATAACCGCGCTTGATCGTGTCGAGCGGCCACTTCGCCCGGAACATGATCATGTTGATCGGCATGAAGGTGTAGCCGAGCAGGCCGGACAGGATCGAGAAGGTGATCACCTGGTCGAGCGGCGCGCCCAGGGCGAAGATCAGGGCGATCGGCACCAGGAACACGATCGAGCGGAACGGGGTACGGTACCTGGGATGCACCGCGCCGAACCAGATCGGCATGTAGCGGTCGCGGCCCATGGAGAACCAGGCGCGCGAGGCGTCGTTGATGCAGCCGTTCGCCGAGGCCAGGGTCGAGAAGATGGTGCCGATGAACAGGAACACCATCAGCGGCGTGGAATTGCTGAGGCGCGCCGCGTCGAACAGCGGCGTGATCGACTGGCCGAGATACTCCCACGGCATCAGCCCGACGCAGACATACCAGGTCATGGCCGCGGCGATCAGCAGCGTGATCATGCCGAGCATGGTGCCGAGCGGCAGCGAGCGGGCGGGCGAGCGCACTTCCTCGGCTGCCTGGGTCGTGCCCTCGATGCCGAGATAGAACCACAGGCCGAAATGCAGCGCCGCGATCACGCCGAGCCAGCCGTAGGGCAGGCCGACGAGGAGCTCGTGCGGCTTGACGACGTCGTTCGACCACGGCTTCACGCCCACGAAGAGCGCCACGATCGAGACGAAGGCGATGGCGGTGATGACCAGGTTGAACGTCAGCGTGGCGTAGACGCCGCGATAGTTCAGCCAGGCCAGGAACATGATGGTCAGCACGATGAAGGGCTTGTCGTGCACGCCCTCGAAGCCGGCCATGCCGCCGACGGTCTGGATGAGATAGCCGGCGGTGATGGCGTTGCCCGCCTCGAGCATGGTGTAGGCCATGACGAGGTAGAGGCCGACATTGAAGGCCATCAGCGGCCCGACGATATGCTTGGCCTGGGCATATTGCCCGCCGGCGGCGGCGACGGTGGAGGTGACCTCCGAATCGATCATGGCGACGCAGGTGTAGAGCAGCCCCGCCGTCCAGCAGGCGATCAGCGCCGCCAGGGCGCCGCCCTTGCCGACGGCGAAGTTCCAGCCCATGAACTCGCCGACCAGCACGATGCCGACGCCGAGCGCCCAGACATGGGCCGGGCCGAGCACGCGCAGGAGCGAGATCTTCTCGCCGTGGATGACGGTGGACGGCGCGTGCGCCGCGGAGTCAGATGCCACGCTCATTTGTCCCCCCGATGCGTCGGGTCGATGATCAGCTCGTCCTCGATCTCGCCTTCGCGGGACGACAGCAGCACCTTCTCCGAATAGGCCGAATTGGTCTTGATCAGGTCGTAGAGCATCCACAGGCCGAACATGGCCGACAGCACCCACGCCGCATATTCCAGTGCCTGGAAAGCGTTCATGCCAATGTCCTCACTTGCGATCGAAACGCTCGGCGATGACGTCGCGGAACTCCTTGTCCGAGTAGCGGACGACGAACGCGAAGTAGACGATCACCACGAGGGCGGTCAGGACGAAGGCGCCGACCGAGAAGGTATAGTCGAAGCGCGAGGCGATCAGCTCGGCGGCGCTCTCGGGCGTGAAGCCCAGCTTCTCCCAGGCCGCCTGCATGGTGGCGTTCTGCTGCATGCCGGCCCAGCTCTTGTCGGCAATGTCCTGCACGACCTTGCCACCGCCGGCGAGGTCGAGATAGAGCGGCGCGAACAGGCTCGCGACGACCAGGACGAGAATGAGGAGCGAATCGACGATCTGCCCGATGGCGGACTGCTCCGGCGGTCGATAGACTGGCTTGGCCATCGTGCCTCCTACTTCTTCCGGTTCTTCATTTCGTCGAGGTAGTGCAGGTCGAGGCCGTAGATCGGAGCCTTGTCCTCGGTATAATGGCGCAGCAGCGCGGTGATCGAGGCGGTGTTGAACAGCAGCACCAGCCCACCCGCGATGGCGAGCGCCACCACGATGCCGGTGGAGCCGGCATTGGGTGCGATCTGGATGAAGACGAACAGGATCATGAACCAGAGCACGAGCACCGCGCCGATCGCCCAGTAGCGGTCGCCGCGATACATCGACTCGATCCGTGGATCCTCGGATCCCGGCTGCATGGTTTTTTTCCTCCTGGTGAACTCCCGCTCCTGCAGGAGCATGGAGAGTTGCCTCACAGGCAACTTGTTTTGATGCGCGGAAAGTCTGCGACTCCTGTGCAGGGCAAGTCAAGCCGTTTTCTGCACGGATGTTGTGCAAACGCGCCCCTTTTCGGCAGAATCTGTCTCGCAGAAGACAATTTTCATTTAAAGAATTTTTATTTCCTTACAGGAATTTCACTCCCAGGCAGATATGTATCGTCGTGAAGGACTGATCGCCGGCGAGCCGGGAGGACCTTCGCGGCTGCATGTGTCCGGGACCGCCGTCCGGCCGGACCGCAGGCCCGTCGCATTCCCGACGGGCTCGCGCCCGCCGCGCCGCCTCGCGGATGCGGCATGAACCGGCCCTCCGGCGACATCCTGCCATGACGTGGAGCCCTTGAGCGGGTGGGTTCGCGCGAACGGGCCGATCTTCGCAGGCAGGGCGGCGACTATCGAGGAGGAAGCGCCCTGCCTGCGCGGAGTGCGGATCGAAACACCGGAAAGGGGTGGACAATCCCGGGAAGTGGGTCGCCTCCCCAGCCTTCGCGAGGCCGGGGCCATGGTTCGGCCAGCCGCCTGCCATGCAACCGCAGCCGGGTCGACCGGGACAAGGGGATGCCGCGACGCCCGCAGGCCGGACGGTGCGCCTCCTCCGCCGGGCGGGCGGAGGAGGTCTTCGCCTCGATCCCGCAGCGCGCTACAGGATGAACTCGCCGGCGACCAGCGCGGTGATGTTGGCGACATAGACGGAAAAGTCCGCCGTGCCGTCGCCGTTGACGTCGCCATAGGCGACCGCGCTGCCGCCGGACACCGCATAGCGCAACTCGCCGGCATGGTGGGTGAAGGCACCGGTGCCGATGAAGCTGAAGGCCTGGTCGCCGCCGACAGCAGTGTTGGCGTCGATGCCCGAGACATCGATCTTGTCGAGCTGGGCCTGGCTGAAGTCCTTGATGACGTCCCGCCCCGCGATGGCGACGGTGCTGTCGCCGAGCGCCTGGAAGACGAAGCGGTCCGCGCCGGTGCCGCCGGTGAGGTAGTCGTGGCCGGCGCCGCCGAAGAGCTGGTCGGCGCCGCCGCCGCCGCTGAGCGTGTCGTCGCCGCCGAGGCCCTGGATGATGTTGGCGCCGGCATTGCCGGTGATGATGTTGGCCTGGCTGTTGCCGGTGGCGTTGATGGCGGCCGACCCGTCGAGGATGAACTTCTCGACGTAGCGGCCGGCCAGCGAGTAGCTGACGGTCGAATGGATCGTGTCGGTGCCGGCGCCGGCGGCCTCCTTCACGTTGTCCGCGGCGTTGACGACATAATAGGTGTCATTGCCGCCGCGGCCGTCGAGCACGTCGCCGCCGCCCATGCCCTTGAGGATGTTGGCGCCGGAATTGCCGATCAGCGTGTTGGCCTGGCTGTTGCCGGTGGCGTTGATGTTGGACGAGCCGTCGAGGATGAGCGTCTCGACGTAGCGTCCGCCCAGAGAATAGGACACCGTCGAGTGAATCGTGTCATTGCCCTCGCCATTCGCCTCGATGACGTTGTCGGCCGTGCTGGTGACGTAATAGGTGTCATTGCCGCCATAGCCCTGCATGACGTCGCCGCCGCCCATGCCCCTGATGATGTTGGCGCCGGCGTTGCCCTGGATGGTCTGGGCGAGTTCGTTGCCGGTCAGGTCGAGGGCCGTCGCGCCGGTCGCCGTCGACAGCCGCAGCAATTCGATCGACTGGCCGGCCTGCAGCGCATAGCTGATGCCGGTGTTGACGGTGTCGAAGCCGCCGCCGGCCGCCTCGAACACCAGGTCGCCGGCCTGGTCGACGTAGTAGGTGTCGTCGCCGCCGAGGCCCGACATGCTGTCGACGCCACGGCCGCCATTGATGGAATTGGCGCCGTCATTGCCGGTCAGCACGTCGCCGAAGGCGCTGCCGGTCAGGTTCTCGATCGAGCTCAGCGTGTCGATGCCGGCGCCGCCGGTGTTCTGCGCCGCCGGGTTGGCCAGGCTCACCGTGACCCCGCTGGTGGCGGAGGCATAGCTCGCCGTGTCGATGCCGACGCCGCCGATCAGCTGGTCGTCGCCGGCGCCGCCGTCGAGCGTCGAGCCGCCCGAGGCCGGCGTGACGGCCGCGCCCTGCAGCGAGATGTTGAGCGTGTAGGACGCCCCTGCCGGCAGCGGCCCGCTGCCGGGGAAGGCGACGACCTCGACATAATAGAGGCCGGCCGCGGCGAAGGTGAAGTTGAGGAGCGTGTCGAGGGAGGTGGAACTGCCGGGATCGTTGCCGCCGTCGTCGCCGGAGGCGAGCAGCATGCCGGCGCTGTCGTAGATCTTGAGATAGGTGTCGATGCCGACGGTGTGGTCGATGTCGAACACGGCCGCGGCGCCGGCGTTGGCGTTGAACTTGTAGAACTCGCTGCCGCCGTTGGCCGTCGCCAGCACGGTGGCGTGCGGCACGGTGGTCGCGTCCTGGATGAAGTCGCTGGCCTGCAGGCTGAAGACGCCGTCGACGCTGACCGCCGCCGTACGCGTGTCGTTGTGGACGCTGGCGGCCTTGGTCAGCCAGAGGGTCGGCGCGCCGGCGATCAGCGTGTCGTTGCCGCCGCCGCCCCGCAGGATGTCGGAGCCGCCGCCGCCGCGGATGACGTTGTCGTTGCCGTCGCCGTTGAGCGTGTCCTTGAAATAGGAGCCGGTCAGGTTCTCGAAGCCCGACACCGTGTCGGTGCCGGCGCCGCCCGTGTTCTGCGCCGTGGTGACGGAGAGGCTGACGGTGACGCCGCGGTCGAGCGCGTAGCTCAGCGTGTCGGTGCCGGCGCCGCCGTTCAGCGTGTCGTCGCCGAGGAAGCCGTCGATGGTGTCGTCGCCGCCATTGCCGTCGAGCACGTTGGCGCCGGAGGAGCCGACGATCAGCGCCTCGCCGCCCTGGCTGCCTTCGACGTTCTCGATGTTGTACAGCGTCTCGGTGTTGCCGCCAGCCACGCTCGCCCGGTTGTTGGCGAGGCTGATGGTGACGAGGCCGTCACTGAAGGCGATGCCGCTGTAGTCGACCGTGTCGATGCCGGCGCCGCCGTCGTAATAGTCGAAGGTGATGAAGTCGGTGTCGACGATGCGGTCATTGCCGTCGCCGCCATAGACGGTGTCCGCGCCCGCCCCGCCGTTCATCGTGTCATTGCCGCCGTTGCCGACGAGGACGTTGGCGACGGCGTTGCCGTTGATGACGTCGTCGCCGCTGCCGCCCGTGGCATTCTCGATGGTGACGCCCGCCGCGATCGAGACGTTGCCGACCAGGCCGCCGACATTGGAGAAGGACTCGGCGTCCAGGTTGATGGTCTGGTTCTGGGAATAGCCGGAGAAGTCGAGCGTGTCGTTGCCGCCGCCGTCCCAGATCGACGCGACCAGCGGCTGCGTCGCCGAGCCGAGCGCATAGGGCGCCCCGGCATTGGAGTTGAAGCCGTAGACGGTGTCGCCCGAGCGGGTGGTGGTGTTGGCGCCGTAGAGCCGCTGGATGGCGGCGATGTCGTCGATCATCGGCGTCAGGTTGTAGGTGCTGCCGAAATTGGCGCCGGTGTTACCCTCGCCGAAATAGCTCATCACCGTGTATTGGCGCGTGTCCTCGACATACTCGGCGTTGTTGTCATAGGTGATGGTCTGGCCGGGACCGGCATTGTAGGCGCCGGGATGCTCGAGGCCGAGCGCGTGCCCGATCTCGTGCACCAGGGTCAGGAACTCGTAGGTGCCGGGATCGAGATTGGTGGTGGAGGCGTAGTGCGTGTTCATGAACACGTCGCCTTCCCAGTTCGCCGCCGTCTGGTTGTTGGTCTGGGGGAAGAAGGCGAAGGCCTCGGAATTGTCGGTGGTGGAGGAATAGTTGCCGAACAGGATGGTGGCGTTGTTGGTGTCGCCATTGTCGGTGAAGGTGATGTTGGCGACGGCCGACCACAGGGCCAGCGCCGCCCGCGCCGCGGTCTCCTCCGCGGCGGTGAAGGCGGAGAAGGTGCCGACCATGTCGCGGCCGTTGACCGTGTAGGTCGGCGCCGAGGTGCGGAAGCCGAAGCTGATCGATCCGGGACTGGTGCCGAGCGTGGTGCCCCAATGGTAGTTGTCGCGGGTGATCTGCACCGCGGCCTCGGCCGTGGTCTTGTGGATGGTCGGCGTCGCGTCCGGGTCCGGCGCCACCGGCCAATCCGACGCAAAGCCGCCGGTCGCCGGATGCGGGCCGAGGCCGATCGCATCGACGGGGGCCGAATGGCCGGCCGCCGGCATCGGCGCGAAGGCGAAGGCGGCCGTGCCGTCGTCGGCGGTCACGGCCAGCGCGTCGGCGAGGCCGCCCGCATGCGGGCTCGCCGCGTCCGCCGGCGCGCCGCTGCCGACCGGCTGGCCGACCCTGTCGGCGTTGCGGTCTCCGGCGGCGATCGGCGAGCTTTGCGGGCCGGCCTCGTCAGCGCCGTCGGGCGCGTGGGAATCGGCGCTGCCGTCGGCATGCACCGGCCCGGCGGGCTCGCCGAGCGGCGGCGGGGCATCGAGGCTGGAGACAAGCAGATCCGTTGCGGAAACGAGGTCCGTGGGCTGCGACATGGTCGTGCTCCGTTGCTTCAGTGCAAACGAGCTGCCGCGCCCAGCCTAGCAGCAGGTAGTCGGATGTGGCATAAAGTTCGACCGGCAGCGCTCCGCCAATTGCCGGTTTCTGCGCCCGACATATCCGGAACGTTGCGCGAGCAACCTACAGCAGTTTCGGATTGTTGCGTAGCGGAAATTATGGTCGCACAGGCGGAATCCGCCGGCACGGGCAGTCCCGCCCGACGGTGCGGGCGATCAGGTCGCCGGCCGCGGCGCCCAGGGCCGCCGCCGGCGCCGGCGCGAGGCCGGCGACGCGCGCACCGCCGGCCCGGACGGCGTCATCGCCGCCGAAGCCGCGGAACCGCCGCGGCCGGCCTCGTCGCCGGGCATGCCACCCGCCGATCCGGCCGAGACACGTCCGTCCAGCCCGGCGCCGCGCTGGCCGGCGCTTCCCTGCTTGCCGATCTCGCCCATGATCAGCTCTCC
>NZ_BAAJOT010000009.1:0-336987 GCF_057554225.1 Labrys sp. Lb11
TGCGGCGCGCAGACCTGGGCTTACATGGACCCGCGCCGGTTTGAGAGGCTCAAGCGCCTGGTGCGATCGTGAGGGACCGGTGGGACGCACCAAAGGCTCGGCTGGGCGAGCTGCGCGAGGCCGGCGTCGGCGTCTGGATGTCCTGTCCGAGCTGCCACGCCACATGGACGATCGAACCGGCCGAGATCGCCGGCGACGACATGATGCCGCTCCCGGCCCTGGCGGCGTCGCAGCGCTGCGGCACATGCGGCCGGCACGGCGGTATCGATGCGTCGCCCGATCCGCAGCCGTGGGTGCGATGGCTGCGGCGCACCAAGCAGCATCATCGGCTGCCGTTCTACGCGCCGATGATCCGCGACGACGACGAGCCGCCGGCGCCCGGGTGACGCGATGGCCGCCATGTCCCGCGGCCCGGCCGGGCTCTATGGTCCACCTCCGCCGCGATCGATTCGGCTTCAACCAACTGCGCCCGCCCCATGCAGCACTATGTCGACGCCCTCGCGCTCCTGCGCAAATCCGATCCGGTCGATATGCCGAGCCGCTGGCGACAGGCCGTCGACGATGCGACGGAATTCCTGGCAGACTGGGGCGAAAGGGCCGCGGCAGGCGGATGGACCGTCGAGGAGCTGTTCGGGCTCGACGCGGTCGCGCCGCTCGCGCGCTACGACCGCATGGGCCTCATCTGGCTGCTGCGCGGCAAGCCGGTGAAGGCGCTGGATGAGCGGCACGCCAGGATCGGCACGAGTACGACCTATTGGCGCAAGCATGCCTGCCCGGGCGTGACGATCGCCGCCCTTTGATTGTGGACGTGTCGTCGCGCCCTACGGATCGGCCGGAGGGAAGTCCCGCTCGGCCCGCTGCATCAGCGTCCGCTTGCCCGGCGCATAGGGCGCGCTCGCGGGCGGCGGCGGCGCGAGGCGCTTGAGCGTCTCATTAAGCACCTCGATCCGGGTCGTCATCGCCGCCATGCCGCCCGACAGCCGGTCGAAGCCGTCCTTCATCGTGTCCGCCACCCGGTCGACCCTGGCATTGAGCGCGGCGATCGAGCCCTCGACGGCTCCGACGCGAAAGCCGAGATTTTCGATCGGGGCTGCCTTGGTTTCCACCGCCGCGAAGCGGGCCGCGACCGCCGTGGCGGCGTGCCGGCATCGGAGCGCTCGCGGACGTCGAGGGACAGCGGCAATTCGCCGAGGAACGGCACGCCGAGGCGTTCCGCCTCGTGCCGCGCCCCGCCATGGCCGAACAGGTTGGTGACGTGGCCGCAGTTCGGGCAGCTGAACGTCGACATGTTCTCGACGATGCCGAGCACCGGCACGCTCACCTTCTGGAACATGGCGACGCCGCGGCGGGCGTCGATCAGCGCCAGATCCTGCGGCGTCGAGACGATCACCGCACCGGCAAGCGGGGTGTGCTGGGCCATGGTGAGCTGCGCGTCGCCGGTGCCCGGCGGCATGTCGACGACCATGACGTCGAGCTCGCCCCAGCGCACTTCGCGCAGGAGCTGGGTCAGCGCCGACATCACCATCGGGCCGCGCCAGATCATCGGCGTCTCCTCGTCGACGAGGAAGCCGATCGACATGACCTTGACCCCATAGGCCTCCAGCGGCTTCATGATCCGCCCCTCGACGATCTCGGGCTTGCCGTGCAGGCCGAAGAGCTTCGGCATGGACGGGCCGAAGATGTCGGCGTCGAGGAGGCCGATCTTCAGGCCCTGCTGGGCAAGGCCGATGGCGAGGTTGCACGCCGTGGTCGACTTGCCGACGCCCCCCTTGCCGGAGGCGACGGCGATGACATGGGTGACGCCCGGCAGGCCCGGGGCACGCTGGGCGGCCGCCTGGGCCCGCGGCCGGCCTGCCCGCCGACATCGCCGCCGCCCATGCGCAGGCGATCGGCACGGTCGGCGGCGGCAATCACTTCGTCGAGCTGCAGGCGGTCCACGCGGTGGTGGACGAGCCGGCCTGCGCCCGGGCGGGGCTGGAGGCCGGACGCCTCCTGCTGCTGGTGCATTCCGGCTCGCGCGGGCTCGGGCCGGAAGTGCTGGCGCGCCATCCCTTCGTCCACGGTGAGGGCTTGGCGCTGGACGGGCCGGGCCGGGCCTACGTCGCCGACCACGACGTCGCCCTGGTCTTCGCCCGCCTCAACCGGGCGGGGCTGGCCGAACGCGCCGCCGGCCTCCTCGGGCTCGGCGGCCGGCCCTGGCTTGATGTGCCGCACAACCACGTTACCGTGGCGGGCGGCCAGGTCCTGCACCGCAAGGGCGCGGCGCAGGCCGATCTCGGCCTGGTGCCGGTGCCTGGCTCGCGCGGCGCCATGACCTACCTCGTCGCGCCCGATCCGGATGCGCCGGGGGCCTTGTGCTCCATCGCCCACGGCGCCGGCCGCAAGCGCGACCGCGCCTCCATGCACGGGCGGCGGCGCGACGCCGAGCGGCCCAACCCGGTCGGCAACCGCGTCATCTGCGCCGACCGCAAGCTGGCGCTGGAGGAGGCGCCCGAGGCCTACAAGGACATCGCCCGGGTCGTCGCCGACCTGGCGATGCACGGGCTCGCGCGCACCGTCGCCGTGCTGCGCCCGATCGTCACCTTCAAGACCGGGAGAGCCTGAGCATGGCCGACCTCGTTCTGATGGTGACGGCCGGCCGCGGCCCGGCGGAATGCCGCATCGTCGCCGTGCGCGTCGCCCGGCGACTGGCGGAAGAAGCGACAGCCGCCGGCCTCGGCGTAGCGCTCGGCCTGGAGCCGGGCCGCGAGGCCGCGGCCTCGGTCCTGGTCTGTCTCGGCGGCGATGGCGTCGAGGCCTTCGCCGCGGCCTGGACCGGCAGCGTGCTCTGGGTCGACGGCCGGCTGCGCGGCGGCGGGGCGCGACGCAACTGGTACGTGGCGGTGCACCGGCTTCCTCCCCCGGCAGCCCGCCCGGCGCTGTCGGACGGCGACGTCCGCTACGAGGCGATGCGGGCGGGCGGCCCGGGCGGCCAGCACCAGAACGTCACCGAGAGTGCGGTGCGCGCCGTGCATGGACCGACCGGCCTCAGCGCCATCGCCCGTGACGGCCGCTCGCAGCACCAGAACCGCAAGCTCGCCCGCGAGCGCCTCGGCGCCCTCGTCGCCGCCCTGGCCGAGCAGGCCAAGGCGGGGGCACAGCGCGCCGAGTGGCTCGACCGCATCGCGGTCGAGCGCGGCAATCCGCGGCGGACGTTCCGCGGACCGTGAGGGCAAGCCGGCGCGCCCTGCCCGCGCCGGAAGCCGCTTTGCCCACGCAGCCTGTCCGGCTTGGAGGATATCCCATCGAAGATGACATGAAACGGTGGTAGGCCGCGTCGAACGCGATCCGTCGAGTGCCCAGGGGAACCGGTTGCATGAGCGTTACTCTCGCCCAGATGAAGGCCGTCGAGGCGCTGTCGCGAACAGGCAAATTCGCCGCCGCTTTGCAACGAAGAGCACGGGACCATGAAGGACAGTTTTGATCTCGTCGTCGTCGGCGCAGGCATCGTCGGCCTCGGCACGGCGCTGGCGGCGGCGCGCAAGGGCAGGAAGGTCGCGGTCGTCGAACGCAATGCCCGGGCGGTCGGCGCCTCGATCCGCAATTTCGGCTTCGTCACCGTCTCCGGCCAGAAGGCCGGCGACCATTGGGGCCGCGCCCGCCGCTCCCGCGACGTCTGGACCGAGATCGCGCACGAGGCGGGCATCGAAATCCTGCATCGCGGCCTCGTCATGCCGGCCTATCGCCCGGAGGCGGAAGACGTTCTCGAGGCCTTCCTCGCCACGCCCATGGGCGCGGACTGCCGCACTGCGACACCGGCGGAGGCCGCCCCACCCTCTCGCGGTTGGCGGGGGGCGGACGGCGAGAGGAGCGGCGCAGCGCGCCGGCCCCTCGCACCCGCCCGTCCAGGCCTCAAACGGCCGTGAAGCCGCCGTCGATCGGCAGGGAGACGCCGGTGATCATCGCCGCGCCCTCGCTCAGCAGGAAGACGATCGGCGCGGCGATCTCGTCCTCGGTCGCCCAGCGGCCGAGCGGCATCGTCTTGAGGAACGGGTCGCGGATCTGCGGCTGGCCCCAGTAGGCGGCCGACATCTCGGTCATCACGACCGTCGGATTGACGCTGTTGACGCGGATGCCGTACTTGCCGAGCTCGAGCGCCGACACGCGCGTGATGTTGTCGAGCGCCGCCTTGGACGAGCCGTAGGAGATGTGGCCGGGCAGGGCGACGAGCGAGGCCTGGCTCGAGACGTTGACGATCGCGCCGCCCTTGCCGAGCCGGACCATCGACTGGGACGTGTACTTGGTGACCAGCAGGGCGCCGCGGGCGTTGATCGCGATCACCTTGTCGAAGATGGCGATGTCGGTGTCCATCGGGGTGGCGATCTCGCCGCCGAAGCCGCCGCAATTGACCACGCCCCAGACGTCGAGGCCTTCGAGCGCGCTGCGGATGCTCTCGTCCGAGGTCAGGTCGAACGGCAGGGTGCGGCAGCCCGTCTCGGCCGCGAGCGCCTCGAGCTTGCCGCCGTCGCGGCCGCTGGCGATGACGTCGGCGCCGGCGGCGCGGAGCTGGCGGACGGTGGCGGCGCCGATGCCGCCGCTGGCGCCGGTGACGAGGATGGGACCCTTGTCGAAATCAGGCATGTCGGGATGTTTCCTTTCGTGTGGACCAGAGCGAAAACGTTATAGAGCATGGACGGCGTTCGGATGAGCCGGATAATGACGGAACGGCCGCGCATGCCGGATCCGTGCCGCCGGGTCGAGCAGGCGGTGGAGGCCTTCCGCGTGGCGCCGCCCTCGCTGCCGGAGGAGGAGGTGGAGGAGGCGTGCCAGCTGCTGCAATGGCTCGCCGCCAACAACTTCACGCTGCTGGGCCTGCGCGAATACCGCTTCGCCTCCGCCGACATGGCCACGGCCGAGGTGGTGGAAGGGCCGGGCCTTGGCATCCTGCGCGATCCCTCGGTCAAGATCCTGCGCCGCGGCGCCGAGCTGGTGGTGATGACGCCGGAGATCCGCGAGTTCCTGCGCGAGCCGACGGCGCTGATCGTCACCAAGGCCAATGTGAAGAGCCGGGTGCACCGGCGCATCCACATGGACTATGTCGGCGTCAAGCTCTACGCGCCGTCGGGCAGGCTCGAGGGCGAGCTGCGCATCGTCGGCCTGCTCACCTCCACCGCCTATACCCGCTCGGTGCGGCAGATCCCCTATCTCCGTCACAAGGTGGCGCAGGTGCTGCGCCGCGCCGGCTTCGAATCCGACAGCCATTCCGGCAAGGCGGCGCTGCACATCCTGGAGGAATATCCGCGCGACGAGCTGTTCCAGATCGATGTCGAGACGCTGTTCGGCTTCGTCATGGAGATCCTGATGCTCTACGAGCGGCCGAACTGACGCTGAAGGCGGTGAAGCTGGCCTCGGCCCGCTACCTCGACACGTTGCCGACGCAGGGCTCCGAGCTCGGCCATGCCTTCCGCGACCTGGAGATGGAGGCCGAGGTGCACAAGCTGACCCAGGCGCTCGGGGTCGGCGCCCAGTTCGGCGGCAAGTATTTCTGCCACGACGTCCGGGTCATCCGCTTGCCGCGCCACGGCGCCAGCCTGCCGATCGGCCTCGGCGTCTCCTGCTCGGCCGATCGCCAGGCGCTGGGCAAGATCACCCGCGAGGGCGTGTTCCTGGAGGAACTGGAGCACAACCCGGCCCGCTTCCTGCCGGAGATCGACGAGACCAAGCTCGGCGGCGAGGTGGTGCGCATCGACCTCACCCGGCCGATGCCGGAGATCCTGTCGGCCTTGTCGCGGAATCCGATCCGCACCCGCGTCTCGCTCACCGGCCCGATGATCGTCGCCCGCGACCTTGCCCATGCCAAGCTGCGTGAGCGCCTGGAGGCGGGGGGAGGGCTGCCCGACTACATCAAGAACCACCCGGTCTATTATGCCGGCCCGGCGAAGACCCCGGCGGGCTACGCCTCCGGCTCCTTCGGCCCGACCACCGCCGGGCGCATGGACGCCTATGTCGACCAGTTCCAGGCGGCCGGGGGCTCGATGGTGATGCTGGCCAAGGGCAACCGCTCGCGCGAGGTGCGCGAGGCCTGCGCCAAGCATGGCGGCTTCTACCTCGGCTCGATCGGCGGCCCGGCGGCCTCGGCCATCGTCGAGGAGGTGCGGCGCCAGTTCCGCGAGCGGCCCGGCATCATGAAGGGCACGGAGAGAAGCCGGACTACGGCAAGGCCGTCGACCTTCTGACCAAGGCCGCGATCCGCGAGATGGTGGTGCCCTCGCTGCTGCCGGTGCTGTCGCCGATCGTGATCTACTTCGCGGTGCTGTGGATCACCGGCTCGAAGTCGGACGCCTTCGCCGCGGTCGGCGCCATGCTGCTCGGCGTGATCGTCACCGGCCTGTTCGTCGCCGTGTCGATGACCGCCGGCGGCGGCGCCTGGGACAATGCCAAGAAGTCGTTCGAGGACGGCTTCGTCGACGCCAACGGCCAGAAGCACATGAAGGGCTCGGAAGCGCACAAGGCCTCGGTGACCGGCGACACGGTCGGCGACCCCTACAAGGACACGGCCGGCCCGGCGGTCAACCCGGCGATCAAGATCACCAACATCGTGGCGCTGCTGCTGCTGGCGATCCTGGCGCATCATTGAGGGCAGGGCGGGCGCGCCGGGGGACCTGCGCGCCCGCTGCCCGAACGGTCCGGAATGGGGGCGAAAAGCCTTCTCCACGCAGGCCGGACGTTTCCGACCTGCTCTTCGCATGCCGATCTCGGGAACATTCGAGATCGGGGATGGGAAAGTGCCCCCGACGCAGTCGGGGCGAATCGTGTGGTCCGCGGGTCTCGCCCTTTGCCTGCCCTGCACCACCGTCGTGCCAGCCGAACACGGACTTGCACTTGCCCGCCACACCCCACCCGGCGCCGCTTCGCGGCGCCACCCTCCCCACCTTCGGTGGCTAGTGTCGGCACACAAGTCGTTCATGAGATTTCAAGCGCGACGCCAGCCGATCCCCTCCCCCTTGCGGGGAGGGGTAAGGGGGTGGGGGTCGTTGACGCAGGGCTCTTCCTACCCTGCACGACCCCCACCCTTCATCCCTCCCCGCAAGGGGGAGGGAAGACGCAAGCGTCCCGCCTCAGCCTGTCTCCGCCCCTCTCGCCCGGCCCCTAGGATGTGTGCCGACACTAGCCTTCGGTGGAGAGGGTTTTTTGTGCGGCGGCTCCTTCGGTCATCCTGGACCGCACGGAAGAACCAAGGCCTTGCCGGCGGTCAGCCAGGAAACTCGCGCGGGGACAGCGGCGCACGAGGATGCGCGGAAACGATGCTGCGGTGGGCCGTATGGATGAAGCGCGCCGCGCCTATCGCGTCGCGTCGAGGATCCGCTTGCACTCCAGCAACTCGAACAAGGCCGTCTGCAGCCGGCGCCCGGTCTCGCGACCGACCGCGTAGGGCGGGAGCGGGGCCGGAGGGGCGGGGGCGGCCGGCGGCGGCGCCGGAGAGCGGGCCGGCTCCGGAGGCGGCGTGACGCCGCGCGGCGCCGTCGGCGCGGCATGGGAGGCCGGTGCGGCGCGGCTGGCCTGGGGGGCATGGCCGGCCGGCGGAGCGGCCGCGCGCGGCGACTCGAATGCGGCAGCCTCGTCCGCCTCGAAGCCGCCGTCGTCGAAGAGGGGCGCCTGATCGAACAAGGGCTCCTGCCGCGCCGCGCCGTCGGCCTTGCGGCCGGGCAGCTCGGCCTCCGGCCAGTCCTGCCGGCGGCGGCGCTCCTCCTCGCTCTCGACGCGCGGGATGGTGGCGACGGGCGGCGCGAAATTCTCGGTCTGGGCCCGGCCCATCTCGCAGACATGCTTGAGGCCGCGCTCCTTCAGGATGCGCTGCACGCCCTTGATCGTATAGCCTTCGCCGTAGAGGTAGTAGCGGATGCCCTTGAGCAGGTCGACATCGTCGGGGCGGTAGTAGCGCCGGCCGCCGCCGCGCTTCAGCGGCTTGATCTGGGCGAAGCGGGTTTCCCAGAAACGCAGGACATGCTGCGGCAGGTCCAGGTCCTCGGCGACCTCGCTGATGGTGCGGAATGCCTCGGGTGACTTGTCCAAGCGCGCGACCCCTCACTCTATGCCGGGTTCAATCCTCGTCCTCGGCGTCGACCGTCACCCCGTTGATGCGGGCCTTGAGGATGTTGGAGGGCTTGAACACCATGACCCGGCGCGGCGCGATCGGCACCTCCTCGCCGGTCTTGGGGTTGCGCCCGATGCGCTGCCCCTTGGACCGGACGATGAACGAGCCGAACGAGGAGAGTTTCACCGTCTCGCCCTTCTCCAGGCAATCCGTGATCTCCTGCAGCACCCGCTCGACCAACTGCGCCGATTCGGTCCGTGACAGGCCAACCTTCTGATAGACAGCCTCGCAAAGATCCGCTCGTGTGACGGTATTTCCCGCCATCGCCGTCGTGCCCCCTTCATATTCTTGCGAACGCCAACCCCTTGATACTGGGCCAACTCTCGACTCTATCTCACTGGGAGGGCGACGCTATTGGTCGAAGGACGTGCGGTCAACCCGCAAACGCGCCTACCAGCGAATCAGCGCCGCGCCCCAGGTGAAGCCGCCGCCCATCGCCTCCAGCAGCACCATGTCGCCTTTCTTGATGCGCCCGTCCCGGGTCGCCGCATCGAGGGCGAGGGGAATCGAGGCGGCGGAGGTGTTGGCATGCTCGTCCACGGTCAGCACCACCTTGGAGGGCGGCAGCCCGAGCTTCTCGGCCGTGGCATGGATGATGCGCTGGTTGGCCTGATGCGGCACGAACCAGTCGATGGCCTCGAAGGGCAGGCCGACATCCTCCAGCGTGTCGTGCAGGATCTGCGGCACCATGCCGACCGCGAGCTTGAACACCTCCTTGCCGTCCATGCGCAGGTGACCGACCTGGCCGGTCGAGGAGGGGCCGCCATCGACGAAGAGCTTCGACTTGTGCCGGCCGTCCGAGCGCAGGCGCGCGGCCAGGACGCCGCGGTCCTGGATCGAGCCCTCGCCCATGCTGGCCTCCAGCACGACGGCGCCGGCGCCGTCGCCGAACAGCACGCAGGTGGTGCGATCCTCCCAGTCGAGGATGCGCGAGAAGGTCTCCGCGCCGATGACGATGGCCCGCTTGGCCGAGCCGCTGCGCAGGAAGTTGTCGGCGATGGTCAGGCCGTAGACGAAGCCGGTGCATACCGCCTGCACGTCGAAGGCGGCGCCGCCGGTGATGCCGAGATTGGCCTGAACCGTGGTGGCGGTGGCGGGAAAGGTGTTGTCGGGCGTCGAGGTCGCCAGGACGATCAGGTCGATCTCGCTGGCCGGCAGGTCGGCCGCGGCGAGAGCCCGGCGTGCGGCCTCGGTGGCGAGGTCGGAGGTGAACTGGCCCTCGGCGGCGATGTGGCGGGCGCGGATGCCGGTGCGCTGCACGATCCACTCGTCGGACGTGTCGATCCTCCCGGCCAGCTCATCGTTGGTGACGCGTTTCTCGGGCAGATAGGCGCCGACGCCGCGGACGACGGAACGGAGCGTCGCCATCAGGCGTCGTCCTCGGCCGAAGCGGCTTCGGCCAGAGCGCGGCGGTCGGGATCGAGACTTTCGGTGATCTTTCGCATGAGATCTTGTTTCACCATGTCGTAGGCGATGTCGATGGCGGACGCATAGCCCTCCGCATCCGCACCGCCATGGCTCTTGACCACGATGCCGTTGAGGCCGAGGAAGACGCCGCCGTTCACCTTGCGCGGGTCCAGCTTTTCGCGCAGGGCATTGAAGGCGCCCTTGGCGAAGATATAGCCGATCTTGGCCCAAATTGTGCGCGACATCGCCGAGCGCAGGTAGCCGGCGATCTGCTTGGCCGTGCCTTCGGCCGTTTTCAGGGCGATATTGCCGGCAAAGCCCTCGGTGACGACCACGTCGACCGTGCCCTTGCCGATGTCGTCGCCTTCGACGAAGCCGTGATAGACGAAGCCGGGCACCGGCTGGTCGCGCAGCCGGCGGCCGGCTTCGCGCACCATCTCCAGGCCCTTGACCTCCTCGACGCCGATGTTGAGCAGGCCGACGGTCGGGGCCTCGATGTCGAGCACGGCGCGGGCCATGGCCGCGCCCATCACCGCCATGTCGACCAGCGCCTCGGCGTCGGCGCCGATCGAGGCGCCGAGGTCGAGCACGATCGATTCCCCGCGCAGCGTCGGCCACAGCGCGGCGATGGCCGGGCGTTCGATCTGGGCCATGGTGTGCAGGCAGAAGCGCGCCATGGCCATCAGCGCGCCGGTGTTGCCGGCCGAGACCGCTGCGTCGGCCTCGCCCTGCTTGACCGATTCGATCGCCCGCCACATCGACGAGGTCCGCCGGCCGTAGCGCAGCGCCTGACTCGGCTTGTCGTCCATGCGGATGGCGACGTCGGTGTGGTGCAGGATCGAGACCGCGGCGACCTTGGGGTGCTTGTCGAGCAGCGGGCGCACCAGCGCTTCCTGCCCGTGGATGACGAAGCTCAGGTCCGGGTGGCGCAGCAGCGACAGCGCCGCGCCGGGGATGACCACGGAGGGACCATGGTCGCCGCCCATGGCGTCGAGCGCAATACGGATTTTTGATGCCATGTGTCGGTTGCGCGCCTCGTGCGGGTCTGTCCGACAATGTCTCCAGCCCGGGCCGGACAATAGCGGCTCGGCTCTCGGAGGCAAGGGGCTTGGCGGTCCGCCTTCGGCCGGGGAGGGCGGACGCACCGCCGTTTGCGTGCCGCCGCGATTGGAGGGATGCTGCGGCGGCAGCCCGGCGCCTCCCCCGACAAGGGAGCCGCGCCCGATCGCGAAGGCTGCCGATCGCGGAGGGTGCCATGCGGCTGCGATGCCTGTTCCCTGTCCTGCCGGCGATCGCGGCCTGCGGCAGCGCCGCTGCCGGCGCGACGGATATCGTCGGCCCGCTCGACATCAGGACGCCCCGCCGGACGACGGAGCACGATCCGTCGGCCGGCGCCCTGATCGAGACATGGCTGGCGGCCTCGCGATGGCCGGCGACGAAGCGCTTCGACCAGGAGCGCTACGAGATCCGATTCTATCGCGTCGTCTGGGCAAGGGCCGGGCGTGCCGCGCTGCATGTGCGGCTGCTGCCGCTTGCGGGCAGCGCCGAGACCCTGGCCGCCGCGCGCTGCCCCGGGCGCACCAGCCCGATCGAGGTGCAGCTCTATTACGAATGGAGCGCAGACCTCGGCAGCTGGACCTCGGTCGACGCACGCGGCGATCCGGGCTTCGCCGCCTGTCCGGAGGCGGGGGCCTTCTGGACCGCGGAGGAGATGGCCACGCTCGTCGATCCGCCGGCGCTGCCGGTGCCGCCGAGGGTCGATCCGAAGGATGTGGTGACGCCGCCGCCCGGCTCGGCCGACCGTGCGGCCCTGCTCGATGCGGTGCGGCCGATCGACGAGACGCTGTTCGGCAAGCCGATCAAGTTCCGGGTGCAGTCGATGCGGGTGGCGGCCGGCTTCGCCTTCATGTCGGTGCATCCGGAGCGCCCGAACGGCGTGCCGATCGAGCGGAGGACCTGGGACAAGGCCGTCCATGACTGCGAGCACACGCCGGATTCGGTGATGCACGAGTACTGGATGAAGAAGGTCGGCAAGACCTGGACGATCGGCCTGCGCAACGATGTCTGCGCCGACGATTCGATCGCCTGGGACGGCGATATCGTCGGCGCTCCGCCCGCGCTGGCCGGCAAGGCGAACTGGGAGGAGCGGCTCACCTATCCGCTCGAGGCGATCAAGACCGGCATCGCCCATTGAGTCCGGGCCATATCGACCGCGCGGCGGCGGTCAGGGCGTCCCCGGATCAGCCGCGCCTGGCCCGGTAGAGCACCGGCCAGTCGTCCGGCAGTACGCCGCGGCATTCGGTCATCTCGGCGTGCTCGATCAGCTGGAAGGCGGTGCCGTCCCAGGCCCATTCGGAGGCCGTGCCGCAATCGCCGATGCCCTCGCCCTTGACGAAGGCCGAGACGCTCATGCCGTCGCTCGCGAGGCCGAGATTGGTGGCGATGCCCGGCCCGGCGTCCGGCTGTCGCCCCGGCAGCGGGAACACGGCCGGCCGCGGCGCACCGTCGCCGACGATCCAATAGGCGTAGTCGATATTGTAGGCGCCGGCGCCGCTGCACACGCCCCACAGCGTCAGCGTGTCGGAGAGCCCGATGCGCGAGTCCGGGAAATTGGCGTCGCAGCCGCTGTCGGCCGGCGGCGGAGCCACGCCTTTGGGCCGGCGCGGGACCGGCGGCTTGAGCTCGGTGAGCTTCACCGCCTTGACCACCGGCGCCGCCGGAGCGGCGGGGATCGAGGAGGCCGGCGCCGTCCCCTTGCGGGTGAGCGCCGTCACCGTGCCGATCCGCTTCTGCGCATCGTCCATGAAGAGGAGGGCGGCGGCTGAGCCGGCCAGAGGCACCGTCTCGCTCGCGCCGGGCCTGCCGCTCTCGATCACGGTGACGGTGAGGCTCGTGGCGTTGCTGAGCGCCGCGATGGCGGGCAGTGCCGCGGCCCCTTCCAGCGTGCCGGTGACGAACTGGTCGTCGGCGCGCAGCTTGAGCGCGCCGTCCAGCCCTGCCGGCAGGGTGCCGCCGGCCAGGGCGAGCCGGAGCGAAGGCGCCTTCGGCGTGTCCTGGCCGGCGACGACGATGTCGAGGCGCGGCTGGTCCTCGGCGCCGGCGCCGCGGCTGATCTTGATGTAGGCGCCCTTGTCGGTGTCGGAGATCATGCCGAGCGCCGTGCAGGCCCGCAGGTTGTCGCAGCCGACCGCCCAGTTCTTGAACTGCTTCAGCGGCGGCACGGCGGCCGCGGTGACTGGAGGAGGGGCCGCGGCCTGGCCTTCCGGCGGCAGTCCGGTTCGCTGGATGGTGATGACCCGGATGTCGGAGGTCGCGCAGGCGGTGTCGCGGCAGATGCCGTTCAGCCAGATCTCGCCCCGGCCCAGCATCAGGCCCTGATAGTTCGCCATCATGCTGTCATAGGCCTGGTCGCGCACGGCCGCGACGATGTCCGGGGTGACGATGTCGTCGAACTGCGCCGCGAACTGCCGGGCTGTTCTGACGACGGTCCTGCGGCCCTTGACCTTGACGGTGATGGGATAGCCGACCAGCGCCGCGAAGCCGGCGGCGTCATGGTCGCGCAGGGCCTGCTGCAGGGTCGCGACGGCCTTGCGGTACGCGTCGTGGTCGCCGAGGGCCTGGTCGACCGCTTGGTCCTGCGCCCGGTCGCCCGCCTTGTCCTGGCCGCGCGCCGGGCCGGCGATGCCGATGAGAGCGCAGAGCGCGAGGGCCGTCGCAAGCCGCGGGGTGTTCGCCATGATCCGTCCTATGGAGCTGTGGGCCGGTGCGTGCGGCCGGGCGGCCACGCGGCGCCATGCTGCCAAATCGCCGATCGGAAGGATACCCGTGCGGCAGGCGAGGCGACGTTTTCAACGGCAGAGCGGGGGCGTCAGCACTCCACCGCGTTGACGGCGAGGCCGCCCTGCGAGGTCTCCTTGTATTTCGACTGCATGTCGGCGCCGGTGGCGCGCATGGTGGCGATGACCTGGTCGAGGCTGACCTTGTGGGTGCCGTCGCCGTGCAGGGCGAGGGAGGCGGCGGCGATCGCCTTGTTGGCGCCGAAGGCGTTGCGCTCGATGCAGGGGATCTGCACCAGCCCGCCGATCGGGTCGCAGGTCATGCCGAGATGGTGCTCCATGCCGATCTCGGCGGCGTTCTCGATCTGCTCGTTGGTGCCGCCGAGCGCGGCGGCGAGCCCGGCCGCGGCCATGGAGGCGGCCACGCCGACCTCGCCCTGGCAGCCGACCTCGGCACCGGAGATCGAGGCGTTCATCTTGAACAGGGTGCCGATGGCGGCCGCCGTGAGCAGGAAGTCGTCGGCGCCGGCCTCCGAATAGTCGCAGAACTCGCGGTAGTAGCGCAGCACCGCCGGGACGATGCCGGCGGCGCCGTTGGTGGGTGCGGTGACGACGCGCCCGCCGGCGGCGTTCTCCTCGTTCACCGCGATGGCGAACAGCGACACCCAGTCCATGACCTGGTGCGCCGCCCGCACGTTGCGGCTGCGGTCCGCCGTCAGCCGGTCGTGCAGCGCCTTGGCGCGGCGCTTCACCTTCAGGCCGCCGGGCAACTCGCCGGCCTGGGCCATGCCGCGGTCGATGGCGGCGTCCATGACGGCGCGGATGCGGGCGAGCTTGCCGCGCACCGCGTCCTCGGACTCGCGCGCGGTCTCGTTCGCCATGACGATGCCGGCGATGGAGAGGCCGTGCGCCTTGCCGATGACCAGGAGGTCGGCGCCGTTGCGGAAGGGGTGAGGCACGGCGGCAGCGGCCGCGTCCGCGGCCTCCTCACCTTCGGCCATCACGAAGCCGCCGCCGACCGAGAAATAGAACTCGGTGAGCATGGCCTTGCCGTGCTCGTCATAGGCGGTGAAGGCGAGGGTGTTGGGATGGCCCTTGGCCGGGGTCTTGCGGTCGAACACCACGTCGCGCTGCCGGTCGAAAGCGATGGCGCGCCGCCCGCCGATCGACAGCATCTTCTCGTCGGTGGCGTCGGCGATGATCGCCGGGGCGGCATCCGGATCGATGGTCTCCGGCACCTCGCCGGCGAGCCCGAGGATCACGGCGGTGTCGGTGGCGTGGCCGTGGCCGGTCCAGGCCAGCGAGCCGTAGAGCACGGTCTCGATGCGGCTGACATGGTGGAACAGGTGCTTGCGGCGCAGCGACTCCACGAAGCGGTTCGCCGCCCGCATCGGCCCCACCGTGTGCGAGGACGATGGACCGATGCCGATCTTGAAGATGTCGAACACGGAGATCATCGTCGCGTCGCTCCCTCCGCCGGAGCCGGCGCCCATCCTGCGGGCGCGATCCTCCGGCAAACCCCAGATCCCGGCGGACAGTCGCGGGCCGGCCCCTGCATTCCGGTCCGCGACTGTCCGCCGAAGGGCGAAGACTCCGGGCGTCTTGCGACCCGGCTGTCGCATCAGCCCTAGCACGCGACACCTTGCGCCGCGAGGCGCGAATTGCTACCCCAAAACCGACGTCGGTTTCGCTTCGCATGAGGCCCCTCCGCCTTGCCTGCCGGCCTTCCGGCGGCTATGCCATTGGAGCCGATGAAGCGGGCGCGACCGCGTCCGACGGCATGCCCTTGTAGCTCAGCTGGTAGAGCAGCGGTTTTGTAAACCGAAGGTCGCGGGTTCAAGTCCTGCCGGGGGCACCACTTCCAAGGATCGTCGCGGGTTCAAATCCCGTCCGGATCATCCTACATCTGAGGAGGGAGGGCCGGTCGTCTCCGGCCCCGCAACCCTGCCGCCAGGGGCCGCGATGACCGTTTCGATCGCCTTCGACAACAGCTATGCCCGCCTGCCGCCGGCCTTTCACGCCCGCGTGCTGCCGACGCCGGTGTCGGCGCCGCGGCTGATCAAGCTCAACCGCCCGCTCGCCCTCGAGCTCGGGCTGGATCCCGACGCGCTGGCCTCGCCGGCGGGCGTCGAGATGCTGGCCGGCACCAGCGTCCCCGAGGGCGCCGAGCCGATCGCCGCGGCCTATGCCGGGCACCAGTTCGGCAGCTTCGTGCCCCAGCTCGGCGACGGGCGCGCGATCCTCCTGGGCGAGGTGGTCGGCCGTGACGGCCGGCGCCGCGACATCCAGCTCAAGGGCTCGGGGCCGACGCCGTTCTCCCGGCGCGGCGACGGTCGGGCGGCGCTCGGGCCGGTGCTGCGCGAATACCTGGTCAGCGAGGCCATGGCGGCGCTCGGCATCCCGACGACCCGCGCGCTCGCGGCGGTCGCCACCGGCGAATGGGTGCGGCGCGAGCAGGCGCTGCCGGGGGCGGTGCTGACCCGCGTCGCCTCCAGCCACATCCGGGTCGGCAGCTTCCAGTTCTTCGCCGCACGCGGCGACGAGGCCTCGGTGCGGCGCCTGGCCGACCACGTCATCGCCCGGCACTATCCGGAAGCGGCCGAGGCCGCCAACCCCTACCTCGCCCTGCTGGAGGGCGTGGTGGCGCGTCAGGCCGACCTGGTGGTGCGCTGGATGCTGGTCGGCTTCATCCATGGGGTGATGAACACCGACAACATGTCGGTGGCCGGCGAGACCATCGACTACGGTCCCTGCGCCTTCATGGACGCCTACGACCCGGCCACGGTGTTCTCCTCGATCGACGAGACCGGCCGCTATGCCTATGCCAACCAGCCCGGCATCGCCCGCTGGAACCTGGCCCGGCTGGCCGAATGCCTGCTGCCGCTGCTGGGCGAGGACCAGGAGGCGGCGGTGGAGCAGGCGAACGCGGCGCTCGCCGCCTTCGTCGAGCGCTTCGAGCGCGCCTATCTCGACGGGCTCAGGGCCAAGATCGGGCTCCGGACGGCTGAGGACGACGACCTCGCCCTGATCCGCGACCTGCTCGGGCGCATGGCCGCCGGCAAGGCCGACTTCACGCTGACCTTCCGGCGCCTCGGCGACGCCGCCGTCGACGCCGGGGCGGACGCGCCCGTGCGGGCCCTGTTCGAGGAGCCGGCATCCTATGACGACTGGGCCGTCCGCTGGCGCCTCAGGCTCGCGGCCGAGCCGGGCGGCGGCGCGACGCGCCGGGAGGCGATGCGCGCCGTCAACCCCGCCTTCATCCCACGCAACCACCAGGTCGAGGCGGTGATCGCCGCCGCGGTGGAGAGCCGGGACTTCGCGCCCTTCGAGGACCTGCTCGACGTGCTGTCGGCGCCCTACGCCGACCGGCCGGCCCTGGCCCGCTATGCCGACCCGCCACCGCCGGCCGAGCGGGTGTACCGGACCTTCTGCGGCACCTGAGCAGGCCCGGCTGCGGCCGAATCGCGCGCAAGCGGGCCGGCCATGCGAAAAGAGGCGCAGGGAGCGCCTCTCCCGGCGGGCGAGGGGGCCCGTCCCGCGTCGGGGCGGGCGCTCGGCGGTCAATCCCGAAGTGTCGGTTCCACCCGCGGCATATTGGCGTTGCCAAACGATTTCGACATCCGTTCATCTTCCGTATAGGCTTAGCGAACTATTATATCCGACAGGTCGGCCGATCTCCGGCCGAGTCCGTCCTTCGTCTGAGATCATGGCCCCCCCTCCCTCCAGCGTCGGCGCCGCCGATGCGTCGAACTTCGCCGCTCTCTCGTCCGCGGCTGCGCCCAGGCGCGCTGTCTCCGTCCCCGACACCGTCCTCAAGGGCATCGGCTTCATCCTCGGCTCGACGCTGTTCTTCTGCGCCGGCGACGTCCTCGCCAAGATGGCCGCGGCGACGCTGCCGGCCGTCGAGGTCACCTGGCTGCGCTACCTCACCTTCGCGATGATGGTCGTGCCGGCCGCGCTGATCCTGAACGGCCGCGCCGCCTTCAAGACGCAGCGGCCGGGCCTGCAGGGGCTGCGCGCCATGGCCGTGGTGTGCTCGTCGGTGCTGTTCGTCGAGGGGCTCAAATACCTCCAGGTCGCCGAGGCGACCGCGATCAACTTCGTCTCGCCGATCTTTATCATGGCCCTGTCGATCCCGATCCTCGGCGAGAAGGTCGGCCCCTATCGCTGGGCCGCGGCCGCGGTGAGCTTTCTCGGCGTGCTGGTGGTGGTGCGGCCGGGGACGAGCGCGTTCCAGACGGCGGCGCTGTTCCCGCTGTGTTCGGCCATGATCTGGGCGACGGCGGCGGTCGTCACCCGCAAGATGAGCGCCGAGCGGCCGGAGGTGACGCTGGCCTGGACCGCCGTCGGCGGCTTCCTGGTCCTGTCGCTGGTCGCGCCGTTCGAATGGCGCGTGCCCACCCTGGCCGAGGCCGGGCTCGGCATCCTCACCGGCGTGTTCTCGACCATCGGCCACTGGCTGCTCGTCAAGGGCTACCGGCTGGCGCCGGCCTCGATCCTGGCGCCCTTCACCTATGTCCAGCTCCTGTTCGCCACCGTGCTCGGCCTCGCGGCGTTCGGCGTGATCCCGAGCTTCTGGACCATCGTCGGCGGCCTGGTGATCGCCGCCAGCGGCCTCTACACCGCCCACCGCGAGCGGGTGCGCCGCGCCGAGGCCTTGCGCCGCGGCTGAAGAGGACGCCGCGCGCGGATCACGCGGGAGGGGGCGGAACCGGCCGGCGGCCGACAACCACGCGCGGGACGTGGCCGCAGGCATAGAGGCACTGCGGCTGCTTTCGCTGCGATGGAAGGATGCGCTTCACCCCACGGGCGTGGGGAACACCGCTGGTGCCCGAATGCGTCGATCTGCGCGACGGTTCATCTCCACGCCCGTGGGGAGCACTCTTAGGCGTCGTCCGCGAATAAGTGCTCCGGGCGCGACGCCGGCCGGTCCCCTCCCCCTTGCGGGGAGGGGTGAGGGGCTGGGGGGCGTAGACGTAGGGTTCATCCTATCCTGCACGACCCCCACCCTTTCATCCCTCCCCACCCATCTCGGGTGTTCCCGAGATGGGCAGACAAGGAAGGCAAGTCGGAAACATCCGACTTGCCGGGGGAGGGAAGACGCGGGCGTCGCGGCAAGTCCGGCATGGAGCCCATCTCGCCCACAGGGGGGCTTCACAAAATAGAGGTGAAGCACTTATTCCCGGACGCAGCCTTACTGCAAAAGCTTGTTTCCACTGCTTTTTCACGATGTCAAGGAACGCACCGCCGATCCGGCTTTGTTCCAACGGCAGAATGCTGTGGCGGCGCGTCAAGGCGACCGGGGCTGAACGCAGGCCGAAACCAGCCGGCGAGCCGGGCTATCGGCCCTGTCCGAGCAAAGGCTCCGCCGGGCTGGATTCACGAGCCGACGGCGACGCGGTGACCACGGTTGCGTGCCCGGCGGCGGAACCGACGCCCGGGCGGCGTGCGGTCCACGCCGCCGCCATGGCAGGTTCAAGATCGGGCGAGCGCATCGGCGAACATCGTGCCAGACTGTCCCCGGGGCGAGGCAGTGTGGCCTCGCCCGAATGGGAGGACCGAGCGTGACCAGCGACCAACCGAAGACCGCCGCCGCCTCGCGCATCTCGCTCGTCGTCTCCGACGTCGACGGCACCCTCGTCACTCATGACAAGACGCTCGCGCCCTCGACGATCGCGGCGGCGCGGCGCCTGCGCGAGGCCGGCATCGCCCTGGCCGCCGTGTCGAGCCGGCCGCCGCGCGGCATGGCGATGCTGGCGGAGCCGCTCGGCCTCGACCTGTTCGGCGGCTTCAACGGCGGGCGCATCGTCGACCGCGGCGGCCGCATCGTCGAGGAGCACGACGTGCCGGCGGAGGCGGCCCGCATGGCGATCCCGGCGTTGCAGGCGGCCGGCGCCGACATCTGGGTCTTCGCCGGCGACCAGTGGCTGGTCACCAACCCGGCCGGCGCCTATGTCGCGCACGAACAGCGCACCGTCCGGTTCGACCCGACGGCGGTGGCCGATTTCGAGGGACATCTCGACCGCATCGGCAAGATCGTGGGCTCTTCCAACGACTTCGACGGCCTTGCCCGCGTGGAGCAGGAACTCTCGGCGGCCCTCGGGCCGCTCGCCTCGGCCCGGCGCTCGCAGCGCTACTATCTCGACGTGACCCACCCGACAGCCGACAAGGGCCACGCCGTCCGCGCCTTCGCGCGGCACTGGGGCGTGCCGGTCGAGGAGGTGGCGGTGCTCGGCGACATGGCCAACGACCTGCCGATGTTCGCGGTCGCGGGCCTCGCCATCGCCATGGGCAACGCCCCGCCCGAGGTTCAGGCCCGCGCGCACGCGGTCACGGCCTCGAACGACGCCGACGGCTGGGCGCAGGCGATCGAGGCGCAGGTGCTGCCGCGGGCGCCGGCGCGCTGACCGCCGGGGCCGCTTGCCCTACGCCGCCTGCACCTCCCGGCCCGAGGCTTCGACGATGCCGGCGATGGCGTCGAGCATCGCCGTGTCGTCGCCGGCCATGCCGTCCATCATCGCCATGCGGCCGATGACGGTGGCGGCGATCTTCTCCTCCACCGTCGCCTCGGCATAGGCATAATAGATCACCGCCCGCTGGCCGTCGCGGTGGCAGCGGCCCTCGATCTGCGCCAGCTGGATGGCGCTGTGGCGCATGTCGTGCACCACCAGCGAGCGTTCGCGCTCGCCGCCCGGCAGCTCGCCGCGGTGCAGGGAGATCGATTCCGTCACCGTGAACAGCACGGCGTCGAGCTCGCCGGTCTGGAAGGCGAGGCGGATGCGCTCATTGGCGTCGCCCGCCTGCTCCCCGTTGATCTCGCCGACGCGCCAGCCCCTGCCGCGCAGGGCCTCGGCCAGCATGGCGCTGGTCTCGAGGAAGGCGACGGAGACGGCGACCTGCTGGCCGTTGGCGACGAGGTCGTCGACGAAATCGGCCGTGCCGGCGATGCGGATCAGGCTGGCCTTCTGCCGGAAGCGCAGATCCGCGGCCCAGCCGGCCGGACGGCGGGTGCTGCCGCCGGCGAGGCCGAGCTCGCGGCGGAACTCGCGCCAGGTCGCCTCGTAGAGGCGGCGGCCGGCGGCGTCGAGCGCGGTCGGCGCCAGCTCGCGCTGCACCTCCGGCCAGCCGGCGATCTCCTCGGGCCGGCGGCGCAGGCCGATGGCGCGCTCGCCCCTGTAGAGCAGGTCGGAGATCAGCCGGCGGTCGCGCTCGTTCGGCTCCCAGCTCCAGTTCTTCCAGCGCCCCCTGGCCTTGCCGATGCGCAGGCGCTTCATCAGGGCGCGGAAGCTGTCGAGGTCGCCGCCGAGGCCGCCCGTCGCCTCGGCCATGAGCTTGCCGAGATAGGAGAGCTCGTGCGGCGCCTGGCCCGCCGTGGCGCTGATGTAGACGGTGAAGGCGGCCGCCTCCGCCATCTGCCGGCAGACCAGACCCTGCTGCGAGGCGGGGTTGCGGATGCGGTGGCTCTCGTCGATCACCACGATCGGCCAGGTGCGCTTGGGCCGGCCGTGCCGGGCGAGCTCGTTGTTCTTCGCCCGCACCGAGCGCCTGGTGCTGACGGCGGGCGGCGCCATCAGCGACTTGGTCTTCTCGTAGTTGAGCAGGGTGACGCCGCGGGCGGCGCTGCCGGAGCGGGCGATGGTGCGGCGCCATTGCGGGATGGCGCCCTTCGGGCAGATGATCAGGATCTCGGCCTCGGGCATGGCGGCAACCGCCAGCCAGGCCGAGAGGGTCTTGCCGAGGCCGGTGAGGTCGCCGAGCAGAAAGCCCGGCCGTCCCTCGGCCCGCGCGTTGAGGATGGCGTCGCGCGCCGCCTCCTGGTGCGGACGCGGGACGAAGAGCGGGCCGTCGGGGCGGGCGGGGGCTGGCATCGGCGCAGGGCAGCACGAAGCGGTGATTCCGTTCAACCCGCGCGGCGACGAAGCGTTGACCAAGACGCGGCATGGGGCTCGCGCGGCGCGGCGCTCTCCATTATGACTGGGCGCCGGACCAGAGCCCGGCCGCAGGCCTGGCCGGCAGCATGCAGATCGAGAGCGCCCGATGGCGAACAACCGGCCGAGACGACCGCAGGACCCCTTCGCCGCGGCTGAAGCCGTGTTCGGCGCCCCGCCGCCGGCCGCTCCGGCGCCACGGCCGCAGGGGCAGGCCCTGCCGGCTGTCAAGGAGAGCGTGACGCTGAAGCTCGATAGCGACGTCCTCGCCTTCTTCCAGGAGGACGGCCCGGGCTGGCAGGACCGCATCAACGCGGCGCTGCGGGCGGCCGCGGGCCTCTGAGCCCGTCATCATCGCGAACGGCGCGGTCCCGCCGCAGGGCGGGTGCCGGCATCGATCATCGAGGGAGGTATCATGATAAGAATTGCGCGCGTGGCGGCGGCGGCGCTGCTGCTCACGGTCGGCGGCGCGATCGCCAAGGAGGCGGCCAAGCCGGTCACGGTGACGCAGTTGCTGGCCACCGCGACCACCGCCAGCGGCCAGCCCATCCGCCTGCCGCAAGGCGACGTCAAGCTGACGGTCTCCGAATACCAGATCGCGCCGGGCGCCAAGCTGCCGGTGCACCAGCACCCGTTCCCGCGCTACGCCTATGTGCTCCAGGGCACGCTGTCGGTGGTGCTGCCCGACACCGGCCAGAGCTTCACCTACCGCCAGGGCGACGTCATCGTCGAAGTGGTCGGGACCTGGCACTACGGCGCCAACGAAGGCGCCGAGCCGGTGCGCCTGATCGTGTTCGACCAGGTGCCGGGCGACCAGCCGGCGACGATCCTCAAGCAATAGCGCAGTCGCCGCGAACGCGTCAGCGCACGTCGGCCGCGCCGAGCTTGCCGGCCGCGACCAGTCCGCGGAAGAGGTCGAGCGTCTCGGCGACTCCCGCCTCGAGCGGCCATTGGCGGTAGGCGCCGATGGCGGCGGCGAGCGGCGTATCGTCGATCGCATCGGGGAAGGGGAAGCGCCCGCCGCGTCCGCCGATGCGGGCGGCGGGCTCGCGGGCCTGGATCATCGCCGTGACGGCCTCGATGGTCGAGGGCACGCCGTTGAGGTCGAACACGCCGGCGCCGGCCTGGTCCTGCGCCACGGCCTGGACGAAGGCGGCGGCCGCCTCGCGGACATAGAGGAACGGGAAGGGGCCGGTGAAGGGCATCTCATAGGCCGTGCCGGTCACGGCGGCGAGCATGGCGACGGTCGGCGCGGCGCTCATGCCCTGGTCGCGGCCGGGGCCGTAGACGACGCCGGGCCGGATGCCGACGCTCGGCACCTGCCAGTCCTGCCAGTAGACCGCGGCCATGGCCTCGCCGCAGGCCTTGTGGGCACCGTAGAGCGTGGCGAGCCAGGGGCTGTCCGCGCCCATGCCCTGCACCGCGATCGAGCTGGCATAGGCCAGGCGCCGGATGCCGGCATGGCGCGCCGTCTCCAGCACGTTGACGGTGCCGAGCACGTTGACCTTGGCGCCCGCCACCGGATCGGCCTTGCAGAACGGCACCTGCAGCGCCGCCAGGTGGATGACGGCATTGACGCCATGGCGCTCCGCGATCGCCTTCAGCCGGTCGCCGTCGGCGATGTCGCCGACCTCCCAGGCGACGGCGGCGAGGGCGTCCTCGTCCATCGCCAGGCCGGCCCGGCGCTTGTCGGGCGACAGGTCGAAGCCCACGACCCGGGCGCCCGCCTCGACAAGGTCCTTCATCACCCAGGCCGCGATGCAGCCGCCGGCCCCCGTCACCAGGACGACATCGTCTGCCATTGCGAATCCCTCGCCGCCTGCGCCAGCCGCGACCATATCGGCGCCGGCGCGTGCACGGAAGAGGAGGGCCGGCCATGCCCGGCAGGGCGATGGGCAGGATGATGCGCGTGAAGGCGCCCCAGACCGAGCCGCCGTCGACAGTTGCGAAGCGTCGTCGAGTTTCTCTCCTTTCCCGGCGTCGCGGCGTCGTCCCGGGCGGCTTTACCCTTTCATCCGGCCGAGGCGCCGCGGCTCCGGCATGGAATGAAGCAGTCCGCGCGGCGGACGTCGAGAGGGGCGATCGCAACCGCTGCCCGGCTCCTTGCGCCGCCCGGCGCAACGCCTATGTCTGGGGTCCCGATCGTCCAACGCCCCAGCCCGGAGTCGCGCCTGATGCCGTCCGACAATCCTCTCCTCGCGACCTGGGACACCCCGTTCGGTGCGCCGCCCTTCGCGGCGATTGCGCCGGAGCATTTTCCGCCGGCCTTCGAGGAAAGCCTGGCCGCGCACAAGCGGGAGATCGCCGCGATCGCCGGAAACCCGGAGCCGCCGACCTTCGCCAACACGATCGAGGCGCTGGAGCTGAGCGGCCGGGCGAGCCAGCAGGTCGGCGCGGTGTTCTTCAATCTCGCCGGCGCCCATACCAGCGACGCCCTGCAGGCGATCGAGCGCGACATCGCGCCGGTGCTGTCGCGGCACCGTACCGCGATCTTCCTCGACGAGGCGCTGTTCCGCCGCATCGACGACCTGTTCGCCCGGCGCGCGACGCTCGGCCTCGACCCCGAACAGGACCGGGTGCTGGAGCGCTACCACACGGCGTTCCTGCGCGCCGGCGCCGGCCGGCCGGCCGAGGCCAAGGCGCGGCTGGCTGAAATCGGCGAGCGGCTGGCGAGCCTCGGCACGCAGTTCGGCCAGAACGTCCTGGCCGACGAGAAGGACTGGACGCTGGTGCTGGAAGGCGAGGCGGATCTCGCCGGCCTGCCCGGGTTCCTGCGCGACGCCGCGGCCCGCGCCGCCGCCGACCGCGGGCTGGACGGCCGGCACGTGATCACCCTGTCGCGCTCGTCGATCGAGCCCTTCCTGCAGTTTTCCACCCGGCGCGACCTGCGCGAGACCGCTTTCCGGGCCTGGCTCGCCCGCGGCGAGGGCGGCAAGACCGACAACCGGGCGATCATCGCCGAGACGGTGGCGCTCAGGGCCGAGCGCGCGCGCCTGCTCGGCTATGAGAGCTTCGCCCATTTCCGGCTCGCCGATTCCATGGCGAGGACGCCGGGCGCGGCCATGGATCTGCTGCGCTCGGTCTGGGCTCCGGCCCGGGCCCGCGCCCTGGAGGAGCGGGCGGCGCTGCAGGCGCTGGTCGCCGGCGATGGCGACAAGTTCGACATCGCCGCATGGGACTGGCGCTTCTACGCCGAGCGCCGGCGCAAGGCCGAGTTCGACCTCGACGAGGGCGAGCTGAAGCCCTATCTGCAGCTCGACCGCATCATCGCCGCCGCCTTCGAGACGGCGCATCGCCTGTTCGGCCTCGGCTTCACCGAGCGCTTCGACGTGCCGACCTACCACCCGGACGTGCGGACCTTCGAGGTGACCGCCGCGGACGGGCGTTTCGTCGGCCTGTTCCTCGGCGACTATTTCGCCCGTCCCTCCAAGCGCAGCGGCGCCTGGATGAGCAGCTTCCGGCCGCAGGAGAAGCTCGCCGGCGAGATCCGGCCGGTCATCGTCAACGTCATGAACTTCGCCAAGGCCGCCGACGGCCAGCCGACGCTGTTGTCCTTCGACGATGCGCGCACCCTGTTCCACGAGTTCGGGCACGGGCTGCACGGCCTGCTCTCGGACGTCACCTATCCCATGATCTCCGGCACCAACGTGGTGCGCGACTTCGTCGAGTTCCCCTCGCAGCTCTACGAGCACTGGCTGGAGCGGCCCGAGATCCTGCGGGAATTCGCGGCGCATTACCGGACGGGCGAGCCGATGCCGGAGGCGCTGCAGCAGCGGCTGCTGGCGAGCCGGACCTTCAACCAGGGCTTCGCCACGGTCGAATACGTGTCCTCGGCCCTCGTCGACCTGGAGATGCACCTCCTCGACCAGCCGGACGGGCTCGATGCCGGCGCCTTCGAGGCCAGGGTGCTGGCCGAGATCGACATGCCTGCCGGCATGGTGATGCGCCACCGGCCGCCGCATTTCCAGCACGTCTTCGCCGGTGACGGCTATTCCTCGGCCTATTACAGCTATCTGTGGTCGGAGGTGCTGGACGCCGACGGCTTCGGCGCCTTCGAGGCGGCCGGCGACGTCTTCGACCCGGCGACGGCGGCGCGCCTGCGCGACTTCGTCTATGCCGCCGGCAACCGCCGGCCACCCGACGAGGCCTACCGCGCCTTCCGCGGCCGTGACCCGGATCCGGCGGCGCTGCTGAGGAAGCGGGGGCTCGCGGCCTAGCGACGGGCACGCCGGCCACCGTCACGCGGTCGGGGCGAGGAAGGAGCGGGATGGCCCGATGTCGGTCGGGGAGGCTCAGCGATAGAAGGCGCTGGGCGGCATGCCGAAATGGCGGCGGAACATGGCGGTGAAGGCGCTCTGGCTGGCATAGCCGCTGTCGAGCGCGACATCGATGATCCGCTCGCCGCGGGCGAGGCGCTCCAGCGCGTACAGCAGCCTTGCCTGCTGGCGCCACAGGCCGAAGCCGAGGCCGGTTTCCCGCGCGAACAGACGGTGGAGCGTCTTGGGCGTGATGCCCAGCCGCCCGGCCCATTGCTCGGCGGTGGTGACGTCGGCCGGACAGGCGGCCAGCGCGTCGCAGACGGCGCGAAGGCGCGCATCGGCCGGGGTCGGCAGATGCAGCGGCAGCACGTCGAGCTCGCGAAGCTCGTCGAGCAGCAGCAGCATGAGGCGCTCGTCGCGGCTACCCGGCTCATAGTCGGCCGGCACCGCCGTGGCCGCGACGATCAGCTCGCGCAGCAGCGGCGACACGGCGATGACGCAGCTCGCCCGCGGCAGGTGCGGCGCGGCGTCGGTGTCGACGAAGACGGTGCGGATCTTCACCTCGCCGCGCATCCCGACTTCGTGCTCCAGGCCGGCGACCAGCCAGACGGCCCGGTTCGGCGGCACCACCCAGGAGCCGGCGGCCGAGCGGACGATCATCACGCCCTCGATGGCGTGCAGGAGCTGGCCGCGCGGATGGGCGTGCCGCCCGGTGGAACTACCCGAGGGATAGTCGATCTCCATCGCCGCCACCGGCCGGGGCGTGGCGTGATATTGCAGGTGGCGGGTGGTCAACTCGTCCAGCATGTCCCGATCTCGCTAACTCCTGTCATTCTAGCGTGAGACGGACAGAGAGGCGATCGCCTATCACCCGGGGCCTTTCCACTTGCGAGGCCCCATGCTGAAACGCAACGCTGCCCTTCTCTACCCCTTCCTGGCCATCGTCCTGTGGGCCGGCAACGTCATCGTCTCGCGGCTTTCGGCCCATGCGATCGGCGCGCAGGCGATCACCTTCTATCGCCTGGTCCTCGCCGTCGGCCTGATGAGCCTGTTCGTGGCCGTGCCGGCCTGGCGCAACCGGGCCGTGCTTTGGCCGCTGATGGGCCAGTTCGTCATCCTGGGCTTTCTCGCCACCTGCCTGTTCCAGAGCCTGTCCTACCTGGCTGCCGAGACGACCACGGCGACGAACATGGCGGTGTTCACGGCGCTGACGCCGCTGCTGACCGTGGCGCTCAGCGCTGCCGTGCTTGGCGAACCGCCGACACTGGGCATGGTCGGCGGCGGCATGCTGTCCTTCGCGGGCCTGGTCTATCTCGTCAGCGGCGGCAGCCCGGCTGTCCTGCTGCGCGAGGGCGTGCATGCGGGCGATGCGCTGATGTTGCTGGCGGCCCTGGTCTACGCGCTCTACGGCGTCCTGCTGAAGCGCTGGCAATTGCCGGTCGGCGCCTGGCAATCGACCTATATGCAGGCCCTGTGCACGCTCGTGGTCATGCTCCCGGCTTTCATGGCGACGCCGTCGCCATCGCGCCGGCTCGACGCCGAGACGCTGCCTCTGATCGCCTATGCCGGCATCATGGCGTCGGTCGTGCTGCCGTTCCTGTGGATCCGCGGCGTCGAGCGTCTCGGTCCCAGCCGCTGCGCCGCCTTCATCAACCTCCTGCCGGTCCTGACGGCCGCGATCGCGATTTCGATGTTGGGCGAGCCGGTGAAGCCGTTCCACGTCATCGGCGGCGGCCTGGCGCTCGCCGGCGTCGCCCTGGCGCAGCTCGTCAAGCGGCCGCTGGCGCGCCGGCCGGCCGTGCCGGCCGAATGAGGGGACGTGATCATGACCGTCGCCACGGCCATCGCGCTCCGGCCTCGCCGCTGGCGACCGGGAGCGTCGGGCGCCGGCGTGGGCGATGCAGCGCGGCTCTCTCGTCCGGCCGGACAGCCCGGCAGTTCTCGCAGGCGCGCGTCCGGGGCGGCGGGGCAGGGGGGGCCAAGCCTGGGCGGCGCGGCCACAGCTTTGCCCCGATCCGTTGCGAAGGTGGCGACAGGGCGATGCTTGACCCGCCGCGGTCGCCATGGACGTCTGCCCCGAGGCCAAATTCTCGATCGACCGGGCTTGACGTCGATGTGACCGACCTGTAACAATCCGCCTGTTACCGACTGGTAACATTCCGTTTGGAGACTTGGGGATGTGCGGTGCCGCGTCGCCACTGGCCCGGGGCGCGAAGGGTGACTCATGGAAGGCGCCCGGAAGGGCGAGCGGCCGAGGAAGGAGACAGCAGCATGACACGGCATCGTGAACCGACGATCGAAGAACTCCTGACCGATCCGCTGACCGTCTCGCTGATGGAGGCGGACGGCGTCGATGCCGTCGAACTGCGCGGCATGCTGCAACTGGTCGCGCGGCGTCTGGCGCGCCGCTCGAGCGAGCCCGGGCTCGCCGCCGCCAAGCCGGCGCCGCAGGGCGAGAAGGCCCTCCTTCGCGATTGCATCTATTTTGCCGCGGCCCTGCGGGCGGCCAAAAGCAGCCATCTCGCCTCCTAGGCGTCCGATTCGACCGAAGCCGGGACTTGGCGGCCGTGTGCGGCAGCACTGCTTCCGGCCTCGCACGTCAAGCTCCTACGGCGGGAACAAATCGGGATTCGCTCGCGTTGAGGTCGCTGCAACGTCCAAGAGCGGGGGGATGAGCAGCCGATGTCACGATACTATTTCCACCTGCGCCAGCACGGCGGCTTGACTCTCGACGCCGAAGGCTACGAGGCCCGCGATGCGGCGGAAGCCTGGAACGAAGGAGTGGAGGCAGCTCGCTCGCTGTTGACCGATGCGGCCGCAGCCGGGGTCGATCTCGACAGGAACGCCTTCGAGTGCACCGACGAGGAGGGGGACTTGGTGTTCACCCTGCCGCTCGGCATGCTGCGGCACTGATCCCCGCCGACCCCCTATCCAGCGACTTTCCGCGACGGCGTCGGAGTACCGCCGCACCAGACGCTCAGGCTTTCGCCGCGGCGCCCGGTGCCTGTGCGTCTCCTGCAGACTCCTTCTGGTTGACCTTCCGCACGCTGCGCAGCACGCGGCGGTAGATCTGCGAGACGACCTGCACCGGGTCGCGCCCGGGCGTGAGTTCGCTCCTGGCGAACACGGCGGCGGTCAGGGTGGCGGCGACCTGTCGTTCATCCATGATCCGGCCTTCCATGGCGGCATCCCACATCCGGAAAATATGCACGGTCATGGTGACGGATGAATGAATTTCCGTTTCTCCGGAGCAGATGGTGCGACGAGGGGCCTCACCCGGGGGCGGTCGGCGGCGGACCGCGACGTTAGGCCCAGGCCGGCCTCAACCAAGGGGGCACCCAGAGTCGTCTCATGCAAAAGCCGGCCCTAACGGGCCGGCTTCCCTGCAACGACGCCGAGCGCTTCGCTCGCCTCAGTTGCAGACTTCCACGCGGCGCCAGCGCCAATAATAGCCGTCGAAGACGCGCTCGCGGCGCCAATAGCAGGCCGGCTCCGCATAATAGGGCTCGGCGTAGTAGGGCCCGCCGTAACCGTAATAGCCGGGAGCCGCCAGGGCGGAGCCCAGGATCGCGCCGCCGACGATGCCGGCCGCGGCAGCGCCGCCCCAGCCGTAGCCGCCGCGATAGCCCCAGCCTCCATAGCCCCAGCCGCCATGGCGCCAGCCGCCGCCATTCCAGCCGTAGCGCATGCGATAGCCGTTGTTCCAGCCGCCGCCATGCCAGCCGCGGCCGCCCCAGCCGCCACCGCCCCAGCCGCCGGGGCGTCGAATTTCGTATCCGGACCTTGCCTCGGCCGGGACGGTGGTGGTTACCACGGCGCTACCGATGGCAAGGCTCGCAATCAAGACCGATGCAAGTTTGCCGAACATCTCAAGCCTCCATCCTGGCTCGACACACACTGCGAGTGTGCAGCCTGACGAAGGCGAATATATGGAAACGGCGCTGAATGACCGATGCATCGGCCGTTCATCCGCCGTTCATCTTTGCGGGTCGGCCCTCGCGACAGCCGATTGCAAAGGGCGAACCTTGCGGTATCCGCTTACGCCGGCTCGAGGAAGCTGTCGACCACCCGCTTGCGGCCCGCCTTGTCGAAGTCCACCGTCAGCTTGTTGCCGTCCACCTCGGCGACATCGCCATTGCCGAACTTGAGGTGGAACACCCGGTCGCCGACCTTGAAGCTCGAGGCGACGCCGGTCGACTTCGCCACCAGCTCGCCCTCGATCGTCAGGGACTCGCGGCGTGGACCCGCGGTCGCCTTGAAGCCGGCGGCCATGTTGGCCTGGGCCCGCTGCCAGCCCGGCGTCGCATAGCTGGAGCCGGCGAAAGGCTGGGCCCGGTCGAAGCGGCTCATGCCCAGGCCGCTCGATCCATAGGCCGGCGCCGCCTGCACCACATCGACGTGCTTTTCCGGCAGCTCGTCGACGAAGCGGGAGGGGATGGTCGACTGCCACAGGCCGTGGATGCGGCGGTTGGAGGCGAACCAGACCTTGGCGCGCCGGCGTGCCCGGGTCAGGCCGACATAGGCAAGCCGCCGTTCCTCCTCCAGCCCGGCGCGGCCGTTCTCGTCGAGCGAGCGCGGATGCGGGAACAGGGCCTCCTCCCAGCCGGGCAGGAACACGGTCTCGAATTCCAGCCCCTTGGCGGCATGGAGGGTCATGATCGAGACCTTCTGCTCGCTGTCGCCCTCGGCGGTGTCCATCACCAGGGAGATGTGCTCGAGGAAGCCGGCCATGTTCTCGAAGCCCTCCATCGAGCGGACGAGCTCCTTGAGGTTCTCGAGGCGGCCGGCGGCCTCGGCGGAACGATCCTTCTGCCACATCTCGGTGTAGCCGCTCTCTTCCAGGATCAGCTCCGCCAGTTCCTGGTGCGGCATGGCGTCGACCTGGCCGGCCCAGCGCGCGAAGGCCGCCATCAGGCCCTGCAGGGTGTGGCGCGGCTTGGGCTTGAGCTCCTCGGTCTCCGACAGCACGCGGGCGGCCTGCATCAGCGGCACGCCGTTCCGGCGGCCGTAATCGTGCAGCAGCTGGACGGTGGCGTCGCCGAGGCCGCGCTTGGGCACGTTGACGATGCGCTCGAAGGCGAGGTCGTCGGCCGGCTGCAGCGTGGCGCGGAAATAGGCCAGGGCGTCGCGGATCTCGGCGCGCTCGTAGAAGCGCGGGCCGCCGATGACGCGGTAGGGCAGGCCGAGCGTGACGAAGCGGTCCTCGAACTCGCGCATCTGGAAGGAGGCGCGCACCAGGATGGCGATCTCGTCGAGCGGCTGGCCCTGGCGCTGAAGCGCCTCGATCTCGTCGCCGATCGCCCGTGCCTCCTCGCCCGAATCCCAGGCGCCGGAGACGGTGACGCGTTCGCCGGCCTCGTCGTCGGTGAACAGGGTCTTGCCCAGCCGTCCCTCATTGTGGGCGATGAGATGGGCGGCGGCGCCGAGGATATGGCCGGTGGAGCGGTAGTTGCGCTCGAGGCGGATCACGGCCGCGCCGGGAAAATCCTTCTCGAAGCGCAGGATGTTGTCGACCTCGGCGCCGCGCCAGCCATAGATCGACTGGTCGTCGTCGCCGACGCAGCACAGGTTCGGCTTCTCGCCGGGCGGCGTCTGCGCCAGCAGGCGCAGCCACAGATATTGCGCCGTGTTGGTGTCCTGGTACTCGTCCACCAGCATGAAGCGGAAGCGCCGGTGATACTCGGCCAGCACGCCGGGATGCTCGCGGAACAGCCGGATGGCCTCCAGCAGGAGATCGCCGAAATCCACGGCGTTCAGTGTCTTCAACCGTTCCTGATAGGCGGCGTAGAGCGTCCCGCCGCGCCCGCCCGCGAAGGCGGCGGCCTCGCCGGCCGGCACCTGCGGCGGCGTCAGGCCGCGATTCTTCCAGCCGTCGATCCATTGCGCCAGCTGCCGGGCCGGCCAGCGCTTCTCGTCGATGTCCGCGGCCTCGATCACCTGCTTCATCAGCCGGACCTGGTCGTCGGTGTCGAGGATGGTGAAGTTCGACTTGAGGCCGGCAAGCTCGGCGTGGCGCCGCAGGATCTTGACGCCGATGGCGTGGAATGTGCCGAGCCAGGGCATGCCCTCGACGCTCTGGCCGATCAGCATGCCGATGCGCTGGCGCATCTCGCGCGCCGCCTTGTTGGTGAAGGTGACGGCCAGGATCTGGTGCGGCGAGGCGCGGCCGGTGGCCAGGATATGGGCGATGCGGGTGGTCAGCACGCGTGTCTTGCCGGTGCCGGCGCCGGCCAGCACCAGCACGGGGCCGTCCAGCGTCTCGACGGCGGCGCGCTGCTCCGGGTTCAGGCCGGCGAGATAGGGCGTCGGCGCCGCCAGCGCCCGCGCGCGCGCGGCGATGCCGCCGGGCGCGGGCTGAGGGGGGGAGGTCGGGTCGTGAGCGTCGGACACGCGCGGCTGTCTTGCTGATTCCATTCGGCGGACCATGGAACAGATAGGGTCCGGCGTCGAGATTGCCAGCGCCGCAGCCCGCGCCGGCGGGATTGATGCGCCGCAGATTCATGTTGATATGCGCGGCCGGGCTGCCGGCGGGAAGAGGGAGCATTGGACGCCATGAACGGAGCCGATCAACTGTGCGATGCGCTGCTGGCCCAGGGGGTCGATGTCTGCTTCGCCAATCCAGGCACCTCCGAGATGCATTTCGTCGCCGCCCTCGACCGCAAGCCTGAGATGCGCTGCATCCTCGGCGTCGCCGAGGGGGTGGTCACGGGCGCCGCCGACGGCTATGGCCGCATGGCCGGGCGGCCGGCGGCGACGCTGCTGCACACCGGCCCGGGCCTCGCCAACGGCCTGGCCAACCTGCACAACGCCCGGCGCGCCCGCACGCCGATGATCAACGTCGTGGGCGACCATGCCGGCTACCACCTGCCGTTCGATGCGCCGCTGACCAGCGACATCGAGAGCTTCGCCAGGCCGGTCTCGCATTGGGTGCGCCGGATCGCCGGGCCGGACGATGTCGGGCCGGCGGCCCGCGCCGCCCATGCCGCGGCGGTGACGCTGCCGGGCATCGCCACGCTGATCCTGCCGGCCGACGCCGCCTGGAGCGCGGCGGTGGCGGGCGGCGCCGTGCCGGCGTCGCCGCCCGCGCCGACGGCCGCGGCGGCCGAGACGATCCGCCGTGTCGCGGCGGCGATCCGCGCCGCGCCGGGCCGGGCCGGGCTACTGCTCGGCGGCACGTCCGGGCAGGGCGAAGCGCTGGCGCTGGCCGGACGGATCGCCGACCGGCACGGGGTGAAGCTGCATGGCGAGGTGCTGGTCTCCCGGCTGGAGCGCGGGCGAGGCCGTCCGGCGGTGATGCGCACGCCCTATCCCATCGACATGGCCCTGGCCGCCCTGCGCGACCTCGACGTGCTGGTCCTCGTGCAGGCGCCGGCCCCGGTCGCCTTCTTCGCCTATCCCGGCAAGCCGAGCGGGCTGGTGCCCGAGGGCTGCGAGGTGATCACCCTGGCTGCTCCCGGCGAGGACGCCGCCGGCGCCCTGGCGGCGCTGGCCGAGGCGCTCGGGCCCGGGGCCGGGCTGCCGGCCGCGCCGACGCCGCTCCCGCACGAGCAGGGGATGCCGCAGGGCGACCTCACCGAGGATGCGGTCGCCGTCATCGTCGCGCAGAAGCTGCCGGAGCAGGCCATCGTCTGCGACGAGGCACTGACCTCGGCCCGGCGCTTCTTCGCCCTGTCGCAGGCGGCCCCGCCGCACGACTATCTCATGAACACCGGCGGAGCGATCGGCATCGGCATTCCGCTCGCCACCGGCGCGGCCGTCGCCTGTCCGGGGCGCAAGGTCGTGGCGCTGCAGGCCGACGGCAGCGGGCTCTACACCGTGCAGGGCCTGTGGACCCAGGCGCGAGAGGCCCTCGACGTGGTGACGATCGTATTCGCCAACCGGGCCTACGCCATCCTGCACGGCGAGATGCGGGCGGTGGGCGTCAGCCATTTCGGCCGCAACGCCGAGCGCATGCTCAATCTGGACAATCCGGCGACGGACTGGGTCGCGCTGGCGCGGGGCTTCGGCGTCGAAGCGGCGCGGGCGACGACCTGCGCGGCCTTCGCCGACCTTATGGACCACGCGTTGCGGCAGCGCGGGCCGTTCTTGATCGAAGCCGTCATCTGAGCCCGAAGCCCGGCGGACGCGGCCCGCCGGGCGAGGAACCCTCAGAGGCCGAGCTCGGAACGGGTGGGCACGCGCCCGTTCGGCGTCAGCTTGTCGATCAGGCCCGGCAGCACCTGGGAAAGGCCGTTGAGCAGGTCCTGTTCGCTGATGCCGGCCTGCCTGGCGAGGTCGCTGATGGTGTTCTGGCCCAGGGCCTGGCCGAGCTGGCCGGGCTGGACCGGGTGGTTCTGGCCGGTGCCGACCCACGAATTGGCCGCGTCGCCGAGGCCACCCTGCTGCAGCTTGCCGAGCAGGCCGCCGAGTCCCCCGAGCAGGCCGCCATCGTCGTCGCCGGAGGCCGGCGCCTGGGGCGGGGCGGGGGCGGGAGCCTGCGGCGCGGTCTGCTGGGGTGCGCCGGCGTCGTCCGAGGAACCGCGGCCGCTCAGCATCTTGCCGAGGATCAGGGCGCCGGCGGCGATGATCAGCGGCTTGGCGATATTGCCGTCAGGCACGGCGTTCTTGAGTGCGTCGTCGAAAAGTCCCACGGGGTCCTCCTTCGCTAGCGTGACGGCAGTGCCGTCTGCCTCTCACATTGGAACCGGGATCGGGACGCGGCAAGTCTTCCCCGATCGTCGACCGGCGAATATTCGCGCTTGCCTATGTCGAAACAATGCCACAACGATGAACACCCCCGCTCTCGGCGGGAGAATACCGGCACGACGTTTCTTTTTTGGAGGACTATCGTACCATGGGTATCGTCTCCTGGCTCATTCTCGGCCTGATCGCAGGCTTCATCGGCAGCAAGATCGTCAACAAGAGCGGGCAGGGGCTCCTGATGGACATCGCCCTGGGCATCGTCGGGGCGGTGGTCGGCGGGCTGGTCGTCAGCGGCCTCGGCGGCCCGGGCGTGAGCGGCGTGAACCTCACCAGCATCGTCGTGTCCGTGGTCGGAGCCGTGATCGTCCTGTTCGTCTACCACGCGGTGACGGGCCGGCGCTCGCTCTGACCCTGCCGACGGCCTCGCGCCTCCGAAGGGGGAACTCGAGGGCATCCGGACCTGCGGCCGTGGGGCGCCGGCGGGATGAACGGCGGCTTGCGGCGCATCGAGGGGCGGCGCATGATGCTGCGGCCGCCGCGATGGCGGTTCCCGCCGTTCGAGCTCCCCGATGGATTTCCCCCTGTTCGCCGCGACCTTCCTGGCGGGCTTCATCTATACGATCTCGCCCGGGCCGGCTTTCCTGGCCCTGTTCACGCTCGGCGCGGCCAAGGGGCGGCGGGCCGGCGGCTGGTTCATGATCGGCCACCTCGTGGGCGATGTCGGCTGGTCGATGCTGGCGCTGGCGGCCATCGTCGGCGTGAGCCAGATCGGGCCGACGCTGTTCGACCTGCTCGGCATGGCCTGCGGCGTCTACCTGATCTATCTGGGCGCGCGGGCCGTCCTCGCCCGTGCCAAGGGCCGGGCGGCGGTGATCGGCGCCGAGCGGCCGCTGGCGAACGGCGTCCTGTTCGGCCTGACCAACCCGAAATCCTACCCGGTGGCGCTGGCCACCTTCGGCGCCCTGGTGGCGCCCTATGGCGACCGGATCACCCTGGCGGCGACGCCCTGGCTGATCGCTGCCGCTTTCCTCGGCTTCGTCGCCGCCGACCTCATCCTTTATGTCTGGATCGGCCTCGAGCCGATGCGCCGCTTCTTCTCCCGCTACGGCATCTGGGTGACGCGCGTCGTCGGCGTGGTGTTCGTCGGCTTCGGGGCGAAATCGCTGATCGAGGGCGTGCGCGGGCTGGCCTCGCGCGCCTGACGTTCGGACGCGCGTGTCGGCGGCCGCCGGGCTCAGGCGAAGGCGGCGGCCCTGTCCGGCATGCGGATCGCGCGCCCGGCCCCGTCGGGCCGGGGCAGCCGCTCATGCGCCGCCCGCATCTGCTCGAGCCGGGACAGGATATCGTCCGGGAAGGGCGTCACCTTGCGGGCGTCCAGGTCGACATGCAGCGAAAGCACCTCGCAGGTCGCCGAGACCCAGCCCTCGGTCGCGTGGCACAGCTCCTCATGGACGTGCAGGCGCTTGCGGTCGTAGCCGAGCAGATGCACCCGCACGCGGACAGGGTCCTCCAGGCGCAACTCGCGCCGGTACACGACATGGGCCTCGCCGGTGAAGAAGGACAGCCTGCGCTCGCGCACATAATCCTCGGTCAGGCCGACGAGGGCCGTCGCCTCGCCGAGCGCATTGTCGAACAGCACGTGGTAATAGGCCATGTTGAGATGGCCGTTATAGTCGATCCAATGCGGCTCGATCCGCATCGTCGAGGATACGAACGGTGCGAAGAACAGCGCCGGCATCGGGCTGGCGTCGGACATCGACAGGTCTCCCGCAGCGCATCGGGCACTGGCATTTCGCAGGGGCGGATGTCGGTCGGCTGTCGACGATGCCGCCGCGGGCCTTCTTCGAGGCCGTCGACGACGATCGGAGCTTGCCGAAACCATCCGCGACCCACAGTGTAGGCGAAGATTCTCCGACCTCAAGCGGTAAAAGCGTGCCATGGCCCAGGACCCCGATCATCGTCAACGCGTCGCGACGGCCGATGTCGAGAGGGTGCTGGCCGCGCTCGCCCCGCGCCTCGGCAACCGCATGGTGGTCTCCGAGGCGGTGCGGGTGCAGCACGCCAACACCCTGACCTGGGTCGAGCCGGAGCCGCCGGACGCGGTCGCCTATCCCCTGTCGACCGAGGAAGTGGCCGAGATCGTCAAGGCCTGCGCCGCCCATCGCGTGCCGGTCATCCCGTTCGGCACCGGCACCTCGTTCGAAGGCCACGTCAACGCCCCTTACGGGGGCGTGTCGATCGACACGTCGATGATGACCTCGATCCTGGCCGTGCACGGCGAGGACCTCGACGCGGTGGTGCAGGCGGGGGTGACGCGCAAGGCGCTCAACGAGCACCTGCGCGACACAGGCCTGTTCTTCCCGATCGACCCGGGCGCCGACGCGTCGCTCGGAGGCATGGCCTCGACGCGCGCCTCCGGTACCAATGCGGTGCGCTACGGCACGATGAAGGACAATGTCCTGTCTTTGACGGCGGTGCTGCCGAACGGCGAGATCGTCAGGACGGCGCGGCGCGCCCGCAAGAGCTCGTCGGGCTACGACCTGACCCGCCTTCTGGTCGGGGCCGAGGGCACGCTCGGGGTGATCACCGAGCTGACGCTGAGGCTGCACGGCATCCCGGAGGCCGTCGGCGCCGGCATCTGCCCCTTCCCCTCGATCAAGGCGGCGTGCGACGCGGTGATCCTGACCATCCAGTCCGGCCTGCCGGTGGCGCGGATCGAGCTGCTGGATCCGTTGATGGTGCGGGCCTGCAACGCCTATTCCAAGCTCAGCCTGCCCGAGACGCCGATGCTGTTCCTGGAGTTCCACGGCACGGACGCCGGTGTCGCCGAGCAGGCCGGGCGCTTCGGCGAGATCACCGCCGAGTTCCAGGGCGGGCCCTTCGAATGGGCGACCAGGGCGGAGGACCGCACGCGGCTGTGGACGGCGCGCCACAACGCCTATTGGTCGGTGGCGGCGCTGCGGCCGGGCGCGCGCAGCGTCACCACCGATGTCTGCGTGCCGATCTCGCGCCTCGCAGAATGCGTCGAGGAGACCAGCCGCGACATCGCCGAGACCGGGCTCGTCGCGCCGATCGTCGGTCATGTCGGCGACGGCAACTTCCATGTGCAGCCGCTGATCGACATGAGCGACCCCGGCGAGGTCGATGCCTGCCGCGGTTTCCTGGAGCGGCTGGTGCACCGGGCCATCGCCATGGACGGCACCTGCACCGGCGAGCACGGCGTCGGCCAGGCGAAGATGAAATATCTCCTGGAGGAGCACGGCGCGCCGGCGCTCGACCTGATGCGCACGATCAAGCGCGCCATCGACCCCGACGGCATCATGAATCCCGGCAAGATCGTCAGGGCATGAGGATCAGCGAGGCTTCGGTCCGCGTGCGCTTGGCCGGCGGGACCGCCTGGTCGCGCGGCTGCCAGCGGATGACGATCGGCAATTGCAGGCCGGACGGCACCGGCCGTCCGTCGATGTAGCCGCTCGCCTGCACGCCGCCTTCGATGGAATGCAGGACCAGGGCGTCGGCGGCTGCCAGGCGCGTCGGCACCGACTGCGGCTGCCTGGCCGTTCCGGCAAGCGCTGCCGCCGCCAGGCCCGCGCCGGCGACAGCCGCCATCACAAGCACGACTCCAGGAGTAGGACGTGACATGATTGCACCGGCCATGAAGATGGGGCAGACGTGAAACGCTGGGCGTTCCCTGATGTTCCCTGCCAGTAGCGGCGACTCGCGAAAATTTTTTGACGCTTCCCGGGCGACGTGATCGCCGGGCGCCATCGTGAAAATCGCGCATCGGCGTTTGACCCGGCCGCCTCGATAGGGTCATGTCGACCCCCATTGACCAACAGGGAATCTCGGCGTGCGCGAGGCGCTCACCGTCATCGGTTTTTTGCTGATCGTCGCGTTTGCGGCACTGTTTGCCGCGCCGCTTTATGTCGATTGGAACAATTGGCGCGGCACGATCGCCGAGCGGCTGACCGATCATCTCGGCGTGCCGGTGTCGATCGCAGGCGCGGTGGAAGCGCATATCCTGCCGCAGCCCTGGCTTTCGCTGCATGGCGTCACGATCGGCGATCCGGGCGGGCAGACCCAGCTCGCCGTCGAGGGGGTCGACGGCGACCTCAGCCTGACCGCGCTGATGCGCGGCGACGTGGAGCTAACCAACCTGGTGCTGACCGCGCCGAAGCTGACCATCCGCACCGGCGAGGACGGGATGGTGCAGCCCCTGGCCCGCCTGCCGGCCATGGGGGCTTCGATCGACAGTTTCGAGGTGCGGGACGGCTCGATCCGCTTCATCGACGCGAAGGCGGGCCGGGACATCCTGATGGAAGGGTTGCGCCTTGTGGGCGAAGCGCGCTCGCTCGCCGGCCCGTTCAAGGCCGAGGGCGGACTGCAGATCGGCGGCGTCGCGCACACGCTGAAGATCGCCACCGGCATGCTCGGCGACAAAGGCCTGACCGTGAAGGCGACCGTGGTGCCGGCGGACCGGCCGATGACCATGGATTTCGACGGCGCCGTGCGGATCGAGGACGGGCAGCCCCTGTTCGACGGCACGGGAACGCTGGCCCGCCTCTCCGTCAACACCCACGGCGACAAGGCTCCGCCCGAGGAGCCCTGGACGGTGGCCGGGCATATGATGCTGACGCCCTCGGCCCTGGCGGCCGACCGTGTCGCCATCCAGATCGGGCCGGACGAGCGCTCGCTTCGCTTCGCCGGCAGCGCCGCCATGGCCATCGGCAAGGGGGAGCGCCTCGATGCGACGCTGACGACGACGCAGATCGACCTCGACCGCTTCGCCGGCGCCACCCCGGATCGCCGCATCGCTCCGCTGGCGGCGCTGGCTCGGCTGCGGGAGGCGCTGCCCGCCGTCGCGCTGCCGAGCGTGCCGAGCCGGGTCGGCGTCCAGGCCCAGGGCGTGATGCTCGGCGGCCAGCTCCTGCAGACCGTGCGGGCGGATCTGCGCTCCGACGGCCAGGCCTGGACCGTGACCCGGCTTGAGGCGGGCCTGCCGGGGCAGGGCGCCCTGACGCTCGCCGGCAATGTGGACACCTCCGACGGCGAGGGGCGCTTCGCCGGCACGGTGTCGCTGCGCGCGCGCCAGGCCTCCAGCCTGCTGGCGTGGGCGCAAGGCATCGAGCGCATCACCGCGCCGAACGCGGCGCGGCGCCTCACCCTCGACGCGGCAGTCGCGGCCGACGGCGACTCGGTGTCGCTGTCCAAGCTCAAGCTCGCCATCGACGATGCCAGCGTGCAGGGCCGGCTGCTCTGGGCCCGGCTGGCGCCGGACAGCGACGCCGGGCGGGTGGAGGCGGATCTCACGGCCAAGCGCCTCGACCTCGACCTGCTGCCTTCGGCCGCGGCGCTGCTGCCGGGGACGAGCTCGACCTTTTCCGAGGTCGACGTGACGCTGGCGCTGGAATCCCTGGCCTTCGCCGGCATCGAAGCCCGCCGCGCCAGCGGACGCATCAAGGTCGGCGGCAAGCTGGTGGTGCTGGAGGACGTGGTCGTCGACGACCTCGGCGGCACCAGCCTGCAGGCCAATGGCCGTATCGACAATATCGGGGCCGCGCCGCAGGGCGAGATCCGCGTCTCGGTCGACGGCAGCGACCTGACCGGCCTGGCGACGGCGCTCGGCCGCAGCCCGCTGCCGCCGGCGGTCCGTGCCGCCTTCGCCGAGCGGGCACCGCTGCTGTCGCCGACGCGGGCCGACATCGTCGTCGCCTTCGGCGCCACCCGCCGGGTGACGCTCGACGGCAAGCTCGGCGGCACGGTGACGCAATTCTCCGCCGACCTGACGGGCGACGCCGCCCGGCCGGACGTCGATGTGCGGCTGCGGGCCGACAGCCTCGATGCGGTGGCGCTGCTGCGCCAGATCGGCCTCTCGCCCCTGCCGCTCAAGATCCCCGGCCGCACCACCTTCCAGGCGACGCTGACCGGGCCGATCGAAGGCCCCGGCCGCTGGAGCGCCTCGTTCGACGGTGTCGGCGTCGAGCTGAGGGGCAGCGGCAAGGCGACCGGGCTGCTCGAGGAACCGTCGGTCGACGGTCGGCTGTCGCTGCGCTCGAGCGACGTGCTGACGCCGGCGCAGCTCTTCGGCGTCGCCCTGCCGGGCGTCCTGCCCGGCGACTTCGCCGAGCTCGACACAGGTTTCCGGGCCAGCAAGGGCCGCCTCGTCCTCGACGACCTCACCGGCGCGATGTTCGGCGTGCCGGTGACAGGGGCGGTTGCGATCACGCCCGGCTCGCCGGCGACGGTCGACGGGCGGCTGAACCTGCAGACCGTCGACGCCCTGCAGCTTGGGGCGCTGGTCACCGGCAGCGACCTGCTCGGCGCCCCCTCGGCCGGCTCGGCCTGGCCGGACTCCCCGTTCGGGGCCGGGGTGCTGGACGGCGTGGTCGGCCAGCTTGCCGTCACGGCCGACACCCTGCGGTTCTCGCCGAAGCTGCCGGCTGCCCGCGACGCGAAGGCGGTTGTCACGCTCGAGCGGGGGGCGGTCGACATCGACGGCTTCAGGGCGGCGCTGGGCGGCGGCGTGCTGACAAGCCGGCTGCGCTTTTCGCGCACCGCCCAGCAGGCGGCGCTGACCGGCAACCTGGCCCTGGCCGGGGCCGCGCTCGACACGCCAGAGGCATCGGGACGCCTCGATTTCAGCCTCGACATGCAGGGGACGGGGCGCTCGCCCGCTGCCCTGGTGGCTTCGCTCACCGGCGGCGGCGCGCTGGCGCTGCGCCAGCCCCGCTTCGGTGCCCTGTCCGAAAACGCCTTCGCCGCGACCGTCGCCGCCGTCGACGGCGGCGTGCCGCCCGAGATCGGCCGGGTGCGGCCGGTGTTCGAGCAGGCCCTGGCGCAGGCGCCGCTGACGCCCGGCGACATTGCCTCGTCGCTCAGCCTGGCCGGCGGCGTGGTGCGCATCGCCACCACCACGGCGCGGACAGCGACGGCCGGCCTGTCGCTGGCGGGTTCGCTCGACCTGGCGACGATGACGGCGAAGACGGACCTGCTGCTGGCCCCGCCGGCGCCGGCCGACGGCTTCGGCGGGCCGCCGCCGGCGATCCAGGTGACGGCGAGCGGGCCGCTCGATGCCATGCAGCGCCAGGTCGACGTTTCCGCCCTGACAGCATGGCTGACGGTGCGGGCGGCCGAGCAGGAAGCCAAGAAGCTGGAGGCCCTGGAAGCGGAGAAGCAGGCGCGCGACAGGGTGCTGGAAGAGGCCCGGCGCGCCGAGGCGGCCCGCATGCAGAAGATTCTCGATGCCCAGCGCGCGGCCGAGGAGGCCCGCAAGGCTGAGGAGGCTCGCAAGGCGGCCGAAGCCCAGAAAGCCATCGACGACAGGAAGGGGGCGGAAACGCCCCGCCCGGCGCCGCCGCCTCCGCCGGACCCGAGCCCGGCGCCGACCTTGCCGCTGCCGACCCCGTCGTCTCCGGCCCCGCAACTGCCGACGCTGCCCTCGCTCGCGGCGCCGCCGGCGCCTGGCCAGCCGCCGGGCGCGACGTTGCCGCCGCCGCCGGGCGAACCGGCCGCCCCCGTGCCGCCGACCCGGGCCGGACCGCCGGCGGGCACGACCGAGCCCCTGCTGGTGCCGGAGTTCCCGCCGCCGATAGAGGTCAAGCCTGCGCCGCGGATCAAGCGGCTCTGACGATCCGCCGCGAAGATCGGCGAAACGATCCGACGGCCCGTCGACTTGCGAGGGAGGTCCCGGGATGATGGTCCGGGCGGCCGGGCTCGCCGGCGACGAGCCGTGGGGATGCTGCGGCGTCAGCGGCGACGCACGTTCTCCAGCACGAACAGGCGGATGGCGGAAGACAGGTTGCCTTGCAGGCGCGTGGCGTCGATGTCGGCGACCAGGTCTGACAGCGTCTTGTCCTGCTCGTCGGCGATCGTTTTCAGCGCTTCCCAGAAAGCATCCTCGAGCGAGACACTGGTCTTATGCCCGGTGATGACGATCGATCTCTTGACAACCTTGCTTTTCATAATGGCTCGTCAGAATTTTGGCGATCGCTCAAACGATGTTCATCCAAGCGTCTGTTTGCGAGGGTTTGCTCCGCTTCCGTCTTGTCCCGGTCGGCGCGCGTTCTCCCATATTTTGCTCTGTTGCCGGCCGCGAGGGCTTCACGCTCCTGGCGTTCCTTTGCTTTGCGGGCGCTGCGAAGATTTACGATGTCGGCCATCCCTTCATACCTCAATTTCCGCCGAGTAGGAATTAAGACCAGATACGTAGAATCGATTAGCCGCAGCCACTCACCTAAGCTTGGTTCCCCCGCGTCTGCAACCTGGATGTGTATCCCTAGGCATCCGGGGTCGTCATGCGCGAGGCGTCGACCGTGGCGTCGAAGGTGGCGCCGTCGACGAGGCCGGATTTCAGCGCCTCCTCGCGCAATGTCGTGCCGTTGCGGTGCGCGGCCTTGGCGATCTTGGCGGCGCCGTCATAGCCCACGACCGGCGCCAGCGCGGTCACCAGCATCAGCGAGCGCGACATCAGATCGCCGATGCGGGCCTTGTCCGCCGCCAGGCCTTCGATGCAATGCTCCCGGAAGCTGTCGGCGGCATCGGCGAGCAACCGGATCGACTGGAGCAGGGCGTCGGCGATCACCGGCTTGTAGACGTTGAGCTCCAGATGCCCCTGGCTGCCCGCGACCGTGACCGCCGTCTGATTGCCGAACACGCGGACACACACCATGGTCATCGCCTCGCACTGGGTCGGGTTGACCTTGCCGGGCATGATCGAGGAGCCCGGCTCGTTCTCCGGCAGCACCAGTTCGCCGATGCCGGCGCGCGGTCCCGAGCCGAGCAGGCGGATGTCGTTGGCGATCTTGAACAGGCCGACCGCCAGTGTGTTGAGGGCGCCGTGCGCGGCGACGATCGCGTCATGCGTCGCCAGCGCCTCGAACTTGTTGGCGGCGGTGCGGAAGGGCAGGCCGGTCAGCTCGGCGAGCTCGGCGGCGATGCGCTCGGCAAAGCCCGTCCTGGTGTTGAGACCGGTGCCGACCGCCGTGCCGCCCTGGGCCAGCGGCATGAGCTCCTCGAGCGCCCGCTCGACTCGCCGCCGCCCGCCCTCGACCTGGGCGGCATAGCCGGAGAATTCCTGGCCGAGGGTGAGGGGCGTGGCGTCCTGCAGATGGGTGCGGCCGATCTTGATGATGGGCTCGAAGGCCTTGGCCTTGGCGTCGAGCGCGCCGTGGAGCGCCACGAGCGCCGGCAGGAGGCGCTGCCTGATCTCGACCGCGGCGGCCACGTGCATGGCCGTGGGGAATGTGTCGTTGGACGACTGGCCGCGGTTGACGTGATCATTGGGATGCACGGGCGTCTTCGAGCCGCGCTTGCCGCCGAGCAGCTCGATGGCGCGATTGGAGATCACCTCGTTGGCGTTCATGTTGCTCTGGGTGCCCGAACCGGTCTGCCAGACCACCAGCGGGAACTCCGCGTCGAGCCGCCCGTCGGCCACTTCGCGTGCCGCGGCCTCGATCGCCTCGGCCAGCGCCGGGTCGAGCGCGCCGAGGGCCCGGTTGGCCCGCGCCGCCGCCAGCTTGATCAGGCCGAGCGCATGCACCAGCGGACGCGGCATGCGCTCCCCGCCGATGCGGAAATTCACCAGGGAGCGTTGGGTTTGCGCGCCCCAGTAGCGGTCGGCCGGAACGGCGATCGGTCCGAAGCTGTCTGTTTCGGTGCGCGTGGCGGTCATGGTGCTTCCATTCAGGCGGTTTGAAGATGAACCGGACATGAAGATGGCGACATGCCTCGGCGGCGTCCGGGCCGCCGCATCGGCGCCTCCCTTCACATAGGCGAGGGCGGGGCGCCGGGAAGCGGGGACGATCGCAAATCCGCTCTTTTTTCTGCGCCCGTCCATCGCTATATTCCCGGTGCCGGTTCGCGCCGGCTATGGCGATAAACGAACGCCGCAATAAGCCTATCGGACCCGGGGGCAGTACCCGGCGCCTCCACCACAGCCCGTCCTTTCCGGCGGGTTGCGGCGGGGGCGAAACAGGATCGACGAGGGTGTAAAGGGTGGTCTTTTGCCCGGCATGGTTCCGCCGTTATCGGGCCTAACTTATAGTTGCCAACGACAACTATGCTCCGGTTGCGGTTGCCGCGTAAGCGGTAACTAGACCGAAATCAAAGTCCTTATGGGTAGCACCGTAAGGCGGGGTCCGGAGGCACCTGGCAACAGAAGCCTCCACTTCATTCCGGGCCTGCGGCCCATCGAAATGTCGAGCAGGCCATGACGACGGATCACATCCGCTACGATCTTCTGACCCAGGATGCATTGCGCGGTGTGGTGAAACGCGTGCTCGCCGATGCGGCCCGTGAGGGGCTGCCGGGGGAGCATCATTTCTACGTCTCGTTCAAGACCCAGTTTCCCGGTGTCAAGATCTCGACGCGGCTGGCTGAAAAATATCCCGAGGAGATCACCATCGTCCTGCAGCACCAGTTCTGGGATCTCACGGTCAACGACTACGGCTTCGAGGTCGGCCTATCCTTCGGCAATGCGCCGGAGAAGCTGGTGGTGCCGTTCGAGGCGGTGTGCGGCTTCTACGATCCGTCGGCCTCCTTCGGACTGAAGTTCGAGGTGGCGACCGACGATTCCGACGAGCCGGCCGCCGACCAGGCGCCGCGGCCTGCTCCGCGCGGGGCTGCGTCCGAGCCGGCCGAGGCACCCGTGGCCCGCACCCGCGCCAGGAGCGTGCCGGCCGTCGCGCCGCAGGCCGAGAAGGGCGGCAAGGCCGAGGCGAAGTCGACCAAGCCGCTGAAGGTGATCCCCGACGAGGAGGAAGCGGCTCCCGCCGCGGAGGCCACCGGCGAAAAGATCGTCAGCCTCGACACCTTCCGGAAGAAGAAATAGCGCCGGCTGCCCCGGACCGGTCCGGCCGGAGGCGGCGCCGAGGGGAGCCGGCCGAGGCGGCGATTCGCGCGCCCTCGCCGCTGGAGCGTGCGTCGTCCCGCTGATATCAGTCATCCGGCGAACCGACCCGGCAAGGCGCGCAAGGTCTCCCGCGGGAAGCGTTTCCGCGTGGCCGCAAAGCGGGGAGAATGGAATGTGGCGCGGGCTCCGGCCCGCGCGGCGCACTTGCAGGGCCGTCGAAGGCGCGGCCTGCCGGCCCCCGGTCCGGCTTGCGCATGCAGCCCGCCACCGTCGCCGCGGAAGGCGTTCGAATTCGAACCTGCCTTGGATGGACCGGCGGCTATCCCGTTGGACACACCCGATTCGGCATCGTTCGTGTCCGCGTGGATGGCCGGATCAGTCCGGCAGCGACGGCTGAGAGGGCTCCGCCTTTCCCGGAAGCGACATGGTCCGGCTTCATCCCGGCCGACGAGGACGAGCCCGGCCATGCCGCATCGGTCCGTGCGGCCTATTGCAACGCCACCGCGACGAAGCGCAACTCGCCCTGGCCATTGGAGAGCAGCAGCAGCGCCTGCTTGGTGCCGTTCTTCTTCAACTCGTCCAGGCGCGCCGTCACGTCGCTGGGGGTGGCGACGACCTGCTGGCCGACCTGGACGATGACGTCGCCGGCCTTGATCTGCTTGTCGTCGGCCGGCGAGCCGTCGTCCACGCCGGTGACGACCACGCCCTTGGTGTTGTCGGCAAGCTTGTACTTGTCGCGCAGTTCCTTGGTGAGACCCGACATCTCCAGGCCGAGCGCCTTGGTGACCACCGGCTTCTCCGGCTCCGCCGGCTGGGCATTGGCCTTCTTCGGGGCTTCGCCTTCGTCCAGGCGCTGGATCTTGACCGTCTTGGTGACCTCGGCGCCCTTGCGCAGGATCACCACCTCGACCTCCTTGTCCACCGGCGTGTCGGCGACGATGCGGGGCAGGTCGCGCATCTCGCGGATGTTCCTGCCGTCGAACCGGATGATGACGTCGCCGGGCTCCAGGCCCGCCGGCTTGGCCGGCCCCTTTTCGTCGACGCCGGCGACCAGAGCGCCGCGGGCCTGGTCCATGCCGAGGCTCTCGGCGATGTCGTCGGTCACCTGCTGGATCTTGACGCCCAGCCAGCCGCGGCGGGTCTCGCCATATTTCTGCAACTGCTCGACGACCGCCGCCGCCGTGGTGGCCGGCACCGAGAAGCCGATGCCGATCGAGCCGCCGGTCGGCGAGATGATGGCGGTGTTGATGCCGACGACATTGCCGTCCATGTCGAACAGCGGGCCGCCGGAATTGCCGCGGTTGATGGCGGCGTCGGTCTGGATGTAGTTGTCGTAGGGACCGGAGTTGATGTCGCGGTTGTTGGCCGAGACGATGCCGAGCGTCACGGTGCCGCCGAGCCCGAACGGGTTGCCGATGGCCAGCACCCAGTCGCCGACCCGGATCTTGCCGTCGGTCGCGAACTTGACGGCCTTCAGCGGCTTCGTCGGCTCGACCTTGAGCACGGCGAGGTCGACCTTCTTGTCGCGGCCGAGCACCTTGGCGCTGAGCTTGGTGCCGTCGTTGAAGTTCACCTGGATGTCGTCGGCGCCTTCGATCACGTGATTGTTGGTGACGATGACGCCGGAGGGATCGATGACGAAGCCCGAGCCGAGCGAGGAGGTCTTGTGCGGCCGCGGCGCCTCGCCCTTCTTGTTCTTGAAGAATTCGTTGAAGAACTCCTCGAACGGCGTGCCGGGCGGCAGCTGAGGCATTTGGGGCGGACCGACATCGTCGCCGCCGCCGCCGACGGTCTGGGTCGTGGAGATGTTGACGACGCTGTCGATGAGCTGGGCCGCCAGATCCGCGACGGAGGCGGGGCCGGCCGCGGCGAGGGCCGGGCGGCTGGTGACGGCGGCAAGCGGGCTGGCGGCGAGGATGACAGCCAGGGCGGTGGCCCCGGCCTGGCGCATCAGAGTTCTGGCGAAGTCAGGCATCGTTGTCCTCGGAACATGACAAGGCGCGAAGCGAGCGCGACCCGCCGCACGGATGAATTGGAGCATAGCAGCGATTCAAGCATCGAATGCGGCATGAGCGTGGCGCCGGCGACGCTTCACGCAAGTGTGTCAGCCGCGAATGAGCCACAGCACCGCCAGGCCGATCACGGCGGATATGACGCCGGCGACGCGCAATTGCTGCGTCGGCGAGGCGGCGACGGACGCCATCATCCGGCGCACGGGGTCCGGAAAGGCGAGAAAGATCAGGCCTTCGATCACGAAGGCGAGGCCGATGGCCGTTATAAAATCACCGAAGGAGAAGTCGCCCATCGCCCCACACGCAAAACGCCGCCCGGGAAGAATCCCGGGCGGCGTCAGTGGATCGTCATCTTTGCGGCCGCGTCAAGCCTATTGCGCGGGCGCAGGCTGTGCCGGTGTCGGCTGCGCCGGTGCGGGAGCGGTCGGCTTGGGTGACGCGCCCTCGATCCCCTTCATGCCCAGCATCGGATTCTGCATGTAGCGGAAGAAGTCCGAATCCGGCCGCAGCAGCATGCGCGTGTTGCTCGGCTTCAGCGAGTCCGTATAGGCCTGCATCGAGCGATAGAAGGCGAAGAAGTTGGGGTCCCTGTTGTAGGCGTCGGCGAAGATGCGGATGCGGTCGGCATCGGCCGCGCCGCGGATCTCGTTGGCCTTGCCGTTGGCATCGCCGCGCACCTTGGCGACGCTGCGGTCGGCCTCGGCGCGGATGCGCTGGGCCTGCTCGGAGCCCTGCGCCCGGAACTGGGCCGCCTCGCGCTGGCGCTCGGTCTGCATGCGCTGGTAGACCGCCTGGCTGTTGGCGTCCGGCAGGTCGGCGCGGCGGATACGGACATCGACGACGGAGACGCCGAACCCGACCGCCTCGCGGTTCATCTCGTCGCGGATCTTGGTCATCAGGCCGGCGCGGTTGTCGCGCACCACGTCGAGGAAGCTCGCCTGGCCGAGGACGCGGCGCAGGGCCGAGCTCATGATGCTGGTCAGCCTGAGCTCGGCGCCGTTGATCGAGGTCAGCGTCTGGTAGAACTTCAGCGGATCGACGATGCGGTAGCGGGCGAAGGCGTCGACCACCAGGCGCTTCTGGTCGTTGGCGATCACCTCCTGCGACGGGCTGTCGAGGTCGAGGATGCGCTTGTCGAGATAGACGACGTTGTCGATGAACGGCGCCTTCGCATACAGGCCCGGCTCGGAGCGCGGGGTCTGCGGCTGGCCGAGGCGCAGCGGCAGGGCGTATTGCGTCTGCGGCACGATGTAGAGCGACATGTAGGCGAGGATCGCCACCGCGATCAGGACGATGATGGCGGCGCCGCCGAAGAAGGAATTCCTCACTGGCCGCCTCCCTGGCTGGCGCCGGCCTGGCTGCCCTGGCGCAGCAGCAGCTCGTTCAGCGACAGGAAGGGCACGACGCCCTGGCCGGCCTGCTTGTCGTCGACGATGATCTTGTCCATCCCCGACAGGACCTCGGACATGGTTTCGAGATAGATGCGTTGGCGCGTCACGTCGGGCGCTTTCTTATAGGCTTCAAAGACCTCGACGAAGGCCGCGGCCTGGCCGTTGGCTTCCGCTACGGTGCGGTCGCGATAGGCTTCGGCGGCCTGGGTGATCCGCGAGGCCTCGCCGCGAGCTTCGGGCACGACCTGGTTGGCATAGGTCTGCGCCTGGTTCTGCAGGCGCTCGAAGTCGGCGCGGGCGGCCTGCACGTCGCGGAAGGCGTCGATGACCTGCTGCGGCGGGTCGACCTTCTGCAACTGCACCAGGCGGACGATGACGCCGGCCTTGTACTCGTCGAGCGCCTTCTGCATCAATTCGAGCACCTGCTGCTCGATGGCCTGGCGCTCACCCGTCAGGATCGGCTGGATGTTGCGCCGGCCGATGGCCTCGCGCATGGCGCTCTCGGCCACGGCGCGGATGGTGCCGTCCGGGTCCTTCATGTTGAACAGGTAGTCCTGCGGCTTGTTCGGGTCGATCTGCCACTGGACGCTGAAATTGATGTCGACGATGTTCTCGTCGCCGGTCAGCATCAGGCTTTCGTCATTGTTGCGGCTGCTGCCGTCGCCGCGCACGCCGACGTCGAAGGAGTTGGTGCGGGTGACCTGCGGCTTTTCCACCGAGCCGATCGGGTAGGGCCAGTTGTAGTTCAGGCCCGGCGGGGTGATCGACTGGAACTTGCCGAACACCAGGTTGACGCCGACTTCGTCAGGCTGGACGCGGTACCAGCCGGTCAGCGCCCAGGCGATCAGCAGGCCGGCGACGACGAAGGCGATGCCGCGCGGACCGATGCCGTCGCCGCCGGGAAGCACGTTCTTGAGCCGGTCCTGGCTCTTGCGCAGCAGATCTTCCAGATCCGGCGGGTGCGGCCCGCCGCCATTGCCGCCGCCCCATGGTCCACGGCCGCCGTCTCTGCCACCTCCGCCGCCCCCCCAGGGGCCTCCCCCGCCGCCGCTCTGGTTGCTCCAAGGCATGCCTTCAGGTTCCTCTGCGTTCTCGGTCAAAGACTTACGGCTACAATTTCGCGTTACGGCAGCGGTTGTCGCGCCGCCGCATGCACAGCGCTGCATATAGGATGCCAGCCGGTCTGATCAATCAAAAGCGGTCGGGGGCCCCGGGAATGGGGGGTGTTGTAATGTCCCGGTAATGTTCGGCGTCAGGCCTTCCCAGCCAGGGCGTCCAGCGCCGCGGCCTCGGCCTGGGCGGGGGCGACGAAGGTCCAGCCCGGCATCTGGTGCCGGAACCAGGTGAACTGGCGCTTGGCGTAATGGCGCGTGTCCGCCTTGGAGCCGGTCACGGCCTCCTCGATACCGATCTCGCCGGCGAGATGCCGGATCAGCCAGGGCACGCCGTGCGCCCGCATCACCGGCAGCGCCGGGTCGAGGCCGCGGGCCGCCAGGCGCCTGACCTCGTCCATGCCGCCGGCCCGGATCATCACGTCGAAGCGGGCGTCGATGCGCGCGTAGAGCGCCCCGCGCTCGGGCGCCAGGAACAGGCGCAGGCAGCGCGAGCCGTCGAGCAGCGGCGCCGAATGGGGCTCGGCCTGCCAGGCCGACAGCGGCCGGCCCGTGGCTGCGAACACTTCGAGCGCCCGCAGCAGGCGCTGGCGGTCGCTGGGGCGCAGGCGGGCGGCGGTCGCCGGATCGAGCCGGGCCAGCCGCTCGTGCAGCGCTTCGGCCGCCATGTCCTGCGCCTCGGCGCGGATCTCCCGGCGCACGGCGTCGGGAACGGCGGGCATGTCGGCGAGGCCGCGCTCGAGCGCCTTGAAGTAGAGGCCGGTGCCGCCGGTGACGATCGGCAGCCGGCCGGCGCCCAGCGTTGCGGCGAGCGCGGCCCCGGCCTCCTCGCGCCAGCGCCCGACCGAGTGGTTGGTGGCCCCGTCGACATGTCCGTAGAGGCGGTGCGGCGCCCGTGCGGTCTCCACCGCGTCGGGCCGGGCGGTGATGATGGCGAGATCGGCATAGACCTGCATGGAATCGGCGTTGATCACCTCGCCGTCGAAGCGCTCGGCGAGCGTGAGGGCCAGGGCCGACTTGCCGCTCGCGGTCGGACCTGCCAGAAGCACCGCGTCGATCCTGTCCGCGCTCATTCCATGCCCCGCATTGCCACGCTGATCTCGAATCCTTCTTTGCCCGCGCTCGACGCGGCAGCGCTGTCGCGCGCGGCCGGGGCGCTGTCCCGCCCGCATCAGCCGATGACCCTGGCGCCCGGCGTCGCCGCCGACATCGCTTTCGACGGCGACGGCGAGACCGGCGCGGTCGAAGCGCGGCTGCGCGCCGCCCTGGACGGGCTGCCGCTCGACGTCGTGGTGCAGGAGAGCGCCGGCCGGCGCAAGCACCTTTTCCTCGCCGACATGGATTCGACCATGATCGGACAGGAATGCATCGACGAGCTCGCAGATTTCGTCGGGGCCAGGCAGCATGTGGCTGCGATCACCGAGCGGGCGATGCGCGGCGAGATCGCTTTCGAGCCGGCGCTGCGCGAGCGCGTGGCGCTGCTGGCCGGCCTGCCGGCATCGGTGGTCGACGACGTCATGGCGGAGCGCATCACCCTGATGCCCGGCGGGCCGGAGCTGGTGCGGACCATGAAGGCCCACGGCGCCCATACGGCGCTGGTCTCCGGCGGATTCACCCTGTTCACCGAGAAGGTGGCGGCGCTGATCGGCTTCGACGAGAACCACGCCAACATCCTGGAGGTGGCGGACGGCCGGCTGACCGGCGCGGTGCGCGAGCCGATCCTCGGGCGCGAGGCCAAGCTTGCCAGCCTGGTCCGCCTGCGCGACGAGCGCGGCCTGGCGCGCGGCGACGTGCTGGCGGTCGGCGACGGCGCCAACGACCTCGCCATGCTGGGTGAGGCGGGCCTCGGCGTCGCCTATCACGCCAAGCCGGCGGTGGCGGCGGCGGCGCGCATGCGGATCGACCACGCCGACCTGACGGCCCTGCTCTATGCCCAGGGCTACAGGCGGGAGGAGTTCGCGGGGTAGGCGCCGGCGCGAACCGGATGCAAAAGACCCTCTCCCGGTCGGAAGAGGGTCATCATGCCAAGTCCTTTCGGCATTGCGGAGCCGTCGGCCGAGACGCCTATTTGGCGTCGAGAAGCTCGGGCACGCTCAGCAGCACGAACTCGTTGTCGTCCTGCCGGTCGACGGCCCGGCCGGCGGAGAAGGGCAGGTTGTTGTCGTTGGCGACGATGATGTGTTCGGCATCGACCCGGGCGACGTTCTCGATGGTGATGAAGGGGAAGCTCAGCATGCCGTCATGGCCGCCCTGCCTCGCCTTGTGGTCGGGATCCCTGATCGCGAGCAGGTCGATCGAGGCGATCTTGCGCAGGAAGCCGTCGGCATCCGTATCGGCGAGGTCGATGAGATAGATCCGCTTCAGCTTGGCCGGCGCGGCAAAGCAATCCGGCCTGGGGGCTCCCTGGCACGCTCGGGCTGCGTCGCCCTCGCCCTGGTCGCGCTCGATGATCAGGCCACGAGTGCCGCCGATGAGGTTGAAGTCGCCGATCGAATTGCCGTTGGCTTCGAGCCGGTACTTCCACGACTTGCCGGTGAAACGCTTGCCGACCGCGTCGAACTCGAGGACGCGCAGATATTCGCGGCCCTGGGCGTCGGCTTCCGGCGCGCCCTTTGCCGTATCCCAAAGCCCGCCCTCCAGGAGCGGATAGAGCGTGCGGCCGTCCTCGGACACGGCCATGCCCTCGAAGCCCTTGCTGCGGCGCGCCTCGAAGGCAACCGCCCCGGGGGCTCCGGGCATGGCGAGATAGGGATTGTCGGGCGAGCGCACCGGCCGGCCTTCGGCGGTGGTGTCGACCACGGTCAGCACGCGGCCGGCGGCGTCCGTCTCGATCAGGAAGGGGCCGAGTTCGTCGCCGAACCAGTAATGATCGCCGATCCGCTGCACCGATTCGATGTCGAAGTCGGCGCCGGTGAGATAGCGCTCCCCGGTCGCTTCGGTGACGAGGCGGAACGGTACCTTCTTGTCCGGATCGCTGAGGAACAGCGTGTCCAGCAGCGCCACCCGGCCGGTCTGCCAGTCCGGCTTCACGCGGTGCACCATCAGCATCGCGTCCGGCGAATTGGTCCTGGCGCCGAAGCCGTTGTCGGTCAGGACGGCATATTCGCCGTTGCCGATGGACAGGATGCCGCTGAAGCCCTGCACGGCCTGGCCGACGAAGGGAAAGGTCTGTCCGGTCTCGCGCACCGCGTCCTTGCTGCCGGTGGTGCCCATGACGCTGAACGGCCGGTCGATGCGGGCCGGAGTCGGGCCGGCGAACTTGCCGGAGGTGGCGAACAGCGCCGGCGCATCGGCCGGCGGCGCGGCAAACGTCATGGCCGGCAGCACGGCATGGCCGGCGAGCACCGCGCGGACAGTCTGCGGCGCGGGTGCATCCTGCGCGCCGGCGGCAGCGGCGGACAGGGCGAGGAGCAGCGCGGCCAGCGAGGCGGCGCAGCGGTGGAAAGACGGCATGGAAACCCCCGATTCAGTCCCGAAGAACGCCGGACGTGTAGGCGGGCTGGATGACAGTTGCGTGGAGGAGGCATGACGCGCCTATGGATATTCCGCGCCGCCCGTCGCGGAATCGGCCGCGCTGTCCTATAGTGCCGCCATGCTCGACCGTACCCGCGCCGCCCACCCCGAGACGCAGTACCTGGACCTGATGCAGCGGGTCTGGCGTGACGGCGCGCCGCGGCGCGACCGCACCGGCGTCGGCACCCGCGCGGTGTTCGGCGAGAGGCTGGCCTTCGACCTGTCGGATGGCACCATCCCGCTCCTGACCACCAAGCGCGTCTCCTGGAAGACGATCGTGCGGGAATTGCTGTGGTTCCTCACCGGCGAGACCAATATCCGGCCGCTGCTCGAGGACGGCGTGACGATCTGGACGGACTGGCCGCTGGCCCGCTATCGCCGCGAGAGCGGCGAGGACATCGCCCAGGCCGCGTTCGAGGCGCGCATCGTCGCCGACGCGGATTTCGCGCAGCGCTGGGGCGACCTCGGCCCGGTCTATGGCGCGCAGTGGCGGCACTGGCCGGCCTATGAGCCGGCCGGCGAGGGGCTCTACCGACGCCGACCCGGTGGTATCGACCAGATCGAGAGGCTGGTGCGCGACATCCGCGCCAACCCGACCTCGCGCAGGCTGATGTTCACGGGCTGGAACGTCGCCGAGCTGGACGAGATGGCGCTGCCGCCCTGCCATACGACCTACCAGTATTTCGTCGCCGACGGCCGGCTCTCCGGCCTGTTGCACCAGCGCTCCTGCGACATCGGCCTGGGCCTGCCCTACAATCTCGTCACAGCCTCGCTGCTGATCTGCATGCTGGCCCAGCAATGCGACCTGGAGCCGGGCGAGTTCGTCTGGTTCGGCGGCGACACGCACCTCTACGAGAATCACGGCGATCTCGTCGCCACCCAGCTCGCCCGCGAGCCCCGGCCCTGGCCCAGGCTCTCCTTCGCCCGCCGGCCGGCGACGATCCTCGACTACCGCTTCGAGGATTTCGTGGTCGAGGGCTACGACCCGCATCCGGCCATCGCCGCGCCGATCGCCGTCTAGGCGCGAAACCGATGGGCAAGGCGCTTCCGATCGTGATGGTGGCGGCGATGGCGCGCAACGGCGTCATCGGCGTCGACAACGGCCTGCCCTGGCACATGCGCTCGGATCTGAAGCATTTCCGCGCCGCCACCTGGGGCAAGCCGATGATCATGGGTCGCAAGACCTATCAGTCGATCGGCCGGCCGCTGCCGGGGCGCGAGACCATCGTGGTGACGCGCGACCCGGGTTTCTCGGCCGAGGGCGTGCACGTGGTCGACGGGCTCGACGCAGCCTTCGCGCTCGCGGCGATGCTGGCGCAGGGCAGCGGCGCCGAGGCGATCATCGTCGCCGGCGGCGCCACCATCTATGCCGAGGCGATGGCGCGGGCCGACATGCTGCTGATCACCGAGATCCAGCTGGAGGCCGAGGGCGACGCCATGTTCCCGCCGATCGATCCGACGCGCTGGCGCGAGGTCGAGCGCGTCCCGCATCCGCGCGGCGAGAAGGACGATGCGGCCTTCGACGTGGTGACCTGGCTGCGTCATTGACGCGCCGCGAAAAAAGCGTGGTCTGTCGCTTGACCCGCTGGCCCTGAGGCATTACAACCTCGCAACTTTCGCAAATGGGAGCGCTCGCGTGCGCAACATCCTTATCGTAGCTTTGGCGTCATCGGTGGAGCGGGGATAGGCCCCGGATCTCCAGAGATGACGCACATGGGCCCCTCGAGGGCCTTTTTTGTTGCCCGAACGACAGCTTGACGACGAAGCCTCAACGAAATCCAAGGACGACGACGATGTCGACGATGCAGATGACCGGTGCGGAAATGGTGGTGCAAGCCCTGGTGGACCAGGGCGTCGAGCACCTGTTCGGCTATCCCGGCGGCGCCGTCCTTCCGATCTATGACGCGATGTTCCAGCAGGACAAGCTGCGCCATGTCCTGGTGCGGCACGAGCAGGCAGCCGTGCATGCGGCCGAGGGCTATGCGCGCTCGACCGGCAAGGTGGGCTGCGTGCTGGTGACGTCCGGCCCGGGCGCGACCAATGCCGTCACCGGCCTGACCGACGCGCTGATGGATTCGATCCCGCTGGTGTGCATCACCGGCCAGGTGCCGACGCACCTGATCGGCTCGGACGCCTTCCAGGAGGCGGACACCGTCGGCATCACCCGTCACTGCACCAAGCACAACTATCTGGTGAAGCGGATCGAGGATCTGCCGCGCATCCTGCACGAGGCCTTCCTGATCGCCTCGAGCGGGCGCCCGGGACCGGTGGTGGTCGACATCCCCAAGGACATCCAGTTCAAGTCCGGCACCTATTTCAAGCCGACCGAGAACATCCACAAGACCTATCGCCCGCGCATCGAAGGCGACATGGACAAGGTGCGCGCCGCGGTGGCGCTGATCGCCGGCGCGAAGAAGCCGGTGTTCTACACCGGCGGCGGCGTGATCAATGCCGGTCCGCGCGCCTCGGCGCTGCTGCGCGAGTTCGCCAAGCTGACCGGCTATCCCGTCACCTCGACGCTGATGGGGCTCGGCGCCTTCCCGGCCGCCGATCCGCAGTGGCTGGGCATGCTGGGCATGCACGGCACCTACGAGGCCAACTGGGCGATGCACGACTGCGACGTGATGATCAACATCGGCGCGCGCTTCGACGACCGCATCACCGGCCGGGTCGATGCCTTCTCGCCGGGCAGCCGCAAGATCCACATCGATATCGACCCGTCCTCGATCAACAAGAACGTCAAGGCCGATATCGCCATCGTCGGCGACGCCGCGCATGTGCTGGAGCAGATGCTGACGGTCTGGCGCGAGACCAGGCCGACCGTGGACCGAGCCGCCCTGAAGGCCTGGTGGGACGAGATCAACCACTGGCGCGGCCGCAAGTCGCTGAACTATCGCCGGTCGAGTTCGGTGATCAAGCCGCAATACGCGGTCGAGCGCCTCTATGCCCTGACCAAGGACCGCGACCCCTATGTCACCACCGAGGTCGGCCAGCACCAGATGTGGGCGGCGCAGTACTTCCACTTCCAGGATCCGAACCGCTGGATGACCTCCGGCGGCCTCGGCACCATGGGCTACGGCCTGCCGGCGGCGATCGGCGCGCAGATGGCCCATCCCGGCGCGCTGGTGATCGACATTGCCGGCGAGGCCTCGATCCTGATGAACATGCAGGAGATGTCGACGGCGGTGCAGTATCGCCTGCCGGTGAAGATCTTCATCCTCAACAACGAGTACATGGGCATGGTGCGCCAGTGGCAGGAGCTGCTGCATGGCGGGCGCTATTCGGAGAGCTACTCGGAGGCGCTGCCCGATTTCGTCAAGCTGGCCGAAGCCTATGGCGGCGTCGGCATCCGCTGCTCGGATCCGGCCGAGCTCGACGCCAAGATCCAGCAGATGATCGACACGCCCCGCCCGGTGATCTTCGACTGCGTCGTCGACAAGCAGGAGAACTGCTTCCCGATGATCCCGTCGGGCAAGGCGCACAACGAGATGATCCTGAGCGACGCGGCCGAAGACATCGGCTCGATCATCGACGCCAAGGGCAAGCAACTGGTGTAAGGCGGTCCGTCTCCCCCGCCGCTGGCGGGGGAGACGGGTCGAAGCTGTTCCGAATGACCTTTCATACCCCTCTCCGCCGTTCACGACCGACTGGACAGAGCATGACCGGATCCGCCTATTTCATGGCTTCCTCCTCCGCCGCCCTCGAGACCCACACTCTGGTGGTCGAGGTCGACAATGAGCCCGGCGTGCTGGCCCGCGTGGTCGGCCTGTTCTCCGGGCGCGGCTACAACATCGAAAGCCTCACCGTGTCCGAGACGCAGCATGCCGAGCACGTCTCGCGCATCACCGTCGTCACCACGGGCACGGCCGGCGTGATCGAGCAGATCAAGGCGCAGCTCGAGCGCCTCGTGCCGGTGCACAAGGTGGTGGATCTGACGGCCGGCGGCCGGGCGCTGGAGCGCGAGCTCCTGCTGATCAAGGTGCGCAGCAAGGGCGAGGACCGCGTCGAGGCGCTGCGCCTCGCCGACGCCTTCCGCGCCCGCGTCGTCGACGCCACCACGGAGAGCTTCGTGTTCGAGCTGACCGGCAAGGGCGAGAAGCTCGACCAGTTCATCGAGTTGATGCGGCCGATCGGGCTGGTGGAAGTCTCCCGCACCGGCATCGCCGCGATCGCACGCGGACCGGAGGGGCTGTGACGACGCAGGCCCGGAAACGCGGATGGGCAGCCGGCAGCGCCGGCGCCCTGCGCGGTCCGGCTCGGGGCATGGCCTCAATACATCCCTATCCCGCCATTCACCTCGATGATCTCGCCGGTGAGGAAGCTCGCCGCGTCCGAGGCGAGGTAGAGGCAGGCGCCGGCGACGTCGGCCGGCGTGCCTTCGCGCTTCAGCGGCGTCTGGGCCACGGTGGCCTGGCGCTTGTCCGGCGTGGAGAAGCGATCGTGGAAGCGCGTGCCGATCAGGCCGGGCGAGACGGCGTTGACGCGGATGCCGCTGCCCGCCACCTCCTTGGCCAGCGCGCGGGTGAAGGTGTGGATGGCGCCCTTGGCCGCGGCGTAGTGGGCCGCGCTGGTGCCGCCATTGTGCGCGGCGATCGAGCCCATGGTGACGATGGCGCCGCTGCGGCGGGCGATCATGCCGGGCAGGGCGGCCTTGCATACCATCACGGTCGACAGCACGTTGACCTCGAATGCCTCCTGCCACAGCGCCATGGTGGTCTCGACGGTCGGCGCCCGGGCGATCAGGCCGCCGGCATTGGCGACGAGCGCATCGATATGGCCGAAGGTCTTTTCCGTCTCGGCGACGACGCGGGCGCATTCCGCTTCCTTGGTCAGATCCGCCTGCATGGCAAGGACGCGCCCGCTGCCGAAGGCGGCGGCGATCTCGGCCGCTCCGGCGGTGCTGGTGGCATAGGTCAGCGCCACCCGGGCACCTTCGCCGGCGAAGGCCTCGACGATGCCCCGGCCGATGCCGGAGGCGCCGCCGGTGACCAGAACGACGCGATCCTTGAAATCGAAAACGGACATCGGACGGCTCCACGACTTGGGGAATGGGTTTGGGCTGTTGCCAGCGGCACGGCGAACCGCTATTCGCCCCAGGACATTTCGAGACTCGGAAATTTTATGACAACCGCAGGCCTGGAAGGATAAGAACCATGCGCGTCTACTACGATCGCGATGCCGATCTCAATCTCATCAAGACCAAGAAGGTCGTCATCGTCGGCTACGGGTCGCAGGGCCGCGCGCACGCGATGAACCTGAAGGACTCGGGCGTCAAGGACATCGCCATCGCCCTCAAGGCCGGCTCGACCACGGCCAAGAAGGTCGAGGCCGATGGCCTGAAGGTGATGACCGTCGCCGAAGCCGCCAAGTGGGGCGACCTCATGATGATGGCCGCGCCGGACGAGCTGCAGGCCGACATCTACAACGACGAGATCGCGCCCCATATCCGCGACGGCGCCGCCATCGCCTTCGCCCACGGCCTCAACGTCCACTTCTCGCTGATCGAGCCGAAGAAGACCGTCGACGTCGTCATGATCGCGCCGAAGGGCCCGGGCCACACCGTGCGCGGCGAGTACCAGAAGGGCGGCGGCGTGCCCTGCCTGATCGCCGTCCATCAGGACGCCTCGGGCAATGCCCACGACCTCGCCCTGTCCTATGCCTGCGGCGTCGGCGGCGGCCGCTCGGGCATCATCGAGACCACCTTCAAGGAAGAGTGCGAGACGGATCTCTTCGGCGAGCAGGTGGTGCTGTGCGGCGGCTTGGTCGAGCTGATCCGCGGCGGCTTCGAGACGCTGGTGGAAGCCGGCTATGCCCCCGAGATGGCCTATTTCGAGTGCCTGCACGAGGTGAAGCTGATCGTCGACCTCATCTATGAGGGCGGCATCGCCAACATGAACTACTCGATCTCCAACACCGCCGAGTTCGGCGAGTATGTCACCGGCCCGCGCATCGTCACCGACGAGACCAAGGCGGAGATGCGCCGCGTGCTGAAGGATATCCAGACCGGTGCCTTCACCTCCGAATGGATCCGCGAGTGCCGCGCCGGCCAGCCCAAGTTCAAGGCCACGCGCCGCCTCAACGACGCCCATCCGATCGAGGCGGTCGGCGAGAAGCTGCGCGGCATGATGCCATGGATCGCCAAGAACAAGCTGGTCGACAAGGCTCGCAACTGATCGAGGTTTTCGGCGGGGCGCCTTTCCATGGCGCTCCGTCCGATTGCGGCTCGCGACCTGCGGTCAAGGCAAAAACCCTCTCCAGCCGGAGAGGGTTTTTGTTTGGAGTTATGTCGACGGGCTCCGAAAAGTCTGCGCGTTGCCACGCACAGTCCGAGACGGGGCGCTGATGGGCCTCCTCCGCCCAAGGCGGGGAAGGTGGCCCGACGAAGTCGTCGGATGGGGGCGGTCCGCAAGGCTTGGCCTTGGCCGCACCGCCGTCGCGCCATCTCTTCGAAGGCCGCGTCCTGCCCGCCGCACCCCACCCGTCGCCGCTTCGCGGCGACACCCTGCCCACCTTCGGTGGAGAGGGCTGGTCCGTGCCCGATCCTGCTACGGATCAGCGACGGCTTTCCTGCGACGAGCAAGGCGGCAGCCGGCAGAGAACACAAACTGTGCCGGGCACCCGTGCCCTATCCTCCGCGCCGCTACGCCATCGCCTTGCCTTCGATCGCGCTCCACACCGCCAACGCCTGGCGGGTCTCCGCCACGTCATGCACCCTGACCGCGTCGGCACCGCGGCCGGCGGCGGCGAGGGCGGCGGCGATGGATCCGCCGACGCGGTCGATGGCCGGGCCGTCGCGGTCGACCCGGCCGATGAAGCCCTTGCGCGAGGCGCCGACCAGCACGGGCTGGCCGAGCGCCTTGAAGCGCGGCGTGGCGTCGAGCAGGGCGAGGTTGTGCTCCAGCGTCTTGCCGAAGCCGATGCCGGGGTCGAGCCAGATGTCGCCCGGCCGGATGCCGTCGGCCACGGCCCGGTCTCGCGCCCGCGCCAGGGCGTCGGCGACCTCGGCGACCACGTCGGCATAGGTCGGGTCGATCTGCATGGTCTGCGGCGTGCCCTGCATATGCATCAGGATCACGGGAACTCCGGCATCGGCGACGATGCGGCGCGCCTCGGCGCCGGCCAGCGCGGTGATGTCGTTGACCATGGTGGCGCCGGCCGCGAGCGCCGCCCGCATCGTGGCGGGATGGCGGGTGTCGACCGAGACCAGGCGCCGGCGCCGGGCCGCCTCGGCCGCCACCGCGGTGATGACCGGCAGGATGCGGGCCTGCTCCTCACCCGGCGGGAGCGGGGCGGAGCCGGGGCGGGTCGACTCGCCGCCGATGTCGAGGATGTCCGCGCCCTCGCCGAGCAGGGCCAGCGCATGGGCTATCGCTTTGTCGGTGCTGTCGAAACGGCCGCCGTCGGAAAAACTGTCGGGGGTGACGTTGACCACGCCCATGAGGAGCGGCGCCGGCGCGAGGGCGCGGACATTGGCCCGGTCGGCGCGGGCGAGCAGCGTCTCGACCGTCTCTCCTGATACCGGATGGCGCCAGCCCGGCGCGATATCGGCCAGCGGCGCCAGCACGAAGGCGCGCTCGTGCATACGCGGATGCGGCAGGACGAGCTCCGGGGTGTCGAGACTGAGGTCGTGATAGGCCGCGAGGTCGAGATCGAGGGTGCGCGCGGCGTTGCGTTTGCTGCGCCGGCGCCCGAACAGGGCTTCCACCTCGAACAGCACCTGCAGCAGCGCCTGCGGCGAGCGATCGGTCTCCACCGCGATCATCTGGTTGGCGTACCAGGGCTGGTCCGAACGGGGCACCGGCTCGGTGAGGAAGACGCGCGAGCGCGCCGCGATGGTCAGCCCCCGCGCCGCGAGTTCGGCGACCGCGCGCCGGAGCGTCTCGCGCGGTGCGCCTTCGGACGAGGGGAGGTTGGCGCCGAGCGCGACGAGGATCATGGATCAGCCGTTGGCAGGAGGGAGCAGGATGTCGAGGAGGCGCGGCACCAGCGGCGACTGTGCCAGCGCAGTCCCGTCGATGGCGGTCACCGGCCGCAGGAAGCGTACCGAATTGGTGGCGACGACGGCGTCGGCGCCGAGGAGGTCGTCGAGACGGAGCGGCACCTCGATCGCGGCGAGGCCGAGCTTTCCGGCCGCCTCGACGAGGAGGCCGCGCATGATCCCGTCGAGGCAGCCTTCCCCGATGGGCGGCGTCAGGAGCCTGTCCCCCTTCAGGGCGAAGAGATTGGCGATGGTGGTGCAGGCGATGCGGCCCTGCGTGTTCAGGATCAGGGCGTCGTCGGCGCCGGCCGCGGCGGCCTCGCGCGCCGCGAGGATGGCGTCGAGATAGGCGAGCGACTTGATGCGCGACAGCGGCGATCGCTCGTTGCGCGGCGCCGAGGCGAGGATCAGCCGGGCAGGCTGGCCGGCCAGCCCGGGGCTCCAGGGCTGGGCCGTGACCAGCAGCGTCGGGCGTGCCGCCTCGGCCGGCCACAGGCCGCGCACGCCCTGGCCGCGCGTCAGCGTGGTGCGCAGGATGGCGTCCCGGCCGGCGAGCTCGGCCGTGACTTCGCCGATCGCCGCCTCGATCGCGGCTGCCGTTGCCGGAATGCCGATGGCGTCGGCGGCGGCGACGAGGCGGGCGACATGCCGGTCGAGGGCCAGCGCCGTGCCGGCCCGCACCGTCAGCGTGTCGAACACGCCGTCGCCGAGCTGCAGGCCGCGGTCCATGGCGCCGATGCGGGGCCCGCCGCCGCCGGCCGGCTCGATGATGCGATGAATCAGAAAACTCATGCAGCCCGCTGGAATATCTCGACCTGGTTCAGGAAGGCCCGGATCAGGGCATGGCCCTGCGGGGTCAGGATCGATTCGGGATGGAATTGCAGGCCGAAGGTCGGATGGCTGCGATGGGTGAGGGCCATGATCTCGCCGTCCTCGCTGCGCGCCGTCACATCGAGCGGCTCGTCGCCGTCGAGCTCGACGATCAGCGAGTGATAGCGACCGGCCTCGATCGGCGCGGGCAGGCCGGCGAACAGGCCGGTGCCGTCATGGAGGATGCGCGAGGGCCGCCCGTGCATCGGTGTCCTGGCATGCACCACCCGGCCGCCGAAGGCCTCGCCGATGCACTGGTGGCCGAGGCAGATGCCGAGGATGGGCATGCGGCCGGAGAAGGCCCGCACCAGCTCCAGCGAGGCGCCGGCGTCCTTGGGCGCGCAGGGGCCGGGCGAGAGCACCAGGCCGCAGGCGCCGGCAGCCTCGACATCGGCCGGCGTCACCGCGTCGTTGCGCACCACGCGGGCCGGCTCGCCCAGCTCCTCGAAATAGCGGGCGACATTGAAGACGAAGGAATCATAGTTGTCGACGAGGAGGATCATGCCGCGTCGTCCGCTGCTTCGCCGTCCGCCGCGAAGGCTGCGAGCACGCGCTCGGCCTTGGCCAGCGTCTCCTCATACTCCGCAGAGGGATCCGACAGGAGCGTGATGCCGCCGCCGGCGCCCACCGAGATCTCCCGGCCGTCATAGGCGAGGGTGCGGATGGCGATGTTGAGATCGGCGGAGCCGTCGAAGCCGATCCAGCCGATCGAGCCGCAATAGATGCCGCGGTCGCGCCCCTCCAGCTCGGCGATGATCTCCATCGCCCGGATTTTCGGCGCGCCGGTGATCGAGCCGCCCGGGAAGGTCGCGGCGATCAGGTCGAAGGCGTCGCGGCCTTCGCGCAGCCGGCCGGTGACGACCGAGGTGAGGTGGTGCACAGAGGCATAGGTCTCGACGCCGCAGAGCACCGGCACGGCGACGCTGCCGGGCTCGCACACCCGGGACAGGTCGTTGCGCAGGAGATCGACGATCATCACGTTCTCGGCCCGGTCCTTCTCGCTCTCCGACAGGAGTTGGGCCCGGGCGAAATCCTCGCGCGGATAGGGCGTGCGGCGGGTGGTGCCCTTGATCGGCCGGGCCTCGACGCCGCGGCCGTCGAGCTTGAGGAAGCGCTCGGGCGAGGATGAGGCGATGAAGCGGCCGCCATCGACCAGGAGGGCGGCGAAGGGGGCGGGATTGGCGCGGCGGAGCGCCCGATAGACCGTCACCGGGTCGGGCGCGGCCTCGGGTTCGGCGATGAAGCGGTGCGACAGGTTGGCCTGGAAGATGTCGCCGTCGCGGATGTACTGGATCACCCGAGCCACCTCCGCCTCGTAGGCGGGGCGGCTGCGGCTGTCGCGCCATGCGAAGGCCGGCAGGCGCCGGCGTGGCGGCGGCTCGGCCCGCAGCCTCTCGCGGAAGGCCGCGGCGGCCGCCTCGTGCGGCGCGACGACGAAGGCGCGGCGCTGCAGCCCGTCGAGGGCGAGCAGCGTGTCGTAGATCGGCAGGTCGACCTGCGGCATGGGCCGCGCGGCCTCGGTCTGCGGCAGGCGCTCGAACAGCAGGCCGGCCTCGTAGGCGAGCGCTCCGATCGCACCGCCCTGGAAGGGCGGGCCGCCATCGGCACGTTCGCGCCGGTGTCCCTCGATCAGGCGGCGCAGCGCCGACATCGGCGCTTCGTCCAAGGCCGTGTCGTTCCAGCGGGCGACGCCGTCCTGGACACGGAAAACCCCGACGGGGTCGGCGGCGACATAGGACCACCGGCCGAGCGTCGGATGCGGCATGGCGCTGTCGAGGAAGGCGAGGCGCGGGCGTGCAGACAGGCGCGCCGCCGCCTCCATGGGATCGATCCACGGAATCTCGATCAGAATCGGTGCTCGGGTCAGCTTCATATGCGCCGGATGCCGTCTCTCGATGGCCTTTGACAATACCCGCTGAGGGAAAGGGTGTGGAACGCGCCGACCGGTCCCTTGGCCCGACGCCGTCCCACCGCACCGATCTCGGCGCCCCGCGCTCCTCAACCCTGTGGGAGCGCCGCGGATGCTTATGCATAGCGGTTTTTGGCGCCGCTGTCCCGCACTTGTCGCAGCGTGACGTGCGGCCGATCCGGCCGTGAGCGGCGACCGGTCCGGGCGAGGGACGGGTGCGGCTTGTACCGGGCGTCAAGGGGCCGAGCGCCTGGGCGCCCGGGCGATGCGATCGCCGCGCCCGGCGCCGATTCCGGCGGCGATGTCCGCCTCGATCGCGCCGGACAGAAGGCCCGCCTCCGGCGCGGTGCCGCGTTCACGCCGGCTGCAGTTGCCGGCGCTGGCGCGGGAGCGGCGGAAAGGCGAGGGCGACGCCGGCGGCGCCGAGCCCGACCGCAACGGAGCCGATGAACAGCCACGCATAGTTGTGGAAGGTATCGAACACCCAGCCACCGGCCAGCGGGCCGATCGCCATGCCGAGGCTCGACAGCAGGGTGGCCGCCCCGAAGACCGCACCCATCCGGGCCTGGCCGAAATATTCGCGTGCCAGCACGGCGTAGAGCGGCATCACGCCGCCATAGGCCGCGCCGAAGATCGTCGCCAGGGCGTAGAACTCGCCGAGCCGGCTGACGGCGAGATAGGTGCCGATCGCCGCCGCCTGGACGGCGAGGCCGGCGACGAGGACGGGCTTGACGCCGAGCCGGTCGGCGAGCACGCCGAGGAGCACGCGCCCGCCCAGGCCGGCGAGGCCCTCGACGCTGTAGATGCTGACCGCGGCCATCGGCGAGATGCCGCAGATCATGGCATAGCTGACCATGTGGAAGATCGGGCCGGAATGGGCGGCGCAGCAGGCGAAGAAGGTCAGGCCGAGCACGAGGAATTGCGGCGAGCCCAGCGCCTGCGCCAGGGACGGGCCGGCCTCGCCCGATCCAGCCGCCGGCACCGCGTCGGCGGGCGCGGATTGCGGCGGCCGCCGGACGCACAGGGCGGCGGGGACCAGCAGGACCCAGGCCGCCACGCCGATGACCAGCATCGCCGTGCGCCAGTCATAGGCGCTGATGAGCCAGCGGGCGAAGGGCGAGATGGTGAGCGGCGCGACCCCCATGCCGGCGGAAACCAGCGACACGGCCAGGCTACGATGGCTGTCGAACCAGCCGGTGACGGCCGATATCATCGGCGCGAAGAAGGCGCTGGCCGCCATGCCGACCAGCACGCCGTAGACCAACTGGAAAGCGGTGAGGGCGGTGGCGCGGCTGGCGAGCACCAGGGCGAGGCCGAGCAGCAAGGCGCCCGTCAGCACGACCGGGCGAGGGCCGTAGCGATCGCTCACCGAGCCCCAGCCGAAGCCGCACACGCCCATCACCAGGAAGTTGAGCGTCATGGCGCTCGATATGCCGGCCCGGGACCAGCCGGTATCGGTCGACAGGGGATCGAGGAACACCGCCAGCGAGAACATGGCGCCGATGGCGACGCAGCCCATCAGCGCCCCGAGCCCGACGATGATCCAGCGGTACCGAATTCCCATGGCGTCCTCCCCGATCAGCTTGCCTGCGGACGGCGGAACAGCAGATCCACATATCGGCGCAGATGGTCGATGCAGTCGCGAGCCGCGTCGGCGCGGCCCTGCCCCTTGGCAAGGATGAAGGAACCCTGGACCACGGCCTGGATGTGCAGCGCCAGGCTTTCGGCGGTCCAGCCCGCAGCGATGCCATGCCGGCGGACGGCGTCGTCGATCCTGACGGCCAGCGCCGCGACATGTTCGGTCGTGACGCCCTGGCAGGCGTCCCGCAGGGCGGGGTGGGTCGTGTAGATCTCCTGGATCATCGTGCCGGAAAAGCAGGTCCACTGCGGCAGGTCGCCGGTCATCAACGACTTGCGCAGGTCGAGATAGGCCATGAGCCAGTCCAGCGGGTCGGCGTGTTCCTCGGCGTCGATCGCGACGAGCAGGGCGTCGGCTTGTTCGCGCCACCGCTCGACGGCGGCCATGGCGAGGTCGTCCTTGCTGTCGAAATGATGGAAGAAGCTGCCCTTGGTCACGCCCGCGGCGGCGCAGATATCGTCCACCCGGGCGGCGTTGTAGCCCTTGGTGCGGACGACGGTGAGGGCCGCGTCGATCAGCCTGGACTTGGACTGGCGATCCATGATCCCACCCCTTTGCCGAGACCATACCGATTGGTTGGTATGATGTCAAATGGAAGCCGGCTACGCGTATATCGGCGGGCTTGCCCGAGCGGCGGTATCGGCGCCCGAAGCGGGTGAAGCAGGACGGCGCGGGCCGGGGGGGGCTTCCGGCCCGCGCCTTGCGTCTGCCGCATGCCGGGGAGCGGGCGCGCGGCGTCGATCGGCAGGCTCGCCGGGAGCGGGCTTGCCTGCCGGGGAGCCCCGGGGATCAGAAGGGCAGGAGGATGTCCATCACCTGCTGGCCGTAGCGCGGCTGCTGCACGTCGGTGATCTGGCCGCGGCCGCCATAGGAGATGCGGGCCTGGGCGATCTTGGTGGATTCGATGGTGTTGTCGGATTCGACGTCCTCCGGCCGCACCACGCCGGCGACGATCAACTCGCGGATTTCGAAGTTGACGCGCACCTCCTGCTTGCCCTCGACCACCATGTTGCCGTTGGGCAGGATCTGGGTGATGACCGCACCGACATTGGTGGTGAGGGCTTCCGAGCGCCGCACCGAGCCGGCGCCGGTGCTGGAACTGTCCGAGGTGGCTGCCAGCATGCCGCCCGCGTCGGTGCCGTTCGGCACCAGGTCGCCCTCGACGCCGAACAGGCTCTTGGCGCCCAGGTTCTCGCTGTTGGCGCGCGAGCGAGAGGTGGTGTTGTTGATGTTGGCGCTGTCGCGGATCACCACCTTGACGGTGAGGATGTCGCCGACCCGCATGGCCCGCTGGTCCTTGAAGAAGCCGCGCGACCCAGAGCGCCACAGGGAGTTGGCCTGGAAGATCGGCTTTTCCGGCGTCGGCATCGGCAGCGACACCGGCTTGTAGCCGGGCTGGGCCGTCGGGTCGTCGATGGCGGTGAGGTTCGGCGCCTTGCCGACATTGGCGAGGCGGTCGGCGGCACCGCAGCCGGCAAGGGCGAGGGCGGCGAGGCCGGCGAGGCAGAGCCGGGTCGACAGGGCGCAGGCCCGGACCGGGCGCGAGGGAGAGGGGAGGCTGATCTTCGACATCGGTCCGGCTTTCAGTTGAGGGCGAGGCGGGCGCGGGTGACGGCCGAGACCCGGCCCGGGCCCGTGATGGTCGCCTGCACGATGCGGTTGGATTGCCCGTTGAGGACGGGGATGGCGTCGCCCTCGGCGCCTGTGTCGAGCGCCTTGGCGCGGACGGTCAGGACCATGCCCGGCACTTCGTAGGTCAGCGTCACGGCGTCGTTGCGGGCGATGATGTTGGGCTTGGTCAGGTCGTTCGCCTGCACGGGCTGGCCGGGGCGCACGGACCGGCGCAGCGCCTGGCCGATCGCCTCGGCGGGAGCCTCCACGGCGCCGCTCGCGGCCTGCGAGCGCGGCAGGCGCTCGACGACGACGTCGGTGCTGCGCAGCACCTCGCCGCGGTTGACGGCGCGGGCATAGACCGGGACGGCCAGGGTCTCGATGCCCTGGCCGCGGACCCGCAGCGGCGCGCGGGTCAGGAGGGGGGAGCCGGCAACCGTGAGCGTCGCGTCGAAGCGGCCGGTGACAGGGCTCCAGGCGAGCTGGGCCACTTCGAGGCTGCCCGTGGTCGTGGGCTCGATATGGGCGGCGGCGATGCCCGGATCGAGCGTCACCGTGAGGTCCGCCGCGTCGCCCAGGCCATTGCGGCGGGCGATGGCGCCGGCGACCGCCTGGCGGATCTCGTCGAGGTCGAGCCTGCGGCTGGCACGGGTGACGCTGACCTCGGCGAGCCCGTTGGCGTCGACCGCCGCGAGGCCCTTAGCGCGGGCGGCGGCGAGGACCCGTCCGGCCTGGATCGTGCCGGTGCCGCCGAGGTCGGGCGCGCGGAACACCGGCTCGGCGGCCGCGGTTCCGGCATTGTCGACGAGGTCGCCGAGCCGCACCAGCTCAGAGGAGACGGTGACATCGGCGCGCAGCGTCGGCTGCGGCGTCGTCTGCGCCAGCGCCGGGACGGCCAGGGTGGCGAGGAGGGTGCAGGCGAGGGCTCTTGCGATCATCGGCGTGCTCCTAGCGCAGCATGCTGGAGGTCGACTGCAGCATCTCGTCCGCGGCCGAGATGACCTTGGAGTTCATCTCATAGGCGCGCTGGGCGGCGATCAGGTCGGAGATCTCCGAGACCGAGTTGACGTTGGCCTGCTCCAGATAGCGCTGCAGCAGGTTGCCGAGCCCGTCGGTGCCAGGCGTGGCGGTCTGCGGCTGGCCGGAAGCGGCAGTCTCCAGGAACAGATTGTCGCCGATCGCCTCCAGGCCGGTCTTGTTGACGAAGCGCGAGAGCTGGATCTGGCCGAAATCCGTGGACGTGGTCTGGCCGGGCACCGTGCCCGAGACCACGCCCTGCTGGTTGATGGTGATGTCGCGGGCATTCTCGGGGATGGTGATGCCGGGATCGACGACATAGCCGTCGGCCGTGACGAGCTGGCCCTGGGCGTCGCGCTCGAACGAGCCGTCGCGGGTATAGGCGGTGCGCCCGTCCGGCATCTGGATGCGGAAGAAGCCTTCGCCGCGGATGGCGAGGTCCAGCTCCTTCTCCGTCGGCGACACGTCGCCCTGGCTCATCACCCGCGGCGTCGCCGCGGTGCGCACGCCCGAGCCGATCTGGATGCCGGCCGGCACCTGGGTGTTCTGATCGGAGGTGGTGGAGCCGACCCGGCGCAGCGACTCGTAGAGCAGATCCTGGAACTGGGCCCGCTGGCGTTTGTAGCCGGTGGTCCGCATGTTGGCGATGTTGTTGGAGATGACCTCGACGTTCAGCTCCTGGGCCATCATGCCGGTGGCGGCGGTGTGCAGGGCGCGCATGGCGTGGGCTCCTCAGGCGGGCAGGTCGGCGAGGCGCTCGACGGCGGTCTTCCGCAGTTCGTCGTTGCGCTGGATAAGGCTGGCGAGGGAGGTGTAGGCGCGGTTGATCTCGATCAGCCGCGACATCTCCAGGATCGGCTTGACGTTGGATGTCTCGACCATGCCCTGCGCCACGTTGATCTCGGCGGGGCCGAGAGCCTGCGGCGCCTGGCCGGCTTCGGCGCGGAACAGGCCGTCACCGTCGCGCTGCAGCCGCTGCGGATTGTCGAAGCGCACGACCTTCAGGCGGCTGCGGATGCCGTCCTTGTCGGAGACGGTACCATCGCGGGCGAGGTCGAAGGTCGGGTTGTCGGGGTCGAGGGTGATCGGTCCGGCCTCGCCGAGCACCGCCTCGCCGCTCGCCGTGACCAGGCGGCCCTGGGTGTCGATCTGGAAGGCGCCGTCGCGGGTGTAGCGCTCGCCCTGGCCGTCCGGCGCCTGCACGGCGAAGAAGGCGTCGCCCCGGATGGCAAGATCCAGCGGGTTGCCGGTCTGCTGCAGCGAGCCGGTCTCGAAGTCGCGATAGCTGGCCCGGTCCTGCACGTAGGAGAGGTGCCGGTCCGGCGCGGGAAAGCCGTCGGCCGATGCCGTCGGCATCAGGTACTCCGCGAACTGCACGGCCTCGCGGCGAAAGCCATGCGTGTTGGCGTTCGCCATGTTGTTGGCGACGACGTCGAGCTCGCGGCTCAAGGCGACCTGGCGCGACAGCGCCACAAGAAGCGTGTTCTCCATCGAACCGCCCCGCTCCCTTCGTGGAATCGGCGTGCCTCTCCCAAGGCCCTCCGGTTCCGTTGCTCCCCGATCCGGTCGCGTCTCCCAACGCATTCGGATCGTGTTAACCATGGCATGTGCCGTGCCACTTTGACGGATCGAGGAATATCAATGGGTTGCGGGGCCTGTCGGCTGCGAGGAGGGCAGGGCGATCACGCCGGCCGGCAAGTTCGACCAGGCAGATTTTGCCGCCCTGGGACAAGAATTAAACGGGCGTTAACCATTTGGGCCGAATGTCGATGCCAGCGCAGCCTCGCGCCGGTCCGACAGCCCGAGCGGCGTTTTCCACCAGTCACATACGCCCCCGGAGCCGGTCCCGATGGCCAAGAAACCCAAGAAGCCGGAGGCGGAAGCCGAGGACGGCGCCGAGCCCGGTGCCAGGCGCAAGGGCGGCCTCGCCGGCCTGCTGCGCAACAGGCTGGTGCTCGCGGGCTTCGCCCTCGTGGTGCTCGGGGGCGGCGGTTTCGCCGCCATCAAGGCGGACCTGATCGGCGGCCGTGGCGAGGAGCAGGCCGAGGCCGCGTCCAAGCCCGCCGCCGCCAAGCCGGTGCGCTACCTCGACCTGCCGGAAATGCTGGTTAACCTCGATGCCAAGGACAAGGTCCAATACCTCAAGGTCAAGATCTCGCTGGAGGTCGCGGACGAGAAGCTGGTCGAGGAGATCAGGCCGCTGATGCCGCGGGTGCTCGACACCTTCCAATCCTACATGCGCATCCTGCGCCCGTCGGATCTGGAAGGCTCGGCCGGCTTCTTTCGCCTCAAGGAAGAGCTGACCAAGCGCGTCAACGTCGCCGTGTCGCCGGCCAAGGTCGACGCGGTCGTGTTCCAGCAGATGGTGGTGCAATAGCATGGCCGGTCCCGGCAAGGACGACCTGATGGCCGAATGGGGCGCCGCCCTGGCCGAACAGCAGGGGGCGCGCGCGAACCAGGACGACCTCGCGGCCGAGTGGGGCTCGGCGCTGGCCGAGCAGGGCGTGTCGCCGCCGGGCGCCACCGACTGGGCGGCGATGGCCGGCGACGGCCCCGTTTCCAAGGGCGGCGCCGACCGCATCCTCAACCAGGACGAAATCGACAGCCTGCTCGGCTTCTCGGTGGAGGAGCTCGTCAGCGGCTCGCAGTCCGGCATCCGGGCGATCATCGATTCGGCGATGGTCTCCTATGAACGCCTGCCGATGCTGGAGATCCTGTTCGACCGCTTCGTGCGGCTGCTGACGATCTCGCTGCGCAACTTCACGTCCGACAATGTCGAGGTGTCGATCGACCGCATGACTTCGGTGCGCTTCGGCGACTACCTCAACTCCATCCCGCTGCCGGCGATCATCACCGTGTTCAAGGCCGAGCAATGGGACAATTTCGGCCTGGTCACCGTCGATTCCAACCTGATCTACTCGATCATCGACGTGCTGCTCGGCGGCCGGCGCGGCACCTCGGCGATCCGCGTCGAAGGCCGTCCCTACACCACGATCGAGCTCGGCCTGGTGCGGCGGATGATCGAGATCGTGCTGGCCGACGGCGAGCAGGCCTTCGGCCCGGTTTCGCCGGTCAATTTCACCTTCGATCGCATCGAGACCAATCCGCGCTTTGCCCAGGTCTCCCGCCCGGCCAATGCCGCCATCCTGGTGCGCCTGCGCGTCGACATGGAGGATCGCGGCGGCTGCATGGAGATGGTGCTGCCCTATGCCACCATCGAGCCGATCCGCGACCATCTGCTGCACAGCTTCATGGGCGAGAAGTTCGGCCGTGACCCGGTCTGGGAAAGCCATCTCGCCACCGAGATCTGGCAGGCGACGGTGGATGTCGACGCTGTGCTGTACGAGCAGGACCTGCCGCTGCGCGCGATCCTCGACCTCAAGGTCGGCGACACGCTGCCGATCACCATCAAGCCCGACACGCTGGTCAGCGTGCGCTGCGGCGACATCCTGCTGTCCGAGGGGCGCATGGGCCGCATGGGCGATTCGGTCGCGGTGCGCCTTGCCCGGCCGCTGAAGAAATCCAAGACCACCATGGCCATCTTCGACATGGCCGATGCGATGCGGAAGGACATGTGATGTCGACCTCGCTCATGGGGCTGGCGATCGAGGCTCTGGTTGCCGTTCTTCTCGCTATGACAATCGGTTATTGCTGGGTTCTCAACAAGAGGCTCACCAGGCTTCGCGCCGATGAGAGCATCTTGCGCAACATCGTTGCCGAGCTGGTCGGAGCAACGGAGCTGGCCGAGAGGGCCATCACCAACCTCAAGACCATGGCGACCGATTGCGACCGCGCGCTGACGCAGCGCCTGGCAGCTGCCGAGGGCGCGGCGGCCGAGATCGCCATCCAGATCCGGGCAGGCGAGACGGTGCTGAACCGCATTGCCCTGATCACCGAAGCCGCCCGCAACCAGCGGAGCCTGGCACAGGAGGTGGAGCCCGAGCTTGCCATGCCCCAGCAGGTCGCGCATGCGCCCGTGGCCTTCGCCATGCCCGAGGCGGCGCCGATGCATCCTCTCTACCGCGAGCAGAGCGGCGCCTCCGCCCGCGCCGCCGCGGCCGTCGCCGAGGCGCTGGCCCAGCGGGCTCGGGCCCGCACCCGCGGAGCCGCGGCATGACCCGGCTGCGGCTCCTGCCGATCGTGATCCTGGCGCTGGGCTGCCTGCTGGCGCTGAAGACGGCCGACATCCTCGGCCGCTTCGGCCTGGAGGTCGGCGGCCCGGTGGAGGCCCATGCCGGCGACGGCTTCGGCCGCGTCATCGCCGACGCGCGCAGCATGCCGCCCGACGTGACCGGGTCGGTCGGAGCCGGGAAGCCCGATGCGGCGCCCGAGACGGTGGCGGCTGCCGACACGCCGCCGCCCGCCTCCGCCTCGCCGGTGATCGAGTCGGCGGAGACGGCCGAGCCGCTGCTGCCGCCGGCCTCCGCATCGCCTTCCGAGCGGGCCGTCCTGGAGCGGCTGCAGCAGCGCCGCCAGCAACTCGACCAGATGCGCCACGACCTCGACATGCGCGAGAACCTCCTGAAGGCGGCGGAGAAGCGGATCGAGGACAGGGTGGAGGAGCTGAAGAAGCTCGAGGCCGGCATCGCCGCCGCCGAGCAGAAGAAAGCCGATGCCGATGCGGCCCGGGTCAAGGGCCTCGTCGTCATGTACGAGGCGATGAAGCCCAAGGACGCCGCCCGCATCTTCAACCGGCTGGACACCGCCATCCTGGTCGAGGTGGTCAGCGCCATGAAGCCGGCCAAGGTTGCCGACGTGCTGGCGGCCATGGATGCGGACGCCGCCCAGCGCCTGACCGTGGCGCTCGCCAGCAAGGATGAGGGGAAGCCGGGAGGCGACGTGCCCGCCGCTCTCGACCTGCCGAAGATCGAGGGGCGGCCGCCCAAAGGTTGAAGGCGTCCTGCCCGGCCGGGAGGGCGGCCGGCTTTTCGCGCCGGCGTTAATCCGGCATTGACGGGGCTTTCCTATGGTCGGGCCGTCCCCGACGCCGGGTCCGGTCGGGGACGCGCTTGGAGCGCCTTGCTCGCGACCTCAAGGGACGGCATGACCGGACGCGTCGCGCCACGTTCCGGCACTGCGACGCGCGTTTTCGCGCGGGATGCCGCGCGCCTCCTCGGCAGCCTCGGCCTGTGCGTGTTGCTCGCCCAGGCCCCGGGGCCAGCCTGCGCCGCGCCGTCCGGCACGGTCGCGACCGGCAGCGTCGAGGCCAGGCCGTCTTCCGGCTATCTGCGCCTGGTCTTCCAGTTCGACCACATGCCCGAGGTCACGACACGGGTCGCCAACAATATTCTGGTCATCGATTTTGCCGGAAGGGTCGCCGTGCCGCTCGAGCCGATCCAGGCGGCGATCGGCGACTACGTGTCGGGCATGCGCCTCGATCCCGACGGCCGGGCGGTGCGCCTGGCACTGTCGCAGCGTTTGACCGTCAACGCCATGCCGGCCGGCGAGCGCCTGTTCGTCGATCTGCTGCCGGCGAGCTGGCAAGGGCCGCCGCCGGGCCTGCCGCCGGAGATCGTCGCCGAGCTGACCGCCAAGGCCCGCGAGGCCGAGCGGCTGGAACGCGAGGAGCAGGCCCGGGTCGCCGCTGCCCGGAACCGGGTGCGGCCGATCGACGTCAGCGTCGCCCGCCAGCCGACCTTCACCCGGCTCGCCTTCGAGCTTGGCGCTCCGGTCCCGGTGCAGCTGGAGCGCAGCGGCCAGACGGCGAAGATCGTCTTCGACGCGGCGTTGAAGACGGACCTTGCCGCGATCAAGGCCGAGCTGCCGCCGAATCTGGCCGCGATCGACGCGACGGAGGGCGATGCGCACCTCGCCGTCAGGCTGCGCCTCGCCGACGGCGCCGACATGCGCACCTTCTGGGACGGTGGCGACTATGTCGTCGACCTGACGGGGGCCGCGGCGGCGCCCGTGGATGTCGCCGCAACCCTCGCCGCCGCGGCGGCGAAGGTCGAGCCGCCGGCAATGCCCGCGCCCGCTGTGCCGGCCAAGGCCGAGCCGCCCGCCGGCCCCATGCCTGCTGTTCCCGCCGAAACGCCGCAGCCGGCTGTGCCAGTCCAGGTGCCGGCCCGGCCTGAACCGGTGTCGCTGCCCGATCCGGCGCCCAGGCCGGCGGCGGTCGATTTCCCGGACGGCCCGACTACGCCGGCTCCGGCGGCACGTCCGTCGGTCGACCGGCCCGTGCCCGCGGTGGCGGAGCCGGCCGACACCGGCCCGTTGCGTCCGGTGGTGGCGCGGTCGGGCGAGACGGTGCGCCTCGCCTTTCCCTTTGCCGAGGCCACGCCCGCGGCGATGTACCGTCGCGGCGACACTCTCTGGCTGGTTTTCGACACCGGTCGCAGGATCGATGTCGGGGCGGTGGCGGCTGCGGCTCCGGATATCGTCGCCGCTGCGGCGGCCACCGCCGCCGACGGCGCCGTGATCGTGCGGCTGACGCTCAAGGTGTCGCCGCTGGTCACCACTTCGCCGGACGGCGCGGGCTGGACCGTGTCGATCGGCAACGACATCCTCGGTGCGGCGCAGCCGGTGGCTCTGCGACGCGCGACCGATGCCGGCGGCCGCACGGCCGTGACGGCGATCGTGGCAGGACTCGGCTCCGTCCATCGCATCGAGGATGGCGATGTCGGCGACACCGTCTTCGTCGTCACCGCCGCCGCGCCGGCGCGGGGCTTCCTCAAGCCGCAGTCCTTCGTCGAGTTCCGCACCCTGGTCACGGCGCACGGCCTGGCCTTCGTGCCGACCTCCGACGACGTCGTCGTCACCGCCGGCATCGACATGGTGACGGTCAGCCGGGACGGCGGGCTGACCCTGTCGGCGAACGGCGTGCCGGCGGCGCCGGCCGCCGATCCCGGCCATCGCAGCTCGGTCGTCGATACCGGCCAATGGGCGCGGGAGATCGAGGCGCCGTTCGAGGCGCGCCAGCAGGTCCTGCTCAAGGCCGCGGCCGAGGCGTCCGAGGCCGGGCGGCTGGCGGCGAGGACGGACCTCGCCCGCTTCTATCTCGCCAAGGATTTCGGGGCGGAGGCCGCTGCTGTGCTCGACGTGGCCGGAGCCGAGGACAAGCGGGCGGGGCGCGACCCGGAATTTGGCCTGCTCCGGGCGGCTTCGCTCGTACTGATCGGCCGGGGCGAGGAGGCGACCGCGCTGCTGGCGGAGCAGGGACTGGCCGCCTCGCCCGAGGGCGCGCTCTGGCAGGGGCTGGCGGCGCTGGCCCGCCATGACCTCCCGGCGGCCCGCGCCGCCTTCCAGCGCGGCGAGGGCGCGATCAGCCTTTATCCCAGGCCGGTGCAGGCACGCTTCCGGCTCGGCGCCTACGAGGCGGCGATCGCCGCTGGGGACGCCGGCGATGCGCTGGCGCAGAAGCAGGCGCTGGACGGGCTCGACGTCGAGGCAGCGTCCGGACCGCGCCGTGAGCTGCTCGACGGGCGCTTCGCCGAGCTGACCCAACGCAAGGCCGAGGCACTGGCATTCTACGACAAGCTCGCCGACGGTCCGGCCTCGGCGGCTGCGGCCGAGGCCCGGCTGCGTGCCCTGCCGCTGCGCCGCGACGTGGGCAAGATCGGCGACAAGGGGCTGCTCGACGGGCTCGAGACCCTCGCCGCGACCTGGCGCGGCGACACGGTCGAGGTACAGACCCTGAAGGCGCTGGCCGACGAATATCTCAAGGCCGGCAAGGACCGGCAGGCTTTCGACACCATGCGCGTGGCGCTGGAGCGCTTCCCGCTGTCGGAGGCGACGCGCAGCATGCAGGATCGGCTGCAGCGTCGCTTCGTCGAGCTTTTCCTCGACGACGGCGCGCTGAAGCTGCCGCCCGTCGATGCGCTGGCGCTGTTCTACGATTACCAGGACCTGACCCCGAGCGACCGCCGCGGCGACGAGATGATCCGCCGGCTGGCCGATCGGCTGGTCGAGGTCGATCTGCTCGACCAGGCCGCCGAGCTCCTGCAGCACCAGGTCGACAACCGCCTGAGCGGCGCAGGGCGGGCGCAGGTCGCGGCCCGCCTGGCCATGATCGACCTGATGAACCGCAAGCCGGTCCAGGCGCTGCAGGTGCTTGCCGCCACCCGCCAGCCCGGCCTGCCCAAGGACTTGATGACCGCCCGGGTGCTGCTGGGCGCGCGTGCGCTGGCCGAGACCGCCCGCTACGACCTGGCCCTGGAGATGCTCGACCAGCTCGACGGCCCGGACGTGGCTCGCGTCAGGGCCGATGTGCTCTGGCAGGCCAGGCGCTGGCCGGCAGCAGCGGAAGCCTTGGAGAACCAGCTCGGCGACAGCTGGCAGGGCCCTGGCCCGCTCACCGACGTGCAGCGCAACAGCGCCCTGCGCGCCGCCATCGCCTATTCCCTGGCCGACGACAGGATCGGGCTCGACCGGTTGCGTTCGAAGTTCACCGCCCGCATGGCCGATTCCGCCGATGCCGCGAGCTTCGAGGCGGTGACGGCGCCGATCGAGGCGCGGGGCGCCAATTTCTCCGACATCGCCCGCGGGATCGCCGCGGCCGACACGCTCGACGCCTTCCTGAAGGATTATCGGGCGCATTACCTTGCCGCGCCGCTACCGGCCGAGCCCTCGGCCGCCGTGGTCGACCCGCAACGGCCCAACGCGGGCTGAGCGCCGCCGTTCAGGCCTCGTGCGGGCGCCGCGCGGCATAGATCATGTGCACCGCGACCCCGGCGATCAGACCCCAGAAGGCCGAGCCGATGCCGAAGGCGCTGAAGCCGGAGGCGGTGACCAGGAAGGTCATCAGGGCCGGCACCCGCTCCTTCTCGTCCTGCACGGCGCCGTGCATCGCCGAACCGAAGGCACCCGTCAGGGCCAGGCCCGCCACCGCCTCGACCAGGATGGGCGAGGCATGGGTGACGAGCACCGTCGCGACCGCGGCCAGCGCGGCGAGGGCGACATAGGCGAACCCGGCCACCACCGCGGCGACATAGCGGCGCCTGTGGTCGGGATGGGCATCCGGTCCGGCGCAGAGCGCGGCGGTGATGGCGGCGAGGTTGACGGTCGGGGCGCCGGCAAAGGCGCCGAGCGCCGAGGCCGCGCCGGTCAGAAGGAAGATCGGGCGGGTCGGCGGCCGGTAGCCGAAGGTGGACAGCACAGTCAGGCCCGGGATGTTCTGCGAGGCCATGGTGACGACGAACAGCGGCAGGGCGATCGAGACCATGGCCTGCCAGTCGAACACCGGGGTGACCCATTCGAAATGCGGCAGCGCCGCATAGGACATGCCGCCCGGCGAGGTCAGGGCCAGGGCGGCGATGGCGACCACCAGGGCGGCCGGAGCCGCCCAGAGCCGCCAGAAGCGCCCGACCACCACCCAGACCACGATCACCAGCAGCGCCACGCTTGGCACCTGCGTCAGGGCCGCGAAGGGGGCCAGGCATAGTTTCAGCAGGATGCCGCCGAGCATGCCGTTCGCCACCGGTCGCGGGATCATCCCGATGAGCCGCCCGAGCGGCGTCCACAGGCCGGTGAGCATGATCAGACCGCCGGTGGCGATGAAGGCCCCGACGGCGGCCGGAAAGCCGCCCGGCAGGACGCCCAGCGTCGTCAGCAGCGCCATGCCCGGCGTGGACCAGGCCGCCGAGATCGGCATCCGCGTCCACAGGCTCAGCACCACGCCGCATAGGGCCTGGGCCAGGCACAGCACGGCCAGGCCGGAGATGATCTGGCCTTCGCTGGCTCCGACGGCCGAGAGGCCGTGGATGACGACGGCCACGGTGGAGGCATAGCCGACGATGGCGACGAGCATGCCGACGCCGATGGACTGGGGAGATGCGTCGGAAACCATGGCGCGGGCAGGGAGCGGAGGGACGGGCGCGAACCGGCGCATCGCGCCGGAACGGAGGGGAGGCTCCCGTGTGCCGGCCGGGCCGGCGCCTGTCAATTGCCGAAGCTCCGCACCAGGGAGCCTGCGACCAGATTCCAGCCGTCGACGAGCACGAAGAAGATCAGCTTGAACGGCAGCGACACCGTCACCGGCGGCAGCATCATCATGCCCATCGACATCAGCACCGAGGCGACGACGAGGTCGATGATCAGGAAGGGCAGGAACAGGAGGAAGCCGATCTCGAAGGCACGCCGCAGCTCCGAGATCATGAAGGCCGGAATGAGCACGCGCAGGCTCACGCCCTGCGCCGTCTCCGGGCGCGGCTCCTTGGCCATGTCGAGGAACAGCGCCAGGTCCTTCTCGCGCACATTCTTGAGCATGAACTCGCGGAAGGGCTGCGTCGTGCGCTCGAAGGCCTGGGTCTGGTCGATCTGCCGGGCAAGAAAGGGCTGGATGCCTTGGTCATAGGCCGCCTGGAAGGCCGGAGCCATGATGAAGCCGCTGAGGAACAGCGCCAGCGACAGCACCACCGCGTTGGAAGGCGCCGTGTTCGTGCCGATGGCTGTGCGCAGCAGCGACAGCACCACCGCGATGCGGGTGAAGGAGGTCACCATCACCAGGATCGACGGGGCGATCGACAGGACGGTGACGAGCGCCACCAGCTGCAGCGCGCGCTCGGTGACGCCGGTGCCTTCCGGCAGGCTGAGGGTGAGGCTTTGCGCCGCCGCCGGCCCGGCCAGGAGGAGCAATGTCAGCAGGCTGCAGCCGGCGATGCGGAACGCGCCGGCCCGCCGCTCGCCCACCCCGGCGCGATGGCCGCCGGCGCTGCATGCGTCCGGGCAGGCAGGCTGCCGTTCAGGCCTCACCATGGCCGCGAGCATCTGCAGCCGCGCGGCAAGGCCCTGGCGCTCCGGCGCAAATGGCCGACCGCGCCGGCATGGCCGGATGAGGGACCTTCACAGCGCATGCCGACCGGCCGGCGACCCTGCATCGAACATTGCCCCATCCCGACGCCTGTTGGAGAGGCCCGGCCGTGATTGCGGAAGGTTGCGCCCCGCCGCGGGATTGCCGCGAGGCGCCGATGGCCGGCGACCTATGACTTGGGCGGACCCGGGCTGCGGCCGAGCAGGCTCGCCATCTCTTCCTCGAGGCTGGCGAACGGGTCGGGCGCGGGAGCCGGGGCCGGCTGGGCGGGCGGCTTGGCTGCGGTCTCGGCCGGCGGCTCGCGCCGGAATTGCGGGATCGGCGGCAGGGTCGGACGGTTCGGCTTGACGGGTTCCGGCGTCGCTGGAGCGGCAGGCGGCGCCGGCGGTTCTGCCGGCGTATCCGGCACGGGCTCGATCCGCGGGGTCGGGCGAAGCTGCGGCAGCTTCAGATCCGGCAGCTTGAGGTCGGGCAGCTTCAGCTCCGGCACCCGCAGTTCCGCCAGGGCGGGCTTGGCAGGCTGCTGCGCCGCGGGGACTGCGACTTGAGGAGGGGCTGGCTGAGAACCCGCCGGCGCCGGAGCTGCCGGCGTCGCAGCAACCGGTGCCGGCGCGGCCGGCGCCGGAGCAGCTTGCTCGGCCGGCCGGGCCTGGGGGGGCGCCGGCCGTACCAGGGTTGGCTTTGCCGGCGGGCTGGCGGGCTTCTGCCCGCTGAGCTGCGGCGGGGCCGGCCTGGCGGGAGCCGGCCGGGCCGCAGCGGGCGCCGGCTGGTCCTGGGCTGTGGCCGGCGGCGCCGGCCTGACCGGCGGCGCGGGGCGGGCCGACGCAGGCGGTTCCTGAGCCGCAGCCGCGGCCGGTGCAGGCCTGGCCGGCTGGACGGGCGGGTGGGCGGGAGCGGCCGTCTGCTGGTCCTGGGCCGCCGGAGCCGCGCGCATCGCCGCGACGCGCCCGGGCGCCGGCCGTGCCTGCGCGGATTGCTCCTGGGTTGCCGGGGGGGGCGACGCCGGCCTGGCGGGCTGCGGCGCGGGCCTGGCCGGCGCCGGCGGGACCGGTTGCTCGGCGACGGGCGGAGCCTGCGGTTCCGGCTTGTCGGTACCGGCCGTCCGCGTCTCCAGTGGCAGGTCGAACTCATCCTGCATGGTCTCGGCTGGCTCGATCACCGCCGGCTCGGCGACGGGCGACTTCGCCATGGCCGCCGGCCTTTCGGCCACAGGCGGCCTTTCCGCCCGCGGCGGCGGCGCCGGCTCGTCATCGGCGAACAGGGCGGCTTCGAGGTCGGCGGTGTCGATCACCGGACCCGCGGCAGCGGCTTGCGGCGGCGGCGTGTCTTCCGGCCGGGGGGGGCGGGCCGCGGCCGGCGGCATCGCCGGAGGCGGCGCGGGCCGGCGCGCGCCGTCCTGGGGCCGCTCCAGCCCGCCGAGCTCGAGCGGGCGCTCGGCCCGTGGCGGCATCTCGGCCGGCGCCGCCTCGGGGCGCAGCTGCTGCGGCGGACGGGCGCGTGGAATGGTCGATTCGATGACGACGTCGTTCGGGCCGCCGATCATGATCAGATGCTCGACATTGTCCCGGCGGATCAGCACCAGCTTGCGCCGTCCGTCCACCGAATGCGCATCGAGCACGCCCAGGCGTGGCTGACGCCCGCGCGCGCCGTTGCCGGCGAGCCGGGGACCGGGCAGGAGGAAGCGCACCACGAACCAGAACAACCCCAGCAGCGCGAAGATCACGACGAATGCGATGAGCATCTTCGCCGATGTCGGCAGGGATGTGCCGAACAGTGAATCCAACAAGTCCATCGAACACGTCCTTCAACAGGCCGGCAGCCGTTTAGACGGAAAGCTCGGCGATTTTGCGTACAATCCCGCAGAATCGGCGTCCCTAACAAATGCTTAAACACGAAGAATCGTCGCCCCGTAAGAGCCTTGTCCACGAACCAATCCATGGACGCCGTCGCCGCACCGACGGCAGGGTCTCTCATCTCTTGGATGCGATGTTTTTTGTAATTTATTGATATTGATGTTTTTTTCAAAAATTCCCTGCGCTGTCAATGCCGAAATCGGACACGGGATTAACCTGGGATTAACCATGCGGCCGGCATTTTTTGCCGACCGGATCGAGGGGAATCCGGTGGGGAGGAAGCCATGACGTTCGCGGATATTCCGCTCGTCGACATGCTGAAGACCAGGATGCGCTGGCTCGAATCGCGCCAGAAGCTGCTGGCGGAGAACGTCGCCAACGCGGATACGCCCGGCTACGGCCAGCGTGACCTCAAGCCGCTCGGCTTTGCCGAGCTGCTGGCGGGCGGCGGCTCGTCGGGGCAAGTCCTGCCCGTCCGGACCAGCGCCATGCATATCGCAGCCGCCGGCACCGGCGACGCCCGCTTCGATCCGGTGCGCGAGCACAGCTTCGAGACCACGCCCGACGGCAATTCGGTGGTGGTCGAGGACGAGATGATGAAGGTCGCCGAGACCCAGCAGGACTATCAGCTGGCATCGATGCTCTACGCCAAGAGCCTCGGCCTCCTGAAGATGGCGGTGAAGCGGGGCTGACCATGGATCTGATGCGCTCCATCGGCATCGCCGCGTCCGGCCTGAAGGCCGAATCCGGCCGCATGCGCGTGATCGCCGAAAACCTCGCCAACGCCGATTCCACCGCCGCCACGCCCGGCGGCGATCCCTACCAGCGCAAGGTCGTGACTTTCGGCTCGATGGTGGACCGCGACCTCGATGCGACCGTGGTGACGCTGGGGCGCATCCGGCGCGACGAGTCGGCCTTCAGGGTCGAGCACGAGCCGGGCAACCCGGCGGCGGACGACAAGGGCTACGTCAAGCGGCCCAATGTCAATCCGCTGATCGAGCAGATGGACATGCGCGAGGCGCAGCGAGCCTACGAAGCCAATCTCAACGTCATCGGCGCGGCGCGGCGCATGATCGCCCGCACCCTCGATATCCTGCGCGGCTGAGGAGGCCGACGATGACCGCACCCGCCATCGCCGCCGGCGCCTATGCCGCCGCAGCGCAGAAATATGCCGCCGCCGCAACACCGGCGCAGAGGCCGGCAACGGCCGGCGCCGGACCGGACACCTCCTTCGCCAGCCTGCTCGGCCAGGCTCTCGGCACGGTCAGCCAGATCGGCCAGACGGCCGACGCGGCCGCGATGAAGGCGACGGCCGGGCGTACCGACATGATCGACATCGTCACCGCCGTGGCCGAGAGCGAGACGGCGATGCAGACGCTGATCAGCGTGCGCGACCGGGTGATCTCGGCCTATGAAGAGATCATGCGCATGTCGATCTAGGCCCGATTCGGGACGGCGGTCCCGAGGCCGGGCGGGGATCGCCGATGCGCCGTGGATGGTCCCGGCACGCCGGTCGGGATCGGGCAGGAGCCGCGGCAGCGGGGCATGGCATGACGGGTCCGGAAGTCCTCGACATCTCGCGCGACGCGATCGTCACGCTGCTGAAGGTCGCGAGCCCGATGATGATCGTCGGCCTGGTGGTCGGCGTCGCCATCTCGCTGCTGCAGGCCCTGACGCAGATCCAGGAGCAGACGCTGGCCTTCGTGCCGAAGATCCTGCTGATGTTCGTGGCGTTGATCCTCATGCTGCCGTTCATGAGCGACGCCCTCGGCGGCTACATGACCCGCGTGGCGGCGCGCATCGCCGCCGGCGGCTAGGATGCGGCGGTGACGCTGACCTTCGACCTCCTGCCGCAGGTGGCCGCGGTCTTCATCCTGATGCTGGCGCGCATCGGCACCATGACCATGCTGATGCCGGCGCTGGGCGAGGCCAGCGTGCCGTCGCGGATACGCCTGGCCGTCGCGCTGATGCTGACGCTGCTGTTCTTCCCGCTGGTCAACGCCTCCTACCGGATCGAGATGCAGCTGCCGGTGCTGATGCGCCTGCTGGCCGCCGAGCTCGCCGTCGGCTTCGTCATCGGCGCCGCCGGCCGGCTGCTGATGAGCAGCCTGCAGACCGCCGGCACCGTGATCGCCAACCAGCTCGGCCTCGGCTTCGTCACGACGGTCGACCCGACCCAGGGCCAGCAGGGGGCGATCTTTTCCGGCTTCCTGGGCCTGCTGGCGGTTACGCTGATCTTCGCCAGCGACCTGCACCATCTCGTCATCGCCGCGCTCTTCGACAGCTATACGCTGTTCGCGCCGGGGACCCTGCCGCCGGCCGGCGACGCCGCGCAGATGATCCTGCAGACGGTGGCGGGGGCGTTCCGCATCGCCATCCAGATCTCGGCCCCCTTCCTGGTGTTCGGGCTGATCTTCAACGCCGGCCTCGCCGTCCTCTCCAAGCTGATGCCGCAGATGCAGGTGTTCTTCATCGGCCTGCCGGCGACGATCATGCTGGGGCTCCTGCTGCTCGCCCTGGTCATCGCCGCGATGATGGCGGTCTGGCTCGGCTATCTACAGGACGGCCTGCAGGCCTTCGCGGGGCGATGAGGCCATGGCCGACAGTGACGACGCCGGCGAACGCACGCTCGAGCCGACCCAGAAGAAGCTCGACCAGGCGATCGAGCGCGGCGACGTCGCCAAGAGCCAGGAACTGAGCACCTGGTTCGTGCTCGGCGCCGGCACGCTGGCCTTCTTCCTCTTCGCCAAGGGCGCCGCGTACGACCTGGCGCAGGCCATGCGCGGCTACCTCGCCAATGCCGGGCGGATCGTCGTCGAAGGGCCGGTGCTGATGGCTGCGGCGCGCCAGCTCCTGCTGGCGGCGGGGGCCGCGATCGGCCTGCCGCTGCTGATGCTGCTGGTCGCCTCCATCGCCGGCAACGCCGTGCAGCACCGGCTGGTGTGGAGCTACGACCCGATCACTCCGAAACTGTCGAAGATTTCGCCGATGGCCGGGTTCAAGCGCCTGTTCGGCCAGGCCGCCTGGGTGAATTTCGGCAAGGGCCTGGTCAAGCTGGCCGTGGTCGGCGCCGTGCTGGTCTTCGTGCTCTGGCCGCAGCGCGCTTCGGTGGCCGGCCTGCTTTCGGTCGACGTCGCCGGCATCGCCCCCTTCGCCTTCGGGCTGACGCTGCAGCTCCTGTCCTCGGCGCTGGTCATCCTCGCCTTCGTCGCCGTCGCCGACTTCGTCTACCAGCGCCATTCCTGGTACGAGCGCCAGCGCATGACCGTGCAGGAGCTCAAGGAGGAGTTCAAGCAGAGCGAGGGCAATCCGGAGGTCAAGGCCAAGATCAAGCAGCTGCGTCGCCAGCGCGCCTCGCGGCGCATGATGGCCAACGTGCCCAAGGCCACCGTGGTGATCACCAACCCGACCCACTTTGCGGTGGCGCTGCAATACGAGCCCGGCATGGCCGCGCCGGTGTGCCTGGCCAAGGGCGTGGATGCGGTGGCGCTGCGCATCCGCGAGGTCGCGGCCGAGCACGGCGTCGCCGTCGTCGAGAATCCGCCGCTGGCCCGCGCCCTGCACGCCGGGGTCGAGGTCGACCGCGAGATCCCTGCCGACCATTACCGCGCGGTGGCGGAGGTCATCTCCTATGTGATGAAGCTGAAGGCACGCCGCGGCTGGCGTCCGGCTTGACCGGCGGGCCGGCAACCCCACTTCCTGGGAAGCCACCCCGAACGGAGACCGACCATGCGCCGCTTCGCCCTCGCCGCCGTGCTGTTCTCGGGCCTGTCCGCCACGGCCGCCGCCGGCGAGACGATCGCCACCGTCGGCGACGCCGCCAAGGTCGCGGTCTTCGCCCAGGGACTGGAGCATCCCTGGGGCCTCGCCTTCCTGCCGGACGGGCGCGCCCTGGTGACCGAGCGGCCCGGACGGTTGCGCGTCGTCGGCAAGGACGGCTCCCTGTCGGAGCCGCTGCGAGGCGTGCCCGCCGTCTTCGCCGAAGGGCAGGGCGGCCTGCTCGACGTGGCGATCGGCCCCGATTTCGCCGCCAGCCGCCGGATCTATCTCTCCTTCGCCGAGGCCGGTCCGGGCGGGGCCGGCACCGCGGTGGCCAGCGGCCGGCTGGCGGACGCCCGGCTCGAGGATGTCAAGGTGATCTATCGCCAGGTCGGCAAGGTCGACAGCAAGAACCATTTCGGCTCGCGCCTGGCCTTCGCGCCGGACGGCACGCTGTTCGTCACCCAGGGCGACCGTTATTCGCAACGCGAGCGGGCGCAGGATCTGTCGAGTCTTATCGGCAAGATCGTGCGCATCAATCCGGACGGGTCGATCCCCAAGGACAACCCCTTCGTCGGCAAGTCGCCGGCGCGCCCGGAAATCTGGTCATACGGCCACCGCAACGTTCAGGGCGCGGCGATCGATCCGAAGACCGGAAGGCTGTGGACGGTGGAGCACGGCGCCAGGGGCGGCGACGAGCTCAACCACCCCGAGGCCGGCAAGAACTACGGCTGGCCGGTGATCACCTATGGCCGCGACTATTCCGGCGCCAAGATCGGCATCGGCACGGCGGCGCCGGGCATGGAGCAGCCGGTGTTCTACTGGGATCCCTCGATCGCGCCGTCCGGCCTGATGTTCTACACCGGCGACCGTTTCCCGGCCTGGACGGGCAGCCTGTTCGTCGGCGCGCTGAACGGCCACCTGCTGGCCCGTCTCAGCCTCGACGGCGACAAGGTGGTGCGGGAGGAACGCCTGCTCCAGGACCTCGGCCGGCGCATCCGCGACGTCCGCCAGGGACCGGACGGCCTGATCTATCTGCTGACCGACGAGGAGGACGGCCAGATCCTGCGCATCGAGCCGATGGCCGGCTGAGAGGTCGCGCCAAGGCTTGCGCAAGCAAGTCGGGCCGGCGGCGTCAAAGTTCAAACGGCCTTAACCGATTCTGAATCTTGTCCTGACAATGCTCTTGCAGTCTATTCCGATCCGCCGCGACGAATCATGGTCTTGCGGATATTTCTGGAACGTCTCGGCGAGAGGTTGTCATGGCGAACGGCGAGGGCGGTGGCGGCCAGGGCTTCGCCATCGACCGCAGCGAGCGGGCGAGCAGGATCAAGCCGGCGCTCGTGGCGGCGCTTGCCGCCGCCTTGCTGACGGCCCTCGCGGCCTCGACCTTCCTGGCCAAGGAGCAGGCGGAATCCCTGGTGCTGGGCCTGCTGGCCATCCTGGCCGCGGTCGGAGTGGTGTCGCTGTGCATGCACGCCTTCGGCTTCGTGCATTTCGGCGGCGACGGCCAGGCGCGCAACGACCTGACCAAGGACCTCGCGGACGACTCGCCCGAGGGGCTGGTCGTCACGGACCGGGAAGGCCGGGTCGTCTACGCCAACGCCACCTACCTGAAGATGACCGGCGCCAATGACGACAAGGACGTGCGGCCGGTCGAGCGCGCCTTCACCGGCGATCCCGACGTGTCCGAGCCGGTCTATCGCCTGGCCCAGGCGGCGCGCGGCGGCCAGAAGCTGACCGAGGAGTTCCGCATCGCCGCCACGCCGCCGGCGGGCAGCGCCTCCTGGTACCGGGTGCGGGTGCGCCCGATGAGCCATCCGGCCCGGGCCGGGACGACGGTGTGGAACGTCGCCGACATCACCCGCGAGCGCGAGCGCCAGGAAAACGCCTTCCTGGAGTTGCAGCACGCCATCGACTATCTCGACCATGCGCCGGCCGGCTTCTTCTCGGCCGAGCCGTCGGGCGACATCGCCTACATGAACGCGACGCTGGCCGGCTGGCTCGACTTCGACCTGGCCCAGTTCGGCAATGGCGGCCTCAGGCTCGCCGACATCCTGCCCGGGCACACCGGCGCGCTGGTCGCCGCCACCACGGGCGAGCCCGGCAGCGTCAAGACCGAAATCATCGATGTCGACCTGCGCCGGCGCAACGGCACCATCCTGCCCGTGCGCCTGTTCCACAAGATGGCCTTCTCCGCCGACGGCCATCCCGGTGCCTCGCGCACGCTGGTGATCTATCGCGGGCCCGGCGGCGACGTTTCGGAAGGGTTGCGCGCCGCCGAGGTGCGCTTCGCCCGTTTCTTCAACAACAGCCCGCTCGCCATCGCCACCATCGACAAGGAAGCGCGCATCATCCGCACCAATGCCGCCTTCATGCGGCTGTTCCGCGGCGCCATCAAGGGCGAGGCGCAGGGCAGCGCGCTGATCGAAGGCGTGGCCGAGCGTGAGCGCGAGGCGCTCGGCGGCCTGCTGCGCCAGGCGACCGCCGGCCATGGCGGCCTGGAGCCGCTGGAGGCGGTGCTCGCCGGCGAGACGGCGCGCTCGGCCCGCTTCTGGTTCGCGCCGGTCGACGGCGGCGAGGAGGACCGCGAGGCGGCGATCGTCTACGTCGTCGACACCAGCGAGCAGCGGGCCCTGCAGGAGCAGTTCGCCCAGAGCCAGAAGATGCAGGCGGTGGGCCAGCTCGCCGGCGGCGTGGCGCACGATTTCAACAATGTGCTCGGCGCGATCATGCTGGCCGCCGACTTCCTGATCGCCAGTCACGGCCCGGGCGACCCGGCGTTCCAGGACATCATGTCCATCAAGAGCAACGCCAACCGCGCCGCCAACCTGGTGCGCCAGCTCCTGGCCTTCTCGCGCCGCCAGACCCTGCGCCCGCAGGTCCTGAACCTCAATGACGCGGTGTCGGATCTCTCGCTGCTGCTGCGCCGCCTGCTCGGCGAGAAGGTCTCGCTCGATGTCGTGCACGGCCGCGACCTCTGGCCGGTCAAAGCCGACGTCAACCAGTTCGAGCAGGTGGTGATGAACCTCGCGGTCAATGCCCGCGACTCCATGCAGAACGGCGGCAAGGTGCTGATCCGCACCCTCAACCTGCCCGCGGCCGAGGCCGCGGCCTATGAGAAGAACGACCTGCCGCGGGCGGATTTCGTGGTGGTCGAGGTCGAGGACAGCGGCACCGGCATCCCGCCCGCGATCATGGACAAGATCTTCGAGCCCTTCTTCACCACCAAGGAGGTTGGCAAGGGCACGGGCCTGGGCCTGTCGACGGTCTATGGCATCGTCAAGCAGACCGGCGGCTGGATCCTGGTGGATTCGGTCGAGGGCAAGGGCACGACCTTCCGCATCTTCCTCCCGCGTCACATCGAGACGGTGCAGCCGGTGCTGCTGCCCGAGGAGGGCGTGCCCGCGGCCGCGGCTGCCGAACTGCCGGCCGCCGAGAAGCCCAAGGAGATGACCGATCTCACCGGCCGTGGCCGCATCCTGCTGGTCGAGGACGAGGATGCGCTGCGCGCTCTCTCGGCCCGCACCCTGGTGGCACGCGGATTCGAGGTGATCGAGGCGAGTTCCGGCATCGACGCGCTGCAGGCGCTGGAGGACGCCGGCGGCAATGTCGACCTCGTGGTCTCCGACGTGGTCATGCCCGAGATGGACGGCCCGACCCTGCTCAAGGAGCTGCGCAAGCGCAACGCCAGCGCCAAGATCATCTTCGTCTCCGGCTATGCCGAGGAAGCCTTCGAGAAGAACATGCCCAAGGGCGAGGTCTTCGCTTTCCTGCCCAAGCCCTTCTCGATGAAGCAGCTGGTCGAGGCGGTGAAGTCGAACATGGTGGCGTGACGGGGGAGCTTCGGCTCGCCCGACGCCCCATGCCTCCCTTGCCGAAGACGGACCGCACCATGACCCATCGCCTGTATGAGCTGCTGCAGGAACTCGATCGGCTTAGCCTGTGGTACCGCCTGGACCGGCATAGGCCGGACACCGTCATGGTGACGGTGACCGCCGTCGGCGAGCGTCTGGAGGTCGACGTTTTCGAAGACGGTCACATCGAGTTCTCGCGCTTCAGCGGCGACGAGGGTTGCGCAGGCGGATGCGAGGAACTCCTGGAGTTGCTGGCTTGCTTGGCTGCGGACGAGAGCCCGGGGACGAGCTGAGAAGGCCGTGCGCCTTGTCCTGCCTCTCCGTCGCCCCGCTACGCGTCGTCTGAACCGGAGTTACGGCAGCGCTCGCAGATGCCGCACAGGGCGGCCGGCGGCCACCGCCTGGGCGGCGTGGGCGATGGCGTTCTGGTCGATGCCGAAATGGCGGAACAGGTCCTGCACCGTGCCGGTCTGGCCGAAATGCTCGACGCCGAGCGCCTTGACGCGGTGGCCGTAGACGCCGCCGAGCCAGGCGAGCGTCGCGGGATGGCCGTCGAGCACCGTCACCAGGCCGCAATCGCGCGACAGCGGCGCGAGCAGGCGCTCGACATGGCTCGCCGCATGAGCGGCGCCGCGCTGGCGGGCATGCTCGGCCGCGTGCCAGCCGGCGTTGAGCCGATCGGCCGAGGTCACCGCCAGCACGCCGACGTCGCGGCGATCCTCGCCGATCAACCCGGCCGCCGCGATCGCCTCCGGCGCCACCGTGCCCTGGTAGGCGATCACCACCTGGGCGTTCGGCCCGGGCCGGCGCAGCCAGTAGCCGCCGTTGACGACGTCGGCGGCAAAGTCCGCATCGGCGCCGCGCCGGACCTGGTCGATCGGTCGGGTGGAGAGGCGCAGATAGACGGAGCCGCCGGTGGCGTCGCGTAGCCAGGTCCTGCCGTCCGGCTCGCGGTCGCCGTCGCGCTGCATGTAGTCGAAGGCCCAGCGCATGATGATGGCGAGCTCGTCGACGAAGGCCGGCTCGAAGGCCGCCAGCCCGTCCTGGGCCATGCCGATCAGCGGCGTGGCGATCGACTGGTGGGCGCCGCCTTCCGGCGCCAGCGCCACGCCCGACGGCGTCGCCACCACCATGAAGCGGGCGTCCTGGTAGCAGGCATAGTTCAGGGCATCGAGGCCGCGCTGGATGAAGGGATCGTAGAGCGTGCCGATCGGCAGCAGCCGCTCGCCGTTGATGGAATGCGACAGGCCGAGCGCCGAGAGCAGGATGAAGAGATTCATCTCCGCGATGCCGAGTTCGATGTGCTGGCCCTTTGCCGAGAACTCCCAGGCGAAGGTCGAGGGGATCTTCTCCTTGCGGAAGATGTCGGCCATCTCGGTGCGCGCGAACAGGCCGCGGCGGTTGACCCAGCCGCCGAGATTGGTCGAGACGGTGACGTCGGGGGCCGTGGTGACGACCCGGTCGGCCATGGGATGGTCGGTGGCGGCGAGGTCGTTGAGGATGATGCCGAAGCCCTGCTGGGTCGACATCACGGGGGCGGGGCGATAGGCCAGCGCCTCGGGCACCGGCACCTTCGCCGCGGCGAGGCGCCGGCGGCCGCGCTGGACGAAGGGCACGCGCTCGAGGAAAGCCTGCATCTCGCCGGGCGCGACGTCGAGGCCCTCGAACCGCTCCCACTCGTGGCCGGGCCGGATCGCCATCCTGTCGCGCAAGGCGTCCATCTGCGCCGTCGTCATCAGGCCGGCATGGTTGTCCTTGTGGCCCTGGAAGGGCAGGCCGAAGCCCTTGATGGTGTAGGCGATGAAGCAGGTCGGCCGGTCGTGCCGGCCGGCCGCCTCGAAGGCCTGCAGCAGCGCCGGCTGGTCATGGCCGGCGAGGTTGGTCATCAGCCGCGCCAGCTCCTCGTCCGAACGGGCGTCGATCAGGCGCGTCACGGCGCCCTGGTCGCCGATCTCGTCGGTCAGGCGCTTGCGCCAGGCCGCGCCGCCCTGGTAGCACAGCGCCGCATAGAGCTGGTTCGGGCAGCGGTCGATCCAGGCGCGCAGCGCCTCGCCGCCGGGCTCGCGGAAGGCGGCTTCCAGCAGCGAGCCGTATTTGAGGATGACCACGTCCCAGCCGAAATTGCGGAAGATCGACTCGAAGCGCTCCCACAACCCCTCGCGCACGACCGCATCGAGCGACTGGCGGTTGTAGTCGACGATCCACCAGGTGTTGCGAATGCCCTGCTTCCAGCCCTCCAGCAGCGCCTCGAAGATGTTGCCCTCGTCCATCTCCGCGTCGCCGACCAGGGCGACCATGCGGCCCTCCGGCCACTCGCCCCAGCCCTTGGCCTTCACATAGTCCTGCACCAGGGCGGAGAACAGCGTCTGCGCCACGCCGAGGCCGACCGAGCCGGTGGAGAAGTCGACGTCGTCGGCGTCCTTGGTGCGGCTGGGGTAGGACTGCGCGCCCTGATAGGCGCGGAACGCCTCCAGCTTCTCGCGGGTCTGCTGGCCGAACATGTATTGGAGGGCGTGGAAGATCGGCGAGGCATGCGGCTTCACCGCCACCCGGTCCTGCGGCCGCAGCACGGCGCCGTAGAGCACCGTCATGATGCCGGCGAGCGAGGCCGACGAGGCCTGGTGGCCGCCGATCTTCAGACCGTCGGCGGAGCCGCGGACATGGTTGGCGTTGTGGATCATCCAGGACGACAGCCACAGCGCCTTGCGCTCCAGGGCCGCGAGGAAGGGAAGCGACGAGGCATTCATGGCAGCTGTCCCGCAGGGCCGGCATGCTCGCCGGAACCACATCGCCGCAGGATCCCACAAGCGCCTGCCGATCTCAACTCGACGGCGTGGCGGTTTCATCCTATTTCATGTGCGAAGAGAAGCTGGATTGGCAGATTCCACCAATAGCGGGGAGGGCGGCGCGTGCAGCTCGATCGGGCGGACAAGAAGATCCTGGCGTCCCTGCAGGCCGACGGGCGCATGACCATCCAGGCGCTGTCGGAGGAGATCGGCCTGTCGCCGTCGCCCTGCCTGCGCCGGGTGCGGATGATGGAAGAGGCCGGCGTGATCCGGGGCTATGTCGCCCTGGTCGACCAGCAGGCGGTCGGCCTGCCGGTGTCGGTGTTCATCTCGATCAAGCTCGAGCGGCAGAAGGACGAGGAGCTCGACCGCTTCGGCGCCGCGATCCGCGCCTGGCCGGAAGTGCTCGAATGCTACCTGATGACGGGCCAGCGCGATTTCCTGCTGCGCGTCGTCTGCGCCGACCTGGCGGCCTATGAGACGTTTCTGCGCGAGAAGCTGACGCGCATCGACAATGTCTCGTCGATCGAGTCGAGCTTCGCGCTGGGGCAGGTGAAATATACCAACGTGCTGCCGATCGCGCCGTGAGGTTCGCTGGAGGTCGAGCCTTCTCTCCTTGGACATACTGCGGCCGAGGGGAGGCCTATCATCGACTCCCTGTCTCGCCCGGGATCGGACGCGGTGGGCAGCCCGGCGTCCGCTGTCCGGCCGGTGGCACGTCTTCGCCGAGATGGTAATCTCGGCAGCATCAGAAGACATCAATCAAAGAAATTCGATTGATGGCCTGCCATGGTTTGAACCAGGAGGCTCCTGTCGAGAAAGAGGTTTCGCATCTCGCAGCTCGTTTCCGCGATGAGCAGACATCCGTGACAAGCTGCGCCGTGAGTCGCCCGATCTCCGCTTCGACCATCGGGTTCATGGTCCGCGCAAACCGGGTCGTTCGAACAGATCAGAAGCCGATCGAGCGCGCTTCGCAGAATGCTGGAGAAGCGCGATCCAGCCGCAACAAGTCCGCCCAACGTGCCCTGCGCGCCGGGGGTGGCCGTGTAGATCAGGATTCCGCATTTGAGGGGAGCGCCGCCATTGCGAGCGTCGCTGAGCGCGTAGATGCGTTCCTTCAACGAACTCGCGGGATATCCGCTGTCGAGGGCGATTTCAGCCATCAGCACATGCGAGAGACTGTGCAGCAGCGTATAGGCCATTCCCGGATAGTTCGGAGCCCGTCCGGAAAACCTGGTCCGCCAATGACCATAACCGCGGAGCAGGCCTGCCTGGCGCTTGACGACATCGGGTGCCTGGAGCCAACGGTTTACGGCCTGCTCGTCGATGTGGATGAACAGCCCTTCGCCAAACTGTTCGATGGCCGGCAGCCAGTCGGCTCCGCGCGAGATCGGCGCCCCGCGAACAGCCAGTTGGATGTCCTCGATGTCGCCGTCGGAACTCGTGGGCGCGGCTTCAAATCGCGTGAAGCCGTACAGGCTCGACACCTCTCTCAGGCGATGAACGGCGACGAGGTTCTTTATGGCCGACGTGTTGACATCGACGCCCGGGTCAACCCATGCCGTTCGAGGGAGCGTCTCCGCATAGAGCTTCGCCGTCGGGTGATTTTGCCCGATCTGTTGGCGGCCGCTTGCGAATACGTCGAATTCGGACACCTTGGGAGACCGGGACGCGTCGGCCCTTACTCCCTCTCTAAGCCGCTTGAGACGCTCGAAAATCTCGATATCCGGATAAGCACCGAGTGAGACGGAGACCTTCGGATTGAAGCGTTTGGCCTGGGCGACGTCCTCGATCGTCTGGACGTTCGCCAAGTCTCCCGACAATTCGTCGACCAGACGGGTCAAATCGTCCTCTTCGCTCGGCAACGAAATGACCGTGTAGACCTGAGGGAAATAGGTGTTCGTGGCCGTCCGCGTGAGAAGCTTCAGGTTGTCCCCGCACCCGTCAGGATCCCGATCGAGCAGCCAAGGCCGCTCGCCGCGGCATTTTCCTAGCCGTCCTGGTTGGAAGGCATCCTGAAGCGAAAGGCGGCGATCGCAACCGCATACCACGCTGGTATCCGCAGGGTCGGCGCTGGTGCCTTTCTCCTCGACCCACAGCGGTTCCTGGCATTGAACCGCCCCATGCACGACCCATCGCCAGTCGATGTCCTGCAAATGTCCCTTTTCACAGGCGCAGACAAACCGAATCGGAGTCACTTCCGATTTTCGACCGTCGTCGAAAACGAACCTGCGCCTTCCCCTTGTGTCGAGGTCCTGCCAGCGCACGAGTCGCCGTCTTCGAAGCGTTCCGGTCGTCGCGGTCGATGCCTCGACCTGTTCGCAGACGAACCATGTTGGAAAAACCGGCGCCGTAACCCCGGCCGGAATTCCACTCGCGTTGTCGCCGGAGACCGGCGGTGTGCGCAGTGACAGGTTGATATTTGGCTCCAGCCGCCCCTGATCCTTCAAGAGCTGCTCGAGCCGGGCGGTCAGGCGCGGTTCGGGGATCGTCGTAAAAGAGTTGGCCCACATGTCCCAGAATTCGAGACCCGTCACCACCACGGACCTGGTTGGCAGGTCGATCATGGCGCCGGGACCGAAGGTCGAGATCAGTTGGCTCAGCCGTTGCACGTTCTTGGTCATGCGAGATCGTCCGCGTTTGCGATCTGGTTACCCCAGAGATCCCGGACCTTGAGCGCGACGCTGGGTTCCACATCCCGCATGGACCGCCCAGCGACAAAGCGCCGATGATTTTCCGTGAGGTTGGCCAAGTCGGGCTCGAGCGGCATATGCAAAAGGCGATGAGGGCTTTTCCTTTGCGCATAAGCGAAGGTGTTGCCTCCTGCGGCCTGATCGTCGGCGGTCGAAATCCACGCGTCGGCGATGGCGTCTATCGCCGCCGCCAGTGCGGTGCTGCCGCCCGCGATCATATGCGCCGGAGCTCGGGCAACAATCGCATCGCGGACGGTGTCGCGCACTGCCGGATTATCCTTGAAGGCGATGACAGCCGTCTCGGGCGTCAGCGCTGGATCGACATGACGTGCCGCCGCGACGACGACAGCCGCGAGGGCGCGGTCCAGCGCGCGAGCGGCCCAGGGCGTCACGCTCGTGGCTTCGACCGATCGATAGAAGGTTCGGTGAAACTGACCGAATTGCTCGAAGTGCATGCGGTCGCGAGGCTTGTGAAGGTTCAGTACCGCGACGACCAATCCCGGACGCGAGGGATCGCGCCCCACGCGGCTGGTAGCCTGGATGTATTCTGCAGCCGTCTTCGGTTGTCCCTGGACGATCATGAGACCAAGGCGCGTGATGTCGAGGCCGACGGAGATCATGTTCGTGGCCAGGGCGACATCCACGGGATCTGTTCCGTTTCCGAACCGTGTTTCGAGCCGCTGCTTGGCCTTGGCGACCTCATCCGTCGACACGCGTGAGGTCAGCTCCAGAGGCTCCTTGATGAGCCGATCCGCAAATGGGTTTCCGGGAGGGGCGACCCGGTACCGCTGGGTTCCGTAGCGGGCCGCTCGATCCCGAACCTCGTCTTCGACGATCCGACGCGCGCCGCCCAGCTCTCGCAGCGCGTTGAAATAGCAAACCGCCGTCATGTACGGATCGACGGGATTGGCGCTTCCACCGACGACAGGGGCGTTAGCCTTGAACTCAGACTGCGCCGCCGCGAGCAGGGTCGTGAGAGACCGCAGGAAGACGAGCTTCGGTCCCCGCCCCTGGGCCGCGATGCCCATGTACATCCGGGCTGGATCCTTCGTTGCCGGCACAGTCCGTGCGAAAAAGCTGTCAGAACGATCTACGCCGGGCGGCGGGAAGATGCTGGTGATCCGGCGGTCGAAGAGGGCTTCGATCTGGTCCGTGGCCCTGCGAACCGTCGCGGTCGAAGCCACGATCTTCGGCCGTACGACTCGCTCGCCGGCTCGACGGGACGCCAATTGGTCGATCGCTGCTTCGTAGAGCCCCGCGACCGTTCCGAGCGGACCGGAAATGAGGTGAAGCTCGTCCTGGATGATCAGGTCTGGCGGGTCGAGCGACCAGCCATTGCCCAAGGGCCGCCCCTCGCCAGGTTCAGCCGCACCGTAGAACCCAACGCCATCCTCGAAGCGATCGACATGACCGAAGAAGGCGCCAGTCTCGCCGACCCAGGGCAAGGCCGCGAACTTGTCCACCGTCGCGATCAGAAATGCGGGCAAACGCCGATAGATCGGCTCATCGACCGTGAGGACCGGAAGCGGTCGGTTGCGACTGAAGTCGCAATTCGCATTGGCGCAGCGGATCTCGAGGTTCGTTGGCGCGTGCTCGTTGGGCATGCAGGCGAAGGACGACGGCGTGAACTCCGTGCTACACCATGGGCATGCTTTCAGCGGCGCCGGTGCGCGCTTGTCGCGACCGTTCCGGAAACGCCGCACGCGACCGACCGCTGTGGTTTCGTCCGACTTGCCACGTCCCCCGAGCCTGTTCGGCGACGCATCGGAACCCACCCACAAGCCGATTTCGATCGGCCAATCGCCAAGCGTACGGCGGCCTTGCTCGTCGGTGTTGGTCGGATCGGTGCGCATCAATTCGAGGGCGCACACCACGCCGGCGGCACGGGTCAACTGATCGAGCGTGAGCAGCCGCAGCGTGTAGCGCATGATGACGGCCACACCGGCTCCAAGCACGCCCCCACTCGTCAGTCGCCGGTAGGCGATGACGAAGGCAGCGAGGCCTAGATAGGCTTCCGTCTTGCCCCCGCCCGTGGGGAAGAAGAGGAGATCGGCGATTTCCCGGTCGGGGTGAGCCCGATCAGCCAGCCCCGAGATGTTGAGCAGGATGAAGGCAAGCTGGAAAGGCCGCCACTCTGGCGCAGACACAGACAGAGGATCGCCGGAAGCGCCAGCCGTTCGCCGACGCGCAGCCATGGCGACGGCCAGATTCATGAAGCGGAACGCCGCCCGCGCCTTCGCATTCTGCGCAAGCAGCTGAATGCCATCGGCGATGCGATTCTTCGCCGTCTCCATCTCGGAGATCAGGCGCTCGCCCGTTTCCCGCCGACGCTGGGGCAAAGACACCAGCTTGTGGCGTTCCGCATCGATCCAGAGCGTGTAAAGCTTCGGAAGCTCGGTGAGCGCCTGCACCAGAGCAGCGCCGCCGGTATCGGCAGCTTGCGCCAGCGCCTCCATGCCGAACGTCACCCGCGCTTTCAGCTCAGCATCCTCGTTAGGCGCGACACGCTCGACTTCGGCTGTCGGCAACGGGTCGGTCCAGACCCGCGTGACTGGACCGTTCTCGTTGGTCTCCCAGCCCGCGGCCGCGTTACGCCCCACAGCCCACTCGAAGACGTCGCGGTAGTGAAGGTCCGCGATCCGCAGATCCCAATCCTGCGCGCGGTATCCTGACAGATCGCGACGCGGCCGGAAGCCTTGCTCGCAATGGAGTTCGAGTCGCGCCTGAAAGGCGTAGCTGACGTCGGAGTAGAACCGATGCACCGTCGCGCGGCGGTTCACCAGGAATACGGTCAGCGCCCGAACCTGCTCGGTATGGCCTTCCGGCGTCTCGTAGCTGAACAGCCGAGAATGTGTTTCCAACGTCAGCCCGCCGCCGCGGCGTTGCTCAGCAGCGCTTTCGGGGACAAGCACGGGCTCGCCTCGACCATCCCGGATTTGCAGCCGGACGGTCCGCTCCTTGGGGGTCCGAACCCAATCCACTATCGGCCGTGTTGCCCGCTTCGGCTTCCCGTCCTCACCGATTTCCTCGGGAAGCGGCTCCGGCAGCAGGACCGTCTCCGGCAGTGGAGGTTCCGTCCGGTAGTCGCCCCAGGAAACGCGAGCCTCGATCTCCTTGACATCGTGCGACAGCAGCACCGTCAGTCCGACGGACGACGGAAGAAACCGGCGCCTGGTGTTCGGCGTCTCCGGCTCCTCATTGTCGCCGGCCGCCCCTCCGGCGCCGTCGGCATCCGACTCCTCGACGTCAATCTCCATCTCCTCCTGGGCCGATGGATCGTCGTTATCATCCTCGCCTTCGAGGCCGAGCGGATCCTCAGCCGGCGCAAGGAAGCCGGTCAGATACCAGCGCGAGGGGCTCTCGTTCAGCCGCTCGTTCGCAAGATCGGCATCCTGCGGATCGGGACCGATGAGATCGCGGCGGAACAGATCGACGAGGTGGGCGCGAATATCGACTGAGCTTGTCATGTTCGGCCCGCTCCTTCCGAAAGGACGAGCTCGCCAAGAGTCTTCTCCAGCCACTTGCTCGTGTACGGCAGCTTCAGAGGCACTTTCGGCCGGTAGCCTGCTTCTTCGAGAAGCCGCTCAAGCGCGACGAGCCGGTCGCGATGGCCGAGCCGGACGCCGAAGCGCAGGCTGGCCTTGTCCGGCCCGCACAGGATCCAGCCGTCGGTCCGTGTCAGGGCGTGCGCCCAGAGCGAGCGTTCGCCGATGTCCAGCGCGATGTCGGGTGCTCTAACGACCGCCGCTGCGATCTCGCGGTCTCCGGGTGCATGAATCGCCTTCAGCGATGCGCGCAGGACTGCCGCATCAATCTGCTGCTCCGCTCTCCGCCGCTGGAAGCCCGTCTGGGTTTCGATCACGCAGTCCTCCACCGTCTCGACCGGATAGCCGCCGGTGAGCGCCGCCCATGCCCCGATCCGGTGGGATTCGAGAATGACGTTGGTATCGACCAGAACTTGCCCGCGGTGCCGCGCCATGGCCGCCTCATAGCTCGGCCGGGGGCTCGACCCCGTGCGCAACGAAGAGGTCCGTCAGATCCTCGACGGTGAGATCGAGCAGGCTGGCGGCGCGACGGGTGGATATCCGGCCTTCGTCGACCGCGAGGCCGATCACCTCCATGAAAGGCTTCGAGAAAAGAAGCGGCGGAACGGCCTTGGGCGCTTCGCGCCCGACGTGTCCGTTGTTCCGCAATGCCGCGTCGGAGATCGCGCGTGCGCGCGCTGGCTTCAGCCAGTCGAGCGCGACCAACCGCCATTTCAGCGCGGAAGCCGTGACCAGCAATTCATCGGCGACGGCATTGAGCCTCGCGATGAGGCCGTCGTCTGCAAGCTCTGCCCATTCGCCATAGCGGGCGAGCACGGCCTTCGGCATTAGCACCGCCGACGCGAAATTGTTGGCGAGCTGCTCGACGCGGTTGCCGCCGGTTTCCCGGGCTTCTTCCGAGTGCTCCGGCGGCATCGCATCCCAGGTGAGGATGTGGAACAGCTCGTGTGCCAGGTCGAAGTGGCGCCGGCCTACTACTTCGTGGCGATTGATCAGCACGACGTCCAGCTCCGGCAGACGACAGGCGGCGCCCGAGATTCCCTCGAAGGCGTCGACCATGAGCACGAGAATTCCGAGTTCGCGCTCCATTACCTCGGCCAAGCGCCGCGCCGGCACGTCACCAAGATCGAACTCGGCCGCGAAGCGCTCGCCCGCCTCCATCGCGTCCTCGAAGCGCGAATGACGCGTCAGGCCGAGGGCGCGGCGCAGCAATGGGCTCGCGCGGCCGACCTGGGGGGCGATCGACCGGAATGCTGCAATCCATCGGCCCGCATTGCGCTCATAGGCGCCGAGAACAACCGAGCCGACATTGGTCTGCCGCCAGGAAAAGCGGCCTTCGCCGACCAGCAGAAAGGGATCGGTGAAATAGTCGAGCGGCGCCCCGAGCTTCTCGACGGCAAGCAAAAGCTCATCCGCCGTGACGCGGCGCTCCCCGGTCTCGATGGCGGAGACGGTCTGCCGGTCCTTGAAGCCGAAGACGCGCGCAAGATCGTCCTGGGAGAGGTTGCGTTCCTCCCGCAGAGCCTTGATCCGCGCGCCAATGAGTTGCGTCGCCATGGGAACCTCCACGGCATGGATATAATCTTGCGAATGAGATATTGCAAGATTATATTGCGAATAGAGACCTAAGCCGTCTGGGCTGCTTCGTCGATCCGCGCCGTCCCCGCTTCCTTCTCGAAATAGCGGTTCCCGCCGCTCAACGCCTTGCAGAAGAGGTCGGCAAGGACGCCTCCCATCCGGCGCATGTCGGCATCGAAAAGGTCGAGCGTCAGTTTGCGCGTCGCACCCCGCTCGGCTTCGAAGACGATATGGAAACCGGCAAGCAGCGTCTTTCCGGTGCGTGGCGACACTTTGTGCATGGGGCGGATCGTCCGGCCGTCACCGTGCGCGAGCGCATCGCGGAGCCATTTGAAGAAGTCTTCCGCCGTCATGGCCTCGAAGTCTCTGTTGACCGGCCGCTGAGGGTTGGCCGGCTCGTCATCGCCATAGACCAAGGCGATCCGGGGCGTCACCAGCGTGAGGTCCCAGGGCGCTTGCGTGATTAGCCTCCCGCGCATCGCTTCGCGGACATCATGCGCGCGACGGTCGGCCGGATCGTCCCAGTCGCGCCGCAGGCCACGATTCCCCGCCACCCATGCCCGGTTCTTGGTCCACAGCAACACGCTGCTGAAGAGTGCAAAGCTCTGCGTCACGTTGAACGTCGTCTTCGGTGGCTCGTCCATCATCGCTTTCAGGCGATTCACAATCGCCCATTCGACGTGCTCGTCAGAGATGCCCCCCATGCGAGAATCCTATTCCGAAGTTAGGGCCAGATGGCCTTCGACAATCTTTTCCAGGCGTGAACTTCTGCTCCGGATCGTCTCGCAGCCGACGTTTTGTCCACACCCCGAATGGTCGTCAGACGTATTGAGCTGACAGTTGTGCCGATTGCGCTGCGTACCAGACGGGTGATTGATGCCCGGGAGCACGCGCCCGGAGTCGATAACCCCACGGGTGGCCAGTTCGGCGAGAGCCGTTGCAGGAACGGATCCAAATGGAATCAGCCACGCAGTCCGGAACTGGGCTATCTCCGTTTCGAAATGTTCGGCGGCCAAGCGTCGCAAAAGCGGCTCGGAAAACGCGGCATCCCCGCCGCTGAAATCGAACCAGCCTGTCTCATTCGAGCTGTTCCGCTTCTTCTTGGTTTGCCAGTGCAGGACGGGATAGCGCAGCAGAGAGGTGTAGTGCGCCCGGCGGCTGGCGCCTCCAAAAAGCTCGGCGGAATCGTCCAGCCCGAAAAGCCTGTGCAGGTTGAACCGGTTCATCAGCTGGGCTGCAATTCGGCGCATCTCGCCATCGAACGATGCGGCTTGCTTGGCGATCCTCGCAGCCTCCGCGGGTGGCAAGCCTGCGCGAAGCGCACCGCGGAGCGACTTCAGCGCCGATTTCGCCTGCGACCTCCCGGGGGTTATCCCGATCAGCACGATATCCGCCTCATCGTTGATCCAATCGAACGGGGCGTAGAAATGGCCGAACTTGCCCTTCACCTCTGGTGAAAAACCCGAATCTTCGAGCACGTCACCCCCATCGATCAGTCGGTCGATGACGTCATCGCCAAGAGTGAACAGACGCGGTGCTATTCGCTCGATCTTGTCCAGGTATGAAGGCGAGATGGTCACGCGGCTTCCCCTTCGTCATCCCGATCCTCACCGTCGTCCACGGCCAGGCCGGCGGCGCGCTCGGCTTCGGCGCGTTCGGCGTTGAGGGCGAGGAGGCGGGCGAGGACTTCGTCGCGGAAATCGGAAGGCCAGAACAGGCGGCCCTGATAGGTGTGGTCGTCCTCGTTGGACTCATCGAGGAAGACCGGCGCTGCGCGTTCGGCGAGATCGCGCCAGCCATAGGCTTCGAGCACCGCACGATCCATCGCAGCATGCAGCTCGCGCAGGCGCACGATGTCTGTGGCGGTTTCGCTCCGGTCGTGGAAGCGATTGTAAGTCTTGGTCATGCCCTCATTGCGGGCGACCATCAATGCTGCGCGATGGTCGTGGTAGACGCAGCCAGTAGTTTCAAGGGTACAAGAGGCTTCAAAACCAAGCGGGAAAGGAAAGTTTCTCATGCAGTCCGTCGGGGCGTAGTTAACGTCATCCTTCAACGACGACGTAAAGTATCTTGCCCAACACTCGTGAGTTCTGCTGCTCAAGACAGAAAGAGCAGAGTCCACATCAAAAGGAAAGACAACAACTTTATCGCTATAAATCATAGTTGAAGGCAAGAAAGTGAAGCTTATATGTGGGCTCACCCGAGCCAGTGCCAAAACTCGACGCAGATCTCTAATTGCTGGATAAAGAGCGGCCCGTCTCTCTCCGAACCTCCACCAGTACCTTCTATAAATTTCTCTCTTGTCCAGTTTGCGGGCTGGCCTAACTCTCTCTTCGACAAGAGACATCAAATCTGGCCACTTCGTTCGAACTGTATCCTCAGAAAAATCGTCAAAGTCTATTACGTAGCGATGGTGAGAGTGAGTGGGGCTATTATTGATTTCTTCACCACCGATATATGGAAATATCCGATCAGAGTTTCTGGGATTCTTAGCAACGAGCATCGCCATATCGGTCAAAGTGGCTGTTGAACCGGGCGACGACTGGTCATCAAAAGTAAAACCTATTCCAAGTATTTTGGTGCCTTCGAACGACTTTCCACTGTTCGCCGCTAGCCGCGCCGGTGCGCGGTCGAGATCCCCCTCGACTAGATAAGCCGAGATGCGTCGCACTTGCCGGCCATCGATGATCGGAGAGCGGACGACGCCTCTGACGACATGGACTACACTCACCACAACCGCGGCTTCGCCTGGCCATTTCAGCCGCCGGGTCGCCCGCGCGATGGCACCACCTTGGCCGATGATTGCGGCGAGGCCGGTGTCGCGGGTGTCGCCTTGGCCGATCGTGTTCGTCGCAATCAGGCCCGAGACACCGCCTTGCCGCAGCAGCCCGAATGCGCGTCGGAAAAAGTGCGCTACCAGATCAGCATTGCCATGCGCACCGATATGAAGCGTTTGAAGCCATGGCAGATAGTTCTTCCGGTTTCCCGCGATGATCGTGTTCTTGCCGGCAAACGGCGGATTGCCGACGATCGCATCGAACCCCGCATTGTCCCGCCCAAAAACTTCGGGGAACTCGACGGTCCAATGAAACGGCGTCAGCGGATGCTCGCCGACGTGTAGGCTTTCAGCGGCGACCGTGAGTTCATTCCACTTTGTCGACCCAATACCAGTAACCCAGCTTTCGACCGTGGCGCGGCGCTTCTCGCGCGCCTTCGGCTTGTCATCCGCAAAGAAGGCGGAAAGCATCGCGTCGCCGAGCACGCGCACATGCTCCACGCGGCTTTCCACGAACTTGTGCTTCTGCTCCAGGATGGCGCGCAACGTATGATCGGGCGCCGACCGGATTTCGGCGCGCGCCTTCGTCGCTTCGGCCACGCGATCCGCCACGAATTGGCGGAACAGCGGCAGCCCAGGTTTCGACGTGTCCCAGTGCATCGCCGCGATCTGCGCCGCGTCGAGCCCCACGAGGCTGTCGCCGCATTTCAGCGCATGATCGAGGAAGGTGAACTCGTGATCCTTGGCCAGCGTCGCAAGCCACAGCGAAAGCTTCGCCAGATCGACGGCACGCGGGTTCTTGTCCACCCCGTAGAGGCAGCGTTGCGCGACAAGGCGGCGGGCGTGCAACTCCTCGTCTTCATCGGCCGGAATGACCGGCCGCGTCTCGGGCCAGCGCACCCACGCCGCCACCAGCCGGGTCGCGATGGCGCGGCAGGCCTCGACCAGAAAGGCGCCCGAGCCCATCGCCGGGTCGCAAACCTTGAGATCGAGAATCTGCTCCGGCGTCGCATCCGGCCCCAGCCGCTCGAAGGCCGGCTCGAGCGCATGAGCGACGATCGGCTGGGTGAGGCTCCGGGGCGTATAGTGGCTGCCAGTGCGGCGACGCTCGCCGGTCGGTTGGAGGATCGGCGTCCCGGCCGGCGCCATGGCATGGCGCGGCGATCCGCGCTCATCCACCATGCTCTCGAAGGCGGCGGCCAGGTCCTCGACGCTCTTCGCCGCTTCGACAGGCTTCGCCTGCGCGGCCGTGAGCGAGCGGCCGACATTCTCCTTCAGGTCCTTGATCCTGTCCTTGCCCTTGCGGGCCAGCAGCTCGTCGAGCGCCACGAACACCGGCGTGCGGTTGTTCTTGCCGGCCTTGATCGCGAGCACGCTGCTCCTGGCCACCTCGACGGTGAAGCCCATCACCGTCTCGTAAACCGAGCCGATCTGCTCGACGTCCAGCGTGCGGTAGGACAGCCGTTGGCGCTCCTGACCGCGTAGTTTGAGGGTCATCAGCCCTTCGAGGATGCGCAGGATGCAGCCGTCCGAGACGTTCAGGATGCGGGGCTGGTCATCCTTGGCCTTGCGGCCTTCCAGAAAGGAGAACTCGTCCGGATCGAACAGCTTGCCGCCGCGCGCCTGCACGAAGTGCGATGGATGCCCCTTGTGGATCAGCCGGAAGAGCGCAAGCAATTGCCCCCAGCCGCCGCGTCGCTCATCCATAGTGTCGGGGTTGAGCGCGGCATCCTCGGCGAGCCTCGCGTAAAGGCCCCGGACCGAGTAGCTGGTCTCGTAGATCGTCCGCGCACGGGCGTCGGCGCGCGACGGCAGCAGATCGCGATCCTCGGCGTAGAGGATGAAGACCAGCCGCATAAGGACGGTGAGCAGCCCCTCATAGAGGTGGCCGGGGCTCGAGTGCGCCAATTCCCGGATCAGATCGGCATCGGCCGTGTCGAGGCCGCGCAGCAGCTCGTGCAGCGCGCCGAGGACCTGACCGGCGAGCTCGGTCGAGACCGACGCCTGGGCGTCGCGGCTCTTCTTCAGGAGTGCCGGAAGGCGGTGCGTGTCAGCGGCCGTGAACAGAGACGAGCTATCGAGGAGAAGCTTCAACCCGCCCAGCATCGGTCGCCCGGCCACCATGCCGAGCGGGCGCAGCGGGAAGGACAGATAGCCCGATGTCTCGCCGCGTGGGGCATAGACGAGACGCAGCTCCCGGTCAGTGATCAGCACGCCGGCGAATACACCGGTGTCTCTCAGCAGGCGCTCGAAGCGTTGATGCGGCGAGGCTTCCCAACCATCGAGCTGGGCTCGGCCATCCGGTTCGATGCTCGCCGCTTCGATGCGGACGAGAAGCTGCCACGGCTGGCCAGTCTGGCCGAGTTCGGCCACTGCCCATGTAGGCGCCAGCGTTGTCCCATGCTCGGGCAGGCTCACCAGCAGGGTGTCCGGCAGTTCCGGTCCGCCTGGCGCTCCTGCAACATGGGCGGCGTTCCAGCCGAGCACCTTCTCCATGAAGACCCAAGGGTCGGGCAGCGCCGGCCCGGGCACATCCGGATTGAGGTACTCGGCGGCCTCGGCCGTATCGATTGGGCTCTGATGCAGCGGCGTCAGGCCCAGTTCCTTGAGAACGCTCGGCGCAACGACCAGCCCGACCGGCTGGACGTGATCGAGCCATTCGATGTCAGGGTCGCGGTAGAGAACGTCAGCCATCGCGCTCACCCCGACACCGGCCAGAGATAGACGATGCCGACCGGCTCCAGCCGGTGAGCCTTGACGTCATAGGAGTCGCGCAGACGCTTCGGCTCGTCGCGAAGCTCCTGTTCAAGACGCGAGAGGCGCGTTTGCCAGTGCCGCCGGTCGGCTTCGCGCTCTCGTCGTTCCTCGGGTACGAGGTCGAGGGTGAGTTGCTCCGGATTGAACTCCTGGGACGCCTTGGCGATGCGTTTCTGCTGCTGCTCCAGCAGGCTCGCCAAGGATCGCGCCTCCTCCTCTCCCCGCTTGGCAAGCTGGGCCTTGACCTCGCCAAGGCGCTCGTTCGCGATTGCTTCGAGCGCCGGGGTCAGGTCGGCGATGTCCTGGGCGACGAGCGACTGAATCCTTGCAACTACCGAAGCGGGAGCCTCGCGCGCGTCGCGCAACGCCTCCTCGAGCTGGTTCAGCGTTCGTTCTTCGCCGCTCTCTCCCAGTGCTCGGAGCGGCTTTCTGCCCCGTTCGGATTCCGTCCAGATGGCCGTGATCGGGATGATCTCCTCATGCAGCCGCGCCGCGCCGGCGCCATAGACGGCCAGGCGGCCCATCAGCACGACGCGCGGCTGAGCGCCGGGACCGGTGATGACCGAGAGCCGAGACAGATTTGACTGGAACCCCTGACTCAGAAAGCGGGAAATCAGACGCCGGACCAGGCGATGCTCCAGATGCACTTGCACGACATCGGTGGCGTCGCGACCGTCGCCGAGAACCGGAGGCTCGAACGCGATAGACCGGATCGGAGCGTTGCGCCGCCAATCGCCGAGGCGCTCGCCGCGCTTGCGCGGCCGAACCCGCAGATCATCGAAGGCGTCATCCCACCCGGCGTCCCTGGAGAAGGCAGGATCGGACGGGTCCAGTCGATAGGTGACGGTCCTGCCGACGCTCTCGCCGCGCGCACTATTGAGGGCGAAGCCTGCCCGCGACAACGCCGCGGCAGCGACCCGCTCAAGATCGTCGGGATCGACGCCGACCCTTTCCCGGGAGCGTTCGAGGATACGCCTCAGGTCGTCCTGTTCCTTCAAAAGACGCTCGTGACGGACCTTCTCCTCATCGTCCATTTCGGACTGGGCCTTGCCGAGCCGCTCCGTGTCGTTCTCATCGGAGATTGCGCGAGCGAGCGCCTTCCCCTGTCCACGCGCGATACCGTCTTCGGCCAGCCGTTTGGCAATGCGATCTTCGATGACCTGGCCGACGGAGCCGAGTTCCTCGCGAATGGTCTCGGTCTTCCAGACCAGCGCATCGAGAACAATGTCCGCCTCGCGCTGCTCGTATCGGAAATAGCGGCAGAAGGCCTGCTTCGCAGGCTGGAGCTTGCGATCGATGCGGCCGTTCCGCTGCTCCAGGCGTGATGGATTCCACGGCAGATCGAAATGCAGGAGATCCGAGCAGTAGGATTGAAGGTTGATGCCCTCCCGTGCTGCGTCGGTGCAGATCAGAATCCGCAGGGGCTCACTATCGGGATCGGCGTTGAAGGCGTGCTTGATCTGCTCGCGGCGATCCGCCCCCGTGGCACCGCTGAAGACGCCAATCCGATCGTCAATGCGATCGGTATCGGCCAGCCCTTCCCGCAACCGCCTTTCCAGCCAGCGCCTCGTATCCTCCCACTCGGTGAAGATGATCAGCCGGCGCCGATTCCACTGTTGGCCGTCCAACATAGACTTGCGGATCCACTCAACCAGCCAGCTCACGCGCGCGTCAGGCCGCGCGGCATGCTTTTCGGCCAGCGCGAGCATCTCGTCGACAACCGCCAGTTCGGCGCGCAGGTCCTCCAGCGTGGCGTCGACGACGCCGGCCGCGGAAGCGGTGGCCGCTTCCGCTTCTTCGTCGGCGGCCATGGCTTTTTCGGCATCTTCCTCTTCCAGGCCCAGCTCGGCGTTGTCCTCCGGTGTCGGTGCGGCCACGAACGCGGTCGCGGCGGCCGTCGCGCGCGCGACCTCTTCGCCATCCAGCACCTTTTGCAGGGTGACGCGGTGGGTCTTCAGCGTTCGAGCGAATGCGGCGATCGATGACAGAAGCCTCTGCTGAAGGCCGACAAAGGCCAGTTTGGCGAGTGCCGCCTTCTGACTGCTGAGCTTCGCGATGCGATTCATGCGCAGCTCGCCATAGGCGGCGAGCAGCCGTGCAAGCGCCAGTTCGGGAGCATCCTCCGGCAGGCCGTCGATCGAGATCGGCTCGACGACCCGTTCCGGGAACGCCTCGCCGAGACGGCGGAGATCGGCCTTCAACCGGCGCACCATGACCGGCTCGAGATCGCGCGGCCGGACCTCGACACCACGCGTGAATCGCTGCGGGTCGAGCATCTCGAGGAGGGCGGAGAAGCTGTTGGAGTGCCCATTATGGGGCGTGGCGGTCAGGAACAGCCGATGCTCGAAGCGTTCCGCGAGTTCCCTGACCGCTTTCGTGAGCTGACTGGAAACGGCGTATTGCGTGCCCGCCGACGGAGCGGCGTGGTGGGCCTCGTCCAGGATGAACAGGGCCCGCGCACGAAACTCCCCGAGGACATCGCGCAGGCCCGCGGCGTAGGTCTCGTCGGTCAACAGGCGATGCGACACGATAAAGCGCGAACCCGTGGTCCACGGATTTACTGAGAACCCCCGTAAGCGCCGCAGTTCGCTGATGCGGTCCCTGTCTACGATCTCGAACGAAAGGCCGAACTTCGCCTCCAACTCATCTTTCCACTGCACCGTCATCGCCGGCGGCGCCGAGATCACGATGAAGTCCACTCGGCGTCTGAGCAGGAGTTCCCGTGCGACAAGACCCGCTTCGATCGTCTTGCCGAGACCGACATCGTCGGCGATCAGCAGGTTGACCCGCGGCAGACGCAGCGCCTTGCGCAGAGGGAGAAGCTGATAGGCGTCGAGCCTGATTCCCGCGCGGAACGGTGCCTGCAGCAAATCCCGATCGGCAGCCGTCGCCGATCGCCATCTGACCGCTCGGATATGCGCAGCCAGAACGTCAGCGCTGTCTGGACTGCCGACGCCGACACTTGTCCATCGATCCTCGTCGAGGATCCTCTTACCGATCTCGGCATCCCATAGAACCTCGAGCTGTTCGCCTTGGGCATCGTCAGAAATGCAGGACAAGCTTAGTGCGGGAAGGCCGCCATCCTCGCCGGTCAATTCTTCCACAAGCCACGGTTTACCCCGCACTTCGACGAAGGTGCCTGGCTGAATGTTCGAGTGCGCCCTGCCGCCGTTCATTCCATGCCCCGCTCGATCAGTCTTACTGCTTTTGCCCGGCCCATCACGCTCAGCCCCACAAGCTCGACAACGGCACCGCTGCTAGCTTGTCGCCGAACGGCACGACATCGGTGCTGTCATAGAGGACGGCGCCGAAGGCGAAGCGGTCCCCACAAGCTTCGGCCAAAGCCCGGAGGCCTCCGAAGTCACCGGCCCTGACCGTGGCGCTCGCCTTGACCTCGATCCCTGCGATCATGCCGTCATTGCGCTCCAGCACGATGTCCACCTCGCTCATGTCCCGATCGCGGAAATGGTGGGGCGCCAGCCGAAGGTCCGAGGCCGTCATCAGCTTCAGCACTTCGGAGAACACGAAGCTCTCCAGCAATGCGCCGAACGTGCCGCGATCCGCCTTCACCCGATCGAAGGTCAATCCCCGCACGGCTGCCAGCAGGCCGGAATCGAGGAAATGCAGTTTTGGCGTCTTGACGATCCGCTTCAACGCGCTGGTGAACCACGGCTGCAACGTCGCGATCAGGAACACCTGTTCGAGCAGCCCCACATAACGCTGCCCCGTCTTGTGGCTGACGTTGATGCCGGCCCCGAACTGCGAATAGTTGACCAACTGGCCGGAATGCTCGGCCAGCAGCCGCACGAATCTGGGAAGCTCGGTCAGCTTCTCCACATCGGCGATGTCCCGCAGATCACGCGTGAGGATCGCCGTGAGATAGGAACGTAGCCAGTCCTGCCGCCGCCGTTCGCTCTCGCGGCTGATCACTTCGGGGAAGCCACCGAGCAGGACGAGCCGGACCAGATCATCGCCGACGAGCACGTCACGCTGGCTCCGTAGCGTTCCCTCGAAGAGGCGCTCCAGAAAGGTCGGCGTCCGGCCTTCGACTTCGGCCCTCGCCAGCGGCAGCATCCGGATGGTCTCCATCCGGCCGGCGAGGCTGTCGGCGACCCGCGGCAGGGTTAGGACATTCGCCGAGCCGGTGAGCAGGAACCGGCCCGGACGATAATCTTCGTCGACCGTCTTCTTGATCGCCAGCAGAAGGTCGGGCGCGCGCTGGATCTCGTCGATGATGGCGAGGTCCAGGCCACGGATGAAGCCGACCGGATCGGATCTGGCGGCCTCGAGCACCGTGTGATCGTCGAGCGTGATATACGTGCGGCCGGCTTCCGCCATCTTTCTGACGAGCGTGGTCTTGCCGGCCCGGCGAGGTCCCACGATCAGGACCACCGGTGTATCGACAAGAGCCTCCTCGGCCCGCCGCTCCACGAACCGTGCGAACATGCCATCCCCGAATGACGGACTATCGGAACTATTCATGTCGGCTGATTGGAAGTCAACAATCCGCTGATTGGAATTCCGTCTGCCGCGATCTGGAAATGCGAGAGGGGAAGTCCCTTCACTCGGTCGAGTCGGGAGTCCTCGCAGCACCCTGCGGGAGGAGAGGGCGGCCGGAATGTCCGGGACGGGTCGATGGCCTGGAGAGGAACTCACCGTGACCTGAAGGTCCGGCAGTCAGGCGCGTCCCGGCGAAGTTCTCGGCCGCGATGCCGGTGCACAGCGCGGCCCATTCGCAGCCGGTGCAGGCGGTGCGCGTGGTGCCGGCGGTGAAGTTGGCGCGCAGGGTGGCGATCCCCGAGGCATCGAGGCGGAGGGAACTGCCGGGGGCGAGGGGGAGTTGCAGGATGGCGCCGGTGGCAGCCAGGGCATCGGCGTCGCGCCGGGCGGCGCTGGCCTTGAAGCAATGCGGCTCGGCCTCGCCGAGCAGCGGCGCGCAGACATCGTCGGGACCGGCGACAAGGAGGATGTCCTCGCCGGCGCCGATCCGCGTGACGATACGGTCGAAGGTCTCGATGAAGGCAGGGGTGTAGCCCCTGCCGGCATAGGTCAGCATGCAGAGCAGGTGGTGGCCCCGCAGCCGGACCGTCATGCGCTGCGGCGGCCGCGGCGCGCGGCTTCGACGGCGGCGACGGCGAGGGCCGACTTCAGCACCGAGCCGAACAGGAAGGGCGTGACGCCCTTGGTGACGGCGATCTCGGCGCCGAACAGATACCAGAGCCAGGCGGCGCCGAGGGCGAAGATGACGACGTGGCCGAGCACCATGGCAAGGGCGGACAGGGCGAGGTTGCCGCTGGTCCAGCGCCGCTCGGCCAGCCAGCCGACCAGGGCGGCGGCAAGGACGAAGCCGGCGAGATAGCCGAAGGTGGTGTGGACCATGTAGAGGGTCTTGAACTCGGCCAGCACCGGCAGGCCGATCGCCGCTTCGCCGAGCCAGGCCAGCACGGTCAGGGCGCCGAGGCGCCAGCCATAGAGCGCGCCGATGGCGAGCACCGCGAAGGTCTGCATGGTCATCGGCACCGGCACCATCGGGATGGTGATCCAGGACGAAATCGCCAGGAGCAGCGTGCCGGCCAGCACCGCCACCGCCTTGTGAAGCAGGGGTTGGCCGTCGAGGCGCAGGGGGACGAAGGCTTGGGTAGCGGCGGACGCCATGGAAATTCTCCGATGCAGGACAGACGCGAGTCCGGATGCGACCCTGTCATGTCGGCGCGACGACGTCCAGATGCACGAGCCCGCTGCCCGGCGCCTTTCCCGGGTGGACGGCGATGAAACCCGCCGGCCCCTTGTCGTCGCGGCCGGAGCGCCGCGCGGCCGGGCCCGGAGCAGGGCCGCCCCCGTTGCCCGCGCGACGGCGACTACAGGATGAAGTCGCTCGCCAGAACCGCCGCGATATGCTCGACCTTGACCGAGAAATCGGCCGAGCCGTCGCCGTCGATGTCGCCATAGACGTAGCTGTTGCCGTTCAGCGTCTGGAAGCGCAATTCGCCGGCGTGATGGCTGAAGGCGGCGGTACCGATGAACTCGAAGGCCTGGTCGCCCGCCACGGTGGTGGCGGCATCGATGGCGTGCAGGTCGATCCTGTCGCCCTGGGCGCGGTTGAAGTCGAGGATGATGTCGCGGCCGGTGGCCGAGGCCGGGCTCTCCGACGCGGCGTTGAAGACGAACAGGTCGGCGCCCAGCCCGCCGGTCAGGCGGTCGGCGCCGGCTCCGCCGATCAAGATGTCGTTGCCGCCCCGGCCGTCAAGGCCGTCGCTGCCCGCGGCGCCCTTCAGGGTGTTGGCGCCGGCGTTGCCGTAGAGGTGGTTGTTGAGGGCGTTGCCGGTTCCGGCGATGTCGGCGGCGCCGACCAGCACCAGATCTTCGACCTCGCCCTTGCAATGGATGGGGTCCGACAGGCGGAAATTGATCGAGGCGTACACCTTGTCGGCGATGCCGGTGGCGCCGGTTTCGTCGACGATGTCGCTGTTGTTGTCGACGTAGTAGGTGTCGCTGTCGTTACCTCCGGCCATCTTGTCGGCGCCGGTGCCGCCGCTCAGCTGATCGGCGCCCCAGCTTCCCACGAGCGTGTCGTTGCCGGCGCCGCCCCAGAGAGTGTCGCTGCCAAGTCCTCCGGCGAGCATGTCGTTGCCGCTATCGCCGTACAGTGTGTCTCTGTCCGTTCCCCCGACGATCCAGTCGTCGCCGTCGCCGCCATAGACGATGTTGCCGTAGTCGCGGGTTTCGAACTTCGGGTCGGCTTCCTCCGGACCGGCATAAATGGTGTCGTTGCCGGCGCCACCGAAGATGATGTCCGCCACCCGGTCCCCGTCGCGCTTGTCGATCATGTCATCGTCGGGGCTTCCGGACGTGAACATCCGGTGGATGTCGTGGCCGGCGTCGACGATGCCGATGTCGGTGACGATCGCCCCCTGGTAACGGCCGTTGACCGCACTGATCGTATAGTGGTCCGTCGGACTATCAAGGTTGGTCGCGGCGATGAAGTAGGATCCCGTCGTCGTCGCGGTGAATGTCAGGGAGGCGAGTTCATCGCTGACGCTGTTGCCCTGGGCAAGCTCGGTTCCATCGGCGGCGAGCAGGCTCAGGCTCAGGTCTATGGTCGATGTCCAGTTGTCGGTGGCGAAGAAGCGGTAGGTTTCCCCCGCGACCAGGTCGAGCCTGATCCAGTCGACATCCCCTGGTCTCTCGAAGGTGCCGGAGTAGGACGCGACGGTCCCAAGATCACCTTGGAATGTGGCTTTCGTGGTGGCATTGCCAGGAATGTCGACCATGACGGAGCCTCGCGCTTGTCGGACATGTTCACCCCTGGAGTGGGGCCAGCCGGTGCCATTATCAATGACGTACCGTCATGTGCAAGCGGCAATTCCGTGATCATTGCCGTCGGCATGCGCGCGGCAGTGATGCCGGAGGCGGAGCGGGGCGCCTACAGGACGAAATCTCCCGCCTGGAGCGATGTCAGGCCCTCGACCTTGATGGAGAAGTCGGCGGCGCCGTCGCCATTGAGGTCGCCGTAGAGATAGAGATTTCCGTTCACCGCCTGGTAGCGCAGCTCGCCGGCGTGGTGGGTGAAGGCGCTGCTGCCGAGGAACTTGAAGGCCTGGTTGCCGACGGTCGCACTGTTGGCGTCGATCTCCTTCAGGTCGATCCTGTCGCCCTGGGCGTGGCTGAAATCGAGGATGGTGTCGCGGCCCGAGGCCGTCGTCGTGCTGTCCGACACGGCGGTGAAGACGAACCGGTCGGCACCGAGCCCGCCGGTCAGCTTGTCGGCGCCGGCCCCGCCGACCAGGACATCGTTGCCGCCCCGGCCGTCGAGGCTGTCATTGCCGTCCACGCCCTTCAGCGTGTTGGCGCCGCCGTTGCCGAACAGCCGATTGGCGAGGGCATTGCCGGTGCCGTCCAGATCCGCGCTGCCGAACAGGACGAGATCCTCGACCCTGCCCCTGACGGTGGCGGACTCGGCCAGCGAGAAGCTGACGGAGGCGTAGACCTTGTCGATGCCGGAAGCGAGCCAGCCGCCGCCGAGGGTTTCGTCGACGACATCGCCGATATTGTCGACATAGTAGATGTCGCTGAGGTCGCCGCCGGCCATGGTGTCGGCGCCGGTGCCGCCGCTGAGGGAGTCGCGGCCGTAGCCGCCGCTGAGCGCATCGTTGCCGGCGCCACCCCAGAGCATGTCGTCTCCGACGCCGCCGAAGATCCTGTCGTGGCCATTGTCGCCATACAGGACGTCGTTCTGGTAAGCGCCGTGGATTTCATCGTCGCCGTCCCCGCCATAGGCGGTGTTGTCGGCGTCGCGGTAGCCCCATTTGCGGTCGAGGTCGTCCAGGCCGACATAGATCGTGTCGTTGCCGGCGCCGCCGAAGATCACGTCCGCCGTCAGGTCGGTCTGAAGATCGTTGACGCCGGATGTCCAGTCGATGACATCGTCGCCCGGTCCGCCGGAGGTGAAGCGCTGGCCGCCGGTGGCCCCGGCCTGGCCGGCCTCGAGGAAGCCGTCGACGTAGATGGCGCCGCCGAAGCGGGCATCGATGACGTCGACGGTGTACTGCCCCCGCGCGCCGTCGACGTCGTTGACGGCCGCATAATAGGTGCCGGTCGTCGGCGCGGTGAAGCTGAAATAGGAGTTCTGCTCGCTGGCGCTGTTATCGTCCCCGGCCAACTCCAGGCCGTTGGCATCGTACAGGCGCAGGAAGGTGTCGCCGCTGACGCCCGGAGCCGTCTCGTCGTTGGCATAGAAACGATAGGTCTGTCCCCCGATCAGATCGACCTTGATCCAGTCGCTGTCCCCCGTCGTCTCGAAGACGCCGGAATAGGACGCGCCGGTGAGCAGGTCGCCGCGGACGGCGGCTGTCGTGGAGGCATTGTTCGGGAGGTCGGCCATGGCAGGGGCTCCAGGTCATCTCCGACGCAGCTTAAGGCCGGCGGCCGGGCCGGCGCAACCGATAATGACGCAACGTCATTCGTGGAGCCCGGACAGGACCGGCACCTCCCGTGCATCGCATGGCAGGTGCCGGCCGGCGCGCCCTAAAGCACGAAGTCCGCCGCCTGGAGAGAGGCCACGCCCTCCACCCTCACCGAGAAGTCGGCGGCGCCGTCGCCGTTGACGTCGCCGTAAACGTAGAGGCTGCCGTTCACTGCCTGGCAGCGCAACTCGCCGGCATGATCGGTGAAGGCTCCCGAGCCGAGGAACTTGAAGGCCTGGTTGCCGGTGGTGGCGCTGTTGGCGTCGATCTCCTTGAGGTCGATCCTGTCGCCCTGGGCGTGGCTGAAATCGAGGATGGTGTCGCGGCTCGCGGCCGTGCTGTCCGACACCGCGGTGAAGGTGAACCGGTCGGCACCGAGCCCGCCGGTCAGCTTGTCGGCGCCGGCCCCGCCGACCAGGATATCGTTGCCGCCGCGGCCGTCGAGACTGTCATTGCCCGCAAGGCCGGCCAGCCTATTGGCGCCGCCGTTGCCGAAGATCTGGTTGGCGACCTCGTTGCCGGTACCGTCGAGTGCCTGGGAGCCGATGAGGACGAGGTTCTCGACCGTGCCCTTGCAATGGGCGGGGTCGGACAGGCTGAAGCTGACCGACGCATAGACCTTGTCGAGGCCGCTGGGGAAGGAGCCCGTTTCGTCGACGATGTCGCCGATATTGTCGACATAGTAGGTGTCGTTGCCGGCATTGCCGGCCATCGTGTCGGCGCCGGTGCCGCCCCTCAGCACATCGTTGCCGGCGACGCCCAAGAGGGTGTCGTCGCCGGCGTCGCCCCGGAGCACGCAACCGTAGAGACTGCCGTAGACAATATCGTTCCCTGCCCCGCCATGCAGGGTGTCGCCCCTGTAGCCGCCGTAGATGATGTCGGCACCATCCCCGCCATAGACCGTGTTCGGAGCGTCATACCCCCCTGAGTGCGGATCCGTGCCGGAAAAACCGGCATTGATCTCGTCATTGCCGGCGCCACCAAAGATAATGTCGCCATACCAATCGATCTGATAGTCGTAGTAAATATGATCGTCTCCCGCGGTGCCGGACGTGAAGCGTTCTCCCGTGGAGCCGACATTGATCGTCTCTCCATCGACGATCACCATGCCATCAAAATTGCTGCTGACGACGTCGACGATATACTGGGCCACAGCATTTCCGACGTCGTTGACGCCGACGAAATAGGTGCCGCTCGCCGTGGCGGTGAAGCTGAGATAGGCGTTCTGCCCGCTGCCGCTGTTGTCGTCGGCGGCGAGCTCCACTCCGGCGGCGTCGAACAGGCGGAGATAGGCGTCGCCGCTCGCGCCGCCCGCGATTTCGTCCCGGGCGAGGATGCGATACGTGGTGCCGGCGACCAGATCGAGCCTGATCCAGTCGCTGTCTCCCGGCCGCTCGAAGGTGCCCGAATAGGATGCGACGTTTTGCACATCGCCCAGGAAGGTGGCGGTCGTCGTGGCGTTGCCTGGAAGGTCAGCCATGTGGAGAATTCCCCTGCGATCTTGCCTGCCGTACGATAGTGCCGGTAGCCATCTCTGCATAGGAGCAGATGGGCCGGACTCGTCGGCGTGCGACGGGGCGGAATGATGCGTTCCGGCGAATGCGGGACAGCTGCCGACGCGCCGGCCTTCCTCCGCCTGCGAAGGAGGATTGCGGGCGCGATGCGGCGCCTGCCGTCTTTCAATGCCTGCCCGCTCCGCTTAGAAGGGTTCGCATCCGTCTTGGCCAGGTCCGATCGTCATGCCCTATCCCCACGTCCCGCTGTTCCCGCTCGGCAAGGATGAGACACCGTTCCGCAAATTGACATCGGAGGGCGTGCGCGTCGAAACGCTCGGCGCGCGCGAGATGCTGGTGGTGGACGGGGAGGCGATGCGGCACCTTGCCGAGCAGGCCTTCATCGACATCAACCATCTGCTGCGGCCCGGGCACCTGGCGCAGCTGCGCAAGATCCTCGACGACCCGGAGGCGACGGACAATGACCGCTTCGTCGCCTACGACCTGCTGAAGAACGCCAATATCGCCGCCGGTGGCGTGCTGCCGATGTGCCAGGATACCGGCACCGCCATCGTCATGGGCAAGAAGGGCCGCTTCGTGTGGACCGACGGCGAGGACGAGGGCGCCATCGCCCAGGGCATCCGCGATGCCTACGAGAAGAAGAACCTGCGTTATTCGCAGCTCGCCCCGCTGGCGATGTTCGAGGAGAAGAACACCAGGACCAACCTGCCGGCGCAGATCGAGATCAGCGCCGAGGGCGACGAGGCCTACAAGTTCCTGTTCGTCGCCAAGGGCGGCGGCTCGGCCAACAAGACCTTCCTCTACCAGGCGACGCCCTCGATCCTGACGCGCGAGCGCATGCTCGCCTTCCTGAAGGAGAAGATCCTGACGCTGGGCACCGCGGCCTGCCCGCCCTACCACCTCGCCGTGGTCATTGGCGGCACCTCGGCCGAACTGACGCTGAAGGCGGTGAAGCTGGCCTCGGCCCGCTACCTCGACACGTTGCCGACGCAGGGCTCCGAGCTCGGCCATGCCTTCCGCGACCTGGAGATGGAGGCCGAGGTGCACAAGCTGACCCAGGCGCTCGGGGTCGGCGCCCAGTTCGGCGGCAAGTATTTCTGCCACGACGTCCGGGTCATCCGCTTGCCGCGCCACGGCGCCAGCCTGCCGATCGGCCTCGGCGTCTCCTGCTCGGCCGATCGCCAGGCGCTGGGCAAGATCACCCGCGAGGGCGTGTTCCTGGAGGAACTGGAGCACAACCCGGCCCGCTTCCTGCCGGAGATCGACGAGACCAAGCTCGGCGGCGAGGTGGTGCGCATCGACCTCACCCGGCCGATGCCGGAGATCCTGTCGGCCTTGTCGCGGAATCCGATCCGCACCCGCGTCTCGCTCACCGGCCCGATGATCGTCGCCCGCGACCTTGCCCATGCCAAGCTGCGTGAGCGCCTGGAGGCGGGGGGAGGGCTGCCCGACTACATCAAGAACCACCCGGTCTATTATGCCGGCCCGGCGAAGACCCCGGCGGGCTACGCCTCCGGCTCCTTCGGCCCGACCACCGCCGGGCGCATGGACGCCTATGTCGACCAGTTCCAGGCGGCCGGGGGCTCGATGGTGATGCTGGCCAAGGGCAACCGCTCGCGCGAGGTGCGCGAGGCCTGCGCCAAGCATGGCGGCTTCTACCTCGGCTCGATCGGCGGCCCGGCGGCGCGCCTGGCCCGGGACTGCATCCGCAAGGTCGAGGTGCTGGAATATCCCGAGCTCGGCATGGAAGCCGTCTGGCGCATCGAGGTGGAGGATTTCCCGGCCTTCATCGTCGTCGACGACAAGGGCAACGACTTCTTCAAGGAGCTCAACCTCGGCTGACCGCGTCCGCGGCCGGCCTTTGTCCGGCTGCGGGACGCTCGCCGCCGCGGCCTTGCCTACAGGAAGAAATCCGAGGCCTGGATCGCGGTGAGCCCGGCGACCTTGATCGAGAAGTCGGCCGCGCCGTCGCCGTTCACGTCGCCATAGACGAAGACGCTGCCGCTCACCGTCTTGTACTGCAACTCGCCGGCGTGACGGGTGAAGGCGCCGGTGCCGAGGAAGTGGAAGGACTGGTCGCCGGCGGTGGTCGTGTCGGCGTCGATGCCGCGCAGGTCGATCCTGTCGCCTTCGGCGCGGTGGAAGTCGAGGATGGTGTCGCGGCCGACGGCCGATACCGCACTGTCCGATGCGGCGTTGAACACGAACCGGTCGGCGCCCAGGCCGCCGGTCAGCTGGTCGGCGCCGGCGCCGCCGACCAGGACGTCGTTGCCGCCGCGGCCGTCGAGCCGGTCGTTGCCTTCCAGCCCCTTCAGGATGTTCGCGCCGGCATTGCCGAACAGCCGGTTCTCGAAGGCATTGCCGGTGCCGTCGATGTCGTGGACATTGGTCAGGACGAGGTCCTCGACCTTGCCCTTGCAGTGGCCGGCATCGGACAGGCTGAAGCTGATCGAGGCGTAGACCTTGTCGAGGCCGTTGCCGTTGCTCTCGTCCACGATGTCGCCGGCATTGTCGACATGGTAGGTGTCGCTGCCGCGCCAGCCGGTCATCGTGTCGGCGCCTCTGCCGCCGTTCAGCAGGTCGGCCGCGTATCCTCCGAAGATCACGTCGTTGCCGTCGTCACCGAAGAGGTCGTTGCCGTTGTAGGATCCATAGATGCGGTCGGCGCCGTCGCCGCCATGGACGATTGTGTAGCCGTCGCGAGCGCCGATCTTCGGATTAGGGCTCGCAAAGGCGTTGATCGTGTCGTCACCGCCGCCGCCGAAGATGATGTCGTCGACCGTGTCGAACTCGTCGACGCCGATGACATTGTCTCCCGGGCCGCCGGAGGTGAAGCGCTTGCCCAGGTCTCTCCCCGCGTCGACGGCCTCGTCGCCGAGGATGACGATGCCGCGGAAATTGCTGCCGACAACATCGACCGTGTAGTCGCCCTTTGCGCCATGCAGATCCTCGACGCCGATGAAGAAGGTCCCGCTGGTCGCAGCGGTGAAGCGGAGCGCGCTATACGTCCCGCTGCGGTTGCCGCCCTGGGCCAGCTCGACGCCGTTGGCGTCGAACAGCCGCAGGTCCGGCGTGCCGCCGACGCCGTCCGCCGTCAGGTCTCGGCCGAAGAAGCGATAGGTCGTGCCGGCGACCAGGTCGAGCCTGATCCAGTCGCTGTCGTTCGTGCTCTCGAACACGCCGGAACAGGAGGCGGCCACCTGCACATCGCCCACGAACCTTGCCGTCGTGGTGGTGTTGCCGGGGATGTCGACCATGGCATGCTCGCTCTGGAAATGGGCGGTCGCCTCCGCCCCACCGGGGGAGGCGATCGATCATGGCGAGCTATTTTCGCTGACGCTGCGTCATTTGCAAGCGGCAATCCGGCGCAGCCGGCATGGCCGGGCGGCGCCGGCCGGCCTCACGCTGCGGCCGCGGTCCTGCGGCGGTCGGCCATCAGGCAGAGCAGCTCGAACATCACCACCATGGCGTTCATCGCGGTGATCTGGTTCGGGTTGTCCTTGGTCGGCATGATGCAGACCACGTCGGCGCCGACCAGGTTCAGGCCGCGCAGGCCCTGGAGCATGCGCATGGCGTCGCCGATGCGGATGCCGGGATAGCCGGGCTCCAGGTTGGAGACGCCGGGCGCGTCCGCCGGATCGAGGCTGTCGAGGTCGAAGGTGACGTAGACCGGCAGGTCGCCGACGCGCTCGCGCACCGTCTCGACCACGCCGGCGACGCCGCGCTCCTCGATCTCGTCCATGCCGATGATGCGGTAGCCCAGTTCCTCGCTGGTGTTCTTCGATCCGGGCGTGCCGACATTCGGCCGGATGCCGATCTGGGTCGAGCAATGGGCGTCGACATGGCCCTCGGCCACCGTATAGCTCGCCCAGTGCGCCGAGGAGCGGCGGCTGCCGAGCCAATGGGGCAGGTGGTTGTAGCTGTCGGTATGGGCGTCGAAGTGCACCAGGGCGACCTTGCGCCCGTCGGTCAGGCGCGAATGCGGCCCGGCCACGGCCTTGAGCAGCGGCCCGGTGATGCCGTGGTCGCCGCCCATGGCCACGATGCGTACGCCGGCATCGTTGAAGCGGCGGGCATAGGCCTCGATGTGCTCGACGGAGACGTCGTTGACCATGGCCTCGGGCAGCGGCACGTCGCCGGCGTCGTTGATGCGGCAGATGTCCCAGGGCGTGATGCCGAAGCGGCCATGGCTGCGCCGGTACTGGGCCGAGACGTGGCGCACGGCCCGGGGGCCGAGATGCTGGTCGCGCTCGGTCGAGCCGTTGCCGGAGGAGTGCGGCACGCCGAGCAGGGCGATGTCGCTGTCGGCTGGGTTTTCGGTCCAGGGGCAGCGGAAGAAGGTGGGGATGCCCCACCAGTACCAGCGGCCCATCTCCTTGCGGGCAGCGTCGAAATCGATGTCGGTCATGGCAGTCGTCCAGTTGGGAAGGCGTGCTCGTGCGCCGGCCGGGGCGGCCCGTCAGTGCCGCAGCTGCGACAGGAAGGCCTGCGCCCGCGCCGACTCCGGCGCGGTGAAGAATTTTTCGGGCGGGGCGACCTCGACGATGCGGCCGCGGTCCATGAAGACGATCTCGTCCGCCACTTTGCGGGCGAATGCCATCTCGTGGGTGACGCAGACCATGGTGATGCCGTCGCCCGCGAGCTCGACCATCACGTCCAGCACCTCGCCGACCATCTCCGGGTCGAGCGCCGATGTCGGCTCGTCGAACAGCATCACCTTCGGCTCCATGCACAGCGCCCGGGCGATGGCGACGCGCTGCTGCTGGCCGCCGGAGAGCTGGCGGGGATATTTGTGCGCCTGCTCGGCGATGTGGACGCGGCTGAGGAAACGCTGCGCGAGAGCCTCGGCGCGGGAGCGCTCGAGCCGTCGCGCCTTCATCGGCGCCAGGACGCAGTTCTCCAGCACGGTGAGGTGCGGGAAGAGGTTGAAGTTCTGGAACACCATGCCGACCTCGCGTCGCATGGCTTCGACGGCCCGACGCCCCTTCGGCTCGACGCCGTCGATGGCGACGAGGCCGCTGTCATGGGGAACGAGGTGGTTCATGCAGCGGATCAGCGTGGACTTGCCCGAGCCGGAGGGCCCGCAGATCACCACCTTGGCGCCCCGGGCGATGCTCAGGCTGACGCCGTCCAGGGCCTGGAAGTCGGCATAGGCCTTCCGGACATTCTCGATGCGGATCATTTCGGACATGGGATCACCGGTCTCGGGCGGTCAGGAGCGGCGGGTGAAGGCGAGAGCCTGCTGCACCAGGCCGGGGCCGGCGGGCGCGGCCGGGGCGTTCCAGGCAAGCCGGCGCTCGAGGAGGCCCTGCAGGAACACCAGCGCGTAGACCATGACGAGGTAGTAGACGAGCGCGGCGGCGTAGTACTCGGTGAACTGGAAGGTGGTGGCGACGGCCCGGGAGGTCACGCTCAAGAGCTCGGACAGGGAGATGACCGAGGCGAGCGAGGTGATCTTGAGCAGCGTGATGAACTCGTTGGCCGTCGGCGGCAGCGCCACGCGCGCGGCCTGGGGCAGCAGCACGTGGCGCAGGATCTGCAGCCGGGTGAGGCCGAGCGCGATGCCGGCCAGCTTCTGGTCGGGGTCGACGGCGCCGAGCGCCGCCCGGTTTATCTCGGTCTGGTAGGCCGCCTCGTTCAGGCTGAGCGCGATCCAGGCGGCGAGGAAGGGCGAGAACCAGGGCTCGCGGAAGATCGGAAAGAACTGCGGCAGCGCGTTCCAGACGAAGAGCAACTGGAGCAGGGTGGGGGCGCCGCGCAGCATGCCGAGAAAGCCCTTTACCAGCCAGCGCAGCGGGCCGGGCGGCCCGCCGACATAGAGCGCCGCCGGGATGGAGATGGCGATGCCCACCCCGTGGGACAGGATGGCGAGCGCGACCGTCACCAATGCGCCTTGCAGGAAGGCCTGGGAGAACAGGGCTCCGAGGAAGACCGAGACATCGAAGCTCATCGCGCCGTCTCCATGCCGGGCGCGGGCGTCACGGGCGCGAGCCGGGAACGAGGTTGTCCTGCGACAGGCCCCATTTGCGCGCGACCTCGCCCAGGCTTCCGTCCTTGACCAGGGCCGCGACCGCGGCGGCGACCGCCGCCTCGTCGCCGTCGGCGCGGCGGATGAAGACGGCGAAGTCGGCCGCGTCGGGGAAGGTGTAGATCGTCTTGAACCGGCCGGCGTTCTGCAGGCTGCGATAGGCGAGCTCGGTGTCCTGCGACACCGCCGCTTCGGCGCGGCGGACCAGCACCTGCTGGATGACGTCGGTCTGCTTGGGATAGGTCTGGATGCGGATGGCGGGGCGGCCGGCCGCAGCCAGCTCCGCATTGACCTTCTCCAGCCGGGCGAGATAGCTCGTGCCCGCCTGCACGGCGACGACCTTGCCGGAGAGGTCGGCCGGTTCCTTGATCGCGAGGTCGGAGCCGGCATCGGTGAACATCAGCACCGCCGTCGAGAAATAGGGGATGCCGGGATAGGACTTGGTTCGCTCCGGCGTCATCAGGATGCCGCTGATCACCGCGTCGCAGCGCCCGGCCTCGAGGCCCGGCAGCAGGCCGGTGAACTCGGAGACGATGACCCGCGGCTCGACCTGCCAATGGGCCGCCAGGGCCTTGGCGAAGTCGATGTCGAAGCCGACGGGTTCGGCATTGCCGGCGGATTCGAAGAATTCGAGCGGCGGAAAGGTCGCGTCCGTGCAGACGGTCAGGGTCTTGTCCGCGACGAAGGACGGCGCAGGAGCCTGCGCGGCGGCGGCGTGGGCCGACAGGGCCAGAGCGACGGCGCCGGCAAGGCCGGATTTGAACAGGCGCGACATGGAGCGATTCCCCGATTTTCTGGTGGGCCCGGAGCTCGGCCGAACCTTCCGGCCGATGGCCTCGACGCCGGCTTCCTCCGCCCTGTTCGCCATATGGGGAAAAAGTTCGTATATAGTCAACTAAATTCGTTTATAGAGAACTTGCGCCTTGTGCTATGAGGCGCGGGATCGATCATGCCCAGGAGCGCCGATGCGCAAGGACCCGCCGATTGCCAGTCCCAGGCCCCACCGGCCGCCGGTGAAGTTCGGCCACCTCATCCGGGAGCGCCGCCGCCAGCTCAACCTGACCCTGGAGAGCGTCGCCGAGACGGTGGAGCTGACCAAGAGCTTCCTGAGCGACATCGAGAACGACAAGACCTCGCCCTCCGTCGCCTCGCTGGTGCGGCTGTGCGACGCCCTCGGCCTGTCGATCGGCGACCTGTTCAACTCCACCGCGTCCGCGGTGGTGCGCGCGGCGGAGCGGCCCGGCATCGGCTTCGGGGGCACCGGCGTGCGCGACTCGCTGCTGACGGCCAGCAACAGCACGCGTCTGCAGGCCTTGTGGTCGGAGATCGAGCCGGGCGGCACCGGCGGCGACAAGCTGTACTCGCTGCGGGCGGACGAGGAGTTCATCCTCGTGGTCTCCGGCCGGCTCTCGGTGAGGGTGGAGGCCGAGACCTTCGAGCTTGAGCCGGGGGATTCCATGACCTTCGACCCGCGCCTGCCGCACACTTTCTTCAACCCCTCGCAGACCGAGAAGACGGTTGCGATCTTCGTCATGACGCCGCGCCCGTCCTGAGGCGGGCGGCGTCCTCAAGGCCGGGGGCCGGCCGGGCGATCGAGCCGGTCGAGGAAACGGTAATATTCCCCGACGATCGGGATGAACCAGGGATTGCCGGTATAGCCGGGCAGCGTCCGGGCCGGGTTCGCCGCGAAGGCGCTGGGCTCGCTCCCCCCGAGGATGTCGCCGGCCAGGCAATGGCCGAAATGGCTCATCAGCGCCACGCCCTGGCCGCAGCAGCCCATGGCGAAATGGATGCCCTCATGCGCGCCGAGATGAGGCAGGGAATCGAAGGTGAAGGCGACCGAGCCGGTCCAGCTGTGGGTGATCCCGGCGTCCGCCAGGCTCGGGAACACGTCGCTCATCGACCGGCGCAGGCGCCGGGCGCTTTCCACGATGCTGATCGGACGGAAGCTGGTGCGGCCGCCGAAGATCATCCGCCGGCCGTCGGGCGACAGGCGATAGTAGTAGAGGTTGCGCTTGGTGTCCTGGATCATCCGGCCCGCGGGGATGAGAGCGGCGAGGCGCGCCGGATCGAGCTCCTCGGTGGCGATGATGTAGCTGCCGATGGGGATGACGCGGCGGCGGAACCAGGGCAGGGCGCGGCCGGTATAGGCATTGGTAGCGACGACCACCCGCTCGGCGCGCACCGGCCCGCCGGTCGTGGCGAGGCGGAAGCCGCCGGCCTCGCGTGCCAGCGCCTCGACGCGGCAGCGGCTGGCGAAGGCGACGCCCGCCCGCTCGCAGGCCCGGACCAGCCCGGCGTGATAGCGGGCCGGATGCAGCCCGCCGGCGAATTCGGTGATGCGGCCACCGTGGTAGAGCTCCGAGGCGACCTCGGCCGCCTGATCGGCCTTCGCCACCATGCGGGTCTTGACCCCGAGCGTGTCGAGGCGGGCGGCCTCCTCGGCCAGGGCGTCGAAATGCCTGGGTGCATAGGCGGCGAAATACATGCCGCTGCGGCGGTAGGCGCAGTCGATGTCCTCCTCGGCGATCAGCCGCTCGAGGAAGAGCACCGAACTCTGCGCCTCGAAGAACATCCGGTCGGCGGCCTCGCGGCCGAAGCCCCGGACCATGTCGGGATGGGAGACCTTGAGCGTGCCGGACACCATGCCGCCATTGCGCGTGCTGGCGCCTTCGCCGAGGTCGCCGGCCTCGATCACCAGGACGCGAGCCCCGGCCTTGGCCAGGCGCAGGGCGGCGTTCAGCCCGGTATAGCCAGAGCCGATGACGGCAGCGTCGACCGGCGCGGCGGGCAGGGGCTGCGCCTCGCCGCGCAGGCGATGCTCCCACCAGTAGGGTTCCTGCGAGAGCAGGGGATCGGGACCGGGCTGCACGGCCACTCCGCCGAGTATGTTGCGAACAAAGTTCGTCTATAACGAATTTGATGTGGCCGCAAGCAAGCCCGACGGCGGACATGGAAGCGTCATCGGACAGAAAGGGCGTCATCCGGCGAAATAGCCGGGTTTGGATGGACCGTGCCGGATTTCGCGGGATAGGACCGGACCACGAACAGCCGAGAGCGATAAGGTCATCGGCGAAAATCGGACGCTCGGTGCCTTTGAGGATGGTGGAGGACGCTCAGTCGATCTTAGAGCGAGCGGCGTGCTCAATCAGCGCCCGGCATGCTGCATGCACTCCGGGTGTCATATCCGCCTCGGCTTCGCTCCATTCGGCTCGCTTGCGCTCCCGGACGTCCGGATGCCATCGCTCGATGTCCCAGTCGGTAAAGCCGACCTGATCTGCTCTATCATCGGCCAAATACAGCGCGACGAGCGGTCCTTTCGATCCATTCAGTTCGTCCCAAACAGGATGCGAGATGTTTACGAGGCACACCATCTCCCGGGCAGCTTGCATCGCGGTAATCCGGCCGCCGATACAAGCCTGAGCGACGTCGATAGCCCTTTTGAGCGCTGCTGCATGGTCCATGTCGGCAAATGTCGCACGTTCGTCTGCGATCAGCCAGACCGGCGGCCGTCGTCGGGCAGCAAGCAGCCGATTTACCAGGATCGATCGATGCCGTGTCGCCCGGCGTGGTGGAGTTGTCGGTGGAAGATGTGGCCATCTCCCCCTCGAATACGAAAGGCTGAGACGCTATGTCCATTTGGGCGGCCCGTTCCGCGGCATGCAACAACGAGGGTTGACCGGCTTTTCGGTCAGAGCCTCATGCATGGGGAACGGGCCATGGACCAAAATACAACGACTTTCGTGGCGATGGATACGCACAAGCGGACGATTTCGGTGGCGATCGCCGAAGGTGGGCGGCGAGGCGAAACACGGTTCCTGGGCGAGATCACGAGCCGTCCGGAGGCGGTCGCCAAGCTGGTGGAGCGGCTCTCGAAGAAGCACGCTCAATTGGCGTTCTGCTATGAGGCCGGGCCTTGCGGCTACGGGCTCTATCGGCAGATCGTCGCGCTCGGCCACGAATGCGTGGTGGTGGCGCCGTCGCTGGTGCCCACTCGGCCCGGCGACCGGGTGAAGACGGATCGCCGCGATGCGGTGACCCAGGCCTCGCTGTTCCGGTCGGGCGAATTGACACCGGTCTGGGTTCCCGACGAGGCGCACGAAGCCATGCGTGACCTATGCCGCGCCAGGCAGGCGGCGGTGGAGACCTTGCGGCGAGCACGCCAACAGGTGACCGGCTTTCTTCTGCGGCACGATCGGGTCTATTCAGACGGCAAACATTGGAGCGGCAAATATCGCAAATGGCTTGCTGGCCAGCGGTTTGATCATCCCGCGCGGCAGATCGCATTCGAGGAGCTTGTACAGGCAATGGAGGAGGCGCTGGCGCGACGCGACCGGCTGGCCAAGCAGATGCAGGAGCTTCTGCCCTCCTGGTCGCTTGCGAAGGTCGTCGCGGCCATTCAAGCCTTGCGCGGCATCGCCGCGATTTCGGCGATGACTTTGGTCGCCGAAATCGGCGACTTCCGCCGCTTCTCCAACCCGAGGCAACTCATGGCTTATCTCGGGCTGTGCCCAAGCGAGCGGTCGTCCGGCGCCAAGACGGCGCGTGGCGGCATAACGAAGGCGGGCAACACGCGCGGGCGGCGCATGCTCGTCGAAGGCGCCTGGACATATCGCTCACCAGCGCGCGTCGGACTCGCGATTTTGGAGCGCAACGAATTCCTGCCGCAGTCTGTCAAGGAAATCGCCTGGAAGGCGCAGGTGCGGCTGTGCGCGAGATATCGTCGACTTGCGAAGGCTGGAAAGCCGATCAATGTCGTCTGCGTCGCCATCGCGCGCGAACTCGCCGCATTTGTTTGGGCCATTGCGACAAATCCCGCCATCACCGCCGCCTGAAAGAAGACAGGCTGCCGAAAAGAGGGAGAACTGTCGAAATCCGTCGTTGAACATCTGCTCATCGCCGGAGGCGGAGGCACGGTAGGGCAATCCTCGCTGTGATTCTGTGGCCGATCGAAAGGTCGACGCCCGGCTTGAGACAGAGGCAGGCCCGAGACGAAAACGCGGTCTTGCGGTAGCCAACCCGCGCATCAGAGTCTGATCAACCGTCGTCTCGAAGCCTTCGCCTCCGGCTATGCGCAGGACAAACTGAATAGGCCGCTGCCGCGGAACAGATCTGCTTGCCAAAGCCTCTTGAAAATGGACATGAGAATCACAGGCTGACCTGACAGCCATAGCCGTGAACGGTCCGCGTGAGCGGGGCAACCCCATTCTTGCCTCCGACCCGATGGTCAGATTTGCTTCATATTTTGGAAATTTTCGAGAACAAAAAAAGAACTTGCGTCAGAAAGAACAAAATGCGTACATGTCGGCACGTGACGAATCCGTTCATGCTTGTTAGGGAATCGAGGCGATGAGTCAGGCGCAGTTGCGGTTGGTCGAAGGGATTTCCATGGACAAGACGAAGGCGCTCGACGCGGCCCTTTCCCAGATCGAGCGTGCGTTCGGCAAGGGCTCGATCATGCGGCTCGGCAAGAGCTCGAAGACGCTGGAGATCGAGACAATCTCCACCGGCTCGCTCGGCCTCGACATCGCCCTCGGCGTCGGCGGCCTGCCAAGGGGCCGGGTCATCGAGATCTACGGGCCGGAATCATCGGGCAAGACGACGCTGGCGCTGCATTGCATCGCCGAGGCCCAGCGCAAGAGTGGCGTCTGCGCCTTCATCGACGCCGAACATGCGCTCGACCCGGTCTATGCCCGCAAGCTCGGCGTCAATCTCGACGATCTCCTGATCTCCCAGCCCGATACCGGCGAACAGGCGCTGGAGATCTGCGACACGCTGGTGCGCTCGGGCGCGGTCGACGTCATCGTCGTCGACTCGGTCGCGGCGCTGACGCCGAAGGCCGAGATCGAGGGCGAGATGGGCGAGGCGCAGCCCGGCCTGCAGGCCAGGCTGATGAGCCAGGCGCTGCGCAAGCTCACCGCCTCGATCGGCCGCTCCAACACCATGGTGATCTTCATCAACCAGATCCGCATGAAGATCGGCGTGATGTATGGCAGCCCGGAGACGACGACCGGCGGCAATGCGCTGAAGTTCTATGCCTCGGTGCGGCTCGACATCCGTCGGATCGGCGCGATCAAGGAGCGTGACGAGGTCATCGGCAACCAGACCCGGGTCAAGGTGGTCAAGAACAAGGTGGCGCCGCCGTTCAAGCAGATCGAGTTCGATATCATGTACGGCGAGGGCGTCTCGAAGGCCGGCGAACTGATCGACCTCGGCGTCAAGGCCGGCGTGGTGGAGAAGTCCGGTTCCTGGTTCTCCTATGAGAGCCAGCGCCTCGGCCAGGGCCGCGAGAACGCCAAGCAGTTCCTGAAGGACAATGCCGACATCGCCGACCGGATCGAGAGCGCCATCCGCCAGAACGCCGGACTGATCGCCGAGCGTATCCTCGAGAACATCGATCCGTCCGAGGCCGACGCGGACGACTGAGCCTGGCCTGGGCGGCGCCGGGCGCCCGAGGCATCCCCGACATGTCTTTTGGAACCCGCCGGGCCGCCTCGGCGGGTTCCGGCGTTGCGACGATCCTCGACAGAGGCGAGGTGCGTCGCTACAACGCGCTGCTTTCGACCCATGAGGACCGGCGCGTCCGGCACGAACAGGCATAACAGGCGATGAGCGGCGTCAACGAGATCAGGTCCACCTTCCTCGACTATTTCGGGCGCAACGGCCACGAGGTCGTCGCGTCCTCGCCGCTCGTGCCGCGCAACGACCCGACATTGATGTTCACCAATGCCGGCATGGTGCAGTTCAAGAACGTCTTCACCGGGATGGAGAAGCGCTCCTACCAGCGCGCCGTCACCAGCCAGAAATGCGTGCGCGCCGGCGGCAAGCACAACGACCTCGACAATGTCGGCTACACCGCGCGCCATCACACCTTCTTCGAGATGCTGGGGAACTTCTCCTTCGGCGACTATTTCAAGGAGCGGGCGATCGAGCTGGCCTGGAACCTGATCACGCGCGACTTCGGCCTGCCGAAATCGCGCCTCCTGGTCACGGTCTATTCCGAGGACGACGACGCCCACGCCCTGTGGAGGAAGATCGCCGGCCTCTCCGACGACCGCATCATCCGCATCCCGACCTCGGACAATTTCTGGCGCATGGGCGACACCGGCCCCTGCGGCCCGTGCTCGGAGATCTTCTACGATCACGGCGAGGGCATCTTCGGCGGGCCGCCCGGCTCGCCCGACGAGGATGGCGACCGCTTCATCGAGATCTGGAACCTGGTCTTCATGCAGTTCGAGGAGCAGGCGGGCGGCGGGCGCATCGACCTGCCGCGTCCCTCCATCGACACCGGCATGGGCCTGGAGCGCGTCGCTGCGGTGCTGCAGCACAAGCACAACAACTACGATATCGACCTGTTCCAGGCGCTGATCCGCGCCTCGGTCGAGGCGATCGGCGTCCCGGCCGACGGCCCGCATGCCGCCAGCCATCGCGTCATCGCCGACCATCTGCGCGCCTCCTCCTTCCTGGTCGCCGACGGCGTGCTGCCCTCGAACGAGGGGCGCGGCAACGTGCTCAGGCGCATCATGCGCCGAGCCATGCGCCATGCCTCCCTGCTCGGCGCCAAGGACCCGGTGATGTGGAAGCTGGTGCCGGCGCTGGTGCGCGAGATGGGCGCCGCCTATCCCGAGCTGGCGCGGGCCGAGGCGCTGATCGCCGAGACGCTGCGGCTGGAGGAGAAGAGCTTCCACCGCACGCTGGAGCGCGGCCTTGCCCTGCTCGACGCCGAGGCGGCCAAGCTCGGCGACGGCCAGGTGTTCTCCGGCGAGGTCGCGTTCACGCTCTACGACACCTATGGCTTCCCGCTCGACCTGACGCAGGACGCGCTGCGCTCGCGCAACATCATCGTCGACGAAGCGTCCTATCGCGAGGCGATGCAGCGTCAGAAGGACAAGGCCCGGGCGGCCTGGGCCGGTTCCGGCGATGCCGCCACCGAGGCGGTCTGGTTCTCCCTGCGCGAGAGCGCCGGCGCCACCGAGTTCCTCGGCTACGAGACCGAGACGGCTGAGGGCGTCGCCCTGGCGCTGGTCAGGGACGGCCGCCAGGTCGAGGCCCTCGCCGCCGGCGAGAGCGGGTTCGTCGTGCTCAACCAGACGCCTTTCTACGCCGAATCGGGCGGCCAGCAGGGCGACACCGGCCTGATCTCCGCCGCTGGCCTCAAGGTTCGCGTCACCGATACGCACAAGAAGCTCGGCGATCTCTTCATCCACGCCGCCACGGTCGAAGAGGGGACGCTCAAGGTCGGCGAGGCGCTCGAGCTTGCCGTCGACCATGCCAGGCGCACGGCGATCCGGGCCAACCATTCGGCAACGCACCTGCTGCACGAGGCGCTGCGCCTGACGCTCGGCGATCATGTCGCCCAGAAGGGATCGCTGGTGTCGCCGGACCGGCTGCGCTTCGATTTCTCGCACCCCAAGCCCATCACCGACGAGGAACTGGCCGAGATCGAGGATCTGGCCAATGCCATCGTGCTGCAGAACGGGCCGGTCACCACCCATCTGATGAGCCAGGAGGACGCGATCGCCTCCGGGGCGCGGGCGCTGTTCGGCGAGAAGTATGGCGACGAGGTTCGCGTGGTCTCGATGGGGCAGGGGCTGCCGGGCTCCAACAAGGCCTGGTCGGTGGAGCTGTGCGGCGGCACGCATGTGGCCCGCACCGGCGATATCGGCCTGGTGCGCGTGGTCTCGGAAGGCGCCGTCGCGGCCGGCGTGCGCCGGATCGAGGCGTTGACCGCCGAGGGCGCGCGCCGTCACCTCGCGCAGGAAAGCCGGCTGCTGCGCGGTCTCGCCGACCTGTTGCGCGTGCCGGTGCACGAGGCCGGCGAGCGCCTCACCACCGTGCTCGACGAGCGGCGCAAGCTGGAACGCGACCTGGCCGAGACGCGCAAGAAGCTGGCCATGGGCGGCGGGACGGCCGCGGCCGAGATCCGTACGGCCGGGCGCTTCAAGGTGATGGCGCGGGCGGTGTCGGGCGTCGAGCTCAAGGATCTGAAAGCGCTCGCCGACGAGGGCAAGAAGCAGGTGGGATCCGGCGTCGTCGCCATCGTCGCCACTGCCGAGGACGGTCGTGCCGGGCTGGTCGTCGGCGTCACCGATGATCTGACCGGCTCGCTCAATGCGGTCGAGCTGGTGCGCAAGGGCTCGGAGGCGCTGGGCGGCAAGGGCGGCGGCGGCAGGCCGGACCTGGCTCAGGCCGGCGGCCCGGACGGCTCGAAGGCCGAGGCGGCGCTCGAGGCCATCACTGCGGCCGTGGCGGCGGCCTGACCATGGCCAGGCCGCAGCAGCCCGTTCCGAACTGGATGAAGCCGCTCTGGGTGCGGCTGCTGTTCTCGCTTGCGCCCGGCGTCTGGGCGGTGTTCGAGTTCCTCAACGCCCAGGTCGGCTGGGCGGCGATGTTCGCCGCCGCCTCGGTCTGGGGTTTCTGGTCGCTGGTGGTGAAGTACGATCCGGCCGAGGGGGGCAAGGGCGACACGCCGGAGGCGTGACACGCGCGTCTCCGGCCAGGTCATCCACCGGACGGAGCCTGGCCCGACGCGTGGTCCAGGAAAGGGCTCGAAAAAGCCGTGACCTGACCCTCTGAACGTAGAAGCCCGGCTCTCATGCGAGGCCGGGCTCTGAAATCGTCGATCGGGAGAGGCCGGCACCGTGGGCGCCGGCCGTCGAGGGCGAGGATCAACCCATCGCCTTCTTGAGGTTCTCGTCGATCTTGTCGAGGAAGCCGGTGGTCGAGAGCCACTTCTGCTCCGGGCCGACCAGCAGCGCCAGATCCTTGGTCATCGAGCCGTTTTCGACCGTGCTGACGCAGACGGTCTCCAGGGTCGAGGCGAAGCGGGCGAGCTCGGCATTGTCGTCGAGCTTGGCGCGATGGGCGAGGCCGCGCGTCCAGGCGAAGATCGAGGCGATGGAGTTGGTCGAGGTCTCCTTGCCCTTCTGGTGCTCGCGATAGTGCCGGGTGACGGTGCCGTGGGCCGCCTCAGCCTCGACGGTCTTGCCGTCCGGGGTCAGCAGCACCGAGGTCATCAGGCCGAGCGAGCCGAAGCCCTGGGCCACGATGTCGGACTGCACGTCTCCGTCATAGTTCTTGCAGGCCCAGATATAGCCGCCCGACCACTTCAGCGCCGAGGCGACCATGTCGTCGATCAGGCGGTGCTCGTAGTGCAGCTTGCGCTTCTCGTACTCGGCCTTGAACTCGGCCTCGTACACCTCGGCGAAGACGTCCTTGAAGCGGCCGTCATAGGCCTTGAGGATGGTGTTCTTCGTCGAGAGATAGACGGGATAGTTGCGCTGCAGGCCGTAGTTGAACGACGCCCGGGCGAAGTCGCGGATCGAGTCGTCGAGGTTGTACATGGCCAGCGCCACGCCGGAGCCCGGCGCCTTGTACACCTCCTTCTCGATCACCTGGCCGTCCTCGCCGACGAACTTGATCGTCAGCGTGCCCTTGCCGGGCATGCGGAAGTCGGTGGCGCGGTACTGGTCGCCGAAGGCATGGCGGCCGACGACGATCGGCTGGGTCCAGCCGGGCACGAGGCGCGGCACGTTCTTGCAGATGATCGGCTCGCGGAAGATCACGCCGCCGAGGATATTGCGGATGGTGCCGTTCGGCGACTTCCACATCTCCTTGAGCGAGAACTCCTTCACGCGCGCCTCGTCGGGCGTGATCGTGGCGCACTTCACCGCCACGCCGCAGCGCTTGGTGGCCTCGGCCGCTTCCACCGTCACCCGGTCGTTGGTGAGGTCGCGATTCTGGACGCTGAGGTCGTAATAATCGAGGTTGATGTCGAGATAGGGGAAGATCAGCTTGTCCTTGATCTGCTGCCAGATGATCCGGGTCATCTCGTCGCCGTCCATGTCGACGACCGGATTGGCCACCTTGATCTTCGCCATCGTGCTCGCGCCTCGCGCCTTGGGGGAATGCGCGGGCTATAGCATCGCCCCGCCGGCTGGGGAAGCGGCCGCGCCCCGGTCTCCCGACGCGCGCAGGCCGCCGGCGCGTGCCGGCGGCCCGGTGGGAAGCCGTGCCGCGATCAGCGGCAGACGACTTTCTTGCGATAGACCCAGCCATAATAGGGGTCGTAGACGCGGAACACCTTCTTGAAGCAGTAGCGGCCATAGCCGTAGCCATAGCCGGAATTCCAGTAGTGGGGGCCGCCCCAGTAGCCGCCGCCGTAATAGCCGCCGCCGTAATAATGGGCTTGCGAGCCGGTGGCGGACAGGCCGAGGGCGCCGGCCGCCAGGACGAGGGCGAGAATGGTCTTGCGCATGGTCGTCATCCCTGGGTTGGGACACGGGCAATGCCGTGCCGATGGGGAAAGACTAGGCAGGGACCGGCCGGCAGGCCGTGCGAAGCGTCACGGGGTGAGGTGGCACCGGACGGGACGATCCTGTAGAGCACGTGATCCGTCATTGGGAGTTGGTGAGGCCGATGCCGCCCGTCGTGATCCTCGTGCGTCCGCAGCTTGCCGAGAACATCGGCATGTGCGCCCGCGCCATGTTGAATTTCGGCCTGACCGAAATGCGCCTCGTCGCTCCGCGGGACGGCTGGCCGAAGAAAGGCGCGCGCCAGGCGTCCTCCGGCGCAGCCTCGGTGCTGGACGAGGCCCGCCTGTTCGACACCACCGAAGCTGCGATCGCCGATCTCAATCGCGTCTACGCCACCACGGCGCGCGAGCGCGGCCAGCTCAAGCCCTGCCTGGCCGCCGACGAGGCTGCCGCCATGATGCGGGGCCTGCCGGAGGGGGCGCGGGCGGGCGTGCTGTTCGGGCCGGAGCGCATGGGCCTGTCCAACGACGACGTGGCTCTGGCCGACACCATCATCTCCTTTCCGGTCAATCCCGAGTTCTCTTCGATCAACCTGGCGCAGGCCGTGCTGCTGGTCGGCTACGAATGGTGGAAGCTCCAATCCGGCGGCCAGGCGCCGATCGCGCCGACGCGGGTGCCGCCGCCGGCCGAGCGCGGCCACATGCTGTCCTTCTTCGACTATCTGGAGCGGGAGCTCGATGCGACCGGCTTCCTCACCCCGCCGGAGAAACGCCCGCAGATGGTGCGCAACCTGCGCAACATCTGGCACCGCCTGGCCATGACCGAGCAGGACGTGCAGACCATGCGCGGTGTCGTCGCCGCCTTGGTGACGGGCCGGCGGGGCGGGCGGTCCGGGCGGGAGAAGGCGCCGCCGGCGGGGAGCGACGGCACGCCGGACTGACCGCGCCCAGGCGATCGGCCCGGACGCGATTTTTCCGGTTCTGGAAACCCTTCGTTCACCCTCTTCGCGTTGAATGGACCCCGAGCCCGATTGGGTATTGCGTACGGGCGCAAGTTTCATGCGGCGGTTGGTCCAGTCTCGCAACGATGGGCTGGGGAGGCGGCCCTCCGGGGTCGACCTCCTGGCCGGAACGGTCTATGCAGCGGCGGTCATGCCCGTTCGCGCGCCTTCCGTCCTCGTGTTCGATTCAGGCCTCGGCGGCCTCACTGTGTTTTCCGAGCTGCAGAGGACGCTGGCCGGGGCGCGCTTCGTCTATGCCGCGGACGATGCGGCCTTTCCCTATGGCGGGCTGCCCGAGGAACGGCTGATCGCGCGCGTGGCCGCGGTCATGGATCGTCTGATCGACCGCCATCGTCCCGACCTGGTGGTGATCGCCTGCAACACCGCCTCGACCCTGGTTCTGCCGGCGCTGCGACAGCGATTCTCCGTACCCTTCGTCGGCACCGTACCGGCGATCAAGCCGGCGGCGACCTTGACGCGCAGCGGCCGCGTCGCCGTGCTGGGAACGCCGGGCACAGTGACGCGCGACTATACGCGGGCTCTGATCGATACCTATGCCGCCGGTATCGAGGTGACGCTGGTCGGCGCCACGGGGCTGGCGGCGTTGGCCGAGGCGCATCTCAAGGGCGAGGCCGTCGCCGACCAGGCCGTGCTGGCGGAGATAGCACCCTGCTTCGTCGACAGGGACGGGCGCCGTACCGATGTGGTGACGCTCGCCTGCACCCATTACCCGCTGCTGCTCGATGCCTTGCGCCGTGTCGCTCCCTGGCCCGTCACCTGGCTCGATCCGGCCCCGGCCATCGCCCGCCGCGCGGCTGACCTGATCGGACCGCGTCCGCCGGCGCCGCCGGCGGAAGGTCTGGCGGTCTTCACCAGTGGTGCCGCCGTGACGGATGCGCTGCGCGCCGCGCTCGCCGGCCGCAGCCTGCCCGAGGTGACGATCGAGGCCATGCCGCTTGCCCTGCATTAGCGGCGATGTCGCAGATTTGACATCCGGGCGTCTTTGCACTAATGCCACGCCGTCGCGCGGGGCCTTCGGGTCCCGCGTGGTATTTTACGCACCCGCGATGCGCCGGCTTGCCGGAGCGTCTGTCGGCCGGTTTCCGGCAGAGGAGGGCGCGTTCCTCACCTGTTTCGCAATTCCCGAGAGGACGCGATGTCGAAGCGCCACGCCGCCAAGTACAAGATCGATCGCCGTATGGGCGAGAATATCTGGGGCCGCAGCAAGAGCCCCGTCACCCGCCGCGAGTACGGCCCCGGCCAGCACGGCCAGCGCCGCAAGGGCAAGCTGTCGGATTACGGCACCCAGCTCAAGGCCAAGCAGAAGCTGAAGGGCTATTACGGCTCGATCTCCGAGAAGCAGTTCCGCGGCGTCTATGCCGAGGCGATCCGGCTGAAGGGCGACTCTTCCGCCAACCTGATCGGCCTGCTCGAGCGGCGCCTGGACGCGGTGGTCTACCGCGCCAAGTTCGTGCCGACCGTGTTCGCCGCCCGCCAGTTCGTCAACCACGGCCACATCAAGGTCAACGGTCGCCGTGTCAACGTGCCGTCCTTCAAGGTCAAACCCGGCGACGTGATCGAGGTCAAGTCCGCGTCCAAGCAGCTTGCCCTGGTGCTCGAGGCCTCAGCCTCCGCCGAGCGTGACGTGCCGGACTATATCGAGGTCGATCATTCCAAGATGACCGCCAAGTATGTCCGCATCCCCACCCTGCAGGACGTGCCCTATCCCGTGCAGATGGAGCCCAACCTGGTGGTCGAGTTCTACTCGCGCTAAGCCAAGCGCGTTCCTATCGTCGATGACCGGCCGCCGCGGCAACGCGGCGGCCGTTGTCGTCTGTGGCCCTGCAGGGCCGGGCCGGCGATGATCTTCCGGACGCGCCGGAAATCCAACGCAAGAAGAGCCTGGCAGAAAGCGGGACGGGAGGGCGACATTGCGCCCGGCTTGACCGTTTCTGACGGACAGGGCGGATATTTTTCCTGTTATTCGCTCAGCAGGGGCGCTGTCCGATTGGCTTTTTCCGGAATTTTTGCGATGCATCTTAATTATTGTGCGTCGCAAACAAGTTTATCGCCGGCCGGAATTCTGATCATTTCGAGTAATTCTTGTTGAGTTCAATCCCTGGTTGTGCCGGGTGAACTATTCGCAACACTCAAGCCTGCTATGCGAATCGCAAAAGAAGGGTCTCCGGCCTTTTCTTTTCTAGCTCTTCGGCTCACTTTGCCGCCGGGAGGGACAGCGATGGTGTACACGCTTTGGGGAGAACCCGGATCGGGTTCCTTCATGATCGAGGCGGCCCTGGCGGAGGCCGGGCAGAGCGTCGAACTGATCGACCTGGATCTCGACAAGGACGAACATCGCTCGGAGCAATTCCTCGCCATCAATCCTTCCGGCAAGATTCCGGCCCTGCGCTTTCCCGACGGCGAGGTGCTGGTGCAGTCTGCCGCCATCTTGCTGGCGCTCGACGAGGCCCATCCCGAGGCGGGGCTGATGCCCAAGCCCGGAGCGCCCGACCGGCGTTTCGCCCTGCGCTGGGCGATGCATATCGCCTCGGAGATCTATCCGCTGATCGAGGTGTCGGATTACCCCCTGCGCTTCGCGCCGCCCGAGACATCGGAGGTCGGCATGCGCTCCCTGGTGCGCCGACGGATCCGCGAGCGCTGGATGCTGATGGAGCATCAGGCGGCGGGCGAGGGCAGCTTTCTGCTCAGCGGCTTCTCGGCCATCGATCTGGCGATCGCCGTGATCAGCGACTGGGCGATCGGCCCGCAATGGCGTGGCAAGGAATGCCCCAAGCTCGACGCGATCGCCAAGGCCGTCTCCCGGCGCGACAAGATCGCGCCAATCTGGCGGCGGCATTTCCCCGAAGACGTTGTGGCCGGCGAGCGCCAAACCTAAGCAGCTTCTCGCGGCTCTCGCCACGATTGATTTTGCATTTTCAATGCAGAACCAACGCTGCTCAAACTTACAGGTGCAAGCAGGTTCGAGAGAACCTGGCTATGGATTGGCGCTCCGCTCGGCCCGAAGTTGCGGCGGAGCGACGAAGGCCGCGACCGCCGCCTCCTCGACGCCGGCGGCCTGCAGCAGACGTCTGGCGATTTCGGCCGCGGGAGCGCGTAGCGGCTCGTCCGGCCGGATCAAGTGGAAGGCGACGGGGTTGCGGGCTGTGCGCGGATCGAGCACCACGACCTTGCCGGCCTCGATCGCTGCCTGCGCCAGCGCCGGGCGAGCCAGCGCCAGGCCCAGTCCCTGGATGCAGGCGTCGATCACGAGATTGTAGTCCTCGAAGCGACGGTCCTTGGGGCGCGGCGCGTAGCCGAGGCCCGCACCGGCAAGCCAGAGGCGCCAGCCCTCGATGTTGGAATCGTGCAGGAGCGGCCAGTCCAGCAACCGGACGGGGGACGGCGGCGATCCGATTCGTGCCGCGAGCGCCGGCGCGGCGATCGGCACCATGTCTTCCCGCCACAACTGCACGCTGCGGATGCCGGCCCAGGGGCCGCGGCCGCAACGGACGGCAAGGTCGATGCCCTCGGCAAAATCGGCAAGGCGGTGCTCCAGCACCAGGTCGACGTGAAGGTCCGTCGCCTCGATGACGTCGAGCCGGGAGAACAGCCAGAGCGAGGCGATCGACGGGGTGACCGAAAGCCGCACCACCGCCGGCCCGCGGCGCGGGATCCAGCGGTCACCGTCCCCTCCGAGCAGCGCCAGCGCCTCCTCGGCACGGCTGAAGAAGCGATGCCCGTCAGGCGTCAATGTCACGCCCCGTGACGCGCGCCGGAACAGCTTGACGCCCATCCAGCGCTCCAGGCGCGACACCTGCCGCGATATCGCGCCGTGGGTCAGGCCGAGCCGCTGTGCGGCGGCGGAGAAGGAGCCGCTGCGAGCTGCGTGGGCAAAGGCCTCGAGCGTGTCGAGCGGTGGCAATTCGACGGAGCTGTGAACCATGCTCACATCTGATCCGCGATCGCCGAGCTTTTCAACCCAGTTCGTCGGCCCTATGCCGCTGGGAGGAACCGGCGCGGACCGGGCGGAAGCAGGCGGAGAGCACATGACGGCTGTGACAGCGACCGACAATCGGCAAGGGGTCGACGCGGTTGCGCTCGCCTGCATTGGCGTGACCGTCGTGACCTGGGCGTCCTCCTTCGCCGCGATCCGCGTCGGCTTGCGGGCCCTGTCCCCGCTCGACCTGGCTGCGGCGCGCTATCTCGGCGCCGCGGTGCCGGCGGGCCTCTACCTGCTGGCGATGCATCGGACCCTGCCGGATCGCAGGACCCTGGCGCGGCTCTCGATCGTCGGTCTCCTGTTCGTCACCGGCTATGCCATGCTGCTCAACATGGGCGAGATGACGGTGCCCGCGGGGGCCGCGAGCTTCATCATCAACACCATGCCGGTGTTCGTGGCCCTGATGGCGGCGCCGTTGCTGGGAGAGCGCTTCGGCCTCGGCGCCTGGGCCGGCACGGCGATCTCCTTTGCCGGCGTCGGCCTGATCGCGGTGAGCACCGGCGGCAGCATCAGCCTCGACACCGGCGCGTTGCTGATCCTGGGGGCGGCGCTCTGTTCGGCCATTGCCAATATCCTGCAGAAGCCGGTGCTCGGCGCCATGCCGCCCCTGGCGGTCACGGCCTGGGTGCTGATCCTCGGCGCGGCGCCCTTCCTCGTCGCGATACCCTCGGCGGCAGCCAGTCTCGCCGCGGCGCCCGAGGATGCCGTCCTGAGCGTCGCCTATCTCGTGCTCGTGCCGACGGCAATCGGCTATGCCACCTGGGCCGTGGCGCTCAAGCGCCTGCCCGCCGGCCGCGCCGCCAACTTCCTCTACTGCGTGCCGCCGACGGCGACGCTGATCGGCTACGCCTGGCTGGGCGAGACCTTGACCAGCCTCGGCGTCGCCGGCGGTGCCATGGCGATCGGCGGCGTCGCTGTGGTGAATTTGACCCGGGCGCGCTGAAAGATGCGCTGTCCTCCGCGGGTGCGGGGTGGCACAAACGAAAAGCGGCGTGAAGGCCGTAACCTTCACGCCGCGCGTTTCATGCGATGATAGGGAGGAAACCGTTCAGGCGCCGGCAGGCAGCTTGACCGGAATGCCCTTCTCCTGGAACAGGCTGGCCAGTTCGCCCGACTGGAACATCTCGCGGGTGATGTCGCAACCGCCGAGGAATTCCCCCTTGACGTAGAGCTGGGGAATGGTCGGCCAGTTGGAGAAATCCTTGATGCCGTTGCGCAGCTCGGGATTGTCGAGGACGTTGTGGTCCTTGTAGGGGACGCCGAGATAGTCGAGGATCTGCACGACCTGGCCGGAGAACCCGCACATCGGGAAAGCCTTTGTGCCCTTCATGAACAGCACCACGTCGTTGCTGCCGATCTCGGATTGGATGAAGGCGTTGATGTCGCTCATGTCGTGATGTCCTGTTGGCGTCCCCCTATATTAGGGAGCTGGCACGCCGGTTGTAAGGGCCAGTGCATGCAAAACGCCGCCCATATTGCCCTTGAGCGCGGCATAGACCATCTGGTGCTGCTGGACGCGCGACTTGCCACGGAACGCCTCGGAGACGACGGACGCAGCATAGTGGTCGCCGTCGCCCGCCAGGTCCCGGATTTCGACTTGTGCATCGGGGAAGGACTGCTTGATCAGCGCCTCGATGTCGGCGGCTTTCATGGCCATGGCCGGAAGATCTCGTCTGTTCCTATGCGGCTTCGCGCCGGCTCGACATCAGGGTGGGCAGGAATCCTTCATGCCGAGCCTTCAGCTCGGCAACGAGGATGGGCTGTTCTTCCGGCAGGATCAAGGCGTCGCCTCCGGTTGTGCCCAGGACCAGGGCGGGCACGCCGGCGGCGCGAGCCTGCGCCATCACGCCGGCGGCGGCGTCCGCCCTGGCCGTGACGACGTAGCGCGCCTGATCCTCGCCGAACCAGAAGGCGTGGGAGGGGATGCCGGCTGCGCCGCCGATCAGGTTGACGCCGATGCCGCCCGCCATCGCCATCTCCGCCAGGGCCACCAGCAGGCCGCCGTCGGACACGTCATGGCATGCGGTGACCTCGCCGGCGCGGATCAGGTCGCGCACGAGATCGCCGTTGTGCTTCTCGGCGGCGAGGTCGACGGGCGGCGGGGCGCCTTCCTCCCGGCCGGCGATCTCGGCCAGCCAGATCGACTGGCCGAGCCAGCCGGTGGTCTCGCCGAGCACGATCACGGTCTCGCCGGCGGCCTTTATGGCGATGGTCGCCGTGGCCGCGACGTCGTCGACAAGGCCGACGCCACCGATCGTCGGGGTCGGCAGGATGCCGCGGCCGTTGGTCTCGTTGTAGAGCGACACATTGCCGGAGACGATCGGGAAGTCGAGTGCCCGGCAGGCTGCGCCGATGCCGTCCAGGCAACCGACGAACTGGCCCATGATCTCCGGCCGCTCCGGATTGCCGAAGTTCAGGTTGTCGGTGACCGCCAGCGGCTGCCCGCCGACGGCGGTGATGTTGCGCCAAGCCTCGGCCACCGCCTGCTTGCCGCCCTCGAAGGGATCGGCCTCGCAATAGCGCGGTGTCACGTCGCTGGTCATGACCAGGCCCTTGGGGCCGTCCAGCACGCGGATCACGGCGGCGTCGCCGCCGGGAGGCTGCACGGTGTTGCCGAGAATCAGGTGGTCGTACTGCTCCCAGACCCAGCGGCGCGAAGACAGTTCGGGCGAGCCGATCAGGCGCAGCAGCGCCTCCGATTCGGGCACGCTCCTGTCCACCTCCGCGCCGGTGAGGACCGGCCTTGCCGGCGTCGGCACATGCGGGCGGTCGTAGACCGGCGCCTCGTCGCCGAGTTCCTTGATCGGCAGGTCCGCCTTGACCTCGCCGTGGTGCAGGATGCGGAAGCGCAGGTCGTCGGTGGTACGGCCGATCACCGCGAAGTCCAGGCCCCATTTGCGGAAGATCGCCTCGGCCTCGGCTTCCTGGCCGGGCTTGAGCACCATCAGCATGCGCTCCTGGCTCTCGGACAGCATCATCTCGTAGGCGGTCATGCCGTCCTCGCGGGTCGGCACCTTGTCGAGGTCGAGCTCGACGCCGAGGTCGCCCTTGGCGCCCATCTCGACGGCCGAGCAGGTCAGGCCCGCCGCGCCCATGTCCTGGATGGCGATGATCGAATCGGTCGCCATCAGCTCCAGGCAGGCCTCGAGCAGCAGCTTCTCGGCAAAGGGGTCGCCGACCTGTACGGTCGGACGCTTTTCCTCCGACTTGTCGTCGAACTCGGCCGAGGCCATGGTCGCGCCGTGGATGCCGTCGCGGCCGGTCTTGGAGCCGAGATAGACGATCGGATTGCCGACGCCTGAGGCCTTGGCATAGAAGATCTTGTCCGCCTCGGCGAGGCCGAGCGCGAAGGCGTTGACCAGGATATTGCCGTCATAGCGGCTGTGGAAGCGCACCGAGCCGCCCACGGTCGGCACGCCGAAGGAGTTGCCGTAGCCGCCGACACCCGCGACGACGCCCGAGACCAGGTGCCGGGTCCTGGGGTGGTCCGGCGCGCCGAAGGACAGGGCGTTCATGCAGGCGATCGGCCGGGCGCCCATGGTGAAGACGTCGCGCAGGATGCCGCCGACCCCGGTGGTCGCGCCCTGATAGGGCTCGATGAAGGAGGGGTGGTTGTGGCTCTCCATCTTGAAGACGGCGGCCTGCCCGTCGCCGATGTCGATGACGCCGGCATTCTCGCCCGGGCCCTGGATGACGCAGCGCCCGGTGACGGGCAGCTTCCTCAGGTGCAGGCGCGAGGACTTGTACGAGCAGTGCTCGTTCCACATGGCCGAGAAGATGCCGAGCTCGGTGAAGGTCGGGCGGCGGCCGATCAGCTTGAGGATGTGCTGATACTCGTCCGGCTTGAGGCCATGCTGGGCCACGAGCTCCGGCGTGATCTTGGGCTCGGTCTGGGTCTTGGGCTCGGCCTTGGCGGAGGCTGACATGCGACGCTCGGCTCCCTCGGAACGGTCAGGGGAGGCGATAGGGCGTCAGGCGCGGAATGTAAACGGGCAAACGCTGCGCCCCGTGCAACCCCGGGCCCCGGACATGAAAAAACCGGAGAAGCGAGCTTCTCCGGTTTCGTATGCGACTGATCTGGAAGGGATCAGAACTTGTAGTTGATGCCGAGGGTCACCGAGTTGAAGGCCGGGGTCTCCTGCGTGCTCACGGTACGGGCACCGAAACCGCCACCGATCACGTTGCTCGAAACCCTGTCGCTGCCGAGGTTGACGTACTTGTACTCGATCTTGGCGGTCCAGTTGTCGGTGAAGGCGTATTCGACGCCGGCACCAGCGGTCCAGCCAACCCGGGTATCGCTGTTGTCGATGTTGAAGGCGCCGCCGTTGGTGGTAACGCCCTTCAGGTTGTAATCGACGCCGCCGTAGGCGAGACCGCCGGTGGCGTAGATCAGGGCCCGATCCCAGGCGAAGCCGACGCGCGGACGCAGGGTGCCGAACCAGTTCGTCTTGGTGGAGCCCTTGTAGGCGAAGCCGCGGGGGATGGCGGCGGTGGCGCCGCTGATGTCGTCGTCGATGGCGGCAGCCTGGATGTCGGTCTCAATACCGATCACGAAGGAGCCCATCTGGTAGTTGTAGCCAGCCTGGAGGCCGCCGAGCACGCCCGAGTTGTCGAACTTGTCGAAGTCGTTGCGATAGAGAGCGCCCTGCACGCCGACCTTGTCGTCGCCGGAGAAGCCGTAGCCGATGTTGGCGCCGACATAGAAGCCGGTCCAGCTGAAGGCGTAGGGGATCGGAGCGGCCGGCTCGACCGGAGCCACAGCCAGGTCAGCCGCATTCGCCACGGCCACGCTGCCGATCAGGGCCAGGGCTGCAGTGGTGATCTTGAAGGTGTTCCGGATGTTCATAGGTCCTGGTCCGTTCATGAAAGATTGAAAACTAAGCTACCGAACGTGCCGTCTTGAGACTGCCGCAGCCACCCCTGACGCAACCCTCAGCACATGATCAGTGTGTACCATCATTGTTTGGAGGCTGGAAGGGCGGGGAAGCCCGAATTGGCCCCGGAGCGGCAGATCAGATGAGGTTGTTGCATATGGGTAACAGCGCGGCACCGCGACGTTTTCCCTGCAACGCCTGACGAGATTCTAAGGAATGCCGGGCTGCCGTTTCATTCCGGCACGGCCGTCTTCTCTTAAGAAATCGTAAATTGCCCGGATTGCTGCCAGCTTTCCAGCATACTCAGGTGGAATAAGCCGGCCTTTATGAATCGAACCTTACTGTCTCGTGGCTCTATTCAGCGGCAGGGCACCGCGCCTATGATTGATCCTGCAGTGGCGGAACGCCATCCCGACGCAATATGATCCATCGCCGGACGGGTCCGGTCAGCGGAACGAATCCATGCAGACATTCTTCGTCCAGATCAAATGTGCCCTCGGCCGCACCTACGAGGTGGCCAACGCCCTCGCCGAATCGGAGATCGCTTCGGAGATCTACTCGACGGCCGGCGACTTCGACATCGTCGCCAAGTTCTATGTCGGCGACGACATCGATATCGGCCATTTCGTCGGTGAGAAGGTCCAGACGATTCCCGGCATCGCCGACACCAAGACGACGATCACCTTCCGCGCCTTCTGATCGTCAGGGAGAGACGGCGCCGGCCGGGCGGGGCTTCGGGGCGGAACGCGGGGCCGATTCGTCGATTCGGAGAATCCTGCCCATAGCCTGGCGATTCGCAGGACTTCTAAAAGTCGTCTTGCGAAGGAAGTCCGAAAGTCCTGCGCGGGCGAATCCCGCGCAGGGATCGCCATGCGGCTTCAGCGGGCCGCCACCGCCTCGTCGAGCGGCAGCCATTGCACGACGCGCCCCGGATCGCTGCAGCGCTTGGCGGCATCGGCGCCGCGGACGACGTCGCCGGTGCCAGCCCCCCTGCCGCCGCCGGACTTGACGATCATGAAGGTCTGGGTGCCGCCGGCCGTGACGGCGCTGACGCAGGCGGCATAGTCGTCGGGCGTGGTCTGGGCGCTCGCCGCCGTGCGCCAGGCGTTGGAGATCTTCGCCTCGAGAATCGGTCCCGGCACCAGCGCGCGCAGGCGCTCGCTGAAGAGGGCCCGGCCATTGGCCGGGACGGCGAACTGCTGGATGCCCTCGGCGGTGGTCACCGGTGCCATCGGGGCCTGAGGCTCCGGCCGCGAGCTGAGCGTGCTGCCGGTGCCGCAGCCGCCGAGCAGCAATGCGGCCATCCCGGCCGCGGCCATGCCATATCGAGCCTGTTGCTTCATCGATTCGCTCCCTCCTGCCTGTCCCGCGATGATTCAGGCCGGCACGAGGCCGGCAACCAGACTCTCGAACAGGGCCAGGCCGTCGGTGCCCCCGGCGAGAGGATCGATCAGGTTCTCCGGATGCGGCATCATGCCGAGCACCCGCTGATTGCGCGAATAGATGCCGGCGATGCCGTTCAGCGAACCGTTCGGGTTGGCCTGCGGCGTGACGTTGCCGTCGGCGTCGCAATAGCGGAAGGCGATCAGCCCTTCGTCCTCCAGCCGCTTCAGCGTCGCCGGGCCACAGAAATAATTGCCTTCGCCATGGGCGACGCAGACGTCGATGGCCTGGCCCTGCCGGTAGGCGCTGGTGAAGGGGGTGTCGGTGCGTTCGACCTTGAGATGCACCCGCTTGCAGATGAATTTGAGGTCGGCGTTACGCATCAGCACGCCGGGCAGCAGGCCGCCATCGGTGAGGATCTGGAAGCCGTTGCAGATGCCCAGCGCCATGCCGCCGCGCCGGACGTGGTTGCGCACCGCATCCATGATGCCGGCCCGCGCCGCGATCGCGCCGCAGCGCAGATAGTCGCCATAGGAGAAACCACCGGGCAGGACGACCAGGTCGGTGCCGGCGGGAAGCTCCGTGTCGGCATGCCAGGCCGCGACGACCTCGGCGCCGGCCTTGCGCAGGGCCTTGGCCACATCGCCTTCGCGATTCGAGCCGGGAAAGGTGATGACGGCTGCCTTCATGAGTGTCCGGTCGCTATGGGATCCCGGGCCGTTATGGTTGCCGGGCGCCGGGAAGGTCAAGAGGCTTGCCGTTTTCGCGATCCCTTGGCGTTGCACCTGTGTCCTCGGGCACAGGCTCCGGCCGGCCGGAGCGCAGCGCTGCCAGCACGGAGGCGAAACGCTCCTCGAGCCGGGGCGTGATCCGGCTGGCCGCAAGGCGGACATGCAGCGTCGCGTCGCCGAACGGCACAAGCACCGCAAGGAGCTCGCTTCTGGCCAGGGCGCGATCTTCGACCTGGTAGCGAGCTCGATAGCCGGAGACGGACCCGAGGCCGACCGGCTCGGCCGGGGCCTCGGCCCGGAGGCGCCCGCCCGGCGTCAGGCTCTGCGCCCGCAGATCCACCAGGGCGGCGGACACCGCGCCGGGCGTGAAGGCGCCGGCGCCGGGCCGGGGCAGGGGCCGAGGATCGAGCACGAAAGTGAGCTGGGTATCCGGCGGACAGTCGGCCGCGGCGCAGGTGAGCGCCAGTGCGACCGGCGGCGCGGACGGCCTTTCCGTCCAGACCGCATCGTCATAGGCCAGCGCGAAGCCGGGGCGCTCGACGGTCCGGGCCGCGGCCTGCGCAGATGCGCCGAGCGCCGCGGCGAGGGCGACGCCGAGCAGGCCCGTCCGGACCGGCGAGATCACGGCCGGCTGCTCACGCCTCCAGCGTGACGGAAAAATTCTCGATCACCGTGTTGGCGAGCAGCTTCTCGCAGGCCGCCTTCAGCGTCGCCTCGGCGGCATGGGCGTCACTTTCGGCGATCTGGATGTCGAAGACCTTGCCCTGGCGCACGCCGGTGACGCCGGCAATCCCGAGCGAGGCCAACGCCCCTTCGATCGCCTTGCCCTGGGGGTCAAGCACGCCGTTCTTCAGGGTGACGACGACACGGGCTTTCATGGGGGCCTCATCGAAACAGAACCTGCGCAGCGCTTAGAGCATGCGCGGCCGCGGTTCAATCGCGGATGCGCGGCGGCGCGGCCTCAGCGCATCATCGCGCGGGCGAGGGTGTCGGTCACGCCGGGGGAAGTGGAGACGACGATGGCGACAGCGAGCTTCTCCCCATCGCGGCGGCCGGCGATGAGGCCGTACATCTGATGCTGGCGGGTGCCGCCGGCCATGTGTACGCGCCGGCCGGTCCAGCCGCCGGCCGCTACGGGCGTGGCATCGACCCGCAGCGGCGGCGTCTTGGCGCCCGGGACGTGCTTGCGCAGCAGCGTCACCAGGCCGCTCGGATCGGCGAGGGTCGCCTCCAGCCGCTCGGCGGCCTCGCCCTCGGCGTTGAAGCGCGCCACGACGGCATCATAGCCGCAGCGCGCCTTGGTGCAGAGCTCCATGGCCTCGACATGCACCGGCGACTGGCTGACCAGCGCTCGCAGCGGCAATGCCTGCCAGGAGGAGGCCTGCGGCAGCATCGGCACACGGTCGCCGAACCACAGGTCGCACCCGGCCAGCAGCAGGACCATGCCGACAAAGAGAAAGGCTCGCGCGGCGAACCGGGCGAGCCTGTCGTCTGCGGACGCGGGCCGGGGCATGCGCGGCTCACTGAACCAGCGTCGGCCCCTTGCTCACGACGTTTTCCATCTCGTTCAGGATACCGAGGCGGCGCGCCACCTCCGAATAGGCTTCGACCAGGCCGCCCATGTCGCGGCGGAAGCGGTCCTTGTCCAGCTTGTCGTTCGACTTGATGTCCCACAGCCGGCAGCTGTCGGGGGAGATCTCGTCGGCGAGAACGATCCGCATCAGATCGTTCTCCCACAGGCGGCCGCATTCGATCTTGAAGTCGACCAGGCGGATGCCAACCCCCAGGAACAGGCCGGTCAGGAAATCGTTGACGCGGATGGCGAGCGCCATGATGTCGTCGATTTCCGGCGGGCTGGCCCAGCCGAAGGCGGTGATGTGCTCCTCCGACACCATGGGGTCGTTGAGCGCGTCGTTCTTGTAGTAGAACTCGATGATCGAACGCGGCAGCTGCGTGCCTTCCTCCAGCCCCAGGCGCGTGGCGATCGAGCCGGCGGCGACATTGCGCACCACGACCTCGAGCGGAATGATCTCCACCTCGCGGATGAGCTGCTCGCGCATGTTCAGCCGCCGGATGAAGTGAGTGGGCACGCCGATATCGTTCAGGTTCTGGAAGAGGTATTCGGAGATGCGGTTGTTCAACACGCCCTTGCCGTCGATGACCTCGTGTTTCTTGGCGTTAAAGGCGGTCGCGTCATCCTTGAAATGTTGGATCAGCGTGCCGGGCTCGGGTCCTTCATAGAGGACTTTCGCCTTGCCTTCGTAGATGCGGCGGCGGCGGTTCATCGGGATGTACCGTGGTTTGAGAAAATCCGTCAAAGGGCCGAGGCTCCTCGAAAGTGTTCCGTGGGCCGGCTGGCGGGCGATTCGGCGCGCGGATCGCGCCGGACACGATCGGCAGCCTAGCCGATCGTTCGCTCCGGCACAACGACAGCGCCGTGGCACCAACAGACACCGGGGGCGGCGCCCGAACGCGCCACACTCGATCTGTTGATTTGGGAATTGCGCGCCTATATGCAACGGCCAAGCCCCGGAAACAAGTCCAGGACCAGCAGGAAACAGCGATGACGACGTTCGACAAGCGCGAGGAAGGCTTCGAGAAGAAGTTCGCCCATGACGAGGAGTTGCGCTTCAAGGCGACCGCCCGGCGCAACAAGCTGCTGGGTCTATGGGCCGCCGAGAAGCTCGGCAAGGCCGGTGCCGAGGCCGAGGCCTATGCCAAGGCCGTGGTCATGGCCGATTTCGAGGAAGCGGGCGACGACGACGTCGTACGCAAGGTGAAAGGCGACTTCGAAGCCGCCGGCGTGGCCCAGTCGGAACACCAGATCCGCCGCACCATGGACGAACTGCTGGCCCGTTCGGTCCGGGAGATTCAGGCGGGCCACTGAACGGCGGAGCGTCGAGACATCCTCGTCGAGGATCGCTGCCGGTCTCCCTGGCGGGAGGCCGGCCCGGTCTTTTCGAGGGCAGCGAAGGCCCCCTGCAGGACGGCTCGGGCCGGTGCGCATGCTGCGATATGCCGCGGGCTGGACCGGCCGCCCCGCGGCATTTGCCGGCCCGAGGCTTTCCATTTGCCCGCGGACATGATCGGATGACGGCGGCGCCTCCGCGCCGTCCTGCCTGTCAATCGCGTGGTTTGCCCATGTCCGGTTTCACCCTGAAGTCCCGTCTCGCCAAGGGCGAGCAACTGTTCGCGGCCTGGGTATCCTCCGGCATAGCCCGCAACGCCGAAGCCGCGGTCAAGGTCGGCTTCGACCTGGCTTTCTTCGACATGCAGCACGGCGAGGGCGGCTTTGCCGAGGCACGCGACGGCATCGCGGCGGTGCGGCGGGCGGGCAGGCCGAGCGCCGTCCGCGTCGGCCTGGAGGGCTATGGCGAAGCGGCGCGGCTTCTCGACGTCGGGGCGGAAATGGCGGTGCTGCCGATGGTCAACAGCGTCGAGGATGCGCGCCGCCTCGTCGACACGCTGAAATATCCGCCCCTCGGCGGCCGCAGCTGGGGGCCGACCCGCGCCATCGACATGCTCGGGCTGACGGCGGAGAGCTATCGCACCGGCGCCAACGACAACGTCCTGGTGCTGGCGATGATCGAGACGCGCGCGGCGGTCGACGCCCTGGATGCCATCCTGGACGTGCCCGGCCTCGACGGCGTCTTCGTCGGGCCGAGCGACCTGTCGATCAGCCTGTCCAACGGGGCGAGGCTCGACCATCGCATGCCGGAAGCGGTGGCGGTGATGCAGCAACTGGTCGCCGCCGCCCGCCGGCGCGGCAAGGTCACGGCCATCTTCTGCGCCGGCGGCGAAGCGGCCCGGCGCAATGCCGAGCTCGGCTTCGACGTGCTCGCCGTCGGTGCCGACATCGGTTTCCTGACCGACGGGGCCAAGGCCGCGCTGGTTGCGGCGCGCGGGACGGCCGGGGAGGGCGGGGCACGCTACTGAGCGGCTCCCGGAGCGGAGGGACGCCCTTCCATAAAACCGCCGCGCCAGCACCGTAGCTGGACGCCATGTTCCATTATTTCGAGCGACTCGTAGCGCCGACCGCGGCCGGTGCCGACGATCCCCCGCCGGCCGGGCTGCTGCGCTTCTATTGGCACTTCGTGCGCCAGACCAAGGGTCTGTTCGTCGCCCTGTTCTGCGCCGGCCTGGTCGTGGCAATGATCGATGCCTCGATTCCCTGGTTCATCGGCCACCTCGTCCGCCTGATCACCACCACGCCGCCGGCGGTGTTTCTCACCGAGCACTGGCCGTTCCTGGCGGCCATGGCCGGCGTCGTCATGGTCTGCCGGCCGCTGGCGATCGCGCTGCAGGGGCTGATCTCCAATTCCGGCATCACCGCCAACGTCACCAGCCTGGTGCGCTGGCAGAGCCACCGCCATGTCGTGCGCCAGAGCTGGCCGTTCTTCCAGAATGATTTTGCCGGCCGTCTGGCGGCGCGGGTGATGGAGACCGGCGGATCGCTGCGCCAGAGCACGGTCAGCACGATCACCGCCGTCTGGGGCATCCTCGTCTACGGCGTCAGCGCCCTGGTCCTGCTCGGCGCCGTCGACCTCCGGCTGACCGTGCCGATCATCCTGTGGTTCGCCGCCTACGGCCTGCTGCTGCGGGTGTTCGTGCCGCGCGTGCGCGACCGCTCCAAGCGCAACTCAGAGGCCCGCTCGATGATCGTCGGGCGCATCGTCGACAGCTACACCAACATCCTGACGCTGAAGCTCTTTGCCAGGCTGGAGCAGGAGGACGCCTATGTGCGCGAGGCGATCGACCGCCACACCGGCACTTTCCGCCACCAGCTCAGGGTGATCACCGGCCTGGCCGTGTCGCTGCAGACGCTCAACGCCGTGCTGCTGGTCAGCGAGTCGGGACTGGCGATATGGCTCTGGATCCACGGCGCGATCGACGTCGGCGTCATCGCCATGGCCATTCCATTCGCCTGGCAGATCGCCTCGGTGGCCGGTTCGGTCGCCATGCAGGTGACGGACATCTTCGAGGCGGTCGGCACGGTGCAGGAGGGCATGCTCACCATCGCCAAGCCGATTGCACTGACCGACCGGCGCGGCGCCGACGAACTGCATGTCACCCGGGGCGGCATCCGTTTCGAGGCCGTCTCCTTCGGCTATGGCCGCGAGGCCGGACTGATCGACAAGCTCGATCTCGTCGTCCGGCCCGGCGAGAAGATCGGGCTGGTCGGCCGCTCGGGAGCCGGCAAGACCACGCTGGTCAACCTGCTGCTGCGCTTCTACGACCTCGAAGGCGGCCGCATCCTGATCGACGGGCAGGACATCGCCGGCGTGACCCAGGAGAGCCTGCGCGGCTCCATCTCCGTGGTGACGCAGGACACGTCGCTGCTGCACCGCACGATCCGCGACAACATCGCCTATGGCCGCCCCGACGCCGACGAGGCGGCGATCGTCGCGGCGGCGAGGCGCGCCCAGGCGCACGACTTCATCCTGGCGCTGGAGGACTGGCTGGGCCGTAAGGGCTATGACGCCCATGTCGGCGAGCGCGGCGTCAAGCTTTCGGGCGGCCAGCGCCAGCGCATCGCCATCGCCCGTGTCATCCTGAAGGATGCGCCGATCCTGGTGCTGGACGAGGCGACGTCGGCGCTCGACAGCGAGGTCGAGGCAGCGATCCAGGACAATCTCGCCGAATTGATGGCCGGCAAGACGGTGATCGCCATCGCCCACCGCCTCTCGACCATCGCCCATATGGACCGGCTGGTGGTGATGGACCGCGGCCGGGTGATCGAAACCGGCAGCCACGACGAGCTGATGGCCCGCGGCGGCGTCTATGCCGGCCTGTGGCGGCGGCAGTCCGGCGGCTTCATCGATGCGGAAGGTCAGGTGGCAGCCCAGTGACGGGAGGCCGTTCCGGCCTCGGGCGTCACTTCAGCGTCGAGAGGAAGCCGGCGAACTTCATCAGGCCTTCCGGCCAGGGGCCGTGGCCGGACTCGGCGTTGATGTGGCCGGCCTCGCCGGCGCTGACGAACTCCGAGCCCCAGGCCTCGGCCAGGTCCGAGGCCTTCTGGATGTCGCAATAAGGATCGTTGCTGCTCGCCACCAGCACCGAGGCAAAGGGCAGGGGCTCGCGCGGAATCGGCGCGAAGTCGTGCACGACGCCGGGCAGGAGGTCCGGCTTGTCCCAGTCCGACGGGCCGACGAGGAAAGCGCCGGCGACGCGCCCCTTCAGCCCCGGCGCGGCATGAGCGGTGGCGGCAACGCCGAGGGAATGGGCGACGATGATCACCGGCCGGCTCGCGGCCTGCGCGCCCTCGGTGATGGCCCTGACCCAGGTGGCGCGGTCGGCCTGGTTCCAGTCGGCCATCTCGATCGTCCGCGCGCTCGACAGCCGGGAACGCCAGCGTGTCTGCCAGTGGTCGGGCCCGGAATTGCCGAAGCCGGGAACAAACAGGATATCGGTGTCGGAAGCCTTCATGCCTCGTCCGTCTCCGCTCGACCGGCCGCGCTGCCGCCAGGCTCACGCATGCCCGAACACGCGCTGGAAGATCGTATCGACATGCTTGAAATGGTAGCCCTCGTCGAACATCGCTTCCAGCTCGGCGTCGGACAGCCTGGCGGACACCTCCGGATCGGCCTTGAGGAAGGCGAGGAAGTCGCCTTCGCCGCGCCAGACCCGCATGGCGTTGCGCTGCACCAGGCGGTAGCTGTCCTCGCGGCTCACGCCGGCCTGGGTCAGGGCCAGCAGCACGCGCTGCGAATTGTGCAGGCCGCCGAGCCGGTCCAGGTTGTGGCGCATGTTCTCCGGGTAGATCAGCAGCTTGTCGACGACGCCGGCGAGGCGCGCCAGCGCGAAGTCGAGCGTCACAGTCGCGTCCGGGCCGATCATGCGCTCGACCGAGGAATGGGAGATGTCGCGCTCGTGCCAGAGCGCCACGTTCTCCATGGCCGGCAGGGCATAGGCGCGCACCATGCGGGCTAGGCCGGTGAGGTTCTCCGTCAGCACCGGGTTGCGCTTGTGCGGCATGGCGGACGAGCCCTTCTGGCCCGCCGAGAAGAATTCCTCGGCCTCCAGCACCTCGGTGCGCTGAAGGTGGCGGATCTCGATCGCGAGCCGTTCGATCGAGGAGGCGACGACGCCGAGCGTGGCGAAGAACATGGCGTGCCGGTCGCGCGGGATCACCTGGGTCGAGACGGGCTCGACCGAAAGGCCCATCTTCTCCGCGACATAGTCTTCGACGCGCGGGTCTATGTTGGCGAACGTGCCGACGGCGCCGGAGATGGCGCAGGTCGCAACCTCCCTGCGCGCGGCCGCCAGGCGCTCGCGGCTGCGGGCGAACTCCGCATAGGCCTGCGCCAGCTTCAGCCCGAAGGTGACCGGCTCGGCATGGATGCCATGGCTGCGGCCGATGGTCGGGGTCAGCTTGTGCTCGAAGGCGCGGCGCTTCAGGGCGGCGAGGAGAGCGTCGACATCCTCGATCAGGAGGTCGGCGGCGCGGGTCAGCTGCACGGCGAAGCAGGTGTCGAGCACGTCGGAAGAGGTCATGCCCTGGTGCAGGAAGCGTGCCTGCGGGCCGACGATCTCCGAGACATGGGTGAGGAAGGCGATGACGTCGTGCTTGACCTCGCGTTCGATCTCGTCGATGCGCTCGACGTCGAAGACGGCGTTCCCGGCCTTGGCCCAGATCGCCGCCGCGGCCTCCTTCGGCACCACGCCCAGCTCGGCGAGGGCATCGGTGGCGTGCGCCTCGATCTCGAACCAGATGCGGAAGCGCGTCTGCGGCTCCCAGATGGCCGCCATCTGCGGCCGGCTGTAGCGAGGGATCATGGAGAAGGCCTTCTGTTGCGCGCGCGTCGTAACAGAGGGGGCCTGTCGAGGCTAGCCCGGAATTTCCGGGCAGAATGCCCTGACGGCGCGCGATTCGATCGGCGGCGCGACGGCTGCGCCGGGTTGCGGGACGGCCCGCCATGGCCGGCGCCGCGGCTGCCCGCCATGTCCCGCAGTCATTTTTTTTCTTGGGCCCCGCCTTGCCATTGCCATCGGCCGTCCAGTGCGTTCCGATAAGGACAATCGGCGCGGCAGTCCCGCCGCGTGCGACACGACGGAACGGGCTGGCGATTTCAGCCGGCCGTGCAACGTCGCCAGAGCAACGAAACAGTGGGGAAGACCACGATGCGTATCCGACATGCCCTCCTCGCGTCCTGCGTCGCCATCGGCACGGCGCTGGCCGGCGTCACCGCCGCCTCCGCCCGCGACCTGACGGTCGTCTCGTGGGGCGGCAACTACCAGGACGCCCAGCGCAAGATCTATTTCAAGCCTTTCTCGGAGAAGATCGGCAAGCCCGTGCTCGACGAGGCCTGGGACGGCGGCATCGGCGTGCTGCAGGCCAAGGTCAAGGCCGGCACGCCCAACTGGGACGCGGTGCAGGTTGAGGCCGAGGAACTGGCGATCGGCTGCGCCGACGGCATCTACGAGCCGCTCGACTGGTCCAAGCTCGGCGGCAAGGACAAGTTCATCGACAGCGCCGTCAGCGATTGCGGCGTCGGCGCCATCGTCTGGTCGACGCTGCTGTCCTATGACGGCGACAAGCTGAAGGATCCGCCGAAGTCCTGGGCCGATTTCTGGGACACCAAGACGTTTCCCGGCAAGCGCGCCCTGCGCCGCGGTCCGAAATACACGCTCGAGTTCGCGCTGATGGCCGACGGCGTCGCGCCCAAGGACGTGTACGCCACGCTGGCCACGCCGGAAGGCGTCGATCGCGCCTTCAAGAAGCTCGACCAGATCAAGGGCGATATCGTGTGGTGGGAGTCGGGCGCCCAGCCGCTGCAGCTGCTCAAGTCAGGCCAGGTCGTGATGACCTCAGTCTACAATGGCCGCGTCACCGGCATCAACAAGACCGAGGGCACGCATTTCAAGGTCGTCTGGCCCGGCAGCATCTACGCGGTCGACAGCTGGGTGATCCTCAAGGGCAGCCCCAACAAGGACGAGGCGATGGACTTCATCGCCTTCGCCAGCCTGCCGGAGAACCAGTCGAAGCTGCCCCAGGACATCGCCTACGGACTGCCCAACAAGGCGGCGGCCGCGGCGGTTCCGGCCGATCTCGCCGCGGACCTGCCGACGCTGCCCGCCAACATGGCTGAGGCGATCCCGATCAACATCGAGTTCTGGAACGACAACATCGAGGACCTGACCAAGCGCTTCAACGCCTGGCTCGGCCAGTAGCCGCCCGGGACGAGCCCGCCGCCGGCGCGCCCGCGTCGGCGGCGGCACAGGTTCCGTCGCAGCAAGCCGAGCCGGACGGGCCGGCCTTGTGCATCCCGGCGGCATGGCCTGCCTCTGCCGGCCGTGCGTCCAGAGGGGGATCTCGGGGACTATGGATTCCTTCATTCAATTCGAGGCCGTCACCAAGTCCTTCGGCTCGATGACGGTCGTCGACAATCTCGACCTCGACATCGGGCGCGGCGAGTTCGTCAGCCTGCTCGGGCCGTCCGGCTCCGGCAAGACCACGCTCCTGATGATGCTGGCCGGGTTCGAGGCGCCCACCAGCGGTGCCCTGATGGTCGATGGGGCGCGCGTCGAGGCACTGCCGCCGCACAAGCGCGACATGGGCGTCGTGTTCCAGAACTATGCCCTGTTCCCGCACATGACCATCGCCGAGAATGTGGCGTTCCCGTTGAAGATGCGCGGCGTCGGGCGGGCCGAGCGCGAGAGCCGGGTGTCCAAGGCGCTCGATCTCGTGCGTCTCGGCCACGTCAAGGGCCGCAAGCCCTCCCAGCTCTCCGGCGGCCAGCAGCAGCGCATCGCCCTGTCGCGCGCCCTGGTCTACGAGCCCAAGGTGGTGCTGATGGACGAGCCGCTCAGCGCGCTCGACAAGCAGCTGCGCGAGCATATGCAGCTGGAGATCCGCGAGCTGCACCGCAAGCTCGGCCTGACCGTGATCTTCGTCACCCACGACCAGGGCGAAGCCCTGACCATGTCGGACCGGATCGCCGTGCTCAATCTCGGCAAGATCGAGCAGCTCGACACCCCCTCCGGCCTGTACGACCGGCCGCGCACCCGCTTCGTCGCCGAGTTCATCGGCGAGACCAACCTGCTGGAGGGCACGTTCAGGTCGAGCGCGGACGGCCTGGCGATGGTGGATCTGGCGCTCGGCGCCAGGATCTCCTGCCGCACCGACCGCGCTCCGGACCAGGAGGCGCCGGTGCTGATCTCGGTGCGGCCGGAGCGGCTGCACGTCGACGATACCCCGAGGTTTCCCAACAGCCTGCCGGTGCAGGTCGAGGACGAGGTCTATCACGGCGACCATGTCCGGCTCCACCTGGCCATCGGCGGCCGTCGCCTCGTGGCGAAGGCCGACCGGCGTGCGGCCGGCCGCGCGGTCGGCACCCAGCTCCACGCCGGCTTCGCGCCGGACGACTGCACCCTGGTCCTGCCATGAGTACGGCGCCGCGGCTGAAGGCCGCCCTGCTGGTGCTTCCCCTGATCGCCTTCCTCGGCATCTTCTTCCTGTGGCCGCTGGGCATGATGATCGTCACCGCGGTGCAGGGCGGCACGGTGCGCCAGGCCTTCCCGCTCACTGCCGAGGCAATGACGAGCTGGCCGGGCGAGGGCCTGCCGCCTGCCGAGGTCGAGGCGGCGCTGGTCAAGGACCTGCGCAACGCCATTCCACAGGAGCAGTTCGGCGACGCCGTCCGGACGCTCAACAGCCAGCAGGCCGGCTTCCGGACGCTGCTGCCGAAGACCGCCACGGCCGTCCGCAATGCCCCCGAGGGCAGTCCGCCGGCGCTGGCCGGCATCGATCCGCGCTGGGGCCAGCCGCAGTTCTGGCTGGCGATGAAGCGGGGCATGCCGGCCTACACCGATGCCAACCTGCTGGCGGCAGTGGATCTCAAGCGCGCCGACGACGGCAGCATCACCGGCGTGCCCGAGGGCATGGCCGTCAACCGCATGATCATGGTGCGCACCTTCATGATCGCCCTGCAGGTGACGCTGCTTTGCGCTGCCATAGGCCTGCCCTTCGCCATGCTGATCGCGGGCACCTCCGGCTGGACGCGCAATCTCCTGCTGCTGGCCGTGCTGCTGCCTCTGTGGACCTCGCTGCTGGTGCGAACCGCCGCCTGGATGGTGCTGCTGCAGGAGAACGGGCTGATCAACCAGACATTGAAGGCGCTCGGATTGATCGAGAGCTCGCTGCCGCTGATCTACAACCGCACCGGCATCCTCATCGCCATGACCCATGTGCTGCTGCCCTTCATGGTGCTGCCGATCTATGCCAGCCTCGTCGCCATTCCGCGCAACCTGATGCCGGCCGCCGCCTCGCTGGGGGCGCCGCCGCTGCGGGCCGTCCGCCATGTCATGCTGCCGCTCGCGATGCCGGGCCTGCTGTCGGGCTCGCTGCTCGTCTTCATGGTGGCGCTGGGCTACTACATCACGCCGGCGCTGGTCGGCGGTCCGAACGAGCAGATGATCTCTTCCGTCATCGCCTTCTACGCCACCGGCACGGCCAATTGGGGCATGGCGGGTGCGCTGGGCATCTTCCTGCTGGTGCCGACCATGGTGCTCTATCTCATCTATGGCCGGCTGTCTCGTTCGCCGATGGTGCAGCCATGAGGGCCTGGCGCAAGCCCTTCAACGCCGCGCGCCTCGCCTTCGGGGCGCTGGTCGTCGCCTTCCTGGTGCTGCCGCTGGCGGCGATCCTGCCGCTCGCCTTCACGGACAGCGTGTTCCTGACCTATCCGATGGCGGGGCCGTCGCTGCGCTGGTTCGAGACGCTCGCCACCAGCGACGCCTGGCAGCGCTCGATCATCAACAGCATGATCGTCGGCACTGGGGCCACGGTGCTCTCGACCGTGGTCGGCACGCTGGCCGCCCTCGGCCTCAGGCGCAACCTGGTCCCGGCCTCCGGATTGCTGCGCTCGATCTTCCTCCTGCCGATGGTGGTGCCGGCAGTGGTGCTCGGCGTCGGCATGCAGATCCTCTATGCGAGACTGGGCCTGGCTTCCTCCTATGCCGGCGTCATCATCGCCCACGCCGTGCTGTGCGTGCCCTTCGTGCTGGTCAACGTCTCCGGCTCGCTCGCCAGCATCGATCCGGTGCTGGAGCGGGCGGCGTCGAGCCTGGGCGCCTCGCCCGCCACCGTGTTCCGGGCGGTGACCTTTCCGCTGGCCCTGCCCGGCGTGCTCACCGGCGCGGCCTTCGCCTTCGCCACCTCGCTCGACGAGGTGGTGATCACCCTGTTCGTCGCTGGCCCGAACCAGACCACGCTGGCGCGGCAGATGTTTTCCTCGCTGCGCGAGAACATCAGCCCGGCCATTGCTGCCGCGGCCTTCCTGATCATCGTGGTGACGCTGGTCCTGGCGCTGGCCGTCAAGGGCGCCGCCATCCTCGCCCTGCTCGGGCGGCGCAAGCAGGTGCTGCCGGCCGAGGAATAGGGCGGCCGGCGCGACGCTACAGCCGGTGCGTGGCGAAGAGGAAGGCGGCGACGGCGCTGGCCGCTGGCAGCGGCCAGGAGAGCAGCAGGTTCCAGTCGCCGACCAGCATGAGATAGGCCAGCGCCCCGTGCCCGTACATGAAATGGATGATGCCGTCGGCGCGGCCGAGGTCATCCATGTCGAACTGGCCGAGGATGTCGCGGACGAGAACGCTGTAGAGGCCGCCGGCGATGAACAGGGTGCCGCCGGTGAGGCCGACGGCCATGGCGGCGAAGCGCCAGAATGCCGGCCAGCGCCGGGCCAGCCGGCGGCCGATCCAGGCGGCGATCACACCGGCGACGGCGGCGCCCGACACGAGAACGGCGAGGACGCAGGCGTTGCGCTGGTTGAAGCTCTGTTCGATCAGGACGATGCCCAGCGCCAGCGCCAGGCCGGAAAGGATGGCGAAGGCTAGCCCGAACAGCAGGGCGGATCGCGGCGGAGGCGGCACGGTGTCGCCGGTCATTCGCTGCCTCCGGCTTCGGCCGCGGGTGGCCGGGCGAGGTCGGCGACGAAGGCAAGATAGCGCCGCTCGGTCTTGTCGAGCCGCGGCCGATCCATGCCGACGATCAGGGCCAGCACCGGCGGCTGGTCCGGTCGCGTCAGCAAGCGGATCTCGGTCAGGGCGTAGCCCGTCGGGCATTGGCGCCCGGCGGGCGGGCTGCGCTCCTTGTGGATGGTGCGCAGGGTTTCGCCCTTCTCGTCCAGGAGACGGACGGCAAGGGCCTTCACGGTGGCGCCCGTCGGGTCGCAGCCGACGGATTTGACCGGCACCGCCTCCAGCTTCACGGTCAGCCGGCCGAGGCCCGGCGCATCGAAACTGGCCTGCCCCGCCGCGGTGTCCCTTGGATCGCCCGAGGCCCGCACGACAACCGTGCCGGGATCGCCGATGTCGAAGTCGGCCAGGGCCTGCCGGGCCGCAGTATAGACCATCGCCCGGGCGCTGTCCTGCGAGGCGTCCTTGTCGGCGATCACGGCCGTGAAGGGCGAGCCGGCGGCGCTGGCACCGGTGGCGGCGAGCAGGATGGTCAGCTCCGAATAGGGATCCTGGGCGCCGGTCTGCCAGCCGAACTGCTCGAAGGCGAAGGCCGAGCCATCCTTGGCGAACCCCAGCACCGCGAGCTTGGTCCCGCCCTGCGCGCCGGCGGGCGGCGCGGCGAGCAGCGTGGCGAGGAGGGCGAGGGGCGGCAGGCAGGAGCGCATGGTTCGGCCTCGATGAGACGCGATCCTACGCTGCAGGTGTTGCCGAAGCGCCAACGGCGGCAAGGCTCAGGCGGCAGCGGCCGATTGCGCGGCCGAGCGGATCGCGGCGATGTTGGCGGCATAGCCGGCCGGGCCGTCCTTGAACACGGCCGATCCCGCGACCAGCACGTTCGCCCCGGCGGCGACCACCGCCGGCGCGGTCTGCGGCGTGATGCCGCCATCGACCTCGACGTCGACCGGGCGGTCGCCCAACATCGCCCGCACCCGGGCGATCTTTGCCACGACGGATGGCAGGAAGGCCTGGCCGCCGAAACCGGGATTGACGCTCATCACCAGGACGAGGTCGACGAGATCGAGCACATAGCCGATCGCATCCTCCGGGGTGGCGGGGTTGAGGGAGACGCCGGCGCGCTTGCCCATCGCCCGGATCGCCTGCAGCGAGCGGTGCAGATGCGGGCCGGCCTCGGCATGCACCGTGATGGTGTCGGCGCCGGCCTGGGCGAAGGCCTCCAGATAGGGATCGGCCGGCGCGATCATCAGATGCAGATCGAGATGGGTGCGGCAGTGCGGCCGCAGCGCCGCGGTGATGCCGGGGCCGAAGGTCAGGTTGGGCACGAAATGCCCGTCCATCACGTCGACATGGACCCAGTCGGCGCCGGCAGCCTCGATCGCACGCACCTCCTCGCCCAGCTTGGCGAAGTCGGCGGAAAGGATCGAAGGCGCGATGATCAGGGGGCGGGGCATGGGATATCCGATGGCGGGAGAGGCGTGCGGGCGCCGGGCAATGCCGTGTCCGGCCGATTTGCGATCATCACGCCCTAACATGCGAGCGGAGCCGGCGAAAGGCCGGCATCCACCGGTCAGGCGTCTGCGAACCGGTCGCGCCAGGCGACCTGGCTGCCGGGGTAGGGCAGGGCCTGCGCCTCGTGGACGGCGCGAGCGCAGGCCCGCGCCAGGGCCGCCGCGGCTGCGCTGCCGATGGCGATCATGTCCTCCACCGGGTCGGCGAGCGGCAGCCGCCCCGTGGCGGCAGCAAACACGGTGTCGCCGTCGAGCGGGGTGTGGACGGGGTGGACGGCGCGGGCAAGGCCGTCCTGCGCCATCACGGCGAGGTGCCGGACCTGGACCTTGCTCAGCACCGCGTCGGTGGCGACGACGGCGATGGTGGTGTTCTCTGTCCGGCGCGACTTGGTGCGCGGCGCGTGGGCGTCGGGAGGCAGCGGATGAGGCAGGCCGAGGCCGCCGAACTCGCCGGCTTGTTCCCAGGGCGCTGCCCAGAAATGCGGGCCGTCGGCGATCGTCGCGCTGCCGAGGGCGTTGAGCGCGACGATCGCGCCGACGGTGAAGGCGCCGGCACGGGCGGAGGCGGAGCCGAGGCCGCCTTTCCAGGTTGCGGTGGTCGCTCCGGTGCCGGCTCCGGCCGTACCGAGGACGAAGTCGGCGCCGGCCACGGCCGTGGCACGGTAGCCGAGCTCGCGATAGGGCGGGTAGCGCCCCCACGCCTTGTCGCCGCCGTTGAGGAGATCGAACAGGATCGCCGCCGGCACGATCGGCACCCGCATCGGGCCGATGGCGAATCCTCGTCCGGCCTCGACCAGGAAGGCCATGGCCCCGGCCGCGGCATCGAGGCCGAAGGCCGAGCCGCCCGACAGGATGATCGCATCGACCGCCGGCACGGTGCGCTCGGGCAGCAGCAGATCGGTCTCGCGCGTGCCCGGTGCGCCGCCGCGCACGTCGACCGAGGCCACGGCAGGCTCGGCGAAGACGATGGCCGTGACGCCGGAGCCGACGGCCATGTCCTCGGCCTGCCCGACCAGGACACCCTCGACGTCGGTGATGAGATTGCGCATCGGTTTCTCCGCCCCTTGCCGCACCGTCGTCGCCGAGAAGGCCGCCAAGCCGGCGGCGCGTCAAGCGCGCTCCGGCTTCGCCCGTCGATCACGAGCGATCACGAGATGATGATGCGGCATTGCGGAGCTTGGGGCGGGCCGGCGGGCAAGCTAAGCAGGGGCGCGGACCGCCTCTGCCCGGTTCGCGGCGTCCCGCGTCGCCGTCGCGACCGGCCGACCCCGCAATGCCCATCCGGATCGATCATGGCCGACATCACGCTCCCCGTCATCTTCCTCGCCGGCCTTGCCTCGTTCCTGTCGCCCTGCGTGCTGCCTCTGGCGCCGCCCTACCTCACCTACCTCGCCGGCACGACGCTCGACCGCCTCTCGGCCGACACGGTCGATGCCTCCGTGCGCCGCCGCGCGGTGGTCGCGGCGATGCTGTTCGTGGCCGGCTTCGGCACCGTGTTTGTGCTCCTGGGCGCGACCGCCTCGGTGTTCGGCCAAGTGCTGCGCCAGCACCTCGACCTGCTCGGCACGGTGGCGGGCGTGATCATCATCGTCATGGGCCTGCACTTCCTCGGCCTGTTCCGCATCGGCCTGCTCTATCGCGAGGCGCGGTTCCACGGGCCGTCCTCGAACGGCACCTGGAGCGCCTATCTGATGGGCCTGGCCTTCGCCTTCGGCTGGACCCCCTGCATCGGCCCGGTTCTCGCCACGGTGCTGGCCGTGGCCGGGCGGGAGCAGAGCGTGGGCCAGGGCGCCTTCATGCTCGCCGTCTATTCCGCCGGCCTGGGCGTGCCCTTCCTCGTCGCCGCCTTCGCGATGGGGCCGTTCGTGCGCTTCCTCCGGCGTTTCCGGGCCCATCTCGGCACGGTCGAGAAGGTGATGGGCGGCGTGCTGGTGCTGGCCGGCGTCGGCTTCCTCACCGGTACGATGGCCAATCTGTCCTTCTGGCTGCTGGAGACGTTCCCGGTGCTCGGGCGGCTGGGGTAGGTGCGGCGAGGCCGGCCGGAGACGTTCGTTCCGAGGCATTCGGCGAGAGCCTGCTTCCCGCAGCGGCAAAGGACTGCGTGGCCGATCCGGCCCGGATCCCGCACGCGGCGGCTCGATGGCGGGAAGCGTCCGGCCGCTTCGGGCTGATGCGGCCGGGAGCGACGGTCCCAGCCGAATACCGCCACACTTGTTACTCCCTGCCCTTCGGCGTCCGGTGCGATGCTTCCTCCAGGCAGCAACGCGCCATGAGCCGTGGCTGGACTTGCGCCTCGACCGCGAAGCGCAGGGACAGGCCCGAATGAGGAGGTTTCGACAGCCATGAACACATCAGCAGAGGTTCGACGCAAGGACGGACAGCCTGCCATGCACACGCCGCCGGTCGTGTCGCCGCAGGCCTGGGAAACCGCCCGCCGGCAGTTGCTCGTCAAGGAAAAAGCCCAGACCCGCGCCCGCGACGCCCTGGCCGCCGAACGCCGGCGCATGCCGTGGATGGCCGTGGAGACGGCCTATGCGTTCGAAGGCCCGAAGGGCAAAGTCAGCCTGCTCGACCTGTTCGAGGGCCGCCGCCAGCTGATCGTCTATCGCGCCTTCTTCGAGCCGGGTGTGTTCGGCTGGCCCGAGCATGCCTGCCGGGGCTGCTCGATGGTGGCCGACCAGGTCGCGCATGTCTCGCATCTCAACGCGCGCGACACCACGCTGGTCTTTGCCTCGCGTGCGCCGCAGGCCGACATCACGCGGCTGAAGGCACGCATGGGCTGGCACATGCCCTGGGTCACCATCACCGATAGTTTCGATGCCGACTTCGGCGTGCATGAATGGCACGGCACGAACGTGTTCTACCGTGACGGCGACCGTGTGTTCCGCACCTACTTCATCGACAATCGCGGCGACGAGCAGATGGGCGGCACCTGGAACTACCTCGACATCACGCCGCTGGGCCGCCAGGAGCTCTGGGAAGATTCGCCCGAGGGCTATCCCCAGACCCCGACCTACAAATGGTGGAACTGGCACGACAGCTACGTCGCGGACGCCGAGCCCGACAAGAAATGGGTCGAGGTGTCGGATGCCGGAGAGGCGGCGTTCCGGAACCGGCCTGCCGGGACGAAGGCCTGAGCCGGGGCGTTCCGGAAGCATCCGGCGGGCCGCGACGCGGCCCGCGCGGGTGAGGCCCCGTTCAGTGTCGACGCCGGCGGCGCCCACCAGCAGGAAAGAGACGATGACCACGCTCTATGCCGGCGGATGCGCGTGCGGTGCGCTCCGCTACGAAACGCGCAGCGAACCCATTTTCGAGAATGATGGCGAAGGTCTCGACCGCGACCAGCGAGGCGACATCGGGCATGGACCCTATCTGACCTTCCCCCGGCGAGCCGATATGACGATCATGGGCGCAGTGAAGACCTGGCGAGCCGCAGACGACAAGGTCCACGCCTTCTGCCCGACCTGCGGAACGCCGGTCTATCTGACCTTCGCTGCAATGCCGGAGGTCGTGGCGGTCCATGCGGCGAGCCTCGACGATCCAGGCCAGCTCCATCCGCAAGTCGTTCCCTACGGCGTTCGTGACCATGCGTGGGACACGATGGATGCTGCCTTGCAGGCATTCGAGAAAATGCCCGGCTAAGGGTCCGTCGGACAATAAGAGAATCGGTCGCGACGCCTGCCGATCCCTTCCCCCTTGTGGGGAAGGGTAAGGGATGTGTGCGGACCGGATAGATAGGTAACAGAACGGACCGGAAAGATAGGTGACAGTTCTCTGTCGGCTGGGAGGAGCAGCCGATGCCGTGGAAAGAGAGCTGCGCGATGGATCAGCGACTGGGCTTTGTCAGCGAATATCTGTCTGGGGATTGGACGGTGACGGAGCTTTGCGAGCGCTACGAGATCAGCCGAAAGACGGGCTATAAGTGGATCGATCGCTATCGGCTGTTGGGCGCGTCCGGCTTGGCGGAGCGGTCGCGTGCGCCGCACGAGCATGGGCGGGCGACGCCGGAGCACCTGGTGGAGGCGATCCTCGGCTTGCGGCGCAAGCGGCCGAGCTGGGGCCCTCGGAAGCTTCTGTTCACGTTGTCGACGGCGGAGCCGGCCCAGGACTGGCCCTCGGTGTCGACGGTCGGGGCGCTGCTGAAGCGGGCCGGGCTGGTGAGCGATCGGTGTGTTCGGCGCCGTGCGCCACCGCGGGTGGGAGAGCTGACGGTGCCGCAGCGCGCCAACCATGTCTGGGGGGTGGATCACAAGGGCTGGGTGCGGCTTGGCGATGGGAGCCGGGCCGAGCCGTTGACGATGACGGACGGGTTCAGCCGCTATGCGCTCAGCGTGACGGCGACGGGCAGCACCGCGCACGAGGAGGCCAAGCCATTGTTCGAACGGGCTTTTCGGGAGTACGGCCTGCCCGAGGTGATCCGTTCGGACAACGGCGTGCCGTTCGCCTCGACCGGGGTGGGCGGGCTGTCGGCACTGTCGGTCTGGTGGATCAGGCTGGGGATCAAGCCTGAGCGGATCGACCCGGGCCATCCGCAGCAGAACGGCCGGCACGAGCGTTTCCATCTGACGCTGTTGGAGGCGATGCGGCCACCGGCGCGGAACCGGGCGGCGCAGAACCGGCGCTTTGCGGCGTTCGTGCGCGACTACAACGAGGAGCGGCCGCACGAGGCGCTCGGCCAGCGCACGCCGGCCAGCGTCTACCAACCCTCGCCGCGTCCGATGCCCCGGCGCCTGCCCGAGCCGGCCTATCCGAGCGAGGCTGCGGCGCGCCGCGTGCGCTCCAACGGCACGATCAAATGGCAGGGCGACCTGGTGTTCCTTGGCGAGGCGCTCGTCGGCGAAGCCGTCGCCGTGGAGGAGACCGAAGACGGCAGCTGGCAGGTTCGCTTCTTCGACGTGCCGCTCGGCTGGATCGACCGCGGCAAGACAAAATTGCGCCGCCGCGCCGCCCCCGGGGCGGCGCGGCGAAGACCGAAACGTGAACGAGTGTCACCCATGTATCCGGTCTAAAATGTTACCTATGTTTCCGCTGGACAGATGGGGGGCGTGCAGGACGAGTTCCATCCTGTGGGATCCCCACCTCGTACTCCTCCCCACCCATCTCGGGTGTTCCCGAGATGGGCGGAGCAAGAAGGCAAGTCGGAAACATCCGACTTGCCGGGGGAGGAGAGTGGCCGGCGCCGCGTTTGACGCATTTATTCGTCGACGCGTTCTAATCGGAGCTTCTTTCTTTCGCAGAGCGCAAGCATTTGATCTTGCGAGCTAAAACCGGATCGACGGACGTCTCTACTGGGTACGGGCGACGGCGAGGAGGTCGAAGGCCTTGGCCTGGATCGGCGTCGGGCGGGCGGCGATGGCGAAGGGCATGCCCGGCGCGGTGGCGATCTCGACGGTGTTGCGGGTGAGGGTGGCGAGATCGGCGATCAGGGTGTGGAAGCTGTGCACGGGCAGGCCGTCCGGGGTGAGGCCGGTGGTCTGCTTGGTGACGGCGGCGGGCGAGCGCTGGGCCTTGGCGACGACGCTGGGGCGCAGCGCCTCGGCGGCGTCTTTGTCGGTGTCGTCGTAGAGCATGGGCGCCAGGCGCCGGCGCATGTGCCATTCGAGATAGTAGCCGAGCATGCACAAGAAGACGTGAGCGCGCACCCGCTCGGGCAGCCAGTGGTAGACCGGACGCACATGCAGATCGACGGTCTTGATCGAGCGGAAGGCGCGCTCGACCAGGCTGAGGGATTTGTAGGCTTTGACCGTGGCGGCATCGTCGAGCGTCGAGGCGGGCAGGCTGGTGCGCACGGCGTAGAGGCCATCGAGGGCGGCCTCGGCGGCGATCTCGGCGGTCTTGCGGGCGAAGGTGAAGCTGGTGTCGGTGATCTGAAGCTCGAAGTGCTTGGCCATCTTATGCCGGTCGATCACGGCGCCGACGGCCAGGCCGATCTCGGCCTGGCCGCGCAGCGGCTCGCGCTTGCGCCGCACCGCGGCGGCGATAGGAGCGAGGTGGCGCTCGGTGGCGCGCAGGAGATCCTCGCGCTTGCGGGCGCGCTCGGCGGCGAGCGCCTGATTGCGGCAGACGATCAGGCGCTCGCCCGGGAAGTCCGGTGAGGTGATGGCCGCCATGTCGCGATCGTCGAACAGCGACATCTGGAAGGCGCCGCCCTCGAGCAGGCCGCGGATCGCCGGGGCGCGCAGCGCCGTGATCCAGTCGAGCCCGGCCGGCCTGATGTCCTCGGCGATGCGGGCCTGAGTGATCATGCCCCTGTCTCCCACCAGCACGACATGGTCGAGGCCGAAGCGCTGCTTCAGCTTGGCGACCTGGTTGCCCAGCGTGGAGGGATCGCCGGTCGAGCCTTCGAAGACCTCGACAGCGACCGGGCAGCCGTCAGGGGCGCAGAGCAGGCCGTAGACGATCTGCAGCTTGCCCTTCTTGCCGTCGCGATTGTAGCCGAACTGGGCCAGCGGGCAGCAGCGGCCCTCCATGTAGCTCGACGTGACGTCGTAGAGCACCAGCGTGCCGCCGGCGAGATGGCGCCGGGCCAGTGCCGTCTCGATCGCCGCCTGGCGCTCCGCCAGCCAGTCGAGAGCGCTGTAGAGGTCCGCCTCGTCCACCGGCCCCAGCCCGAGCTCGGCGCCGAGGCTGGAGGCGGCGGTATCGGGTGACAGTGCCCGCGCCGCCGCGAGCTTCGAGCTTGGATCGAGGATGCGGCTGACGATCAGTGCCAGGACGAGATCCCGGCAGCGGTTGCCGGCAGGCCCGAGCAGCCGGTCGAGACCGATCTTGCGGGCGGTGCCCAGCGCCGCGGCGACATGGCCGTGCGGCAGGGCGCGCACAATGCTGATCGCCTCCCGGTCGGGCGGAAGCACCGTGCCGCCCTTCAGCAGCATCCTGAAGCCGGCGATGCGCTCGGTCGGCCAGTCGGACAGGTTGAGCAGCGTGCGCTTCTTGATCTTGCCGCCCTCGCGATAGCTCTCGCGCAGCAGGATGGCCGGCGGGGAGTCGCGGTTGGGGACGGATTCGATGTACATGGCGCCATTTTACGGCACAATCTCATTCAAAACAAGCCGAAATTACCAGTTTACATGGCTACATTATGAGCACACAGAAGCAACCTTCTGCCGAAAAATCAGGCGCTTGGCGCGGTCGGAAGAAGGAAGCTCCGTCTAATCTTACTGCGTCACAAGCGTTGTGGGACAGTCGGTGGCTTGCGCGGTGCGTTGCAGCAGGGACAGCGCTGCAGGCTGCCGGCGAGAGCGACGGTGAGGCGTCGGCGCATGGAGGCGATCGAGTTGGGCATGTGCCGTTCGGGCCGGGTCGGCGGCGCCTCGGGGTCGATAATCGTCGGGAAGGGCAGGTTGCGGGAGGTTCGCGGCGGTGCCCGGTCCGGAGGGGGGAATCGTCTCCCTTTCGGAGACCAGGAAGCCGTAGGCGGCGATGCACAGGGTGGCGTGATGGTGGAAGCCTCGCCAGCCTCGCCCTTCGTAGTGGCCGAGCCCGACCTCCTGCTTGAGGTCCTGGTGGTCGCGTTCGATGCGCCAGCGCAGCTTGGTGACATCGACCAGGTCGGCGAAGGGGATGGCCTCGGGCAGGGTGGAGAACCAATACTTGACCGGCTCCGCCTCGCTTTCGGGCCATTCGATCAGCAGCCATTCTTCCGGGCGCGGCTGGGTGAGCTGCTCGTCGCGGTGGGCCGGGCGCACGCGCACCCTGGCGTAGCGCGAGCTCAGCCAGTCGGCCGCGCCCTCGCGCCAACGGATGGTTTCCCAGGCCGAAGCCGGCAGGCTGAGCGCCAGGGCCTTGACCGTGACCGGCCGATGCTCGGCATCCCGGCGCAGGCGCGTGCCCGGCCGGCCCCGGCCGCTCCGCTCCCTCGGCGGCAACGGCCCGGTGCCGGGCGGCCACACCGTCATGGTCGACGTCAGGCCCGCTGCGTAGCGAAGGCCGAGGGCGGTGATCTCGGTGCGCAGGCGCGTGTCGACGCCATAGCCGGCATCCATCAGCACCGTCCCTCGTGGAAGACCTGCCGCACACGCCGCCCGCAGCTGGGCCAGCGCGATCTCCGGCCTGGTCGCAAACGCCACCTCCGGCGGCACGCCCGCCTTGGCCCGCCGCAGCGGATCTGCCGCCCAATCTTCCGGCAGGCTGGCGGCATGGCTGGCGATCGACAGGCTCACCGCCACCTGGCAGTTGTCCTGCTTGCCGAGCTGGCCGCAATCTTGCCGCGTCACCCCGACCGAATGACGCCCCTTCTTCGGAAAGCCCGTGTCATCGATGATCCAGGCTTCGATCGGCCCACTGCGCTCGATGGCCGGCAGAACCTGCTCGCGCACCTTGGCCAGCACCGGCTCATCCGACCACGGCGCATTGCCGACAAAATGCAGCAGCGCCTGATGCTGCGCCGCCACCCGGGACGGCGCCGTCACCGCCGCCATCGGCTCCACGCTCTTGCGCTCGCCCGGCAGCAGCAGCCCGAGACAATAAGCGCGCAGCGGCTCCGCCCGGTCCGCATGCCCGATCACCCCGACAAGACCCTCGACATAGCTCGAAAAGCGCGCTTCACTCTCCCGGCTCGCCAAACCGTCCATCCCACCCTCCGATGATGCCGGCCAAATCAGTCCAACACCATACGCCGGCGGCTCGCCCCAAAATACCGATCCAATCCGCGGCTTTCTGACTCAGTAAGACTAAGGACCGCCGGCCCAATAGAAAAGCCCGCCCCGGATGCCGGGGCGGGCCTGTCGAAGCGATCCGCAGGGATCAGTTCTGAATGTAGGTGATCTTGCCGTCGGCGCCCTTCTGCCACGTGTACATCACGTAGTCGACGGTCGTGCGGTCACCCTTCTTGTCGTAGGAGATGTCGCCGAGCACGGTCTTGAACACCTTGCCCGAATGCATCACATCGGCCAACTTCTTGGGGTCGGTCGACTTGGCTTCCTCCGCGGCCTGGGCGAAGATCTGCGTGGCGGCATAGGAATAGAGCGTGTAGCCCTCGGGGTTGATCCCCTTGGCCTCGAAGGCCTTGACCACCTCGGCCGCCGCCGGGTTCTTGCGCGGATCGGGGCCGAAGGACATCAGCGTGCCGATGACGCCCTCGCCGCCGATGGTGGCGAACTCGTCGGAGGTGATGCCGTCGCCCGACATCATCACCGTCTTGAGGCCCTGGTCGCGCATCTGGCGGATGATCAGGCCGCCTTCGGTGTGCAGGCCGCCCCACATCAGGAGGTCGGCGCCCGACGCCTTGATCTTCGAGACCAGCGCCGAATAGTCCTTCTCGCCGGTGTTGACGCCTTCATACAGCACTTCCTTGACACCGCCGGCATTGAGGAAGCCCTTGGCGGCATCCGCCAGGCCCTGGCCGTAGGTGGTCTTGTCGTGGGCGATGGCGATCTTCTTGTCCTTGAAGTTGGCGATCGCATAATCGGCCCACAGCTTGCCCTGCTGGTCGTCGCGGCCGCAGGTGCGGAAGGCGTTCCACAGGCCGCGCTCGGTCACCTTCGGGTTGGTCGCCGCCGGGGTGATGAACAGGATGCCGTTCTCCGCATAGACCTCGGAGGCGGGGATGGTGACGCCCGAGTTGAAGTGGCCCACCACCAGGGTGACGCCGTCGCCGACGAACTTGTTGGCGACCGACACGCCCTGCTTGGGATCGGACACGTCGTCGCCGGCCTGCAGCGACACCTTCTCGCCGTTGATGCCGCCCTTGGCGTTGATATCGGCCACGCCCTGCTCGGCGCCGTTCTTGAGCTGGGCACCGAAGGCGGCGTTGGGGCCGGTGATCGGACCGGCGACGCCCATCTTGATCTCAGCCTGGGCAACGCCACTGAAGGCGAGGCCGGCTGCCAGCACGACACTGGTCAACCAAAGTTTTTTCATGTGACTCTCCCTGGTGGTGTTCCGGCGCCGTGACGACGGCTCCGGTGTAGCGGAGGCAGTGACGCCTGGGCGAACATTCTGCGCAGTTTGGCGTCCTTGTCATCCGGTTTCGAAAAATTCGTCTGATGTTCCCTGATGTTGGCGTCAACGTTTCGCGCGCCAGGCAAACGGCCCGGCCGGCTCGAACAGCCATGTATACTTGGATACCATCTGGCGGACCCGCGTCCGGCGATAGCCGAGGGCGCCGATGACCTGCACGACGATCAGGTCGACGAGAAAGTAGTGTGGAGACAGCAGCGTGCCCTGGAACAGCGCCATGTGAATGAAGCGCACGGCCGCGGCCAGGAGGACGAGATAAAGGACGAGCACGGGATAGGGCCGCCAGGTCTGCGCGCAGGCGCGGCCGGTCATCCAGGCCCCGGCGCCCCCGAGGATCACCGTGACCAGCACGAACAGCCATGCCGAGGATTCTTCGTAGAGGACGCCCTGCATCAGTGCCTCCCGCCTTCCAGATAGGCCGCCCGAACCTCGGGCCGCGACAGCAGGTCCTTGCCGGTGCCGGACATGGTGACTGCGCCGTTGACCAGGACATAGCCGCGATGTGCGAGCTTCAAGGCGTGGAACGCGTTCTGCTCGACCAGGAACACGGTCAGATTCTGGGTGCGGTTGAGGTTGCGGATGGCGTCGAAGATCTGCTTGACGATCAGCGGCGCCAGGCCGAGCGAGGGTTCGTCGAGCATCAGGAGCCGTGGCCGGCTCATCAGGGCCCGGGCGATGGCGAGCATCTGCTGCTCGCCGCCCGAGAGCGTGCCGCCGCGCTGGGCGATGCGCTCCTTGAGGCGCGGAAACAGCTTGAACATCGCCTCCAGATCCTGCTCGAAATGGGCATAGCCGTCGATCGACGCGCCCATCTGCAGGTTCTCCATCACGGTCATGCGCGGGAAGATGCGCCGGCCCTCGGGAGACTGGGCGATGCGCAGGCGGGCGATCTCGTGCGGCGCCATCCGGGTGATCTCGCGGCCTTCATAGAGGATCTGGCCGTGGCGCGCCCGCGGCGAGCCGAAGATGGTCATCATCAGCGTCGACTTGCCGGCGCCGTTCGCCCCGATCAGGGTGACGATCTCGCCCTCGTGCACATCGACGTCGACACCCTTCAGGGCACAGATATTGCCGTAGAAAGTCTGGACGCCGCGCACCGAGAGCAGCGGGGACGTGGACTGTTCGCTCATAGCCCGACCTCCGCCTCGACCTTCTCGACCTCGTCGTCATCGACGCCGAGATAGGCGGCGATGACCTTGGGATCGTTGCGGATCTCCTCGGACGTGCCGTCGGCGATCTTGGTGCCGTAGTCGAGCACCACGACATGGTCGGAAATTTCCATCACCACCGACATGTCGTGCTCGATCAGGAGGATGGCGGTGTCGTGCTCGGCCCGGATCAGGCGCAGGAGCGTGTTCAGCTCGTTGCTTTCCCTCGGGTTGAGGCCGGCCGCCGGTTCGTCCAGGCACAGCAGGGCCGGCTCGGTGCACATGGCGCGGGCGATCTCCAGGCGGCGCTGGTCGCCATAGGGCAGGTCGCCGGCCGGGTCGTCGGCGCGATCGGTCAGCCTGATCCTGTCGAGCCAGTACTTGGCCCGCTCGATCGCCGCATGCTCCGCCCGGGTGTAGACCGGCAGGCCGAAGATGCCGAGGATGGAGAAGCCCGAAGCCTTCAGCAACGGATTGTGCTGGGCCACCAGCAGGTTTTCCAGCACGGTCATGCCGGCGAACAGGCGGATGTTCTGGAAGGTGCGCGCCACACGGGCCGACTGCGACACCAGGAAGTCGGGCATGCGCTCCAGCAGGAACAGCCGGTCGGCGCCGACGGCGGCGGACCGGCCGGCCATGTTGGTCAGGGCGTCGAGGCCGTTCCAGGCGCTCATCCCGCCATGGCGAAGGGCGATGCGGCCGCCGGTCGGCTTGTAGAAGCCGGTGATGCAGTTGAACACCGTGGTCTTGCCGGCGCCGTTCGGTCCGATCAGGGCGGTGATGTCGCCGCGGCCGACCTGGAAGGCCAGGTCGTTGACCGCGACCAGGCCGCCGAAGCGCATGGTCAGATGGTCGACCTTGAGGATAGGATCGTCGATCCAGCGGGCGCTCATCCGTGACCCTCCTTCACGAGGTCGCCGGACACGGTTTTTCGCTCCTTGAGGAAGGCCGTCGGAGTTCGGTGCGAGATCAGGCCGCGCGGCTTCCACAGCATCATCAGCACCATGCCGGCCCCGAAGAGCAGCATGCGGTACTTGGTGGCGTCGAAGTCGGGGCCGAAGATCTGCTTGAGGAAGTCGAGCTCGCGCATCACCTCGATGCCGCCGATCATCACCACGGCGGCGATGACCACGCCGGCCAGGCTCCCCATGCCGCCGAGCACGACGATGGCCAGGATCATCGCCGATTCGTTGAAGATGAAGCTCTCCGGCGAGATGAAGCCCTGGCGCGCCGCGAAGAAGGCGCCGGCAAAGCCGCCGAACATGGCGCCGATGGCGAAGGCCGTGAGCTTGGTCTTGGTGGTGTTGATCCCCAGCGACCGGCAGGCGATCTCGTCCTCGCGCAGTGCCTCCCAGGCGCGTCCGATCGGCAGGCGGCGCAGGCGCACCGTCACCGCCGCGGTGACGAGCGCCATGGCCAGGATCAGGTAGAACAGGAAGATAGTGCGATAGATCGGCGAGAACGGCAGGCCGAAGAAGGCGGCGAAGCCGGTGTCCGAGGCGTTGAAGGGCAGCCCGAAGAAGCTTGGGCGCGGAATGCCGGAAATGCCCTCGTAGCCGTTGGAGAAGTCCTTCCAGTTGATCAGCACCAGGCGGACGATCTCACCGAAGGCTAGGGTGACGATGGCCAGGTAGTCGCCGCGCAGGCGCAGCACGGGAAAGCCGAGGATCACGCCCCAGAACGCCGCCAGGATGCCTGAGAGCGGCAGCAGCACCCAGAACGACAGGCCGAACTGGGTCGAGAGCAGGGCGTAGGAATAGGCGCCGACGGCGTAGAAGGCGACATAGCCGAGGTCGAGCAGGCCGGCGAGGCCGACGACAATGTTAAGGCCCCAGCCCAGCATCACATAGATCAGGATCTGGATGCCGTAATTGTCGATCCACTTGATCGATCCGCTCGGGCCGTGGATCGCGACCATGACCAGGGGGTAGGCGAGGGCGGCACCGAGCAGCACATAGGCGGTCGCGGGCTGGCGCAGCACCGTGGCGATGCCGCTGCCGAAGTCGCGGGCGACGGCCCTGCGCCGATCGGTGAAGAGGTCGGCGGCGATGGCGATGACCAGGCCGACGGCGACCAGGGCGGTGCGCGCCTTCATCGACACGGCATCCTCGGCGGTGAGGATCTGGAAGGCGCCGTAGAGCGCGACGCCGATGCCGACGACCGAGATCAGCCACCATCGCCGGTCGCCGACGAAGGAGAGCAGGAAGCGGCCGAAGGCGATGATGAGCACCAGGGCGATCAGCAGCGGGATCGCCGTCGTCAGGACCACCTTGTTGGAGATGTCCTGGACCGTGACCAGGCCGACCGTCGGCAGGAACAGGCCGAGGGCGACAAGGCCGGTGGCCGCGGCCTGCTTCAGGCCGCCATAGACGTCCGCCGAGGCCTCGGCGTCGTTGTGATCGACTGCCGCCATGTCACACCTTCTCGACTTCGGGTTTGCCGAGCAGACCTTGCGGCAGGAAGATCAGGGTGATCGCCAGGATCGAGAACGCTGCCACATCCTTGTAGTCGATCGAGAAATAGGCCGACCACATGGTCTCGATCAGGCCGATCAGGATGCCGCCCAGCACCGCGCCGGGCAGGGAGCCGATGCCCCCGAGCACCGCGGCCGTGAAGGCCTTCACACCGGGCACGAAGCCGTCGGAGAAGCTGACGACGCCGTAATAGGTAAGGTAAAGCACGCCCGCCACCGCAGCCAGCGCCGCGCCCATGACGAAGGTGAGCGAGATGGTGCGGTCGACGTCGACGCCGAGCAGCGCCGCCATCTTGCGATCCTGCTCGCAGGCGCGCTGGGCCCGGCCGAGCGGCGTCTTGGCGACGAGGTACCAGAAGCCGGCCAGCAGCACGCCGGTCACCAGGAAGATGATGATCTGCTTGTAGGAGATCACGGCGTCGAAGGTCTCCGAATGCATGACCGTGATGGTCTCGGAGAACATCGGCGCGATCGCCTTGTTGCGCGGCCCCTGCGCCACCTGCACGAAATTGGCCAGGAAGATCGACATACCGATGGCCGAGATCAGCGGCGCCAGGCGGAAGGAGCCTCGCAACGGTCGATAGGCCACTCGCTCGATCGCCCAGCTCCACAGGCCGGTGAGCGCCATGCCCAGGATCAGCACCACCAGCAGCGCAAGGGCCACCGAGGAAATCCCGAGCCAGGTCGTGAGCAGCAGGAAGATGATGAGCGCGATGAACGCGGACAGCATGAACACGTCGCCGTGTGCGAAGTTGACCATGCCGATGATGCCGAAAACCATCGTGTAGCCGATGGCTATGAGCCCGTATATGGACCCGAGAGTCAGCCCGTTGATGAGCTGCTGGACAAAAACTTCTATCGACACCGGACTTTCCCCTTGTGAACGCCGCCGTTTTTTTTCCGCATGGCGCCTCTTGCCGAGACAGTTCTACATGCGGGGAAAAGCGGTCGTCCGAACCCGTCCCCTCCTTAGCAAGGGACTTGGAACGTGACAATCGCGCGCCTGCGTCGACTTGTCAAAAGAACGATATGAGACGGAAACAGCGACGGGAGAGTCGAAAAGCAGACAGTGAATACGAAGTCAGCGCACGAAGATTTCGCGGCGCGGGCAAGAGCGGGGCGTGAACAAGCAGTCGACAAGTTCAGGAGATATCACAAATTCGTGGGCTCGGCGGGACACGCCGGGATCGAGGCTTTGTTCGGCCGGCTTTCCGCAACGATCGCCGTCGATCTTCACCGATGGAACAGCTTCGTCAGCGGCAAGGCCCGCGGCGCCGGCCGCCGGGGACGGCTCGTGGCCGCCGCCTGCCGCGGCTCGACTTCGCCCAATCCGGCCGGGAACCAGGCGACCATCGTCGGGATCGGCGCCGACGGGTCGCTCGGAGAGTCCATGCCGTCATGCGCAGGCTGTCCATGCCGTGTCCGCGAGCCGGGCTCGGACCGGCATGCCGGGATCAGCGCGCGGGCGATGCACCGGTCCCGGGCGATCCGGCGCGGGACCGGGCCAGCGCCTCGGGCGTGTCGACGTCGAACAGCGCCGCGTCGCCCGTGGTCGCCACCTCGACGACGGCATCGGCGTGGGCCTTGAGGATCTGGCGCGCGCCGGAATCCCCCTCCAGCGCCTTGAGGTCCTCGAAGAAGCGCCGCGCCCACAGCACCGGGTTGCCGCGCCGGCCCTCGACCGTCGGCAAGGCCACCAGCGCTCCCCTGGCGGGCTCGAAGGCGCCGATCAGCCGGTCGATCAGGCCGGCATCGACGCCCGGCATGTCGCCGAGGCAGATCACCGCCGCGTCCGCCTCGGCCGGCACGGCCGCGATGCCGGCCCGTACCGAGGTCGAAAGCCCCTCGGCATAATCCGGGTTGCGGGTGAAGGTAAGGTCGAGGCCGGCGAGCGCGGCCCGGACCTCGGCCTCCTGGTGACCGGTGACGACGATCACCGGGCCGGCGCGCGAGGCGAGGGCGGCCTCGGCGGCGATTCGCACCAGTGGCCGCCCCTGCACCTCCTGCAGGAGCTTGTTCGGCCCGCCCATGCGCGTCGAGCGGCCGGCCGCCAGCACCACGGCCGCGACCTTCGGCGTCTCGGCCTCGACGGCGCCGGCGCGCGGCTGCGGCCTGGTGACGATCTCCATCAGCAGGCCGCCGACACCGAAACCGGTGATGTCGCCGCGGGTGACGGGAACGCCGGCGAGCAGGCGGTGGAGCACCCAATCGAAGCCGTTCTCCTTCGGGCTGCGGGCGCAGCCGGGAGCGCCGAGCACGGGCCGGCCGCCGAGGTCGCCGAGCAGCAGCAGGTTGCCCGGGTCGACCGGCATGCCGAAATGCTCGATCTGCCCGCCCGCCGCCGTGATCGCGGCAGGAATGACGTCGCGGCGGTCGGCGATGGCCGAGGCACCGAACACGATGGCCATGTCGGCATTGTCGACGGCGCGCAGGGCCCGGGTCAGCGCGCCGGCCTCGTGCGGCACGCGGGTGTCGGCGACGATGGTGGCTCCGGCCGGCGCCAGGCGCTCCGCCAGGACACGCAACGTCTTGGCGACGACGCTGTCCTTGAGGCCGGGCAGCAGGGTCGAGACCACGGCGACGCGCAGTGGCCGGAACGGCGCCACCGTCAGCACGGGCGCATCGAGCGCGTCGAGCGCCGCCGCCAGCACCGGGCGGTCCACGGCGAAGGGAATGATCTTCACCGTGGCGATCATCTCGCCCGGCTCGACGGTGGCGAAGGCCGGCAGCGTGGCGAAGGTGATGCTCTCATGGACGCGGTTGAGCGCATCGATGCGGAGCCGATCGACCACCAGCACGCCGGCCGTCTCGGCGAAGAGGTTGACCCGGCCGGTGAAGGGGGCCTCGACATGCACGCCGCCGTCGGCGACGCGCGCGGCGATCCGGGCGGCCGCCTCGTCCTCGGAGACGTCGTCGGCCGTCAAGCGCGAGACGACGATCTCGGCGACGCCCTCGCGCTTGAGCGCTGCGATCTCGGCGGCGCCGATGCGGGTGCCCTTGCGCAGGACGAGCTCGCCCTTGCGGATGGAGTGAGCGGCGACGCCGCCTGCCGCCTCGTCGACGGGAACCGAGCCGAAGAACATCGCTCAGGCCGCCCTTGCCCGCTTCTCGCCGCTCTCCAGCCTGAGCGCCGCGGTGATCTCGGCGACGATGGAGACGGCGATCTCGGCCGGGCTGATCGCGCCGATGTCGAGGCCGATCGGCGCGCGGATCCGGGCGAGGGCGGCATCGGAGAAGCCGGCCTCCCGCAGCCGATCGAGCCGGCGGGCATGGGTCTTCCGCGAGCCGAGAGCGCCGATGTAGAAGCACTCGCGCTCCAGGGCATGGTGCAATGCCGGGTCGTCGATCTTGGGGTCGTGGGTCAGCGCCACGAAGGCGGTGTAGCGGTCGATGCCGAGCGGAGGCAGGGCGACGTCGGGCCATTCGGCGATCAGCGTGCCGTCGGGAAAGCGCTCGGACGTCGCAAAGGCGGTACGCGGGTCGACGACGACGGGCTCGTGTCCGAGCAGGCGGGCGAGCGGCACCAGGGCCTGGCTGATATGCACCGCGCCGATCATCACCAGCTTCACCGGCGGCACGTGCACGGTCAGGAAGAACGACCGCCCGTCATGCTCCACGGTGGCCGACTTGCCCTTGCGGACCTGCTCGGCGATGGCGGCGGCAAGGGGATCGCCCGGCAGCGGCGCCCCCTCCACGACCCGCTCCTCGCCCGTGCCGATGTCGGTGACCAGGACGACGGGACGCCGGGCGGCGCGCGCCGCGTTGACGGCCTTGAGAGAGGCGAGCTTCATGATTCAGTCCAGCTTCTCGACATAGACCTTGATCGAACCGCCGCAGGAGAGGCCGACCCGCCAGGCCGTCTCGTCGGCGACGCCGAACTCGAGCATCCTGGGCTGGCCGGAGCCGATCACCTCCACGGCCTCGGCCACGACCGCGCCCTCGACGCAACCGCCCGAGACCGAGCCGAGGAAGTTGCCGTCCTCGTCGATGACCAGGCTGGAGCCGACGGGGCGCGGCGCCGAGCCCCAGGTCTCCACCACGGTGGCAATGGCCACGCCCTTGCCGGACTCGCGCCAGGCTTCGGCCCTGGCCAGGATGTCGCTGTCGGATGCCAGATCCATAGCTCGTGTCTCCTATCCCTCTCCCGGCGGGGCGGTCAGGCCACCTTCCTCAGCCACGCCGCCGGATCGGACGCGGCGTCGGCCTCGCGCCCCAAGGCCTGGACCAAGTCGCCCATGCTCCTGAGATTGTGCATGGTCCTGAATTCGTCCACATGCGGCAGCATCGCCTTGATGCCCGCCGCCCGCGCCTCGAAGGCCTGGAACCGCAGCAGCGGGTTGAGCCAGATGAAGCGCCGGCAGGACCGGTGCAGCCGGTCCATCTCGTGCACCAGCCCGGCATCGACATGCCGCTCCAGCCCGTCGGTGATCAGCAGCACGATGGCGCCCTGGCCGAGCACCCGGCGCGACCAGTCCTTGTTGAAGCGCTCGAGGCAATGGGCGATGCGCGTGCCGCCGTCCCAGTCCTTCACCATCTTGCTGCACTGCTCCAGCGCCACGTCCGGATCCTTGGTACGCAGGGCCCGGGTGATGTTGGTGAGGCGCGTGGCGAAGACGAAGGCATGCACCCGCCGGCCCTGCTCGGACACGGCGTGGAGGAAGTGCAGGAACAGCCGGGAATAATCGGCCATCGAGCCGGAAATGTCGCACAGCGCCACGATCGGCGGGTGCTTGCGCGCCGGGGCGCGGAAGGCGATGTCGACCACGTGGCCGGCATTGCGCATGGCCGAGCGCAGGGTGCGGCGCAGGTCAATGGTCCGGCCGTCGCCGGGCACCAGGCGCCGGGTCTCGACGAGGTCGACCGGCATGCGCAGCCGCGCCATCTCGCGCTTGGCCTTGGCGATCTCGGCCGCGCTCATCTGCGCGAAGTCCTTGTCCTTGAGCACCTCGCGCTCGGACACGGTCAGCTTGGCGTCGAGCTCGAGCACCTTGTCCTCGGCCACGTCCTTCGGCGCCTGCTTGAACATCGCATCGTTGACGCGCTGGCTGCCCGCCTGCGGCTTGGAGCGCTTCTGCGACCGGTCGATCGCAGCCGGCGACAGCATGGCGATGAGCTTCTCCATCAGGGCGCGCTTGCGCCAGAAGATGGCGAATGCCTGCTCGAACAGCAGGGACTGCTCGTGCCGCTTCACGAAGACGGCATGCAGCGTCCAGTAGAAGTCCTCGCGGTTGCCGATCCGCGCCGTCTCGACGGCGGCGACGGCGTCGAGCACCGAAGCGGGCCCCACGGGCAACCCGGCTTCGCGCAGGCACCGGGCGAAGTAGACGATGTTCTCGGCAAGGCGCCCGGTGGGTTCGCTCATCACTGCGCCGCCTGCAGCTCCGCGCGCATGCCGTCGATCAGCCGCTTGGCCTCGGCGCCGGAGATGCGCGCAATGTCGTCCTGGTATTTCAGCAGCACGCCGAGCGTGTCGGACACCAGCGCCGGGTCGAGTGCCACCGCGTCGAGCTCGGTCAGGGCCGTCGCCCAGTCGAGCGTCTCGGCGACGCCGGGCGCCTTGAACAGATCCTCCTTGCGGATGGCCTGGACGAAGCCCACCACCTCGCGCGACAGGCGGGCGGCGACGCCGGGCACCTTGCGGCGCAGGATCTCCAGCTCGCGCTCGGCGCTGGGATAGTCGACCCAGTGGTAGAGGCAGCGGCGCTTGAGCGCGTCGTGGATCTCGCGGGTGCGGTTGGAGGTGATGATCACGATCGGCGGCTCGGGCGCCCTGATGGTGCCGAGCTCGGGGATGGTCACCTGGAAATCGGAGAGTACCTCCAGGAGATAGGCCTCGAAGGCCTCGTCGGTGCGGTCGAGCTCGTCGATCAGCAGCACCGGCGCGCCGCCGATGCCCGGCGTCAGCGCCTGCAGCACCGGCCGGCGGTTGAGAAAGCGCTCGGAGAAGACCTCGCTGCCCAGCGCGGTGCGGTCGACGTCGCCCGCCGCCTCGGCGAGGCGGATCTCGACCATCTGCGCCATGGTGTTCCACTCGTAGACGGCGGAGGCGATGTCGAGGCCTTCATAGCATTGCAAGCGGATGAGGGGGCGGCCGAGCACCTTGGACAGGACCTTGGCGATCTCGGTCTTGCCGACCCCGGCCTCGCCCTCCAGGAACAGCGGCCGCTTCATCCGCAGCGCCAGGAACAGCACGGTGGCAAGGTCGCGCCCGGCGACATAGTCCGCGCCCGCCAGGAGCGTGGTCGTCGCGTCGATCGAAGCGGGAAGGGCAGGCGCAGCAGTCATGAAACCTCAACCTCTTGTCGTGCGGCGCCTCGGGCGCCGCGTCGGGATTTGGCGAAGACCCGGCGACCCGCTCTCGGCTCCCCGAGCGGAACTGCCGGGCTCTCTCGCGGAGCGACCCTGACAGTCCGCGGATTCTGAAAGTCCGAGCAGGGCGTCCCGGGCCGGAACCGCGCTCCGGTCCGGGACGCCCTGCTCGATATCGTCCGATGATATAGGCCTTCGCGGCCCGGACGTCAGGGGGGCCGCGCGCAAATCCAGCCCCGCTTCGGCGAGCGCCCGCTCGTAGGTTGCGGCATTCGCGGCGTCGAAGCAGCAGAAGATCACGCGTTCCAGCCGGCCGGGCCGGCCGAGGGCCTCGACCGTGGTGCGGACCGCGATGGCGGCGGCCCGGTCGACGGGGAAGCGGTAGATGCCCGTGGAGATCGCCGGGAAGGCGATCGACCCGAACCCGTGGCTGCGGGCCATGGCGAAGCAGCTGGCATAGCAGGCGGCAAGCACGTCGTCCTCGCCGCCGCTGCCGCCGTTCCACACCGGGCCGACGGTGTGGACGACATGGCGCGCCGGCAACCGGTAGCCTGCGGTGACCTTGGCCTCCCCCGGCTTGCAGCCGCCGAGCATTCGGCACTCCATCACCAGCTCCGGACCGGCGGCGCGATGGATCGCGCCGTCGACGCCGCCTCCGCCGAGCAGCGAGGAGTTGGCGGCGTTGACGATGGCGTCGACGGCGAGCCTGGTGATGTCGCCGGTGACGAGATCGACCTTGACGCCGCCGACCAGGGCCGCCATCGCCCGGCCAGCCGGGCTACTGCGCCGCCGCGACCGCGCGGCGGGTCATCACGCCGATCAGGTGGGCGCGATAGTCGGCGCTCGCATGGATGTCGCCGTTGAGGCCGTCGGCCGAGAGGCTGACGCCGTCGAGCGCCTTGGGCGAGAAGCGCTTGGACAGGGCCTCCTCCGCGGCGGTGTGGCGGAACACGCCGTCCGAGCCGGCACCGGTCACCGCGACGCGCACGCTGGCGCCGCGCTTGGCGACGAACACGCCGACCAGGGCGTAGCGCGAGGCGGGATTCGGGAACTTGACGTAGCCGGCCCGGCCCGGGATCGGGAAGGTGACGCGGACGATGACCTCGCCGTCCTCCAGCGCGGTGCTGAACAGGCCGGTGAAGAACTCGTCGGCCGGGATGCGGCGGCGGTTGGTGACGATGGTGGCGCCGAGGGCCAGGGCCGCGGCGGGGTAGTCGGCCGCCGGGTCGTTGTTGGCGATCGAGCCGCCGATCGTGCCGCGCGCGCGGACCGCGGGATCGCCGATCAGGCCGGCGAGATGGGCGAGGGCGGGGATCGCCTCGGCCACGGCCGGGCTGGTGGCGACCTGGCCGTGCGGCGTCATCGCGCCGATCACCACGGCGCGGCCCTTGACCTCGATGCCGACGAGTTCGGCGGCGCCGCCGAGATCGACGAGGGTGCCGGGGCTGGCCAGGCGCTGCTTCATGGTCGGGATCAGCGTGTGGCCGCCGGCGAGCAGCTTGCCGTCCTCGGCCTTGGCGAGCGCGGCGACGGCGGCGCGGAGCGAAGCCGGGCGCTGATAGTTGAAGGCGTACATGGGGGTCCTCCTGATGGAGCGTGGGTCGGGCCCACGAGAATCCGGGCGAAGATCGGCCGGAAGGCGGTGGCCGCCTCCCGGCTGGGTCCGTGCTATTCCGCGGCCTTGCGCAGCTTGTTGGCGCGCTGCACGGCCAGCCAGAGCGCCTGGGGCGTGGCCGGCATGGGCACGTCCTCGCTGCCGATGGCGTCGGTGAGGGCGTTGATCACCGCCGGAGGCGCCGCGATCGCGCCGGCCTCGCCGCAGCCCTTGATGCCGAGCGGGTTGGAGGGGCAGCGCGTCTTGGTCATGCCGACATTGAAGGACGGCAGGTTGTCGGCGCGCGGCATGCAGTAGTCCATGTAGGAGGCGGTCAGGAGCTGGCCGTCGGCATTGTAGACCGTGCCTTCCAGCAATGCCTGGCCGACGCCCTGGGCGATGCCGCCATGGACCTGGCCCTCGACGATCATCGGATTGATCAGCTCGCCGAAGTCGTCGACAGCGGTCCAGCGATCGATGGTGGTGACGCCGGTCTCCGGATCGATCTCCAGCTCGCAGATATGCACGCCGGCCGGGAAGGTGAAGTTGGTCGGGTCGTAGAACGCGCCCTCCTTCAGTCCCGGCTCCAACTCCTGGCCGGAGAACTTGTGGGCGATATAGGCCTGCAGCGCCACCTCGCCGAATCCCAGGCCCTTGTCGGTCCCGGCAACGGTGAAGCGCCCGTCCTTGAACTCGATGTCGCCCTCGGAGGCTTCGAGCACGTAGGACGCGACCTTCTTGCCCTTGGCGATCACCTTCTCGACCGCCTTGACGATGGCCGACATGCCGACCGCGCCGGAGCGCGAGCCGTAGGTGCCCATGCCGAACTGCACCTTGTCGGTGTCGCCGTGGACGATGGAGACGGAGTTGATGTCGATGCCGAGCCGGTCGGAGACGAGCTGGGCGAAGGTGGTCTCGTGGCCCTGGCCATGGCTGTGCGAACCGGTGAGCACTTCGACGGTGCCGACCGGGTTGACCCGGATCTCCGCCGACTCCCACAGGCCGACGCCGGCACCGAGCGAGCCGACCGCTGCCGACGGGGCGATGCCGCAGGCCTCGATATAGGCGGAATAGCCCAGACCCCTGAGCTTGCCGTTGCGGGCGGAGGCGCGGCGGCGGGCCGGGAAGCCCTTGACGTCGTGCAGCTCCATCGCCTTGTCCAGCGAGGCGGCATAGTCGCCCGCGTCATAGGCCATGATCACCGGCGTCTGGTGCGGGAACTTCCGGACGAAGTTCTTCCTGCGGAACTTGGCCGGGTCCATGCCGAGCTCGCGCGCCGCCACCTCGACTAGGCGCTCAACCACGAAGGTGGCCTCCGGTCGGCCGGCGCCGCGATAGGCGTCGACCGGCGCGGTGTTGGTATAGACCGCGTCGACCTCGGCATAGATCGCGGGGATGTCGTACTGGCCCGACAGCAGCGGCGCATAGAGATAGGTCGGCACCGAGGACGAGAAGGTCGACATGTAGGCGCCGAGATTGGCGATGGTCTTCACCCGCATGCCGAGAATCTTGTTGTTCTCGTCCATGGCCAGCTCGGCATGGGTGACGTGGTCGCGGCCATGGGCGTCGACCAGGAAGGCCTCGGTGCGGTCGCTGGTCCACTTCACCGGGCGGCCGGCCCGACGCGAGGCCCAGACGCAGACCGTCTCCTCGGCATAGATGAAGATCTTCGAGCCGAAGCCGCCGCCGACATCGGGGGCGATGACGCGCAGCTTGTTCTCCGGCGCGATGCCGATGAAGGCCGACAGCACCAGGCGGGCGACATGCGGGTTCTGCGAGGTGGTGTAGAGCGTGTAGCTCTCGGTGCCGGCATCATAATCGCCGACGGCCGCGCGCGGCTCCATCGGGTTGGGCACGAGGCGGTTGTTGACGATCTCCAGCTTCGTGACGTGCTTGGCCTTGGCGAAGGCGGCGTCCGTCGCGGCCTTGTCGCCGAGATGCCAGTCGAAGATGGTGTTGTTCGGCGCGACGTCGTGCACCTGCGGCGCGCCCTTGTCCTGGGCCCGCGCGGTGTCGACCACGGCCGGCAGCACCTCGTAGTCGACGACGATCGCCTCGGCCGCGTCCTTGGCCTGGGCCAGGGTGTCGGCGACGACCACCGCGACCTGGTCGCCGACATGGCGAACCTTGCCCTGGGCGAGGGCCGGGTGCGGGCCCGCCCGCATCGGCGTGCCGTCCTTGGAATGGATCATCCAGCCGCAGATCAGCCCGCCGACCTTGTCGGCCGCCAGATCCTCGCCGGTGTAGATGTCGACCACGCCGGGCATGTGCCGGGCAGCCTGCAGGTCGATCGACCTGATCTTGGCATGGGCGTGCGGCGAACGCAGGAAATAGGCATGAGCCTGGCCCGCACGGTTGATGTCGCTGGTGTAGTTGCCTTTGCCGGTGATGAAGCGAAGGTCTTCCTTGCGGCGCACCGAGGCGCCGACTCCGGTCGCGGTCATCGCGATTCCTCCAAATGATGATCTTGTTGGGGTCAACAAAGAGCCGCGCAGTGCGCGGCCTTGGGACTCATTCGGCGGCTTGGCGGACGTCCGACCCTGCCATGGCGGCGGCGCCGGCGGCGATGGCCTTGACGATGTTGTGATAGCCGGTGCAGCGACAGATGTTGCCCTCGAGCTCCTCGCGGATGGTGTGCTCGTCGAGGTCGTGGCCCTTGCGGTTGACGATGTCGACGGCCGACATGATCATGCCCGGCGTACAGAACCCGCACTGCAGGCCATGATGCTCGCGGAAGGCCTCCTGCATCGGGTGCAGGTTGCCGTTGACGGCCAGCCCTTCGATGGTGGTGACCGACTTGCCGCTGGCCTGCACGGCGAGGGTGGTGCAGGACTTCACCGCAACGCCGTCGATATGCACCAGGCAGGCGCCGCATTGGCTGGTGTCGCAGCCGACATGGGTGCCGGTCAGGCGCATGTGCTCGCGCAGAAACTCGACCAGCAGGGTGCGGGGGTCGACATCCGCGTTGACGGTTTTACCGTTGACCGTCAGGGATACGGAAGCCATGGGTGTCCTCCAAACGTTTGCGGGCGGGAACGCCCGGAATTTCTTGGCCGCGGCAGCGCTTAGGAAAGTTCGCGGGATGGGCGGGAAAGGCGCGAAGGAGTTCGCGACCTTGGAAACACTCTGAACTGCCCTGTTTTCGGGGTCAAGGCCGATCGTTCAAAAGTTTACCACCGGATTCGCGGGGGTTTTCAGCCGATTTGCGCGATTTTGCCCCGCCGCGGCCGGCTGCCGTTCGCCCGATCGGGGGGAACCGGGAACAGCTTCGTCCCGCCGGGACCGGGGCTTGCCCGGGCTCAGCGGCCGAGCGCGTGTTCGAGATAGGCGATCTGGAAGGCCGGCATGCGGTCGCGCATCAGGTCGGCCAGGCCGGCGACGACGTGCATCCGCACGAGTTCCGGGTGCTGGTCAGCGGCCAGGAAATCTTCGATTTTTGATTTCAAGTCAATGCCTTGAAGCGGAGAGCGCAAGCGTCGCATCATGGCGATGCGCGGCCCGTGCACCAGGATGGTCCAGCCGGGATCGGCGGCGACGTCGTCCGGGCCGAGGCCGGTTTCCTCCTGCAGCTCGCGCAGCACCGAGCCGGACAGGTCGACCCGCTCGCCGACGATGTCGGAGGGGTCCGGCGTGCCTGCGGCAAAATAGACGGCGCCGGCGTTGGCGGTGTGGGGGGCCATCTCGCCGAGCAGGAAATGGCCCTCGGCCGAGCTCAGCGCTGCCATGGCGAAGCCGTTCCACTTCTCGCGATCGGGATGGCCGAAGTCGCGCCAGGCGAGGAAGCTGGCATAGTCGGTCATGAGGTAGTCGCCGGAGAACACGCCATCGGCGACCGACCAGCGGTGCAGCAGCAGCACCGGGCCGTTGAAAAGGGCCGGCTTGGCTTCGACCAGCGCGGCCCAGTGCGCCGCGATCCGATCGCGATTCTCCTCGGCGAACGGCCAGGGCCGCGGCTCGAATCGGGTATCGAGGGCGTCCACCGCGAGGATGCGAATCTCGTCAGACATTCAGCCTGCCCTCGCTGACGAGCACCGCCGCGCCGCCGATGCTGGCGGCGGCCAGCTCTCCCGCGCTGACGGTCACGGTGAGCTCGATCAGGGACGGGCGTCCCATCTCGAAGCCCTGCTCGATGCGGAAGCCACGCTCGCCGTCGGCGAGCTTCCCGAACGCATGGATCGCCCCGGCGAGTGCCGCCACCGCCGACCCGGTCGCCGGGTCTTCCGGAATGCCGTCGCCGGGGGAGAACATGCGGGCGTGGAAGGCGCTGTCGGGGCGGGCGGTTTCGCGGGTATAGGCATAGGCCGAGCCGAGCCCGTCCTGGCCGAACGCCTCGCGCCAGACCACGGTATCGATCCTGATCCGGCCGATGGCGTCGAGGCTGCGCAGCGGGATCAGGCAATAGGGAAAGCCGGCGCTGTAGACGGTCGGCGTGTGGTCATCGAAGCCGAGATCCGCTGTCGCCAGGCCGAGGGCGCGGGCGAGCAGAGCCGGATCCGCGGCCTCGCCGTGGCGCTGCGGCAGTCTCGGCAGCCAGAACCGGGCAAAGCCGCCGCCCGGAGCGAGCCTGACGGCGCAAGGCACGGTGCCGATGTTCTCCCCCAGACCGAAACGCACCTCCCCGGCGGCATCGTCCGACGCGCCGGCGACATCAGCCGATGCGCCGGCGACATCAGCCGATGCGCCGGGAGAATCGAGCGTGGCGAGGAGCACGGCGGTGCCGACGGTGGGATGGCCGGCGAATGGCATCTCGATGCCGGGCGTGAAGATGCGGATGCGGGCGCGCTGCCCCGGCTCTTCCGGCGGCAGCACGAACACCGTCTCCGACAGGTTGAACTCGCGGGCGATCGCCTGCATCGCCGCGGCGTCGAGGCCCTCGGAATCGAGGACGACGGCGAGGGGATTGCCGGCGAGCGGGGTGTCGGTGAAGACGTCGAGGGTGACGAAACGGCGGGGCATGGCACGCCCTGGGCTGGAGTGACTCAGACCTGCTCGACCGGGAAGCGCCGGGTCGGCGTGACGAACTCGTCCTGCGCCGCGACCAGCAGGATCTCGGTCGAACCGGCCTCGGCGGTGCGCTTGAGCAGGCCGTAGATCGAGGCGGCGGCATTGCCGAGCGCTTCGGCGGCCGAGCCTGTCCGCTTCCAGTGCAGGTTGAACAGGGCGGCGATCGCGTCGCCGGCGCCACTGGCATTGAGGCCGAGCCGGGGCGTGCGCACGCGCCAGAATCCGGTGCCGTCGGAGGCGGCGAGGTCGATGGCGTCGGCCGGCGTCTCCTCGGTGACGAGGGAGGTGACCAGCACCGCCTTCGGCCCCAGCGCATGCAGGCGCGCCACCGCGGCCTTGGCGTCGTCGATGCGCTTCACCGTCCGGCCGGTCAGCAGTTCCAGCTCGAACTGGTTGGGCGTGATCACGTCGGCGGCCGGCACGGCCTTGTCGCGCATGAACTCGGCGATGCCGGGGCGCACATAGACACCGGTGCCGATATCGCCGATCACCGGATCGCAGCAATAGGTGGCGGCCGGATTGGCGGCGCGCACCCGCGCCACGGCGGAGAGGATGGCGGTGCCGATATCGGCGGAGCCCATGTAACCCGACACCACGCCGTCGCAGCGCGGCAGCACGCCGCGCTGGGCGATGCCCTCGACCAACTCGTCGATCATCGGGCCGTCGAACACCCGTCCCTTCCAGGCGCCGTAGCCGGTGTGGTTGGAGAACTGCACGGTGTGGATGGCCCAGACCTCGCAGCCGAGCCGCTGCATCGGGAAGACGGCCGAGGCGTTGCCGACATGGCCGTAGGCGACCCAGGACTGGATGGACAGGATGTTCATGCGCGGGGGACACTGTTGCGGGCGCGCGATAACAGCACGGCGGAGCGTATCGCGCGAACGAGAATTTGTGATGCCAGGCATCAGCGCCTCCGCGGACGGATGCCGGGCCCGCCTGACCGGCATGCCGGCGCCGCGGGGGTGCGGCCCTTCCCCTGCCGCCGGCTCATGCCCACATCAAGGCTCTCCGATCCCCTGCGACGGCCGATCCCAATGCTCGACATCACGCCTCTCCACGTCCTCGACGAGGACCCCACGCCTCTCTCGTCCTCCCAGCCCCAGCCGTCCGCGCACGGTGACGCGGCCCTGCTCGATGCCTATTCCGCCGCCGTCACCGACGTGGCCGAGCGGGTCGGTCCCGCCGTGGTCAAGCTCGACATCCGCCAGAACGGCCGGCCCGCCGGCTCCGGCTCGGGCGTCATCCTGTCGCCGGACGGCCTGGTGCTGACCAACAGCCATGTCGCGCAGGGCGCAGCCCGCGTCGGCGTGCAGACGCCGGACGGCCGCCACTTCGACGCCCGGCTGATCGGCGATGATCCCGACACGGATCTCGCGCTCGTCCACATCGAGCAGCCGGTGAGCCTGCCGACGGCGCGCCTTGGCGACTCGGGGGCGTTGAAGCGCGGGCAGGTGGCGGTCGCCATCGGCAATCCGCTCGGCTTCGAGGCGACGGTGACGGCCGGCGTCGTCTCGGCGCTCGGCCGCTCGCTGCGCGCCAAGAATGGCCGGCTGATCGACGACGTGATCCAGACCGACGCCGCCCTCAACCCCGGCAATTCCGGCGGAGCGCTGGTGTCCTCGCGCGGCGAGGTGATCGGCATCAACACGGCGGTGATCATGGGCGCCCAGGGCATCTGCTTCGCCGTGGCCTCGAACACGGCCAGCTTCGTCATGGGCCAGCTCATCCGCCACGGCCGGGTGCGCCGCGCCTCGATCGGCGTCGCCGCCCAGCCGGCAGCCATCCACCGCCGCGTCCAGATGGCGACGGGCGTCGAGCAGGCGAGCGGCGTGATGATCGCCTCGGTCGAGACCGGCAGCCCGGCGGACAGCACCGGCCTTCTGATGGGCGACATCGTCGTGGCGCTCGACGGCCACGCCGTCACCGGCGCCGACGACCTGATCCGCCTGCTGAACGAGACCCGTATCGGCCGCCGCGTCGTGCTCGATGTCCTGCGCAACGGCCGGGCGCGGGTGTTCGAGGTGACGCCGCTCGAGCGCCGGGGCTCCTGAGGGGCCTTCTCTCAGGCGATCACCTCGAAATCGGTCGCCGCCAGCCCCGGACGGCCGGAAAGTCTGACGAAGACCTGCGCGAGGCCGGCGCCGTCGCCGTCCGCGTCATAGGCGAGAGCGCCCGTCGCGGCGTTGTAGAGGAAGACGCCGCCGGAATGGCCGGCGGGCGTCGGGTTGGCGCCGGAGACCAGCGTGATGCCGCCGCCGGCGACGAGGCCGCCGCCGAAAACGGAGGCGTCGATGCGCAGCCGGTCGGTGCCGGAGACGAAGTCGGTGACGGTGTCGAACTCGGCGCTGTCGGGCCTGGCGTCGAAGGCGAAAGTGTCGGCTCCGGCACCGCCGGTCAGGATGTCGCGCCCGCCACCGCCGATGAGCACATCGTTGCCGGTGCCGCCGATGAGCACGTCGTGGCCGCCGCGCCCATCCAGCACGTCGTTGCCGGCGATGCCGATCAGGCGGTTGAAGCCGTCGTTGCCGGAGAGGACGTCACGATATCCGCTGCCGTGGATCCGCTCGATGCCGGAGAGCGTGTCGATGCCGCCGCCGCCGGTCCGCTGCGGGCCGCTCAGGGCAAGATCGACGGTGACACCGCCGCCGCGAAGGCCTGTGTAGACTACGGTGTCGTATCCAGCGCCGCCGATCAACCTGTCGTCGCCCCATCCGCCGTTCAGCGTGTCATTGCCGCGGCCGCCGACCAAGATATCGTTGGAGTTGCCCCCGTTCAGGCTGTCGTCGCCGATGCCGCCAAACAGACAATCACGGTAAAGGGTCCCGGTCAGGGTCCGAGGCGCCGTGCTGGTATCGAAGATGAAATTCTTGGCGGTGAGCGATGCGGCCGTGACGCCTTTCAGGATGAGGATCTCATCTGAGCTATGGTAGAACGACCGGATGACTAGGTCCGAGCCATGCTGCTCCAGCAACAGCGACAGGGCGCTCATGTCCGGAATCCCGAGAGCGCTGAGATCGATGCGGTCACCCCGGCCGAAATCGGTAATGGTGTCCGCGCTGAATCGGCGGCGGAAGATGTAGGTGTCGTTGCCGCCGCCACCAGTGTAGATGTCTCTTTGATTGCCGCCAATGAACGTGTCGTCGCCGGGGCCGCCGAACAGGACGCTGAATCTGAACACCGGCGCGTCGCCCGTGCCGATCATCGTCCGCGGCCCGCTGCGGGTGTCGAACACGAAGTCTGCGGCGGTGAGGGAGGAGATCGCGATCCCCTTCAGCCTGATCCAGGCTGAGGTGCCGAAGTAGATCAGCGCGTCGGGACCGTCCTGCGATATGAAGGACGCCAGATCCGCGAAGGCGTAGACGCCGAGGTCTGATAGATCGATCCGGTCGCCGGGACTGAAGTCCCGGATAGTGTTGTTGCCGAGGCCAGGGCCGGTGTTGCTGAAGACGAAAATGTCGTTGCCGCCGCCGCCGGTAAGGGTGTCGTAGCCGCCCATGCCGATGATGATGTCATCGCCGGGGCTGCCGGTCAGGACCTCGCTGTACGAGGTACCAGTGTAAGTGGGCATCCCGCCCTCCCTGCTTGACCCGTGCCAACTGCGGCCTGATGGGACAAACGACATCCTCCGCGCTTGAGAGGCTGGAGTATCGCTAACCGCCAGCATAGGACATCTCATGCCTTAGCGTCAATTCTGAAGAGCGGCGGGATTCCACTGCGTAATACTACGGTGCCGTCGTGGGAGGAGTCTGACGGGAAGATGGGCTCGGCCTGCCCCGCTTTCAGCCCCGCTCGACCGGCAGGCCGGCGGCGAGCCAGGCCTTCAGGCCGCCGCCGAGGTGGGTGTCGACGCCGAGACCGGCGGCGCTGGCCAGTTCGAGCGCCTTGAACGAGCGCATGCCCGCGCCGCAGGAGAACACCACGCGGCGGCGCTCGTCGGTGGGCACTTCTTCGGGATCGAAGCGCGACAGCGGCAGGTTGACGGCCCCGGCAATGCGCGCCTGGGCGAACTCGTGGGGCTCGCGCACGTCGACCAGCAGGATCGAGCCGGCTTTGAGCAGGTTCTTGGTTTCCTCCGCGTCCAGGGCGAAGAACGGGCCGTCCGGTGTGGGCATGGGATGGTACTCGACTGTCGCAACACCGCCTTATAGCAGAGCGGTGCGCAGGTCAGAACCTGGAAGCGAGGGCGACCTCGGCCCTTCAGACGCGGTCGCCATGGTGTCGTGCCCGAGCGATGGGCGCATCGACGCCGGCCGGCGCCACCACGGGCTGGGGCGGCACCGGCCCCGTCTCCCCAAGACGCCGCTCGATGATCATGCCGGTCGGGGCCCGCTCTTCGACGGAAGCGCCCGACCAGCCTATCGCCATTTCTCAGCTGCGCATCAACCATTCATGGTCTGGATCGTTGTGGAACCTCCAGGTCCGCTTCGGTCCGGCCATGACGTTGAGGTAGTAGAGTTCGTAGCCATGCGCCGCGCCGACCGGATGGTAGCCGCGCGGCACCAGCACCACGTCGCGGTCGCCGAAGGCCATGGTCTCGTCGAGCGAGCGGTCGTCGGTGTAGACGCGCTGGACGCCATAGCCCTGTGGCGGGGACAGGCGGTGGTAGTAGGTCTCCTCCAGATAGCTCTCCGCCGGCAGCGCATCCCGGTCGTGCTTGTGCGGGGGATAGCTCGACCAGTTGCCCGGCGGGGTGATCACCTCCACAACCAGCAGGCTTTCGGCGTGCGGGCTCGAATCCGGCAGGATGTTGCGGACGTAGCGGGTGTTCGAGCCCTTGCCGCGTATCTCCTGGCCGACCTCGTCCGGGCCGATGACCCGGGCCGGCAGGCGCCCCGTGCCGGGCGCCGCGCAGACGGCGAGCTCGACATCCGTCTCGGCCGTCACCTCGTAGCCCGCCTTGGCCGGCACATAGACTGACCAGGGCGGCCCCTCGAACGGATCGGCGCGCCCGCCGATCACGCCGAAGTCCTGGCCGCCCGCCGAGATGCGCGCCTTGCCGGCGACCAGCACCAGGCAGACCTCGGTATCGCCCGTCCCGGCGCCCAGCGTCTCGCCGGGCCGCAGGTCGTGCACCTCGAAGCCGACATAGGTCCAGCCGGCCGAGGCCGGCGTGACCCGATGGACCGGACCGCCGCCGCGGTTGGGTTTGACGAGAAGCTTGGACATGGGAGCCTCCATGCGGGGGTGCAGCCGGCACCCCGCCGACGGTCAGGGTCTTGAAAGCGGGCGGCGCGTCAGGCCAGCCCGGCTTCCTTCAGGGTCCGGGTCAGGTGGGCATAGCCCTTGAGCGCGTATTGCAGCGGGTTGGCCTTCTTCGGGTCCTGCTCGGCCTCGACGACGACCCAGCCCGAATAGCCCGGCAGCTCGCGGAACACGGCGGCGAAGTCGATCATGCCGTCGCCCGGCACGGTGTAGACGCCGGCGATGACGCTGTCGAGGAAGCTCCAGTCACCGGCCTCGGACGCCTTGCGGACGTCGGCACGGACGTCCTTGGTGTGGACGTGGCTGATGCGGCCGCGGTAGCGGCGGGCCAGATCGGCCGGGTCGGCACCGCCCCAGGTGGCATGGCCGGTGTCGAGCAGCAGGTGGAAGGCCGGGCCGGTCGCCGCCATCAGGGCGTGGATGTCGGCCTCCGACTGGACGATCGTGCCCATATGGTGGTGGTAGACCAGCCGCAGGCCCTCCGCCAGGATCATCTCTGCGAACTCGGTGATGCGGGCGCCGTAGCCGGCCCAGGCGTCGGCCGGCAGCACCGGGCGCTGCGACAACGGCCTGGAGCGGTCGCCGTGGATGGCGTTCGAGGTCTCGGCGACGATGAACACCTTCGAGCCCATGGCTTTGAGCAGGTCGAGATGGGCGCGCGCGGCAGCGAACTCGGCCTTGGCGTCGCGGTCGAGCAGCTCCAGCGAATACCAGCCGCCGACACAGGCGAGGCCGAAGGGCGCGAGCGCCTGCTTGAGCGCCTCCGCCTGACGGGGGAACTTGTTGCCGAGCTCCATGCCCTCGAAGCCGACCTGCCTGGCTTCGGCCAGGCAGGTCTCGAGCGGCGTCTCGCCGCCGAGCTCAGGCATGTCGTCGTTGGACCAGCCGATGGGGTTCGCCCCGATGCGGATTGGCATATGTTCGGTCTCCAGATATCCCGTGGCCCGGACCTCGCCGGGGAAGAAGAACGGCCTCAATCGCCCTGGTGCTGCAGGGTGCGCGCCTCGACATAGCGGCGCCGGGCGGCCTCGACCTCGCCGCGCTGCGACACCTCCGGCACCGCCACGTCCCACCAGGCGCCGCCGGCGTCGGTGGAGGGCAGGGGATCGGTGTCGATGACGATCACCGTGGTGATGCCGGCGCCGCGGGCGGCCTTCAGGGCCTCCTCCAACTCGCCGATGCCCTTCACCTTGACGGCCGAGGCGCCGAGGCTGGCGGCATGTGCGGCGAAGTCGATGGCCGGCAGGGTCTCGTGCCGGGCGTCGCGCAGGAGATTGTTGAAGTTGGCGCCGCCGGTGGCCATCTGCAGGCGGTTGATGCAGCCGAAGCCGCGGTTGTCGAGCACGACGATGGTGAGCTTGACGCCCAGCATCACCGCGGTGGCGATCTCCGAATTGGCCATGAGGTAGGAGCCGTCGCCGACCATGACGACGACCTCGCGGCTCGGATCGGCCATCTTGACGCCGAGTCCGCCGGCGATCTCGTAGCCCATGCAGGAATAGCCGTACTCCATGTGGTAGCCGCCGGGTGCGCCGGCCTGCCAGAGCTTGTGCAACTCGCCCGGCAGGCCGCCCGCGGCGCAGACCACCACGTCCGAGCGGGCGCCGGCGCGTTGCACCGCGCCGATGACCTGGGCGTCGGAGGGCAGTTCGGCGTTGGTCGGGCCGGTGTAGCGGGCGGCGGTCTTCTCCCAGTCCGCCTTGCCGGCCTTGGCCTTGGCGGTCCAGGCGGCGGGGGCCGTCCAGCCGCCGAGCCCGGCCGTGAGCAGCTCCAAGCCGGCGCGGGCGTCGCAGACCAGCGGCAGGGCGCGGTGCTTGCCGGCGTCGAAGGGCTGGGTGTTGAGGCCGACGATGCGCCGGCCGTCGCCCTTGAACAGCGCCCAGGAGCCGGTGGTGAAGTCCTGCAGGCGGGTGCCGACGGCGAGGACGAGGTCGGCGTCCTCGGCCAGCGTATTGGCGGCGCCGGTGCCGGTGACGCCGACGGCGCCCATGCCGAGCGGATGGTCGAAGGCGACCGAGCTCTTGCCGGCATTGGTCTCGCCGATCGGGATGCCGTGCTTGTCGGCGAAGGCGGCGAGGGCGCCCTCGGCCTGCGAGTAGAGGACGCCGCCGCCGGCGATGATCACCGGCCGGCGCGCCGCCTTGAGCGCCGCGATGGCGGCGGCAAGCTCGTCCTCGTCGGGCCGGACGCGGCGCGGCGTCCAGATCCGTTCCTCGAACATCGAGACGGGATAGTCATGGGCCTCGGCCTGGGTATCCTGGCACAGGGCCAGGGTCACCGGGCCGCATTCGGCCGGATCGGTGAGCACGGCCATGGTGCGGGCGAGGGCGGGGATGAGCTGCTCGGGCCGGGCGATGCGATCGAAATAGCGCGACACCGGGCGGAAGCAATCGTTGGGCGAGACGGTGCCGTCGCCGAAATCCTCGATCTGCTGCAGCACCGGGTCGGGCCGGCGGTTGGCGAAGACATCGCCGGGCAGGAGCAGCAGCGGCAGGCGGTTGACATGGGCGACGGCGGCGGCCGTCACCATGTTGGTGGCCCCCGGGCCGATGGAGGAGGTCACGGCCATGAAGCGGCGCCGGCGCGAGGCCTTGGCGAAGGCGGTGGCGGCATGGGCCATCGACTGCTCGTTGTGGGCGCGCAGCGTCGGCAGCGCCTCGCGCACCTGGTAGAGCGCCTCGCCGAGGCCGGCGACGTTGCCATGGCCGAAGATGGCGAAGACGCCTGCGAAGATCGGCAGGGTCTGGCCGTCGATCACCGTCTTCTGCGCGGCGAGGAAACGGACCAGGGCTTGCGCCATGGTGAGGCGGATCGTGTTCATGGACGTTCTCCCGTCGATCATCTTTTCTCGGCCCGATCGGCCCTGCCGGCAAGCCGTTTGCCGTCGATGTTACGCCGCCCGCTCCAGTCCAGCCGCCCGCTGCCAGGCCTCGACCAGCCGGCCGAACTTGGCCGCCATCGCGGCGATGGCGGCTTCATCGTCGATCTCGCCGCGCAGCCAGGCCCGCGCCGCATCGTTGAAGATGGTGCGGCCGACCGCGAAGCCCTTGACCGTGGCCTCGCCCGCGGCGACGGCGAAAGCGGCTTCGAGGTCCGCCTCCGGCGCCTCCAGGCCGAGCAGCACGATGCCGCGGCAGAGCGGATCGTTGCGCTCGATCACCTGCCCGACGGCGCGCCAGGCCGCGGCGCTGGTCAAGGGCTCGAGCTTCCACCAGTCGGGCTTGATGCCGAGGCCGTAGAGCCGCTCGACGATGGAAGAGACGGTGTCGTCCTTCAGCGGGCCGTGCTTGCCGGCGATGATCTCGACCAGGAGCTCGCGGCCGACGAGGCGCGCGGCGGCGTGGAGGCGCGTGAGCTCGCGCTCCTGCCGCGCCTTCAGCTCCGGCGGGTCGTCCGGGTGATAGAAGCACAGGCATTTGATGGTGTGGCCGACCGGCCATTCGATCAGCCCGCTGCCGAGGTCGGCGGGGCCCTCGAACTCCAGCGGCCGCGAGCCCGGCAGCTCGACCGGGCGGCCGATCCAGAACGGATGGTCGGCGGCGCGGAACAGCGCCTCGCGGCCATGGGTGCCGTCGATCAGCATGCCGAAGCCAGGCCGCCCGCCGGCGACGCGCGCCGCGGCCTCGACCGCCAGCACCTTGAAGGGGGCGATGCGCTCGCGGCCGACGCCGGCCTCGTCGGCCATCGCCTCCATCTGCATGCGATGGTCGATCGCGAACGCCATCAGGCCAGGCGGACCGGGACGGCGGGTGGTGGCCCAATGGAGGTGGTTGATGGTGGCGTCCTTGCGCAGCGCCTTGTGGGGGCTGCCGTTCTCCAGGAAGTAGTTCAGCTCCCGGAAGGTCGGGATCTCGGGCGAGCAGAGCAGGCGGGAGACGGCGAAGGCGCCGGAGGCGTTGGCATAGGCGCAGCAGGTCTCCAGCGGCTCGTCGCGCAGCCAGCCGCGCAGGAAGCCGGACATGAAGGCGTCGCCCGCCCCGAGCACGTTGTAGACCTCGACCGGAAAGCCCGGGCCGCGCACGCCCTCGTCGAGCGAGGCGGGGATGGCGCCGGGGAAGACGACGCAGCCCATCGGTCCGCGCTTGCACACGATGGTGGCCTTGGTGACGGCGCGGATGCGGCGCAGCGTCTCCAGCGTGTCCTCCGAGCCGCCGGCGATGTGCAGCTCTTCCTCGGTGCCGACGATCAGGTCGCAGTCGGGCAGGATGGCCATCAGGTGCCGGGTGACGTGCTCGGCGCGGATGTAGCGGCCATCGCCGGCATCGTGCCCAGCCAAGCCCCAGAGATTGGGGCGGTAGTCGATGTCGAACACGACCCTGCGGCCATGCGCCCGGGCGATCCGGATGGCCTTGCGCTGGGCGGCATCGGTGTTGGGCTTGGAGAAGTGCGTGCCGGTGACGACGACGGCGGCGGCCGAGGCGACCAGCGCCTCGTCGATGTCCGACTCGTCCAGCGCCATGTCGGCGCAGTTGTCGCGGTAGAAGATCAGCGGGAACTGCTTTTCGTCGCGCACCCCGAGGATGACCAGGGCGGTCAGGCGCTCCTTGTCGGTGCGGATGCCGCGGACCTCGACCCCCTCGCGCAGCATCTGCTCGCGGATGAAGCGGCCCATGGCCTCGTCGCCGACGCGGGTGATCAGCGCCGAGCGCAAGCCGAGACGGGCCGTGCCGATGGCGATATTGGCAGGGCAGCCGCCGACGGCCTTGGTGAAGGAGGCCATGTCCTCCAGGCGCCCCCCGACCTGCTGGCCGTAGAGGTCCACCGAGGAGCGGCCGATGGTGACGACGTCGAGCTGCGACGGTTGCATCGAAATCCTCCCCCGCCGCTGATACGGCGTCGTTTTGCCTTTGACGGCGTACCGATCCCACCCGGGATCATACCGATCCCGCCCGGCGTGTCGCCGCCGGACTGGCGGAACGAGGCCGGAGGCTGCGAACCTGCGATGCGATACGATGGCAATACGAAACATATATTCTATTCTGTTGTCAATGTGGAATTAAAATGCCATTTGTGGGCATCGACATGACGGTGTCCTCTCGCGCGAGCGGCGGAGGCCGGCAGGATCGACAGGCTTGGCGCCCGGCCGGCGCGACAGCAACCCAAGGGAGAGAGACATGGTGCGGTTGGCGGTGTTGGGGGCGGGACGGATCGGCAAGATCCATGGGCGCAATGCGGCGCTGCATCCCAAGGCGAAGCTGGTGTCGGTGTCGGACCCGCATGCGCCCTCGGCCGAGGCCCTGGCGGCCGAGACCGGCGCCGAGGTGCGCGCCCTCGACGCGGCCGTGACCGCGTCAGATGTCGATGCGGTGCTGATCTGCACGCCGACCACGACCCATGCCGATCTGATCGAGCGGGCGGCCGGAGCCGGGAAGGCGGCATTCTGCGAGAAGCCCGTGGATCTCTCGGCCGAGCGCATCCGCGCATGCCTCGCCATCGTGGAGAAGGCGGGAACGCCGCTGATGATCGGCTTCAACCGCCGCTTCGACACCAATTTCGGGGCGTTGAAGCGCCGCATCGGCGAGGGCGCGATCGGCGCCGTCGAGCTGGTCTCGATCATCTCGCGCGATCCGGGCCCGCCGCCGGTCTCCTACATCCAGTCCTCCGGCGGCCTGTTCCGCGACATGATGATCCACGATCTCGACCTTGCCCGCTTCCTCCTCGAGGAGGAGCCGGTGGAGGTGCATGCGGTCGGCTCGTCGCTGGTCGATCCGGCGATCGGAGCGGCCGGCGACGTCGACACCGCGGCAGTGCTGCTGAAGACCGCCTCGGGGAAGATCTGCCAGATCACCAATTCGCGCCGGGCGACCTATGGCTACGACCAGCGCATCGAGGTGCACGGCCAGAAGGGCATGATCCGCGCCCATAACGTGCCGCGCACCACGGTGGAGCTCGCCACATCGGCCGGCCTGCTGGCCGATCCGGTGCAGGACTTCTTCCTGGAGCGCTATGCCGAGGCCTACAAGGCGGAGATGACCGCCTTTCTCGATGCCGTCATCGGCGGCGCCGCGCCGAGCCCCTCGGGCCATGACGGCCTGAAGGCGCAGATCCTGGCCGATGCCGCAACGGAATCGGCAAAGACCGGCCAGACCGTTCGGATCTAGCCGGCCTGATCTCCGCGACTGCGGCCGGAAGGGGCAGGGCCGCCCCTCCCGGCGCCGGTTGCATTCCGCTCACTTTGCGGCTTGCGACGCGAACTTGAAGTCCGGGGCCGCCATGAGCTGGTCCTTGGTCATGTCGAGAATGCCGTGGTCGGGGTAATCGCGCACGGTGTTGTCGACAGCCGGCACAGCGGCCGTCGAGCCGCCGGCACCGTCCGGCGCGGCCGGCACCCCCGGCGCGGCGGGAGCACCGGGCGCCATGCCGACCGCCGCGCTCTGCTTGGCCTTATCCTCCCACTTGATCGCCGTATAGGGCAGGGCGACATTCTTCTGGCCGATGCCGAGGAAGCCGCCGACGCCGATGACGACAGCCTTGATCGCTCCGCCTTTGTCGACCAGCAGCTCGGTCACCTCGCCGATCGATTCATCGTTGGAATTGTAGATGTTGACGCCGGCGAGCTGGCTGGCCCGGTACTCGCCCTTCTCGGCCTGAGTCAGGAAGCTGGCCGCGCCGGCCGCGGCGGGGGTCTTGGCGGGCGTCATTTCCGCCGGTGCCGGAGCCTGGGCTGCCGGCGTGGTCGTATCGGTCTGCGCCAGGGCTGGGGCGGCCGCGAGCATGGCGGCGGCGAGGGCCCATGCGAGGTCGGAACGGGACATCCTATCCTCCTGTGTCCAATGGTCCGCACACGGAGGCAAACGGCTCGATCCTGCCATTGTTCCCGTTCGGGCAGCCGCGGCAGCGGCTCGGCAGTCGGCGCAATGGCCGAAAACTCTATTCCAGGCCCTTCCTCTCGGCCGTGCCGACCGCCAGCGTCATGGCCAGGGCGAAGGTGGCGGCAAGGGAGCGGAAGGCGCCGTGGTCGGCCTCGACCACGTCGAGGCGTACGGTGGCCAGGGCCGAAAGCGGGCTGAAGGGACTGTCGGTGACGGCCAGGATCGGCAGGCCGCGCCTGGCCGCCGCCTGGGCAAGGTCGAGGGTCACCGGCGAATAGGGCGTGAAGCTCAGCGCCATGACCACGTCGCCGGGACCGGCGAGCGCCATCTGCTCGGGGGCGAGCTGGGCGACATGGTCGACCAGGGAGCAGCGCACGCCGAGCTTGCCGAAGGCATAGGCGAGATAGGCCGCCACGGGAAAGAGCCGGCGGGCACCGAGCAGGTGGATGATGTCGGCACCGGCGAGCAGGTCGATCGCCCTGTCGATCACGGCGGTGTCGGCGGTGCCGCGCAGCCGGTCGATCGACACCGCCGCGGCATGGGCGAACCCCTCGAGCAGGGGCGCCGAGATCGAGCCTTCGCTGCCCGAGCTGCGCAGCAGGGCGACGCGCTGGCGATAGTCGGGAAAGCGTTCCTTCAGGCGGCTGCGGAAGATCTGCTGCAGCTCGGAAAAGCCGTCATAGTTCAGGGCCTTGGCGAAGCGCACCAGCGTGGAGGGCTGGACGCCGGCGCGCGCCGCCACCTCCGCCGCCGTGCCGAGGGCGATCTCGTCGGGGTGCTCGGCCGCATAGGCCGCCACCTGGCGCAGGCGCTTGGGCAGGCTCGCGGCCTGGGCCGCCAGCCGGGCCGCGAAGTCGTCATAGTCCGTCGGCGCAGCCTCCGCCGGCGCTGAAGTTATCGTCATGGGACCCGTCGTCGTTCCATCCGAGAGCGTTTCGACCATGGCTGCAACCTACTCCATCCGTCCGATTTCGCGAATGCCGGTGTCCGGACAGACGGCGAACCCGGTCCGCCGCGGAGCCTCGTTCCGGCCTCGCATGGTCCCCCGGCCGCGTTTCCCTCGGGGCGCTTCAATGCGCCCTTGACACGTCTCCGTCAAAATGGAATAAGAATTTCGTTAATGCAATAAAAAGAACTGATCATTCCATTTTTGGTCTGACAATAGGGACGGAGGTGACCCGGGAGCGGCAGTCCGAGCCGCTTCGGCCCGCCGCCCCCACCTCCCGGGAGGCCGCCCGCGCCATGCCTTCGGCCGCGCCCGGAAACAACCGGACCCAAGACTTGTGGAGGAAACCCATGAAACGTCTCTTCGCCGGGCTCGCGGCTGCCGTCGCGCTGGCCGCCGTCGCGATCACGCCGGCCGTCGCCGAGGACATCCATCTCATCGTCGTCAGCCACGGCCAGGCCAATGACCCGTTCTGGTCGGTGGTCAAGAACGGCGTGGCCGCCGGCGCCAAGGATGTCGGCGTGCAGGTCGACTATCGCGCGCCCGAGACCTTCGACATGGTGGCGATGAGCCAGCTGATCGATGCGGCCGTGGCCCAGAAGCCCGCGGGCCTGATCGTCTCGATCCCCGACGCCTCGGCGCTCGGCGCCTCGATCAAGAACGCGGTGGCGGCGGGCATCCCGGTGATCTCGATGAATTCCGGCTCAGACGTCTCCAAGTCGCTCGGCGCCCTGCTGCATGTTGGCCAGGACGAGTATCCGGCCGGCAAGGCCGCCGGCGAGAAGCTCAAGGAGATGGGTGGCAAGGTCGGCCTGTGCGTCAACCAGGAAGTCGGCAACGCCGCGCTCGACGCCCGCTGCAAGGGCTTCGCCGATGGCTTCGGCGGCAAGGTGACGGTGGTGCCGGTGTCCAACGAACCGGCCGACGTCCAGGCCAAGGTCCGCGCCGCCCTGGCGGCCGACACCTCGGTCGACACCATCATGGCCCTCGGCGCCGGCACGGCGGGCGAGCCCTCGCTGGCGGCGGTCAAGGAGGCGGGCCTCACCGGCAAGATCAACGTCGCCACCTTTGACATGTCGGCGAACTTCCTCAAGGCGATCGCCGCCGGCGAGGCGGCCTTCGCCATCGACCAGCAGCAGTTCCTCCAGGGCTATCTGCCGGTGGTCTTCCTGGCCAACTACGCCAAGTACGGCCTGATCCCCGGCGGCAACGTGCCGTCCGGCCCGAACCTGATCACCAAGGACAAGGCGGCCCAGGTGGTCGAGCTCTCGGCCAAGGGCATCCGCTGACGCCCGGGCGGCTTCCCGCCCGCGGGGGCCGGAAGCCGCTCCGACTGCCGCCGCCTCGGCCGCGGTTTCCGTCCCGGTGCACCTGCCCCGATGCGGCCCGAAGGCCAGCATCGCCCGGCACGGCAAGCCGGATGCGGGCGGCCTCTATCCGGCGGCGCCGTGCGCGAAGGCGCCGCTGCGTTCCCGTCGGGGGTGAGGGGCAGCCGCTCCGGCAGGCGCGCAAGGCAGTCGCACGTTGCAATCCCGGGGTCCTGGACCCCTCACGCAGATTGGGGAGGGCGCAATGACGCATATCAAGGATGCAGCCGGCGTGGGCACGGCCCCTGCCGCGGCAAGGGCGGACGAGCGGGTCAAGCAGGTCTCCGCCCTGACGCAGATGATGCGCCGGCCGGAGCTCGGCGCCGTCGCGGGCCTCGTCTTCGTCGTCATCTTCTTCGCGCTCACGGCGCGGCCGGGCATGTTCACCCTCAACGGCATGCTGGTGATCCTGGATTATTCGGCGACGCTCGGCATCGCCGCCATCGCCGCCGCCCTCCTGATGATCGGCGGCGAATTCGATCTGTCGATCGGCTCCATGGTCGCCTTCACGGGCCTCGTCTTCGGCACGGCGATCACGGCCATGGGCCTGCCGCTGATCCTGGCCATCCCGTTCACCTTCGTGGTGGCGATGGCGCTGGGCGCGCTCAACGGGCAACTGGTCATCCGCACGCGGCTGCCGTCCTTCATCGTGACGCTGGCTTTCCTGTTCATCCTCAGCGGCGCCACCCTGGTGGGCCTGAAGAAGGTCACGGGCGGCAACACCCAGCTCAGCGGCATCAAGGATGCGATCGGCGACGGCGTGCTGGTGTCGCTCTTCTCGGGCAGGGCCTTCCCCGGCCTGTTCGTCTGGATGGCGGACAAGGGCTGGGTCACCAAGTTCGCCGACGGCACTCCCTCGATCAAGGGCGTGCCGGTCTCGATCCTGTGGTTCCTCGGCCTGACGGCGATCGCCACCTGGGTGCTGCTGCGCACGCAGGTCGGCAACTGGATCTTCGCCTCCGGCGGTCATCCCGACGCCGCGCGCAATTCCGGCGTGCCGGTGACCAAGGTGAAGACCGGCCTGTTCATGCTCACCGCCTCGGCGGCGGCGCTGACGGCGATCATCACCGTGCTCAACACCGGCTCGGCCGACGCCAAGCGCGGCGACCTCCTGGAGTTCAAGGCGATCATCGCGGCGGTGATCGGCGGCTGCCTGCTCACCGGCGGCTACGGCTCGGCGATCGGCGCCTTCATCGGCGCGCTGATCTTCGGCATGGTCTCGATCGGCCTGGGCTTCACCACCTTCGACGCCGACTACTTCAAGGTGTTCCTGGGGGCGATGCTGCTGATCGCTGTGCTGCTGAACAACTATATCCGCAGGAAAGTGACGGGGGAGCGCTGACCATGGCCCATGACGCACCGCAAGGCGCAGCCGCAGGTTCGACGCCGATCATCGACGTGCGCAACATCGTCAAGCAGTTCGGCTCGGTGATCGCCCTGTCGGGCGTGTCGATGTCGGTCGGGGCCGGGGAGGTGCTCTGCCTGCTCGGCGACAACGGCGCCGGCAAGTCGACGCTGATCAAGACGCTTTCGGGCGTCCACAAGCCGACCTCGGGCGAGTTTTATGTGGAGGGGAGACCGGTGACCTTCGAGAGCCCGCGCGACGCGCTCGATGCCGGCATCGCCACGGTCTACCAGGATCTGGCGATGATCCCGCTGATGTCGATCACCCGGAACTTCTTCATGGGACGCGAGCCGAAGAAGGGATTCGGGCCGTTCAAATATTTCGACTTCGAGTTCGCCAATCCGGTGACGCGCGAGGAGATGAAGAAGATCGGCATCGACATCCGCGACCCGCACCAGGCGGTGGGCACGCTCTCCGGCGGCGAGCGCCAATGCGTCGCCATCGCCCGGGCGGTCTATTTCGGCGCCAAGGTGCTGATCCTCGACGAGCCGACCTCGGCGCTCGGCGTGGCCCAGACCTCGATGGTGCTGAAATACATCAACCTGGTCAGGCAGAACGGCCTGGGAGTGATCTTCATCACCCACAATGTCCGCCATGCCTATGCGGTCGGCGACCGGTTCACCATCCTCAACCGCGGCAAGACGCTCGGTACCTATGCCAAGAGCGAGATCCCGATGGACGAACTGCAGAACCTGATGGCCGGCGGCAAGGAACTGGCCCAGCTCTCCAGCGAGCTGGGGGGAACGATCTGAGCGGCGTGCCTCGCCGGGGCGTTCAGCCCTGGCGAGCGATCCGGGGGAAGTCGGCGCGCGAGATGCCGAGCTCGGTCATCTCGCGGTCGTCCAGCGAGTCCAGCTCGCGCAGGCACTGGCGATAGGCCTTGTCGGCACGATAACGGGCGATGATCGAGGCGATGAAGCTGGCGAAGATCATGGTCTTGATCCCTCTGCTCTGAACTGTTCGTACCGGACTATATGCACCGCAATATATGTCGAATCTGTGCTGCATTGCACAATCGCAGGGAATGGCGGCCATGACGCGATTGCATGGCGCAAACGTTTGGCTAGCGAGGAATCCAAAATGAGCATCGGTGTCGGGCTGATCGGCACGGGATATATGGGCAAATGCCATGCCCTGGCCTGGAATGCGGTGGCGCCGCTGTTCGGCGACGTCGAACGGCCGCGGCTGGCGGTGCTGGCCGAGGCGACGGAAGACCTGGCGCGCCGCAGGGCCGGCGAGTTGGGCTTTGCCCGCGCGACGGCGGACTGGCGTTCCCTGGTGACGGACCCGGCGGTCGACGTCGTCTCCATCACCACGCCGAACCAGTTCCATGCCGAGATGGCGATCGCGGCCCTGCAGGCCGGCAAGCACGTCTGGTGCGAGAAGCCGATGGCGACCTCGCTGGCGGACGCGCAGGCCATGCACGCGGCCTGGAAGGCCAGCGGCCGGCACGCCGTGCTCGGCTACAACTACATCCAGAACCCGGTCATGCGCCTGATCCGCCGCCTGGTGGGCGAGGGGACGATCGGCGTGGTCAACCATGTCCGCCTCGAAATGGACGAGGACTTCATGGCCGATCCGGCGGCGCCGTTCAGCAGCCGCAACCAGGCGGCCTCGGGCTATGGCGCGATCGACGACTTCGCCGTGCATCCGCTCAGCCTGCTGCGCTCGATCTTCGGCGGGGTGGAGCGGGTCTTCGGCGACATGTCCAGGCCCTATGCCGAACGGTCGACGGCGGATGGCGGCCGCCGCGCTGTGGAGAACTACGACACGGCGACCGCGCTGATCCGCCTGGAGAGCGGCGCCTCGGGCTTCATCGCCGTCAACCGGGCCGCGTGGGGTCGCAAGGGACGCATCCAGCTGCAGATCTTCGGCGACAAGGGCACGATCGCCTTCGACCAGGAACGGTTCAACGAGGTGCAGATCTTCACCCGCGACGGGCCGGTGGCGACGCAAGGCTTCCGCAGCGTGCTCGCCGGCCCGGTGCATCCGCCCTATGACAGGTTCATCCCGGCCCCGGGCCATGGCCTCGGCTTCAACGACCTCAAGGTCATCGAATGCCGCGAGTTGATCGGCCGGATCCGGGGCGAGGCGTCGAACCTGCTCGACTTCGACGACGGACTGGCGATCGAGCGCACCGTGCACGCGATCGCCCGCAGCTTCGAGGCCGGAGGATGGGTCGAGGTCCGCGACGTCGAGGCGTAGGAGGCCAGCGGCTGACGGCAAGCCCGCCCCGGAGCCGGCTATGCACAGAAAATCTGAAGCAACCATGGCCGAATCCCGATGAACTCGGGTACCATGGTGCCGTTCGACGAGATAACCTCGTCTCACCGGCCCGCAGGCCCCTCCCGCTGCAATGGGTCCGATGAGGCCGCGCCCCAAGGGGCGCGGTTTTTTTTAGGCGCCGCGCGGCGGCGGCAAGGACGAGCTGCGGAACACGAGGTCGACCGGCCAGACCTCGCGCAGCGTGCCCGGGTCGGCGCCGCGGGCCAGATCCTGGGCCATTTCGGCGATGCGCTGGCCGGCGGCTCGGATCGAGGAGAAGGTGGTGGTGAGCGCCGGGGTCAGCGTCTCTGGCCGGATCGCGGCGAGGCCGTCGTCGTGGGCGACCAGCGACAGGTCGCGGCCAATAGCCCGGCCGGTGTCGCGGGCGGCGCGCATGGCACCGAGCGCGGCGAAGATCGACGAGCAGAGCAGGGCGGTCGGCGGCCCCTCCTGCTCGAACAGGGAGCGCGTCAGCCGGTAGCCATTCTCTTCGGTCATCGGGCCGCTCGCCGCCAGCGACGGCGGGGCGGGCAGGCCGCGCGCGGTCAGGGCCTCGCGCCAGCCGCGCTCGCGGTGCAGCGCGAAGGTGAAGCACGTCTCGCCATTGATCAGGCCGATGCGGCGATGGCCGAGATCGGCGAGCATGCCGGTGGCGTTGCGGAACGCCTCCTCGTTGTCGATGTCGAGCGAGGCGCAGGCGGTCTGGCTCCTGGTGCGGCCATGCAGCACGAAGGGCAGCTGCAGCCGCTGCAGCATCGTCACGCGCCCGTCCTCCAACAGGGGCGAGGACAGGATCACCGCGTCGACCGAGCGGCCGCGCGCCATGCGGCGATAGGCTTCGGTCTCGTCGCCGCGCGGGGAGGAGACCAGCACGTCGGTGTCGCTGGCGGCGCTGCCATCGACGACGCCGGCAAGGAAATCGGTGAAGATCGGGTCGAGCAACGGGTTTCGGCCGGTCGACAGCACGATGCCGATGGCGCCGGCCCGCCCGGTGGCCAGCTTGCGGGCATTGGCGTTGGGCCGGTAGTGGAACTGCCTGGCCGCCTCGGCGACGCGGCGGCGCGTCTCCTCGCCGACTTCCGGATAACCGTTCAGCGCCCGGCTGACAGTGGTCTGCGACAGGCCGAGATGCTCGGAAAGCTCCTTCAGATTCACCGCGACGAACCTCCCGATCGTGGCGACGGCGGCGCGGGCCGGTTGGCTCCGGCCACTGCTTGGCGCCGAGTTTGTCAAAGCGCTTTGACGCTGGCAAGTGAAATTCGATGTCGCAGGCAGGGCCACGGCTGAAACCAAGCCGCAGCCGCTGGGACGATTTTGTTGCGCAAAGCCATGGAGTTGGCTGGCCTCGGCAGACGCGCGGCCTCAAGGTCGAGCCAAACGCTCACTGCGGTGAGCGTTTGGCTCTTGACAAAAAACCAAGGTCTGCGCATGAATATCCAAAGCGCTTTGAGTGCTGCTTTCACGACCTCCGGCAAGGGGGCGTCGCCGAGGAACGCAATCGTCCGGGCCTGTCCGTCTCCTCGCGCGAGGCGCCGCCGCGGACTCATGAGGGAGGAGCACTGTATGTTTCGTCGCCTGTTGCTTGCCGCCGGTGCGACCATCGCGATGACCGGTTATTCCCATGCCGCCGAGATCGGCCTGTCCTGCGGCGCCGTCGGCCAGGAGCTCGCCCTGTGCAAGGAGGGGGCGGAGGCCTGGGCCAAGAAGACCGGCAACACGGTGAAGATCGTCTCGACGCCGAATGACACCAATGAACGCCTGGCGCTCTACCAGCAGCTGCTTTCGGCCGGCGCCGGCGACATCGACGTCTTCCAGGTCGACGTGATCTGGCCCGGCATCCTGGGCAACCATTTCATCGATCTCGCCCCCTATTCCAAGGGAGCGGAGAAGGAGCACTTCCCGGCGATCATCGACAACAACACCATCGACGGCAAGCTGCTGGCCATGCCGTGGTTCACCGATGCGGGCGTGCTCTACTACCGCAAGGACCTTCTGGAGAAGTACGGCCTCCAGCCCCCGACCACCTGGCAGGAGCTGACCGACACCGCCGCCAAGGTGCAGGACGGCGAGCGCAAGGCGGGCAACGACAAGTTTTTCGGCTTCGTCTTCCAGGGCCGCGCCTATGAGGGGCTGACCTGCAATGCGCTGGAGTGGATCGACAGCCATGGCGGCGGCACCATCGTCGACGGCCAGGGCAAGATCACCATCAACAACCCGAAGGCCCTCGAGGCCGTGGCGCTGGCAGCGGGCTGGATCAACACGATCGCGCCGGGCGGCGTGCTGAACTACGGCGAGGAGGAAGCGCGCGGCGTCTTCCAGGGGGGCAATGCCGCCTTCATGCGCAACTGGCCCTATGCCTGGACGCTGGCCAACAACGCCGACTCGCCGATCAAGGGCAAGGTCGGGGTGGTCGCGCTGCCCAAGGGCGGCGCCGACGGCAAGAATACCGGCACGCTCGGCGGCTGGCAGCTTGCCGTGTCGAAATACTCCAAGAACCAGGACGCGGCGGCCGACCTCGTCATGTACCTGACCTCGAAGGACGAGCAGAAGCGCCGGGCCATTGTCGGCTCCTACAACCCGACCATCGCCGCGCTCTACGAGGATCCGGACGTGCTGAAGGCGGTGCCCTTCTTCGGCAGCCTGAAGGCGACCTTCACCAGCGCCGTGGCGCGCCCGTCCAAGATCACCGGCGACAGGTACAACAAGGTGTCCAACGCCTTCTGGAACGCGGTGCACGCCGTGCTGTCCGGCAAGGAAAAGGCGGATGCTTCGCTGGCCTCGCTCGAGAGCGAGCTGAAGAAGATCAAGCGCAACAAGTGGTAGGCGCGCGGTCGTAAGGGTCTCCTCCCGACTGGGCGCCGCGTGACGCAAATGTCCGCGGCGCCGCTTTCCCTCCTCTCCGACGATGTCCGCCGGCCCGCCCGCCCTGGGGCCGGCAGGCCCGGTTTCGTGCGTGAGCAGTCCCGGCCGGGACGCGCGGCACAAGTCCGGTGCCGGCCGAACCGGCCCGATCATCCGCCTTTGGGGGCAGAGACAATGGCCAATCGTTCCGAACTGACGCGCGCCAGGCTGCGCTCCGCCTGGCTGTTCCTCGCGCCGATGCTGGTGGTGCTGGCGCTGGTGGCCGGATGGCCGCTGATCCGCACCATCTGGCTCGGCTTGACCGATGCGAACCTCTCCGACCTGACCAAGGCCGAGTTCATCGGCTTCGACAACTACATCGCCAATTATGACGGCGAATGGGCCGGCCTGCTGGTCGACCCGCTGTGGTGGCGCGCGGTCTACAACACGCTGTGGTTCTCGATCGTCTCGGTCGTGCTGGAGACGATCCTCGGCACGATCGTCGCGCTGGTGCTCAACGCCGACTTCAAGGGCCGCGCCATCGTCCGCGCCGCCGTGCTGGTGCCCTGGGCGATCCCCACCATCGTCTCGGCCAAGATGTGGGGCTGGATGCTGCACGACCAGTTCGGCGTGCTCAACGACATGCTGATGCACCTGCACATCATCTCCGCGCCGATCGCCTGGACCGCCAATTCCAACACGGCGATGTGGGCGGTGGTGATGGTCGACGTCTGGAAGACGACACCGTTCATGGCCCTGCTGATCCTGGCGGCGCTGCAGATGCTGCCCTCCGACTGCTACGAGGCGGCCAAGGTCGACGGCGTCCATCCGGTGAAGGTGTTCTTCAAGGTGACGCTGCCGCTGATCCGGCCGGCACTGATGGTGGCGGTGATCTTCCGCGCCCTCGACGCCCTGCGCATCTTCGACCTGATCTACGTGCTGACCTCGAACAGCCGCGACACCATCTCGATGTCCGGCTTCGCCCGCCAGCAGCTGGTCGACTTCCAGGAGGTCGGCGTCGGCTCGGCCGCGGCGACGCTGCTGTTCGTCATCATCGCGGTCATCACCGCCATCGCCCTGACCGCCGGCAAGGTCCGCCTGACCGAGGAGGCTCGCTGATGAAGCCCACGGACATTCTCAAGGCGATCGGCTTCTGGGCCCTGGTCGCCGTCATCGTCCTCTATGCGGTGTTCCCGTTCTACTATGCCATCCTGTCGTCGCTGAAGTCGGGCTCCGAGCTGTTCACGGTGACCTACCTGCCGCACAGCTTCGACTTCGGCAACTACGTCTCGGTGTTCCGCGAGCAGCCCTTCGCCCGCAACATCCTCAACTCGATCGTGGTGGCGGTGACGGTGGTGATGATATCGCTGTTCCTCGGCGTCACCGCGGCCTATGCCCTCGGCCGGGTGCACTTCCGCGGCCGCGGCGTGCTCCTGATGACGGTGCTGGCCGTGTCGATGTTCCCGCAGGTGGCGGTGCTCTCGGGCATGTTCGAATTGATCCGCATCCTCGGCGTCTACAACTCCATGCCCGGCCTGATCCTGGCCAACCTGATCCTGACGCTGCCGTTCACGGTGTGGGTGCTGACCACCTTCATGCGCGAATTGCCGCGCGAACTGGAGGAGGCGGCCTTCGTCGACGGCGCCACGCCCTGGGTGGTGGTGCGCCGGGTGTTCCTGCCGCTGATGTGGCCGGCCCTGGTCACCACCGGCCTGCTCGCCTTCATCGCCGCCTGGAACGAGTTCCTGTTCGCCCTGACCTTCACCCTCACCAACGAGCAGCGCACCGTGCCGGTCGCCATCGCCCTGATCACCGGCGCCACCCAGCACGAGCTGCCCTGGGGCAACATCATGGCCGCGTCGGTGATCGTGACGCTGCCGCTCATCGTCCTCGTCCTGGTCTTCCAGAGAAAAATCGTGGCGGGCCTGACCGCCGGCGCCGTGAAAGGCTGATCCCATGGCCACCGTGACCTTGAAGAACATCCGCAAGTCTTTCGGGCGCATCGAGACCGTCCACGGCGTCAACCTCGAGATCGAGGACAGGGACTTCGTCGTGTTCGTCGGCCCCTCGGGCTGCGGCAAGTCGACCCTGCTGCGCCTGATCGCCGGGCTGGAGGACATCACCTCCGGCGATCTCCTGATCGACGGCCGGCGCGTCAACGACAAGACGCCGAAGGACCGGGGCATCTCCATGGTGTTCCAGTCCTACGCGCTCTACCCGCACATGACGGTGATGGAGAACATGGGCTTCGGCCTGGAGCTGGCCAAGGTCTCCAGGGAGAAGGCCGAGGCCAAGGTGCGCGAGGCGGCCCGCATCCTGGAGCTGACGCCGCTGCTCGACCGCCTGCCCAAGCAGCTCTCGGGCGGCCAGCGCCAGCGCGTCGCCATCGGCCGGGCGATCGTGCGCGAGCCGAAGGTGTTCCTGTTCGACGAGCCGCTGTCCAACCTCGACGCCGCCCTGCGCGTGCAGATGCGCATCGAGATCGCCAAGCTGCACGCCGAGATGGGCGCGACCATGGTCTATGTCACCCACGACCAGGTCGAGGCCATGACGCTGGCCGACAAGATCGTCGTGCTCAATGCCGGGAATGTCGAGCAGGTCGGCGCGCCGCTGGAACTGTATCACCGGCCCAAGAACTTGTTCGTGGCCGGCTTCATCGGGTCGCCGCAGATGAACTTCATCGACACCGAGGTGCTGGCGGCGGATGCGTCCGGCGTCAAGGTGTCGCTGCCCGGCGGCGGCTCGGTGGTGGCCAGGGTCAATGGCGGCGGCGTCTCGGCCGGCGAGGCGGTCAAGCTCGGCGTGCGGCCCGAGCACCTGTCGGACGGCCAGTCCGACGGCTCGATGCCCGGCGACGTCGACGTGGTCGAGGAGCTCGGCGAGAGCCACTTCCTCTATGTCCGCACGCCGGACGGCAAGCTCGTCACCATCCGCGCCGGCGGCGACGCGCCGGTGCGGGCAAAATCTCGCCTCAATATCGGCATACCCGGCGAGGCCTGCCACGTCTTCAGGAAGGACGGTCTGGCCTTGCCGAGGCTGCAGTGAGAGGTCGGCCCCGCCCGCGGGCTGCCTGGATCGAAGGATCGACCGGCGCTGTCCGGCCCGCGCGCCGCGGGTCGGAGGGCGCCGTCCGGCGCGGGAGGGGGCGGCCCGCCAGGCCGCGCACCCGCGCAGTGAACCACGGCATCGAAAAGGAAACTCCATGACCATTCGCGCGCTTGTCTGGAACGAGAACCGCCACGAGCAGACCAACAAGCTGGTCCGGCAGCTCTATCCGCGCGGCATTCACGGCGAGATCGCCGGCGTGCTGCGGGAGGCCGGCGGCATCGCCGTCGAGACAGCGACCCTCGACGAGCCCGAGCACGGGCTCACCGCCGAGCGGCTGAAGAACACCGACGTGCTCGTGTGGTGGGGCCATACCGCCCATGGCGAGGTCAAGGACGAAATCGTCGAGCGGGTGCAGGAGCGGGTCTGGGAGGGCATGGGCCTGATCGTGCTGCATTCCGGGCATTTCTCGAAGATCTTCAAGCGGCTGATGGGCACGCCCTGCGCCCTGTCCTGGCGCGAGGCGGGCGAGGTCGAGCGCCTGTGGGTGCTTAACCCCAACCATCCCATCGCCGCCGGCCTGCCGCCCTATTTCGAGATAGAGCACGAGGAGATGTACGGCGAGCCCTTCACCGTGCCGGAGCCCATGGAGACGCTGTTCATCTCCTGGTTCGAGGGCGGCGAGGTGTTCCGGTCGGGCCTCACCTATCACCGCGGCGCCGGCCGCATCTTCTACTTCCGCCCCGGCCACGAGGCCTATCCGACCTATCACAACGCCCTGGTCCGGCAGGTGCTGGTGAACGCCACGCGCTGGGCCCACAACCCGGCCTCCGCCTGGAAGCGCGTCAACGAAGCCCCGAACGTGCCGCACGACAAGGCGCCGGTGCCATTGGAAGTGAAGGGCCCCCGCCTGCACCAGGACGGCGAGGAAGGGTATCGCTGAGCCGACGCGGGGACGCGCCGGAGCCTTCCGGCCGCAGCCCCCGCGGGCGCCTCGCGTCGTGTTTCGCTCCCGCAACAGACATCCCCGCACATGAGCAAAGTTCGCATCCTGGTGCTCGGCACCGGCAACATGGCCGCCAACCATGTCAGGGCCTTCCAGGCCGACCCAGGCGCCGAGGTGGTGGCGGGCGTCGACGTCGACGAGACGCGCGCGCGCCTGTTCTGCGAGCAGAACGGCATCGCCCATCCCTTCGGCGACCTCGACGAGGCGATCGCCTGGGGCGAGTTCGACGCGGCCGCCAACGTCACGCCGGATTCGGCCCATTACCCGACCACGATGAAGCTGCTTGCCGCCGGCAAGCACGTGTTCTGCGAGAAGCCGCTGGCCGAGACCTTCCCGCTGGCCGACGCCATGGCCGGCGCGGCCGAGGCCGGCGGCCTGGTCAACATGGTCAACCTGACCTACCGTAACGTGCCGGCGCTGCAGAAGGCGAGGGCCCTGATCGCCGCTGGCGAGATCGGCGAGGTGCGCCACGTCGAGGCGTCCTATCGCCAGAGCTGGCTGGTCGGCAATCATTGGGGCGACTGGCAGACCCTGCCGATGTGGCTGTGGCGCCTGTCCGAGGCGCACGGCTCCAAGGGCGTGCTCGGCGATGTCGGCATCCACATCCTCGACTTCACGCAACATGCCGTGGGCATGGCGCCGGTGTCGCTGCAGGCGCGGCTGAAGACGTTCCACAAGGCGCCCGGCGACCGCATCGGCGAGTATCCGCTCGACGCCAACGACAGCGCGCTGATGTCGGTGTCGTTCGACAACGGCGCCCTCGGCGTCATCCATGCCAGCCGCTTTATGACCGGCTACGCCAACACGCTGAAGCTCTCGGTCTACGGCACCCACGGCGCGATCGAGCTCGACCACGGCGCAGCCTTCACCACGATTCGCATGTGCTCGGGCAATGACGTCCACACCCAGGCCTGGCGCGACGTGGTCAGCGAGCCGGTGCGCACCAACTACCAGAAGTTCGTCGCCGCGGTCGCCGCCGGCGTCAACGACGATCCGTCCTTCCGCCACGCCGCCGACCTGCAGCGGATGATCGATCTTTGCTACGACGAGCAGAGCCAGCGCTCGATCGGCATCGGCGCAGGGTAGCGCCCGCCGGAGCGGGCTCAGTCGTCGTTCTCGGCGTTCAGATCCTCCGGGCGGATGCCTTCGCCGGACTGGCCGCCGAAATGCACGCCGATGCCGCCGTCATGGGCGAAGAACTCGGTGCCGGCCGCCTCCAGCACGCGCCGCAGGATGTCGGCCGTCGCATGGTCGTGCGGCGGCTCGCCATCCTCGAATCGTCGCACGATCGCAGGGCTGACATGGGCCGCCTCGGCGAGGCGATCCTCCGACCAGCCCAGCAAGGCGCGCGCGGCCCGGACCTGTTCGCCTGTCAACATGACGCTCATCCCTGCAAACCCGACTTGCGGTTGAACGCCGGCCGGCCTCGGTAGGTTCCGGCTCAGGTCAGGAACGCCACCAGCCAGTCGGGGTGAAGCTGCCAGCCGGCGAAGCCGGCCAAGGCCATGATGATGCCGCCGGCGCCGAACATCCATGAAATTCCGAGCAGCCACCACAGGCCTGTCAGGGCTGCGACGGCCGCGAGCGAGAGGGCGATGGCAAGGCTGGCATCGGACAGGTCGAACTGATCGTCGCGGGTGTTGAGCGCGTCATAGTCGCCCTGCAGCGCCCGGGCCTTGTCGGCGAGGTCCTTCGACTTGCTGTCGTAATCAGCGATCTTGGCCGGCAGGGCTGCCGTCGCGGCGGCAGCCTCCTCCGACGCCGGGCCGGCCTTCAGCCTGGCCAGCATCAGGGTCTGCTCGGCGAAATGCATCTTCAGGCGTTCGGCCTGATATTCGTCCCAGGTGTCGAGCGCATCGGCCTTGGCGGCCTGCATGGCCTGGACGATGTTGTCGTCCTTGATCTTCGAGACCGCCATCACCACGGAGATGGCGACGACCGTGATGGCGACGGCGCTGTTGAGCGCCTTGGCGCTGCCCTCGGTCTTGAGCTCGACTTCCATGACGATTGTTCTGTTCCGGCCGGGCGGGCTCCCGGCCTCAAGTCGAACTGTCGGGCCTTGCGTGAAGCACAGGCCGGCAATCCCCGCGCGGCCGCGGATCGGTGTCGTTGCAAGCGAACGGCCGTCGGAGGTCCGGCGGCCGCGTCGCAGAGCTCGGCCGGCGAAGGCTCAGCCCGCCTTCAGCTTGGCGTTGCACTGGCTGTAGTAGCCGCCGCCCTTCTGGATCCACTTCAGGTCGCCGTTGCCGCCGTTCGCCTTGTTGGCGCGCCACTGGTCGACGCAGGTGTGCATGCGGGCCTTGCCGGGCGACTCATTGGCATATTGCTTGGAGATTTCGGTCGGGAACACCACCTTGCCGCTCTTCACGGTCGGCACGGGCGCGGCGGGCTCCGCCGGAGCGGCCGTCGTGGTCGTCGCGGGGGCGGGCGCCGGTGCGGCCTCGGCAGCCGCCGCGTCGGCCGGGGAAGCATCCTCGTCGCCGCACTGGGCCTTGCGGAAGTCGTTCCACTTCATGCCCTTGAGCGTGCCGGCAGTCTTGGCCTCCTGATACTTGGTGCTGCACTCTTTCATGGTGAGCGCCTGCGCCGGCATGGCGAATGCCAGGCCGGCGGCAACCGCCAGGATGGAGCAGATCGATACGGAACGAAGCATATTCTGTCTCCCTTGCGGACCGGCCTTCGCCGATCTCGTTTGCCGACCGCCGGCCCGCCGGGCCGACTTGCCGATCTGATAGCATAATTCTTGTGAGAATTGGGGCGAACGTGCGGCGCAATACCTCTCGGGAAGCGGCCCTGAACGCGCATTTTCCGCTGGGAAGCCGGCATCGGGACGACCCGTGCGCCGCGCGCATCGTGGTCATGTCGGAAAAAACGATCTGGGTGCTGGACAGGGCCGATTCCCTTTGCTACATCGCCCCCCGTCAGCGCGGCCAAGCCGCGCTGCGGTTTTTCCCGATGGGCGCATAGCTCAGTTGGTAGAGCAGCTGACTCTTAATCAGCGGGTCCTAGGTTCGAGCCCTAGTGCGCCCACCATCGGGAAGCCTCTGATATCTCGGAGAAATCGTAATCGGTTTTTTGGCGCTCACCCGCAGTGGGGGCGTGTCCCGAGACCTTACGCCACTGCGAAGGCGTAGCGTCGGGTCCGACAGCAGCTCTCGATCACAATCCCGGCCTGGCCTCTCGACAGGCTCCGAATCGGGCCTGCGCGGTCAGTGGAGACCGGCGCGACGATTCGCATTGCCGGCGACGCTCGGCCGGCGGGAACACCGAATCGGAGCGCGTCAGTTCTTCAGCTCGTAGCTGGACTCCTTGCTCTCCACCGGCTGGCCATCCCGCACCAACTCGGCACGGCCGACATAGCGGCCGGCCGGCCAGGAGGGCAGCGTCCGCTTCTTGCCGACGAAGGACACATACGTGGCCTTGTTGCGGTCCAGCGGATCGGACAGGTTGGAGAGAGCCAGCCCTTCGGGGCCGAGCAGCGACAGGCGCACCCGGTCGCCGGTCCGCAGGTTGATGAATCGGCCGTAGAACACGAAGGCAGGGCTGTCGGGCCTCGGCCCCTCCAGCGAGCCGCCGCTTTCCTCCAACTGGTCCAGCGTCACCGGCAGGGGCGAAAAGCTCGCCTCGATGATCTCGCCCGCATGATAGGGCAGTTGGGTCCTGGTCTCGTCGTTCCAGAACGTCGCGGCCGGCGGCCCGGCCTCGCAGGCCGGCTTGTCGGTCATCGGGGTTGCGGTGAACGGGTCGAACACCTGGCGGCCGCGCCGGATCGTCATATGGACGTGGGCGAAGGCGGCGAGACCGGAATAGCCCACCAAGCCCACCGGCGTGCCGGCCTGCACTTCGTCGCCGACATTCACGGCGACGCTGCCCCGGCGCATGTGGCAGAGCTGCGCTTCCCAGCCGTCCGACCCCTCGATCACCACGCCGTTGCCGCATTCCCGGTTGGCGACCGCGTTGCGGTCGTCGCCGGTGCGCACCAGCCGGTCCGGCATGTCGTTGCGCAGGGCCTTGATCCGGCCCGCCATCGGCGCCAGCACCCGCACGCCCTGCTCGGCGGCCCGGGTCGACAGCAGGCGGATGTCGACGCCGTCATGGCCGTCATAGGTCTCGCCGCCGCAGCGATAGTCGAGGGTCTGCGGGCCGGGATCGCGGTCGAGATATTGCTGGACGAAGCAGGACTGCCCCACCTTGCAGTCGAGCGGCAGGGCGAGGGGCGGAGGCGGCTTGCCGTCGAAGGCGGCAAGACCGGCGGCGAGCGGCAGGAGGCCGAGGAGGCGTCTCGAAAACTGGTGCATCAGCGCGTTCCCACCCTGCAGGAGATCCGTCGCCACCCTATATAGACCGAAATCCTGACATACGGATCCCGGGGGCCTGGACAGCAGGAGATCTTGCCGTGGAGTTCGGCATCTACACCTTCGTGGAGGCGACCCCCGATCCGCTGACGGGCGTCGCCCTTGCCCCGGCGCGGCGCATAGCCGACCTGATCGAGGAGATCGAGCTGGCCGACCAGCTCGGCCTCGACGTCTTCGGCATCGGCGAGCACCACCGCCCCGACTTCATCGCCTCGGCGCCGGCCGTCATCCTGGCCGCCGCCGCGGTGCGCACCCGGGCGATCCGGCTGACCAGCGCGGTCACCGTGCTGAGCTCGGACGACCCCGTGCGCGTCTTCCAGCAGTTCGCAACGGTCGACCTCCTTTCCAACGGGCGCGCGGAGATCATGGCCGGTCGCGGCTCCTTCATCGAATCGTTTCCGCTGTTCGGCTACGACCTCGGCGACTACGACGCGCTCTTTGCGGAGAAGCTCGACCTGCTGCTGGCGCTGCGGGAGAGCCGGGAGGTGGCCTGGGCGGGGCAGTTCCGGCCGATGATCCGGGGGCTGGGCGTCTATCCGCGCCCGGTGCAAGCGCCGCTGCCCGTCTGGATCGCGGTCGGCGGCACGCCGCAATCGGTCGCGCGGGCCGGTTCGCTCGGCCTGCCCCTGGCGATCGCGATCATCGGCGGGCAGCCCGAGCAGTTCGCGCCGCTGGTCCGGCTCTACCGCCAGGCGGGGGCAAAGGCAGGACGTGACTCGGCCGGCATGGCACTGGGCATCAACTCGCACGGCTTCATCGCCGACGAGTCGCAAGTGGCCTCCGACTTGGCATTCCCGCCCTACGCCGAGACCATGTCCCGCATCGGGCGCGAACGCGGCTGGCCCCGCGCGACGCGGGCGCAGTTCGAGGCGTCGCGCGAGCTGCGCGGCGCCCTGTTCGTCGGCAGCCCGGAGCAGGTGGTGGAGAAGATTCTCTTCCAGCACGAGCACTTCCGCCACGACCGCTTCCTCATGCAGATGAGCGTGGGCACGATGCCGCACGCCGCCCTGATGCGGTCGATCGAGCTGTTCGGCACCCGGGTCGCGCCGGCCGTCCGGAAAGCGCTGGACGCCGCTGCCGTCGCGTCCCCGCAGACGCAGGGGGTTCCCGCTGGATGAGCGCGCCGGTCAGGCCGCCGGATAAGCCCAGTAGATGCGGCCGCCGGCAGGGTCGACGAAGCGCAGCAGGCCACGGTCGACCTGCTTGTCGCGGACGGGATGAGAGGCCTGGAACACCTGGCAGCCGCCGCTCGCCATCTCGTTGTCGGCGACACGCTGGAAGCGCGGGCCGGCGGCCTGGAGCGCCGCCACGGTCTCGGGGCTGCGGCAGGCGAGGGCATTGCGGCCGAGCGTCGCCGCGGGCGGCTTGACGGCTGCGGACTGGCAGGCGGCAAGCGCCAGGGACAGCGCCAGCGCCGCCGGGCCATGCGGGCGTTTCATGTCATTTCCTCGATTGTGTGCGGGATCGGATCAGGGCGAGCCAGGATGTGGCGACGGTCCGGGCGCGCCGGACCAGCGCCCAGGCCGCGGTGGCCTTGAGCCAAGCCGTCATGGCGTCGCGCACTGCGGTGATCAGACCGATCAGCCAGGCGAACCAGCCGATGGTCATGAGCTTGGACCGGCCGGCGTGGTAGATCCGCTCCACCAGGATGAAGGTGGCGAGATGGCCGAGTGCCGTGACGGCGAGGCCGGGCAGGAACAGGCCGCGGCCGATCCAGAACAGGCCGAGGATCTTCAGGGGCTCGGCGATGGCGAAGGGGATGGCGAGCAGGACGAGGATGGCATAGCGCGGCAGCCCGGCCACGGCCGATTCCATCGTCGCCATGATTCGCCACGATGCGATCCAGCGGGCGAGCGGGCGGTAGATCGGCCGGACGATCTCGTCGATGATGACGAGGACGGCGACGAGCGCGTCGAGGGGCCATAGCAGGATCCGGACGAGGCGGCCCCTGGGCGGCTGGGTCATGGCGCCACACCGGATGCGCGGCAGCCCGTGACCGGTCCCGGCGGAGGGAGGCGGCGGCTGGTCTGGGAGGAGGGAACGGACCGAAGGACCATGGGCCGGTCATAGCGCAGGGCCATGGGCTTGCATACCGTGTCCTGCCCGCAGCAGTTGTGGCGGATCGGCCACATCTCAGTCCATCTTTCGCCCCGATCTTTGCTGACACTCCTCTTGATCCGGGCGCTCCGGATGGCAATGCGCCCGGTCCCTTTCGGAGGATGACGATGGCGACCAGAACATCCCTTGCCGCGACTCTTCTCGTGGCCGGCCTGCTGAGCTGGCCTGCAATGGCCCAGACCACGCCGGCGCCGGCCGCACCGGCCGCACCGGCACCGGCTACCCAGCAGCCCGCGCCGGCGGCAACCACGCCGGCTGTGGCGAAGAAGCCGCCGGCTTCCGGCAAGCGGCTCGCCTGCCAGGAAGAGACGCGCAAGAGCGGCGCGAAGGGGCCGGACAAGATCGACCAGATGCAGCTCTGCGTCGCCCAGGCGCGCGTCGACTGCCTCAAGGAAGCGATCAGCAAGAAGATCCCGCGCGGAACCGAGCGGGCGACCTATGTCAAGCAATGCGTCGGCTGAGGCGCCGGCCTCTCTTCCCGCGTAACGGAGCCGCCTTCGGGCGGCTTCGCCTTTTTGGCCCTCGGCCTCTCGCCGGCCGATCTTCGGTCAGGCCCTCAGGCCCAGGCTTCCTCCAGCATGACCGCGAAGTCGAGCTCCGTCGCCGGGCGCGGGTTGGTCGCGGTGGAATGGTCGGCGACCGCGGCCTTGGCCATGTCGGCGAAGACCTCGTGCGGCGTGCCCATCTCCTTGAGCGTGCGCGGCAGGCCGAGCTGGGCGTTGAGGGTCTCGACCCATTGCGCTAGGTCGGCGCCGGCCGGCAGGCCGAGCGTCTTGCGCAATTCGACATATTTGGGGCGTGAGAAGCTCTCGTTGAAGCGCAGCACCGCTGGCAGGAGCACCGCGTTGAGGGCGCCGTGATGCAGCGACGGGGACTTGAGGCCGCCAAGGGCATGCGACAGCGAGTGCACGGCGCCCAAGCCCTTCTGGAAGGTCAGGCCGCCCTCCAGAGCCGCCATCATCATCTCGCGGCGGGCGTGCCGGTTCATGCCGTTCTCCACCGCTTTGGGCAACCAGGCCGCGGCGCGCGCCAGGCCGTCGAGGGCGATGGCCTCGGCCGGCGGGTTGTCGCGCGGGGAGAGATAGGTCTCGATGCAGTGGGTGAGGGCGTCCATGCCGGTGGCGGCAGTGAGGCGCGGCGGCAGGCCGACGGTGAGGTCGGGGTCGCAGACCGCACGCTTCGGGATGAGGTGGGGCGAGATGAAGCCGAGCTTGCGTCCGCTCGCCAGCGTCACCAGCGCGGCGCGGCCGACCTCGCTGCCGGTGCCGGCCGTGGTCGGCACCGCGATCACCGGCGCGACCGCCGCGGTGATGCGCGGCAGGCCGCCATGGATGGCGGCGAAGGTCTCGAGCGGCCCCTCGTGGGTGGTCAGCAGCGCCACCGCCTTGGCAAGGTCGATCGGTGAGCCGCCGCCGATGGCGACCAGGCCGTCGCGCCGTTCCGCCCGGTAGAGCGCGGCGGCGGCGAGAGCTGCCTCCTCGGTCGGGTTGGACGGCACGGCATCGAACAGGGGCGCCGAGCGCAGCGGCGGCGCGGCATCGCGCAGCTGCTCGACAAGGCCGGCGGCGACGACGCCGGCGTCGGCCACGATCATCGGGCGGGTGATGCCGAGATCGACGAGGTCCTGGCCGAGGCCCGCCACCGCGCCGAACTCGAAACGGATGGTCGTGAGATAAGCGATGAGGCTCATGGCATGGTCCTGAAATCCCCATATATTCTGGCGCTTGTCGGCGGTTTGAGTCCAGACGGGATCGGGGGTGCTTGACTTCGCAGGCGGAGCGTTGTCTCAACGCGCCCGTTCCCATCCCGGGAGCTGCGCAGGGCGGCTCCCGTCCCGCTCTCCCTTCGTCGCGGTCTTCCGATCCGTGGCGGAACCGGGGGAGCGTCATGCGTTGTTCAACGGCCGGATGCCTGGGCATCGTCGGCCGACGATGTCACGAGGCAGGATCGCGATGAGCGTTGCTTTCACCTTTCCCGGACAGGGCAGCCAGGCCGTCGGCATGGGCAAGGCCCTCGCGGAGGCCTTTCCGGTGGCGCGGGCCGTGTTCGACGAGGTCGACGCGGCCCTGGGGCAGGCCCTGACCGCAGTGATGTGGGAGGGACCGGAAGCGGATCTTACGCTGACCGAGAACGCCCAGCCCGCCCTGATGGCGGTGTCGCTCGCGGCATTCCGGGTGCTGCAGGCCGAGGCGGGGCTCGATCTGCGCACGCGGGCGGCTTTCGTGGCCGGCCATTCCCTCGGCGAATATTCGGCCCTGGCGGCGGCCGGGGCGCTGACGATCGGCGACACGGCGCGCCTGCTGCGCATCCGCGGCCGCGCCATGCAGGCGGCGACGCCGGTGGGCACCGGCGCCATGGCGGCGCTGCTCGGCCTCGACTTCGAACAGGCCGCTGCGGTCGCGGCCGAGGCGGCCCAGGGCGATGTCTGCCAGGCCGCCAACGACAATGCGCCCGGCCAGGTCGTGGTGTCCGGCTCCAGGGCGGCGGTCGAGCGGGCGCTGGAGATCGCCAAGGCCCGCGGGGCCAAGCGGGCGATCCTGCTGCCGGTGTCCGCCCCCTTCCATTGCGCGCTGATGCAGCCGGCGGCCGAGGTCATGGCCGAGGCGCTGGGCGAGGTGGCGGTCGAGGCTCCGGCCGTGCCGCTGGTCGCCAACGTGCTGGCCCGGCCGATCACCGATCCGGCGGAGATCCGGGCGCGGCTGGTCGAGCAGGTGACCGGCACGGTGCGCTGGCGCGAGAGCGTGGCGTTCATGGCGCAGGGTGGCGTCACCCGCCTCTACGAGGTCGGCTCGGGCAAGGTGCTGACCGGGCTGGTCAAGCGCATCGTCGCCGGCGTCGAGGGCGTGGCCGTCGGCACGCCGGAGGACGTGGCGGCCTTCAAGGCGGCGCAGGGCTGAACGGGAATCGAGGGAGGAACCGCATGTTCGACCTGACAGGCAAGTCTGCGCTCGTCACCGGCGCAACCGGGGGCATCGGCGCCGCGATCGCCTCGGCCCTGCACGGGCAGGGCGCGACGGTGACGCTGTCCGGCACGCGCGCCGCCGTGCTCGAGGAGCTCGCCGGCGGGCTGGGATCGCGGGTGCATGTGCTGCCGTGCAATCTCGGCGACAGGGCCGAGGTGGACGCTCTGGTGCCGGCAGCGGAGGCCGCGATGGGCCGGCTGGACATCCTGGTGAACAATGCCGGCGTGACCCGGGACAATCTCTTCCTGCGCATGAAGGACGAGGAGTGGGATCAGGTGCTCGCCGTGAACCTGACGGCAGGCTTCCACCTCGCCCGTGCGGCGATCAAGGGCATGATGAAGCGCCGGTCGGGACGCATCGTCGGCATCACCTCGGTGGTCGGCGTGACCGGCAATGCCGGGCAGGCCAACTATGCCGCCTCCAAGGCGGGCATGATCGGCATGTCGAAATCGCTCGCCGCGGAAGTCGCCAGCCGCGGCATCACGGTCAACTGCATCGCCCCCGGCTTCATCCGGACGGCGATGACCGACGTCCTCAACGACAAGCAGAAGGAATCGATCCTCGGCGCGGTCCCGGCGGGCCGGCTCGGCCAGGTGGAGGAAATCGCGGCTGCGGCCGTGTATCTGAGCTCCGACGAAGCGGCCTACGTCACCGGACAGACCCTGCACGTCAATGGCGGAATGGCAATGATTTGAAGGATTTATCGACGTTGCCGAACCCTGCCGCGGGCTTCGCGGCTCTGTTGGCAATGGCCGGAGAAGTGTGTTAAGCACCGCTCAAGTGGGGTCTCCGGGCTTCAAGGCCAGACAAGGTCGCGCCCGGATCATTGCGAATATTCGGTTCTTTGCCGGTTCTCCGGTTTCGCGCCGCGGGTGCGACACGGAGCAGGCCGGCGGAAAGCCGATGACAACATCCGGGGGGAATCATGTTTCTTCCGGCACGACGCTGGAATGCTTGTCGACAGACGGGAGCCGGCGAATAAACCATGTCGATGCCGCTCTGACACACAGACGGTGTCGGCGCCGTCAGGCATTCAGTGCATCAAGGAAAGAACGATGAGCGATATCGCGGAGCGCGTGAAGAAGATCGTGGTGGAGCATCTCGGCGTCGATGCCGACAAGGTGACGGAGAATGCGAGCTTCATCGACGATCTCGGCGCGGACTCCCTCGACACCGTCGAGTTGGTCATGGCGTTCGAGGAAGAGTTCAGCTGCGAAATCCCGGATGACGCTGCGGAGACGATCCTGACGGTCGGGGATGCCGTGAAGTTCCTCACCAAGGCCACCGCCTAAGAGCGTCAGTCGGCATTGCAGGACGCAGGAGCCGGGGAGCTTGCCGCTTCCCCGGCCGCAGGAGGTTTTATGAGGCGCGTTGTCGTTACCGGTCTGGGCATGGTCACGCCGCTCGGCGGCGATGTCGCATCGACGTGGTCGAACATCCTTGCCGGCAAGAGCGGCATCGTCCGGATCGGCCGCTTCGAGGTCGATGATCTGGCGGCCAGGATCGCCGGCCTGCTGCCGCCGGGCGACGGCACCAACGGCACCTACAATCCCGACCAGTGGATGGAGCCGAAGGAGCAGCGCAAGGTCGATGACTTCATCGTCTATGCCATGGCTGCCGCCACCCAGGCGCTCGACGACGCCGGCTGGCATCCGAAGAGCTATGACGACCAGGTCATGACCGGCGTGCTGATCGGCTCGGGCATCGGCGGCCTGCAGGGCATCGACGAGGCCGCGATCACCTTGCGCGACAAGGGCCCCCGGCGCATCTCGCCCTTCTTCATCCCGGGCCGCCTGATCAACCTCGCCGGCGGCCAGGTCTCGATCCGCCATGGGCTCAAGGGCCCCAACCATGCGGTGGTCACCGCCTGCTCGACCGGCGCGCATGCGATCGGCGATGCGGCGCGGCTGATCCAGTTCGGCGACGCCGACGTCATGGTGGCGGGCGGCACGGAATCACCGGTCTGTCGGCTGGCGCTCGCGGGCTTCGCGGCCTGCCGGGCCCTGTCCACGGCCTACAACGACGATCCCACGCGGGCCTCGCGCCCCTACGACAAGGACCGTGACGGCTTCGTCATGGGCGAGGGGGCCGGCTGCGTCGTGCTGGAGGCGTATGAGCACGCCAAGGCGCGCGGCGCCAAGATCTATGCCGAGGTCATCGGCTACGGGCTCTCGGGCGACGCCTACCACATAACCGCCCCGTCCGAGGACGGCGACGGCGCCTATCGCTGCATGCAGATGGCGATCAAGCGGGCGGGCATTTCCGTAGCCGATATCGATTACGTCAACGCGCACGGCACCTCGACCATGGCCGATACCATCGAGCTCGGCGCGGTGGAGCGGGTGATGGGCAATGCGGCGGCGGGCCTGTCGATGTCGTCGACCAAGTCCGCCACAGGCCATCTGCTCGGCGCGGCCGGCGCGATCGAGGCGATCTTCTCGATCCTGGCCATCCGCGACCAGATCGCGCCGCCGACGATCAACCTGGAGAATCCGGAGGTGGAAACCCCGGTCGACCTGGTGCCGCTCGTCGCCAAGCCGCGCAAGATCGACACGGTGCTCTCGAACTCGTTCGGCTTCGGCGGCACCAACGCGTCGCTCGTGCTGCGCCGGGTGGCGTAGGCGGCGCGATTCGTAGGGCGGCCGGGGCTGCGCCCGGGCGTCCGCCGCAGCGGCAGGATCGGAGGAGCCGGGATGCCGCGGTCCGGCGGGAACGGACTTTCGCCATATTCGGCGATCATGCCGGGCCCTCCGAGTGAAGTGATGCGAGGTCCAAATGGCTGATGACCGCGACGGCGGATTCCCTGGTGGATCGTCCCGCCCGTCCTTCGGCAGCCGGTCGGCGCCGCGCAGCGCGCGCGCCGCCATCGAGCCCGAAAGCGTGCCGCCGCCGCCCTCGCGCTCGGCACGCGCACGCAACCCCTGGATCGTGTTCGGCCATTCCGTCATTTCCCTGCTGTTCCTGGTGGTGATCCTGGGCGGCGGCGCGCTGTTCTTCGGCATGCGCGCCATGAATGCTCCCGGCCCGCTGAAGGAGGAACGGACGGTGCTGATTGCGCGCGGCGCCAGCACGACCGACATCGCCGATGCTCTCGACAAGGCGGGCGTGATCGACAGCCCGCTGTTCTTCGCCGCGGCCACGCGCGCCGTGGGCACGGCCAGCGGGCTCAAGGCAGGCGAGTACCTGTTCAGGCCTGGCGTCTCCATGCGCGTCGTCGTCGACATCCTGACCGAGGGCAAGGGCATCGAGCACGCCGTCACTATTCCCGAGGGCCTGACCAGCCAGATGATCGTCGAGCGGCTGTCGCAGGACGACGTGCTGGTCGGCGACACCCCGGCGGCGCCGACCGAGGGGACGGTGTTGCCCGACACCTACAAGTTCCAGCGCGGCACCACGCGCGCCCAGCTGCTGGCCCGGATGGAAGCGGAGCAGAAGCGCGTCCTCGACGAGATCTGGAAGCAGCGTTCGCCCAACCTGCCGCTGAAGAGCCCGCATGAGCTGGTGACGCTGGCCTCGATCGTCGAGAAGGAGACGGCGCAGGCCGACGAGCGGTCGCGGGTCGCCAGCGTGTTCATCAACCGCCTGCAGAAGAACATGCGGCTGCAGTCCGATCCGACGGTGATCTACGGGATCGTCGGCGGCAAGGGCAAGCTCGACCGTTCGATCACCCGGTCGGACCTCGACCAGTCGACCGCCTACAACACCTACACCAACAACGGCCTGCCGCCCGGGCCGATCGGCAATCCCGGCCGTGCCGCCATGGAGGCCGTGGCCAATCCCTCGGTCACCAAGGATCTCTATTTCGTCGCCGACGGCACGGGCGGCCATGCCTTCGCCGCCACGCTGGACGAGCACAATCGCAACGTCTCGCGCTGGCGCCAGATCGAGCAGCAGGCCAACGCGCCCGTGCCGCCGCCGGCGGCGCCTGCCACCGCCGCCCCCGCCACGGCGGCTCCGGCTCCCGCCGCCGATCCGAACGCCGAGGTCGCCAATGCGCCGCAGGATCTGCCGGCCCAGAACGGCAAGAGGCAGCGCACCTTCACCGACCCGGTGGAGAACACCAAGAAAGACCCGCTCTTGAACAAGACCTTCGACCTCAACTCGCCGCAGAACATCCCGAAGCTCTGAGGGGGATTGGCCGGGACTCAGCCCCATAGACGCTAAGACAAGCGATCGTCGGGAAATGGTCTCACTCGCTCAGGGGTGTCATGGCCGGGTTGATCCGGCCACCCCCGAGTGAAATCGAACTCGATTTCGCCGCGAGATCGCATGCGATCTCGTTAGAGCGTTTTGCGATTTGACGGAATCGCGTCAAGTCGCAAAGACGCGTCGAAACAAGGAGTTGGAGCAAAGCGCGTTTCCACCAAAACGCGCTTTGCTCTAGGAAACACGACGATTGGCGGCTGTCGTCACCCGATTCTGTTTCGTTGGTGGGCGCGTGGATGGCCGGATCAAGACCGGCCATGGCGACTGGGAGGGCATCGCCTTTCCCCGGGCCTACATGGTCCGGCCTTATCTCAGCGTCTATGGAGCCCAGCCCTGCTTGGCGAAGGGGTAGTGGGCGATCCAGGAAGCGTGAAAAACCCTCTCCGCGTAGCGGAGAAGGTTTTCGCGTCCTTCCCTGTTCCGCAGCCTTACTGCGCCGACGGATTCGGAGCGCGCCACGCCCGCTCGAAGGGCAGCCGCCAGGCATGGGGAGCGATGAGCTGGTGGATCGACTTCGGGCCCCATGAGTCCGGCGGGTAGAGGCGGACCGGCGGAGGATTGTCCAGGAGCGGCGTCGACAATTCCCACAGGCGCTCGATGCCCTCGGCGGTGGTGAAGAGCGTGCGGTCGCCCCGCATCGCATCGAGGATCAGGCGTTCATAGGCTTCCAGCACCTCGCCGATCAGGCCGGTGTCGTTCATGGCGAACTGGAGGCTCTGCTTGTCCAGCAGCATGCCAGGCCCTGGACGCTTGCCGTAGAACGACAGGGACATCTTCGAGGCATCGGCAAGGTCGAAGGTCAGATGGTCGGGACCTTGCGCGCCGACGCCGGAGCCGGCCGGGAACATGCTCTTGGGTGGCTCGCGGAAGGCAATGGAGATGATGCGCTGGCCCTCGGCCAGTCTCTTGCCGGTGCGCAGGAAGAACGGCACACCGGCCCAGCGCCAATTGTCGATCGTGCATTTGAGGGCGATGAAGGTCTCGGTCTCGGAGGCGGGGTCGACGCCTTCCTCCGAACGGTAGCCGGTATACTGGCCGCGGACGACGTCCTTGGGGTCGATCGGCAGCATACTGCGGAAGACCTTGTTCTTCTCCTCGCTGATCGGTCCGGCCTCCAGGGCCGTCGGAGCCTCCATCGCCGTGAACCCGAGGATCTGGAACAGGTGCGTCACGACCATGTCGCGATAGGCGCCGGTCTGCTCGTAGAAGCCGGCCCGCTTGCCGAGACCCAGGGTCTCCGGCACGTCGATCTGGACATGGTCGATGAAGTTGCGGTTCCAGATCGGCTCGAACAATCCGTTGGCAAAGCGGAAGGCGAGGATGTTCTGCGCCGCTTCCTTGCCGAGGAAGTGGTCGATGCGGAAGATCTGCTCCTCGGCGAAGATCTTGTGCAGCTCGGCGTTGAGGGCTTTCGCGCTCGCCAGATCGACGCCGAACGGCTTCTCCATGATGATGCGGCAGCGGCTGACGAGATCCGCCTCGGCCAGCAGCCGCGCCGCCGACAGGGCCGCGCTGGGCGGTACGCTGAGATAGTGAATGCGGCGGCTTTCAGCGCCGAGCGACTGCTCGGCCTTCTCCACCGCGGATCTGAGGGCGGGGGCGCCGGCGGACAGCGACACATAGTCCAGGGTGTCGGCGAACGCGGTCCAGTCCGCCTCGCTCGGCTTGACGCTGGCAAACTGGTCGAGCGCCCCGCGCGCAATGGCCCGGAAGGCGTCGGCGTCGATCTCGTCGAGGGACACGCCGATGATGCGGCAGGCCGGGATGAAGCCGGTCCGGCACAGATGGAACAGCCCGGGCAGCAGCTTGCGCCGTGACAGGTCGCCCGTGGCGCCGACGAGGACCACGACCTGGGGATGGCGCGGACCCACACTTGCAGAGTTCTTCGGCACCGACGCCTCCATTCCCGATCCGACGCAGCTTCCATCCGATATTCCACGACAAATGACGACGACACCAGTGGGTACCGTGATGTGGTCCCGGAGACATCCTCGAAATCCGCGGCGGCGGCTTGAGCCCGGCATCGCGGCCCACTATGGTCCAGCCCTTCCGTTTCTCCAGTCGACGAGTACCCCATGGCCGTAACGAGCATGACCGGGTTCGCACGGGCCGATGGCGCCAGCGGGCTGAGCCGCTGGTCATGGGAGGTCAAGACCGTCAACGGCAAGGGCCTCGATATCCGCCTGCGCCTGCCGCCGGGGCTCGACGCCGTCGATGCGCCGGCCCGGGCCGCTGCGTCCGCCACCTTCGCGCGCGGCTCCTGCCAGATCGGCCTCACGGTCAAGCGCGAGGCGACCGCGACCGCGGTTCGCGTCAACCAGGCCGTGCTCGACGCCGTGCTCGAGGCGATGCTGCAGGCCTCCAAGCGGGTCGATGCCGCCGCACCGCGCCTCGACGGCCTGTTCGCCATCAAGGGCGTGCTCGAGACCGACGAGCCGGAAGAGACGGAGGCCGAGCGCAGCGCGCTGCAGGCCGATGTGCTCGCCGGCCTGCAGGCGGCCCTGAAGGCCTGCGCCGCCATGCGCCTGGCCGAGGGCGAGGCGCTGGCCCGCGTGCTGCATGCGCGGGTGGACGAGATCGAGGCGCTGACCCGGGAGGCGGAGGCCAACCCGGCCCGCCAGCCCGCTGCGATTCGCGACAAGCTGGTCCAGCAGATCAAGGCCCTGACCGATGCGGCGCCGGCGCTCGACCCGGACCGCCTGCACCAGGAAGCCCTCCTCCTCGCCGCCAGGGCCGATATCCGCGAGGAGCTCGACCGGCTGCACGCCCACATCGCCGCCGCCCGCGAGCTCCTGACCAAGGGCGGGGCGATCGGCCGACGCCTCGACTTCCTGTCGCAGGAGTTCAACCGCGAGGTCAACACGCTCTGTTCCAAGGCGAACGATGTCAGCCTCACGGCCACGGGTCTGTCGCTCAAGGCCGTGGTCGAACAGTTTCGTGAGCAAGTGCAGAATATCGAATGACCGACCTTCGAACCGAAACCGCCGCCGCGCCGGCGCCGCCGCGCCGCGGCCTCATGCTGATCGTGTCCTCGCCCTCCGGGGCGGGCAAGACCACGCTGACGCGCCTGCTCCTGGCGGCGGACAAGAACATTGACCTGTCGGTCTCGGTGACCACCCGGGCGAGACGGCCGAGCGAAGTGAACCGCGTCCACTATCATTTCGTGAGCGCCAGCGAATTCGAGACCATGCGCGAGCGGGGAGAACTGCTGGAGTCGGCGAAGGTGGTCGGGAATTTCTACGGCACGCCCGTCGCCCCGGTCGAAGCGGCGCTCGCGGCCGGACGCGACGTGCTGTTCGACATCGACTGGCAGGGCACGGTTCAGATCTACGAGCGCATGCGACCGGACATCGTGTCGGTGTTCGTGCTGCCGCCCTCGGCGGCCGAGCTCAAGGCGCGGCTGGAGCGACGGGCCGAAAACACGGCCGAGGACATCGCCCATCGCCTGCAGAATGCCCGCGTCGAGATCGGACATTGGACGAAGTACGACTATGTCCTGGTCAATACGGACCTCGACGCGACGCTCGGCCGGTTGAAGGCTATTCTCGAGGCCGAGCGCCAGAAGCGTGCCGAGAAGGCGAGGGTCGTAGAACTTATCGAGACGCTCAAGGCGGATCTCGATGCCATGGCGATGCCCTGAGGCGTCAGCCGCCGAGTGAGTTGGCGAGCCGGACGAACCCTTCGACCGGCACCTCTTCCGCCCGCATTTCCGGCCGCAGCCCGCAGGCCTCGACCCAGGCGGCGGCATCGGGCCTCAGGCCCTTGAGGCTCTGGCGCAGCATCTTGCGGCGCTGGCCGAAGGCGGCCTGGGTGACCCGCTCGAGATCGGCGGCCCGGCAGGGCAGCGGCTCCGGGCGCGGGCGCAGATGCACCACCGTCGATGTCACCTTCGGCTGCGGCACGAAGGCGGTGGGCGGCACGTCGAACACGAGCTGCGCCTCGGTCCGCCAGCCCGCGATGACACCGAGCCGGCCATAGGCGTCGTCCCCGGCGCCGGCGACGATGCGCTCGGCCACCTCCTTCTGGAACATCAGCGTCATGCTGTCGAACCAGGGCGGCCAGGGCTCGGTCTTGAGCCAGGCGACCAGCAGCGGCGTGGCGATGTTGTAGGGCAGGTTGGCGACCAGGCGGACCGGTCCCTCCACATCGGCAAGCAGGCTCGGCCAGTCGGCCTCGAGAGCGTCGGCGGCATGGACGGCAAGGCGGCCGGGATAGCGGGCGGCGATCTCGGCCAGAGCCGGGAGGCAGCGCTCATCGCGCTCGATAGCGATGACGCACCGGGCGCCGCAGGCGAGCAGGGCCCGCGTCAGGCCGCCCGGACCGGGACCGATCTCGACCGCGACGACCCCGTCGAGGTCGCCGCCGGCCCGGGCGATTCGGGCGGTGAGATTGAGGTCGAGCAGGAAATTCTGGCCGAGCGACTTCTTCGCCATCAATTCGTGGCGGGTGATGACGTCGCGCAGCGGCGGCAGGTCGTCGATCTGGGTCATCAGCGGCTGAGCCGGTCGGCGAGCGCCAGGCTGGCGAGGAAGCTCCTGGGATCGGCGCGGCCCGTGCCGGCGAGGTCGAAGGCGGTGCCGTGATCGGGCGAGGTGCGCACGAAGGGCAGGCCGAGCGTGACATTCACGGCTTCGTCGAAGGCCAGCGCCTTGGCCGGGGCCAGCGCCTGGTCGTGATACATGCACAGCGCCGCATCATAGCCCGCCCGTGCCCGGGCGTGGAACAGGGTGTCGGCCGGCAGGGGTCCGCGTGCGTCGATGCCGGCGCGCCGAAGCCTCTCGACCGCCGGCGCGACGATGCGACCGTCCTCCTCGCCGAGCGCGCCGCCTTCACCGGCATGAGGATTGAGGCCGGTGACGGCGAGCCGCGGCGCAGCCACGCCGAAGCGCCGCCTGAGGTCTCGCGCCACCGTCTCGCCCGTGCGCACGATCAGGTCCTCGGTCAGGGCTGCCGGCACGGCCGCGAGCGGGATATGGATGGTGACCGGCACCACCGCGACGATCTCGGACCAGATCATCATCACCGGCTCGACGGCGGCGCCCCAATGGCGGCGGGCAAGTTCGCCGAGATATTCGGTGTGGCCGGGATGGGAGAAGCCGGCGCGGTAGAGCACGTCCTTCATGATCGGCGCGGTGACCAGGGCGCGTGCCCGGCCGTCATGCACGGCCGCCACGCCGCGGTCGATCGCCTCGACCACCGCGGCGGCGCTCGCCACGTCCGGGCGGCCCGGCTCGGCCGGGGCGGGGTTGCGCAGCGGGACGACGGGCAAGGCACGTCCGAACACGGCGGCAGCCTGCGCCTCCTCGGTCTCCTCGACCGGCAGGTCGAGGCCGGCCATCCGGATGCGCTCGCGCATCAGCACGGGATCGGCGAGGACGTAGAACGGCGCGCGGCCCTCCGCCTGCCGCCAGGCCATGGCGGCAAGCTCCGGCCCGATGCCGGCCGGCTCGCCCATGGAGACGGCGATAGGGAGCTTCGTCATAATCGGTCAGTATTTCGGGAAGCCTGTGTCCATCACCTTGTCGGCGAACTCCTTGGGCGTGCCGCCTTCGGTCAGGCCGCGCAGGCTGAGCTGCAGCTTGACCGAGGTGTCGGTCTGCTTGTTGGTGTCGTCGTAGGAGCTGGCGAAGACCAGGCCGAGCGCGATGCACTCGTCGAGATAGGACAACCCGACGAAGCGCGAGGCGAAGCGCTGGTCGTCGATGTCGTAGACCGCGCCGGCCGTGGCCAGCCAGTGCTCTCCGACCCGGACGGCGGCACGGCCGCGGACGCCTTCGCGCTTGTCGAGGCCGAGCAGAGGCTGGGCGTCGAAGCGGCCATAGGCGATGTCGGCGCGGACATTGCCGATCGAGCCGATGGCGCTGATTTCCATGCGCTCCACCGACCAGTCGCTCTGGTCGAAGCGGGCGCTGCTGGTGACGGCGAAGTTGTTGGTCGGCTGCAGCTGCACCCGCGCGACATAGTCGGAGGCATTGGTGTCGAGGCCGGACTCCAGGCCGATATTGGCCATGTCACCGGTCGTATAGGGATTGGTGCCGCCGAAGGAATAGGATTGTCCGAACATGGCGTTGAAATAGGCGCCGCCATTGGTGGTCAGCGTGTACTGCATGCCGGCATTGACGCGCGAGCCGTCCTCCAGCCGGTCATAGCCGGAGAACTTGTCCCACTCGAACAGGTTGGTGTCGTCAAAGACGAGGCTTTGCGCATCCTCGTTCGGGAACTGGCCGGTCTGGGCCATTTTCGGCCGCAGGATCACCTGCGCGATCGGCTCGATCACCTGCGAGCCCCAACTCATCTGGGCGACGAAGGGATAGCGGTACTCCAGGCCGATGGCCGGCACCACCCGGGCGGCGAAGGCCTGGCTGGCGTCGACGAACTGCACGTCGCCCGGAGCGGTATCCAGCTCCGTCCAGCCGAGATCGCCGCGGATATAGGCGAACGGCGTCCAGCGCTGGCCGATCGGGTCGGTGAAGGTGCGCTTCCAGTAGAGGTTGGCCGACGCGCGCGAATAGGTGCCGTCGATACCCTGCTGGACGCAGTTCTGGCGTGTCGTCGTCAGCGCGTTGCCGTCGCAGTTGGCGTTGTTGCCATTGAGGATGTCCTGGAAATCCGCCTCGGTGCGGGTCAGGCTGGTGAAGTTGACGTTCCAGCCGAGTTCGCCGCCGAGGACGGGGTGGTCGACGATGTAATCGTAGTCGATCACCGGGTGGACGATCGGCAACTGCTGCTGCACGTCGACGTCGGAAAGGCCGATGAAGTAGTAGAGACGGGCGTCGAACCACGACTTGTCGCCCTGGCCGGTCAGGTAGACCGTCGAGGTGATCTCGCGGGGCTGATTGTACAGGTCGACACTGTAGTCGTTGAGGAACCTGCGGTCCGACAGGGCGGTGAGGTTCCAGCCCCATTTCCAGCGCTCGTTCAGCCAGAACTCGCCGACGGAGCTGACTGCGCCGCGGAACTCGCGGTCGCCTGGAGTGCCCTCGCCAAAGGCTCCCGGATCCATCTGGAACACGCCGGCTGCGCGGATGGAGTAGGAGCCGGTGATCAGGCGATGGCGCCACTCCGCTTCCAGGAACGGGCCCTGGCGGGTGGTGACGCCCGGGGTGATCGTCAGGTCGTAGTTCGGCGCGAGCGCGAAGAAGTAAGGCGCCCTCAGGCCGATGCCGAGGTCCGACGAATAGAGATAGCTCGGGGCGAGGAAGCCGGACTTGCGCTTCACCGTCGGGTCCGGGTTCGACATGTAGGGGAGATAGGCGATCGGGATGCCGAGGAACTCGAAGCGAGCATCCTCGAAATAGATCATCTTCTCCTTCTGGTCGTGGATGATGCGCACCGCCTTGATCTGCCAGAGCGGCGGCTTCTCCGGCTGCTCCGCACATGGCACGCAGGCGGTGTAGACGCCGTTCTGGAACACCGTGTAGTTGCCCGCCGTCCGCTCGGCGCGGGAGGCGGCAAGATAGGTCTGGTCGGCGGTCACCACGCGCAGGGCGTTGACGAAGCCGTTGCCGAAATCGTCGGTGAGATCGAAGGACTCGGCGCGCGTGACCGTGCCGTCCGTCTCCGTGATGACGACGTTGCCATAGGCTTTCACCCGGCTGGTCTTGCGGTCGTAGACCACCCGGTCCGACTGCATGGCGCGGCCGTCGTAATAGATCTGCACGTCGCCGACCGCGGTGACGGTGTTGCGGTCGTTGTCGTAGATCATCTCGCGCGCCTTCACCACCATGTTGGCGTTGGGGTCGCGCTGCTGGACGAGAGGAGAGGTGACGGCCGTCTGCGCCACGGCGAAGCTGGCGGGCAGGCAAGCCAAGGCCATCGCGCTCGCCAGCATGGCGGCGCGCAGGCCGGACATCCTTATTGGGCGGGCGGCGATGAGGCTCATCAGCCGTCCTCCTGATTCAAAAGCACCGTGAAACCGATAAGCATACTGACAATCGCGGGGCTCCACGCGGCGGCCGAGGTGTTGACGAGGCCGGCGGCACCAAGGTCCTCAGCCATTTTCGTGACGACATAAAGCACGAAGCCTGCACCGACGCCACCCAGGACCATGTAACCGAGACCACCGAACCGTACGAACCGCAACGACACCGTGGCGGCGATCAGGACCATCGCCACCAACAGCGCCGGACGCGCGAGAAGGGTCTGATAATGCAGACGGTACTCGTTGGCATCAAGGCCGGCCGCCGTTGCCAGCGCGATTGCCGACGGGAGTCGCCAGAATGACACGGTGTCCGGCGAGGTGAAGGTCTGCTGCACCTGGGCCGCCGTCAGGTTGGTGGCCAGCACATAGGTGTCGAAGGTGGTCGGCTGGGTCTCGGGCTTGAGCACCCGCACCTTGGACAACTGCCAGGCGCCGTTTTCCAGGCGCGCCGTCTCCGCCTCGATCCGTTCCTGGAAGCGCCCTTCGGGGTCGAAGTTGAAGATGGTGACGCCGCTCAGCGACAGGCCGCCATCCATGCTCGATGAGGCGCGGATGACAGCCTGGCCGTCGACCGAACGCTGGCGAATCCAGCGCTCGGTCCCGGTGGCGAGCTTGGCCTTGCCGGCGCCGAAGACCTTGGCTTCCAGGATATCGCAGCGTGCCTTGAGGTCGGCCGAGAGCGGGTTGAAGCCGGTGGCGACGAGAATGCCCATGATCGCGGCCGCCAGGATCGGCGGCGTCAGGAATTGCCACACGGACACGCCGGCCGCCCGCGCCACCACCAGCTCCAGCCGCCGCGACAGGGCGATGAAGCAGGCCATCGCGCCGAACAGCACGGCGAAGGGCAGCGTCTGCTCGGCGACGGAGGGCGTGCGGAACAGCGAGATCGCGGCGATCGTGGCGGCGCTCACGCCCTTGATGTCGGCGGCGCGGCGCATGGTCTCGACGAAGTCGAGCACGAAGATCAGGGCCAGCAGCACGCCGACGACGCTCAGCACCGCCTTGACGAAGCGACGGCCGATATAGAAGCCGAGGGTGCGGCCGATCATGGCCCGGCGCTCGCCCGCCTGGCGCCCGGCAGCCGCGCCAGGAGGTCGGCGCCGAATTGCGACCAGGATGGCGGCAGGCGAGGATGCGCCCAGCCCATGATGACCGCCAGGCTGATCAGCGAAGCGATCACCGGCACGGCGAAGGTGGCGGCGGCGCCGGCGAGGGAGCGGGTGCTCCAGGTCTGACCGGCGAAGCCGGCGATTCGGATCGCGGCGATGGCGACGATGGCGATGGCGAGCGCGCTGCCGCGGCTCTGCCGCGTGGTCCTCGCTTGGCCTAACGCCGCCAATGCCACCAACATGAACGCCACCGGGTACAAAGGAGCGACAAAACGCTCGACCAGCTCTGCCCGGAACCGGCCAGCATTCGCCTTATACTGCGGATCGTCCACCTTCGGCGACCACAACTCGCTCGTATAGAGCTCCCTTGGTTTATAATGCGTGACGTCCTGTTCGTCGACAAGCTGCGACAGGTCGAAGGCATAGCGTTCGAACACGACGATCGCCGCATCCGCGGCCTCGCCCGCCTGCTGGCGCTGCACCGAGCCCTTGTCCAGGACCAGAAGGGTGCTGTCCCCCGAATCGACGATCTGGCCGCGTTCGGCAATGTAGGTCAGCGTCTGGTCCTTGGCGCGGGCGTCCTGCACGAAGATGCCGAGCAGCGCTCCGTTCGGCCGCCGCTCGCGCACGTGGAAGGTGATGCCGCCGGCCACGGTGGTGAACTGTCCTTCCCGGACGATCTTGGAGATGAGGTCGGCGCGCACCTGGGTCAGCCAGTAGCGCAGCTCGCGCAGGCTGGCCGGCTGGCCGAGCACGGTGGCGGCGGCGATGGCGAGCGCGACCAGGAGGGTCAGCATCCAGAAGGGCCGGGTGAGGCGTGCCGGGGAAAGGCCGGCCGCATTCATCACCACCAGCTCCGAATCGCCGTTGAGGCGGTTGAGGAGCCAGACGATGGCGATGAACAGGGCGACCGGGGCGATGATGACGACGAGCGAGGGCAGGGCCAGGGAACTGATGATCAGGAAGATCAGCACGGACTGGCCCTGGGCCGTCATGAGGTCGAAGTCGCGCAAGGCCTGCGTCAGCCAGATCAAGGCCGTCAGCACGACGAGACAGGCCACGAAGGCGATGCCGAGATTCCGGAAGATGTAGCGATCGATCAGACGCATGCGAATTCCCTGTCGGGCCGTTCTAGCGACGGCTTGCGGTTGCGGCGAGGCGTTTCTATGTCCGGACGGATTTTGCCGCCGGGCGTGCTATAGAATCCCCAAGCCCGCCCGCCGGCCGGATCACCCGCCCGGTTCGTTTCCCCGTCCGCCGGGGTGCCGAGACCCCACCGGCCGTTCAGACCCGTCTCGCCGGGCCGGGACGGGCGGCCTCGCATCCCGCCCCATCCCCGATCTTGGACATAGAGCATGGCCTCCGATCTCAAGCTTTCCCTTGCCCCGCTCGCGGCTCCCTCCGGCGGCGTCTGCGTGATCTTCGCCGATGCGGGCCTGTCGGTCGGGCCAGCCACCGCCGCCTTTCTCGCCGAAGCCGGCGATCTCCTGAAGCGGGCGGCGGCGGCGGACAGCTTCAAGGGCAAGGCGCTGTCGGCCCTCGACATCGTGGCGCCGGCCGGGCTGGCCGTGTCGCGGCTGATCGTCGTCGGGCTCGGCAAGGCCGAGGACATCGCCAAGGCGGACTGGGTGAAGATCGGCGGCTATGTCGCCGGCCGCATTCCCGCCGGCGCGACCGCCGCCAGCGTGCTGCTGGAGCTGCCCGCCGGCCCGCTGGAGCCGAGCAAGGTCGCCGATATGGGCCTGGGCGCCCGCCTGAGGGCCTACAGCTTCGAGCGCTACAAGACCAAGAAGAAGGATGCGGACGCCGAAGCCGGCGCCCTGACGCTGACGCTCGCCGTCGGCGACGAGCGCGCGGCCAAGAAGGCGCTGAAGGGGCGCGAGGCCATCGCCGACGGCGTGGTCCTGGCGCGTGACCTCGTCAACGAGCCGCCGAACGTGCTCTATCCCGAAACTTTCGCCGATCGCGCCAAAGCCTTGGAAAAGCTCGATGTCGAAGTCGAGATCCTGGACGTCAAGGCGATGCGCAAGCTCGGCATGGGAGCGCTGCTCGGCGTCGGCCAGGGCTCGGAGCACGACAGCCGCCTGGTGGTGATGCGCTGGAATGGCGCCAAGGATGCCGACCAGCAGCCTATCGCGTTCATCGGCAAGGGCGTCACCTTCGACACCGGCGGCATCTCGATCAAGCCGGCGGCCAGCATGGAGGACATGAAGGGCGACATGGGCGGGGCTGCCTGCGTCGTCGGCCTGATGCACGCGCTGGCGGCCCGCAAGGCCAAGGTCAATGCGATCGGTGCCATCGGCCTGGTGGAGAACATGCCGGACGGCAACGCCCAGCGGCCGGGCGACATCGTCACCTCGATGTCCGGCCAGACCATCGAGATCATCAACACCGATGCCGAAGGCCGCCTCGTGCTCGCCGACGTGCTCTGGTATATCCAGGATCGGTTCAAGCCGAAGTTCATGGTGAACCTGGCGACGCTGACCGGCGCCATCCTGGTCGCGCTCGCCCAGGAATATGCCGGCTTGTTCTCCAACAATGACGAACTCTCGGCCCGGCTGCACGAGGCCGGAACCAGGACCGGCGAACGGGTCTGGCGCCTGCCGCTCGGCCCGGAATACGACAAGATGATCGATTCCAAGTTCGCCGACATGAAGAACACGGGCGGTCGGCATGGCGGCTCGATCACCGCCGCCCAGTTCCTGCAGCGTTTCGTCAACGACACGCCCTGGGCGCATCTCGACATCGCCGGCACGGCCATGGGCTCGCCGGCGAGCGAGACCAACCGCAGCTGGGGCTCGGGCTGGGGGGTGCGGCTGCTCGACCGTCTGGTGGCAGACCACTATGAGAGCTGACCGGCGTGCAGGTCGTCCTCTTCGGCACGCCGGACAGTGTCTATGTACGCATGGTTCGGCTCGTGCTAGAGGTGAAGAACATCGGCTATGATCTTGTCATAACCGATGTTTTCGACAAGGTGTCGTTGCCGGCTGACTATGTGGTGCGCCATCCGTTCGGCCGCATGCCGGCGATCGAGATCGACGGCGTCCGCCTCTACGAGACGGATGCGATCGTCCATTATCTCGATGCGCTGCAGCCGGCGCCGCGGCTGCTGCCGGCAGACCCCCTGGCGGCCGCGCGCATGCGCCAGATCATGCGGGTGATCGACAACTACGCCTATCCCGCCCTGGTCTGGGGCATCTATGTGCCGCTGTGGTGGCGCGGGGGAGCGACCCCGGACGCGGCGGCGCTGGCCGCCGCCCGCCGGGCGCTGGCGGCCCTCGGCGACCTCGCCGCGGTGGCCCGGCTTGCCGCGGAACCGTCCCTGGCCTGGTGCTACCTGGCGCCGGTGCTGGCCGCGCTCGACAGCGTCGAGGCCGGCGCGCGCCTGCTCGATGAGCAGGCCGGGCTCCGCGCCTGGTGGAACGGGGTTCGCGATCTGCCGGCAATGGTTGCCACCCGCTCGGCCGGGACGCAGAGTTGAGGCCGATGACCGACGCTCTGTTCTACCACCTCCAGCACGCGCCGCTCGAGAAGGTGCTGCCCGGCCTGCTCGAGCGCTCGATCGATCGCGGCTGGCGCTGTGTCGTCCAGGCGCCGGCCGAACGGGTGCGCATGCTCGACGATCTGCTCTGGACCTATGCCGAAGAGAGCTTCCTGCCGCACGGGGTCGAGGCCGACGACGGTCCCGGGCAGCCGATCGTCCTCGTCACCCATGCCGGCAACCCGAACGGGGCGAGCGTGCGCTTCCTGGTCGATGGAGCGCCGCTGCCGGATGACGCGGAGAGCTATGAGCGGCTGGTGGTGCTGTTCGACGGCAATGACGAGGAGGCGGTTGCCACGGCCCGCGCCCATTGGAAGGTGGCGAAGGGCAAGGGCCTCACAGCCACCTATTGGCAGCAGAACGACAGGGGCGGCTGGGAAAAGCGGGCGTGATCAGGGCTCGGCAACGTCTTGCTAACCATGGCATGCTACCCGCCTCGCGCTTCGATTCCCGGAACATCCTCATGATTCCTCGCGTGACTGCCGCGCTCGCCGCGGTCCTGCTGCTCGCCGCCTGCCAACAGACCGGGCAGCGTCCCCGGCCGGTCGTCGTGGCCGATGCCACGCCGTTGAACTCCAAGTTCGCCCAGGCGGGCGACGGCACCGTGATCCCGGATTTCAAGCCGGATGCGGAGGCGGCCGCCTTCGCCTCGCGCTGCGGCGGCGGCCGCGGCGGCTCGATCGCCATGGGGATGAGCGAGTGCGATCTCATCGGCATCAAGGGCACGCCCAGCCGGGTGGTGGGCGGCCTCGACCAGCAGGGCCGTTCGCACAACGCGATCTGGTATGTCGAAGGCGGCGTGCGCACGGTCTACAAGTTCGACGACGACCGGCTGATCGGCATCATCCGATAGGCGTCGCGGAGCCCGGTCCTCAGGTCGGCGGGGCGGGGCTCAGACGCCGATATTGTCGATCAGTCGGGTGCGGCCGAGACGGGCGGCGACGAGCAGGCGAACCGGCTCCCGGCCGTCGCCGGCCAGCGGGGCCAGCGTGCCGGCATGCCGGGCCTCCAGATAGTCCAGCGCAAAGCCGGCCCGTTCGATCGCCTCGCGCCCCTCGGCGAGCGCCGTCGCGGCATGGCCGCCGGCACGAATGGTGCGGGCGCAGGCCGTCAGCACCCGGTGCAGCGCCGGTGCGACGGCCCGTTCCTCTGCGGAGAGGTAGCGGTTGCGCGAGGACAGGGCGAGGCCGTCGGCTTCGCGAACCGTCGGCAGGCCGATGACGCGGGTCGGGATGTCGAGGTCGCGCGCCATCTGGGTGACGACGATCAATTGCTGGTAGTCTTTCTCGCCGAACACGGCGATGTCGGCCTGCGCCTGTGCGAACAGCTTGGTGACCACCGTGGCGACGCCGGCGAAATGCGTCGGGCGGAAGCGGTCCTCGAGCCCGGCGACGGCCGGTCCGGCAAGCGAGACCGTGGTGGCGAAGCCGGCAGGGTACATTTCCGTCGGGGCCGGGATGAAAGCGATGTCCGCGTCGGCGGCTTCGAGGCGGGCGAGATCGGCAGCCTCGGTGCGAGGATACTGGCTGAGATCCTCGCTGGCGGCGAACTGGGTTGGATTGACGAAGATCGAGACGATGCTGTTCCTGGCCTCCTGCCGGGCCTTGGCGACCAGGGCGATATGGCCGTCATGCAGCGCCCCCATGGTCGGCACCAGCCCGATGCCGCCTCCGTTCCGTCGCATGTCCGCGACGGCCGAGCGCAGGGCTGCGACGGTGCGCACGATCGTGACGGCCATGGGCGACTCCTCTGGTGCACTGCAAGATAGCGCCTGCCCGTCCCGGGCGACAGGCGATTGATGCCGCCTGCGAGCGGAATCTCGGCGGCTCGCGTCCGCCGGCGCGCCTCCGACGGCACGCCTGCGGGTCAGGGGGCGACGACGTGGAGCGGCTTGCCGCCCTTGCCGGGATCCCGGCGAGCGCCCGGCCGCTTGCGCGGGCGGCCGCGAGACCCAACTATCGGGAGGAGGAATCGCCGATGCCCGACCTGCCCCGCAAGCCAGCCCCTGCCGAGCCGCCCGCTCCGTCGGACAGCGCCGCCGTGGCCGATTTCCTGGCCAAGGTGCGGGCGATGCCGCCCGCCGGCGAGCGCGGGCGTCTGATCTTCGCGCTCGATGCCACGATGAGCCGCCAGCGCACCTGGGACACGGCATGCCGCCTGCAGGGCGAGATGTTCCGCGAGGCCGGCCGCGTCGGCGGCCTGGATGTGCAACTGGTCTATTTTCGCGGCCTTGGTGAGTGCAAGGCCTCGCGCTGGGCCTCGGACCCCGAGCGCCTGGGGGCGATGATGGCGCGCATCGACTGCCGCGGCGGCCACACCCAGATCGGGCGCGTGCTGACCCATGCGGCGGGCGAGGCGCGCCGGCACCGCATCGGCGCCCTGGTCTATGTCGGCGATGCGGTGGAGGAGCCGGTGGATGCTCTCTGTGCCGGGGCGGCGGAACTGGCCTTGCTCGGCGTGCCGGTGTTCGCTTTCCAGGAAGGCCGCGACGCCGGCGCCGAGGCGGCGTTGCGCGAGATCGTCAGGATCACCCGCGGCGCCTGGTGCCGGTTCGATGCTTCCGCCGCCAACGAACTGGCATCGCTGTTGCGCGCCGTCGCCGCCTATGCGAGCGGTGGCCGCAAGGCGCTGGCGGAGCTGTCGGCCCGCGAGGGCGCCGGCGCGACACTCCTCCTGCAGCAGATCGGTGGCGTATGAGCGGGCTTCTTCTCGGGATCGTCGCCCTGGCCGGCGCGCTGTGGATGCTCAAGAGCTTCACCCAGGCCAGCCCCAGCGCCATGTCGCGCCTGATGCGCAAGCTCGGCGGCTATGCGGCTATGGCGGCGGGCGCGCTGCTGCTGGTGCGGGGACGCATCGACTTCGCCATTCCGCTCTTCGTCTTCGGCGCGGGCCTAGCCGGCTGGATGCCGGGCTTGCAGGGCGTGCTGGGCCAGTTCGGCGGCGGCGGGGCGCGGCCGACGCCGGGGCGCACGACGACGGTGCGTTCGCGCCTGATCGTCATGGAGCTCGACCACGACAGCGCCAGCCTGCGCGGCCAGGTGATCGCCGGCCGTTTCGCCGGGCGCAGGCTCGACGACATGGCTCCGGAGGAACTCGGGGCGCTCTACCGCGAGGCGGCCGGCGATGCCGACAGCCGCTCACTCCTTGAAGCTTATCTCGACCGCCGGGCGCCCGGATGGCGTGAACACTTCCAGCAGGACGCGGCAGCGGGGGCGCGCGAGGGTGGGCGGCGCGGCGACGCGATGACCAAGGAGGAAGCTTATCAGGTCCTTGGGGTGGAGGCGGGGGCGAGCGCCGACGACATCCGTCGTGCGCACCGGACGCTCATGAAGAAACTCCATCCCGACCAAGGGGGGTCGACGTACCTGGCGTCCCGGGTGAACGAGGCCAGGGATGTTCTTCTCGGAGGCCATCACTGAGTACTCCAACGCTACGCAACAGACGGACTTGGCAGGCGGTCACAGGCGGACGGGCAGGCAGGAGAAGTCGCGCGACTTGAGGGCGGCGCAGGCGGCCTGCGCCTGGCGCTGATCGTTGAAGCCGGCGAAGCGGGCCCGCCACAGGGTCGTGCCCTTCTTCTCCACGGTCTCGGTGAACGGCTCGGCGCCGGCGAGGGTGCGGTGGCCGGTGGACTGGGCCTTGGTCAAGAGCTTCTGGGCCTCGTCCTGGCTCTCGGTGGCGCCGATCTGGATGATCCAGCCGGTGTGGGCCGGAGCGGTGGCGGCGGCAGGCGGGGAAGCGGGCTGTTCCGGCGCGGCCGCTGCCGCGGCCAGCTCGCCGATGGCGTCGCCCTTGTCGTCGACGCGGAAGGTGGTGGTGCGCACCGTGGCGGTGGTGATCGGCTCGGAGCCGGTCTGCTGGCTGGTGCGAGCGGGGGGGGTGGCGGGAGCGGTGGCGACGGGGGCCGGGCCCTGGACCCAGCGCATCACCGGACCGGTCTCGACGGTCGAGGCTACGGCCGGGCGGGCGATCTCGAGCGGCCTGGGCTTCGGCATGGCGGTCGGCTTGGGCGCGGGCACCGTGTCGGCGAGCGAGGCCAGCTGCATCGGCGCGGCCACGGGCGCATTCGCCTTGGCCTTCGGCGTCTCGGCGACCACGGCCGGCCTGATCTTGGCGGGGGCCGGAGGCGGCGTCGCCGGATCGGCCATGGCGACCTGCTTGGGCAGGGGCGACGGCTCGACGGCGGCATAGAACTGCTGGGTCTGCCGGGTGCCGGCATAGGCGCGGGGCAGGTTGGAGGCGATCAGCTGGCGCATGGTGGCGTCGCGGGAGGCGCCGGAACGCCCGCCCATCACCACCGCGATCAACTGGCGGCCGTCACGCTTGATCGAGGTCAGGAGATTGAAGCCGCTCGCCCGGGTATAGCCGGTCTTGATGCCGTCGACGCCTTCGACGCTGCCGAGCAGGCGGTTGTGGTTGGGGATGCCCTGGCCGCGGAAGACGAAGCTGCGGGTGGAGAAGAAGCGGTAATATTTCGGGAAACGGTCCTGGATGGCGACGCCCAGGGTCGCGAGGTCGCGTGCCGTCGTGATCTGGCCGGGGTCGGGCAGGCCCGAGGCGTTGTGATAGGTCGTGCGCGACATGCCGAGCGAGCGGGCCTTGCGGGTCATCAGGACGGCGAAATTCTCCTCCGAGCCGCCGAGGGCCTCGGCCACCACCACGGCCGCGTCATTGGCCGAGCGGGTCACCATGCCCTGGATCGCATCGCCGACACTGATGGTGGAGCCGGGGCGCAGGCCCAGCTTGGTCGGCGCCTGCGCGGCGGCATGGGCCGAGACCGGCAACTGGCTGTCGAGCGACAGGCGGCCGGCCTGCAATTGCTCGAACAGCATGTAGAGGGTCATCACCTTGGTGACGGAAGCGGGGTGGCGCAGGCCGTCGGGATCGGTCTCGGCCAGGGTGCGGCCCGCCTTGACGTCGACGACGATCGAGGAAAAGCGCGGATTGTCGGTGAGGTTGACGGAGCGTGGCGCCTGGCGGGTACGGTCGGCCAGGCGCTGCTTCTTGGCGACATGGACCCTGGTGGTGTGGCGCTTGCGCGCCTCGGCCGAATCCGTATCGAAAGCAATCACGCTCGTGACGGCGATGACACAAGCAACCGCGATGGTGGCGCCCCGGCTGAGACCGCCCTTGATCCATCCTGACAACATCACGCGTCCCTACTTACTCTCCGCCGGCGTTCTGCCTGCGGTCCGCAACACATCACTCAGCGACGAAGGACAGGCCTTCGCTGTCGGGCAGTTTGCCGAATGGGTCGGCGGCGGCCTGACACTCGATTCTCCGGTCACCCGGACAGCACAGTCAACGACGCTAGGCCGACGCGGTTACGGATCGGTTAAACTGCGGTAATGTCAGGGCAAAGGTGGCGCTTTCTTGACACGATATCGCACTGCACCTATATCATGCTGCAGTGCACGATGGCCGTGCCGAGTACCCGATGCAGATCGCATAGAGCGGGCCGCCCGGCGGCTCGGAAATCAGGAGAGGCTCCCATGTTCCAGTCCATCGACGACGTGCAGAAGTTCGGCAAGGAGAACTTCGAACTCGCCAGCAAGAGCTTTGCCGCGATTTCGAAGGGCCTGCAGACCGTCGCCGCCGACACGGCCGACTACACCAAGAAGTCGTTCGAGGCGTCCTCGGCCGCGGTCGAGAAGCTGATCGGCGCCAAGTCGCTCGACAAGGCCATCGAGATCCAGAGCGAGTTCGCCCGCTCTTCCTACGAGGGCTTCGTCGCCCAGACGACCAAGGTCGGCGAGCTGTTCACCAACATCGCGCGCGAGAGCTACAAGCCCTATGAAGGCTTCCTGGCCAAGGCGCCGAAGTGAGAGCCTGACGCGGCTGCGACCTCGGGCCGCATGACCAGATTTTCGAAGGCCCGGCCCCTGCGCCGGGCCTTCGTCGTTTCGGGGCTCGCACGCCGCGCCGCGCAGAATTGCGCAGGCTGGCGCATCTGGTGGCGCAAACGCACTGGCGAAATGCCACAGGCATTTATAAATTGTGTGGCGGGATCGCGTCGGCCTGCGACTCCCCTCGTGCTTCGAGGCCGGGTTGCTTTCGGTTTTCATGATTGAATCAAGCACGTCCTCGCCGCAGTACCTGAGTGCGCAGCCCCTGCGCGCCATGGCCCGCGAGCCGCGCCTGCCGGGCGACGGCACGGGGGCGGCGGTGATCACCAAGACCAAGCCGCAGACCAAGCGGCCGCCGGTCTACCGGGTCCTGCTGCTCAATGACGACTACACGCCGATGGAGTTCGTCATCGAGGTGCTGGAGCGCTTCTTCAACAAGAGCCGGGAAGAGGCCACGCAGATCATGCTGCACGTTCACCACAATGGGGTGGGAGAGTGCGGCGTCTACACCTACGAGGTTGCCGAGACCAAGGTGACGCTGGTCATGGATTTCGCCCGCAAGCACCAGCATCCGTTGCAATGCGTCATGGAAAAGAAGTGAGGAACTGATCGTGCCGTCATTTTCCCGCAGCCTCGAGCAGTCTCTCCATCGCGCCCTGGCCGCCGCCAATCAGCGCCGCCATGAATACGCCACGCTCGAACATCTCCTCCTGTCGCTGATCGAGGATCAGGACGCGGCCGCCGTGATGCGCGCCTGCAACGTCGACCTCGACGTCCTGCGCCGCAACCTGATCGAGTATATCGACACGGAGCTGGAGAACCTCGTCTCGGACGGGCGTGAGGACGCCAAGCCGACCGCCGGCTTTCAGCGCGTCATCCAGCGCGCCGTGATCCATGTGCAGTCGTCCGGCCGCGAGGAGGTCACCGGCGCCAACGTGCTCGTCGCGATTTTCGCCGAGCGCGAGAGCCACGCCGCCTATTTCCTGCAGGAGCAGGACATGACGCGCTATGACGCCGTCAACTACATCTCGCACGGCATCGCCAAGCGCGCCGGCCTGTCGGAATCCAAGCCGCCGCGCGGCTCCGACGAGAACGAGGGCGAGACGCCCAAGACCGGACAGGGCGGCGAGGACGGCGCGAAGAAGAAGCAGGACGCGCTCGACGCCTACTGCGTCAACCTCAACAAGAAGGCGCGCGAGGGCAAGATCGATCCGCTGATCGGCCGCGACCTGGAGATCACCCGCACCATCCAGGTGCTGTGCCGGCGTCAGAAGAACAACCCGCTCTTCGTCGGCGATCCGGGCGTCGGCAAGACCGCCATCGCCGAAGGGCTGGCGCGCCGCATCATCGAGCGTGACGTGCCGGAGGTGCTGCAGGGCGCCACCGTGTTCGCGCTCGACATGGGCACGCTGCTCGCCGGCACCCGTTATCGCGGCGATTTCGAGGAGCGCCTGAAGCAGGTGGTCAAGGAGATCGAGGCCTATCCCGGCGCGATTCTGTTCATCGACGAGATCCACACCGTCATCGGCGCCGGCGCCACCTCGGGCGGGGCGATGGATGCCTCCAACCTCCTGAAGCCGGCGCTGGCCGCCGGGGCGTTGCGCTGCGTCGGTTCGACCACCTACAAGGAGTACCGCCAGTATTTCGAGAAGGATCGGGCCCTCGTCCGCCGCTTCCAGAAGATCGACGTGGCCGAGCCGACCATCGCCGACACGATCGAGATCCTGAAGGGCCTCAAGCCCTACTACGAGGAATTCCACAAGCTGCGCTACACCAACGACGCCATCAAGGCAGCGGTGGAGCTCTCGGCCAAGTACATCAACGACCGCAAGCTGCCGGACAAGGCGATCGACGTGATCGACGAGACCGGCGCCTCGCAGATGCTGGTGCCCGAGAACCGCCGCAAGAAGTCGATCGGCGTCAAGGAGATCGAGGCGACGATCGCCACCATGGCGCGCATCCCGCCCAAGAGCGTCTCCAAGGACGACACGGAGACGCTGCGCAACCTCGAGCTCAACCTCAAGCGCGTCGTCTACGGCCAGGACAAGGCCATCGCCCAGCTCTCGTCGGCGATCAAGCTGGCGCGGGCCGGCCTGCGCGATCCGGAGAAGCCGATCGGCAACTACCTGTTCTCGGGCCCGACCGGCGTCGGCAAGACCGAGGTGGCGCGCCAGCTCGCCTCGATCCTGGGCATCGAGCTCCTGCGCTTCGACATGTCCGAATACATGGAGCGCCACACCGTCTCGCGGCTGATCGGCGCGCCGCCAGGCTATGTCGGCTTCGACCAGGGTGGCCTGCTGACCGACGGCATCGACCAGCATCCCCATTGCGTGCTGCTGCTCGACGAGATCGAGAAGGCGCATCCCGACCTGTTCAACATCCTCCTGCAGGTGATGGACCACGGCAAGCTTACCGACCACAACGGCAAGACGGTCGACTTCAGGAACGTCATCCTGATCATGACCACCAATGCCGGCGCGGCCGACCTCGCCAAGTCCGCCTTCGGCTTCACCAAGTCCAAGCGTGAGGGCGACGACACGGAGGCGATCAACCGGCTGTTCACGCCGGAATTCCGCAACCGCCTCGACGCCACCATCCCCTTCGCGCATCTGTCGCAGGAGATCGTCGCGCAGGTGGTCGACAAGTTCGTGCTGCAGCTCGAGGCCCAGCTCGCCGACCGCAACGTCACGATCGAGCTCACCGAGGATGCCCGCACCTGGCTGGTCGCCAACGGCTATGACGAGCTGATGGGCGCGCGTCCGATGGCGCGGCTGATCCAGCAGACGATCAAGACGCCGCTGGCCGACGAGGTGCTGTTCGGTCGGCTGACGTCCGGCGGGGCGGTGCGCGTCGTCGTCACCACCGACGAGGCGGGCAAGCGGGCGCTCGGCTTCGAATATCCCGACGGGCCGATCGCCCCGAAGGCGGAGCGCGTCGTGGCCGAGGCTGCCCGCAAGCCGCGGCGCAAGTCGACCAAGCGGAGCAAGGCCAAGACCAAGGCGCCGGCCCTGCTGCTGGCGCCGAAGGGGCCGCGCGGAACGGTGCCGAAGGTGCCGCTCAAGACGGAGTGAGCCGCCGAGCCGCGCCATCGGCGACCGGCCTCTCGGGCCGGCCGCCGATCGTTCCTGCTTCGTGCCGCCCCTAGAGCAAAGCGCGTTTTGGTGCAAACGCACTTTGCTCCAACTCCTCGTTTCGACGTGTCTTTGCGACTTGACGCGATTCCGTCAGATCGCAACACGCTTTAGCCGCAGCCGCCCATGGTCCGATCGCAGGCCTTGCCGGCCCTTCGCGCCTCGCTCAGCCTGCCGGGCGTGGTGCTGCTCGGCTCGATGATCGGCTTCGGCGGGCTGGCGCATGACGCCGGCTGGGGCCTGTTCGAAACCGTGCTTTCCACCGCGATCATCTGGGCGTTGCCGGGGCAGGTGATCCTGATCGGTGCCCTGGCGAGCGGTACCGGCCTGCCTGCGGCCCTCGCTGCGGTCTCGATCTCCTCGATCAGGCTGCTGCCGATGGTATGTTCGCTGCTGCCGCTGCTTCGGCAGCCGGGCACGCGGCTCTGGACCCAGATCCTGGCCAGCCACTACGTCGCCCAGACCGTCTGGATCCTCAGCCTGCTCAACCTGCCGAAGGTGGAGCGGGACGCGCGGACCGGCTTCTTCTTCTGGATGGCCAATCTCACCGTTCTGCTCAGCGTCGTCGGCTGCGGCATCGGCTGGATGCTCGCCGGCCGGCTGCCGCGCCCGCTCGACGTGGCGCTCTTGATGCTGACGCCCGTCTCCTTCCTGCTGTCGACCGAGAAGACGGCGAAGAGCCTGGACGGCAAGCTCGCCTTCGCGCTCGGCCTTGCGCTGCTGCCGGTGGCGCATGTGCTGGCACCTCTGTTCGGCTTGGCGCAGTGGGATATTCTCATCACCGGTCTGCTGGGGGGCGTCGCGGCGTTCCTGGCCGGCGGTTGGCGGCGATCGGCATGAACGGGCCGGAGAGCCCCTGGGCGCTGTCGCTGATCGTTCTCGCCGCTGCGGCGGTGTCCGACGTCTGGCGCGTGCTCGGCGCCCTGGTCGCCGCGCGGATCGACGAGACGTCCGCCGCCTATCGGCTGGTCAAGGCGGTGGCCACGGCCTTGATCGCCGCCATCATCGGCCGGCTCGTGCTCTATCCCGCCGGGACCCTGGCCGAGGTGCCGGCCTGGCTGCGGATCGGCTCGATGGCGGCGGGCTTTGGCGCCTATTTCGCCGCGAAACGTTCGATGATCGTCGGCACCGTGGTCTGCGAGGCGCTGCTGGCGATCGGCACGTTCTGGTGGGACTGAGGCGCTTCGCCCGTCCGGCCTGCAGACGGGCGTTGCCAAAGTCGCCGCGGCGGTGATGATGCTGCCCGTCCTGTCTCCCGACGCCGCCACGCCGAGGGCTCCGATCCGTGTGCCGCGGGACGGTGCCGCGGTCCGGCCGGGGCAGGGCGGTTCCCGCCGTTCCAGCTTCCAGATGCCGAGGCCTGCCATGTCGTTCGACCTCCTTGTCAAGAATGCCACCCTGCCGGATGGCCGCAGCGGCCAGGACATCGCGGTGTCGGGCGGGCGAATCGCGGCGATCGAGCCCGGCATCGCCGCGGAGGCGGGGCAGGTGATCGACGCGGCCGGGCGGCTGGTCGCGCCGCCCTTCGTCGACTGCCATTTCCACATGGACGCGACGCTGTCGCTCGGCATCCCGCGGCTCAACCAGTCCGGCACGCTGCTTGAGGGCATCGCGCTGTGGGGCGAGTTGAAGCCGCTGCTGACCCAGGAGGCCGTGGTGGAGCGGGCGCTGCGCTATTGCGACCTCGCCGTCAGCCAGGGCCTGCTGGCGGTGCGCAGTCATGTCGACGTCTGCGACGACCGGCTGCTGGCGACCGAGGCGCTGCTGCACGTCAAGGCGCTGGTGAAGCCCTATCTCGACCTGCAGCTCGTGGCCTTCCCGCAGGACGGCTATTACCGCTCGCCCAATGCGGCCAGAAACCTGGAGCGTGCCCTCGATATGGGCGTCGACGTGGTCGGCGGCATTCCGCATTTCGAGCGCACCATGGCCGACGGCGCCGCCTCGGTGCGGGCGCTGTGCGAGATCGCGGCGAAGCGCGGCCTGATGGTCGACCTGCATTGCGACGAGAGCGACGATCCGCTCTCGCGCCATATCGAGACGCTGGCGGCCGAGACGCAGCGCCTCGGCCTCGGCGGCCGGGTCGCGGGCTCGCACCTGACGTCCATGCACTCGATGGACAGCTACTATGTTTCGAAGCTGTTGCCGCTGATCAGGGAGGCGGGCGTCGCCGCCATCGCCAACCCGCTGATCAATATCACGCTGCAGGGCCGGCACGACACCTATCCGCGCCGCCGCGGCCTGACGCGCATCCCCGAGATGCGGGCGATGGGCATCACCGTGGCGCTCGGCCAGGACTGCACCATGGATCCGTGGTACGGCCTCGGCGGCGCCGACATGCTCGACGTCGCCCATATGGGTGTGCATGCCGTGCCGATGACCAGCCGCGAGGCGATCCACTGGGCCTTCGGCGCGGTGACGACGACGCCCGCCGCGATCATGGGCCTCGACGGCTACGGGCTGGCGGTGGGCTGCAACGCCGATTTCGTGCTGCTGCAGGCGGCCGACACGATCGAGGCGATCCGCCAGCGCGCCACCCGCCTCGCCGTGGTGCGCCGCGGCCGCGTCATCGCCCAGACGCCGCCGCGCATCGCTGGTCTCGCGCTCGAGGGCCGCCCCGCCAGCCTGGACCCGGCCAGCTACGCGCCGCGTCCGGCGGGGAACTGAGGGCGGCGCGAGTTCGCTCGGTCCGTTCGCAATCGCGGAGCCGGTTGGCTGGCGCGGTCGAGCGGCATGCGGTGCGGCTGCATGCGGGCGTGGCCGCGTGCCCAAGCCTCGCCGCGGGCGCATCCGTCCCGCATTCACGCATCGAGGCCGGGAGCGGCGCTCCCGTCAGCGGGACGGCGCGATGAATTGATAGGCGAGGTAGAGCATGGCGCTCGCGGTGATCCACGAGCCCGCGACCTGCGCCGCGATCCGCTGCCAGTGCTTTTCCGTTCGAAGCCCAAGCGCGGCGATGACGGTGGCCACGATGGTGCTGCCGAGGAGCGTGGCCAAGCCGCCCAGCAGAGCCGCGGAGCGCGTGTTCGCCTCCGGCGCCGCATCGATACCTGTGGCAAGCCCCGCCAGCATCGCCAGGCCCGTCGCCATCCACAAGGGCGCGCGCAGCCCCGTGGTCACGATCGCGGCGGCAACCAGGGCCACTGCGACGAGCGGTGTGGTCATGTCGGATGTCGCCGCGAGGACAGGCACCGCCGCCAGGCCCGCAGCCATGGCGCCGGCAAGCGCCATGATCCCCCAGCGGCACGTCGCGAGGCCGGACCTGCCGATCAGCAATCCTGTCGCCGCGAGTGCAAGAAGCTCGGCGGGAACGACGACGGGATGCAGCAGCCCCGCATAGAAGTCCCCGGCGCCCTGGAGAGCACCATGGGCATGGGCCGTCCGGGGCACCAGCCACAGGAGGACTCCCGCCGAAAGGACGCAACGGCGGCGGGTCATGCCATGCCGGCAAGATAGGCGCCGCCTGCGACCGCGATCAGGACTCCGGCGGCACGGACGGCGACCCTTCCGGCCGGCCAGCGGGCCAGGCTGCCGAAGGCGATGCCGCAGAGGTGGAGGAGGCCGGTCGCGATGACGAAGCCGAGGGCGAAGGACACCGCATCCGACTGGACAGGCATCTCGGCCCCGTGCGCATAGCCGTGGAAGATCGCGAAGGCGCCGACGATGAGCGCTGCCGCCCAGAGCGGCGGCTTCAGGGCCAGGGCGACGCACAGGCCGAGGACGATCGCGGACAATGCGATGCCTGTCTCGACTGCGGGAAGCGGCACTTCCATCATGCCGAACGCGCCACCGAGGGCCATCACCAGCGGAAAGACGATCGGCAGAACCCAGATTGCCGGCGCCCCGAGAAACACGCCCCAGAGCCCGACGGCGACCATGGCGATCACGTGGTCGGGACCGAGGAGCGGATGCATGAATCCGCTCGAGAAGCCGCCGCCGCCGTGTTCGGCGCCCGTATGCGCCAGGGCGGGGCCGACGGCGATGACGGCCATGAGCCCGATCATCGCGCCCGCGGCGCAGCATCTGTTCCAGGTCAACTCATGCCTCCCCTCAAAGAAAGATCGCGCTGAGACGTTCCACCGACCAGAACGCGGCGACGATGCCGATGCCGTAGGCAGCCGCGATCCGGACCGGTCGTCCGAGAGAGAAGATGAGCCTGGCCGAATAGGCGGCCAGGAGAATCACGGCGATGAACATCAGCTGGCCGGTTTCGACGCCCACGTTGAAGAAGAGCAGCGCCAGGGGAATATCGCGCTGGGGAAGGCCGAGATCGACCATCGCACCGGCGAAGCCGAAGCCGTGCAGCAGGCCGAACCCGAAGGCCACCACCCAGGGCCAGGTGATCGTCAGGCTCGTCTCGCCCCGCTCCATCCGTACCGCCTCGGCGGCGACGAGCAGGATGCTGAGCGCGATCATGGCCTCGACCGGCGGTCCGGGCAGGCTGACGAGGCCGAAGGTGGCGAGGGCGAGGGTGATCGAATGGGCGACGGTGAAGGCCGTGATCGTCTTCACCAGGACACGCCAGTCGCGCACGATCAGCATGAGCGAGGCGACGAACAGCAGATGATCGAGGCCATAGAGAATGTGGCGTATGCCGAGCCGCAGGTACTCCCACGCCACCGACCACATGCTCTGCTCGGCGGGGACCACGTACCAGGGCTGCGAGGGACGCACGATGGTGCTTGCCTGCCGGCCGTCCAGCCAGGTCACCCGGACGAGAACGTCGGTGATGGTGGCCTGGAGGCCGACGAAGTCGATCCGCTGCCCGGCCAGGCCATCCGGCGCGGAGATGATGCGCTTTTGCAGGATGGAGCCGGGCAGCGGCCGTTCCTGCGGCGCCATCACATGCTTCATGCCGTCGGGAAACTTGAGGACGACCGGCAGCGGCATGCCGGAGAAGAGCGGCGTCTTCCACAGGACGGTGTACCGGCTGGCGTCCGTCTGATCGATCTGGAGATAGGCGGGCCTGACCTCATGCGCCGCGGCCGGAATGATCAGGCCGAGGAAGGCGATGACGAACGCGGCCAGGGAGCGGGCGAAAGCGATCGTCATTCGGCCACCGACGCGCCGGGGCCAGGGGGCACGATGCTCAGATTGTCGATGTCGACGTTTTCCAGCGGTGGGGTGACGACCTGGTAGCGGGAACGGATCTCGTTCATCGCGCGCTGCTTGACCTCGCGATACTTCTCTTCCTGCCAGGCCTCGACCACGGTCGGCCGCACCTCCTCCATCGTCGGAACGCGAGGCGCCTCGAGTGAATCGATCCAGATCAGGTGCCAGCCATAGCCGGACTCGATCGGCCCGCGCCAGTCGCCGGGCTTCAGCTCGAACAGGGCGCTCGCAAATGCCCCGCCGAACTCCTTCGCCATCTGCTCGGGCGTCACGTCCGCATAATAGTCGTGGAACATGAAGGGATCGGCGATATCGGCTGTTCCGAGGGAGGCGGGAGCGTGACCGGCGACGCGCCGGAGGCTTGCCTCGGCAGCCTCGCGCGCGCCTTGCCCTCGCTTGTCGGACGAGAAGTAGAGGTGGCGGAAGCGGATCCGCGGCGGCTTCGTGAACTCGGCCTTGTGCGCGGCGAACCAGGTCTCCAGTTCCTGGTTGGTCGGCGGGGCCAGCGCGGCGACATCGGCAAGCAGGAAGTCCATCTTCTGCGCCAGGCGGCGCTTGATGACCTCGTCTTCCTTGTCGAGGCCGAGCGCGATCGCCTCGCGAACCAGCATTTCCGAATCGGCCTTCTGGTCCACCAGGGCCCGCAATTGCTCGGCTGTCGGCTTCTCGCGGCCCTGGGCGAGCCACACGACCGCCAGCTGGCGCAGATCGTCGTTGGTGATCTCTATGCGCTGGGCGCCGGGGGCGGCCTGGGGCTGCTGGTCGAGCAGCCTGTAGCCGCCGAGCACGGCGACGCCGAGCACGACGAAATGCAGGAGCGGCTCGCGCAGGGCACGGCCAAGCCAGCTGCGTTTCTCGATCCTGGCCGGATTCGCTTCATTCGCACGCGCCAAGCCGCCGACGCGGCGGCCATCTTCCGAAAGGCTGTCCATCTGGAACGTTTGCTCAGTTCTGCTGTGCGATGAAAGCTGTCGCCGCCGACTGCGCTTCGGTGCTCGGGCTGTCCCGCAGGTAGGTCAGGATAGCGAACTGCTCGGCGGGATCGGTCACGGCATTCGAGCGAAGCACCTCGACATAGTCCGGTACGGCATCCCATGCCTTCCAGTCGCCGAGATAGGTGGCGACAAATCCGGCCATCGGCTTCCGTTCACGGATGAAGTGTCGGTAGGCGTCCACGATCCGTTGCCGGGGGACCACGTCGCTGCCGCTTCCGCCGTGCACGTTGAGCGCGAGCAAGGCCGCTTCGATCTCGGGCAGGGAGCGGCTGTGGTCGAGGAGATAGTTCTCCTCGATCCATGCGATGCGGGAGGAGCCGCGCAATTCGATATCTGCCGCCAGCATGGCGGCGACATTCGTCGCGTCCTGCGCCGCGCGGGCCTCGATCAGGCGCTGCTCCAGCGTCGCCGCGTCCTCGGCGCCGCCGGCGGCGCCGAGGAGCAGCAGATAGGCGTCGCGGCGCCTGGCAAGGGCGGGATCGGCGATCCACCGCCGCAGCTTGCCGGCGTCGAGGGTGGACCCGAGCGTGCGCAGCGCCTCATACGGTGCGCGCGCCAGCTCGCTGAACGCGATCTCGGCGACGAGCGGATCGTCGTTTTCGAGATAGGTCTCGATGAGGACGATCCGGGTGGACCAGTTGGTGCTGTCCGGGACGGCCTGCACCGTGCTGACGAGCGGCCAGGCCCGCGGCGGGGCCTTCGCTTGGCCGTCATTGGTCTTCAGGAGTTCGCGCAGCCAGGCGGCGCTTTCGGCTCTGACCGCTCCGAAACTCGTCCAGCGGCCGGACATACCGTTGCGCGCGACCAGATAGAGCTTTCCCGCCTGAGGCGGCGGCATCTGCGAACGGTCGGCGCTCGCCTCGACGGTCGAGCCGAGGGAGACGTCGCCCTTGATGGTCTCCACCAGTTGGAATTGCCGGCCGTCCGGGAGGGACGCGGCAAGAGCCACCTGATCGGCGGCATCGAGCTTCTGGCCCGTCGTTACGGAAACGGCCGACAGGCAGATCGCACAGGCAAGGGCGCGGCCGAGGCCGCCGCCCAGAAGGAGTGCGGCGCCGAGCAGCGCCGCACCGAGCTTGCGTACCGGCCTCATTGCGGCACCGTCGCGTCCTTCACTTCGGTTCCGAGGAACAAGGGGGTCGGGACGATCTCATAGTTGGCGTAGCCGAACTCATTGCTGCGCGCGGCAAGATAGGTGTCGCCCCTGGTCATGAGGTCGCTCGAGCCGCCGGCCAGCTTGTAGACGGTGAAGTCATACTCGCGGTTGCCGAACCAGGTCACGACCTTGCCGTCGCGGATCGAGTAGTCGCTCGGCGCGCCGAGATAGGAGCCGCTCACCACATCGCCCACTTCCGAGGGCTGCGGCATGCGCGGATCGACATTCATGGTCAGCATCTGGCCACTTTCCGCCCACTGCACCTTGAAGACGCTGCCGGTGACGTTGTTACGGAGCCAGGTGTATTTGCCGACGAGCAGGGCCTTCAGCGCGGCTTCGTCGAGCTTGACCGCCCCCTGGTCCTTCAGATCGGCTTCGGTCGAGCCCTTCGGGGCGGCGATGCGCTGCTCGGCCGTCGGCGCATACCAGATCGGCGACGACCAGGCGCGTTCCTGCACGGTCGCGGCCACCATTTCCGGCGGCGAGATGCCGAGCTCCTTGGCCTGGATGGTCGTCCAGCGCGGCGTCGGGATCTCGAGGGCGCGCGCATAGTAGAAGGCATCGTCGGCCGGATTGAACTCGGGATCGGACCAGACCGCCTTGAGCTCGGTCGCGCCGATCGAGTTCTTGTACGAGGCGTCCTTGATGTCGACCGTCGATCCGATCGCCGGCACCCTGCCGGTTATCGCATCCGGCCGGCGGTCGCCGGCCCAGGCGACATCGAACACTTTCTCGAAGCTCTGGCCGTTCTTCGACCATCCCTTGACGATCTGGATGCGATCGAGATTGCCGGAGGTGGGGTCCTTGACCGCCCACACCGCAAAGGAGGGCGCGGTCTTGCCCGCGGTGAAGGACGCCAGATCCCCGCCCATCGGAACGCCCTGCGCATACGCAGTCTTGACCCAGTACCGATCCTTCAGCCAGTCCGGAACCAGGCCCCACGCCAGCTCATGGTGCTGCTCGGCCTTCTGATCCTTGGCATAGTCCCAGCTGCCGAAGAAGCGCAGCTTGATGCGCGGGCCGCTGGTGGCGAATGTCTCCTTGCGCTTCATCGCCTCGAACAGCGACGCACGCGTATTCTCCTCCGCCCACACGCCGGTCAGGCCGGCGGGATTCTCGAAGCGGACGTCGAGCCCCGCGAAGTTGTGCCCGGCCATGCGCTCCCTGATGGTCCCGTCCAGCCGGGCATGACCGCCGAAGAAATTCTCCTGGCGATAGGGCGCGGCGGTGTTGTGCGAATCCGATCCGCCGACGACGCCGGTCTTGAACGGATTGTAGCCGCGCGCCTGCTGCATCGTGATGCCGTCCTTCAGCGCCTGGCGGACATAGCTGCCGCCGAGCGTGATGAACTGCCCCTGGGGATCGCCCAGGAGGTAGTTGAGGACCTCGAAATTGGCGAACTCGTCGTTGGGCGAGAGCAGCGGATGGGTCTCGGACGCGCCCTTGATCTGCTTGATCTCGGTCAGGCGCTCGTTGCGGTCACGCGATTCGGCCCAGGCCTGGTCGATCGGCCGGCCCTTGAAGTCGACCTCGGTCGGATACATCAGCCCGCCCGACAGGTTCGCGTTGTGCGAGATCGCCAGAAGCTCGTTGCCGGCCTTGCGCTGGCCGTCCATCCAGGCCCAGAGGTCTTCGGGTGCCTGCGATTCGAGCGAGCTGAACGGGCGGCTCGGAACCTTGGCGCAATCCTTGAAGAAGATGTTGCGGTGCATGTTGCGGTAGTCGGGGTTCGACGTCCACTCGTAGGAGCAGAACGCCGTGAACTTGCCGGGTTCGTTGGCGGCATCGGCGGCGGCGTTGTTGGCCTTCCAGACCGTGTCCGAAATCTCGGGCTTCACCAGGGCTTCGATCGGCTGCGCCTTCATCATGCTGGTGCCGAGCCAGAGATAGATGCGCTGGATGTCGGCGGCGTCCCGCACCTTCAGCTTGTCGGCGATCGGCAGCTTGCTGATCGGGGAGCTCGGATCGTTCGAAAGCCGGACGACGCCTGCGTACTCGGAGTGATCGGTCACGCCCATCCAGTCGAGCGGTGTCGTGATCTTCACGTCGTAGCCGAGCGGGTGCTTGATCGGCTCGCCCTTGGCGTATTTGTAGGCATCCGCCGGTCCCGTGATGTGGTTGCCGAAAATATAGGCGTCGAACGACCAGCTGGTATGGACGTGCGTCTCGCCGAAATAGGCCTCGCGCTCAGGCGCTCCCTGCGCCAGGGCGGCAGCATCGGGAATACTCAGCAAAGGGATGGCTGCGCATGCGGCAGGCGCGATCCCGTAAAATCTAGCGAAGAGTGATTTCGACATGCCCCAAGACTCCAGTCTTCCCTATTCAAATGAGTTATGCGACCAACGCCGGCTGCATGATCCCTGACTGCCGTTGCGACAGCGGGCCGGCATACGAAAGTGGCTAGTTCATCTTGATTCCGGGCTTGACCCTCTCGTCTTGAAGACAACTGCTATCGCCTCAATGACCTTTTGTCGGGCCTTGCGGCCGACGATCACCTCGCGCTCCAGTTCCTTGCCCTGCTCGACATTGTACGCGTGTTTTTTCCGCAAGGCCATTGTGTCGACCGCTGTACCACGAAGCCGGACCTCGAATGCCGGTCGAAGCTTTCGGAGCGTCCCTTCGAGGCATGGCGAGACCCCTCCACCGGCTCACTTCGGCAAGAGGACGGTCATGCCCCATCGCGCGCCCCAGCCGGTGGGGCCGCTGTCTTCGGGCGATGTCGCCCAATAGCGGATGCCCGCAAAGAGCTGGACCGGCAGCTTGTCGAACTTCACGATCTTGGCGACCTGGAAGTTGATCGGGACGGACCAGTCCCCGGTCTCCCAGTCATAGGTGCTCTCGGTGTTGAGGGTGAAGCTCCAGGCGTCCCTGGTCGTGTAGGAGACGAAGGGCTGCAGGTAGGTGGCGTTGACGTCGGGCTTGTCGGCCGCGCCGGTGACGGACCACAGGTGATTGGCCAGGGCGCCGATCGTCCAGCCGTCGCCCTGCCACAGCGCCACGGCGGTCGGCCCCACGCTCAGCTTCTCGGAGCTGAGAAGCGAACCGGAGCCCGTGGGGATGCCGAGCACCGGACCGATGCCCCAGATGATGCCGCCGGTGGGGCGGCTCGGCGACAGGAAGAAGCTCTGCGTCGTGTCGCCGAGCCCGAACTGCGAGCCTGCGCCGGGGGCGATGTCCTTCTGGTAGACGACGGGTATGATCGTCCTGGAGATGAGGTTCCAGTCGTCATTGATGGTCAGCGGAATGACCGGCTGGAAATTCATATAATATTTCGAACCGTCCTCCGCCGGCCCGATTCCGCCGTTGTAGTTGAACTGGAAGGGAATGCTGATGAGATCGGCGACGGGGTTGGAGAGCTTTTTCGCCAGATCCGCCTCGCCGTCCTCGGCGAAGGCGGCGGTCGCCTGAAGTCCGGTGACGACGGCCAAAGATATTGCTGCGGCGATGGTCTTCGACACGATCCCGGACGCCATTGCTGCCTTCCACTCCACCGCAGGTCGACTCGATCTCTGTTCATGCGCGGCGTCCTGCCCCACGACTCGTCCGCGGATGACTCTTGCCACGCTAGGAGGCAGGCGATACCGAGACCACCCATTTTACGCCATCGATGCGGTTGTTCGGGAGTGTCATCACATGGCCACAGTCCCTGTGATCTCCAGCCATGTCCTGCAAGGCTTGCCGGCGTTCGTGCGCCACGAGATGGGGGAGAAGGCGCTCCAGCAGGCCAATCATGCCGCGGGGTTCGATGTCGAGCTGATCGAGGGGCGGAACTGCTTCGTTCCGCAGCAGGCGGTGGTGGCCTTCGCCGATGCGGTCGGCAGGGCGGCCGGCGACCCCAACCTCGGCCTTCTGATCGCTCCCGGCATGAATGTCGCGGCCTATGGCAGCTTCGGGCGCTATGTGTTCGGAGCCGGCACCCTCGACCAGGCGATCACGCGCAGCATCGCGGCCCTTGGCTATCATAGCACCTGCGATACGTTGTCCGTTACGGCTCTTGCCGATGAAGTGCGATATAGTTACAAATTTGCTTTGGCCGGTTCTGAGGGATACGGTGTTGTCGCAAGTGCTGCGATCGGTGAACTGTTGAGTATATTCGGGGCGTACCTGCCCGATAGTTGGCGACCGCTGCGTGTCGAGCTCGATATCGAAGCGCCGCGCCAGGCCTCACTGTTCGAGGACGTGTTTCAATGCCCGGTTCTTTTCAACGCCCCCGCGGTGGCGGTCGTCGTTGAACGACATCACCTGGCGGCTGTGTCGAAGCGTCCGCCACAGCCGATCGTGACCATGGAGGATGTCGCGCGCGATCGGCCCGGCGGCGCCCCGCGAAGCCTGCTCGGCGTCGCCGTCGAACAGATCCGCGCCCAGGTTCTCGCCGGCAGCGTGTCGATCGACGACATCGCGCGATCGATGGACACCAGCATCCGGACGTTGCAGCGGGAACTGCATCGCGCCGGCACGGACTTTCGCAGCCTCACGACCACCGTCAGAGTTCAGCGCGCGACCGAACTGCTGCGGCACGAGAACGGGTCGATCACCCGCATTTCGACAGAATTGGGATATTCCTCCCCGGCCGGTTTTGCGCGCGCCTTTCGCAAGGCGACGGGGTTCGGACCGCGTGAATTTCGCGCAAAGGAGCTGGGGCGACCTGTGGACTCCGAGACGATCGGCACGAGCCGCCGCCAAGGCGTTGTCCGGGACTAAGTGCTTCACCTCTGTTTTGCGAGCCACCCTGTGAGCGAGATGGGCTCCAGGCCGGACTTGCCGCGACGCCCGCGTCTTCCTCCCCCGGCAAGTCGGATGTTTCCGACTGGCCCGGGGGAGGGGACCGGCCGGCGTCGCGCCTGGAGCACGTGTACGCGGACGAGGCCTCGGAGTCAGAGGTCCACCAGTTCGCCGGCGAAGGCGGCGCGCTCCTGGATGAAGGCGAAGCGGGCCTCGGGCTTGTTGCCCATCAGCCGCTCGACCGAGGTCGTGGCGTCGACGCGCTCGTCGTCAACCACCACCACCTTGAGCAGCGTGCGCTTCTTCGGGTCCATGGTGGTCTCCTTGAGCTGCGCCGGCATCATCTCGCCGAGCCCCTTGAACCGGCCGATCTCGACCTTCTGGTTGGGCTTGAACACGGAGGCCAGCAACTCGTCCCGGTGGGCTTCGTCGCGGGCATAGACCGACTTGGTGCCCTGGGTCAGGCGGTAGAGCGGCGGGGCGGCGAGGTAGAGATGGCCGCGCTCGATCAGGCGCGGCATCTGGCGCCAGAAGAAGGTGATCAAGAGCGAGGCGATATGGGCGCCGTCGACGTCGGCGTCCGTCATGATCACGATCTTCTCGTAGCGCAGGTCGTCGTCGCGGTAATGGGTCCCCATGCCGCAACCGAGCGCCTGGCCGAGATCCTGGAGCTGCTGGTTCTGAGCCAGCTTGTCGCGGCCGGCCGCGGCGACGTTGAGGATCTTGCCGCGCAGCGGCAGCACCGCCTGGCTGGCCCGATCACGCGCCTGCTTGGCGGAGCCACCGGCCGAATCGCCCTCGACGATAAACAGTTCAGAGCCTTGGGCGGCGTTGTTCGTGCAGTCCGCGAGCTTGCCGGGCAGGCGCAGCTTGCGTGTCGCGCTCTTGCGGGCCACGTCCTTCTCGGCGCGGCGGCGCAGCCGCTCCTCGGCCCGCTCGATGACGAAGTCGAGCAGCTTGGCGGCCTGCGACGGGCTGTCGGCCAGCCAATGGTCGAGCGGGTCCTTGATGGTCTGCTCGACGATGCGGCTCGCCTCGATGGTGACGAGCTTGTCCTTGGTCTGGCCGGCGAATTCGGGCTCGCGCACGAACACCGACAGCATCACCGCCGAGGTCGCCATGATGTCCTCGGTGGTGATCTGGGCGGCGCGCTTGTTGCCGACGCGCTCGGCATGGTCCTTGAGCGCGCGCAGCAGGGCGATGCGCAGGCCCTGCTCGTGGGTGCCGCCGTCCTTGGTCGGGATGGTGTTGCAATAGGAGGCGACGAAGCCCTCATCCTCGGCGAGGAAGGCGATGGCCCATTCCGCCGCGCCGTGGCCGCCGGGCTTGTCGACCTTGCCGCAGAACATCAGCTCGGTGACCAGCGCCAGGCCTTCGGTGGCGGCGCGCAGATAGTCCTCCAGGCCGCGCGGGAACTTGAACACGTCCTCCGCCGGCACGTCGGCGACGCCGGCCAGCAGCGCCGCATCGCATTTCCAGCGGATCTCGATGCCACGGAAGAGATAGGCCTTCGAGCGCGTCATCTTGAACACGCGCTTGGGATCGAAGGCGATGCCGTGCTTGAAGATCTGGGCGTCGGGCTTGAACCGGACGCGGGTGCCGCGCCGGTTCGGCGCGGGGCCGACATGGTCGAGCGGGGCGAGCGGCAGGCCGCGCGAGAAGCGCTGGCGGTAGAGCTCGCGCCCGCGCGCCACCTCCACCTCCAGGTGCTCGGACAGGGCGTTGACCACGGAGACGCCGACGCCGTGCAGGCCGCCGGAGGTGTCGTAGACCTTGCTGTCGAACTTGCCGCCGGCGTGCAGCTTGGTCATGATGACCTCGACGGTCGACTTGTCGGGGAATTTCGGGTGCGGTTCCACCGGCATGCCGCGGCCGTTGTCGGTGACGGCGATGAAGCCGTCCGCGCTCAGCTCCACCTCGATGAAGGTGGCGTGGCCGGCCACGGCCTCGTCCATGGAGTTGTCGATCACCTCGGCGAACAGGTGATGCAGGCCGTCCCCCTCCGGGCCTGTCGAGCCGACATACATGCCCGGGCGCATGCGGACGGGCTCGAGCCCCTCCAGCACCTCGATGGCGGAAGCGCCGTACTCGGCGTCGACGGCCTGGCGCTGGGCGGCGGCCTTGATCGGGTCGGGCTTCCTGGCGTCGGCAGGTTTCGGCTTGGGCGGGGCGCCGGCGCCGAACAGGTCGGTGGTTTCGGTCATCGAGAAAGAGTCTGGTCCGGTCGATTCGAGGGGCGGCACTATGCCATGGCTGCGGGATCATCGCGAACGGATGGTAAACAAACCGGTGCGTTCGGTCACGGCTTCATCGGCCCAATTCCGTCATCTTCTGCTGGCAGGTGAACGTGGCATCGTTGCGGCGCCTGGCGCGGCTCAATATGGTGCCGCCTGACAACGGCTCTAGCACGGACGGAATCAATGGAGATGACACGAACGGCCGGATTGCGGGTGGCCGGGCTCGCGGCCGGTCTGCTGGCCGCCGCTTCCGCCTGGGCGACCGAGGCGGCGACGCCGGCGACCGCCAAGCCGGTCGACTTCGTGCCGCACCGCGCCGTCTACGATCTGTCGCTGGGGGAGACCCGGGGCACGTCGAGCGTCGAATCGATCCGCGGCCGCATCGTCTATGATTTTTCGGGCAATGCCTGCGAGGGCTATGCGCTGAAGTTCCGGCAGGTGACCGAGATCGGCACGACCGGCGGCGGCGACAACGTCTCCGATCTGCGCTCCACCACCTTCGAGGACGACAAGGGCCGCAGCTTCCACTTCAACTCCCAGAACTTCCTCAACCAGCGCCTCGACGCCTCGATCGACGGGGCGGCCGATCGCGGCGAGAGCGGGGCGGTGGGAGTGGCGCTGAAGAAGCCGAAGAAGGCCTCGTTCGAGCTGCCGCAGGACGTGCTGTTCCCGACCGGCCAGATGAAGGCGGTGATCGAAGCGGCGGAAGCCGGGCGGAACACCTACGAATCGAAGATCTATGACGGGTCCGACGGCGGGGAGAAAGTCTATTCGACCCTGGCGGTGATCGGCAAGAAAGTCCCGGCCGACCGGCCGCGCGAGGGCGCTGCGGCCGGGCGCACGGAACTGGACGGCATCGATCGCTGGCCGGTGACGATCTCCTATTTCGATCCGACCAAGGCGACGCCCGGCGAGGAGACCCCGGTCTACTCCATCTCCTTCGACCTCTATGCCAATGGCATATCCGGCAGCATCCGCCTCGACTATGGCGACTTCACCTTGAAGGGGACGATGACGTCCCTGGATTTCCTGCCGCAGACCAAGTGCCGCTGAACCATGGCTGACGCTGCTGCGGCGCCGGCGCGGGGGCCCGCGGGCTGGCGGATCGTGCGCGGCCGGCTGGCCGCGCCGCGTCCGGATGTGGGCCGCCGACCGGCGTGGGGCACCGTGCCGCCGGGCGTCGCGGTCGGCCTTGCGGTGCTGCTCGTCGCCGCGGCCATGATCGTCCTCGATCCGCTCGGGCTGGCGGCGGTGGGGGCGTGGCCGAAGCCGGCGAAGCGCGTGTTCGGCTTTATCACCACGTTCGGCGATTCCGGCCTCTACCTCGTGCCGCTCAGCCTGGCACTGGTCGGGCTCTGGCTGTGGGCCCGCTTCGGGCGGCAAACCTGGACGCGGCGCGCGAAGGCGGCGTTGTGCGAGATCAGCCTGCGCCTCGCCTTCGTGGCGCTCGCCGTCGCCGGAACCGGCATCGCCGTCAATGTCGTCAAGCGCCTGGTCGGCCGGGTGCGCCCGCAGCACGTCGAACCCGGCATGGCCTGGCATTTCGAACCGCTCGGCTGGAAATCGGCCTATGCCAGCTTTCCCTCCGGCCATGCCACGACCGCCTTCGCGGTGGCGACGGCGCTGATCCTGGTCTGCAGCCCGGGCTCGCGCGCCAGGCTAGCGCCCTGGCTGGTGGCCGGGGCGGTGCTGGTCTGTGCCAGCCGGGTCGTCCTCGGGGCGCATTTCCCGTCCGACGTCATGGCCGGCGCGCTGTTCGGGGCGCTCGGCACCTGGTGGTTCGCGCATTTTCTGGCGCGGCGGCGGCTGGTTTTCCGGCAAACCGGGACAGGCGCTCTTGCCTTGCGGGGGGCGCATGCGTCAAAGACGCTGCGCGCCGTCCTGGCACAAGACAAGGTTTCCTGAACGATGCAGCCCGATCCGTCGCCGGTCGAGATCAGCGTGGTCGTGCCCGTGCGCAACGAGGCCGGCAACATCGCACCGCTGGTGGCCGAGATCGAGACGGCGCTCGCCGGCCGCTATCGCTTCGAGGTGGTCTATGTCGACGACGGGTCGACCGACGGCACGGCGGCGGAGCTGTCCCGGCTCGCCGCGCAGAAGCCCTTCCTGCGCGCCTTGCTCCACGCGGCGTCCTGCGGCCAGTCCTGCGCCGTGCGCACCGGGGTGAGGGCGGCGGCCGGGACGGTGATCGTCACCATCGACGGCGACGGGCAGAACGATCCGGCCTATATTCCCGCGCTCGCCGATACGCTCGCAACCGGGGGGACGGGCATGGGCCTGGTTGCCGGCCAGAGGCTCGGGCGCAAGGACACCGGCTTCAAGCGCTGGCAGTCGAAGACCGCCAACGCCGTGCGCTCCCGGGTGCTGCGCGACGGCACCCGCGACACCGGCTGCGGCCTCAAGGCGATCCGCCGCGACGTCTACCTCGCACTGCCCTATTTCGACGCGCTGCACCGCTTCATGCCGGCCCTGGTCAAGCGCGAGGGCTTTTCGATCGGCTATGTCGACGTGGTCGACCGGCCGCGCCTGTCCGGCCAGTCGAATTATGGCTTCTTCGACCGGCTCTGGGTCGGCATCATGGATCTCGCCGGCGTGTGGTGGCTGATCCGCCGCCGTCGCCGCGTACCCGTCGTCAAGGAGATCAGCGTCCATGCTGGTTGACATTTCCAACGCCGTCGGCGGCTACCTGCACGAAGTCTTCATCAACAAGTTCAACGGCTGGGTCGTGCTCGGCCTGGTGGCGCAGTTCCTGTTCACCATGCGCTTCGTGGTGCAGTGGCTGGCGAGCGAACGCGCCGGGCGCAGCGTCGTGCCGTTCAGTTTCTGGAGCTTCTCGATCGGCGGCGGCGCCCTGCTGCTGGCATACGCCATCAAGCAGCAGGATCCGGTCTACATCCTCGGCCAGCTGTTCAGCCTGTTCGTCTACTTCCGCAATGTCTCCTTCGTGCTGAAGGAGCGGCGGGCGAACAAGGCCGCAGAACAGGCCTGACGGCCGAAACGGTCGCCGGGAGCATTGTTGGACTGCCTGGATTCATGCCCGCCGAACGGGTGATAAGGCCGCGCACGGTCCCGAAAAGGGCGTAAAAGCCTTCTCCAACGGAGTTGGGAAGTGGCCATGCGAAGCATGGTCGGATGGGGTGTGGCGGGCAGCTGGCGTCGGCGTCATGGCACGACGGTGGTGCAGGCTGAGCCGAAGTCGAGCCTTGCGGGCCACACCCCATCCGACCCGACTTCGTCGGGCCACCTTCGCCGCCTTCGGCGGAGAAGGCAACCGCGGCCTTTTCTGCTCGGGGCGCCCCCCTCGGCGAAGAGCAGAGCGCCCAAGGTCACGCCGCCTTGCGGAAGCGCTCCAGGCCTTCGTCCAGATCGGCCAGCAGGTCGGGCAGGTCCTCCAGGCCGATATGCAGCCGGACGCAGGGACCGCCGGGGTTCCAGGCAGTGGCGGTGCGGTAGGACGTGGCGTCGAAGGGGATGGCGAGGCTCTCGAAGCCGCCCCAGGAATAGCCCAGACCGAACAGGCGCAGCCCGTCGAGGAAGGCCTCCACCGCCGCTTCCGGCGCCGGGGCGAGGACGACGGCGAACAGGCCGGAGGCGCCGGTGAAGTCACGCTGCCAAATGGCGTGGCCGGGATCACCGGGCAGCGCCGGATGCAGCACCCGCTGCACCTCGGGCCGGCCCTGCAGCCAGCGCGCCACCGCCAGCCCGCTTTCCTGGTGCTGGCGCAGCCGCACCCCCATCGTCCTGAGGCCGCGCAAGGCGAGATAGATGTCGTCGGGGCCGGCGCACAGGCCCGTGTCGCCGTGGAAGGCCTTGAGCCGGGCCCAGGCCGAAGGCGAGGCCGAGACGGTGCCGAACATCGCGTCGGAATGACCGACGATGTATTTCGTGCCGGCCTGGATCGCCAGATCCACCCCGTGCTGATGCGCCTTGAAGAACAGCGGCGTCGCCCAGGTGTTGTCCATCAGCACCGTGGCGCCGCGCGCATGGGCGGCGGCGGCGATCGCCGATACGTCCTGCATCTCGAAGGTGAGCGAGCCCGGCGCCTCCAGGTAGACGGCCCGGGTGTTCGGGCCCATCAGGCCGGCGATGTCGGCGCCGATCACCGGGTCGTAATAGGTGGTTTCGATGCCGAGGCGCTTGAGCACGACGTCGCAGGCATGGCGGGTCGGGCCGTAGACGCTGTCGGCCATCAGGAGGTGGTCGCCGGCGCCGAGGCAGGAGAGCAGGGCGGTGGTCACGGCCGAGAGCCCGGACGGGCACAGCACGACGCCGGCCCCGCCCTCGATCGCCGTCAACGCCTCCTCCAGCGCGTCGGAGGTCGGCGTTCCGCGGCGGCCATATTGGTATTTCTGCGTGCGGCCGAGCAGGTCCTTTGCCGTCGGCGCCAATACGGTCGAGCCATGCACCACCGGTGGGTTGACGAAGCCGTGCTGGAGGGCCGTGTCGCGGCCGCCGAGCACGAGCCGCGTGTTCTCACCGAGGGCTGCGAGATCGGTCTTTGCAATTTTCTTCATGGAGTGTCGCTTGCAAGATAGGCGTTTCGCCGCGTCCGTGGCGGTTAGGGACCTCGTAAGACACCTTGCCCTTTCCTGACAATGCGGCAATTCTAAGAACCGGGCCAGACCGGGGCCAGTCGTCGATCGAAGACGATGCTCCGAGTGTCATACGGGACCAGCCCCTCCGGCGATCCGTGGATGCCGGCGGGAATTCATCCAAGACGGCAAAAGACTGTCTTCGACAAACCAGAGAGAGGCTTCAATCCATGAAGACCAAGTTCCTCGCAGCAGCTTTCGGGGCCATTTTCGCGCTCGGCGCGACCGCGGCCGGCGCGACGACGCTGGAAACCGTGAAGAATCGTGGCCAGCTGATCTGCGGTTCCAACACGGGCCTCGCCGGTTTCGGCGCGCCGAACGACAAGGGCGAATGGTCCGGCTTCGACGTCGACTATTGCCGGGCGATTGCCGCAGCGATCTTCGGCGATCCCACCAAGGTGAAATTCGTTCCGCTCACCGCCAAGGATCGTTTTGTCTCGCTGGGGTCCGGCGACATCGACGTCCTGATCCGCAACACCACCTGGACGATGTCGCGCGACTACCAGAACATGGATTTCCCGGCCATCACCTTCTTCGACGGCCAGGGCTTCATGGTGAAGAAGTCCGCCAAGATCTCCTCGGCGCTCGAGCTGTCGGGGGCGACGGTCTGCGTGCAGCAGGGCACGACCACGGAGCTCAATCTCGCCGACTTCTTCCGCTCCAACAACATGCAGTTCCAGGCGGTGACGTTCGCCACCTCGGACGAGGCGCGCCAATCCTATGATTCCGGCCGCTGCGATGCCTTCACCACCGACGCCTCGGCCCTCTACGGCGAGCGCCTCAAGCTCACCGCCCCCGACGACAACGTGGTGCTGCCCGAGATCATCTCGAAGGAGCCCTTCAGCGCCGCCGTGCGCCATGGCGACAACCAATGGGGCGACCTCGTGCGCTGGGTGCATTTCGCCCTGCTGACCGCCGAGGAGGACGGGGTGACCCAGGCCAATGTCGACGAGATGATGAAGTCCGACAAGCCGGACGTCAGGCGCCTGCTCGGCGTCGAGGGTGATTTCGGCAAGGGCCTCGGCCTCGAGAACGACTGGGCCGTCAAGATCATCAAGGCCGTCGGCAACTACGGCGAACTGTTCGACCGCAATGTGGGCGCCGGCTCGCCGCTGAAGATCGACCGCGGCCTCAACGCGCTCTGGACGAAGAAGGGGCTGCAATACGCACCGCCGATCCGTTGATCGCATCACAGCCGGGCGGCCTCGATGAGGCCGCCCGTTTTGCATCCGGCAAACATGTGAGGGCGTGATGACGACAGCGGTCGATCCGGGACGGGGCCCCGATTCCGTATCCTGGGTGAACGATCCGAAGATACGGAGCATCGTGTTCCAGATCGTCCTGGCCACGGTGATCGCCAGCCTTATCGCCTGGCTGGTCTACAACACCGTCACCAACATGCGGCGGACCGGCCTGACCTCGGGGTTCGACTACCTCGCCCAGGTCGCCGGCTTTCCGATCAGCCAGAAGCCCGTCGACTATGTCGTCGGCGTATCAAGCTATGGCCGGGCGCTGGTGGTGGGCCTGCTCAACACCCTGATCGTGGCCGCCATCGGCATCGTGCTGACCACCATCCTGGGCTTCGCCATCGGCATCGCCCGCCTCTCGTCCAACTGGCTGGTGGCCAGGATCGCCACCGTCTATGTCGAGACCATCCGCAACATCCCGCTGCTGCTCCAGCTCCTGTTCTGGTATGCGGTGTTGCGCCTGCCGATGCCGGTGCCCAAGCAGTCGATCAACATCCTCGACAGCATCTTCATCAACCAGCGCGGCATCTACTATCCCGCGACGCAGTGGGGCGAGGGGACGATCTTCGTCGTCGGAGCCCTGGCCGTCGGCATCGTCGGCGCGATCCTCCAGGCCCGATGGGCCGGCCGCAGGCAGGCCGAAACCGGCCGGCGCCCGCCGGTGCTGATCGTGGCGCTCGCGCTGATCATCGGCCTGCCTGTGCTGGCCTTCTTCCTCGCCGGCTCGCCGATGACGCTCGACTATCCCGCGCTGAAGGGCTTCAACATCGCCGGTGGCTCGGCGGTCGGGCCCGAATTCTTCGCGCTCCTGCTCGGCCTCGTCATCTACACCGCCTCGTTCATCGCCGAGATCGTCCGCGGCGGCATCCGGGCCGTGTCGCACGGCCAGACCGAGGCGGCGCGCGCCCTCGGCATCACCTCCGGGCAGAGCCTGCGCCTCGTCGTCATCCCCCAGGCGGTACGGGTGATCATCCCGCCGCTGACCAACCAGTATCTCAACCTGACGAAGAACTCCTCGCTGGCCCACTTCATCGGCTATCCCGACCTGGTGCTGGTCAACGAGACGGTGATGAACCAGACGAACCGCTCGATCGAGGGCATCGCCATCGTGATGGGCGTCTATCTGATCATCAGCCTCGTCACCGCGGCCTTCATGAACTGGTTCAACAGGCGCGTCGCGCTGGTCGAGCGGTGAGGAGGGGGCGATGAGTTCCACGGATTTCAACCCCGCCTATCTCAGCCGGGAGACGTTGCAGCCGCAGCCGGCGCCGGTCGCGACCCGCGGCGTCATCGGCTGGCTGCGCACCAACCTGTTCTCGTCCGTGACCAACGCGGTGCTGACGGTGCTCGCCCTGGCGCTGGTCGCCGTGGTGGTGCCGCTGATCCTCAGGTTCGTCCTGTTCGACGCGGTCTGGAGCGGGCTGGGGCGCGACGCCTGCCTGGCCGAGAAGGTCGGCCATCCTGTCGGCGCCTGCTGGGCCTTCGTCGGCTCGCGCCTCTCCTATTTCATCTACGGGCAGTATCCCGAAGCCGAGCGCTGGCGCGTCAACATCTTCTTCGTCCTGGAGATCATCGCCATCGCATGGCTGCTCTGGCCGCGCATCGGCGCCAAGGCCTGGGGCCTGGTCTATCTCCTGATCGCCTTCCCCGTCCTGGCCTGGTGGCTGCTCGGCGGTGGCTGGGGGCTGGCGCGGGTCGACACCAACCTGTGGGGCGGCATGCTGGTGACGCTGGTTGTCGCCACCGTCGGCATCATCTTCGCCCTGCCGGCCGGCGTCGTCCTGGCGCTCGGACGCCGTTCGCGCATGCCGGTGGCCAAGCTCCTGTCGGTGATCTTCATCGAGCTGGTGCGCGGCGTGCCGCTGATCACAGTGCTGTTCATGGCCAACGTCATGCTGCCGCTGTTCCTGCCCGCCGGGTCGCAGCCCGACAAGCTGCTCAGGGCGCTGGTGGCGGTGGCGCTGTTCTCCGCCGCCTACATGGCGGAGGTGGTGCGCGGCGGCCTGCAGGCGATGCCCAAGGGCCAGCATGAAGGCGCGATGGCGCTCGGGCTCAACTATCCGCAGCGGCTGGTGCTGATCATCCTGCCCCAGGCGCTGAAGATGGTCATCCCGGGCATCGTCAACTCGATCATCAGCCTGTTCAAGGACACGACGCTGGTGGCGGCCGTCGCCATCTTCGACTTCCTCCGCACCATCGAAGCCTCGGCCCAGGACGCGACCTGGGCGACGCCGGTGACGCTCTATTCCGGCTACGCCTTCGCCGCCATCGTCTACTGGATCTTCTGCTTCAGCATGTCCCGCTACTCGCAATGGGTCGAGCGCCGGCTCGACACCGGTCACAAACGGTAGGAAACACCATGGCTACCAGCAGCGCCCTCCAGACCAAGCCCGCCAGCGGCACCGCGGCCGGCCCGGCGATCGAGATCGTCGCCATGAACAAGTGGTACGGCGATTTCCACGTCCTCAAGGACATCAACCTTGTCGTCAGGCGCGGCGAGCGCATCGTCGTCTGCGGGCCGTCCGGATCCGGCAAGTCGACGATGATCCGCTGCGTCAATCGCCTGGAGGAGTTCCAGAAGGGCTCGATCACCGTCGACGGCATTCCGCTTACCAACGACCTCAAGCGAATCGACGAGGTGCGCCGCGAGGTCGGCATGGTGTTCCAGCACTTCAACCTGTTCCCGCACCTGACCGTGCTGGAGAACTGCATGCTGGCGCCGGTGTGGGTGCGCAAGATGCCGAAGAAGGAAGCGGAGGAGCGCGCCATGCATTTCCTCACCCGCGTGCGCATCCCCAACCAGGCCCAGAAATATCCGGGGCAGCTCTCGGGTGGCCAGCAGCAGCGCGTCGCCATCGCCCGCGCCCTGTGCATGGCGCCCAAGATCATGCTGTTCGACGAGCCGACCTCGGCCCTCGATCCGGAAATGGTCAAGGAAGTGCTCGACACCATGGTGTCGCTCGCCGAGGACGGCATGACCATGGTGTGCGTCACCCACGAGATGGGCTTCGCCCGCCAGGTGGCGAACCGGGTGATCTTCATGGATGCCGGCCAGATCGTCGAGATGAACGAGCCGAACGCGTTCTTCTCCAACCCGCAGCACGAGCGCACCAAGCTGTTCCTCAGCCAGATCCTGCACTGAGCCCGAGCGGCGCTCGGCCATGGCGCCCCGGTTCGGCCGGGGCGTTCGCCGGCTGGAGATCGGCGGTCCAAGGCTGTACGGTCGGGCCGTCAGCAAGAGACCATCATGGCAGAACTCAAGGATACCATCGCGATGCCGTTCGACCGTCGCTTCGAGCCGGACGGCACGCCGCGGCGCGGCCTCTACCCGGAGATCGAGCCCTATCGGACCGGTCGCCTCGATGTCGGCGACGGCCACAGTCTCTATTGGGAACTGGCCGGCAACCCGGACGGCAAGCCGGCTGTCTTCCTGCACGGCGGGCCCGGCGCCGGGTGCTCGGCCCGGCATCGCCGCCTGTTCGACCCCGAGCGCTACAAGGTGCTGCTGTTCGACCAGCGCGGCTGCGGCCGCTCGACGCCGCATGCCTGCCTCGACGCCAACACCACATGGCATCTCGTCGCCGACATCGAGCGGCTGCGCCGGGAGGTGATGGGCGCGGAGCAATGGCTGGTGCTCGGCGGATCCTGGGGCTCGACCCTGGGGCTCGCCTATGCCCAGACCCATCCCGACGCCGTGTCGGAACTGGTGCTGCGCGGCATCTTCACGCTGCGGCGGCTCGAGCTCGACTGGTATTATCGGCGCGGGGCCTCCTATTTCTTTCCCGAGAAATGGCAGGGCTTCGTCCGCGACCTGCCGCAGGAGGCGCTCGACGACCCGATCCTGACCTATCACCGCCGCCTGACCGGGGACGATGCGCGCCTGCGCCTCGCCGCGGCGCGGGCCTGGAGCGTGTGGGAAGGCGAAACCTCGACCCTGATGCCGGAGGGGCCCGCGACCAGCCATGCGGACGAGAAGTTCGCGATCGCCTTCGCCCGAATCGAGAACCACTACTTCGTGCATGGCGGCTGGATGGAGGAGGGACAACTCCTGCGCGACGCCGGGCGGCTGCGCGCCATTCCCGGCGTCATCGTGCAGGGGCGCTACGACATGGTCTGCCCGCCGATCACCGCGTGGGAACTGTCGCAGCGCTGGCCGGAAGCCCGGTTCCACATGGTGGAGGATTCCGGCCACTCCTTCGCCGAGCCCGGCACGCTGCACCAGTTGATCGCCGCGACCGACCGCTTCGCCGGCTGAGCCTCCGGCGGCGGTCACTCGACCGTCAGGACGATCTTGCCGACATGCGTGCCCTCTTCCATCAGGGCATGCGCCCTGGCCGCCTCGGCGAGCGGGAAGGTGGCATGGATGATCGGCCGGCAGGAACCGGCGGCCAGCAGCGGCCAGACCCTGTCTTCCAGGGCCCGGGCGATCGCCGCCTTGGCGGAGACCGACTGGGCCCTCAGGGTCGAGCCGGTATGGGTCAGGCGCTTCATCATCAGCCGGGAGAAGTCGATCTCGGCCTTCGCGCCCTGCAGGAAGGCGATGCTGACGATGCGCCCCTCCAGGGCGGCGACCTCGTAGTTGCGGGCGATGTAGGAACCGCCGACCATGTCGAGGATCAGGTTCGGGCCGCGCCCGCCGGTCGCCTCCTTGACCGCCGGTGCCCAATCCGTCGCCTTGTAGTCGATGGCGACGTCGGCGCCGAGCTTGCGGCAGGCCTCGCACTTCTCCGGCGAGCCGGCGGTGACGATCACGGTCGCCCCGAAGGCCTTGGCCAGCATGATCGCGGTGGTGCCGATGCCGGAGGAGCCGCCATGGACGAGCAGGGTCTCGCCCTCGGTGAGGCGGCCGCGCTCGAACACGTTGTGCCACACGGTGAAGAAGGTCTCGGGCAGGGCCGCGGCCTGCACCATGCCGAGGCCGGCCGGGATGGGCAGGGCGTTGGCTTCATGCACCAGAGCATATTGAGCGTAGCCGCCGCCCGGCGTCAGCGCGCAGACGAGGTCGCCGGGCTTCCAGCGCATGACGTCGGCCCCGACCGCGACGACCTGTCCGGCAACCTCGAGACCGGGCAGGTCCGAGGCGCCCGGAGGCGGAGGATAGGCGCCGGAGCGCTGCAGCACGTCGGGGCGATTGACGCCGGCGGCCGCGACCCGGATCAGGATGTCGCTGTCGTCGGGCACGGGCAGCGGACGCTGCTGCGCTTCCAGCACCTCGGGGCCGCCGGGCTGGCGGATGGCGATGGCGGTCATTGTCTCGGGGAGGGCGGACATGATGCGCTCCTTGGCAAGGTTGCGGGGTGGCGCGTTCCCGCGCAGCCCAAGCAGGTTCTCCCGAACCTGCTCACACTTGTAAGTCTGAGCAGCTTTGATTTTGCATTGAAAATGCAAAATCAATCGTGGCGGCAGCCACGAGAAGCTGCTCAGGCAGGAACGCGGGCGGTTCTCACGACCGCTTGGGACTGTCGAGGCCGCGCTGCACGGCCGGGCGGGCGAGGCCGCGCTCCAGCCAGCCCGGCACGTGCTTCAGCGAGTCGAAACCGACGATCTCGCGGGCGCCGTAGAAGCCGATCAGGTTGCGAACCCAGCCGAGCAGCGAGATGTCGGCGATGGTGTAGTCGTCGCCCATGATCCATTGCCGGCCTTCGAGGCGCGTATCGAGCACGCCGAGCAGGCGCTGGGATTCGGCGCGATAGCGCTCGAGCGGCCGCTTGTCCTCGATTTCCCGGCCGGCGAACTTGTAGAAATAGCCGACCTGGCCGAACATTGGCCCGACGCTGGCCATCTGGAAGAAAACCCATTGGATGGTTTCGTAGCGCCGCGCCGCATCGGCCGGCAGGAGCTTGCCGGTCTTCTCGGCGAGATAGAGCAGGATGGCGCCGGATTCGAACAGGCCGAGCGGCTTTCCGCCCGGACCGTCCGGGTCGATGATGGCCGGGATCTTGCCGTTCGGGTTGAGGGACAGGAATTGCGGGGTCCAGCTCTCGTTCTTGCCGATGTCGATCAGGTGCGGCTCGTAGGGCAGTCCGATCTCCTCCAGCATGATCGAGACCTTGACGCCGTTCGGCGTCGGCAGGGAGTAGAGTTGGAGCCGGTCGGGGTGCGCGGCCGGCCAGCGCTCGGTGATCGGGAAGGCGGAAAGATCGGGCATCCAGGTCTCCGGAAGGGCGATTGCCGGACGACGATAGCCCGTCCTGGGGCATGCGCAACCCCGTGGCGGCGGTGGTTCCGCAGCCGCCGCTGCGTCAGGTCGCCCAGCCGGACTCGGATTCGAGGCCGGGACCGGCCGCGACGATCTCCGCGCTGGACACGACCCGGTCGCGCCCATTCGCCTTGGCCTGGTAGAGGGCACTGTCGGCCGCCCGAACGAGGTCCGACCAGGACGTGCCGTCCTGTGGGCCGGCGGCGACGCCGACCGAGATCGAGATGGAGCCGAGCCGGCGGCTGCGATGGGTGAGATGGATCTGCTTGACGGTCTGGCGCAGCTGCTCGGCGCGCTCGATGCCGGCCGCCAGCGAGGCGCCCGGCAGGATGAGCGCGAACTCCTCGCCGCCGTAGCGCGAGGCGATGTCCGACTCCTGGGCATGGTCGAGCAGCGCGCTCGCCACATGCATCAGCACGAGATCGCCGGCGTCGTGGCCGAAGGTGTCGTTGAAGCGCTTGAAGTGATCGACATCGAGCATGATGACGACGAGCGGCTGGCCCGAGCGCTGCATGCGCCGAAGTTCGCGCCCTCCTGTTTCCTCCAGGTATCGGCGGTTGAACAGGCCGGTGCTGGGGTCGCGGATCGACTGCTGGCGCAGCGTCTCGCGCAGCCGCAGATTGGCCAGCGCCAGGGCGATGGTGTCGGCGACGCCACGCAGGATCTGGCCTTGCTCAGCCAGCCAGTCGGTGGTGTCGGCCCCGTCCGAGCGGCACATGTGCAGGATGCCGAGCGTCTCGCCCTGGGCGGCCAGCGGCATGCAGACATAGGCCGCCACGCCCTCGTCGGCGACATGGCTGCAGCGTGGTGTGAGGCGGCCGGTGGCGAACACGTGCTCCTGGCCGCGTCGCAGCGCCCAGCAGTCCTCCGGCGCGAAATGGGCGGCGCTGGAGCGCCGGGCACCCCATTGCGCCATCTCCTCTACCAGGTTGCGCGAGGCGCTGGTCAGATGCAGGTTGCCGCTGAGGGCGGGGAAGAAGCCGGGCATGGCGGCACCCACCACGGCAAAGGCCTCGTCATAGGTGACGCAGGCCTGAAGCAGCTCGCCGAGCTTGACCAGCCGGGCCGTCGCCTCGGAATTTGCCCGCAGTTCGCGATTGAGGGCAGCAAGCTCCTCGGCCCGCTCGTTCACCGAGCGCTCGGCCTGGTGCAGGGCGCTGATGTCGCTGAAGGTCAGCACCGCGCCGGCGTCCGGCCGGCTCAGCGGGCTGCAACTGACGATGACCGGCAGGTGTGAGCCGTCCGGGCGCATCAGGCGCATCTCGCCCTGATGGCGCTGACCGGTGGCGACCGCCATCTCGACCGGCGAAGCGCCCTCCGGCAGGCCGGTGCCGGCATGGCTGCGCATGTCGACCACGGCCCGCCAGTCCTGCCCGGCAATGCGGTCGGCACGCCGGCCGAGCATCCGCGCCGCGGCGGGGTTGACCATGCCGACGCGGCCCTCGCCGTCGATCACGGCGATGCCTTCGGCGGCGGTGTGGACGATGTCTTCCACGAAGGTCTTCTGCTCGACCAGATTGGCCCGCGACGTCTCCAGCTCGCCGGCCATCGCGTTGAAGCCCTTGGCGAGATCGCCGAACTCATCGGCCGAGATCGGCTCGATGCGCGTTCCGCCCCTGCCGTTCGCCAGCGAGCGGATACCCTCGGTCAGGCGCCGCAGGCCGGCGTTGAATCGTCGCAGCAGCACCGTCGCCGACAAGGCCGCGATGATCACGCCGACACAGGCGGTGAAGCCGATCAGCCATAGGAAGTCGTTGACGCTCCGTTCCGCGTCGCGGAGCAGCGAGGTGTACTCGAAGATCACCGCGCCGTCATACGAGCCCGAATGCTCGCCGACCGGGACGACGACGAGGTTGGCCTGGCCGGCAACGTCGGTGCTCCTCTCGACGAAGCTGCGGGGGAGGCCGTCGGCGATCGTCTTGGCCACCTCGCCGCCGGCGTCATGGTTGAAGACGGTGCCGACATTGCTCCTCTCGTCGGGAATATCGGCCAGGATGACGCGATCGCGGTCGACCACGACGAAGTCGCGGTTCGAGCCGCGGTGATGGTCGGCCACGAAGGCTTGCAGCGCCTCGGGTCGTCGCAGCAGCGATGCCGGCGCGTCGGGCGCCTTGAAGGTGATGGACAGGCCGAGCTGGCGGGCGACGCTGGTCGCCTCGGTCACGGCGACGGATCGCGTCAGCTTCGATTCGACATAGATCGCCACGCCGCCCACGGCGCCGATGAGCGCGGTGGCCAGCACGATGGTCGCGACGAGGTGCGCCTTGATACGCAAAGGATCGATTCCGGACGGCCCGGAAACTAGCGGCATCGGCGCCGGAGATAAATACGTAGTGACGACGAGCCGGGGACGACGGCGTCCGGGCGCCCCGGCGATGCGGGGCATGGGCCGGCCCCGCCATGGAGCATTTGGTTCCGATCGCGCACCGGATCGGCCGCGTGCGGCGGCTGCCGTTTGGGCGCGCGGGCGAGAACCGCTATGATCCCGGGGCTCGAAGCCGCTGGTCCGCCATGCCCGTCACCGTCCCGAACCTGATCACCATCTTCCGCTTCTGCCTGGCGCCGGTGGTGGTGTGGTGCATCGCCTCGGGCGAATGGCGCTGGGCCTTCTGGGTGTTCGTCGCCGCCGGAGCCTCCGACGGAGTGGACGGCTTCATCGCCAAGCGCTTCGACCAGCGCACCGAGCTGGGGGCGACGCTCGACCCCCTGGCCGACAAGGCGCTCCTGATGTCGATCTTCGTGTCGCTCGGTGCGGTCGGCGGCCTGCCGTTCTGGCTGGTGATCCTGGTGGTGTTCCGCGATCTGATGATCATCGGCGCCGTGCTGGTGGCACGGGTCATGGACAAGCCCGTGGCGATCGCTCCCTCCATGCTGTCGAAGCTCAACACCGCCGTGCAGATCGCTTTCGCCGCCGTGGTGCTGTTCCTGAAGGGCTTCGGCTTCGACCTGCCCGGCGTGGTGACGGCGGGAGCGTTGGCGGTCGCGGCCTTGACCATCGCTTCCACCGTCCCCTATCTGCGGCAGTGGCTGCGCCATATGGCGACCTGAGGCACCCGGAGTAGCGCGATGTCCCTTCAGCGCCAGATTGCGTTCTGGATCGGCGCGCTTGCCGTGCTGGTCCTGCTGCTGTGGGTGCTGAGCAGCGTGCTGCTGCCCTTCGTCGCCGGGATCGTGCTGGCCTATTTCCTCGATCCGGTGGCACGCCGCCTGGAGCACCTGGGCCTGCCGCGCTGGGCTGCGACCAGCGTGATCATGCTGGTCTTCGTCATGGTCTTCGTCATGGCGCTGCTGCTGCTGGTGCCGATCCTGGTCGACCAGCTCGCCGGCTTCCGGGCACGGATCCCGGCCTATATCTCGGCGCTGCAGTCGACCCTGGCCAACCTCAACAGCGGCTGGCTCGGCACGCTGATCGGCGATCGGCTGCCCGACATCCAGAAATTGTTGTCGGATTCGGTCGGGCAGGGTGCGTCCATCCTCGGCGGCTTCATGGCCTCGATCTGGTCGGGAGGGCAGGCGATCTTCGGTGTCATCAGCATGCTGGTGATCACGCCGGTGGTCGCCTTCTACCTCCTGCTCGACTGGGACCACATGATCGCCAGGGTCGACAGCTGGCTGCCACGCCATCAGGTCGAGACGATCCGAACCATCGCGCGCGACATCGACCGGGCCATCGCCGGCTTCCTGCGCGGGCAGGCGACGGTGTGCCTGCTGCTGGGCCTGTTCTACGGCACCGGCCTCAGCGTGGTCGGCCTCAGCTTCGGCTTCCTGATCGGCCTGTGCGCCGGATTCGCCTCGTTCATCCCCTATGTCGGCTCGATCCTGGGCTTCGTGGTGGCGATGGGCGTGGCGCTGGTGCAGGCCTGGCCGAACTGGCACCTGCCGCTGCTGGTCGCCGTGGTGTTCGGCATCGGCCAGTTCCTGGAAGGCAACGTGCTGTCGCCCAGGCTGGTCGGCGGCTCGGTCGGCCTCCACCCGGTCTGGCTGATGTTCGCGCTGCTGGCGGCCGGTTCGCTGTTCGGGTTCGTCGGCCTGCTGGTGGCCGTGCCGGTGGCCGCAGCCATCGGTGTGCTCGTGCGCTTCGCGCTCTCCCAGTATCTGCGCAGCGCATTCTATACCGGCGTGCCGGCGGCTGCGCACGACGACCGGGAGGCGGGCGAGTGAGGCCGCCCGCCCGGCAGCTCCCGCTCGACCTGCCGACGACGCCGGCCCAGGGTCTTGAGGATTTCCTGGTCTCCGCCTCCAACGACGCCGCCTATCGGCTGGTGGAGGCATGGCCGGACTGGCCGGAGCGGCGCGCCCTCCTGGTCGGCCCGCCCGGCTCGGGCAAGACCCATCTCGCCGCGATCTGGGCCGAGGCATCCGGCGCCGTGACGGCGGAGGCCTCGGCGCTGACGGAACTCGACGTGCCGGCGCTGCTGGCCGGCGGGGCGCTCGCCCTGGAGAACGCCGACCGTATCGGCGACCGCGAGACGGCGCTGTTCCATCTCCTCAACCTCGCCCGCGAGTCCGGCGCGGCGCTGCTGATCACCGCCGGCGACCGGCCCGGCCGCTGGGGATTGACGATTCCGGACCTTCTGTCGCGGCTGCGGGCCCTGCCGACGGTGGCGATCGAGCCGCCCGACGATGCGCTGCTGCGCTCGCTGCTGGTCAAGCTGTTCGTCGATCGCCAACTGGTGGTCGACACCGGCGTCATCGACTACCTCGCCCGGCATATCGAGCGGTCCTTCGACGCGGCGCGGGCGGTGGTGGCCGGGCTCGACCGGGAGGCTCTGTCGCGCGGGCGACGCATCACCCGGGCCATGGCGGGTGACGTGCTGGCGGCCGCGGCAGGCTCGCCGCCGGCCGGTGATGACGCTCCCTGAGGGCTCAGACGAAGGCGACGCGGTCGCCGTGCTTGGCCTTCTGCTCGGGCTCGACGTGGATGGTGACGACGATGCCGTCGATCTCGCGGCGCAGGGCCGCCTCGATCCGGTCGCAGATGGCATGGGACTCGGTTACGCTCATGGCACCCGGCACGACCAGGTGGAAGTCGACGAAGGTGACGCGCCCGGCGAGACGGGTCCTGACGTCGTGGGCTTCGAGCGCCCCCTTCGAATGGGCGGCGATGGTGTCGCGCACCCGCCCCGCCACGTCCGGCGGCACCGCCGCATCCATCAGGCCGCCGATCGACTCGCGCATCAGCGTCCAGCCCGACCAGATGACGTTGAGGCTGACGAGAGTGGCCAGCAGCGGGTCGAGCACCAGCCATCCCGTGACCGCCGCCAGCCCGACGCCGACGAGGACGCCGCCCGAGGTGAGGACATCCGTCCACAGGTGCTGGGCGTCCGCGACCAGGGCGGGCGAGCGCCAGAGCCGGCCGTAGCGGAACAGCACGGCGCACCACGCGACGTTGACGACGCTGGCGAGGCCGTTGACGAGCAGGCCGGCGACCGGGGCGTCCAGCGGCCTCGGATTGAGGAAGGTCGCCCAGGCCTGGTGGATGATGGCGAACGCCGCCGCGATGATCAGCACGCCGCCGAGCACGGCCGAGAGATACTCGGCCTTGTGATGCCCGTAGGGATGGTTGGCGTCGGCGGGCATGGCCGCGAGCCGGACGGCGAAGAAGGCGGCGACCGCCGTCGCCACATTGGTGATGCTCTCGACGGCGTCCGAATAGAGCGCCACGCTGCCCGTCACCAGATAGGCCACATATTTCAGGCCCAGGACCGCGAGCCCGACGGCGATGCTGCCGAGCGCGAGTTTCAGGGTCCGGTTCATGGCGCCATCCGTCGCTTCCAGCTGCAGGGACAGGCGCAAGCAAAAGCGCGTCCCTGTCATGAAACGGCAGGGTTACTCATGTTGTTCCGGAGGCGCAATCGCTATCTTTGCAAGTAAGAACGGTTCGCATTTGCAGGTTGTGCAAGTTGTTTTCGAACCAGGGAGCGCGGCCGGAATCCGCCGGAGGGAGGGCGCGCGGCGCCTGCGCAGGTTGCCGCCGGCAGGGCGCGGTGCTCTGATACATGGACGTCGCAATTGCGTCGTATTCAACGCCGCGACGTGTTTCGGGAGTCGGTGATGACGGAAAAAGGCAGGGCGGCGGCGAAGGCTGCGGGAGTGGCGACGGCGATGCGCGCCGTCGAGATCGAAACGCCGGCGGCGGAGGCTCCCGCCGCCCCGCCGGCGAGGGAGGCGCTGCCGCTCTCGCAACTGCCCGAGCGCTTCATCAACCGCGAGCTGTCCTGGCTGCAGTTCAACCGCCGCGTCCTGGAGGAGGCCTCCAACAAGAGCCATCCGCTGCTGGAGCAACTGCGGTTCCTGTCGATCTCGGCCAGCAATCTCGACGAGTTCTTCATGGTGCGCGTCGCCGGCCTGGTCGGCCAGATCCGCGAAGGCGTAGCCGTCAAGAGCCCGGACGGGCTGACGCCGGCCGAGCAGATCGCCCGGATATCCGAGGGGGTCTCGCGCCTGGCCAGCGACCAGCAGAAGCGATGGACGCAGCTGCGCGACGAACTGCTGCTCGAAGGCATCGTCCTGGCCGAGCCGGCCGATCTCAGCAAGCATGAGCGGGCCTGGCTGGACGAGTATTTCCTCGGCCATGTCTTCCCGATCCTGACGCCGCTGGCGGTCGATCCGGCGCACCCCTTCCCGTTCATCCCCAATCTGGGCTTCACCATCGCCCTGCAACTCGCCCGGATCGGCGACGGTCGCGGCCTCAACGCCCTGATTCGCGTGCCCAACAAGGTCGAGCGCTTCATCCGCCTGCCCGACTTCGCCGAGACCGGGGCCGCCCGCTTCATCGCGCTGGAGAACGTGGCGGTGATGTTCATCGGCAAGCTCTTCCCCGGCTATACCGTCAAGGGGCAGGGCAGCTTCCGTCTCGTGCGTGATTCCGACATCGAGATCGAAGAAGAGGCCGAAGACCTGGTGCTGGAGTTCGAGACGGCGCTGAAGCAGCGCCGACGCGGCATCGTCATCCGCCTCGAGATCGATGCGGCCATGTCCGACGCCATCCGCCAGTTCGTCGCCGAGGAACTCGACGTCAGCGAAGAAGCGATCTTCCGCGTCGCCGGCATGCTCGGCCTCAACGAATTGTCGCAGCTGGTGGCGCTCGACCGGCCGGACCTGAAGTTCACGCCCTACACGCCGCGCTTCCCCGAGCGGGTGCGCGACCACGGCACCGACGCCTTCGCCGCCATCCGCCAGAAGGACATCGTCGTCCACCACCCCTACGAGTCCTTCGACGTGGTGGTGCAGTTCCTGCAGCAGGCGGCCCGCGACCCCAACGTCGTCGCCATCAAGCAGACCCTCTACCGCACCTCCTCCAACAGCCCGATCGTCAAGGCCCTGGCCGAGGCGGCCGAGGCCGGCAAGTCGGTGACGGCGCTGGTCGAGCTCAAGGCGCGCTTCGACGAGGAGGCCAACATCCGCTGGGCCCGCGACCTCGAGCGCGCCGGCGTTCAGGTTGTGTTCGGTTTCGTCGAGCTGAAGACCCACGCCAAGCTGTCGATGGTGGTGCGGCGGGAGATGGGCCAGTTGGTGTCCTACTGCCATGTCGGCACCGGCAACTACCACCCGATCACGGCGAAGATCTACACCGACCTCGCCTTCTTCACCGCCGACCCGGTGATCGGCCGCGACGTGGCGCGCATCTTCAACTACATCACCGGCTATGCCGAGCCGGCCGAGCTGGAGCGCATGGCGGTCTCGCCGGTGTCGCTGAAGAAGCGCCTGCTGGCCCATATCCAGGAAGAGATCGAGCATGCCAAGGCCGGCCGCCCGGCGGCGATCTGGTGCAAGTGCAACTCGCTGGTCGACCCCGTGATCATCGACGCGCTCTACGAGGCGAGCCGCGCCGGCGTGCAGATCGACTGCGTGGTGCGCGGCATCTGCTGCCTCAGGCCCGGCGTGCCCGGCCTGTCGGAGAACATCCGCGTCAAGTCGATCGTCGGGCGCTTCCTGGAGCATGGCCGCATCTACGCCTTCGGCGCCGGCCACGGACTGCCGCACCCCAAGGCCGCCGTCTATATTTCCTCGGCCGACCTGATGCAGCGCAACCTCGACCGCCGGGTCGAGGCGCTCTGCCCGATCCTCAACCCTACCGTGCATGAGCAGATCCTGGACCAGATCATGGTTGCCAATCTTATCGACAATCAACAGAGCTGGCGGATCTTGCCGGACGGTCTCTCCCAACGCATAGTCCCGGCCGCGGGCGAGGAAATCTTCAACGCCCACGAATATTTCATGACCAATCCGAGTCTGTCCGGCCGTGGAAAATCACTCAAGCACAGCTCGCCTCGCAGCCTGCTCAAGCGAGGCTAGAGACGTGGTGAAGCCGGGGCATCCGGATTTTGCCCAGGGACGGATCTGCCAGGGGCCGCCGATCGCCACCATCGACATCGGCTCCAACTCGGTGCGCCTGGTCGTCTATGAGGGGCTGACCCGCAGCCCCACGGCGATCTTCAACGAGAAGGCCATGTGCGGCTTGGGCAAGTCGGTGGCGATCACCGGCTATCTCGACAAGGGCGCGGTGGCCAAGGCGATCAACGCCCTGCGCCGCTTTCGCACCCTGTGCGACACCATGGGCGTCGAGCGGCTCTACGTGCTCGCCACCGCCGCCGCGCGCGATGCCCTGGACGGCGACGCCTTCATCGAGCAGGCCGAGGCGGTCTGCCGCTGCAGCATCGAGGTGCTGTCCGGCAAGCGCGAGGCCAAGCTTTCGGCCTATGGCGTGGTATCGGGCTTCCACCGGCCGGACGGCGTGGTGGGCGACATGGGCGGCGGCTCGCTGGAGCTGATCGACGTCCACATGCACCGCGTCGGCGGCGGCGTGACCACGCGGCTCGGCGGCCTTGCGCTGCAGGACGAGTCCGGCCAGTCGCTGCGCAACGCCGAAAAGATCATCAAGACGGCCCTGGCCAAGGCCGAGCCGCTCGAAAAGCTCAAGGACAGGTCGTTCTACGCCGTCGGCGGCACCTGGCGCTCGCTTGCCAAGCTGTACATGAGCCAGCACGGCTATCCCCTGCACGTCATGCACGGCTACACCGTGCCGGCGCGCGACATGCTGGATTTCTGCCGGCTGGTGACCCGGGTCGATTCCGAAACGCTGGTCGGAAAGGAGACGGTGTCCGCCGCCCGCCTGCCGCTGCTCGCCTATGGCGCGGCGGTGCTGGCCGAGATCATCCGCGTCGGCAGGCCCAGGGACATCGTCATCTCCGCCATGGGCGTGCGCGAGGGCCTGCTCTACACTCTGCTGGACGAGGAGACGCGCCGGCAGGATCCGCTGATCGCCGCCGCAAGCGAGCTCAACATCCTGCGCTCGCGCTCGCCGCGCCACGGCGAGGAGCTGTCGGCCTGGAGCAGTCGATTCATGGCCTCGTCCGGCATCGAAGAGACGGCGGAGGAGAAGCGGCTGCGCCATGCCGCCTGCCTGGTCGCCGACATCGGCTGGCGGGCCCATCCCGACTATCGCGGCGAGCAGAGCCTCAACATCATCGCGAATGCCGCCTTCGTCGGCATCGACCATCACGGCCGGGCCTATGTGTCCCTGGCCAACTTTTTCCGCCATGTCGGGCTCGGCGACGATGAATTGTCGCCGCGCATCCGCGAGGTCGCGACCACGCGCATCCTCGACCGGGCCCGCATCCTCGGCGCGATGATGCGGGTAGGCTACATCCTCTCCGCCTCGATGCCTGGCGTCCTGCCGCGGGCGCCGCTGCATGTCGAGCGCGGCCGTATGGTGCTCGACCTGCCGGCGGATCTGGAGGGGCTGGCAGGCGACCGCCTCGCCAGCCGGATGAAAGCGCTGGGCAAGCTGATCGGCCGCGAGCCGCTGGTGCGGATCGCGACGATGCAGGAGGCGGCCGAGTAGGCTGGATCAGACCGCCTCGCGCTCCAGCACCGCCCGCAGGAAGCGGCGCAGACGATCATTGCCCGGATTGCTGAAGATCCGGGCCGGCGGCCCTTCCTCGACGATCACGCCGCCGTCCATGAAGATGACGCGGTCGGCGACGTCGCGGGCAAAGCTCATCTCATGGGTGACGATCAGCATGGTCATGCCCTGGCGGGCGAGATTGCGGATCACCGCCAGCACCTCGCCGACCAATTCCGGATCGAGCGCGGACGTGACCTCGTCGAGCAGCAGCAGGCGCGGCTGCATGGCGAGGCACCGGGCGATGGCGACGCGCTGCTTCTGGCCGCCCGAGAGCTGGGCGGGGTAGGCCTCGGCCCGCTCGGCCAGCCCGACCTTGGCCAGAAGCCGGCGGGCCTCGGCCACGGCCGCCTCGCGCGGCACCCTGCGCACATGCACCGGCGCCTCGATGACGTTGCCGAGCACGGTCATGTGCGGGAACAGGTTGAAGTGCTGGAACACCATGCCCATGCGGGCGCGCATGGCGTTGATGTCGGTCTGCGGCGTGAAGTCGCGTCCCTCGAACACCATGCGCCCGCCGGTCGGGGTCTCCAGGCGGTTGAGGCAGCGCAGCAGGGTGCTCTTGCCCGAGCCGCTCGGCCCGATGATGGCGATGCTCTCGCCCTCGTTGACGGCGAGGTCGACGCCGCGCAGGACCTCATGCTTGCCGAAGGCCATGCGCAGGCCCTCGATGCGCAGGATCTCGGTCATCGCGGCGCCCTCCGACGCTCGAGCGCCTTGGCCAGCTGCGACAGCGGCAGGCAGATCGCCACATAGATGATGCCGGCCATCGAATAGATCTCCAGGCTGCGGAAGGACTGGCTGGCGGCATCGTACGACCGGTACATGACCTCCGGAACCGCAATCGTCAGGGCGAGCGAGGTGTCCTTGATCATGGCGATGACGAAGTTGGTGAAGGGCGGCAGGATCAGCACCGCGGCCTGGGGCAGGATGACGCGCCGCATGGCCAGCGCCGCCGGCATGCCGAGGCTGCGGGCAGCCTCGTACTGGCCTCGGTCGACAGCCTCGATGCCGGCGCGGAACACCTCCGCGGCATAGGCGCCGCCGATCAGGCCGAGGGTCAGCACCGCGGCCGTGAACGGGTCGAGGCGGATGTTGAAGGCGGTCAGGCCGAAATAGATGATGAAGAGCTGCAGCAGCGCGGGAGTGGCGCGGATCAGCTCGATGTAGATACCGGCCAGTGCGCGCAGCCAGCGCTGGGGGCTCATGCGGGCCAACGCGGTCAGCAGGCCGAGGCCGACGCTGGCGATCAGGGCCAGGGCCGTCAGCTCCAACGTTACGACGGCTCCGCGCAGGATGTAGGGGAAGTATTGCTGGACGAGTTCGAGATAGGCCGCCATGGGCGGAACTGCTCCGGGCGAATGTGGGGCGGAGGCCATCCGGCGGCCTCCGCCGTCGGCATCACTTCATCGAGCCGGTGATATAGCCGGGATTGGTGAGGCCGTAGCTCTCCATGATCTTCTTGTCCTCGCCGGCCTGCTGCATGCGCCGGATCTCCGTGTCGAAGGCCTCGATCAGCGATGCCGTGCCGGTCTTGGCGAAGACGTAATGGGTGGCGGGCAGCTTGTCGCTGCCGAGGTACTCCGGCGGCAGGTATTCGACGACCTTGAAATCGTAGCTCGGGTTCTTCTGCACGGCATAGTCGAAGGTGAAGCCCCACCAGATCGCCGCGTCCAGCCGGCCGGCCTTGAGGTCGAGCAGCATCGGATCGGCTGCGTCGAACTTGCGGATGTCGGCGACGCCGAAGCGCTTCTGGAGCTCGACGGCCTCCAGCTCCTGGGCCGAGCCGCGCACCGTGCCGATGACCTTGCCCTTGAGATCCTCGACCTTGTCGATGCCGCCCTCGCGGCGGGTGATGAGCACATCCATGCCGTACCAGAACGGCACCTTGTTGTAGGCCATGACCTTTTCGCGTTCGGGCGTGCGGTAGAGGCCGGCGATGACGTCGACACGATTGGCTTCCAGCGCCGGCGCCAACGCGGCGTGGACGAGCACCACCGGATCGACCTCGACGCCGATCGCCTTGGCGATGGCGGTCGTGAAGTCGGCGTCGATGCCTTTCCACGCACCGCTCTCGATGTCGATCCAGGCTTCCGGCGGGATGCTGAAGGTGCCGACGCGCATGTAGCCGCGCTTCTTGATCTGGGCCAGGAGATCGTCCTCCGCCCGGGCCGGGCCGCCGGCAAGAGCGGCGCCGGCGATGCCGGCGAGGGCGGTGTTGAAGGCGCGGCGCGTGAAAGTGCCGGTCATGTCGTTGTTCCCTTGTTGTGGATGGTCGGATGGCGGGCGCCGGGCGCTGCGTCCGGCGCCCCGGCGCTCAGAACTTGGGGAGCGCGTCGGCGAAGCGGCGGGCCGCCGCGAGACCGAAGGGGGTGCAGACGGTGGAGGGCAGGGGGGCGCCGCCGGCCTCGATGCCGAGGCGATGGGCGAGGACGCGCTTGCCGTAGGTGACGAGGTGGTCGATGCTCTCCTCCAGGAAGACGATCAGCGGCAGCACCTCGCGGTAATGCCGCTCGGCCTCATCCTCGCGGCCGGCGCGCATGGCGTCGTAGATCCTGGCGAAGAGGTCGAAGCTCTCGCTGCCCGGGATGATGCCCGCGGCGCCGGCGCGCAGCACGTCCGGCGTCTCATAGCCGCCGCGGCCGTTGAACACATCGAACAGTCCCTCTGTCTCCTCGACCAGCCGGGCGATGGCGACGGCGCTGCCCTCGGTCTTCGCGACACGGAAATTGGCGTGGCGGCGGGCCAGCTCGCGCAGGCCGGCATTGGAGAGGCCGATGCCGAGATATTGCGGGGCGTTCTGGATGCCGACCGGCAGGTCGACCTTGTCGATCACCGCGCTGAAGAAGGCGAGGAGCTGGCTCTCCTCGATATGCGACACCGGCGGGGGCTGCAGCACCAGCCAGTCGGCGCCGTGCTCCTTGGCCATGCGGGCGAACTCGATCTGCCCGGCGACGCTGTTCTCGGCCACGGTGACGCTCAGCGGCACGCGGCGGGCATTGGCGGCGCTGACCCATTCGAGCAGAGACAGTCGATTGTCTCGCGACAGCTTGTTGACCTCGGACGCAAGCCCGAGCACGGCGAGACCATGCACGCCGTGGCGGATCATCGCCTCCACCGACGCCACGACGGGAGCCTTCACCAGGCCGCCGCCGTCGTCGAAAAAGGCATAGATCATCGGGTAGATGCCGTGAAAGCCGGACCGGGTTTCGGGCAAGGCAACCTCCTTATTTATCGTTAAACAAACGCTACCCGGCTTAATCTGGATTGGCAAGTCCCCGGCAGGGCGGAAAGAGCGGACGGTCGGGGCGGCAAGGCCGCCGGAGCCCGGCGCGCCGGGGAAGGGCGGCCTTCAGGTCGAGCCGCCGACCTGCACGGTCACGGGCAGCAGGCATTCGCGGGCCGCCGGCGGGTTGCCGCGCAGCGTTTCCAGGATGATGTCGCCGGCGCGCGCGCCCATGGCGTAGGCCGGCGAGACCACCGTGGTCAGCACCGGATCGGTGTATTGCCAGGCATCGAAGGCATTGAAGCCGCTCACCAGGAGGTCCCGCGGCACCTGGCGGCCCTGCCCGGCGGCCCATTTCAGCGCGGCGATGCCCATCTGGTCATTGCCGCCCATCAGCGCCGCGGGCCAGCCGTTGCGTCCGACCTCGGCGGCCAGGGCGGCTTGCGTCGCCGTGAAGCCGCCGTCGCCGCAGACGACGACCTTGAAGCGCTCGCCCAGCCCGGCCTCCGTCATGGCGGCGTGGGCGCCGGCGATGCGTTGCTCGATCGCCGGCCAGGCGGCTTTCGGGGCTAGGAAGATGATGCTGCCGGCTCCGCGCTGCAGCATGTGACCGGCCAGGGCCCGGGCGCCGCCGAAGTCGTCCTGCCGGACCGAGCGCAGGTGCGGCTCGTCCGGCACCGGCTCCTGCACCACCACGACGGGCTGGCCCAGCGTGGCGAAATGCTCGATCAGGCGCCGGCGCAGTGCGGGGGGGCCGGAGAGGAAGACGCAGAGCGCGTCCGTTTCATGCCGTTTCATCAGGGCGGAGTGCTGCAGCTGCGCCGCACTCATGCCCTGCACCACCAGGCCATAGTCGCGCTGGTTGAGGAAGTTGCTCAGGCCGGCGACGAGGTGGGTGATGAAGGGATCGGCCAGGAAGGTCGGCGATTCGTCGACCACCACCATGCCGATCGAGAAACGCTTGGAGAATTTCAGGCTGCGGCCGCTGGCGTGCGGGCGGTAGCCGAGCTCGCGGATGGCGCGCTCGACGGTCTCGCGGGTCTCCTTGGTCATCGACCCGAAGCGGCCGTTCACGACGTTGGAGACCGTCATCGAGGAGACCGCGGCTGCCCGCGCCACATCGGCGACCGTGGGGCGGCGCGGCGGCAAAGGCTCGGAAACAGCCGCGTCGGGTTGGCCGGCAGCGGCAGGGCGAAGGGATCGAGGCGCTCTGGGTCTTGGTGGCTTCATGCTGCGATGAGAGAAACCGTTCCTTCGGACGAGGGGAGCGCGGCCCGGTTCGTCGGAGCCGGGCAGGGGGACTCACCGCTCGATCGCGGTGACCTTGCCCTTCTCGATCGCCAGCGCCAGCTTGCCGTGCTTGAGGGCGAGGGCCTTCTCGCCGAACAGCTCGCGTCGCCAGCCGTGCAGGGCCGGCACGTCGGCCTTGTCGCTGTCGGCGATCAGATCGAGATCGTCGGTGGTGGCGATCACCTTGGCGGCGACGCCCTGCTTCTCCGACACCATCTTGAGCAGGACCTTCAGAAGCTCCACCGTGGCGCCGGCGCCATTGGCGGCGATGCGGGGCGGCGCCTTGGCCGGCAGGGTCGCGGGGTCGCGGGCCATGCCGGCCTTGACCGCGTCGATCAGCTCCAGGCCGCTGCGCGAGCGCTCCCAGCCCTTCGGGATCATCCGGATCGAGGCCAGCTTATCCGGCGTGTCGGGGGCCTGCAGCGCGATCTCGACGATGGCGTCGTCCTTGAGCACGCGCGAACGCGGCACATTCTTGGTCTGCGCCTCGCGTTCGCGCCAGGCGGAGACCTCGATCAGGATGGCGAGGTCGCGCGGCTTGCGGATGCGTCCGCCGATGCGCTTCCAGGCCTCCTCGGGCGGCTGGCGATAGGTCTCGGGCGAGGTGAGGACGGCCATTTCGTCCTGCATCCAATGAGCGCGCTTGCGCTTCTCCAACTGCGCCGCGAGCTTGGTGTAGACCTCGCGCAGATGAGTCACGTCCGAGACGGCATAGGTGATCTGGGCCTCGCTCAACGGGCGCCGGGCCCAGTCGGTGAAGCGCGAGGACTTGTCGATGTGGGCGCCGGTCAGGCGCTGCACCAGCTGGTCATAGGCGATGCTGTCGCCATAGCCCAGCACCATGGCGGCGACCTGCGTGTCGAACACGGGCGAAGGGATGAACTTGGCCATGTGCCAGACGATCTCGATGTCCTGGCGCGCGGCATGATAGACCTTCAGCACCGCTTCGTTGCGCAGGAGCTCGTTGAGCGGTTCCAGGTCGAGCCCCTCCGCCAGCGCGTCGATGACCACGGCCTCCGCGGGGCTCGCCACCTGGACGACGCACAGCTTGGGCCAGAACGTCGTCTCGCGCAGGAACTCGGTGTCGACCGTTACGAACGGATGCCGCGCCAGACGGGCACAGGCTGCAGCGAGATCGTCGGTCGTGGTGATGATGGAGGTCATTGCATGAACGGATTGCGGCGGACTTGTGCTTATCGGACAGGCGGGGCCGCGAGGCAAGGGCGGGGCGCCTCCCGCTGGCGCAAAGCGGGCGGAACGGGGAGCGGAAGCGCCGGAAGGCGCGCGAATCGGTGACGGTCCGGCACCCCCTCGTCATGCCGAACCTTGACGATACCGGATGCTTGGGGTCTATGGCCCGGCAAATCCTCGCAGTCCTTGAAAGACGCCCCGATGCATCGCTACCGTTCCCATACCTGCGCCGAGCTGCGCCCCGACCATGTCGGGCAGCAGGTGCGGCTCTCCGGCTGGTGCCACCGCATCCGCGACCATGGCGGCGTGCTGTTCATCGACCTGCGCGACCATTACGGGCTGACGCAATGCGTGGTCGACCCGGATTCGCCGGCCTTCCACCAGGCCGAGAAGCTGCGCTCGGAGTGGGTGGTGCGACTCGACGGCAAGCTGCGCCTGCGCCCGGAGGGCACGGAGAACCGGGAGATGCCGACGGGCCTGGTGGAGGTCTATGTCAGCGAGATCGAGGTGCTCGGCCAGGCGCTGGAGCTGCCGCTGCCGGTGTTCGGCGAGCAGGACTATCCGGAGGAGACGCGGCTGAAGTACCGCTTCCTCGACCTCCGGCGCGAGCGCATCCACGGCAACATCATGCTGCGCAGCAGGGTGGTGGACTCCATGCGCACCCGCATGAAGCAGGCCGGCTTCAACGAGTTCCAGACGCCGATCCTCACCGCCTCCTCGCCGGAAGGCGCGCGCGACTTCCTGGTGCCCTCGCGCATCCATCCCGGCAAGTTCTACGCCCTGCCGCAGGCGCCGCAGCAGTACAAGCAGCTCCTGATGATGGCCGGCTTCGACCGCTACTTCCAGATAGCGCCCTGCTTCCGCGACGAGGATCCGCGCGCCGACCGCCTGCCTGGCGAGTTCTACCAGCTCGACATCGAGATGAGCTTCGTCACCCAGGACGACGTGTTCTCGACTCTCGAGCCGGTGATCACCGGCCTGTTCGAGGAGTTCGCCAAGGGCAAGCCGGTGACCAGGAACTGGCCGCGCATCCCCTATGCCGAGGCCCTGGCCAAGTACGGCACAGACAAGCCAGACCTGCGCAACCCGCTGGTGATCCAGGACGTGTCCGAGCATTTCCGCGGCTCGAACTTCAAGGTGTTCGCGCGCCTGCTCGAAGACCCGGCCAACCGCATCTGGGCGATCCCCGGACCGACCGGCGGGCAGCGCACCTTCTGCGACCGCATGAACAGCTGGGCGCAGAGCGAGGGCCAGCCGGGCCTGGGCTACATTCTCTATTTCGACCGTGCCGCGGACGAGACCGTCCAGGCCGCCGAGCCGGGGGCCACGGGCGTCGGCGCGCGCGGGCCGATCGCCAACAACATCGGCCCGGAGCGGGCCGAGGCGATCCGCGTCCAGCTCGGACTGAAGGCGGGCGATGCCGCGTTCTTCGTCGCCGGCAACCCGGACAAGTTCGTGAAGTTCGCGGGCCTTGCCAGGACCAAGATCGGCACGGACCTCAAGCTCGTCGACGAGGATCGTTTCGAGCTGGCCTGGATCGTCGACTTCCCGATGTACGAGTGGAACGAGGACGAGAAGAAGATCGACTTCTCGCACAATCCCTTCTCCATGCCGCAGGGTGGGCTGGAGGCGCTGCAGACGCAGGATCCCCTGACGCTGAAGGCCTTCCAGTACGACATCGCCTGCAACGGCTTCGAGATCGCCTCCGGCGGCATCCGCAACCATCGTCCCGACGCGATGGTGAAGGCGTTCGAGATCGCCGGCCACAGCGAGGAGACGGTGATCGAACGCTTCGGCGGCATGTACCGCGCCTTCCAGTACGGCGCGCCGCCGCATGGCGGCATGGCGGCCGGCGTCGACCGCATCATCATGCTGCTGGCGGGCGAGCAGAACCTGCGCGAGGTCGCCCTGTTCCCGATGAACCAGCGCGCCGAGGACATCCTGATGGGCGCTCCGACGCCGGCGACGCCGAAGCAGCTGCGCGAGCTGCACGTCCGGACTGTCGATTGACGTGTCCGGCCGTCGACCGACGGACGGCGCAGCCGTGGAGCGTGACATGGCCTCAGACGCCGGGCCGCTGCCGATCTCCTGCTATGTCCGCACCCTCAACGAGGAGCGGACGATAGCGCGCTGCATCCGGGCGGCGCAGGCGGTGGCGTCCGAGGTCGTCATCGTCGATTCCGGCTCGACCGATCGCACGATCGAGATCGCCGAATCCCTCGGCGCCCGCGTCTTCCGCCAGCCCTGGCTCGGCAACGGCTTCCAGAAGCGCGCAGCCGAAGAGCGTTGCAGCCACGACTGGCTGCTCGATCTCGACGCGGACGAAGTGGTGGCGCCGGATCTGGCGGCTTCGATCCGGGCCCTGTTCGCCGGAGGCTCCGGTCCGCAGCTTCCGGTCTACGAGATGTGCCTCGTCACCGTGCCGCCGCTCGGCGAGCCCTGGTACGACTTCTGGCTCGCCGACCGACGCAAGCTGTACGACCGCCGGGTGATGCGGATACCCGAGCACAAGGCCTGGGACCAGTTGGAGGTTCCGGCCGGCACGGCCGTCGGCCGCGTGAAGGGAAGCCTGCTGCACTACTCCTACCGCGACCTCGGCCATATCGTCGAGAAGCTCAACCGCACCAGCACGGTCCGGGCCCGGGAAGGCGGCAGGAAGTCGCGGGTGACGGTGGCGCTGCGCGTCCTGTTCGGCCTGCCCTTCTACTTCCTCAAGCCGTTCGTGATGAAGCAGCTGTGGCGGGCGGGCATCTACGGCGTTGCCCTGGCCGGCGTGTTCGCTTTCGGGCGCTGGCTGCGCGACGTGAAGATGTACGAGATGATCCTGATGGAAAACAGGAGCGCCGATGCCGATCGCTCGTGATCGTCGCAACGGGTAGCTCGCCGTGGCCAGGATCTTCAACATGATGCTCGGCTACCGGCGGGGCGGCGTCGAGCGCATGGCAGCCGTGTACCATCGCATGCTCGCGGCGCAGGGCCATGAGGTGACGACGATCGGACACCCGCAGGGGTGGGTGCGCGCGTTGCTGCCGGAGGGGGCCGATTTCATTCCAGCCGCCCCGTTCTCGGCCTATGATCCGCGGCTGACCGCTGCCCTGCGCGCCTATGTGCGCACCGCCCGGCCCGACCTGATCCTGGCGCATTCCAACCGGGCGCAGGCCTATGCGGCCCGCCTGGATGGGGTCGTGCGCATCGGCGTGCAGCACAATTTCCGGCTGAAGAGGGCCATCCGCAGGATGGACGGCATGATCGTCGTCTCCACCGACATCGCCGCCGCAGTCCGGGACCGATTCGGCAAGGTCCCCGTCGAGGTCGTGCCGAACGCCCTCGACATCGAGGCCGGCGCCGAGCGGCCGCCGCGCCGGACGCCGCTCGTCATCGGCGCCATCGGGCGGCTGCACCGCAACAAGGGCTTCGATATCCTGATCCGCGCCCTGGCCGGGCCTGCGCTCGCCGGCTGCGACTGGCGCCTGACGATCGCCGGCGAGGGCCCGGAGCTCGCGAGCCTGCGCAGCCTCGCCCGGCAGCTCGGACTGGCGGACCGGGTCTCCTTCGCCGGCTGGGTGTCGGACGTGGCGGGTTTCTTCGACACCATCGACGTCTATGCCATGCCATCGCGCGTGGAGCCGTTCGGCCTGACCCTGATCGAGGCGCTGGCCGGCGGCGTACCGACGGTCGTCTCCGATACGGCGGGAACGCGTGACATCGTCCGGACGCACGAGGTCGCCCTCGTCGTCCCGGCCGAGGATCCGGAGGCGACCGGTGCCGCGATCCGGCGGCTGATCGATGACGAGCCGTTGGCGATCAGGCTGGGACAGGCCGGCCGCCGGCACATCGATGCCACCTATGGCCCCGATGTGATCGCACCGATGCTGTCCGGCGTGATCGCGCGTTTCCAGGAGGCTCGGCGGAGAGATTGCGTTTCCGCCGCGTGATTGTTCATCGTCGGTCGGATCATGCAACGGCCGCGCTTCGGTGGAGCGGGCCTATCGGGAGAGAGGGATGCTGGCAGGGCTACGCGACTTCAAGAAGGACGTGCTGCGCCGGCTGCTCTACGCCGTGAGGCGCCCGAAGGCGCCGGTTCACCCCGCGTTGTTCACGGGGCCTGTCCTCGTCGTCGGCTCGGCCCCGGTCGCCCATCTTCCGGAAGGCTTCGACGAGAGCTTCTGCGTCATCACCATCAACGGCGCGCAGGCCACCACGAAGAAATGGGGCATCGCCGCGCCGCACGTCACCTTCATCCAGAACAACCAGATCGAAGGCCTCAACACCAACGCGGTGGCGATCCGGCGGGTGCTCGACGGCGAGCGTACCGGCCTGCTCTACCTGCTCCTGTGGAAGGACGGGCGCGAGAAGCTGGAACGCCTGCTGGCGGAGTTCAACTATCGATATGACCGCCTGAGCATCGTCGATCGGTTCGAGCGCATGGCGCTGCACGCCAGCGTGATGGGGCGGATCAATCCGGAAGCGGAGAAGGGCATGCAGTTCTCCAACGGCATCACCGGCGTGCTCTATGCGATCCACAACGGCGCCCGCAGTGTCGTCATTTCCGGCATCAACCCGAATTCGAAGGGCCACGTCTACAACGACGCAAACCTGGCGCGTCAGCATGTCCAGAAGGACAAGGAGATCCTCCTGGCGATCCGGGACAGCGGCTTTCCGCTGTTCACCGCCGATCCGGAGGTTGCGCGATCCCTCGGTTTGCCGCAATGGCTTGGCAAGCACGCCGACGGTTGAGGCGCGGATTGAGAGACGGTTCGGATGGAAAACGCACTTGATGTCTATATCGGCTGGGATTCTCGCGAGCCGATCGCCTACGATGTCGCCAAGGCCACGATTCTGGAGCACGCCAGCATCCCCGTGCGCGTCATCCCGATCCGCCTCGCCGAACTGGTGGAGAAGGGGGCCTATACCCGGGCCGTCGATCCGCTGGCATCGACCGAGTTCACCTATTCCCGCTTCTTCACGCCCTGGCTCAGCGGCTTCAAGGGCTGGTCGCTGTTCTGCGATTGCGACTTCCTGTTCTTCGCGGACGTGGCCGACCTGCTGAAGTATCGGGACGAGACAAAGGCGGTCGCCTGCGTCCACCATGACTACAGGCCCAAGGACGGGCTGAAGATGGACGGCAAGATTCAGGCCTCCTATCCTCGCAAGAACTGGTCCTCGTTCATGCTGTTCAACTGCGGCCATCCCTCGACCCGCAAGCTGACGCCGGAGGTGATCAACCGCGAGAGCGGCGCCTATCTCCATCGCATGCAGTGGGCGGCGGACAGCGAGATCGGCGAGATCCCGGTGGCCTGGAACTGGCTGGAGGGGTGGAACGAGAAACCTGGCACGGGCACGCCGAACGCCGTGCATTTCACGAATGGCGGGCCCTGGTTCAAGGACTGGCAGAACGTCGAGTACGGCGAGATCTGGACCCGCAAGGCGCTGGAACTGGACCCGCACTTCAAGCCGATCTGACGGCCCCGGGCCGGCGGCCGGCTCAGGGCTGGCCGCCGCCGCGCATCTTCATCAGCCGGGCCGGGGCGCCGATATAGACGCCATTGGGCACGGTCTTGCCCTTGACCACGGCGTTGGCGCCGATCACGCAGCCCTTGGCCACGTGCGAGCCGCCGAGGATGCGTGCGCCGGCGGCGATCCAGACATCGTCCTCGATGACGACAGGCTTCTTGGTGATGCCCTGCAGGCGAATCGGCTGCGACAGGTCGTCGAAATTGTGATCATGCGCCGCGATCAGGACGAAGGAGGCGATCCGCACGTCGTTGCCGATGCTGATGCCGCCGCGCCCGAGCAGGATGGTGTATTCGTTCAACGAGACATTGTCGCCGATCTCGATATGCCCGCGATGTGCGTTGAGGATGATGCCCGAGCGCAGCAGGCTATTCCTGCCGATGCTGAGATGCCCGTCCCGCCACGACAGATCCGCGCTTCGCGAGATCTTGGTGCCGTTGCCGATGCGCAGGGTGCCGCGTGTGAACAGGGCCTTCAGCCGGTAGAACGACGTCATGTTGGGCATGGTCCGGTCTTTTTGGCGCAATCCATCGGGATAGGGACGGCGAAGGTGGCAGTGTCATGGCGGCACGCGCTTGTCGACCGGCCGCGCCGGACGGCGATGCGAGAGCCCTGGCCCCCGATCGGTCCGTGGCGCCGGCTTTCATAGCCCTGTCGACTGATTGACGGAAGGGCCGGCTCCCACGTAAATCTCCGGTGAAGGTCGCCTTTTGCGCTCGGGGTTCGGAAGCTGCCGCGATGTCGCCATTCCGGCGCCTTGAAGCTGGTGAAGACGAGCGACATCGAAGGGCGGTGCCCGGGGCGCTGCCCGGGAGCCGATCCGACGGCGTTGCAGGAGTTTGGGAGAACGACCCATGTTTGACGATGCCTTCCGGCAGCACGTCGCATCGCAGATCCAGGGGGCCGAGCTGGTCCTCGACCCGTTCCCGCATTTCTACGTCCGAGAGCTGATCCCGGCCGACACCTATCGCGAACTCCTGGCCAAGCTGCCCAAGGACGCCGACTACACCGCCTACAAGCCGCCCTACCAGGCGCGCCTGCACATGCCGCTCAACGAGGCGCAGGTCGCCAAGCTGCCGGACGATGTCCGCCCCTTCTGGATCGAGTTCGAGGCCTGGATCAACTCGCAGGAGTTCCTCGAGCTGATGGCGGCACGCTTCGGCGATCTGTTGGAGACGAACAGCAAGCACCGGCGCTCGCAGCTGCGCGAGGCCAGCGATGCCGACGGCGCCGTCAACATCAATTCGCGGACCTTGCTGGCGCGAGACTATGCCCATTTCGCACTGGGACCGCATACGGATTCGAAGAACAAGTTCATCACGGCGCTGTACTACCTGCCGAAGACCGACGACCTCAGGCAGTTCGGCACCAGCATCTACAAGCCGAAGAAGCAGGGCTATACCTCCTGGGAGTCCGAGCATCACAAGCATGAGGACTTCGATCTCATCGAGACCTTCGAAAATCGCCCCAATTCCCTGTTCGTGTTCATGAAATCGGACCACTCCTTCCATGGGGTGCAGCCGGGCGACTATCCCAATGTCGGCCGCGACCTGATCATGTGGTTCCCGGAGATCGGCCCCAGGCGGGAGCAGGGCCGTCGCCTGTCGCTGCCGCGGCGGGTCTTCGAAGCCGAGGAGCGCCGCGGCTTCGTCCGCTCCCTGATGGATCGGATCGCCGGCTGACATCCACCTGTCCGGCGCTGCCCATGCGCGGCCATCGCCGGCAGGATGCGGCGCTGACGGCGCGGCGCAGCCGCGCCGCATTCGGGACCTTGCGGGCATGATCGCCTATCGCCGCGACATCGACGGACTTCGGGCGGTCGCGGTGGTCGCCGTCGTGCTCTATCACGCCGGCCTCAGCGCCCTGCCGGGTGGTTTCGTCGGCGTGGACATCTTCTTCGTCATCTCCGGTTATCTCATCACCTCCATCATCGCCCGGGAGATGGCCGAGGGTCGGTTCAGCACGGTCGCCTTCTACGACCGGCGTATCCGGCGCCTGTTCCCGGCCCTGGCGGCGATGTTGGCGGGGACGGTCCTGGCAGCATTGGTCATACTGCCGCCCTTCGACCTTGAGGGCTTGGGCGAAACCCTGCCGGGTGCGGTAGGCTTCTTCTCCAACCTGCACTTCTGGTCCAAGTCCGGCTATTTTGCGCCCGCCGCCCGGACGCTGCCGCTGCTGCACACCTGGTCCCTGGCGGTCGAGGAGCAGTTCTACATCCTATGGCCGCTTCTCGTGATCGCCATGCTGAAATGGCGCCGGGGGAGCCTGATGCTGCTGGCGATCGGGCTGGGCTCGCTGGCCCTGGCCGAATACCAGCTTCGCATCGCGCCGGATGCAGCCTTCTATCTCTTGCCCACCCGCATCTTCGAATTCGTCTGCGGCGCGGCCCTGGCACTGGGCCTGGTGTCGGCACCGCGACGCCGCGGTGCCGTGGCGGCCTTGTCCGTCCTCGGCCTGGCGCTCGTGCTGGCGCCGATCCTGCTCTATGATGAGGATACGGCCTTTCCCGGCTTCGCCGCGCTGATACCCTGCCTGGGTGCCGCCCTGGTGATCCTGACGGGGCCGGACGCGCCGGTCTCCCGGCTGCTCGGCCGGCAGCCCTTCGTCTTCGTCGGCAAGATCTCCTATTCCCTCTATCTCTGGCACTGGCCGGTCTTCGTGCTGGCTGAAGCGCAACTCGGACGGCCGCTCACGACAGCGGAGACCGGGCTGGCGCTCGCCGGAATCCTCGTCCTGTCGGTCCTGTCCTGGCGCTTCGTCGAGCAGCCGTTTCGGCGCTCCTCGCCGCCGACGGCGCGCAAGGGCATCGCGGGACTGCCGCGCAGCTTTGCTGCTGCCCTTGGGATCATCGCGGTCTTCGTGGCGACAGGCGTGATGTTCCGCAAGACGGACGGCCTGGGCTTTCGTGCCAACCCGGAGGTTGCCGCCGAGCAGGCGCGGATGGCCGACGCCGGGGGGCCGCGGCTCGGCAAGGATTGCGCCCGCTTCTCGCGCGTCGAGAACGTGGCCGACTGCATCTACGGTACCGGGCCGGTCCGCATCGTGGTGTGGGGAGATTCCCATGCCCGGCATTTCGCCCCGAGTTTCCTCGCCCGGGCCGCCAAGGGCGGCTATGCCGTGCTGCAGGCCAGCGAGACCGGTTGCCCGCCGCTGTTCGACGTCGACGTGTTGCGCAAGGGCGTGGTCGAGGAGCGCTGCCGGGCGGCAGCCGACAAGGTGAGGGCCGAAATTCAGGCTCGGCCGGACGTCATGCTGGTCGTGATGGCGGCACGCTGGTCGCTCTATGCCCATGATCCGAAATCACCGCTGGACCGGTTGCCGACACCCTTCCTCGTCGACGGACGCTCCGACGATATGACGGTGGACAACACGCGTCGGGTGCTCGCCGACGGCCTGGAGCGGACGGCGGCGCAGATCGAGCAGGCCGGTCGGCGCGTCATGCTGATGCAGCAGACGCCCGAGTTCGGGTTCGATCCGAGCAAATGCCTGATCCGCGCACTGTGGCGCAGCCAGAAGCCGGACTGCGACGAGCCGAAGGACGACATCTACAGAAGGATGGCCATCTCGGAAGGGATTCTGACCGGCTTCGCCCGGCGCCACCCCTCGATCATCGATTTTGATCCATGGGCGCGGTTCTGCGACGCGGCGACCTGCCGGCCGGTCGAGACCGAGGCGGGGAGCCTGTTCCGGGACTTCAGCCATCTCGCCCGGGCCGGCGGCGAGAAGCTGGCGCCCGCCCTGCCGCTGCCCGCGCCGCTCTGATCTCCGACGGTTCCAGGCCTGGGGGAGAAGCCGCGGCCTTCGCGTCAGGCCAGCTTGGTGACGAGCACCTGCATGGTCGGCAGCTCCATGAACTTGACCGGCTTGCCGGCGAAGAACTCGTCCATTGCCCGTTTGGCGCCCGGGCAGCGCGGCGAGCCGTAATCGTCGCAGACGACCATGCCGTCGCGCACGAGCCGCGGCCAGAAGAAGTCGAGCGTGGCCAGGGTCGGCTCGTAGAGGTCGACGTCCACATGGACCAGCGCGAAGCTGCGGTCCGCGACCTCATCGAAGCGCGCCGGGATCCAGCCGCGGTAGAGGCGGACATCCGGAAAGGCCTTCAGATTGTTGCGGACCGCCTCTTCCGAGACGGCAAGGTCGTTCTTCCGCCAATGGGCACGGCCGGTCCTGGGGACGGCGTCCTCCGCGGTCGGGTCGGACACGCCTTCGAACGAATCGAACAGATGGAAGGCCCGTGGCGCCTGGTTCGCTTCCATCAGGAAGAGCGAGCTCTTGCCATAGCGCACGCCGCACTCGGCGACGTCGCCGGGCACAAGGTCGAGGCTGCGGATGACGTTCTGCAGGACGAAGCATCGCGCATCCGGGATGCCGTCGATGTTGCGGGCGGCGGCGCGCTGGAAATAGTCACGCTCGCGCCATGCCGCCCTGGCGTCCGGCGTCGTCTTGCGCTTGCGCGGCAGCGACGGGAAGACGCCGCGCAGAGCCTTCGAGAACCTGCTCAACCAAGCCACTCCGTTGGTAGCGGCCCGGCAAGACCGCGCATCCCTTGGGACAAAGCACGTCCCGCTGGAAACGCCCTTTGCCTGAACTTTTCATGTCGACGCGTCCTTGCGGTTTGACGCGATTCCGTCAAATCGCAAAACGCCCTGGCCAAAAGGATGCGCGCCGGCGACCGCGGCCGCCGCGGGACCAGCCCGCCGTCCTATCGTCCGAAGATGCCTTTGAAGAACTGTGCGGCGGTGTTGCGCTTCTTCTTGCGCTCCAGTTCCGAAGCATCGCGCAGCCAGGTGACCTGCACCACCCGCCGCTCGCCGGCGAAGGGCTTGTGCCCGTGCCAGGAATTGTCGGCGCGGCGGAAGCCGAAGATCGAGCCCATGGTCGGGGAGATCTCGGCGGTCATGTCGTCGAAGTCGTCGGGGCCGCGCAGCACGCGCAGGCGGCCGGCGCCGTCGTCGGCCCATTCGTCGTTCATGTAGACCAGGAAGGTGGCGAGCTTGCTCTCGCTGTCGGTATGGATGCGCCCGTCCTTGAGCTGGGACAGGCGGCGGATGGTGGTCAGGCGCGGATAGGGATCGAGCTCGAGGCCGAGCTTCTCCTCCAGGGCCTTGGCCAGGGGCGAGCCTTCGACCTCCTCGATCAGGCGCTTGAAGCTGCCGCGCAGGTCCACGTCCTCGACGGTGAGGAAGCCGGGCTTCTCGATGTTCGGGAAATCGCGCCGCAGATCCGAGATGGCTTCCTGCCGCAGGAACCCCTGCGCCATGAAATGAGGATAGGGCTCGCGGTTGGTCGGGGCATTGCGGATGACGTCGAGGTCGATCAGGCTCGCGGATTCAGGCATTCACGATCCTCCAGCAGTGCGAAGCACCGGATAAAATTCGAATGACTCCCAGCTCCGGCGGATATAGCGCGCAGGCCGTGTCGAGGCAAACGGGCTGAGAGGGCGGCCGAGGAACCGGTCACGCGCCGTGACGCAAACCGCCTGGCCGTCCGCGCCGGCTCGCGTCAAGGGTCGTGACAGCGCGGGCTTTGTATGGGATGCGATGGCGGTTCGAACACTCCTGCGGCAGGCGCATCTCATGACATCTTCCATCTCCGATGATCTGCGTTCCGGCGCCCTGGTCTATCACCGCCTGCCGCGCCCGGGGAAGCTGGAGGTCGTTCCGACCAAGCCGCTCGGCAACCAGCGCGACCTGGCGCTGGCCTATTCGCCCGGCGTGGCCGCGGCCTGCGAGGCGATCGCCGCCGATCCGGCCGAGGCGGCGACCCTGACGGCGCGCCAGAACCTCGTGGCCGTGATCTCCAATGGCACCGCCGTGCTCGGCCTGGGCGACATCGGGCCGCTCGCCTCCAAGCCGGTGATGGAGGGCAAGGCCGTCCTGTTCAAGAAGTTCTCCGGCATCGACGTGTTCGACATCGAGATCGCGCCCAAGAGCGTCGACGAGATCGTCGCCGTGGTGGCGGCGCTGGAGCCGACCTTCGGCGGCATCAACCTGGAGGACATCAAGGCGCCGGAGTGCTTCGAGGTCGAGCGCCGGCTGCGCGAGATCATGAACATCCCGGTGTTCCACGACGACCAGCACGGCACCGCGATCATCGTCGGCGCGGCGGTGCGCAATGCGCTGGAACTGTCGGGCAAGAGCATCGAGGCGGTGAAGATCGTCGCCTCCGGGGCAGGGGCCGCGGCGCTGGCCTGCCTCAACCTCCTGGTGTCGCTCGGCGCCCGGCGCGAGAACATCTTCGTCGCCGACATCAAGGGCGTGGTCTACAAGGGCCGCACGGAGCTGATGGACCCGTGGAAGGAGCCCTACGCCCAGGACACCACGGCGCGGACGCTCGACGAGATCATCGAGGGGGCCGACGTGTTCCTCGGCCTTTCCGCCGGCGGCGTGCTGAAGCCGGAGATGGTGGCGCGCATGGGCCCGCGTCCGCTGATCATGGCGCTCGCCAACCCCTTCCCGGAAATCATGCCGGACGACGCGCGGGCCGTGCGTCCAGACGCGCTGATCTGCACCGGACGGTCGGACTTCCCCAACCAGGTCAACAACGTCCTGTGCTTTCCCTATATCTTCCGCGGCGCGCTCGACTGCGGCGCCACCACGATCAACGAGGCGATGAAGCTGGCCACCGTGGAGGCGATCGCCGCGCTGGCGCGCGAGACGCCGTCCGACGTGGTGGCCAGGGCCTATGGCGGGGAGGCGCTGCGCTTTGGCGCCGACTCGCTGATCCCGTCGCCCTTCGATCCGCGCCTGATCCTGCGCATCGCGCCGGCGGTGGCCAAGGCGGCGATGGAGTCGGGCGTGGCGCAGCGGCCGATCGAGGATCTCGCCGCCTATGCCGAAAGCCTGACGCGTTTCGTCTTCCGGTCCGGCTTCATCATGAAGCCGCTGTTCACCGCGGCCAAGGCGGCGCCCAAGCGCGTCGTCTATGCCGAGGGCGAGGATGAGCGCGTGCTGCGGGCCGCCCAGGTCGTGCTGGAGGAGGGGCTGGCCAAACCCATCCTGATCGGCCGCCCCTCGGTGATCGAGAGCCGCATCCAGCGCTTCGGCCTGACCATCCGGCCGGAGACGGATTTCGAGGTGATCGATCCGGCCGACGACCCGCGCTACAAGGATTACTGGACGCTCTACCACGAGCTGGCCGGCCGGCAGGGCATCTCGCCGGAGCGGGCGCGCACCACGGTGCGCTCGAACAACACGGTGATCGCGGCCCTGGCGCTGCAGCGCGGCGACGCCGACGCCATGATCTGCGGCCTCGAAGGCGGCTATATGCGCAATCTCAAGGCCGTGCAGCAGATCATCGGCCTGGCGCCGGGTGTCCAGAGCTTCTCGGCCCTGTCGCTGGTGATCACCTCCAAGGGCGTGTTCTTCATCTGCGACACCCAGGTGAAGCCCGATCCCTGCGCCGGGGAGATCGCCGAGATGGCGATCCTGGCGGCCGAGCACGTCAAGCGCTTCGGCCTCGAGCCGCGGATCGCCCTGCTGTCTCACGGGGATTTCGGGTCCTACGACACCGACTCGGCCCGCAAGATGCGCCACGCCCTGGAGATCCTGATGGAGAAGCGGCCGGATCTGGAAGCGGACGGCGAGATGCAAGCCGACAGCGCCCTGTCGCCGGCCGTGCGCGAACTGAAGCTCAGCCAGTCGCGCCTGACCGGCGAGGCCAATGTCCTGGTCATGCCCAACCTCGACGCCGCCAACATCGCCTACCAGCTGACGCGCATGCTGGCCGATGCGTTGCCGGTCGGCCCGATCCTGATCGGCGGGGCCAAGCCGGCGCACATCCTCACCAGCTCGGTGACGGCACGCGGCGTCGTCAACATGACCGCGACCGCCGTGGTCGAGGCGCAGACCCAGGCGGCGGGCTGAGGGTCCGCCGGGCCCCGCCGGGACCGTCACTTGTTGGCGCGAGCCTCGATCCGGATCGCCTTCTTCACCAGATCGAGCGAAGCCTTGTCGCCGCCCTTCACCTGAATCAGCGTCAGGGCCGGGATCGGCTCCAGCGCGTGGACCGCCAGATTGAACGATCTGGGATTGGTGATGAAGGCCTGGACGGCGGCGCCGAGCTGCTTGCCGGCCTCCTCCATGCCGAGCAGGCCGATCATGCCGCCCTGGATCTGCAGGGAGAGCTGCTGCGCCAGCTTGGCCGGCGTGGTGTTCTTCTTCTTGGCCGCCTGGGCGATCAGCTTGGCGAAGGCGCCGCCGTCCTGCAGCGACAGCGTCAGGCCGCGGAAGTCGAGGGTGACGATCGCGGCCTGCGCGGTCTCCGGGTTCTCGAAGACGCTCCTCGGCACGCCGCCGAGCGCGCCGCCGACCTCGGCCTTGCCGATGCCGTCGATGTCGAGCGAGATCGGGCCGAGCGCCAGCGTCTGGTCAGCCTCCTTCCACTCCGCATCGACGGTGCTGTTGATGGTAAGGGTGCCGAGCCCGAGCGCCGCAAAGCCCTCGCGCGCCTTCTCGTCGTCGATGGCGTCGATCGGCATGCTGAAGCCGGCGACGCGGGTCTTGATCGAGGTGGGGAGGAAACCGATCCAGTCCGGCGTGTCGAGGGTGAAGCCGCCGATCGAGAACTCGCCCTTGCCGGGGACGGAGACGTCGAGATCGGCGACGGCGACGCCCGCGACTCGCAGCTTCGGATACTGCTCCAGCGGCAGGTCGTCGGGCGACTCGCTTCGAGCGATCTTGTCGAGCATGGTTTCGAGATCGACGATCTCGAAGCCCCGGATGGCGAAGGAGCCGAGCTTGACGACTGCGCCTTCCTTCGGATCGGTCATCGCCATGTCGCCGAGGCGGATCTCGCCGATCCGGGCGCCGGCATAGTCCTCGATCCGGAACAGGCCGATCTCGACCGGAGGCTTGCCGGCCTCGGACACCGCCAGGCCCTCGACCGCCATCGTGCCGAGCGTGAAGGCTCCGAGGATGCCGCGCGTGAACGCGATCGCCTCGGCCGGTTGCTCCTCGCCCAGCTTGGGATTGCTCGACATCTTGGCGAGGAGAGCCAGCAACTCCGAAGGCTTCATCGGCGGCGGGCCGACCTTCACGTCGCTGCCGCTGATCTTGGCCATCGTCATGGTCATGTTCTCGACCGTCATGGCCATGTCCCGGGCCGAGAAGGTCCTGTAGACCAGCCGCTTCTCCTTGGGCGCTGCTGCTGCGATCGCGTCGTCGAGCCAGGCGGCGTAGACGTTGAAATCGATGTCCTCGACCGACATCCGGCCGATGGTGATCTTCGAGTTCGCTTCGGGCGTGCCGCCGGTCGTCTCCTGGCTGGCGCCTGCGGCGAGCATGGCGGCGACCCTGCCGGCGTCGATGCCGGTCACGGCGATATCCTTGTAGATCGCCAGGCTGTGGACCTTGTCGAACGTCGTCCTGACCGAAACTGTCGGGATGCGGATCGATTTGGCCTTGGCTGCCAGCAGCCATTCGCCGAGAGGGGGGAGCGAGCCCGGCCTGGCCGCGGCGCCGAGCTTGTCGGCCGAGGGGAGGGGGCCGGAGACATCGGTGATGGTGGCGGCGTCGACGGCCATTTGCACCTCGGCGCCGGCGACATAGCGCGTCGTCAGCCCCTCGACGGCGATTTCGCGGGCCTTGAACGTGTCTCCGGAGGCGTCCAGGCCCTTGATCACGAGCCTGCTGATGCCGATCGCCGTGCCGTTCGCGCCGGGATAGGCGATCTTGACGTCGCTGAGCGTGACGCCGTGGCCGGCAGGGTCGGGCGTGGTGGCGCCGATGGTGATGGAAGGCGCGGCATCCTGCGCCTGTGCGGACAGGGGAGCCGCGGATGCGAGCCCGGCAGCGACCAGCGCGGCGGCGAGGCGGAGGCGCAGCCGCGGAGCTCCCTTGCCGGAAAAGAGGGACATTCTCGTCTTCATCCTCGTCGCTCCCGTGGGAATGAATTGCCGGGCGCCCGGCTTGCCATCAGGTTAGCACAGCCGCGACGGGCGTTGCGGCCCCGACCGCGGCGCCGTCATGCGAGGCCGGCCCCGGGGTGGGATGTGCGCTCCCGCACGGCGAGCTCCGAGCAGGATGGCCTGGCCACCAGCGAGGGCCGTGATCAGGGCGTCGGAAGGTGAGGCGGCAGGAGCTCGCGCTCCCGGAGGGATCGCTCCGTCCGGCCGGCCCCCGGATATGGGCGGCGATCAGCTCCTGCCGGATCGACGCTGATCTGCGAGCAGGCCCAATCCATCCCGCTTGTGCGATCGAATCCGCGTGGGATCGATTTCACGTCGAGACTGCGAAATCGATCATGGCAACGCCGCCGGACGCCGGCCGGAGCCGCCGCCCCGTGGGCAAGGGCTCAGGCGGCGGCGGGCTGGAACCGCGTCTCGATCGCCTCGACGTCCTCGCGGGTCGGCAGCTTGGCCTCGTTGCCGAGGAACTGGATGGCATGGGTCGAGGCGGCGCGGGCGAAGCGGAAATGATCCTCCCAGCGCGACAGCGGCCGCCACAGATAGGAGTACATATAGGCGCCGTGGAAGATGTCGCCGGCACCGTTGGTGTCGACGACGGCGGCGCGCGGCACCACAAGGGCCGGCATGCGCTGCACCCGCCCGGTCTCGTCGTACCAGAGCATGCCGCGTTCGCCCTGGGTCACGCCGCCGACCTTGACGCCGCGCTGCTTGAGATAGTCGAGCATGGCGCTGTCGGAGAGGTTCATCTGCTCGCACAGGCGTTCGGCCACCACCGCCACGTCGACATAGCCGAGCAGCTCGTCGGTGTTGGAGCGCAGGCCGCCGCCGTCGAGCGAGACCATGCGGCCGAGCCGGCGGAACTCCTTGGCATAGTGCAGCGCCGCATCGGCGAGGTGGCCGTCTAGGTGCAATGCCCGGCAGGAGCTGAGGTTGAGATGCGGGAAGGGATGGAGATAGGCGTCGTCGCGGGCGCGGACGATGGCGCGCTTGCCGTCCTTGGGCATGATGAAGGACAGCGAGGAACGCTTCACCTTCCGCGGATGCACGGAAATCCCGTACTTCGCCGCCATGTCGAGGAACATACGGCCAAGCCAGTCGTTCGAATTGGTAGTGATCAGGTCCGGGATCACGCCAAGCTTGGCGCAGCAGAACGCTGCGGTCGTCGCGTTGCCGCCGAAAGCGACGGCGTAATCCCTCGCCACCGATTTCTCATCCCCTTGCGGCAGGGCGTCGGCCACGAACGTCACGTCGATATAGGCATGACCGATGAACAGCGCTTCCATGCGCACAGCTCCGGCGAAAAATGAAATCGCCCAACCGTTAATCGTCACGGGCGGCTGGCGCAACATGCTTTCGCATCTGCGAAGAGACCGGTGGGTTGTGTCGGCACGGCGGCTCGGGTTAAAGGGGAAGAGGTGCGCATGAGTGCGATTGGGGGCGACCCGTATCATTCTCAAGGCCCGTCCGGCGTCCGAGGCGTGACCCCCGGTGCCGGAACGATCAGGTTTCGCCATCGATGTTGCACGGCGGGGGACGCCGCGGCAGACTTGGCTACCGTTCGTTTGATTCACAGCTGGGAGGATACCCCATGAGAAAGCTTCTTCTTGTCGCCGCCGCCGGCCTCGCCATGGCGGGTTGCAGCGAGTACTCGCGCTCCGATCGCGCCCTCGGCGGCGCGGCGATCGGCGCCGGCAGCGGCGCGCTGATCGGCGGCCTCGCCTCGCGGTCGGCGGGCGGCGCCATCGTCGGCGGCGTCGTGGGCGGCGCGGCCGGTGCGATCATCGGTGCCGAAACCACTCCGCGCGCCTGCTGGGCCCGCGACCGCTACGGCCGCCGTTACGCGGTCCAGTGCCCCTGAGCCCGGTCGCATCCGACGTCCTTTCGAAGGCCCCGCGCGGCACGCCGCGCGGGTTTTTGTTGATATCGTTTATTTTGCATGAAGGGCTGCGGCAGCGCCTGACCTGAGGCGCGCGGGGGCAACCCACCATGCCGTGGCGGCGGCGGTGCCTTCCTCTTCCCGGCGCGCTATGGTCGGGCGAGGGGGATTTCCTTGATTCCGCACGATGCCAGTTCCTGGGCCGTCGCCTTCTATATTTCGGAATGGCTGATCCGGCTTGCGATGATCGTGATCGTGCCGTTCCGGCGGTCGCCGGATGCGGCGCGCGGCTGGCTGCTGCTGGTGCTGTTCATGCCTTGGCCGGCGCTGATCCTGTACTGGCTGATCGGCCGTCCGACCTTTCCGCGCTGGCGGCGCGAGCGGGTCGAACGCCTGCCGCAGCTCCTCGGCGTCACCGGCGAGCAGATCGCCCGGCTGACCGGCGCCACGACGATGCGCCTGCCGGTCCGCGCCGCCGGGGCGGCGAAACTGGTGCAGAGCCTCGGCCAGATGCCGGTCGTCGACGGCAACGATGTGGAACTGCTGGCGGACTACCAGGGGACGATCGACCGGCTGGTCGCCGACATCGACGCCGCCCGCTTCCACGTCCATCTCCTGTTCTACATCTTCGCCGACGATGCCACCGGCCGGCAGGTGATCGAGGCGCTGCGGCGGGCTGCGGCGCGCGGCGTCTCCTGCCGCGTGCTGATCGACGCGCTCGGCTCGCGGCCGTGGATCGACCGGGTCCAGGCCCTGCTGCAGGCTGACAAGGTGTGGGTGCGCGCCGTGCTGCCGGTCAGCATCTTCCGGCGCCAGTCGGCACGGGCCGACCTGCGCAACCATCGCAAGATCGCCGTGATCGACGGGCGGATCGGCTATGCCGGCTCGCAGAACATCGTCGATGCCGCCTTCAAGCCCGGCATCGTCAACAAGGAGCTGATGGTTCGGGCGCGCGGACCGGTGGCGCTGGAGCTGCAGTCCGTGTTCATCGCCGACTGGTTCCTGGAAACCGACGAGGCGCTGGCTGGCGACGACCTGCTGCCCGGCGCCGACATTGCCGGCGAGGTGGCGGCGCAGGTCCTGCCCGGCGGGCCGGACTATCCCGGCTCCGGCATCGAGACGCTGATCGTCGCCGCCATCCACGATGCGCGCCAACGGGTGGTGATCGCCACGCCTTACTTCGTGCCGAGCGGGCCTCTGCTCGAAGCGCTGCGGACCGCGGTGCTGCGCGGCGTCAAGGTCCATCTGATCCTGTCGCGCGTCGCCGACCAGTATCTGGTGCGGCTGGCGCAGCGCTCCTACTATTCGGAGCTGATGGCGAGCGGCGTGCATATCCGGCTCTACCGGGACGGATTGCTGCACGCCAAGAACATCGCCATCGACGACGATGTGGCGGTGATCGGCTCCAGCAATGTCGACATCCGTTCCTTCGTCCTCAACTCCGAGGTGATGCTGATGTTCTACGGCCGGGACGTCGCGGCACGGCTGCGGGCCGAGCAGGAGCATTATTTCGCCGGCAGCGACCTGCTGTCACCGACCGCGTGGGACGCACGGCCCCTCGCATTCAAGGTTGCGGAGAATCTCGGACGGATGTTTAGTCCGCTGTTGTAACCGGCTACCGCCATTGCTCCGCCCGCCTACATTCCCTAAAGTCATGTCATGCGACTGAAAGAACGGCAGCCCCTCGGGACGGCGATGCGGCCTGGCTCCGCGCGATCGAAGTCCCAGACCGGAACGGCCCGATCGATTCTGCGCCAGCGCCTGTCACGATCCCGCCTCGAGGCCAGGTGCCTGACCGCGCTTCGCGAAACGATGTTCTATCGCGACCTGACCGCGGTGGACGTCGACTCCTGCGAGAGCGGCGCCGGCGATTGGGCCGTGGTGCGCCTGTGGCGTGGCCATGTCGTCGAGTTGCCGCAGGGCCGCTGCTGGGATGCGGGCGGACGCGAGACGATCGCCTGCCTGGCGACCTGCTGCGCCCTGGACGAGGAGCGGGCGGCAGGGCCGGGGCCGACGGCGACGGGCCGCCGGGCGCGGGGCGGCAAGGCCGGGTAATGCGTTGAAAGATTTTCGAAAGATGCCGTTGCCCTGCATTCCTGCGAGAGTGGTGCGATCGGTCGGAATCGTTTAGAAGAACGGATCAGAATCGGTCCGAGGCCGTGCATTGACTGACGAGAACGACAAGCGTCCGGGCGACGGCGAGCCGTCCGAGATTCGATCCATCTCCATCACCGACGAAATGCGCCGCAGCTATCTCGATTACGCCATGAGCGTGATCGTCAGCCGCGCGTTGCCGGATGCCCGCGACGGCCTGAAGCCGGTGCACCGGCGCATCATCTATTCGATGTATGAGAACGGGCACACCCCCGACAAGAAATACGTCAAGTCGGCCAACATCGTCGGCGCCGTCATGGGTCAGTATCACCCGCATGGCGACCAGGCGATCTATTTCGCCCTGGTGCGCATGGCGCAGTTCTTCTCGATGCGGCTGATGCTGGTCGATGGCCAGGGCAATTTCGGCTCGGTCGACGGCGACATGCCGGCGGCGATGCGCTACACCGAATCGCGCATGTCCAAGGCGGCGGTGGCGCTGATCGAGGATATCGACAAGGACACGGTCGACTTCCAGGACAATTATGACGGTTCCAAGCAGGAGCCGACGGTCCTGCCGGCGCAGTTCCCCAATCTCCTGGTCAACGGCGCCGGCGGCATCGCCGTCGGCATGGCCACCAACATCCCGCCGCACAATCTCGGCGAGGTGGTCGACGCCTGCCTCGCCTATATCGACAATCCCGGCGTCACCATCGACGAGCTGATCGAGCTGATTCCGGGGCCGGACTTTCCGACCGGCGCCCAGATCATCGGCCGCAGCGGCATCCGCTCGGCCTACAACACCGGCCGCGGCTCGGTGATCATGCGCGCCACCGCGGCGGTCGAGGAGATCCGCAAGGACCGCGACGCCATCGTCGTCACCGAGCTGCCCTACCAGGTGAACAAGGCGACGCTGCAGGAGAACATTGCCGAACTGGTGCGTGAGAAGCGCCTCGAGGGCATCTCCGACGTGCGCGACGAGTCCGACCGCAAGGGCATGCGCCTGGTGATCGAGCTCAAGCGCGACGCGGTCGGCGAGGTGGTGCTGAACCAGCTCTACCGCTTCACCCAGCTGCAGACCAACTTCGGCTGCAACATGGTGGCGCTCAACGGCGGCAAGCCGGAGCTGATGAACCTCAAGGACTTCATCTCCGCCTTCGTCGACTTCCGCGAGGAGGTGATCTCCCGGCGCACCAAGTACCTGCTGGCCAAGGCCCGCGACCGCGCCCATATCCTGTGCGGCCTGGCCACTGCCGTCGCCAATATCGACGAGGTGATCCGGATCATCCGCACCAGCCCCGACCCGAACACGGCGCGCGAGGCGCTGATGGGGCGGGACTGGCCGACCGGCGACATCGCGCCGCTGATCCTGCTCGTGGACGACCCCAAGCACCCCATGAATCCCGACGGCACCTATCGCCTGTCGGAAGCGCAGGCGCGGGCCATCCTCGACCTGCGCCTCGCCCGGCTGACCGCCCTCGGGCGCGACGAGATCGGCGAGGAACTGCAGAAGCTCGCCGACCAGATCCGCGACTATCTCGACATCCTGCGCTCGCGTGCCCGCATCCTCGGCATGGTCCGCACGGAGCTGGAGGCGATCAAGGCCGCGCATGCGACGCCGCGCCTGACCCAGATCCTCGATTCCGATGCCGATTTCGAGGACGAGGACCTGATCCAGCGCGAGGACATGGTCGTCACGGTCAGCCATGCCGGCTATGTCAAGCGCGTGCCGCTCTCGACCTACCGGGCACAGCGCCGCGGCGGCAAGGGCCGCGCCGGCATGCAGACGCGCGAGGAGGATTTCGTCACCCGCCTGTTCGTCGCCAACACGCACACGCCCGTGCTGTTCTTCTCCTCGAAGGGGCGGGTCTACAAGGAGAAGGTCTGGCGCCTGCCGCTCGCCACGCCGCAGGGACGCGGCAAGGCGCTGATCAACCTGCTGCCGATCGAAGGCGACGAGCGCATCACCACGATCATGCCGTTACCGGAGGACGAGAGCTCCTGGTCGACGCTGCACATCATGTTCGCCACCAATTCCGGCTCGGTGCGGCGCAACGACCTGTCCGACTTCGTGCAGGTCAACCGTGCCGGCAAGATCGCCATGAAGCTGGAGGAGGGCGAGCAGATCTGCGACGTCTCGATCTGCACCGAGGCCGACGACATCCTGCTGACCACGGCGGAAGGCCAGTGCATCCGCTTCCGCGTCGACGACGTACGCGTGTTCAAGGGCCGCGATTCCATGGGCGTGCGCGGCATCAAGCTGGAGGAGGGCGACACCGTCATCTCCATGGCGGTGATCCGTCACCTGGAGATCTCGCCCGAGGAGCGCACCACCTATTTCCGCATGCGCCGGGCGGTGCTGGGCGAGGCGGAGAACGGCGAGGCGGCGGTGGAGGAGGCGGAGGACGCAGCCGGGCCGGTCGAGATCTCGACCGAGCGCTACGCGGAGCTCTCGGCCGCCGAGCAGTTCATCCTCACCATCTCGGAGAACGGTTACGGCAAGCGCACCTCCTCGTTCGAGTACCGGATCACCGGACGCGGCGGCAAGGGCATCGCCGCCATGGCCGTGAACGAGCGTAACGGCCGCCTCGTGTCGTCCTGGCCGGTGGAGGCGTCCGACCAGATCATGCTGGTGACCGACGGCGGACAATTGATCCGCTGCCCGGTCGCGGGCATCCGCATCGTCAGCCGCGGATCGCAGGGCGTGATCGTCTTCAACACGGCCGAGGGCGAGCATGTGGTCTCGGTGGAGCGCATCAGCGACGACGGCGAGGACGAGGCTGCGACGGAGTAACGCATCCGGCGCCGGGGGCGCGAGCAGAAAAAAGCGCGGTCGCCTTGCGGCGCCGCGCTTGGAGTTCCGGGCTTGGGGTCAGACTGCGTGGGGGGCCCGGGATCTTGGAGATCGGAGGAACTACGCGCCGGTTGCGCGAAAGTTCCGGGAACTTGTGAAAATTCAGTCTCCGAGCTTGACACGGACGAGAATCGTCTCGCCGGGCTTCTCGAACACCTGGAGCATGGAGCCGTTGCGCGCCTTGGCGCGCGCGACATCCTGGTTGGGGTTGGTGGCACAGGCGGCCATCAGCGAGCCGGCACCACACCGCGCCGCCAACTCGGCAACATCCAGGCGATCACCGCGTGCGGCAATGGCAGGGGAGGGAACCTTGGCCATGTCGAGCAACGATGCCGCAGCCAGAACAAACATGCCGCCACCGACCGCAAGCACGGAACGACGGGGTTTCATTTTTTTCGCCTCCCTGAAGGCTCGGTTTGTTTGAACGATATGTTACGCTGTTTACAATCCGTTCAATCTCAAAACTGCGTGAAACTCGCTGTGCGTTTTGGCACACAGTCAATCCCCTTGTGCAAGGATCTGGTAACAAACGGCGACGGCTTCAAGATGTTCCCACCGGAACGGGATCTCGTTGTGTTCACGGAAGCGTGTGCGGACCGGCGGGGCCTGCGCCCTCCGGCCCCGACGGCCGCATCTTCGGCTTGCGGGCTCGCCGCCGGGCCGGTAACGCTCGCCCATCACCAGGGATGACGCGATGACGCAGGCCATCACCCGCACCGCCTTCTATGCCGGCTCGTTCGATCCCTTGACCAATGGCCATGTCGACGTGATCCGCCATGCCTGTGCCATTGCCGACCGGCTGGTGGTCGCCATCGGCGTGCATCCCGGCAAGACGCCGCTGTTCTCGGCGGAGGAGCGCGCCGAGATGATCCGCGAGGATTGCGAGCCGGTGACCGGGGGGACGGTCCTGGAGGTGATCACCTTCGCCGACCTGGCCGTCGATGCCGCCAAGCGCGTCGGCGCGACCATGCTGATCCGCGGCCTGCGGGACGGCACCGATCTCGACTACGAGATGCAGATGGCCGGCATGAACGCCTCGCTGGCGCCGGGCATCCAGACGGTGTTCCTGCCGTCGTCGCCGATGGTCCGCCCCATCACCGCCACGCTTGTGCGCCAGATCGCCGCCATGGGCGGCGACGTCTCGGGCTTCGTGCCACCAAGCGTGCTGCGGCGCCTGAAATCCCGTTTCGCTCGCCCCGATGACAGGCCCTGACGGGCCAAGGAGACAATCCCGTGCTTCGTATCCTCACCGCCGCAACCATCGCCTTCGCTCTCGCCCTGGCGAGTCCTGCGGTGTCCGCCGCGCAGTCCGACCCGAAGAATACCGTCTACCTCGACACCAAATACGGCCGCGTGACCATCAGGCTGCGGCCGGATCTGGCGCCCAAGCATGTCGAGCGCATCAAGACCCTGACCAAGAAGGGCTTCTATGACGGCATCGTCTTCCACCGCGTGATCGACGGCTTCATGGCCCAGACCGGCGACCCGACCGGCACCGGCATGGGCGGCTCGGACCTGCCTGACCTGCCGGCCGAGTTCTCCAAGCAGCCTTTCGTGCGCGGCACGGTCGGCATGGCCCGCTCGCAGGATCCGAACTCGGCAAACAGCCAGTTCTTCATCATGTACGCCGACGGCTCCTTCCTGAACGGCAAGTATACCGTGATCGGCGAGGTGGTCTCGGGCATGGAGGCAGTCGACAAGATCAAGCGCGGCGAGCCGGTGCAGGATCCCGACAAGATCATCAAGATGCAGCTCGCCACCGACGCCAAGTAACTCCTCGAGGCGCCCGCCGGCCGTCGGCGGGCGCCGGCCGCTCCTTCCGGTCCGCGACGCGGACCGGGCAAAGGAGAGGGTGGAAATGCGCCGGCGTATCGTGTAGAGACCGCCCCAAGTTTCGTTTCGGATCGTTCCTTTCATGCAGACCGTTCTTATCGTCATCCACTTGATGGTGGTGCTGGCGCTCGTCGTGGTTGTCCTGCTGCAGCGCTCGGAAGGGGGCGGGCTCGGCATCGGCGGCGGCAGCGGCGGTTTCATGACGGGTCGCGGGCAGGCCAACCTCCTGACCCGGACCACCGCGATCCTGGCGGGCCTGTTCTTCCTGACCAGCCTGCTGCTGTCGGTCCTGGCAGGCTATCACGGCAATTCCGGCTCGATCTTCGATCGCGTGCAGCAGCCCGCCGCTCCGGCCGGCCAGTCCGCGCCGCCGCAGGGCACGCTCCTCGACCAGCTAAGGGGGCCGCAGCAGCCCGCGCAGCCGGCTCCGGCTCCGGCCCCGACGGGGCCGCAGGTTCCGCAGTCGCAGTAGCATCGACGGGCCCGTCGGCCCGGTCGCGGTACATCCTGGCTTGAGAATCACGGGACCGGTCGCAAGACCGGTTCCCCGAATCGTTTGGCAATTGGTTAGAATGGGGGCCCATGACGCGGTATATCTTCATCACCGGCGGCGTGGTCTCCTCGCTCGGCAAGGGCTTGGCATCGGCCGCCTTGGGTGCCCTCCTGCAGGCGCGTGGCTACAAGGTCCGCCTGCGCAAGCTCGATCCCTATCTCAATGTCGATCCGGGCACGATGAGCCCGTACCAGCACGGCGAGGTGTTCGTCACCGACGACGGTGCCGAGACCGATCTCGACCTCGGCCATTACGAGCGCTTCACCGGCGTGCCGGCGACGAAGAAGGACAACATCACCACCGGCCGGATCTATTCCGACATCATCGCCAAGGAGCGGCGCGGCGACTATCTCGGCGCCACAATCCAGGTGATCCCGCACGTCACCAACGCCATCAAGGACTTCGTGCTCGACGGCAATGACGGGTTCGATTTCGTCCTCGTCGAGATCGGCGGCACGGTCGGCGACATCGAGGGCCTGCCCTTCTTCGAGGCGATCCGCCAGATCAAGAACGACCTGCCGCGCGGCGCCTGCATCTATGTGCACCTGACGCTGCTGCCGTTCATTCCCTCTGCGGGCGAGCTCAAGACCAAGCCGACGCAGCACTCGGTGGCCGAGCTGCGCTCGATCGGCATCCAGCCGGACATCCTGCTTTGCCGCAGCGACCGGGCCGTGCCGGCCGAGGAGCGGCGCAAGCTGGCCCTGTTCTGCAATGTGCGCGAGACGGCGGTGATCGAGGCGCGCGACGTGTCCTCGATCTACGACGTGCCGGTGGCCTATCACCGCGCCGGCCTGGACGGCGAGGTTCTCGCCGCCTTCGGCATCGAGGATGCGCCGGCGCCGGACCTCACGCGCTGGGAGCGAATCTCGCGCACCGTGCACAATCCGGAAGGCGAGGTGACGATCGCCATCGTCGGCAAGTATACGGGCCTCAAGGACGCCTATAAGTCGCTGATGGAAGCGCTGGCCCATGGCGGCATCGCCAACGGCGTCAAGGTCAATCTCGACTGGATCGAGAGCGAGATCTTCGAGGGCGCCGACCCCGCGCCTCACCTTGAGCATGTGCACGGCATCCTGGTGCCCGGCGGCTTCGGCCAGCGCGGCGCCGAAGGCAAGATCAAGGCCGCCACCTTCGCGCGCGAGCGCAAGGTGCCTTATTTCGGCATCTGCTTCGGCATGCAGATGGCGGTGATCGAGGCGGCGCGCTCGCTCGCCGGCGTGGCGGATGCCAACTCGACCGAGTTCGGCCCGACGCCGGAGCCGTTGGTCGGCCTGATGACCGAATGGATGAGCGGCAACGAACTGCAACTGCGGGCGGAGGGCGGCGACCTCGGCGGCACGATGCGGCTCGGCGCCTTCCCGGCGGCACTGAAGCGCGGCTCGAAGATCGCCTCGATCTACGGCACCACCGCCATCTCCGAGCGCCATCGCCATCGCTACGAGGTCAACATGGCCTATCGCGAGCGGCTGGAGAAGGCCGGCATGGTGTTCTGCGGCCTGTCGCCGGACGGCCTGCTGCCGGAGACGATCGAATATGCCGACCATCCCTGGTTCATCGGCGTGCAGTACCACCCCGAACTGAAGTCGCGCCCCTTCGAGCCGCACCCGCTGTTCTCCAGCTTCATCGCGGCTGCGGTCGAGCAGAGCCGGCTGGTCTAGACCGGCGGCCCCTGGCGGGCCCCTGGCGGCCGCTGCCATTCCCCGTGCGCTCGGGACGCCGGCCCCTGCTTTCGTCCCGAGGATGGGTCAGGCAGCCTCTGCGGCCCGGTCGTAACGCTCGCGGGCGGTGGCGACATCGGCCATATGCGTCTCGGCCCAGCGGCTGAGCGCCTCGATCGGGCCTGTCAGGGTGCGGCCGAGCGGAGCGATCGAATATTCCACGGTGACCGGCACGGTGGCGAAGGCGGCGCGGTGGATCAGGCCGTCGCGCTCCAGCTCGCGCAGCGTCTGCGCCAGCATCTTCTGCGAAATGCCCTCGATCTCGCGCCGCAAGCGGTTGAAGCGCACCGGCCCCCGGGCCAGGCGGCCCAGCACCAGCACCGCCCATTTGTCGCCGATGCGATCGAGGATCTGCCGGGTCGGGCAATTGGCGTCGTAGGGATTGGGACGCCTGTCGGCGGAGCCCGCAGGTGGTTTCATGACGGTGACCAGCTAACGCAAAAGTGCTCTCTTTACCTGTTAGCGTATTTTCTGCATCTGGTCACTATTCGAAACCAGGCAAGGAGAGCCGCGTCATGAAGATCGCCGTGATCGGAGCGTCCGGACGGGCGGGATCGGAGATCGTCGCGGAATTGGCACGCCGCGGGCACGAGGTGACCGGCATCGCGCGTTACCCCGGGAAGATCGCCGCGCTCGCGGGCATCACCGCCAGGGCCGGCGACGTCGCCGACGGTGCCGCGCTGGCCGGGCTGCTGAAGGGGCACGATGCCGTCGTCTCGGCGGTGAGGTTCAGCGACAGCGACCCGCATGTGCTGATCGAGGCGGTCAAGGCGGCGGGCGTGAAGCGCTATCTCGTCGTCGGCGGAGCCGCCAGCCTGGAGGTCGCCCCCGGCGTGCGCCTGATCGACACGCCGCAGTTCCCGGAGGCCTACAAGCGCGAAGGCTCCAGGGGCGCGGCCTTCCTCGATATGCTCAAGGCGGAGAAGGACCTGGACTGGGCCTTCCTGTCGCCATCGGCCCTGTTCGAGGCCGGTCCGCGCACGGGCCGCTTCCGCCTCGGCGGCGACCAACTGCTCAGCGATGGCGAGGGCAGCCGCATCTCCTTCGCCGACTATGCCATCGCCATGGTCGACGAGATCGAGAAGCCGGCGCACAGCCGCCGGCGCTTCACCGTCGGCTATTGAGACCCGGCCGCGCCGCCGGCCGGCGCCGTGACGCGGAACACCACCTTGGCCTCGGCGTAATAGCCGAGCTCGTCCCAGAGCCGCGGATACCAGCCGCCGGGCGGATCGGCCGGCACGAAGCCGTCATAGCCGAGCTTGCGTGCCGAGACCGAGAGGCCCTGGCGGCGGAAGGCGGCGGCATAGTCGTCGAGCGAATAGTCCTGCACCGCGACATTGGTCACCTTCGGGATATAGCTGCGCCAATGCGGCCAGAGCGGATTGTCGACGTGGCAGCCGGTGACGGCGTAGTAGACCCCGCCGGGGCGCAGCAGCCGGCGGATCGTCGCGGCATGGGCGTCGAGGTCGGGCAGGAGGTAGAGGACCTCGTGGCTGAAGGCGATGTCGAAGGCACCGGTCCAGGGGGCGAGATCCCCGATGACCTCGTACTGGATCGGCAGGTCGCCTTTCAGCGCATTGGCGCGTGCGATCGAAGCGGTGGCGATGTCGAGGCCGAGCGCACGCTCGAACGGCCTGACGGCATAGAGCAGGCGCAGGAAGCCGCCCTGGCTGCAGCCGAAGTCGAGCACGGACCTTGCGGAGAGATCGCGCTCCGGCACCAGCCCGATCAGATGGCGCCAGATCGGAGCATGGCCGGAGCCCATGGCATTCTCCGCGTCGGAGTCGATGTACCAGGTCGTTATGGTGCTGCTGCTCGTCATGGCTTGATCGGATCTGTTTTCGGGTCTCATTCGGCGGCCGTCCGGCTCGACGCACCGGAATCGTCCTGGCGTGCGGCGGCGCGAATCGGCAGGCAGAGCGGCAATCCGTCTTCCCACAGGATGCGGGCCTCGATGCCGAAGACGGATGCCAGCATCCGGCGGGTGAAGACGTCGCGCGGCGGCCCGTCGGCGACGATGCGCCCGCCGGAGACGGCGAGCAACCGGTCGGCGTAGCGCGCTGCCTGTGCCAGGTCGTGCAGGGAGACGACCAGCGTCAGGGAGCGCTCCCGGTTCAGCCGGCGCAGCAGCTCCATCAGGTCGAGCTGGTGGCGGATGTCGAGATAGGTGGTCGGTTCGTCCAGGAGCAGGATCCGGGCCTGCTGGGCGAGGGCCATGGCGATCCAGGCCCGTTGCCGCTCGCCGCCGGAGAGGTCGGAAACCGGGCGATGCCGCAGGCTGTCGAGGCCGGTCGCCGCGATGGCCTCTTCGATGGCGCGGACGCCGTCCTGGTCGCCGCGGCCGAGCAGCGGCCGATGGGGATAGCGGCCATGGGCGACGAGATCGGTGACGGTCAGCCCCTCGGGGACCGCCGGGTTTTGCGGCAGGATCGCCACCCGCCGGGCAAAGGCCTTGCCGGTCCAGTCGCGGAAGACACGCCCGTCGAGGGTCAGCACGCCGTCGCGCGGCGCCAGCAGCCGGCCGAGCCCGTGCAGGATCGTGCTCTTGCCGCAGCCGTTCGGGCCGATCAGGCAGGTGATGCTGCCTGCGTCGAGCGCAAGATCGAGCCCGGGCACGACCAGCCCGGCACCGTAGCCGAGATCGAGGCGGTCGGCTGTGATCGCCATCAGCGGCTCCGGCGCAGCTGGAAGAGAAAGAGCGGCACGCCGATCATGGCGCAAAGCACGCCGACGGGGACCTCATAGGGCGTGAACAGCGTGCGGCCGGCGGTGTCGGCCGTCACCGCCAGGACCGCGCCGAGCAGCGGCGAAACCAGGATGACGCGTTCCGGATCGGGACCGGTCAGGAGCCGCGCCGCCTGCGGCACGACCAGTCCGATGAAGCCGACGGCGCCGGCCATGGCCACCGCCGTCGAGGAGAGGAAGACCGCGGCGCCGATCGCCAGCAGCCGGGCCCGCTCGACGTCGAGGCCGAGGCTGCGGGCGGGATGGTCGCCAAGGGCGAGCAGGGCTGCCGGACGCTTGAGGAAGGGCAGGGCGATCGCCCCGGCGGCGGCGGTCGCGGCAAGAACGCCGACCTCGTCCCATCCGCTGGCGTAGAGACTGCCGGCGACCCAGACCAGCATGCCCTCGATCCGTCCCTGGCCCCAGCCGGCCAGCAGCCCGGCGACCAGGAGCTGGAGGATGCTGGACACGCCGATGCCGCAGAGCACCAGGCGCCTGGACGCAGCGCCGCCGGCCCAGGCCAGGCGGTAGACCAGGGCGGCGGCGGCGATGCCGCCGAGGCAGGCGATGAGCGGCAGCAGGTCGAACAGGATGCGGCCGGGGATCGCCAGCCTTTCGCCGGCCAGGATCAGGGCGACGGCGGCGAGGCTGGCACCGCCGGTGATGCCGAGAATGCCGGGATCGGCCAGCGGGTTGCGCAGGGTGCTCTGGGTGAGGGCGCCGGCCAGGGCGAGCTGGCCTCCGATCAGGGCAGCGACGAGGACGCGCGGCAACCTGAAGTCCCAGATGATGTCGCCGCCCTCGGCTCCGGATCGGGTCAGTGCGAGCAGGGCTTGGCCGGCGCCGAGATCGGCCGAGCCGGCGGCAACGCCGAGCAGCAGCGCTCCGGCGAGGAGGATGACGCCGAGGCTCACGCTCCGGACCGGCGACAAACCGGCGGTCATGCCGCATGCCTCGTGACCATGTGCAGCAGCACCGGGCCGCCGATCACCGCGGTCAGCATGCCGACCGGCAGCTCGTAGGGGCCGCCGAGGAAGCGGGCGGCGAGGTCGGCCAGGGTCAGGAGAGCGGCGCCGAACAGGGCGCTGACCGGCAGGAGCCAGGCGTGGTCCCGGCCCGCGACCCGCCGTGCCACATGCGGAACGGTGAGGCCGATGAAGGCGATCGGGCCGGCGACGGCCACGGTGGCGACGGTCAGGGCGATCGAGGCGCCGACGATGGCGAGGCGCCAGCCCGTCACCGCCACGCCGAGGCTGCGGGCGCGATCCTCGCCCAGGGCGAGCAGATCGAGCGCGCGCACCGCCGGCAGCGCCACGGCGAGGCCGGCCGCGGCCCAGGGCCAGACGACGCCCACCTGCTCCCAGGATCGGCCGGCGAGGCCGCCCACCAGCCAGAAGAACAGCGTGCCTGCCTGCGGCCCGGCCAGCACGAGCGCCGCCTTGGTGCCGGCGAGAGCGAGAGCGCCGACGGCCAGTCCCGCCAGGGTCAGCCGCAGCGGCTGCAGCGTGCCGTTCCAGGCGATCAGCACGGTGAGCAGGGCGGCAGCGCAGCCGCCGAGCAGGCCGCAGGCGGGCAGCCAGCCGGCGCCGACGCCGAGCCAGACGCTGGCGGTGACCACGGCGAAGGCCGCGCCTCCGGTGACGCCGGTCAGTTCCGGAACGGCAAGGTCGTTCTGCACCACGCCCTGCATCAGCGCTCCGGCCACGGCCAGGCTGGCGCCGCAGAGCACGCCCAGCAGGGCCCGGGGCAGCCTGAGATCCCAGACCAGCACCGATGCGACGTCGTCGCCGGGCGACACCAGAGCCTGCAGGATGTCACCGGGGCCGAGAAGCCGTCGCCCGAGCGAGAGGTCGGCGACGATGGCGGCGGCCAGCAGGCCGGCCGCGGCGGCGATCCACAGCATCCGTCCCGATCGCGCCGGTGGCCCAACGGCGGCGGGGATCGCGCCGGCGGTCATTGCGGCTTGGGAAAGGCGACCGCCCGCACGCCTTCGGACAGGGCCGGCGCCGGGAAGACCGAGGGATAGGCGAGGTAGGCCATCTCGCGCAGCACCATCTCGCGGGCGATCGGGCCGTGCACCTCCATCCATTGCACGCCGACGGCATAGGCACGCCCGGTCCTGACCGCCTTCAGCCGGCGCCAGACCGGATTGGTCTCCATGTCCACGTCCTGGGGCAGGAAGACGAACAGGATGTCGGGATCCTTGAGCAGCAGATCCTCCAGGCTGCCCTGGTCGGCGAAACGAATCTTGTCGGCCGGCGTCGGGTTCGGGCCGATGACATTGGCGATCTTGAGCCGGCCCATCAGGTCGGCGGTGAGGTAGTTGTCGTAGTAGACCCAGGGCGAGGTGCCGTCGCCCCAGAGCAGGGCGGCGGTGACGCCGCCGGGAGCCTTGGCGCCGAGGTCCTCGACGAGACCGGTGAAGCGGGCGTTGAGCGCCTCCGCCTCCTTGACGTGGCCGGTTGCCTGGCCGAGGGCCGCGACGGTTCTCAGGCTGTCGTCATAGGTCGCGACATCGAAGGCGAGATAGGGGGCGATTTCCTGGAACTTGGCGGCGTTCTTCTCGGTGTAGCGTCGGATCGCCACGATCAGGTCCGGCTTGAGCTCGGCCAGGCGCTCGAGGTTGGGCGTGGCGCGTGAACCGAGATCGGGGAGGCCGTCGATGGCGGGGCCGAGGAATTTCGGCAGGATCTTGTCACCCGTCCGCGCCAGCGCGATCGGCTTCCCGCCGATGGCAATCAGGAAATCGGCGGCGATGCTCGACACGGCCGCGACGCGCTTGGCCGGCGCCGGCAGCACGACCTCGACGGGGCGATCGTCGGTGACGCGGATCTCCTCGGCGCGCGCGGGCAGGACAGCCAGCGCCGTCGACAAGGCAAGGCCGAAGGCGCTCCCGAGCCGGATCCAGTGCTTCATGATGCGCTCTCCGTATCGATCTGGAGTTCTTGATGGATACTGCTGTTAACACTGTGGAGTCGTGCTATTCAACTTCAATTATACTTTCTATTTCTTGTAATATGTGCAGAATGGAACGAGTCCATTCGGGTGGCGCGATCGTGGATGGCGCGGGCCGGCGCCGCGATTCTGAAAACGTGCCGGGCGGGTGTTGATCTTGGCCGGCGGCGCCGCGATGGTGGCCCCGTCGCCCACGCCAGCGAGTCTCAGCCTTGATCCAGCCCCGCGGTATCGACCACCTCGTCCTTCCCGTCCGCGACCTCGACGCGGCCGGTGCGCATTATGCGGCGCTGGGCTTCCAGGTCGGCGGGCGCAACCGCCATCCCTGGGGCACGGAGAACCGCATCATCCAGTTGCCCGGCGCCTTCCTGGAACTGATCACGCCGGGAGAGGCCATCCGCACGGCGCCGGCGGAGGGCGACGACCCGTCGGCGCCGCGCTTTCTCAGGTTCGTCCGGCAGTTCCTGGAACTGCATGGCGACGGCTTGGCCATGCTGGTGCTGGAATCGGCGGATGCCCAGGCGGACAAGGCGGCGTTCGACGCGGCCGGGATCGGCGGCTTCGAGCCGTTCTTCTTCGAGCGCACCGGCACGCGCCCGGACGGCAGCCGGGTGCGCGTGGCGTTCACCATGGCCTTCGCCGAGAGCCCGGCGATCACCGAGGCCGGCTTCTTCGCCTGCCAGCAGCACGAGCCGCAGAACTTCTGGAATCCGGCCTTCCAGCAGCATGCCAACGGCGCGACCGCGCTCGGCGGCGTGGTGATGCTGGCGCCGGACGCCCGCGCGCCGCTCGCCTTCCTGGAGGCGTTCTCGGGCGCGCGCGCCGTCTGCGCCGGCGAGCGCAACATTGCCATCGTCACGCCGCGCGGCACCATCGAGGCGATGACGCCGGCCTGCTTCTCCGACGTGCTCGGCCTTCCCGAGGCGGCGGTGGAGGGCGCGCGGCTCGCCGCCTTCAAGGTGCACGCGCCCGTCGAGGCCATGGCCGACCGGCTGGCGGCGGCCGGCATCCGCTTCGTCCGGCACCGCAAGCATCTGGCGGTGCCGGCCGTGGACAATTTCGGCACGGCGCTGATCGTCGAAGAACCGCGCTCGCGCTGAGAAAGGCGCGAACTCGATTGGCTCGGAGGCCAAACCTCTGGCTTGGCTGGAGCGTCCATCGGCGGTTCCCTTATTCAAGACAGCCTATCCATGAGACCATGGAAGGGCTGTTTGAAATCGGCGCGATCGACAAGCAGACGATGCGCGAGTTCGATGATGCATGCCTGACAGCCGTTCAATCCCTGACGCCGGAGGAAATCCGCGCAATTCGTGAGCGCGAGCGCCTGTCCCAGCCGGTCTTCGCCCGGTATCTCAATGTGAGCAAGGGCCTTGTGTCGGATTGGGAACGCGGTGTGAAGAAGCCCGGAGGCCCGGCGCTGCGGCTGCTGACTGTCGTTCAGAAAAAAGGCGTCCGGGCCCTTGCCTAGCTGGGAAGGATCTCCCCCGAGGAACGGCAAGCCCCCCGAGGATGTCCTGGCGACGCAGCTCAGCTCCGGATATGCGTGGGGCGGAGCCCGAAGATGGTCTGCCACGGGCGTCCCGCCTTGCGCAGCAGCAGGGTGGCATCGACGATCACCACCATGACCAGCACGGCGCCGATCACGACGGCCTGCCATTCCGAGGGAACGGTCAAGAGGTTGAAGGCATTGGTCAGCAAGGTCACGAAGCCGACGCCGACGAGCGCGCCGACATAGGATCCCTTGCCGCCGGCAATCGAGCCGCCGCCGATCAGGCAGGCGATGAAGATCTGCATCTCCAGCCCTTCGCCCATATAGCGGTTCGCCATGCCGACGCGCGCGGTCATCAAGACGCCGGCCAGCGCCGCCAGGCCGCCTGACAGGGTGAACGCCAGGAACTCGATGCGCCGGCGGTTGAGGCCGGTGGCCGTGGCGGCCTGCGGATTGCCGCCGAGGAACAGGAGGCGACGTCCCGGAACGGTCAGGCGCAGGAAGGCTTCGAAGCCGGCGCACAGCGCCAGGGCGAAGAGGAACAGGCCCGACAGGTTGCCGATCGCCCACTGGCCGAGCTGGCTGAAGGCCGCAGGAAAGGCCGTGAAGCCACCCAGTTTCCGTCCGACCATGATCACTTCGATCACGCCGCGGGTCATGTAGAGGACGCCCAGGGTCACGATCAGATGGTTGATGCCGACGAAGGCCACCATCGCGCCGTTGAAGGCGCCGATGCCGATGCCGGTCAGCAGGCCCGCGGCGAAGGCGAGCGGCACCGGCGCCCCCGCATCCAGCGCCATGGCCGCGGCGATGCCGGAGATGCCCATCACCGCGCCGACCGAGAGATCGAAGCGGCCGATCATGAACAGGGTCATCATGCCGATCGCCACGATCAGGCTCGGCGCCACCGATGTCTGCAGCGAGGCGAGATTGCTGCCGTCGAGAAAGGCCGGCGTGAGGAATGCGAGGCCGAGCGCCATCAACGCCGCCACGGTCAGCGTCAGGGCCTCCTGCTCCAGGCGGTTGGCGCGCAGGAACGTGATCTTGCGGATTGCGGCCATCGCGGTTCAGCCCCTCGAACGGTTGACCATCGTGTCGATGGCGACGGTGACGATGAGCAGCAGCCCGATGACGAATTGCTGGAAGACCGGCTCGACGTCGTACATGATCATGCCGTTGAGCACCAAGGCCAGCATCAGGAGGCCGAGGGCCGAGCCGCGAAGGTCGCCGCGACCGCCATAGAGGCTGGCTCCGCCGATGATGGCGGCGGTCACCATCACGAACTCCAGCCCGAGCCCCATGCGCACATCGGCGCTGGTGATGCGGGAGGCCGTGAAAATCCCCGCCAGTCCCGCCGTCATGGCGCTGACCATGAAGGCGGCGATCTTGATCCGGCCCACCCGGATGCCGTGGACGACGGCGGACCTGACGTTCTCGCCGATGAAGCACATCTTGCGGAACAGGGCCGAACGGCGCTGGAAGCCCCATGCGGCCAGCAGCGTCACCACCATCACGACGACGGTGAGCTTGACGCCGAGGAGGTCGGTCCTGGCCAGGCTGCGAAAGGCGCGCGGATAGGTCTGGCCGCCGAGCCCGTTGGCCAGCAGATTGGCCAGCCCGCGCACGACCAGCATCGTGCCGATGGTCAGCATCAGCGAGTTGATGTTGAATCGGACGACGAGGAGCCCGTTGGCGAAGCCGATCAGCCCCGCCAGGGCGAGAACGGCAAACGCCGCGGGCCAGGCCGGCCAGCCTGCCACCAGCAGCGTGCCCATCAGCGTGCCGGTGAAGGCGAAGACCGAGCCCACGGACAGGTCGATCTCGCGCATGACCATCACATAGGTGAAGCCGACGATGGCCAGGAAATCGATGGAGACGCCGAACAGGATCGACGTCAGGTTCTGGGCGGCCAGGAAATTCTCGCGCGTCAGCGCCAGGAAGGCGAAGATCGCCAGAGTCACCGCCGCCAGCGGCAGGATGTTGGCGCCGAAGGCCGCGGTCCGGGCCCGGACGGGCTTGCCGGGGGTGGAGTCCTGGTGAACGGTGGTCATCGCTGCGCCCTCCCTCAACCGCGTCCGGCCGCCAGCGCCATGATCGATTCCTCGTTCATGTCCCGGCCTTCGACCTCGCCGGCGCGCTTGCGCGAACGCATCACGACGATGCGGCGCGCCAGGCGCAGGAGTTCCGGCAGATCCGACGAAAACACCAGCAAGGCCTTGCCGGCCATCGCCTCGCGCCGGAGCGCCTCATGCACCTCCGCCTTGGCGCCGACGTCGACGCCACGGGTGGGCTCGTTCAGCACGATCACGTCCGGCGCGCTGGCAAGGCAGGCGGAGACCATGACCTTCTGCTGGTTTCCGCCGGAGAGCTGCCTGGGCAAGCCCTGCGGGCCCGGCACCCGGATCGCGAAGCGGCGCACGGCCTCTTCCGCCTGCTTCAGGATCTTCCGCACGTCGACGAGGCCGAGGCGCGAAAGGCGGTCGAGGATCGGAGCCGACACGTTGTCCGCGATGTTGCGGTCCATGTAGAGCCCGGCTTCCTTGCGGTTGCCGTTCAGATAGCTCATGCCCCGCCGCATCAGTTCGGCAGGCGCGAGGTCGCGAACCGGCTTGCCCAGCAGTTCCACCCGCCCGGCGGTGGGAGGAACGATGCCGAAGATGGCGCGCGAAAATTCCTCCGCTCCCGAGCCCTCCAGCCCGTACACGCCGACGATCTCCCCCCGGCGCACGGCGATGGCCATGTTTTCGAAGCCGCCAGGCAAGGTCATCCCCTCGATCCGCAAGGCGACCGGGGCGTCGGCCAGAGCGTCGGCGTCCGCCGCCTGCGCCGGCTCGAGGTTGCGGCCCACCATGCGCTGGATCAGATCGTCCTCGGTCAGGCCCTTGTTCTCGAGCGTCTCGACGAACTGCCCGTCGCGCAGCACGGTGATGTGGTCGGCGATGTCCAGGACTTCGTGCAGGCGGTGCGACACGTAGAGGATCGTATGCCCGGAGGCGCGCAGGCGCTTGATCAGCCCCATCAGCGTCTCGGCCTCGAGATTGTTCAGGCCCGATGTCGGCTCGTCCAGGATGAGCAGGCTCGCATCGCTTTCGACGGCTCTGAGAATTTCGATGATCTGCTGCTGGCCCGGCGTGAGCTGGCCGAGGATTTCGCGCGGATCGAGCTCGAGGCCGAACAGATGCAGCAGTTCGGCGGTGCGGGCATGCATGCGGGCAAAGTCGATCCGCGCTCCCGTCCGCGGCATGCGGTCCACGAAGATGTTCTCGGCGACCGACATGTTCGGAAACACCGCGAGTTCCTGGTGCACCATCGAGATGTCGCCGCGGGCGCGGTCGGAGGCGCTGGTGGTGCGGCCCGAAATCTGCACCGCCCCCTCGTCAGGCTCGATCTCGCCGTTGATGATCTTCAGCGTGGTGCTCTTGCCGGCGCCGTTCTCACCGAGGATGGCATGGACTTCGCCGCGGCCGACGGTGAAGCTGACGCCGCTCAGCGCTTTGACCGCGCCATAGGACTTGCACACGCCGGTGAGGCTCAGGATCGGTTCGGCGGTCATGCGGACACCTCCGGGGCGCGCGGCCGAAACCGCGCGGCAAGGCACGGGCTGCGCACATGGCACGCAGCCCGTGAGGTCGATCAGAACTTGGGCAGGTTGGTGCGCTTGAACTGTTCGACGTTGGCCTTGTCGATCACTTCGGTGCCCATGTAGATCGCCGCGGGGAAAGGATTGACGCCGGCCTTCTTGTTGTCGGCGGAGATCGGAACGCTGGCCAGGCCGACCTTCTGATCGTTGTAAGCCTCGAGCATCTGCACGGCCATATAGGCTTCCAGCGCCGTCTTGTTGACGATGGTGGCGTCGATCACGCCATCGGCGATGCACTCAAGGACCGCGTCTTCGCGATCATGGACGATGACGGTCAGCTTGGTGATGTCCTTGTCGAGTTCCTCGGCGCCCAGGCAGATGCCGCTGCCGGAAGAGCTGTCCAGGCCAACCACCCCCGTCAGGTCGGGGTAGGTGTTGAACATCGCCTTGGCGGCGTCGATCGCCGTCGAGGTCGTGGCCTTGTCGTCGACGCGGCCGACGATCTGCCATTTGCTGTTCGCGGTGAGATAGTCGGTCAGGCCCTGAAGCTTGGCGTCGGTGTTCGATGCGCCCCAATTGCCGGAAACCGCCAGCTTGCCCTCCTTGCCGCCGCGCGCGATGAGTTCCTTGGCGGTGTCGACGCCGGCCTGGTAGTTGTCGAGCCCGATGAAGGTCAGGGCGCCGCCATTGTCGGGCGTGACGGCCTCGATGACCACCACGGGAATGCCCTTTTCCATCGCACGGCGGATGCCGGGAACCGCGCCGGGCTCCCACAGGGTCGTGATGATGCCGTCGGGCTTGCGGGCGATCGCCTGCTCCACCGCCTCGGCACCGGCGACGGGATCCCAGCCCTGCGGCCCGAGACGCTCGACTTTGACGCCGAACTTCGCCTGCGCATAGTCCATGCCCAGCAGGCTGTCGAGCAGGTAGGGATGCCCCTGGAGCTGCGACGCGTAGATGTAGGTCCGCGCCTTGCCGTCCTCGGCGGCGGCAGGCGCCGCCATGGCCAGGACGGCCGCGCCGCAAAGCGCGGCATTGCGGACGAGAGACGCTATCGTCTTGATTTTCATCGAGTTCCTCCAACTCTTGTTATGAGCCGATGCCGGTTTCGACCGCGCGCCTTTGCGCAGGGCCTGCCGGTCGGGATGCGACGGAGGAAAACGCTATCAGTGCGGAAAATATCTGTCTATAAAATTTCATATCTTGAAAGTAATTTTCAATGGGTGCAGTTTTCACCGTCGGCGGAGGCGTCGACCGGAGGCGCAGGGGAGGGCAGGTCGTGAGCGTGGAGGTCGGTATCCTCGAACATATCCAGAGCCTGCGCGGCGGCATGAAGCCGACGCTTCAGCAGGTGGCGGACGCGATCCTCGCCAGCCCCGAGGCGACCCGCGGCATGAACATCAAGGATCTGGCCGAGGCCAGCGGCGTGTCGGAGGCGTCGATCAGTCGCTTCGTCCGCAGCATGGGCTTTGCGTCCTACCGCGCCTTCCAGATGCGCATGGTCGAGGAAGGCGCCCTCGGCCTTTCCCAGCGCGGCGCCTCGCCGGACGAGGGCCATATCTACGAGAACATCGGCCGCCACGACACCGCCGCCACCATCCTCACCAAGGTGACGCATCGCACCGCGGACATGGCGCGCGCCTGCCTTTCGACGCTCGACACCGCGGCGCTGGAGCAGGCCGCGCGGATGACCCGGTCGGCGAAGGTGATCTATTTCTTCGCCGCCGGCCTGTCGGCGCTCGCGGCCGAGAACGCGCTGCTGCGCTTCGGCCGCATCGGCAAGCCGGCGATCTTTCATCGCGACCGCAACAACCAGCTGATGATCGCAAGCTCACTGTCGGAGGGCGCGCTGGCCATCGGCATCTCCGATTCGGGCCGCACCAACCAGACGCTGACGGCGCTGGCCGCAGCCCGGCAGGCCGGCGCGGCGACCATCGCCATGACCGCCTTTCCCGACTCGCCGCTGACCCGGCACGCCGACCTGACGCTGGTGACGCCGACCAGTTACATGCCCGCCGGCGTGGAGCCGCTCTACGAAAGCATCGTCAGCAAGTTTGGCCAGCTCCTCGCCATCGACGTGCTCTATTCGCTGGTCGCGGTGCAGGACTTCGATGCCGCGGCAGCCGCCGTCCGGCGCGGCGATTCAGTCATCCAGCAAAGCCGCAGCGTAAGGCGCCAGAATGAAGCGGAATGAGACGCGGGCGGTCAGCCCGCAGATGAACCGGCATTGGCCGCACCGCGGCGGCACCTTCGATGCGCTGCTCGATGCCAGGCCCGAGACGGCCCCGCTGGCGGAGCCGGGGCCGGACGAGGTGGTCGCGCTGGTCGAAGCGGTGTCGATCTGCTCGTCCGACATCAAGATCGTGCGGATGGGATCGGAGCATCCGCTTTTCCGCGGTGCCGAAGGCCCGATCGACACGATCCTGGGCCATGAAGTCTGCCTCAGGGTGCACGCCGTGGGGAGCGCGCAGGCGGGCCGGTTCCGGCCGGGCCAGCGGCTCGGGCTGCAGCCGGCGATGGTGGTCGACGGCAAGCGCAGCATCATCGGCATGGACCGGCCCGGCGGATTCGCTCAGTTCATGCGCCTCGGCCCCGAGGCGCTCGCCGGCTATGTGTTCGACGCGCCCGAGACGATGTCCGCGGCCGAGATCGCCCTGCTCGAACCCTATGGCTGCGTCGAGCGCAGCTGGCGGCCCAATGCGCGGCGCGGCCTCATGCCGGGCGGGCGCGCCCTGGTGGTTTCGGCTGACGGCGCGGATTTCGCGCTGGCCGATGTTCCCGACTGGCGGGCGATCACGGTCGTCGGAGAAGTCCCGGCCTTCCTGCAGGGCCGAACGGTGGACCGCGCCGCCGGTATCGCGACGGCGGCCGGGCCGTTCGACGACATCCTGGCGCTGGGAGACCTCACCGCAGCCGAGCTTTCCGGCCTGTGTGCGCTGATGGCAGTGGACGGCGTGCTGCTGCAGGGACGCCGGGGCCTGTCGTCCGGACCCGTCGCGGTCGATCCGGCGCGCGTCCATTATGACCGGCTCGCCTTCCTGGGCACAGCGGGCGTCGACCTCTCGGCCGCGCTCCTGCCGCAGGCGCAGCGCTTCGATGTCCGCCCCGGCGGCCGGGCGCTGGTCCACGGCGCCGGCGGCGCCATGGGCCGCATTCACGTGCATCGCCTGCTGCAACTCCAGAAGGGGCCGCGCACCGTCATCGCCTCGTCCCGCAAGGGCGAGCGCCTGAAGGACATCGAGGCCGATTTCGGCCGCCTGGCGCAGGCAAACGGGCGGCGCCTGGTCGTGGTGGACGGCGCCGGGCTGCCCGACGCCATCGCCGAGCATGCGCCGGGCGGGCTGGACGATGTCGCCGTCGTGGCGCCCAGCCGCGAGGCCGTCGCCGAGGCGGCGGGGTGGCTCGCCCCGGACGGCCTGCTGGCGCTGTTTGCGGGCTTTCCCTACGGCCAGTTCGTCGATTTCGATCTCGCGTCCGTCGCACGGCACGGGATGCGCCTGACCGGTTCGACCGGCTGCTCGGTCGACGACATGCTGGACGTGCTGTCGCGCGTCGAGGGGGGCACGCTGGATCTGTCGGCCAACATCGCCGCCGTGGCGGGGCTGGATGCGCTGCCCCAGGCGCTGAAGGCGGTGGCGGACGGCCGTGTCTCCGGAAAGATCGTCATCTATCCGCAACGGCCGGACCTGCCGTTCGCCCCGGTTCGCGGCTGGGATGCCGCGCAGGAGCGGGGGCTCACCGGCTGAAGCCGGAGGTTGGGAGGACATCATGAAAGACCATGTCGTCGGCATCGACATCGGCACGACCGGCACGAAGACCGGTATCTACGACCGCGACGGCCGCCTTGCCGGCGAGGCTTTCGAGGAATCCGTCCTGCACTATCCCCGTCCGGGCGAGGTGGAGCAGGACCCCGAGGACATGTTCCGGTCCGTCCTGCATACGGTCAAGGCGGCGATGGCGAGATCGGGACTCTCTCCCGACCGCATCGCGGCGATCGCCCTCGACGGCCAGATGGCGGGAATCATGGCGGTGGACGAGGACTGGCGGCCCGTCACTCACTATGACAGCTGGCTCGATACGCGCTGCGCGCCGCATCTGGACGAACTGCGCCCCCACGAGCTCGACATCATCCGCACCTGCGGCATGGCGCTGGCCTTCAACCATGCGCCGAAGATCCTGTACTGGCGCGATCGCCCCGCCGTCTGGAACCGCATTGCCAGCTTCATCCAGCCCGCCGCCTATGTGGCGGGAAAGCTGGCCGGGCTGAAGGGCCGCGACGCCTTCATGGACCGCACCTACCTGGTGTTCTCCGGCTTCGGTTCGAGCGAGCATTCCGTCTGGAACGAGGAACTGCTGTCGCGCTTCGGGTTGACCACCGAGAAACTGCCGAAGATCGTCGAGCCGTGGGACATCGTCGGCGCCGTTCAGCCGGAATGGGCCTCGGAGCTCGGCCTGGCTGCCGGCACGCCCATCGCCGCAGGCTGCGGCGACCAGAGCGCCAACGTGCTGGGCGGCGGCCTGGTCGATCCGGGCGCGGTCTTCGACACCTCCGGCACCGCTTCCGTGTTCGCGACGGTGATCGACAGCTTCGGCACCGACACGACCTATCGCTGCCTCATGACCTGCCCGCATGTCGTGCCGGGGCTGTATTTTCCCATGGCCTATCTCGCCGGCGGCGGCCTGAACCTGCGCTGGTTCCGCGACGCGATCTCGCCGAGGGAAAAGGCCGCATGGGAAGCGGCCGGCGTCAATCCCTACGACGCCCTGGCCGATCTGGCCGGCGAGGTGCCGGCAGGATCGGAAAAGCTGATCTTCCTGCCGCATCTGTCCGGCCGGAATACGCCGAACGATCCCGACATGCGCGGCGCGTTCCTCGGCCTGACATGGCGCCATGGCAAGCCGCACATGATCCGGGCGATCCTGGAGAGCATCGCCTACGAATACGCCTTCTATCTGCGCGCGGTGCGCGAGATCGCTCCCGGCTACAATCCCAGCTTTGCCGTGAACATCGGCGGCGGCGCGCGCTCGGGCGTGCTCAGGCAGATCAAGGCCGACGCGCTCGGCCTCGACTATCGGACCCTCGACCGCGAGGAGTTCGGCACTCTCGGCGCGGCGATCGTCGCAGGCCACGCCGCGGGCCTGTTTCAGGACTTGCGCGACACGGCACGCCGCTTCGCCGGCAGGCAGCGCGAGCCCACCGCCTCCCGGCCGGAGGTGACCCAAGCCTATGCGCCCTATGTCGACGCCTATATCGACGCGATGGAGACCCTGTCGCCGCTGTTCTCCCGCCTCAGCCGCCGCCTGGATCAGTCGGGTTGATCACGAATGTGAATAATCTCAACTTATGTGATTTTCCTTGCCGTCATCGCCGGAATATCACATAAGTGTCGATATGTAACATATGTAACAATGGAGACGCCCGTGCGCGCCATCGTCCTGCATGCCCCCAAGGATATCCGGCTGGAGGAAAGGCCAAAGCCCGTGGCCGGGCCGGGCGAAGTCGTCGTCCGCGTCGCCGCCGTCGGGGTTTGCGGCTCGGACTTGCCGCGCATGCTGGTCAAGGGCGCCTGGAAGATGCCCTTGATCACCGGGCACGAGTTCTCCGGTCATATTGCCGAATTGGGCGCGGGCGTCGAAGGGTGGCGGACGGGCGAACTGGTCGCGGTGCCGCCGCTGCTGGCGTGCCACAAATGCGACCAGTGCCGGACCGGCAACTTCTCGCGGTGCCGCGACTATGACTATTTCGGCTCGCGCCGCGACGGCGCCTACGCCGAATATGTGGCGGTGCCGGTGAGCAACCTCTTGAAGGTGCCGCAGCACGTGGACCCGCGCGCCATCGCTATGACGGACCCGGCCTCGATTGCGCTGCACGCGATCTGGAAGGCGGGGGGCGTGCGCATCGGACAGGTGGGCGGCGTCGTCGGCTGCGGCCCGATCGGCCTGTTCGCCATCCAGTGGATGCGGCTGATGGGCGCGAGCGATGTCATCGCCGTCGACGTCTCGGAGGAGAAGCTGGCCCTGGCGCGCGAGGCGGGCGCCACGGTGACGGTGCTGTCGAAGGACGTGGCACAGAACACCGGGCGCGCCGACGTGGTGGTCGAGGCCGTCGGCCTCGATGCGACGATCAACGCCGCCGTCATGCTGGCCGGCCCCGGCGGGCATGTCACCTTCATCGGCATTCCGGTGCCGGACGTGAAGCTGTCGAATGCGACGTTCCAGTATTTCCTCAGGCAGGAAATCTCGCTGCACGGGTCATGGAACAGCTTCGGCGCCCCCTTCCCGGGGCCGCAATGGACCGTCACGATCGAGAAATTCGGGACGGGTGAGTTGAAGTGGGAGTTCATGATCTCGCACGACCTGGATCTGGCCGAGCTGCCGGGGATCTTCGAGCGGTTCGACAAGAAGGACATCCACTTCTCGAAGGTCCTGTTCCGGCCGTAAGGCTGCTCAAGAAAGAAGCGCGGGGAACCCCTCTCCCGGAGGGAGACGGGTTCTGCGCTCGTGTCTCCGATGACGACGTGCGCGCCCACGCCCCCTTGTCGGCGGCGGCGGGTGGCGCGCGGCGCCGGGACCGGCTATCACGGGCGGACGACCGGCGTGCGGCCGGCCCTTGACCCGTGACGACAGGAAAGCTCATGTCCCCCAATTCCGTGGTGTCCGTCGGCAACCTGCGCATCGGCAACGACCTGCCGCTGACCTTGATCGCCGGGCCCTGCCAGATGGAGAGCCGCGCCCATGCGCTGGAGATGGCGGGTGCGATCAAGGAGATCGCCGCCCGCGTCGGCATGGGCGTGATCTACAAGTCCTCCTTCGACAAGGCGAACCGCACCTCGTCCAAGGGCGCGCGCGGCCTCGGTCTGGACAAAGCCCTGCCGGTGTTCGCCGAGGTGCGCGAGAGCCTCGGCCTGCCGACGCTGACCGACGTCCATGAGCCCGGCCAATGCGCCGTGGTGGCGCAGGCCGTCGACGTGCTGCAGATCCCGGCTTTCCTTTGCCGGCAAACCGACCTGCTGGCGGCGGCGGCGCAGACCGGACGGGTGGTCAACGTCAAGAAGGGCCAGTTCCTGGCGCCCTGGGACATGGTCAACGTCGTGGCCAAGATCACCGAAGCCGGCAATCCGAATGTGCTGGCGACCGAGCGCGGCGCGTCCTTCGGCTACAACACCCTCGTGTCGGACATGCGGGCCCTGCCGATCATGGCCGAGAGCACCGGCGCTCCGGTGGTGTTCGACGCCACCCATTCCGTGCAGCAGCCCGGCGGCAAGGGCGCGTCCTCCGGCGGCCAGCGCGAATTCGTGCCGGTGCTGGCCCGGGCGGCCGTGGCGGTCGGCGTGGCGGCGGTGTTCATCGAGACCCACCAGGATCCCGACAACGCCCCTTCGGACGGCCCGAACATGGTGCCGCTGAACGAACTGGAAGCCTTGCTGCGCCGCCTCAAGCAGTTCGACGCGCTGGCCAAGGCGAAGTAGGCCCTATCCCTCCCACACCATGCCGGCCCGCAGCGGCACGAAGCGCTCCGGTGCGATTCCGGCGGCCTGAAGCGCCGCGTCGAGCTGGCGCACCGGCTCGTCGATGGCCTCGTCGGTGAGCTGGAACGTGCCGAAGTGATAGCCGAGCGCCTGCTCGGCGCCGCAATCGGCCATGGCCTGCACGGCCTCGGCCGGGTTCATGTGCTGGGGCTGCATGAACCAGCGCGGCTCGAAGGCGCCAATCGGCAGGACGGCGAGGCGGGGGGCGCCGTGGCGCTCGCGCAGACGGCGGAAGATGGTGCCGCCGCCATAACCGGTGTCGCCAGCCAGATAGAGTCGGCCCGCCGGCGTTTCCACGAGATAGCCGCACCACAGCGCCATGCGCCGGTCGGCCAGGCGCCGGGCCGACCAGTGGTTGGCCGGAACCAGCGTCACCGAGACCTCGTCGCCGAGCCGGATCGTCCCGCCCCAGTCATGCGTCGCCACCGCGAGGGCGGGGTGGCGGCGGTGAACGACCACGTCATTGCCGAGCGGGGCGACGATGCAGGGCCGATGCTCCTCCCACAGCCGCGCCAGCGTGGCGAGGTCGAGATGGTCGTAATGATTGTGGGTGATCAGCACCGCATCGATCGGCGGCAGGTCGGCGAAGGCGATGCCGGGCCGCTCGACGCGCCGAGGGCCGGCGAAGCGCAGCGGGCTGGCGCGCTCCGACCAGACTGGATCGACCAGGAGGTTGAGGCCGGCCACCTGGATCAGCAGGCTGGCATGGCCGACATGCACGATGCGCAGTCCGGTCGAGCGGCGTGGCGGTCGATCGGGGACGCGGCCCTCGACCCGCCGCGGCCACGGCCGGCGCTGGCCGTTGAAGCGCCACCGCATCAGTTCGCGAAGGCCGCGATCGGTCGGCGGGGCGTCGGGGTTGAAGAAGAGCACGCCGTCGAAATGGTCCGAGGGCGGACCTTGGTAGTAGGGATTGCGATGCATCGGGCCGAGGCTCAGCCGCGGCCGCGATAGCTGGCGACGCCCTGGTCCGGGATCCACAGGCCCTGCGGCGCCGTGCCGGTCTGCCAGAACACGTCGATCGGCATGCCGCCGCGCGGATACCAGTAGCCGCCGATGCGCAGCCAATGCGGTTCCAGCAGATCGGCGAGCCGCCGGCCGACGGCGACCGTGCAGTCTTCGTGGAAAGCGCCGTGGTTGCGGAAGCTGGCGAGGTAGAGCTTGAGCGACTTGGATTCCACCAGCCAGTCCTTCGGCGCATAGTCGATGACGAGATGGGCGAAGTCGGGCTGGCCGGTCACCGGGCAGAGCGAGGTGAATTCCGGACAGGTGAAGCGGGCGAGATAGAGCGTATCGGCCTGCGGGTTGGGGACGCGGTCGAGCCGGGCCTCGTCGGGCGAGGCTGCGATCCGGGCTTCGCGGCCGAGCTGCAGGGTGGAGGCGTCGAAGTCGGCCATGCGTCTTGCCTTTTCGTCCTGCCGGTAGCGGCACCGGCGCGGGCGCAGCCGGTCCAGCCAGAGGTGGGGCCGCCGGGAGGCGCGGTCAAGTCCGGCGGCGGCCGTCCGGTCCCGCGGATCGTCCGACGGACCGACTCGGCGTCCGGGGCCGCGACTGTCACGCCCTTGCCATGCTTGGCGGGCATGGTGCCGGGCTCGGCCGCGGTGCGCAGGGGAAGGACCGCTGCCGATCATTATCGCGCCGCCTGGCGAAAGGTAGGGCAGGGGGCCCCGAGATGGAATCGACCTGCTTATGGTTGACAGCCAAGTCCTCCATAAGATCTTTCCCCTCCGCCCGGCTTCGGCTAGGAGAGCGGCGAAAGTTCCCCGACCGACAAAGGAACAGCTTATGACAGCCATCACCGACATCATCGCGCGCGAGATCCTCGACAGCCGCGGCAACCCGACCGTGGAGGTCGACGTGCACCTGGAGGACGGGGCGTTCGGCCGCGCCGCCGTGCCGTCCGGCGCCTCGACCGGCGCGCATGAGGCGGTCGAGCTGCGCGACGGCGGCAAGCGCTATCTCGGCAAGGGCGTCGAGCAGGCGGTGCAGGCGGTGAACGGTGAGATCTTCGATGCGCTGGGCGGCCTCGAGGCCGAGGACCAGGTGCAGGTCGACCAGACCATGATCGACCTCGACGGCACCGCCAACAAGTCGCGCCTGGGCGCCAACGCCATTCTGGGCGTGTCGCTGGCCGTGGCCAAGGCGGCGGCGCAGTCGGCCGGCCTGCCGCTGTGGAAATATGTCGGCGGCCCGGCCGCCCGCGTCCTGCCGGTGCCGATGATGAACATCGTCAATGGCGGCGTGCACGCCGACAACCCGATCGACTTCCAGGAATTCATGGTGCTGCCGGTCGGCGCTCCGAGCTTCGCCGAGGCGCTGCGCACCGGCGCGGAGATCTTCCACACCCTGAAGAAGGCGCTGAAGGACGCCGGCCACAACACCAATGTCGGTGACGAAGGCGGCTTCGCCCCGAACTTGCCCTCGGCCAAAGCGGCGCTCGACTTCATCATGACCGCGATCGAGAAGGCCGGCTACAAGCCGGGCGAGGACGTGATGCTCGGCCTCGACTGCGCCTCCACCGAGTTCTTCAAGGACGGCGTCTACAACTATGCCGGCGAGGGCCAGAAGCGCGATATCAAGGCGCAGGTCGCCTATCTCGCCGGCCTCGCCGCCGACTATCCGATCGTGACGATCGAGGACGGCATGTCCGAGGACGATTTCGAGGGCTGGGCCCTGCTCACCCAGACGATCGGCAAGACCTGCCAGCTCGTCGGCGACGACCTGTTCGTCACCAACACCGCCCGCCTGTCGCAGGGCATCAAGGACGGCCTCGGCAACGCCATCCTGGTGAAGGTCAACCAGATCGGCACGTTGACCGAGACGCTGGCCGCGGTGGAGATGGCACACAAGGCCGGCTATCGCGCGGTGATGTCGCATCGCTCGGGCGAGACCGAGGATTCCACCATCGCCGACCTGGCGGTGGCGACCAATTGCGGGCAGATCAAGACCGGCTCGCTGGCGCGCTCCGACCGTACCGCCAAATACAACCAGTTGCTGCGCATCGAGGAAGCGCTCGGGACCCAGTCGCTCTATGCCGGACGTTCGGCGCTGAAGGCGCTGGCCTGAGCAATGTGGCCCGCCTGCCGCACCGGCAGGCCGAAGCAAACATGTCCGCCGGCAGGAAGCGAGGCTCTTCCTGCCGGCGATTTCTTTGGGAGGCCCGCGAGGGCACCTGCCTACGCCTGCCTCGCCGTACCCCTGCATGACGGCTGCGCTTGCAACGCATGGCGGCGACCAATCTCGCCAACCGCTTTTGTTGCGTTGCAGCATTTTTATGGTCAACACAAAATCAACCATCCGCGTCTAGTCTCGACGGCATGGTCGTCCGTACCCGTATCCGCGCTTTCTTTCGCCAACTCGCCCTGCTCGTCCTGGCAGGCGCGTCGATCGCCTATTTCAGCTTCCATGCCTTCAACGGCGAGCACGGCATCATGGCGAGCCAGCAATATGACGACCAGAAGCGCGAGCTGACCGCCCAGCTCGACGCGCTACGCGAGCATCGCCGGGCGCTGGAGCGCCGCGCCGCCCTGATGAAGCGCAACGCCATCGACCCGGACGTGCTGGAGGACAAGGCGCGCAATCTCCTGGGCATGGTCCATCCCAACGACGTCGTGGTGCTGCTGCCGCGCAGCTAGGCCCGGCTCGGCCGGCCTGTTCGGAGCTGCGGGAGGGCGAGCGAATTCCTGATCGAAGTTGCGCGCTTGTGTGATTCAGGTTCACTCGCTTTCAGTTAATTTCGCTCAATTAACTTGGAATAAGTTCACAGCAGATTTGGCAACAGCATCAAGATGTTGCGGTGCAACATCAATGGGCGGCCTCTCGCTTTTCGCAGCAGGATGCGCTAGCAGTGCGCTGTCCAGCGTCCGCACCCCCTATCCGGAGGATCCATGGCTGTCACCGCCGCGAAGGCCGTCGCCACCGCCGTCAAATCCGCGAAAGCAACGTCCGCGAAAGCCGCGACGTCGAAAGCCCAGAAATCCGCCAAGGCGCCATCCAACTGGAGCCAGGCGCAGGAGGAGGCGGCCTATCGGGAGATGCTGCTGATCCGCCGCTTCGAGGAGAAGGCCGGCCAGATGTACGGCATGGGCCTGATCGGCGGCTTCTGCCACCTCTACATCGGCCAGGAAGCCGTGGTTGTCGGCCTGCAGGCCGCCGCGCGCACCGGCGACCAGGTCATCACCGGCTATCGCGACCATGGCCACATGCTGGCGACCGGCATGGCCGCGCGCGGCGTGATGGCCGAACTGACCGGACGGCGCGGGGGCTACTCCCACGGCAAGGGCGGCTCGATGCACATGTTCTCGGTCGAGAAGGCCTTCTACGGCGGTCACGGCATCGTCGGCGCCCAGGTCTCGCTCGGCACCGGCCTGGCCTTCGCCAATGCCTATCGCGGCGACGGCAAGGTCAGCCTGACCTATTTCGGCGACGGTGCGGCCAACCAGGGCCAAGTCTACGAGAGCTTCAACATGGCGGCGCTGTGGAAGCTGCCGGTCGTCTACGTCATCGAGAACAACCGCTATGCCATGGGCACCGCGGTCAGCCGCGCCTCGGCCCAGACCGATTTCTCCCGGCGCGGGGTCTCGTTCAACATTCCCGGCGAGCAGGTCGACGGCATGGACGTGCGGGCCGTGTACGAGGCGGGGCTGCGCGCCATCGAGCATGCCCGCTCCGGCAAGGGGCCCTACATCCTGGAGATGGCGACCTACCGCTATCGCGGCCATTCCATGTCCGATCCGGCCAAGTACCGCTCGAAGGACGAGGTGCAGAAGATGCGCACCGAGCATGATCCGATCGAGCAGAGCCGCGCCCGCCTGCTCGGCGAGCACGGCGTGGCGGAGGAGGCGCTCAAGAAGATCGACGCCGAGATCCGCGAGATCGTCAACGACGCCGCCGACTTCGCCACCAATGATCCCGAGCCCGATGCGTCGGAGCTGTGGACCGACATCTTGCGGTGACGCCGTGACGGGGCTCCCGCCGGCCCGTCTGACCGGCCCGGCGTCGCGGCAGCCCGTGCCGGTCCCGTACGCGATGCCGGCCGGTCCGCCCCGTGCGAGGCCGGTATCGTTCCAACCCCTCCGGATTCCATCCTGACCCTTCGACCGAGGCGCCCATGCCCGACGTTTTGATGCCCGCCCTTTCGCCGACCATGGAGCAGGGAAAGCTCTCCAAATGGCTGAAGAAGGAAGGTGATACGATCAAGTCCGGCGACGTGATCGCCGAGATCGAGACCGACAAGGCGACCATGGAGGTCGAGGCGGTGGACGAAGGCGTCCTCGCGCAGATCCTGGTGCCCGAAGGCACCGACAACGTCGCCGTC
>NZ_BAAJOT010000010.1:0-272500 GCF_057554225.1 Labrys sp. Lb11
CGCTCTCGGCCCTGGCCGGCGAATACCGGCGTATCGAAGCCGACCTGCTCGACCGCTGGGACGCGCCGCTGATCAACGACTTCCTGTGCATGATCGCTTTCGGCGCCTCGCGCAAGCTCATCGGCCGCTGGGCCGGCGAGGCCGGGCTCGCCGTGCACAACGACATCATGATCGGCCAGGGCGACATCGTCTCGGCCGAGCCGGCGCAGCGCATCCGCCGCATGGGCGCCATGGCGGCCGGCGACGAGGCCCTGCTCGGCCGGCTGGCGGCCGGCGATCGGGATGCGCTCGCCGGCCATCCGGCGCTGGCGGCCGAGGTCGCGGCCTATCTGGAGAAGTTCGGCGACCGCTGCACCGAAGAGCTGAAGCTGGAAAGCATCACGCTCGACGAGGATCCGCGGCCGCTGCTCGCCTCGATCGCCGGCGCCGCCCGGGCCGGGGGCGGGCCGCAGCGGCCCGAGGGCGAGGCCGCGGCGCGGCTCGCGGCGCTGTTCGCCGGCCGGCCGCTGCGGCGTGTCCTGGCCGCCCGTTTCGTCGGCTGGGCCAAGGACCGGGTGCGCGATCGCGAGAACCTGCGCTTCGAGCGCACCCGCATCTTCGGCCGGGCTCGCCGGCTGTTCCTGGCTATCGGCCGGCAGCTCCACGCCCACGGCCTCGTCGCGGAGCCGCGCGACGTGCTGGCGCTCACCGTCGCCGAAGTGCTCGGTGCCATCGAGGGCGCCGGCGTCACCGCCGACCTGAAGGGCCTCGTCGCCGTCCGCAAGGCCGAGATGCAGGCGGCCGCGATGCGGCCCGATCCGCCGGAGCGGCTGACCGTGCGCGGCGGCGTCGTCGCCGGGCTGGCCGCGGCCACGGCCGGCATCGTCGCGACGGCCGCCGGCGCCGAGCGCGCCGGCACCGCCTGCTCGCGCGGCCTGGTGCGGGCGCGGGCGCGGGTGGTGCGCGACCCGCGCAGCGAGAGCCTGGAGCGCGGCGACATCCTGGTGGCGCGCCACACCGATCCCGGCTGGATCGCGGTGTTCGCCAACGCCTCGGCCATCGTGGTCGAGCGCGGCAGCCTGCTGTCCCATTCGGCGATCGTGGCGCGCGAGCTCGGCATCCCCTGCGTCGTCGGCCTCAAGGGCGCGACCGACTGGGTGCGCTCGGGTGAATGGCTGGAGGTCGACGGCGCCGCCGGCACGGTGAGGAAGATCGATGGTTGACAGCCAGATCGCCGGCAAGGCGCGTTTCGACCACATCCGCTACGCCCAGCTCTGGGAGGATGCCGACGTGCTGCTGCACGGCCTCGGCTCGGCGCCCGGCGCGACGCTGGTGTCGATCTGCTCGGCCGGCGACAATGCCCTGGCGATGCTGACGCTCGACCCCGCGCGCGTCGTGGTCGTCGACCTCTCGCCGGCCCAGCTCGCCTGCCTGCGCATCCGCATGGCGATGTATCGCGGGCTCGACCACGCCGCCTTCCTGGAGCTGATGGGCTCGCGTCCCTCCGAGCGGCGCGGCGCGCTGCTGGACCGCGTGGCCGCCACGCTCGATGCCGGGGACCAGGCCTTCTGGGCCGGGCGGCGAGCCGATGTCGAGGCCTACGGCCTCGGCGGCGTCGGCAAGTTCGAGCGCTATTTCCGCATCCTGCGCACGCGCCTGCTGCCGCTGGTCCACAGCCGCGCCACGGTCGAGGCGGTGTTCCACCAGCGGCCCAGGGCGGTGCGCGAGGTGTTCATGCGCCAGCGCTGGGACACCTGGCGCTGGCGGCTCCTGCTGAACCTGTTCTTCTCCAGGGCGGTGATGGGGGCCCTCGGGCGCGACCCGGCCTTCTTCGACCATGTCGAGGGCAGCCTCGCCGAGCACGTGGCGCGGCGCATCCGCCATGCCGCGGTCGACCTCGACCCGCGCCGCAATCCCTATCTGCGCTGGATCCTGACCGGCACCCATGACGAGGCCCTGCCGCTGCCCTGGCGGCCCGAACATTTCGAGACGATCCGCGGCCGGCTCGACCGGCTCGACATCCGGCCGGGAGCGCTCGAGCGCTTCGTCGCCACCGGCGAGACGGCCGACGGCTTCAACCTCTCCGACATATTCGAATACATGGACGAGACGGCGTTCGCCGCGGTCTACGACTCGGTGCTGGCCGCGGCGCGGCCGGGCGCCCGCCTGGTCTACTGGAACATGATGGTGCCGCGCCGCGCGCCGGCGGCCTTCGCCGGGCGCGTCCGGCGGCTGCAGGCGGTCGAGGACGAAGGCAAGGCCATGGACAAGGCCTTCTTCTACTCCGACTTCGTGGTCGAGGAGGCGCTGCCGGGATGAACGTGGCGGCGAATCTCGGCCTGATCGTCCTGTCGATCGGCCTGCTGCTCGGCGCCATGGCCGCGGTCAAGCGCGCCGCCCGGCGCTTTGCGCTGCCGGCCGAGCTGCAGCGCAAGATCGTGCATGTCGCCACCGGCCTCTATGCGCTGACCCTGCCGCTCACCTTCTCCGAGCGCTGGCCGGTGGCGGCGCTGGTGCTGGCCTCGGTCGCGGTGATGCTGGTGCTGCGCCTGCCGATGTTCGCCCGCAGCGGCCTCGCCTCGACGCTGCACGCGGTCGAGCGGCGCTCGCACGGCGAGATCTATCTCAGCCTCGCCGTCGGCTTCCTGTTCTTCTCCTCGCAGGGCCAGCCGATCCTCTACGTGCTGCCGATCCTGGTGCTGACGCTGTCGGATGCGGCCGCCGCCCTGGTCGGCTCGCATTACGGCCGCCGCCGCTTCGCCGTCGAGGCCGGGGCCAAGAGCATCGAGGGCGTCGTCGCCTTCTTCGTCGTCACCTGGCTCCTGGCGATGATCCTGCTCCTGGCGATGACCGACGCGCCGCGGCTGTCGGTCATCGTCCTCGGCCTGATCGTGGCGGCCTTCGGCGCGCTGGTCGAAGCCGAATCCTGGCGCGGGCTCGACAATCTCTTCGTGCCGCTCAGCCTGCATTTCCTGCTGGCGAGCCATCTCGCCACGCCCGCCCCGGCCCTGGCCGGGCTCGCCCTGCTGTTCGTCGCCGCCACGGCCCTGATGCTGGCCCTGGCGCCGGCGCTGCATCTGGGTCGGCATGCGGCCAGCGCCTACACCGTGCTGATCTTCCTGGTCTGCTCGATCGTGCAGCCGCGCAACGCCGTGCTGCCGGTCGTCGCCATCCTGGCGCATCTGGCGGCGCGGCGGCTGCGGCCCTGCCGCAGCCCCTATCCCGACCTCGACGTGCTCGCGGTCATCGCCGGGACCAGCGTGTTCTGGCTGTTCGTCGGCCGCTGTTTCGAGCGGCCGACCGTGGATCTGTTCAACCTCACCTTCGCCGCCATGGCGGCGGCCTTCCTGGCACTCGCCCTCGGCGGACGCCGGCGCTGGCTCGCCGTGCCCGGTTTCGCCGCGCTGATGGCGGCGGCGCATCTCCTCACCGGCTGGAAGGCCGACGAGGCCGCCTGGCACGGGCCGCTCTGGCCCTGGACCGCGGCGGCGCTCGGTCTCGCCACGGCCGCCGGCCTGCTGCGGCCCGCGCTGTTCGAGCGCTATCGCAGCCCGCGCGTCCTCGCCGTCGCCATCGTCGCCCCGCTCGCCCTGTTCCTGACCAAGGGAGTCTTCGCATGAGCGCCTTGCCGCAAGTCCTGGCCGTTGCCGGCGCCACCGGCACGATCCATCGCGACGGGCCATCCTGGAACGGGCTGCGCACGGCCGCGCTCGGCGGCTTTTCCTGCGAGGACGCGGCGAGCGGGCGGGCGCTGCTCGACAAGGCCGCGGACCTCCTGCGCGCCGAGGGCTTCCAGGCCCTGGTCGGGCCGATGGACGGCGACACCTGGCACCGCTACCGCCTCGTCTGCGAAAGCGACGGCTCGCCGCCTTTCGCCATGGAGCCGGTCAGCGCTGCGCACGACCTCGCGGCGTTCCGGGCGGCCGGGTTCTCGGCGATCTCCGATTATGTCTCGGCCCGCGCCCGGCTGGCGGACGCCGTCGGCAGCGAGACCGCTTCCATGCCGGGCATCCGCGTCGCCGCCTGGGACGGGCGCGACGCGGCCGGCTTCGTCGACCGGCTGTTCGAGATGTCGGCGGCGAGCTTCGCCGGCAACCGCTTCTTCAAGCCGATCGAGCGGCAGGCCTTCCTGAAGCTCTACGAGCCGGTGCTGCCGCTGGTCGATCCGCGCTTCGTGCTGTTCGCCCATGCGCCGGACGATCGGCTCGTCGGCTTCCTGTTCGGCCTGCCGGACCGGCTGGAGGGCGCCGCGCCGCGCACGGCGATCCTCAAGACCTATGCCAGCGGCGTGCGCGGCGTCGGCCATGTCCTTGCCGACAGCTTTCACCGCCGGGCGCTGGAGCTGGGCTACGACACGGTAATCCATGCGCTGATGCATGTCGACAATGTCTTGTGCCAGCGCAGCAGCCGCTACGGCGCCGAGGTCTTCCGGCGCTATGCCCTGATGGGCCGGCCGCTGTGAACCTGCTCGCGCCGTTCCTCGCCAATGCCGAGCGCTGGAGCGGGCGGACGGCGATCGTCGCCCCGCGCGGCGAAGCCGCGAGCTTCGGGGCGCTGGCCGAGCGCTCGCGCCGGCTGGCGCTCGCCTGGCGCGGCCGCGGCATCGGCCCGGGCGACCGGGTGCTGATGGCGATGCCGCTCGGCATCGACCTCTATGCCGCCATCGCCGCGCTATGGCGGCTTGGCGCCGTGGTGGTGTTCCCCGAGCCGGCGCTCGGCCTCGCCGGGCTGCGCCACGCGGCACGGGCGAGTGCGCCGAAGGCCTTTCTCGGCGGCGGCTGGTACCGGGGTCTCGGCCTCCTGCTGCCGGAGCTGCGGGCCGCGCCGCTGCGGCTCGGCCTCGACGCGGCGGCCGGCGCCGGCGATCCCGTCAATGCCGCCGGTCCCGGCCATCCCGCGCTGATCTCCTTCACCTCCGGCTCGACCGGCCGGCCCAAGGCGATCCTGCGCAGCCACGGCTTCCTTGCGGCGCAGAACGCCTGCGTCGGCGAGCTGCTCGATGTCGGCGGCGAGCCCGCCGTCGACCTCGTCGCCTTTCCCGTCTTCGTCATCGCCAATCTCGGCCTCGGCATCACCTCGGTGCTGCCGGACTGGAAGCTGGCGCGGCACGACCGGGTGCGCCCGCAGGCGATCGCCGCGCTGGCGGCGGCGCGCGGCGTCACCCGGGCCCTGGTGCCGCCCTCGATCTGCGCCGTGCTGGCCGAGGGCACGCCGGTGCCGGGGCTGCGCACCGTGCTCACCGGCGGCGGGCCGGTGTTCCCCGACCTGCTGCAGCGCCTCGCCGACCGGCTGCGGACCGAGGACATCGTCGCGGTCTACGGCTCGACCGAAGCCGAGCCGATCGCCCACCAGGCCCTGGCGGCGATCTCGGCCGGCGACTGGTCCGCCATGCGCGGCGGCGCCGGCCTGCTGGCCGGCCGGCCGATCGGGGCGATCCGGCTCGAGCTGATCGAGGACGAGATCATCGTCACCGGCGACCACGTCAACAAGGGCTATCTCGATCCCGCCGCCGACGCCGCCACCAAGCTCGCCCGCGACGGCGCGATCTGGCACCGCACCGGCGATGCCGGCCGGCTCGACGACGAGGGGCGGCTCTGGCTGCTCGGCCGCAAGGGCGCCGGGGCCGGGCGGTTCCACCCCTTCCCCGTGGAAGCGGCGGCGCGGTTCTGGCCGGGCGTGCGACAGGCGGCGCTGATCCCCGGAAGCGACCCGCCGGCCTTGGCCATTGCCGGCGACATGAAGCATCGCGCCGCCTGGACAGCCGGCGCGGAGGCGCTCGGCGGGCTCAGGGCGGTGCCGGTCGAAGCCATTCCGCTCGACCGCCGGCACCGCTCGAAGATCGACTACGGCGCACTCGCCGCCGTCGCGGCCAAGGCCGGCATCAGCGTTCCAGGGCGACGGCCGGCGCCGCCGGCTGGTCGAGATTGACGGCCTGCACCCGGTTCCGGCCCAGTCCCTTGGCCCGGTAGAGGGCGGCGTCGGCGGTCTCGAACAGGACCCCGGTATCCTCGCCGAGCAGGGCGACGAAGGGGCCGAGCCCGGCGACCGTCCCGGCCGTCCACCCCCGGCCTTGCACGGCTCTCCCGCCGGCGCGTTGCAGGCCGCCTGCGCCCGGGGTGCGCGCAGTGTTGCGCGGAATTGCCGCGGGCGCTGTGTCCGGCCCGTTCGGTTGCGTCGAAATTCCCGCATGCTGCCGGCGGCAAACGGCGGCGGCGCCGCGCCGTCGCCGGCGGGTTGCGGCCGCATCGCCGCCAGGAAAACGCCGCCGGTCCGGCACCCCGGCCGGCGAAATCGATGTGAACGCCATGGGCACCGCCATGGCGCGGCCGCGAGATTCCCTCTATGAGCAGATCCGATCGCGGTGTCGAAGCCCGGGGGCCCGCTCCGGACCCGCAATGGCTGCGCCGAATTCGAGGCCCTGACGTGACCTTTCCTCCCACCCACCCGGCGCTGGCGTCGGCGCTCGCCGAACGCAGCTACACCGTCGCCACCCCTGTTCAGGCGGCGGTGCTGGAAGAGGCGGCGGTCGGCCGCGACCTCCTGGTCTCGGCCCAGACCGGCTCGGGCAAGACGGTCGCCTTCGGATTGGCGATCGGCGCCGACCTCCTCGGCGAGGCGCAGGCGCTGGGGCGGGCCGCGGAGCCGCTGGCCCTGGTGGTCGCGCCGACGCGCGAGCTCGCCCTGCAGGTGCAGCGCGAGCTGGCCTGGCTCTATGGCGCAGCGGGCGGGCGGGTGGTGTCGTGCGTCGGCGGCATGGATCCGCGGCGCGAGCAGCGGGCTCTCGGCGAGGGCGCGCATATCGTCGTCGGCACGCCGGGGCGGCTGCGCGACCATCTCGAACGCGGCGCTCTCAAGGTCGGCACGCTGCGGGCGGTGGTGCTGGACGAGGCCGACGAGATGCTCGACATGGGCTTTCGCGAGGATCTGGAGTTCATCCTCGAGACGACGCCGGCGGAACGGCGCACGCTGCTGTTCTCGGCCACCCTGCCCAAGGGCATCGTGGCGCTGGCCCGGCGCTACCAGCGCGACGCCCTGCGCGTCGAGGTGATGGGCGGCGAGTCCGGCCATGCCGACATCGAATACCGCGCCATCCGCGTGCACGGCCAGGAAGTGGAGCGCGCGGTGGTCAACGTGCTGCGCTTCGTCGAGGCGCCGGGGGCGATCGTGTTCTGCAACACGCGCGAGGCGGTGCGCCACCTGCAGGCGACGCTGCAGGAACGCGGCTTCTCCGCCGTGGCGCTGTCGGGCGAGCTCAGTCAGCACGAGCGCAACCAGGCGCTGCAGGCGCTGCGCGACGGGCGCTCGCGGGTCTGCGTCGCCACCGACGTGGCGGCGCGCGGCATCGACCTGCCCAATCTCGGGCTCGTCGTCCATGCCGACCTGCCGCACGATGCCGAGGCGCTGCAGCACCGCAGCGGCCGCACCGGCCGGGCCGGCCGCAAGGGCATCAGCGTCATCCTGGCCTCGCCCTCGAAGCGCCGCCGGGCCGAGCGGCTGCTGGCCGACGCCGGGCTGAAGGCGGACTGGACCCCGCCGCCGACCGCCGAGGAGATCCGCCGGCTCGACCAGGAACGCCTGCTGGTCGACCCGCTGCTGACGGAGGAGGCGGGCGAGGACGACATCGCCGCGGCGCGGGCGCTGCTGGCCGAACGCTCGGCCGAGGAGATCGCCGCGGCGCTGGTGCGGGTCTATCGCTTGCGCCATCCCGCGCCCGAGGAGGTCGGCGATCCCGGCTTCGGCCGCGACGCGCGCGAGCCGCGGGCCGCCGGTCCGCGCGATCGCGGCAGGACGGCGCCATCGCAGGGGGCGGACGGCAGCGTGTGGTTCCGCGTCACCGTCGGCCGGCGCAGCAACGCCGATCCGCGCTGGCTGCTGCCGATGCTGTGCCGGCGCGGCGATGTCGATCGCGAAGCCATCGGCGCCATCCGTATCTTCGACCGCGAGACCAAGTTCGAGGTCTCGGCCGCGGCCGCCGAGCATTTCGCCGCCGCCGTTCGCCAGGGCGGCGGCCAGGGCGAGGGCAAGGACGCCCGCATCGAGCCGGCCGCCGCGCCGCCCGGCCCGGTCGACCGGTCGGCCCGGAGCCCCCGCGGTGGCAAGCCGCCCCACCGCAAGGGCAAGGGCTTTGGCCACAAGCGGCCGCGCGAGGCCTGAGGCGTCAGGGCCGCGCGGCGGCCGAGCGAAGGAAACGACCATGCGCGAACCGGCTCCGGCGATCGACGCGCTGCCCTGGCGGACGCGGCATGAGCTGCGTTTTGCCGACATGGACCGCCTCGGCCACATCAACAACGGCGCCTTCGGCTCGCTGATGGAGAGCAACCGCACGGCGCTGGTGTTCGAGGCCGGCATCTCCTTCTCCGCCGAAATCGGCTTTGCCATCGTGCGCTTCGAGATCGACTATCTCCGCGAGCTCAACTGGCCCGGCACGGTCGAGGCGGCGAGCGGCGTGGAGCATGTCGGCACGAGCTCGATGCGCCTGCGCCAGGCGCTGTTCTCCAACGGCGCCTGCGCCGCGGCGGCGCGCTGCGTCGTCGTCGCCATCGACATGGCCTCGCGCCGGCCGACCCCGATCCCCGCGTCGGCGCGGGCGGTGTTCGAGCGCTGGCCGGCGCGGCAGGGCTAGAGCAAAGCGCGTTTTGGTGAAGACGCGCTTTGCTCTAACTCCTTGTTTCGACGCGTCTTTGCGACTTGATGGGATCCGTCGAATCGCAAAACGCTTTAGCCCGGATATCTCACGGCGGACAGGCATATCGGCGTCAGATTTGAGAAAGTTGAGTTGCGACAACAACTTGACTCGATTTTAGCAAGAGGGGCAAAACCCCGGGCACACACTCAAGGCATCGGGTCACAACGAAAATTGTGCCGTTGAAAGCACAGAGTTTTTTTGGCCGTACTGCCTTCTCAATACCCGTTTCGCCGACACCTGCCCGGGGTTTTGCCCCTCTTACGAATTTGGGGAGACGCCCCGATGCAGACAGCTCCGCCACGATCCGGTGATGGCGTTCCTGGCTGGCAAGCTCGTCGGCGGTACGAATCGCGCGGCAACTGATACGGATTAGTACCTATGCGCCGCTGCCGATGATCCGATCATATGACCGACGCCGACCTGATCGCGCTGGCTCTCGCCGAGGTTGAGCGGCTGTCGGCGGGCGAGAACCTGATGGCCGCGGTGCTGATGCGCGAGTTGTGCGGCAGGCTCGGCGAGCGCGTCGGCGCAGCCGGTGCAAAGGAGCCGGATGCGGGCTCACCGCCGCGCGGCCCCACGATTGCGAGCTTGAAGGAAATCAACCGGACCTTCGGCCGGGCCGTCGCCGCGCGCAAGCGGACGGCCAAGTCCGCCGGCGAGGAGGCGCAGAGTTGAGGGGCGCGCGGAACGGCGACCTGCGTCCGGCTCCCGAGCCGGCTATCGGCTCCGGGGCCGGTTCAGGGCCACCGCAGCCCGCACGAGCGCCATGAAGGCATCCGCATCGATCTCATCGCCTTCGCGAAGATCGATGGCGCGCCGGACATTGCCGTCCAGGCTGGCGTTGAACAGGTGCGACGGGTCCTCGAGCGAGGCGCCCTTGGCGAAGGTCAGCTTCACGATGCTCTTGTAGGTCTCGCCGGTGCAGATTTGGCCCGCGTGGGACCACACCGGGACGCCCCGCCACTTCCACTCCTCGACCACGTCGGGGTCCGCCTGCCGGATGAGGGCGCGGACATGGGCGAGCGTCATGCCCCGCCAGTCGCCCAGTTCCTCGATCCTCGCATCGATCAGCCGGGACGGGGACTCGCCGGCGGTGGCTGCGCTCTTCATCGGGTCTGCGGCTCCTTGGACCGTTGTGGCGTCTGGCGGCGGGCAAGATCACGGGCAGGGGCCTGCGGTTCACGCCGTCTTGCCCTCGCCCTTGTACTGTGCGTCGCCGACCTGCTCCAGCCAGTCGACGGTCTTGCCGTCCTGCTGTTCCTGGATGGCGATATGCGTCATGGCCGTGGAGGGCGCGGCGCCGTGCCAGTGCTTCTCCCCCGGAGGGAACCAGACGATGTCGTCCGGACGGATCTCCTCGACCGGGCCGCCCCAGCGCCGGGCCCGGCCGCAGCCGGCGGTGACGATCAGGGGCCGGCCGAGCGGGTGGGTGTGCCAGGCGGTGCGGGCGCCGGGCTCGAAGGTGACGCTGGCGCCGGCGACGCGGGCCGGCTCGTCGGCATGGGAGAGCGGGTCGACCCGCACCGTGCCGGAAAAATACTCGGCCGGCCCCTTGCGGGAGGGCTGGGACCCGTTGCGCTTGATATCCATGGGTTCGATCCTGGGTCGGGCAATCCGAGGGGCCGTATGCGGGAGCCGCGGGAGCGATGGCATCGACGATGACCGCATCCTCCCGGCTCACGCGGTACCGTGCTGAGCCTGACGCGAACCTGTGACGGCACTGTGGACGCATCGGGGGGGAACCCGCATGGATCTGGCATGGCGCGGGCCTCATCCTATGTCCGGAGCCGGCGACGCGGCGGCGCGGCGAACATCGCCCGGTACGCCCGGGGCGTCATGCCCTTGAGCGCGAGGAACCGCCGGTTGAAATTCGCGAGCGAGGCATAGCCCACCACGCCGGCGATGTGGCGGATCGGCTGGGTGGTGTCCGAAAGCCGGGCGCAGGCGTCGCCGATCCGCAACTGCGCGACATAGGCGGAGATCGTCCGCTGCGTGTGCTTGACGAACATCCGGTGCATGCCCGAGACGCTGAGCGCCGCGACTTCGGCCAGATCCTCCAGGGCGAGCCTGCGCCGATAGGTCCGGTGGATATGGGTCAGCAGGCGATCGATGCGCTCGCGGCTGCCGCCGGCGACCACGGGAACCGGCAGGTGCGCCAGCGGGACGGCGCCGCGGTCGCCGGCGAGGCGGCCGAGGATGTCGAGAAGGGCGAGAAGGCGCCCGGCGGGCGCGAGGTCGAAGATGCGCTGACAGTCGTCGCGCACGGCCGCGGCCGCTTCCGGCGAGAATTGGAGGCCGGCGGCAGCCCGGCCCGCCAGCGCCCGGATCGGCTCGAACTCCGGGACGCCGGCGCCGAAGCGGTCGATCCAGGCCTGGGTGAACCAGAACACCAGGGCGGTGTGCGGCTGCGCCGGGTCGATCCTGTCGGTCGAGGCCCAGCTGTGCGGCTGGTTGGGGCCCACGAGCACCAGGTCGCCATCGTCGTAGCGGCCGACATGGTCGGCGATGAAGCGCTGTCCGCGCGAATTGAGCGTCAGCGTCAGCTCGAACTCGGGATGGTGGTGCCACTCGAAGGGAATGCCGTCGTCGAGGCGCCGGTTGAGCATGCTCCATGACGCGTCGGCTGGGGGCTGCAGTCTTTCCAGATAGGCCTTCACGCGGCGTGCTCGGGAGCAAGGACGCCAGAATAGTATCAGAGATTGCCAGCCTCAGCCAACATGGCGGGCGGGGTCGGCCTATCCTGTCCCCATCGCCCACGCATTCGAGGAAGAGGAGGAGACCTTGCAGGCCACCGCAGCCGTGAAGCGCGACGCCCATCCGACCACGACGTCCACGACCCAGCTGAAGGACATCCGCAAGACCCTGCCGCTGCGGGTCCTGTCCGAGGCGGACTGGCGTCACTGGACGACCAGGGGCTATGTCATCGTCCGCCAGGCCGTGCCGGCCGCCAATGTCGAGCGGCTCGTCGAGCTGCTCTGGCGTTTCGACGAGAAGGATCCGGACGATCCCGCGACCTGGTACGCACCGCAGCGCCGGGAGCACAAGATGAAGGAACTCAACAACACCGGGATGCTGGAGATCTACAATCACCAATATCTCTGGGACAACCGGATGCAGCAGCGCGTCTACGAAGCCTTCGTCGACATCTGGGACCGTGAGGATCTCTGGGTCACCATCGACCGGGCCAACCTCAATCCGCCGAAGCGGGTGAAGGGCAATCCGCACGGCTTCATCCACTGGGACGTCGACACCTCCATCCGGCCGCTTCCCGTCGGCGTGCAGGGCGTGCTCAGCCTCAAGCGGCAGGACGGCGACGTCGGCGGCTTCCAGTGCGTGCCCGAGCTGTTCGAGAATTTCGACGCCTGGGAGCGCACCCAGCCCGCCGATCGGGACCCCATGCATCCCGACATGGCCGGCCTCTCCGTCGTCAACATCGACATGGAGGCGGGCGACCTCCTGATCTTCAACTCGCTGCTGGCGCACGGGGTGCGGCCCAACCACGCCGACGGGCGCGTGCGCATGGCGCAGTACATCTCCATGCATCCGGCCGAGTGGGAGGACGACGCCGGGCGCGAGGAGCGCATCCGGCTGTGGCGCGAGCGCGACCATCCCAAGCGCGATGCCTTCCCGGGCGATCCGCGGGACTGGGAGAAGTACAACGCCGAAACCGCCCGGCTGACGCCGCTCGGCGAGAAGCTGCTCGGCCTGGCGCGCTGGTGACGGGAAGGACGACGACGCGAAGGATCGGAGCCCGGCATCGGCCGGGCTCGCAGGCTGTGGCGGCCAGGCCGCCGGAGTGTCCCGGCGGGCTGCGGCCGGCAGACCCATCTCATTTCGAACGTGGCCGGATGACGTTGACTGCGGCCGCCACTTCCTCGTCCGAGCAGCCCACGAGCTCGCGCCTGTGCACCGGGCCGTTCAAGGCCAGCTTCAGGAACAGGTCGGCGATCGCGCTCGTCGGTTCCGCCTTTTCGACGCGTTCGAGGGCCGGAGCGGCAGGCTGCCCCATGCGACCCAGCCCATGCGACCCAACCTTGTCTCCGACCTGCCGCTACGCTATATGCCACGCCCACTCTTCACGCCGAAAGGGCGCCCGAACCATGCGGCTGTCGCAGCTCATAGCGCTGACGATATCCGGGGACATCGATTCCCCGGCCGCATTCGCTCTGCCTCGAGCCTGAACGCCCGTCAGTCCTGACGCAGCCTTCCCGCCCGACCGCAGACGCGGTCTCGGGCACCGGATGGCTCTCGTGGTGCCGATATCGCTGAAAAATCCAGACGAGAGCCTGCCAGGAGCATTCCCATGGCGAAGGAGAAGTTTCATCGTAGCCTGCCCCACTGCAATGTCGGCACGATCGGTCATGTCGATCACGGCAAGACCACGCTGACGGCGGCGCTGACCCGGGTCTCGGCCGATCGCGGCTGGGGCGATTTCGTGCCCTACCACGACGTCGCCCGCGCCTCGGCCGCCCAGGGCACGCGCGATGCCAGCAAGATCCTGACCATCGCCGCGGGGCATGTCGAGTTCTCGACGGCGAGCCGCCACTACGCCCATGTCGACTGCCCCGGCCACGCCGATTATGTGAAGAACATGATCACCGGCGCGGCGCAGATGGACGGCGCCATCCTGGTGGTCTCGGCGCTCGACGGGCCGATGCCGCAGACGCGCGAGCACATCCTGCTGGCCCGCCAGATCGGCGTGCCGCGGCTGGTGGTGTTCGTCAACAAGGTGGATGCGGCCGGGGACGCCATGCTGGTCGACCTGGTCGAGCTGGAGACGCGCGAGCTCCTGACCCGGCACGGCTTCGACGGCGCCGCGACCCCGTTCGTGCGCGGCTCTGCCCTCAAGGCCCTGGCCGGCGAGCGGGGACCGCTCGCCGACGAGGCGATCGTTCGGCTCTTCGAGGCGCTGGACAGCCACATCCTGCTGCCCGAGCGCCCGAAGGACCGGCCGTTCCTGATGCCGGTGGAGGGCGTGCATTCCATCGCCGGGCGCGGCACGGTGGTCACCGGCCTTGTCGAGCGCGGCGTGGTCCGGGCCGGCGACGAGGTCGAGATCGTCGGCCTCGGCGAGACCCGGCGCACGGTGGTGACGTCGGTCGAGACGTTCCAGAAGATCCTCGACCAGGGCGTGGCCGGCGACAATGTCGGCTGCCTCCTGCGCGGGGTCGAGCGCAGGAGTATCGAGCGCGGCCAGGTTCTGGCCAAGCCCGGCAGCCTTGCGGCGCATCGGTGCTTCGAGGCGGAGGCCTGGATCCTGTCGAAGGAGGAGGGCGGCCGCCACACGCCGTTCTTCCGGAACTACCGGCCGCAGTTCTATTTCCGGACGACCGACGTCATGGGCACGATCGAGCTCGGCGCCGAGCGTGATCGCATCCTGCCGGGCGAGACCGCCAGTTTCACCGTGGCGCTCGGCAAGCCGGTCGCCCTTGAAGTGAACGCGCGCTTCGCCATGCGCGAGGGCAACCGCACCATCGGCTCGGGCATCGTCACCCGGATCGTGGAGTAGCGGGAGGGGCGGGCTTCGGCCCGCCCCTCTCGGGTCGGCGTGCGGCCTCATCCGCCCGCCGGGAAGAACCGGTTCTCCGGCCGGGGCAGGCCGAGATTCTCGCGCAGGGTCGCGCCCTCGTACTCGCGGCGGAACAGGCCGCGGCGCTGCAATTCCGGCACCACCTTGTCGACGAAGTCGTCGAGGCCCTCGGGCAGGTAGGGGAACATGACGTTGAAGCCGTCACTCGCCTCGTTCGCCAGCCATTCCTCCATGGCGTCGGCGATGGTCCGGGGCGTGCCGACGAAGGCGAGGCCGGCATAGCCGCCGAGGCGCTGCGCCAACTGGCGGACGGTCAGGTTCTCGCGCCTGGCCAGGGCGATCACCCGCTCGCGCCCGCTCCTGCTCTGGTTGGTCTCGGGGATCTCCGGCAGCGGCGCATCCGGGTCGAAGCGCGCGGCGTCGTGACCGAGCGCGATCGACAGGGAGGCGAGGGCGCTCTCGTAGTGCACGAGGCCGTCGAGGCGGGCGCGCTTGTCGCGGGCCTCCTCCAGGCTGTCGCCGACGACGACGAAGGCGGCCGGCAGGATCTTGAGATGGTCGGGATCGCGGCCGAGCGCCGCCATCCGGCCCTTGATGTCCCGATAAAGCTCCCGGCCGTCGTCCAGCTGCGAGGGAGCGGCGAACACCACCTCGGCCGTCTCGGCCGCGAGCTGCCGGCCGGCCTCGGACGAGCCCGCCTGCACGATCACCGGCCAGCCCTGGATCGGCCGGGCGATATTGAGCGGGCCGCGGACCGACAGATACGGTCCCTTGTGGCCGAGGACATGCAGCCGGGCCGGGTCGAAGTAGACGCCGCTCGCCACGTCGCGCACGAAGGCGTCGTCGGCCCAGCTGTCCCACAGGCCGGTGACCACGTCGTAGAACTCGCGGGCCCGGCGATAGCGCTCGTCATGCTCCATGTGCTCCTCCATGCCGAAATTCAGCGCGGCATCGGGGTTGGAGGTGGTGACGATGTTCCAGCCGGCCCGGCCGCCGCTGATATGGTCGAGCGAGGCGAAGCGCCGGGCGATGAGATAGGGCTGCTCGAATGTGGTGGATGCGGTGGCGACCAGCCCGAGCCGGCGGGTGACCATCGCCAGCGCCGGCAGCAGCGTCAGCGGGTCGAACGAGGTGACGGTATGGCTGTGCTTGAGCGCCTCGATCGGCATGTTCAGCACGGCCAGGTGATCGGCCATGAAGAAGGCGTCGAACCTGCCCCGCTCCAGCGTCTGCGCGAAGCGCTGGATATGGGCGAGGTTGAAGTTCGCATCGGGGTAAGCGCCGGGATAGCGCCAGGCGCCGGTATGGATGGTGGTCGGCCGCATGAAGGCGCCGAGCCGCAATTGCCGTTTGAGAGCCAAGGAAGCCTCGCTGAACTGTGCCCGCCGGACGGGCCCTGCCGCCGGGCGGCCCGGGAAACGCTCCGGCGATCGGCGGTGAAGGGAGAGATGGCGTGCGGCCCCGCAGGCGGCAAGGACGCGAATGCCGGCATGGTGCGGACCGGCCGTGCCGCCGGCTTCCTCAGAACGCGGCGGCGACGAAGCTGCCGTCGATCATGCCGGCGGCGGAGATGTCGGTGGCGAAGATGCCGGCCTCGCGGGCGGCATCGGCGATGTCGCGGAGAGTGGCGGAGGCGAAGCTGCCGGTCAGCGCGGACTTGTTGTCGGAGAGCGAGTAGAACTTGACGCCGTCGAAGGCCGCGCTCAGTTCCGCCGCGTTGGAGCCGACCGCTTCGGCGATGACGGCGCGGCCCCGGGCGGGGTCGGCGGCGTAGCGGTCCAGCGCTGCGTCCCAGGCCTTGAGCAGCGCGACGACCTGCCCGGGGCGCCGGCGCAGCACGTCCTCGCGCACGATCAGCACGTCGCTGATCAGGCCGGGCTCCGAGCCGGCGGTGAACAGCACCCGCACGTCGCGGCCCTGGGCCCGGACCGCGGCGAGGTAGGGTTCGTAGGTCACGGCCGCCGGGACCCGGCCGGCAATCAGCGCGCCGCCGACATCCGCCGCAGGCATGGGCACGGGCTGGATGTCGGCGATGCTCATGCCGTGCGCCAGGAGGGCGCGGTTGATCAGGATGTCGGAGGTGCTGCCCTGCTCGAAGGCGACCGGCCGGCCACGCAGGTCCTCCACCGAGCGGATGTCGCCGGTGGCGAGCACGGCGTCGGCGGTGGTGCTGACGTCGAGCAGCATGACGATCCGCACCGGCAGGCCCGCGGCGATCATGCCCATCGCCGTGTGGGTGGCGACGTTGGCGCCGTCGAGCTGGCCGCTGGCCAGCGCCGCGTTGATCTCCTTGTCCTGGCCGAAGCCGACGAGATCGACCCCGGTCAGGCCCTGCTTGTCGAACAGGCCGTCGCGGGCGGCAATCGCCCACGGCCCGTAGCCGATCCAGGGCTGGGTCCCGAGCCGGAAGGGACCGGGGTCGGGCGCCTGGGCCGCGGCGTCGTCGGCGCGCGCCGGCGCTGCGGCGAGGAGGGCGGCGGCAAGGACGGCGGCAAGCCATCGGATCATCGAACGGTCTCCACGGCCGAGGCCGGCCTTGTCAGGCGGTTGCAGCCAGCCCCCTCCGCATCAACGCGCCGATCTCGTCGGCCGGCAAGGGGGGGCTGAAGTAATAGCCTTGCACCTCGGTGCAGCCACTGCGGCGGACCGCCTCGAACTGTTCCCGCGACTCCACCCCCTCGGCCGTGGTCACCATGCCGAGCGTCTGGCCGAGGCTGGCGACGGCGGCGATGATGGCGCGGCTGTCGGGCGCCCGGTCGCTCTCGCCGACGAAGGAGCGGTCGATCTTGATCTTGTCGAAGGGGAAGGCGCGCAGATAGCTCAGCGAGGAATAGCCGGTGCCGAAATCGTCCATGGCGATCTTGATGCCGAGGCTGCGCAACTGGTGCAGAGTTATCAGCGTGGCGTCCTGGTCGGCGAGCAGAGCGGATTCCGTGATCTCCAGCTCCAGGCAGGCCGGCGACAGGCCGGAGCCGGCCAGGGCCGACACCACGGTGTGGACCAGAACCGGGCTGCGGAACTGCACCGGCGAGAGGTTCACCGCCACCTTCTTGCCCTTGGGCCAGAGCGCCGCGTCGGCGCAGGCCGTGCGGACGGCCCATTCGCCGAGCGGGATGATGAGGCCGGTCTCCTCGGCCAGCGGGATGAAGTCGGCCGGCGGCACCGTGCCGCGCTGCGGGTGCTTCCAGCGCAGCAGCGCCTCGCAGCCGACGATCTCCAGGCTGCGGGCGTCGATCAGCGGCTGGTAGGAGAGCTGGAACTCCCGCTCGGCGAGGGCGTGCCGCAGGTCGAGCTCCAGCTGGCGGCGGCGCTGCAGCCGCGCATCCATCTCCAGCTCGAAGAAGCGATAGCTGCCGCGCCCGTCGGCCTTGGCGCGATAGAGCGCCATGTCGGCATTCTTGAGCAGGTCGTCGACGTCCGTGCCGTCGTCGGGGGCGAGGGCGATGCCGACGCTGGCGCCGATCACCACCTGATGGCCGGCGAGCTCGAAGGGGCGGCCGAGCTCCTCGATCAGCTGCAGCGCCAGGGTTCCGGCCTGCTCGGGCTGGTCGAGGCCCGGGCGGATGACGACGAACTCGTCGCCGCCCAGGCGCGCCAGCGTGTCGATGTCGCGCAGGCACGAGCCGGTGCGGCGCGTCACCTCCTGCAGCAAAAGGTCGCCGACGGGGTGGCCGAGCGTGTCGTTGACGGCCTTGAACCGGTCGAGGTCGAGGCAGAGCACGGCGAAGCGCTCGCCTTGCTGCAGACGCGCCAGCGCCGCCGTCATCCGCTCGCGCAGGCGCATCCGGTTGGGCAGGCCGGTCAAGGCGTCGTGCGCGGCCATGTGGCGGATGCGCTCCTCGGCGCGGATCGCCTCGGTGACGTCCTGGTGGGTGGCGACATAGCCACCGCTGGCGATCGGCCGGTACATGACCAGCACGGTCCGCCCGTCGGCGAGCGCGGCGCGGATGCTGGAGGCGGCGCCCTGGCCGGCGGCGATGATCTCCCGGTGATAGGCCGGCACGTCCGCCGGGGCGTTGCCGGCACCGATGCGCCAGGCGAAGATCCGGTCGAGCGGCGTGCCCGGCTGGGTCAGGTGGCGCGGCAGGCCGTACATGCTGCGATACTGGTCGTTGCACAGGATCAGGCGCTGCTCGGCATCGAACATGCACAGCCCGTGCGGCATGTTCTGCAGGGCGGCGCCGAAGCGGTCGACCAGCTCGGACACCGGCCGGGCGATCCGCCGCGCCACGACGATGGCGGCCGCGGTCAGGATCGCGGCCGCGACGATGCAGGCGGCGATGATCGACCACATCATGCGGTCGACCGGCTTGAACACTTCCTCCGTCGGCTCGACGGCGACGACGGACCAGTTGAACTCGTCCTGGACGAAGGGCGCGGCGGCGGCGATCATCCGGCCGCGATAGCCGCTGGTATAGGCAAGGCGGACCTCCTCGCCGCCGGCGATCAGCGCCGGGTCGTCGAAGCGGGTGGACAGGACGTCGTGCCCGGAGCCGAAGCGCGAGTCGGAGCGCAGCAGGCCGTCCCGGCCGACGAGCAGCGCCTCGCCGCGCGAGCCGAAGCCCTGTCCCTGCTTGAGGATCCGGTCGATCCCCGCCTCGGGCAGCTGGAAGAGCAGCACGCCGACGAAGCTGGTGACGCTGCCGAGCGTCTGATGGACGGGGGCGGCGACGAAGGCGGCCGGGGTGCGGGCCGGCGGGTAGACGGCGAAGTCGGTGACGATGGTCTCCCTCTCCGGCGCCGTCCTCAGGCGCTCGAACAGGGTGGCGAGCACGGTCGGATGGGGCCCGGGATCGGCGACGTTGGTGCCGAAATCGCTGCGCTTGGCCAGGGTGTAGGCGACGTTGCCGTCACGATCGATGAAGACGATGTCCTGGTAGCCGTGCTTGGCGGCGAAGCTGCTGATCCAGGGGTGCAGCGCGCCATAGGCCGAGCCGTAGAAGTCCGACAGCCCCTTGGCGGCGTCGTTGGACAGGGTGACGTTGCCGGCATATTTGGCCCGCAGGCCCTGGCGCTCGACCGGCGACAGGATCTTGAAGCCGATGGCGACATTGTCCAGCGATCGCACCACGGCAGGATTGTTGGCGGCGGACTGCAGGTCGCTGCGCACGGAATCGAGCAGCGCCGCCAGCTGGTCGCGCTTGGTGGAGGCGACGACGGCCAGGCGGGTGCGGATCAGCCCCTCGGAGGTGACATAGGCGGTGTAGGAAGCCGTCAGCGCTGCGGCAACGGCGATGCTCGCCGCCGTCGCGACGATCAGCAGCGGCAGCTTCACGGTCAAGCCGAAATCACGGAATTTGAAGAACGACAAATTCCCGGTCCATCCCGCACCTTGCGGAACGGTAGTATCCACGCCTTAACTCGAAATGAAACAGGGCTTCCCGGTCTTCCCACCGGCCTCGCGCCCGGCTGGGAGGGGAGCTGGCGATATCCGGCCGGACTCCCCGATCCCGGGCAGAAGCTCCATGGGCGCCGCTGCCGGCCGTCCCGAAGGGGCAGGGCTGTCCCGATGAGGCGCCGCCGCGATCCCGACCAGTCCGATACCGGCCTGCGCAAGTTTTCGTGATGAGCCGCATCCGGGCCGATCGATCGAGGCACTCGATGATGACGGGCGGGGAACCTCCACGCCGTCGGGCGAGCAGGACTTCCGGGCCTCGATGCGATCCAGCCCGGCTCGGGCCTCATGCGGGATTGACGGCAACGGGGCTGCCTGCTCCGATGGCATGCCCGTCCGCCCGGGATCGCCGCCTTTCGAACATGGGGCCATCTTGCGTGGAGGCGACCTCGGTCCGACGGATTCAGCGTACGCTACCGTAAGATACTGGCGATGATGCGCAGGCGCTGGCGATACTTGTCGTGGAAGGAGCCCTGTTCGGATTGCGATGGTCGTGCCGCGGCCGTCCTCGCGCCGGCGACAGGGACACTGCCGAGATGGATGAAAGGACATTGTTTGCAGCTGTCGAATTCCGGCCCGGCCGCCGGCGATCGGGGACCCGATCGCGGTGACGGGGACATTGAATCGCTTCGTGGCTGAATCGCATGCTGCATGATACGCCCGATATCGCTCACCTCACCCAGGTCATCAGCCATGCCACGGCGCCGGCCTTTCTGCTCGGCTCGGTGGCCGGCTACCTCTCGATCCTTATTACCCGCCTGGAGCGGGTGATCGATCGCAGCCGGGAGGCCGAGGCCACCGCCGGACGGTCCGAGGAGGCGGCGGCAATGCTGTCGGCCTTGTTCACGCGTCGAATCGTCCTGCTGAACCATGCGATCTATCTGGCCGTCCTCAGCGCGCTGAGCACCGCCGCCCTGTTGATCGTCGCCTTCGTCTGCGCCTTCTTCGCCGTTCAGCACGAACGGGGCGTCGCTGTTCTCTTCGTGCTCGCGCTGGCGTTGCTGATGGGCTCGCTGACCCAGTTGACGCGGGAGGTGCGCGTGGCCCTCCGGGCGATGCGGCTGAAGTGAACGCCGGCGACGGCAACGAGCGTTCGCGGCCGGTCGCGAACCGGGCCGGCCCGGCATGGTCGGCGGCCTTCTCCTTTCGCGGCCGTTTGGGCGCGTCGCCCATCGGGATCGCGGCGGCGGGCCGTGGCGGCCGGGCGCCTCGACCGGGAACGGCGCCGCTTCAGCCCACCCGGCCGCGCGCGTCGACCTTGACCACCTCGACCACGTCATCGCCGGAGACCAGCGTCACCGTGTCGAACAGATTCGAGACCACGCAGGCATGGTTGGGGACGATGCGCAGGCGCTCGCCGATGGCCGGCTTCACCGGGCAGGCGCTGAGGTCGACGGCGCCGTGCTCCTCGCTCAGCGTGGTGATCACCGCCTCGGGATAGCCCAGGATCAGGCCGTGGCCGGTCATGCCGAGCAGGTCGCTGGTCAGCGCCTTGGAGCCGGCGTCGATGACGGCGCGGGTCTCGGTCGGCCGGCTGACCACGGTGGCCAGCACGGTCAGGGCGCAATCCTCCAGGCTGCCGGCGCCTTTGGCGACCTGGTAGCGGTCGAGATAGATGTAGGTGCCCGGCCGGGACTCGGTGACGGACGCGCCGTCATGGACGTGCCACATGTCCGGCGTGTTGCCGCTGGAGATGACGGCGGGCTTCAGCCCCGCCTCGGCCAGCAGCGCCGCTGCCCCGGCCAGCCAGCCGCCGACCTCCGCCGCCTTGCCGGCGGGCGGGTAGGTCATCAGGCCGCCGAAGCGCAGGCCCGGCGCCGCATCGATCGTCCGCGCCAGCGCCAGCGCGGCCTCCGGCGTCTGCACGCCGCAGCGGCCGGCGCCGGTGTCGCATTCGACCAGCACGGAGAGCGGATGGGCCGGGTCGGTGAAGACCGAGGCCAGGCCGGCCACCGTCACCGCGCTGTCGGCGGTGACCGACAGGCGCACCCGCTGCGCCAGCGCCTCGAGCCGGGCAAGCTTCCGCGCGCCCAGGATGTTGTAGGGCAGGAAGATGTCGGCGATGCCGGCGTCGGCCATCACCTCGGCCTCGCCGATCTTCTGGCAGGTGATGCCGACGGCGCCGAGCTCGACCTGGCGGCGGGCGAAGCGCGCCAGCTTGTGGGTCTTGATATGCGGCCGCAGGGCGAGCTTGTGCGCGTCGGCATAGGCCTGCGCCCGGGCGAGATTGGCTTCGACGCGATCGACGTCGATCAGCACGGCCGGGGTGTCGATGGTGTCGAGGGACATGGCGTTCAGTCTCCGAGCGGCAGGTGCAGGGCGTTGCGCTTGACCAGGCCCTGATGATGCTTGATCCGCCGCATGCGTTCCACCGCCGGGGCGCCGATATGCTCGGCAGTCGTCATGGCCAGCATGTCGGTGAGGGCGAGCAGGGCATAGCGCGCGGGCGAGGGGCGGTAGACATTGGTGCCCTCGTCGATGCGGAACGGCAGCACCAGGCCGGCGGCGGCGGCGAGCGGCGAGCCCGGCGCGGTGACGGCGATGGTGCGGGCGCCGTAGTGGCGGGCGATGGCGACGGCGTCGATCAGCGGGCGGACGTCGCCGGAGACGGAATAGGCGATGATCACCGTGCCGGCGTCGGCGGCCGCGGCGGTCATGCGCTGCATCTCGCCGTCGATGCAGGCCGAGGCCATCAGGCCGAGGCGGAACAGCCGGTTCTCCATCTCGATCGCCGCCAGCGAGGAGGCGCCGCCCGAGCCGTAGGTGCGCACCATGCGGGCGGCGGCCAGGATGCGGCCGGCCTCGGCGAGGTCGCCGGTGTCGACGCCGGCGCACACCATCTCGATCGCCCCGCAGGCGCCGGCGGCGATGGCGGTGGGCACGCGGTTGCCGGTGTCACGCCCCTCGGCCGGCACCGCGAGATAGCGCCCGGCCATGGCCACGGCCTGGGCCAGCCGCACCTTGAAGTCGCGCAGGCCCTCGCAGCCGAGCGCCCGGCAGAAGCGGGTGACCGTCGGCTCGCTGACCTCGGCGCGCTCGGCCAGGCGGGCGATGGCGGCATGGGTGGCGAACTCCGGATCGGCCAGGATCGCCGCGGCCACGCGCTGGTCGGATCGGCTGCCCTGCTCGGCGATCTCGCGCAGGCGCGCGACGATGTCGATGGGCGGCGGCGACATGGCGCTTCTAGAGCCTCGTACCGGTTTCGGCGTCGAACACGTGGACGTGCCGCGGGTCGGCGGCCAGCATCAGCGTGCTGCCCGGGCCGACGGCGAGGCGCTCGCGGAAGACGCAGCGCACCGGCGTGCCGGCGATGGCGCCGAAGAGATGGGTCTCGGCACCGGTCGGCTCGATCACCTCCACCGCGTAGGGAAAGCCCTCCCCGTCGGCGGCCGGGCGGTAGTGCTCGGGACGGATGCCGATCTCCACCGCCTGGCCCGAGCGGGCCGTGGTCTCGCCGACCGGCAGGGCGAAGCCCGCCTCGGTGCGCAGCCGAGGCGCGCCGTCGCCGCGCTCCAGCGTGCCGGGAATGAAGCTCATGGCCGGGGAGCCGAGGAAGCCGGCGACGAAGCGGTTGGCCGGCCGGTCGTAGAGGTCGAGCGGCGAGCCGACCTGCTCGATCCGCCCGCCGTTCATCACCACGATGCGGTCGGCCATGGTCATGGCCTCGATCTGGTCGTGGGTGACGTAGACGATGGTGGTCTTCAGCGCCTGGTGCAGAGCCTTGATCTCTGTGCGCATCTGCACGCGCAGCTTGGCGTCGAGGTTCGACAGCGGCTCGTCGAACAGGAACAGGTCGGGCTCGCGCACGATCGAGCGGCCCATGGCGACGCGCTGGCGCTGGCCGCCGGAGAGCTGGCGCGGCAGGCGGGCGAGATAGTCGCCGAGGTTGAGGGTGGCGGCCGCCTTCTGCACCTTGGCCTCGATCGCCGCCGGCGCCTCGCGCCGGATGCGCGGGCCGAAGCCGACATTGGCACGCACGTCCATGTGCGGGAACAGGGCGTAGCTCTGGAACACCATGGAGATGTTGCGCTGCTGCGGCGGCAGCGTGTTGGCGAGCCGCGAGCCGATCCACATCTGGCCGGAGGAGATGTCGTCGAGCCCGGCGATCATGCGCAGCAGGGTGGACTTGCCGCAGCCGGACGGGCCGACCAGCACGATGAACTCGCCGTCGGCGACCGAGAGGTCGATGCCGTGCAGCACGCGCGCCGTGCCGTAGGCCTTGACCAGGTTGCTGATCTTCAGGGAAGCCATGTCAGCGTCCTCCGGCGATCACGTCGTTGACGAAGCGCAGATTGCCGGCGGTCAGGCCGCCATCCACCGGCAGCACTGCCCCGGTGATGCCGGAGGCGGCGGGCGAGACGAGGAACAGGGCGGTGTTCGCCACCTCGTCGGGCGTCACCATGCGGCCGAGCGGATAATGCGGCAGCACCTGTCCGGCGATCGCGGGGTCGCGCTCGAACCGGTGATCCCAGGCCTGGGTCCGCACCGAGCCGGGGCAGATGACATTGCAGCGCACGCCGGCGGCGCCGCGCTCCATGGCGATCGCCCGGGCATAGGCGATCAGGCCGGCCTTGGCGGCGGAATAGGCGGGATTGCCGTAATGGGCCAGGCCGTTGACCGAGGCGATGAACAGGACGGTGCCGCGCCCGCGCCGGGCCATGGCCTCGACCAGCGGCGCGACGAAGTTGAAGGCGCCGGTGAGGTTGATTGCAAGCTCGCTGTCCCACACCGCGCTGTCGACCTGGTCCAGGGTTTCGGCGCGGGTATAGCCGGCATTGCTGACCAGGATGTCGGGCGCGCCGCGCCCGGCGAGCAGCCGCTCCGCGGCGGCGGCCGCCGCCCTGGCGTCGGCGAGGTCGAAGATATGGCGCTCGGCAAGGCCGAGGCCGTCGAGCAGGCCGGCTTCGCGGTCGGCGCCCGACACGGTCGCGCCGGCGGCGCGGAAGGCGGCGGCCATGGCGCGGCCGAGACCGCCGCCGGCGCCGGTGACCAGCACGCTCTGCCCGTCGAGACGGAAGGGGGAGGAACGGTCCGGGGCTGCCGTCATCGGGGATCCGCGGGAGGGTGGCGCTGGGGACAAGCGTGGAGTGAAGGACCGTTTGTGAAAAAAAGCAACATGAGATCGGACAGGATTGGCAGAAATTTCTCGCTTGCAAGAAATTAAATTACATAGAACAGTGTCCTACCTCCCGCCTGCCGGCCTAGCGCCCGGGGCAGGGGCCATGTGCCGGGAACCCGGTGCGCCGTGCCTCCGGCCCGTCCGGAAGGCCGGGGCCGGACCTTGAAAAACCGTTCCCGTCCGTCGCCATCGCAAACAGAAGGGCTGCTTCACATGATGTTCGGACGAAACCTCCTTCTCCTGGCCGGGGCGAGCTTGCTGGCGCTCGGCACCGCGGCCGAGGCCGGCACGGTGCGCGTCACCATCGCCGAATATTCCAAGGGCACCGGCCCTTATTTCGAAAGGGCGGCCAAGGCCTTCGAGGCGGCCAACCCCGGCACCAAGATCCAGATCGAGGTGGTGCCGTGGGACAACCTGCAGCAGAAGCTGACCACCGACATCTCCGCCGGCGCCAATGCGGACCTGTCGATCATCGGCACGCGCTGGCTGCTCGACTATGTCAGCCAGGGCATCGTCGCTCCGCTCGACAGCTACGTCACGCCCGAGTTCAAGGCGCGCTTCATCGATACCTTCCTGTCGCCCTCGGTGATGGACGGCAAGGTCTACGGCCTGCCGATCGCGGCCTCGGCCCGCGCCATGTACTACAACAAGGACATCTTCGCGAAGGCCGGCGTCACCGAGCCGCCCAAGACCTGGGCCGACCTGAAGGCCGCGGCCGAGAAGATCAAGGCGCTCGGCGGCGAGACCTATGGTTTCGGCCTGCAGGGCAAGGAGATCGAGACGGACGTCTACTATTACTATGGGATGTGGTCCTATGGCGGCGAGATCGTCAAGGACGGCAAGTCGGGCCTCTCCAGCCCGGCGGCGCTGGATGCGGCCAAGCTCTACAAGAGCTTCATCGACGAGGGCCTGACCCAGCCGGGCGTCACCTCCTATGCGCGCGAGGACGTGCAGAACCTGTTCAAGCAGGGCAAGGTCGCCACGGTGATCACCGCGCCGTTCCTGTCCGGCCAGATCAAGAAGGAGGCGCCCAAGCTCAATTACGGCGTCGCCCCGATCCCGGCCGGGCCGAACGGCGACCAGGGCACCTATGGCGTGACCGACTCGATCGTGCTGTTCGAGAACTCCAAGGTGAAGGACGAGGCCTGGAAGTTCCTCGACTTCCTGTTCACCACCGAGGAGCGCACCGCCTTCGACAAGGTCGAGGGCTTCCTGCCGGTCAACGCCAAGGAAGCGGCCGACCCGATGTTCGCCGACGATCCGGACCTGAAGGTGTTCGCCTCGCTGCTGCCCAAGGCGCGCTTCGCCCCGGTGATCCCGGGCTGGGAGGAGATCGCGCAGGAGACGTCCAACGCCCTGCAGAAGATCTATCTCGGCAAGCCTGCCGACATCGAGCCGGTGTTGAAGGAGGCGGCCGCCAAGGCCGACGCCGTGCTGGCGAAGAAGTAGAGGCGGGGCGGCTAGGCCGGCGCGACCCAAGACCCCCCTTTCCCGGCCGGCTAAAATGGGCGCGCAAGTCGTTCATGAGGCTTCAGGCGGGGCGTCGGCCAATCCCCTCTCCCTTGCGGGGAGGGATAAGGGGTCGGGGTCCTTTAGGAAAGGGCGTGCTTTGTTCTCGACGACCCCCACCCTTTATCCCTCCCCGCAAGGGGGAGGGAAGACGCAAGCGTCCTGCCTCAGTTTGTCTCCACCCGTCTCGCCCGATCCTCAGGATATGTGCCGACACCAGTCCGGCCGGGAGAGGGGTGTGCCGAGCGAGGCCGCTCGCGATCATCGTTCCACGATCACTCCTTGCTCCGAGCCGCCATGGGACGCACCCCGGCCCCCTATGTCCTGATCCTGCCGAGCTTCCTGCTCGCGGTGCTGGTCATCGTCATGCCGCTCTACGAGATCGGCGCGCTGGCGGTGCATGACGTCAACCGCTTCGGCATCATGCGCGGCTTCATCGGCCTCGACCATTTCCGCACCGTCTTCGCCGACCCCGACTTCATCGCCGCCCTCTGGCGCACGCTGGTCTGGACCGCGGCGGTGGTGCTGGGCACGCTGGTCGTCTCGGTGCCGATCGCGCTGATCCTCAACGAGGATTTCTACGGCCGCGGCCTTGCCCGCATCATCATCATGCTGCCCTGGGCGGTGTCGCTGACCATGACGGCGATCGTCTGGCGCTGGGCCCTGAACGGGGAGAGCGGCATGCTCAATTCGGGCCTGCGCGGGCTCGGCCTGATGGACACCAACATCCAGTGGCTGGCCGAGGCGACGACGGCCTTCCCCATGCAGATCCTGATCGGCATCCTGGTCTCGGTGCCGTTCACGGTGACGATCTTCCTCGGCGGCCTGTCCTCGGTGCCGGACGACCTCTACGACGCCGCGGCGATCGAGGGCGCCGGGCGCTGGGACCAGTTCCGCCTGATCACGCTGCCGCTGCTGCGCCCCTTCGTCAACATCGCCTTCGTGCTCAACACCATCTACGTCTTCAACTCCTTCCCGATCATCTGGGCGACGACGCAGGGCGGGCCGGCCAACTCCACCGACATCCTCGTCACCTATCTCTACAAGCTCGGCTTCCGGCTGGGGCGGCTGGGCGAGGCGGCGGCGGTGTCGCTGATCATGTTCGCCATCCTGCTGGTCTTCACCCTGATCTATGTCCGGCTGGCCATGCGGGAGGAGAAGGCATGACGACCCGTGGCAGGAAGCTCGTGCGCTCGCTGGTCTTCTGGGTCCTGCTCTCGCCGGTGGTGGTCGTGGTGCTGTTCCCCTTCGCGGTGATGCTGATCACGGCGCTGAAGCCGGCCACCGAAGTGCACGATCCGACCTGGTGGCCGAGCGAGATCGCCTGGAGCAATTTTCCGGAGATGTGGGTCTCCTCCGGCTTCGGCCCGGCGCTCGCCAACTCGCTCTACGTCTCGGTGCTGACCACGCTGGTCACCATCGCCGTGTCGATCCCGGCCGCCTATGCGCTCAGCCGCTACGAGTTCGCCGGACGCGGCGCCTTTCGCCAGTTCCTGCTGGTCTCGCAGATGCTGTCGCCGATCGTGCTGGTGATCGGCCTGTTCCGGCTGGTCGTCGGCGTCGGGCTGATCGACAGCCTCAACGTTCTCACCCTGGTCTATGTCGCCTTCAACATCGCCTTCTGCGTCTGGATGCTGCAGAGCTATTTCACCACCATCCCGCGCGACCTGGAGGAGGCGGCCTGGATGGAGGGGGCCGGGCGCTGGCGCACGCTGATCGTCGTCTTCCTGCCGCTCGCCGTGCCGGCCATGGTGGTGACGGCGATCTTCACCTTCATCAATGCCTGGAACGAGTTCGTCATCGCCCTGACCATGCTGCGCACCCAGGGCAGCTACACCCTGCCGATCCAGGTGTTCTCGCTGGTGGCGGGGCGCTACACCGTGGAGTGGCACTACGTGATGGCGGCGGCCGTGCTCGCCTCCGTGCCGGTGGCGGTGATCTTCGCCTGGCTGCAGCGCTATCTCGTGCGCGGGCTGGCGCTCGGCGCGGTCAAGTGACGGCCGGCCCGGCCGACAGGAAAGGTCTCGCCATGCGCATCTTCACCGCCTCGCTCGCCACCGAGACCAACACCTTCTCGCCGGTCCCGACCGACCGGGCGAGCTTCGAGGCGGCGTTCTATGCCGGGCCGGGCGAGCATCCCGACACGCCGACCCTGTGCTCGGCGCCGGTCGTGGTGCTCCGCCGCCGGGCGCACGAGGAGGGCTTCACCCTGATCGAGGGCACGGCCACCTGGGCCGAGCCCGGCGGGCTGCTGCAGCGGCAGGCCTACGAGGCGCTGCGCGACGAGATCCTCGAGCAACTCCGCGCGGCCCTGCCGGTCGACGCGGTCATCCTCGGCCTGCACGGGGCGATGGTGGCGCAAGGCTATGACGATTGCGAGGGCGACCTCCTGGAGCGCGTGCGCGCCATCGTCGGGCCGGATGTGCTGGTTGCCGCGGAGCTCGACCCGCACAGCCACCTGACGGCGCGGCGCGTCGCCAACGCCGACATCCTCGCCGCCTTCCTGGAATTCCCGCACACCGATTTCGTCGAGCGGGCCGAGCACGTGGTCGACCTCGCCCTGCGCACGCTCAGGGGCGAGATCCGGCCGGTGATCTCGACCTTCGACTGCCGGATGATCGACGTCTTCCCGACCAGCCGCGAGCCGATGCGCGGCTTCGTCGACCGGATGAAGGCGCTGCAGGGCCGGGACGGCATCCTGTCGGTGTCGCTGATCCACGGCTTCATGGCCGGCGACGTGCCCGAGCTCGGCACGCAGATGCTGGTGGTCAGCGACGGCGACCCGGCGGCCGGGGCGGCGCTGGCGCGCCGGCTCGGCCTGGAACTCTTCGCCCTGCGCGGGCGGACCTCGATGCCGATGCTCGGCATCGATGCCGGGCTCGATCGGGCCGTGGCCGTCGCGGCGGGCCGGCCCGGCAAGCCCGTGGTGGTGGCCGACGTCTGGGACAATCCGGGCGGAGGCGTCGCCGGCGACGGCACGCTGATCCTGCGCCGCATCCTCGAACGGGGCATCGGCAATGTCGCGGTGGCGACGATCTGGGATCCGGTCGCCGTCACCTTCTGCCTGGCGGCGGGGGAGGGTGCGCGCCTGCAGCTGCGCTTCGGCGGCAAGGCCGGGCCGGACGGCGGCGCGCCGGTCGACGCGCTGGTCGACGTCGTGCGGGCGGTGCCCGAAGGCTGGCAGAGCTTCGGCGCCAGCCGGGTGACGCTGGGGGCCAGCGCCGTGGTGCGGCTGGTCGGGCACGACGTCGCGGTGATCCTCAACACCAACCGCACCCAGACCTTCGAGCCGGACATCTTCTCCAATCTCGGCATCGATTTCGCCGCCAGGGATATCCTGCTGATCAAGTCGACCAACCATTTCTACGCCGGCTTCGCGCCGATCGCCGCCGAGGTGGTCTATATCGATGCCGGCGCGCCCTATCCCTCGAACCCGCGGGTGACGGACTACAAAAAGCTCGCGCGCGAGATCTGGCCGCGGGTCGAGAACCCGCACGGGCCGTGAGGAAGAGCGCCGCAAACACGGGGGGCAACCGGGCCCGAAACCATATCTGATCACACGCCCTAGCTTTCGAGCGCTCCCTCCTTGTGCGAGGCGCTCGGCCGTCGGCCGACCAGCTTCACGACATCGTCGCCGGCGCGAAGTCCGCGCTGAACGCGACGCGTGAGGATGTATCCTGCCTGCGGCGCCGTTATGGTGACGGTTCCATCGTCCTCGCCCGGATCCCGGACGATCGTCGCCAGCGGCGCGCCTTCCTCGACCCGGTCGCCCGGCTTGACGTGGTAGAGAACCGCTCCGGCCCTCGGTGCTCGAACCATCTCGATCCATTCGTTGGGGGCGACGATGCCGGTGAAGGCGCCGACCGGCTCGGGCGCATCGTCTTCGATCACGCCCCGCCGGACGAGCAGCCGGTACAGGCCCGCCGCGTCGGATCGCGCCAGGCCCTCGTCGACATCGGCCATGCCGCGATATTCGACCGTGGCGACCACGCGCGTGTCGAGTCTGGCGACGTCCGGCGGCGCGGACAGATAGGGATGCAAGACCGCTTCGTAGAACGTCGCGTCGGAGCTGCCCTCCCACAGCACGACCGCCGCCATGTTCATCGCCGCTGCACAATCGGCCATCGCGGGCCAGAGGGCCTTCGGCACATAGAGAAACGGGACCCCTTCGTCGTCGCAATGCAGATCGAGGACAATATCGTGCCCTTTGGACAATTCGAGCAAACGGCATTTCAGGCGCTGATCGGCGGTGAGGCGTTGATCGGTGCTCGATGGCGGCATCTCCCCGGGGGTCGCCAGCAGCGGGAATTCGCGATTGAAGTTGGTGCGGTTGTCGAGCTTGAAGCGCCCCTGGGGATAGCCGAACAGATATTGCGCGCGGCCGATCGGATTGGCCGACGGCACCACGGTCATCCGTCCACGCAGGCGGCCCTCGTCCTCGGCTCTCCGGAGCATCGGCATCAAGGCATGAATTGCCACCACGCCCGGCAGTTCGTCGCCATGCAGGGCCGCCTGAACGTAGGCGGACGGCCCGTCCGCCGGGCCGTCGAAATGATAGGCGGAAAAGGAATAGCTGGCGCCGGCCGTATCGCCTTCAATGGTCTCTATCGTCCTGCGCACGGCGTCCGCCCCTCGTTTCGATCGCGCCTCCGCCGCCGGGCGAATGCTCGGCGCCATCGGCCGGCGCAGGCCGTCCTCTCCCGATCATCGATCTCAGGCGGGCTTGCCGCCCTTTCGGGTCGCGGTCACCGCCGCGGCGGCATCGCGCTCCGAGCGGTCGAGCAGGGCGATCATCGCCTGGCGGGCGGCCTCGGCGTCGCGGGCCAGGATCGGCTCGGCCACGGCGCGGTGCAGCGGCACGACATGGTCCTGCGTCATCATGTTGGCGCGCGACACCTTGAAGGAGACGGAGAGCGAGGCCTCGATCGCCGGCGCGAAGGAGGCGAGCAGCTCGTTGCCGGAGGCGAGCAGGATGGCGCGATGGAAGGCGAGGTCGGCCAGGATCGAGGCCTGGACGTCGCCGGCCGCCTCCATGTCGCGGAAGGCGTCGGCGATCGCCTTGCGCGCCTCCTCGCTCGCCCGTTCCGCGGCGAAGGCGGCGATCTGCGGCTCGATCATCCGGCGCAGCTCGAACAGGTCGCGCACGAAGCTGGCGGAAGGGCCGTCGAAGGCCTGCCAGACCAGCACGTCCGGGTCGAGCCGGTTCCAGTTGGAGCGCGGCTGCACCACGGTGCCGCGCCGCGGGGTCGAGCGGATCAGCCCCTTGCCGGCGAGCAGCTTGATCGCCTCGCGCAGCGAGGCCCGCGAGACGCTGAGCTCGCGCGACAGATCCGCCTCGGTCGGCAGGGTGGTGCCGGTCGGCCATTCTCCGGAAAGGATGCGTTCGCCGATGCGAGCAGCCGCCTGGCTGTGCAGCGTGCGGCCACCGCCGGCCCCGTCAGGGCTTCGTGCCATCCCAGTTCTCCCCCGCAACGTCCCATCGTCTTGTCCGGGCGGGTGCGGTGCGAATGCCGGATCCACCATTCGGTGGATTTGTCAGACAAATATTCCGATTTGTCAACCGTATCCGCGAGCTCCGCGCCGTCCTGCTCCGGTTTTAGGAGGGGATGGCGGATTTTGCCATAGGACGCCGGGCAGGTCACAGGCCGGCGGCGGCTGGCCTCGCCTGCCAAATCGTGGCATAGCCGGCCGACCCGTGGCGCTCGGCCGAGCGCCGCTGGCGAGCGTGAGGACATATCGACCATGGCTCCCTATCGCGTCGGCATTGTCGGTCTCGGCAAGATCGCGCATGACCAGCACCTGCCCGTCATCGCGGCAAGCGGGGCGTTCGAGCTCGCCGCCGTCGTCAGCCAGCGCGGCGTCGCCGTGCCGGGCGTGCCGACCTTCCGGACGCTGGAGGAGATGGCGGCGGCCGTGCCCGGCATCGACGCCGTCTCGATCTGCACGCCGCCCGACGCCCGCACGCATATCGCCCTGCAGGCGCTCGCCGCCGGCAAGCACGTGCTCCTGGAAAAGCCGCCGGCGACGACGCTGAGCGAGCTCGCAGCCGTCGTCGCGGCCGCGGCCCGGCATGATCGCAGCCTGTTCGCCACCTGGCATTCGCGCTTCAACCCGGCGGTGGTCGAGGCGCGCCGGCTGCTGGCGGGACGCGTCGTGCGGCGGCTCGACGTGCAGTGGAAGGAAGACGTGCGGCACTGGCATCCCGGCCAGGACTGGGTCTGGCAGGCCGGCGGCTTCGGCGTGTTCGACCCGGGCATCAACGCCCTGTCGATCGTCACCGAGATCCTGCCCGGACCGATTTCGATCGCCCGGGCCGACCTCGTGTTCCCCGACAACAGCGACACGCCGATCGCCGCCACGTTGGCGTTCGCGGCGGCGCAGGGGCCGGACGATGCGAGCCTGACGGCCGCCTTCGACTGGCGCCAGGAGGGCGAGCAGACTTGGACCATCGAGGTCGAGACCGCCGACGGCCTGGCGCTGCGCCTGACCGAGGGCGGCACGCGACTGGCGGTCGACGGTCAGCCCGCCGTCGGCGCGCCGTCGCAGGAATATGAGCGCATCTATGAGCGCTGGGCCGAGCTCATCGCCGCCGGCGGCTCGGACGTGGACGAGGCGCCGCTGCGCCTGGTCGCCGACGCCTTCCTGCTCGGCCGCCGGCACATGACGGACGCCTTCCACTGGTGAGGCCCGGGCCTCTCCCGAAGCCATGGGATTTCGCTCCCGAGCGCGCTGGACTTTGCCGACGGCCGGGATTTATCGTGCCGGCGCTTCGCCCGAAGCCGTCCCGCCGTGGCCTCGAGGCCCGATAGCCCGGCGGGCACTGCCGATCTTCCGTCCGGGAGCCGAGCCATGACGCCGATCACCCGCCGCTTCGTCCTTGCCGGGTCCGCCGGCGCCGCCGCGCTGCTGGTCCTGCCGCGGCCCGGGCGGGCTGGCGAGGCGGTGCGGGGCGGGCGTCTCGTCGTCGCCGCGGACAGCGAGCCGCCGAACCTCAACCCCGCCATCATCGCCTCGAACGGCGTGTTCTTCGTCGCGAGCAAGGTGGTCGAGGCCCTGGCCGAGCAATCCTATGACGGCAAGGACGGGCTCTCGCCACGCCTCGCCACGGCCTGGGAGGGCTCGCCCGACGGCAAGTCCGTCACCTTCCGCCTGCGCGAGGGCGTGACCTGGCATGACGGCAAGCCCTTCACCTCAGCCGACGTCGCCTTCTCCGCCCTGGAGGTCTGGCGCAAGCTGCAGAACCTCGGCCGCGTCGTGTTCAAGGCGCTGGAGGCCGTCGACACGCCCGACGCGCGCACCGCCGTGCTGCGCTTTTCCACGCCGACGCCGTTCCAACTGATCCGCAACGCCCTGCCGGTGGTCACCTCGGTCGTGCCCAAGCACGTCTACGAGGGCGGCGACATCGCCAGGAACCCGGCCAACCAGGCCCTGATCGGCACCGGCCCGTTCAAGCTCGCCGAGCACCGGCCGGGCGAATACTACCTGCTCAAGCGCAACGACGCCTATTGGGACAAGGGCGCGCCGCTGCTCGACGAGATCGTCTTCCAGGTGCTGCCCGACCGGGCCTCGGCCGCCGCGGCGCTGGAGGCCGAGCAGATCCAGCTCGCGGCCTTCTCCGCCGTGCCCCTGGCCGACCTCGGCCGCATCGCCAAGGTGCCGGGCCTCAAGGTCTACACCAACGGCTATGAGGGGCTGACCTACCAGCTGATCGTCGAGATCAACCACCGCCGCAAGGAGCTGGCGGATCTCAGGGTGCGGCAGGCTCTCGCCCACGCCATCGACCGCGACTTCGTGGTCAAGACCATCTTCCTGGGCTATGCCAAGCCCTCGAACGGTCCGGTGCCGGCCTCGGACGGGACATTCCACGATCCCGGCGCGACGCTGCCGGCCTTCGACCCCGCCAGGGCCGAGGCGCTGCTGGACGAGGCCGGCTACAAGCGCGGCGCCGACGGCGTGCGCTTCCGGCTGAAGCTGCTGCCGGCGCCGTTCTTCAACGAGACCAAGCAGTTCGGCGACTATCTGCGCCAGGCCTGCGCCAAGATCGGCATCGATGCCGAGATCGTCGCCAACGATACGCCGGCGCATCTCAAGGCGGTCTACACCGACCATGCCTTCGACATCGCCGTGGCGACGCCGGTCTACCGCCAGGACCCGGCGATCTCCACCACCATCCTGTTCCAGAGCGGCCTGCCCGCCGGGGTGCCGTTTTCCAACCAGTACGGCTATGCCAATGCCGAGATCGACCGCCTGATCCAGGAGGCGGCCTCGACGCTGGACGATGCCCGGCGCATCGCCCTCTACAAGGCGCTGCAGCAGGCGGTGACCAAGGACCTGCCCCTGATCAACGTCGCCGAGTTCAGCTTCATCACCGTGGCGCGCGACGAGGTGCAGAACGTCTCCGACAACCCGCGCTGGGCGGTGTCGAACTGGGCCGACACCTGGATGCGGCAATAGCCGTCCTCCGCTCCGTCGCCGGGCGCTCCGGGGGCGGGGCATCGACAGAGGAGGGCGCGCCATCCCGGCCGATCCGGAGCTCTTCATCCCCTCCGCCGGAACGCGGCGAGCGGCGGCGGCCGCGCATCTCGGTGGCGCGGTGCTGCGCCGCCTGGCCGGGGCGGTGCCGGTACTCGCCATCGTGCTGGTCGGCAGCTTCCTCCTGCTGGAGGCGGCGCCTGGCGATGCGGTCGATGCCTATCTCGCCGGCGCCGGCGGTGCGGACGCCGCGCATATCGCCGCCCTGCGCGCCGAATGGGGGCTCGACGGCGGCCCCCTGCAGCGCTTCGCCGCCTATGCCGGCGCCCTGGCGCAAGGCGATCTCGGCTGGTCCACCGCCTTCGGGCGGCCGGTGCGCGACGTGGTGGTGGAGCGCCTGCCGGTGACGCTCGCCCTGATGGGCCTGGCCACGGCGCTCGCCTTCGGCCTGGGCTCGCTGCTCGGCGTCCTCGCCGGCGCCCGGCCGGGATCGGTCCGCGACCGGACCCTGTCGCTCGCCTCGCTGGCCCTCTATGCCGTGCCGGGCTTCTGGCTCGGCCTGGTGCTGATCTCGGTGTTCGCGGTGGAGCTGCGCTGGCTGCCGGTCGGCGGCATCGAGACGATCGCCTCCGGCAAGACCGGCCCGGCGCGCCTCGCCGACATCGCCGTCCACCTCGTCCTGCCGGTGGCGGCGCTGGCCCTGGTCTATCTCGCCCTCTATCTCCGGCTGATGCGCGACCGGATGGCCGCGCTCTGGCACGAGCCCTTCGTGCGGGCGCTGGAGGCGCGCGGCCTCGCCCGCCGCCGCATCGTCTGGCGCCACGTCGCCCGCAACGCCCTGCTGCCGGTGGTGACCATGCTCGGGCTGCAGGCGGCCTCGATGCTCGGCGGCAGCGTGGTGATCGAGAGCGTCTTCGCCGTGCCCGGCTTCGGCCGCCTCGCCGCCGAGGCGGTGGCGCGGCGCGACATGCCGCTGCTGCTCGGCGTCATCCTCTGCGGCGCGGTGGCGGTCATCCTCGCCAATCTTGCGGTCGACCTCGCCTATGCCCGGCTCGACCCCCGTGTCGGCAGCACCGGCCGATGAGGCTCGCCTGGCCGCCGACATGGGAGGGACGGCTCGGCGCGGCCCTGCTGGCCTTGCTCGCGCTGCTGGCCCTGGCCGCTCCGCTCCTGGCGCCCGGCGACCCGCTGGCCATCGTCGGCGAGCCGCTGCTGCGCCCCTTCGCCGATGCGGCGCATCCGCTCGGCACCGACCGGCTCGGCCGCGACGTGCTGGCCGGACTGCTGCACGGCTCGCGCACGACGCTCCTGGTGGCACTGGCCTCGGCTGCCGCCGCGCTCGGCGCGGGCAGCGTCGTCGGCACGCTGGCCGGCTTCCTCGGCGGCCTCGCCGACGAGGTGCTGATGCGCGTCACCGAGGCCTTCCAGACCGTGCCCGGCTTCCTGCTCGCCCTGGCGGCGGTGAGCGTCACCGGACCGAGCGTGCCGACCCTGGTGTTCGCCATCGCCCTCGGCGGCTGGACACCGGCGGCGCGGGTGATGCGGGCCGAGGTGCTGTCGCTGCGCGAGCGCGACTTCGTCGCGGCGGCGCGGACCATGGGCATGCATCCCCTGGCCATCGCCTTCCGCGAGGTGCTGCCGAATGCCTTCGGCCCGGTGGCCTCCCTCGCCGCCGTGACCGTGGCGGCCGCCATCCTGATCGAGGCGGCTCTGTCCTTCCTCGGCTTCGGCGATCCCAACCGGGTGAGCTGGGGCAGCATGATCGCCGAGGGCCGGGCCGTGCTGCGTACCGCGCCCTTCCTTTCCATCGTGCCCGGCCTCGCGCTGGTGACGAGCGTGCTGGCCGTGCACCTCGCCGGCCGGGGGCTGGCGGCGGAGCCGGGGAGGGCGCATGGCTGAGCCCCTCCTCGACGTCCGCGGCCTGACAGTGACCTATGCCGGAGCTCCCGCGCCGGCGCTCGCCGGCGTCGACCTGGCGCTGATGCCGGGCGAGCGGCTGGCGATCATCGGCGAGAGCGGCTCGGGCAAGTCGACCCTGGCCATGGCCGTCGCCGGGCTGACGCCGCGCACGGCCCGCCAGGCCGGCGCCATCGCCTTTCCGGCGCTGGGCCGCGTGCCGCGGCCGGGGCGCGACATCGGCGTGGTCTTCCAGGACCCCGGCGGCAGCCTCGACCCGGTGATGCCGGTCGGCGACCAGATCGCCGAAGTGGTCCGGGCTCATCGCGGCGGCAGCCGGAGCGCCGCGCTGGCGCGGGCGGCCGAGCTGATGGACCGGGTGCGCATCCCCGGCGGCCCGGAGCGGCCGCGGCGCTTCCCGCACGAGTTCTCCGGCGGCCAGCGCCAGCGCATCGCCCTGGCCGCGGCGCTCGCCGGCGACCCGGTGCTGCTGATCGCCGACGAGCCGACCAGCGCCCTCGACAGCGTGGTGCAGCGCCACATCGCCGACCTGCTCGACGAGATGGTGCGCGAGCGGGCGCTGACGCTGGTCTTCGTCACCCACGACATCGCGCTCGCCTCCGAGCGCGCCGGCCGCATTGCCGTGCTGCATCGCGGCCGGCTGGTCGAGGAGGGGCCGGCGGCCGCGGTGCTGGCGGCGCCGCGGCACCCCTACACCGCCGCGCTGATCGCCACCCATATCGGCCTCGACACGCCGCGGCGGGCGCGGTTGCCCGAGATCGACACGGCCCTGCTCGGAGAGACGCGGCATGGCTGAGCCGCCGGTCCTGGAGCTCAGCGGCATCGCCCGACGGCCGGGGCGCGGCGCCGGCGGCCTCGCCGGCATCGACCTCGCCGTCCGGCGCGGCGAGACGCTGGCGCTGGTCGGTGCCTCGGGCTCGGGCAAGACCACGCTGGCGCGCCTCGTCATGCGGCTGATCGAGCCGGACGCCGGCACGATCCGTCTCGGCGGCGCCGACATCACCGCCCTTGCGGGGACACGGCTCCGGGCGCTGCGGCCGCGCTTCCAGATGGTGTTCCAGGACCCGCTCGCCGCCTTCAACCCGCGCGCCTCGATCGGCCGCATCCTGGCCGATCCGCTGCGCCTCCACCGGCCGGCGCCGCCGGCGGGCCTGGCGGACGCGGTGCGCGGCCTGCTGGCCCAGGTCGGCCTCCCCGCCGAGCTTGCCGGCCGGCTGCCGTCGGAGCTGTCCGGCGGCCAGCGTCAGCGCGTCGCCATCGCCCGCGCCGTCGCCACGCGGCCGGCCCTGGTGGTGCTCGACGAGCCGGTCTCGGCCCTCGACGTCTCCGTGCGCGCCGGCGTGCTCAACCTGCTCAAGGACCTGCAGGCGGCGATCGGCACGGCCTATCTCTTCATCTCGCACGATCTCGCCGTGGTGCGCGCCGTCGCCGACGCGATGGCGGTGATGCAGGACGGACGGATCGTCGAGGCCGGCGAGCCCGGGGCCGTCCTCGCCGCGCCGCAGGCGGAGGCGACGCAGGCCCTGGTCGCGGCGGTGCCGCGGCTGCGCGGCGCGGGGCCGCAACTGTGACAGCGGGCTCGACATCGGTGGCGCTCTCTGCAACAGACGCAAGGCAGGAGGGCGGCGAATGGGTTCGGTGACCATCCGCGTGACGCGGTTCGCCGGCATCGGCGAAGGATGGAACTGTCCGGCCGCCGGCCTCGTTCGGCGGGTGACGCACCGTGCCGCCGGCCCGATCCGCACGGCGGCCCGTCTCGGCCGGCCGGTGCCGGTCTCGTAGCCGCGGCCAGCCCGGCCGCCGCTCCATCTCTCGACAGCCACGGCGCATAAGCCCGCGCACAACCCTGCCTTCCGGACGATCGCCATGCCTGCTCATGCCGACATCATCATCACCCATGGCCGGGTGCTCACCATGGACACGGCGGCGCCGCGGGCCGAGGCGGTCGCCGTCGTCGGCAACGCCATCGCCGCAGTCGGCTCGAATGCAGAGATCGCCGCGTGGCGCGGGCCGGCGACGCGGGTGATCGACGCCGGGGGCGGCACCGTGCTGCCCGGCTTCAACGAGGGGCACCTGCACCTGTTCTCCGGCGCGGCCGAGCTCGAGCAACTCCACCTCCTCGGCGTCAAGGGCCGCGAGGCGCTGACCCAGGCCGTGCGGGCTTTCGCGGCGGCGCGGCCGAACGAGCCGCTGCTGATCGGTCAGTCGGCGGACTACACCATCCTCTCCGAGACCGAGCGGGCGACGCGTCACGATCTCGACGCGATCATCGCCGACCGGCCCTTCATCATGTTCGCCCCGGACCACCACACCGCCTGGGCCAACACCGCGGCGCTGGCGCTCGGCGGCGTGCTCGACGGGCGCCGGCTCCGGCCCGGCAACGAGATCGTCATGGCCGAGGACGGCCTCGCCGCCGGCGAGCTGCGCGAGATGGAGGCCTTCACCCCGGTGATCGAGCGCGGCGCATCCGGCGCGCGCGAGCGGCTCGGCCTCTCCACCGGCGGCGAGCCCGACCCGGCGCCGAGCCCGGCCGAGCGGGCGCATGACCGGGCGACGATCCGGCGCGGCCTCGCCTATTGCGCCAGCCTGGGCATCACCAGCCTGCAGGCCATGGACGGCAATTTCTACCAGCTCGAGCTGATCGACGAGGTCAACCGCGACGGCGGTGTCATCAGCCGGGCGCGGGTGCCGTTCCACTACAAGTCCTTCATGACGCTCGACATGCTGGACAAGGCCGAGGCGATGCGCGAGCGCTACGCCTCCGAGCACCTGCGCTCGGGCCTGGTGAAGCTGTTCGTCGACGGCGTGCTCGACGCCTGGACCGCGGTGATGGTGGAGGACTATGCCGACCGGCCGGGCTGGCGCGGCGAGCCGCTGTTCTCGGCCGAGGCCTTCGACGCCGTCGCCGTCGAGGCCGACCGGCGCAGCCTGCAGATCGCCGTCCACGCCATCGGCGACGGGGCGGTACGGATGGTGCTCGACGGCTACGAGGCGGCGCGGCGCGCCAACGGCCGGCGCGACAGCCGCCACCGCATCGAGCACATCGAGGTGATCCACCCCGCCGACATCCCGCGCTTCGCGGCCCTCGGCGTGGTCGCCTCGATGCAGCCGCCGCATCCTCCGGGCACGATGGGCCTGCCGCTGGAGCCCACGCTGTCGCGTATCGGCGAGGCGCGCTGGCCCTACGCCTATGCCTGGAACACCCTGCGCGCCGCCGGCGCCCCGATGGTCTTCGCCACGGACTGGCCGGTGTCGCCGCTCGATCCGATCGGCTCGATCCAGGCGGCTATGGTGCGCAGGCCCTGGAAGCCCGGCCTGCCCGACCATCGCCAGACCCTGATGCAGGCGCTCGGCAGCTACACCAGCGAGAGCGCCCATGTCGAGTTCATGGAGCACCGCAAGGGCCGTCTGACGCCGGGCCTGCTCGCCGACGTGGTGGTGCTGGGCGGCGACCTGGAGGCGACCGATCCGGAAGCCCTGCACACGGTGCGGCCGCGCGTGACGATCTGCGACGGGCGGGTGACGTTCGAGGGGTAGGCGGCATTCCCCGGTCAGGCGTGGAGGGCCCGCAGGGTGTCGCCGAGGGGGCTGGCGCTCGGCGGGGGCGCCCGGAAGCTGCGCGGCGGAGAGGGCGAGCGCGGGAAGCCGGACAGCGCAGCCGTGCGTGCATCGCTCGGGCTGTAGCCGAACTCCTTGCGGAACGACCGGCTGAAGCCGGATGCGTCGAGGAAGCCGAAACGCTCGCCGATCCGATTGATGGTCTCGGTGTTGTTGCCGTCCGACAGCATGCCGTGGGCCTGGAGCAGGCGCTGGCGCTGGATGTAGTGCGTCACGCCGCCGAGCGGCTCGAACAGGCGGTAGAGCCGCGAGCGGGAGACCGACACCGTCCGGCACAGCTGGCCCGGCCCGAAGCCGGGCTTCTGCAGATTGTTCTGGATCGCGATGCGGGCCTTGTCGAGGATGGTGAGGCTGATCACCGGCCGCGCCACGGCCATGTCCGCGGTGCTCGGCGCCAGGCAGGCGGCGACGAGCGCCCTCGTCGCTTCGGCGATCTGGCCGACCTGGTCGACGCCGACCTGCGGCATGCGGCCGGCCAGGCTCAGCAGGTAGTCGGCCAGGATCCCCCTGGCGCCGACATCGCCGATCTCGCCTTGGATCGCATCGAGCGCGCTGGCCGCGCCCCCGAACAGGTCGCGGGGGATGAACAGGGACAGGACATAGCAGTCCGCCGCCTCGCCCTCGAAGGGCCGGGCCAGCGACCGGATGCCGAGCTGCCGGCTCCCGCCCGCCCCGTCCCAGGCCGCGTCGCCGGGCCGTCCCCGGTCGTCCGACAGCACCAGGCACCAATGGTCCAGGGGGTTCTTGCGCAAATGCCGGAACCGGCGGCGGTACTGCCCGCCCGGCAGGAGCGCCCGGGTCAGGACGAGGCTGCCGAGGTTCCACACGGTCTGCTCGGCCGGAAAGCCGGCGGACGGACTTTCGAGCAGCTCCATATCGACGACCGGGGCCATGAAGCTGCGCCAGGCGTCGAACTGCTCCCGCCTGGGCAAATCACATGTCGAGAAGACCAGCGAAGATTGCACGACCATGCTTGTTTACCGAATGATGTTCGCAGGAATTTTGAATGTTTTTAAAAAATGGAACAGTATAATGATGTTTTGTCCAGAAAGTTATAATAATTATATATTACAATTTTGAATTTTTGCATCGATAAGCTTGCGTTTCAGGGATGCCGGGTTTTCCAGGATGCATCCTGTCGGCAGCGCAATCGGGTTGTTGCTGTTCTCCCCATGTCTACTCCTCGCGAAAGGCCGGCCGTCCCTGTCCGGGGGCGGTCGTCCACACTATGATCGGCGATGCTCCCACCGGGGTGCCTGTCTTGACGGGCAGGCAGAGGGGAAAGCTCCCGCCCCGGCCACGCCGATGGCCGGGCTTCGAGGATCGCCCCAAACCCGGCATGCCACTATCCGTTTTCCGACAAGCCGGTCCTGTCCGGCATGCAATGCCGCCGATGCCATCGTCGCTCCCGCGATGATCGGCGGCCGGCGGTTCGACTCAGGCCGGCAGCATCGATGACGTCTCCGTTGGGATGCCCCAGATGCGCCGCCGGGTCTCGCTCGGCGAGCACCCGAAGAGCGCCGCATAGGCGCCAGCGAAGCGGCCGAGATGCCAGAAGCCGAAGCTCATCGCGATATCGGTGATCGAAAGCTGATTGCCGTCGGTCAGGATGAGGCCATGCGCCGCGCGAAGCCGCCTTTCCCGTTCGTAGCTGCGCGGGCTCATCCCGAAGCGGTCCACGAAGGCGCGCTGCAGCATCCGCTCGCCGATGCCGAGCGTCTCGCAGACGGCGCTGACCGAGACGGGGGCGTAGGGGCTGCCGTGCAGGATGGTCAGCGCGGCGTCGACGATGCGGCGGTGGCTGTAATTCTGCATGCCTTGCGTCGGCGGTTCCTCCGTGCCGGCGAGCGTGCGCATGAGCGCGGCTCCCGTCTCGCTGGCGGCGGCCGCCAGGGCGTCGTGAAAGTCATGGCCGCTGCGCGCCGCCGCCTCGGCAAAGGCGGTCGTGCGCAGGAGCCGCTGCTGGAGTCCCAGTTCCGCACCAGGGGCAAAGCCCCCTTCGTGCACGCCCGGCATCTGCCAGAGGCGCTGCCTCGAATCGGCCGGGCTTGCCTCGCGCAGCGCGTCGAGCCTTTCGGCGCGCAATCCGATCCGCATGAGGTGATAGCGGCCCGGAAGATTCAGGTCGAATTCCGTTCCCGGCCCCAGGACGCGAAGGCGCGGCACGTCGCTCAATTGCCGATTGAAGGTCGTTCCCTCGCCCCACAGGAAGACGGCCGTCAGCGCATCGTCATGGATTGCGCCCGCCATCGCAATCCCGCCCCGGTCGTGAAGGCCGAGGACATAGACGTCGTCGACATCGATGGTCGACAGGCGGGAAGAGTGGCGTTCCGCATGGATTTGCCGGATCTGGAACTGCGCGTCGGGATCGGTTTCGCGGGTGCGGGCCGAGACCGAATTATACCGGCGCGCAAACCAATGTGGCATCTCCTGCATCCGCAGTCCCCGAGCGGCTTCGCCTGCGCGGGGAACCGCCGGCCTTGCCGCACCCTCCCACGCCCATTTTCAAGTGTTACATCTACTCCCCGATGGTTCGTGGCGACAATCGATCGATCGGGTTTCCATCGTCGGCGATCGCAAGCCCGGCCGACGCCCGTGAACCGGCGTAATCTGCCCGCCCGATCAACGGCAGGGGGACGAGGGGCTATGCGCCTGGAATTCCTGGAGCAGGGCGCCGCAGCCTGTCCGCTGGTCCGGATCCACGGGACCGCGCGACGGGAGTTCCTGGCCCTGCGCAGCGCAGCCGAAGGATTGGCCGCAGGGGCGATGCAATCTTGTGTGGTGGATGCCTTGCCCGGCTTTTTCCCGGTCGCGGGTTGCACGCTGACGATGATCGCAGCCGGAACCGACGACGGCGTCGTTCGATGCGGGCGGCAGCCGGGCTTTGCCTGGCGTCTCACGCGCCGGGCATGGTCGGATGTCGCCGGGCTCCTCGACCCGTTCGTCGACGACGTCTGCACCGGAGCATTCCAGTGGCTGGCCGGTCCGCAGGCCTGCCCGGGACTGGGCGCCGGGACGATCGGAATTCTCCTGAGCAGCTCGGCGGACGGCCGATGGTGAGCCTCGGGGGGAAACCTGGCGTGGCGGCGGCCCGAGAGGCGATCCGCGGCGGGCAGCGACGGATCGGAACTCGGGCCGCCGCCGGAGGACGCGACGGAGCCCCTGAAGCAGGGGTCAGCCGTGCGGCCTCATTTCTTCTGCCAGGACTTGAGGAGGGCCGGCTTGTCGTCGCGCACGACGCCGATCGAAGCTTGGGCGGCCAAGCGGTCTTCGGCGGCATGGACTCTTGCCACGCTCTTCAGCACGCGCCGATAGGAGTAGACGGCGACCGCGACGGGATCCTTGCCGGTCGGGAACTCAGTCTTGGCAAGAATGGCGGCGGTCAACGTTGCTGCTACGGCTTGATCGTCCATAGTATCCCCATTTCCAGACTGCGAACAACGACAGAAGCACTGTCGCAGATGAATATGACACTGATATCTCAGGGCGAAAAGCACGTATAAGTTGTCTGCTGCATATTTGAGCATTGTGCGGGATATCTTGGCAGATCTGTCGTTGGCCCCGGCGTGCTGTCTCCGAGGGGTGCCGATAGGGTATTCTGGGTCTGTCACAGGGCGATCATTTGTCACAAAACGATCGTCGATGTGGTCGTGCGCAGGGGGCTTCGCAGGCGTCCGACGCCCGGTCGCGGCATACGCCGCCGATCTTCGCCGGCGCCGGGGTCCGGCACGGGCCGCACGCGACAGCCTGGAGATTGAGCAATCGGATCGAGCGCAGGGCTTCGGGAGGCCGGCAATGCCGGCACCATCGGTTTCGATGTCGGCTGGCCCTACGGCTTGAAGACCACGAAACGGATGTCCTCCTTCGGGGTGAAGTCCGTCTGCCGCAGCTCGAAGGTCGTCGGCCCGGTCTTCCTGAGGCCCTGCAGGCAGAGGGAGAGGATCGCGTCCGGCTTCTCCTTGTCGATGGTCAGGCGGAAGTCGCCGATCGGTCCCTTCCAGTTGGCGCCGGTCTTCAGCACATAGGCCACCTCGAGGGGGGCGATGCCCGCCGGGGCCTGCGGATCGGCATCGGCGGCCTGCGCGGTCTGCTTCAGCAGCCGGCGCAGGCCGGCCTTGCCCTGGTCGTCGAGGCAATAGGCCTTGTAGTCCTTGAGCTGGCCTTGGTCCGCGAACACCGAGACGCCGCCGGCGATCGGCTTGTAGCGATGGTCGACCGCCACGGTGGCGCCGGCCGGAAAGGTCTGGTCCCAGTGGAAGGCCGCCCTGAGCGTCCAGGTGGCGAAGTAGTCCGGGGAGGGATCGCCGGATTCGGCGCCGGGATCGCGCTGCAGGAGCTTCTGGTGCACGAGCTTCTCGCGGGCCTGCCGGGGCAGGGCGGCGATCTTCTCCCTCCATCCGGGCAGCCGCGCATTGAGCGGCAGGCCGGCGGCCTTGACGGCTTCCGTCACGTCGGCGCCATCGCCGCCGATCGCCTTTTCCTCCAGCCTGGGCTGGACGGGCTGTCCGTCGATCGTCACCCGGAAGTCGACGAAATTCTCCTTGTCCGCCGGCAGGAAGACGATCGTGCCGAAATCGTCCTGGTCGATGTCGGGCAGCGGAAAGGCGACGGTCGTGGTGATGTCGCGCCGGCTCTCGTTGCGAAAGGCATAGCGCACGCGCACCTCGCTCGGCGACAGGTAGAGGTCCTCGCTCGCCATTGCGATGTCGTCGGACCTGGTGAGCTCCAGGCCACCGACGCCGATGACCGCGCTGGTGTCGTTGGCGAGGGCCGGGCCGGTCACCGCCGCGCCGAGGGCGAGGCCGGCGATGAGAGCCTTCGGAGAAACGTCCTTCATGGCGTGAAATCCTTCCAGTCCAGCGCATCGTCAGGGGAGGGGGCGGCGGCCGGCCGCATCCGCGCCTTCGCCGATGGCCGGCGATGACCGCCCGCGTGGCTTGGCCGGGCGCGCGGTGCGCCGCATGCAGCGCGCGCGACGGCGAGAGGTCTCGCGATCATGGGTCAAGTCCGCTCCCGTCCCTGCCGGCCTCGTCAGGCCCGGCGCATGATCGAGCCTGTACTGCAAGTGCCTTGCCAAGGCCACGGCCCCCGCCGTCCACTGCGCGCAAAACATGACGGAATGATCGGATCCTCGAAGGCCTTCGACGCCCGTCCCGCAAGGCTCCGTCCGAGGGGCGCGGACCGGCGCATCGGCGTGTCGTCCCGGCGCTGTGGCCGGTTCGCCCGGCGCCGGGTGGCGCCCGGCAAATTCCGGACTGCGTCGGCGGATCCCGGCGAAGGCGTGCTTGTTCCGGCCTGCCTCCTTGCGATAACGCTTTGTCAGATGAATTCGAGACCATGCAATGCCCGAGTCGCCGCCTCCCGTCTTTGAAACCGCCGACGCGATTGCCGCCGATGCGCCGGTGATCGTCGTCCTGCGCTGGGGGCAGGCCGGGCTGGGGCCGCGGGCCGCGGCGCTCGACGCCGAGACCGGCGGAGCCCTGGCGCGCGCCTGCGCCGGCCCGCGCTTCTGCGGCGGGACCGGGGAATGCGTCGACATCCTGGCTCCCCACGGCGTGGCGGCACGCCGCATCGTCGTCCTGGGCCTCGGCGAGGCGCGGGCCGTGACCGCCCTGTCGGCCGCGGAGGCAGGCGGCGCCCTGGCCGCGCATCTGGAGCGGGAGCAGGAGGACGCCGCGACGATCCTCTTCGACGCCGCCGAGGACGCCGCGCTGCCGGCGGGGGAAGTCCTGGCGCGGCTGGCGCTCGGCCTCAGGCTCAGGCGCTACCGCTTCGACCTGCGCCGGCAGCGTCCGGTGGCCGCGGCGGATGCGGCCTGGCGCGTGCAACTGGTCGGCGTGCCGGAGGTCGAGCTCGCCCCGCACATGGCGCGGGTCGGCGCCATCGCCGAAGGCGTCGAATTCGCGCGCCGGCTGGTGAACCTGCCGGCCAACATGCTGCATCCCGGCAACGTCCTCGACCATCTCGGCCCGCTGCGCGAGGCCGGCGTCGAGATCGAGGCGCTCGACGAGACCGAGCTGCGGCGGCTGGGCATGAATGCGCTGCTGGCGGTCGGCTCGTCGTCGCAGCACCCGCCCGTCGTCGTCGTCCTGCGCCATCGCGGCGGGAGCGGCGGCGCGCCGCTCGCCTTCGTCGGCAAGGGCATCTGTTTCGACTCCGGCGGCCTGTGCGCCAAGACCGGGCCGCAAATGTTCGACATGAAGGGCGACATGGCCGGCGCGGCCGCCGTCGCCGGCCTGTTCCTGGCCCTTGCCCGGCAGGGCAGCCCGGTGGACGCCGTCGGCGTGCTCGGCTTCGCCGAGAACCTGCCGTCGGGCAAGGCGTTCAAGTCCGGCGACATCATCACCACCCTGTCGGGGCAGACGGTGGAGGTGTTCGACACCGATTGCGAAGGGCGGCTTTTGCTGGCCGACTGCCTCCACTACGCGGCGACGCGCTTCCAGCCGGCGGCGATGATCGATCTCGCGACCCTGACCTATTCGGTGATGCGCGGCCTCGGCAGCGTCTTCGCCGGGCTGTTCGCCACGGACGACGCCATCGCCGCGCGCCTGATCGGGGCGGGCGAGGCGGTCGGCGAGCGCTTCTGGCGCATGCCGCTCGACCGGGCCTATGAGGAGGGGCTGCACTCGCCCTTCGCCGATCTCAGGCACCATGCCAGGAACCTCGAGGACGGCGATGCCCCCTATGCCGCCGCCTTCCTCCGGCATTTCACCGCCGACCGTCCCTGGGTGCATCTCGACATCGCCGGCAAGGAATTCTCCGACGGCGACCGGCCGCTCGGCCGGCAGGGCGCGCGCGGCTTCGGCGTGCAATTGCTGGAGCAGTGGGTTCACGCGGGCTGGAACGGCGCTGCGCCGGGCGGCGGCACATAGGTTCGGACGGCAGGAGGGGACGGGACGGTGTCTTCGATCGCAAGCAGGGAAGGACGGGCCGGGTTCGGCTCCTATGAGACGTGGTACCGGGTGTCCGGCGAGCTCGGCGCCGGCAAGACGCCGGTCGTCATCCTCCATGGCGGGCCGGGGGTCGCCCACAACTATGTCGATTCCTACAAGCTCCTGGCGCTGCAGGGCCGGGCGGTTGTCCATTACGACCAGCTCGGCTGCGGCAACTCCACGCTGCTGCCCGACAAGGGCGCCGAGTTCTGGACGCCGCAGCTCTTCGTCGACGAGCTGGAGAACCTCGTCGACCATCTCGGCATCCGCGGCGGCTTCCACGTGCTCGGCCAGAGCTGGGGCGGCATGCTCGGCGCCGAATACGGAGTGCGGCGGCCGAGCGGGCTGCGGTCGCTGACCATCGCCAACTCGCCGGCCTCGATGGAGCTGTGGGTGAGCGAGGCCAATCGGCTGCGCGCCGACCTGCCGGCCGACGTGCGCGAAACGCTGGCGCGGCACGAGCAGGCCGGCACCACCGACCATCCCGACTACGAGGCCGCGACCATGGCCTTCTACGAGCGGCATGTCTGCCGCGTGGCGCCGTTCCCGCCGGAAGTGACGGCGAGCTTCGAGCAGGTCAAGCGCAACCCGACCGTCTACAACACCATGAACGGGCCGAACGAGTTCTTCGTCATCGGCACGCTGCGCAGCTGGAGCATCATCGACCGCCTGCCGGCGATCGACGTCCCGACCCTGATCCTCTCCGGGCGCCACGACGAGGCGACGCCGGCGACGGTGCAGCCCTACAAGGACGGCATCGCCGGATCGCGCTGGGAGATCTTCGAGGAGTCCAGCCACATGCCGCATGTGGAGGAGACGGAACGATGCATGCGGATCGTCGGCGAGTTCCTCGACCGGCACGACCGGTGAGCCGCCGTTCGGAAACAGGGCGCCGGCCCGGCCATGACGGCTGAAAGGTTGCACCCGATCGATAACCGAAGCACTTGTTCCCAAACGACGCTGAGCGGCGTGACAACCAGAAGGGGCGCATGATGATGAAGAGACTGTTCCTGGCGGCGTCGGCCGCCGCGCTGCTGGCCGCGGGCTGGCAGGCTCCGGCCAAGGCCGAGTATCTGCAGGAGCATCGCGGCGGCACGCTGCGCATGCTGGCGCGTTCGGCCGCCGGCACGCTCGACCCGCACATCAACTACACGCTGCAGTACTGGCAGGTGTTCCAGCCGCTCTATGACGGGCTGGTCGCCTTCCGCAAGGCTGCCGGCAAGGACGGCTTCGTCATCGTCCCGGACCTCGCCGAGGCCATGCCGGAGGTCAGCAACGACGGCAAGACCTTCACCTTCAAGCTGCGCAAGGGCATCAAGTTCTCGAACGGCGCCGATCTCGGCGTCAAGGACGTGATCGCCTCGTTCCAGCGTATCTTCAAGGTGTCGGGCCCGACCTCGGGCACCTTCTATGCCGGCATCCTCGGCGCCGACAAATGCCTGGCCGCGCCCAAGGACTGCACGCTGGAGGGCGGCATCAGCGGCGACGAGGCCGCCGGCACGATCACGATCAACATCGCCAAGCCGGATGCCGAGTTCATGGACAAGCTGGCGATGCCGCATGCGGTGATCCTGCCCGCCGGCTCGCCGATCGAGGACGTCGGCTCGAACCCGCTGCCCGGCACCGGCGCCTACATGATCTCGGCCTATGATCCGAACAAGGGCATGACGCTGACCCGCAACCCCCACTTCAAACAGTGGAGCGAGGAAGCCCAGCCCGACGGCTATCCCGACGTCGTCCAGTATGATTTCGGCCTGACCGAGGAAGCCGCCGTCACCGCGATCCAGAAGGACGAGGCCGACTGGATGTACGACCAGCCGCCGACCGACCGCCTGGTCGAGATCGGCACCAAGTACAAGGACCAGGTGCACATCTCGCCGCTGACCGCCTGGTGGTACGCCCCGCTCAACACCCGCCTCGCGCCGTTCGACAACGAGAAGGCCCGTCAGGCCGTGGCCTATGCCGTCGACCGAAACACGCTGGTGAACCTGTTCGGCGGCAAGGTGCTGGCGACGCCGGTCTGCCAGGTGCTGCCGCCGAACTTCCCCGGCCATGTCGACTACTGCCCCTTCACCAAGGATCCGGGCACGAAGTGGACCGCGCCCGACCTCGCCAAGGCCAAGCAACTGGTCGAGGAGTCCGGCACCAAGGGCCAGAAGGTCACGGTCATCGTCGAGGACACGGCGGTGTCGCGCGCCATCGGCGTCTACCTGCAGAGCGTGCTGACCAGCATCGGCTACCAGGCCGACGTGAAGCCGATCTCGCCGAACCTGCAGTTCACCTACATCCAGAACACCAACAACAAGGTGCAGATGTCGGTCAGCCAGTGGTACCAGGACTATCCGGCCGCCTCGAACTTCCTGAACATCCTGTTCAGCTGCGACAGCTTCCGCGAGGGCTCCGATTCCTCCATCAACATCTCCGGCTTCTGCGACAAGGACATCGATGCCAAGATGAAGCAGGCGATGGATCTCGGCGTCACCGACCAGGACGGCGCCAACAAGCTGTGGGCCGAAGTCGACAGGGAGGTGACCGACAAGGCGCCGGCGGTGGCGCTGTTCACGCCCAAGCATGTCGACTTCGTCAGCAAGCGCCTGGGCAACTTCCAGTTCAACGCCCAGTTCTACTGGATCGTCACGCAGTCCTGGGTGAAGTGACGCAAGGCTGACGGGTGGCTCTCGTGTCGACCGACGTCGTCGCCGCGCCGCGCCGGACGCGAGGGCCCTGGGCCCTCGCCTTCGCCAAGCTGACGCGCAACCGGACGGCCATGGCAGCCCTGGCCGTCTTCCTCATCATCGTCGTCGCCTGCCTCAGCGCGCCGCTCTATGCGCGCTGGGCCGGCGTCGATCCCTTCATGTCGACGCTCGATGCCGTCATCACCATCGACGGCGCCGAGGTGCCGGTGATGGAGCAGTCCACCGAGGGGCTCGGGCTCGGCTACACGCCGCTCGGCCCGACCTGGCGGCTCGGCAACTACTTCCTCGGCGCCGACAACCAAGGGCGGGACGTGATGGCGCGCCTGCTCTACGGCGGCCTCAACTCGCTGATGATCGCCGGCGTCGCCACGGTGCTGACCCTGCTGCTCGGCACCGCCGCGGGCCTGGTCGCCGGCTATTTCGGCGGCGTCACCGACACGCTGCTGTCGCGCCTGCTCGACATCCTGTGGGCCTTCCCGATCTATCTCCTGGCGATCTCGCTCTCGATCGTCACGATCGCCCAGGGTATCGCCATCGGGCCGATCACCATCGAATCGGGCAGCCTGTGGCTGCCGATCATCATCATCGGCATCGTCTACATTCCTTATGTGGCTCGGCCCATCCGCGGCCAGGTGCTGGCGCTCCGGAGCAGCGAGTTCGTGCTGGCCGCCGTCAATCTGGGCGTGCCCGGCCCGCGCATCCTCTGGCGCGACATCCTGCCCAACATCACCACCACGCTGATCGTGTTCGTGCCGCTGATGATGGCGCTGAACATGCTGACGGAATCGGCGCTGTCCTTCCTGTCGATCGGCGTCCAGCCGCCCGATGCGAGCTGGGGCACCATCATCCAGGACGGGCAGGCGCTGCTCTACACGCGGCCCGTGGTGGCGCTCGCCCCCGGCATCGCCATCGCGGTCTCGGTGATGGCGCTCAACGTCTTCGGCGACGGCCTGCGCGACGCGCTCGACCCGCGCTCGAAGATCCGGCTGGGGCGCGGTGCATGATCTACGCCATCCTGCGCCGCCTCGGACAGATGCTGTTCGTGATGTTCGGCATCTCCGTCATCGTCTTCCTGATCTTCTTCGCCACGCCCGGCGCCGATCCGGCGGCGCGCATCGCCGGCCGCAACGCGGCGCCGGAGGTGCTGGAGGCGGTGCGCCACAGCTTCGGCTTCGACCGGCCGCTCTACGTGCAGTACGCCCTGATGATGAAGAAGATCTTCATCACCGGCGACCTGACCTCCTTCGTCAACCGCGGCTGGAAGGTGGTGCCGGCGGTGCTGGATTCGATCCCGGTGACGCTGTCGCTGGTCTTCGGCGCCGCGGTGCTCTGGGTGGTGTTCTCGATCCTGATCGGCGTCGTCGCCGCGGCCACCCGCGACAGCTGGCTCGACCGGCTGCTGATGGCGCTCGGGCTGATCGGCATCTCCATGCCGGTCTACTGGCTGGGCGAGGTGATGAACCTGATCACCCAGAGCCGCTACCACGACACCTGGGCTTTCTCCTGGGTGCCGCCGCTCGGCTACAAGGCCTTCTCCGACGACCCCAAGGGCTGGTTCCTGACCCTGGTGATCCCCTGGATCACGCTGGCCATCCTCTATATCGGCATCTACGGGCGGGTGCTGCGGGCGGCGATCATCGAATCCATGCAGGAGGACTATATCCGCACGGCCCGCGCCAAGGGCCTGTCGGAAACCCGCATCCTGCTGCGCCACGCGCTGCGCACCTCGCTGATCGCCTTCGTCACCCTGTTCGGGCTCGACTTCGGCGCGCTGGTCGGCGGCTCGGCCCTGCTGACCGAGGTGGTCTTCGGCCTCCAGGGCATCGGCAAGCTGACATACGACGCGCTGCAGAGCCTGGATCTGCCGATGATCATGGCCACGGTGATGTATGCCTCGATGTTCGTGGTCATCGCCAATGCCGTGGTCGACTTCGTCTACATCCTGCTCGATCCGCGTGTGAAGACGTCATGATGCTGTCGGTCAGCGACCTCAGGGTCTCCTTCCGCACCGACGAGGGCGTGGTCAAGGCCATCGACGGCGTGTCGTTCGACCTCGGCGAGGGCGAGATCCTCGGCGTCGTCGGCGAGTCCGGCTCGGGCAAGACGGTGTCGCTGCTGGCGGTGATGGGCCTGATCACCGACCCCAACGCGGTGATCGAGGGCTCGATCCGCTATCGCGGCCGCGAACTGGTCGGGCTGCCGTCGCGCGAGCTCAGGCGCCTGCGCGGCAACGAGATCGCCATGATCTTCCAGGACCCGATGACGGCGCTGACGCCGGTCTACACCATCGGCTGGCAGATCGCCGAGCAGATCCGGGCGCACCGGCGCATCTCCCGGTCGGCGGCGCTGGCGCGGGTGGAGGAACTGCTGGCCGAGGTCAACTTCCCCAATCCGCGCGAGGCGATGTCGCGCTACCCGCACCAGCTCTCCGGCGGCATGCGCCAGCGGGCGGTGATCGCCATGGCTCTGTCCTGCAATCCGGCGCTGCTGGTGGCGGACGAGCCGACCACGGCGCTCGACGTCACGGTGCAGGCTGGCATCCTCGACCTCGTGCGCAAGCTGCGCGCCACCCACAATTCGGCGGTGGTATTCATCACCCATGACATGGGCGTGGTCTGCGAGCTCGCCGACCGGGTGATGGTGATGTATGCCGGGCGCGTCGTCGAGCGCGGCAGCCGGGCGGCGCTCTTCGCCGAGCCGCGGCATCCCTACACGCGGGCGCTGCTCGGCTCGATCCCGCCGCTGACCGGCGAGAAGCCGCATCGCCTGCCGGCGATCCCGGGCTCGCCGCCGTCCTTGCTGCGCCTGCCGCCCGGCTGCGCCTTCGCGCCGCGCTGCCCGGTGGCCTACGAGCCCTGCGCCGCCGGCAAGCCCGCCCTCGGCGACGGCGCCCATGCCGCCGCCTGTTTCCGCGTGGCCGAAGCCGGAGCGACGCCATGACCAGCTCGCATCCGCCCATCCTCGAGACGCGGGCGCTCTCCAAGCGCTTCTCCATCGGCACCCGCTTCTCGGCCGAGGGCCGGCGCACCGTGCATGCCGTCGACACCATCTCGCTGACGGTGAGGCGCGGCGAGACCCTCGGCCTCGTGGGGGAGTCGGGCTGCGGCAAGTCCACCCTGGCGCGCTGCCTGGTCCGGCTCTACGACATCAGCGACGGCCAGCTCCTGTTCGAGGGCGCCGACATCACCGCCAGCTCGGCGGCCGAACTCCGTCCGTTCCGCCGCCGCCTGCAGATGGTGTTCCAGGACCCCTCGGCCTCGCTCAATCCGCGCCGGCGGGTCGGCGACCTGGTGGCCGAGCCGCTGCGCGTCCACACCAGCCTTGACGCCGCCGGCATCCGCGCCCGCGTCGCCGAGCTGTTCGACCTCGTCGGCCTGCTGCCGGACCATGTCCAGCGCTACCCGCACGAGTTCTCCGGCGGCCAGCGTCAGCGCGTCGGCATCGCCCGCGCCATCGCGCTCAACCCCGACCTGATCGTGCTGGACGAGCCGGTCTCGGCCCTCGACGTCTCGGTGCAGGCCCAGATCGTCAACCTCCTGGCCGACCTGCAGGACAAGCTGAAGCTGACCTACATCTTCATCGCCCACGACCTGTCGGTGGTGCGCCAGGTGTCGACGCGCATCGCGGTGATGTATCTCGGCTCCATCGTCGAGGAGGGCCCCTCGGAGGCGGTGTTCCACGCCCCGGCCCACCCCTACAGCCAGGCGCTGATCTCGGCCGTGCCGGTGGTCGAGGCCACCCCCGGAGGCCGGCGCCGGCGCATCATCCTGTCGGGTGACGTGCCGAGCCCGCTCAAGCCACCCGCCGGCTGCCGCTTCCACCCGCGCTGCCCGATCGCCCAGGACCGCTGCCGTACCGAGCGCCCGGCCCTGGCCGAGCATGGCGCGGGGCGAAAGGTGGCGTGCCACTTTCCGGGGTGAGGACACAGGGGCTGGTCCGATGAGCGCTCGGCGAGGGGCGATCGCCGACGGGGCCGTAGTCGGCCCATGGGCCGCACAGGAGAGCCACCGGGGTTCCGAGGCCCCGGGATTGCGGGATCATGCCGGGAACGCCGGCACGGAGGTCGCCGGGCAATGTCGGCGACAGGACGAGCGGCCGGCTCCCTACGGCGCGCCGCTGGTGACGACGTTGGCGATGCCGATCGAGACGGCCTGGCCTTGCAGCGCCTGCTGCAGGATGGCGGGCAGGTCGGTCGCCGCCTGCGGGCTGGTGAGCGTCCGCAGGGCCTGGTGCAGGTCGTCCATCGGCCGGTCGGTCATCACGGCGACGAGGTGCTCGGAGCCGAAGGGCGGGTCCTTCACCTGCAGGGGCAAGCTGAAGGTCTTGCCGGCCCAGGCGGTGTCGCGCTCGGCGGGCGAGGCGGGATAGAGGAATTCCACCTTGCCGTCGGGCGGCAGGTTGAACAGCGTCATGAAGGGGTGGGGGCCGTCGTCGAGCCGCACGGTCACCCGCTCGCCGATGTGGTGCGCCCGGGCGCCCTCGACGATGTCGAAGGGGACGATGCCGCGTCCGGCCTCGGCCTTGAGGAAGGCGATGGCGCGCCACTTGGCGACGATGCCGGGCAGCCCCTCCGGCGCCACATCCTCGGCGACGATGCCGGCGACGCGCTTCTCCACCGTGCGCGCCGCGATGTCGTAGACGAGATCGGCCGCGTCCTCGTCGGGGACGACGACGGCGCCCTTGACCTCGGCCGGACCGGCGCCGCCGCGATAGGCGAGCTTCAGCGTGTCGTCGAGGGCCACCTGCTCGGCGACCGCGATCGCCTTGGTCAGGTCCGTGTCGGCCGGCGGCCGTGCCGCGGCCACGTCCCGGCGCGCGAGCACGACGATCGGCCGCGGCAGGGCCGGCAGGGAGCGCGGAAACTGTTGGTTGTCGGTGCGCTGCTGGATCGTCGCCCGCACGAAGGCGGTGAGCTGCTGCTCGGTGGTGGCGCCCTTGCGGTCGGCGTCCGCGGCGCCTTCCAGCGCACGGGCGAAGGCGTAGGACAGCGCCCCGCGGGGCTTGCCGTCGATCTGGATCTCCGGCGAGAGCTGGTCGGCAGCGACGGCCGCCAGGAAGGTGACGCTGTCGGCCTCGGCTACGGTGCGGTCCTGCGAGGGCACGGGCGGCGCGAACTTCAGGAGGTCCTCGCGGGAGATCTTCAGCCTGGGCACGGCGCGATAGGTCAGCCCCAGGGTGACGCCGCGGGTCATGCCGCCGGAATGGCAGGAATCGGCGACGAAGACGACATGGACGCCCTTCTTCTCCGCGTCCTTGATCCAGGCCGTGATCTCGTCGTCGAGGATCCGGTTCGCCAGGCCCGGCCCGGTGAGGTCGTAGTCGACCATGATGAAAGTCTCGGCAAAGCCGTCGGGATGGTTCGGGTCGCCAGCCGCGGCCGGCTCCTGGCCGCCATGGCCGGCATAGGTGAAGACCAGGGTGTCCCCGGCCGCGGCTTCGGCCAGGAGGCTGTCCCAGGCGGCCTTGACCTTCTCCTTGGTCACCGCCTTGTCGGTGAGCAGGATCATTCGGTCGACGCCGGCGCCCTGCAGCGCCGCGGCGATGTCCCGGGCGTCGTTCACCGCGCCCTGCAGCTTGTTGACCGGCGGGTCGTAGTCGTCGACGCCGACGACGAGGCCGTAGCGCGCCGCCGCCGCCGGGCCGGCCAGCCCGAGCCCGATGGCGAGGGCGCAGGAGGCCAGGGCGATCCGGGCGAAGCCGCGTGCGGGGGATCGTAGCGTCAAGGCAGCCTCCCACTTGGCCGGGCGGACCGGGCCCTGCAGCCCTGCCGGCCGTCGGAGCCCCCCGGATCACCCTATCGTTCCTTTCAATGTCGGCGATTGATTGTCGCGACGATGACGAACCGAGGCTCGGTCGCCACGGAGAGTCCAGTGTGCGGCGCAGCCTCGCGCTACTGCGCTTCCGCCGGTACCAGCTCGATCACGCTTTCCGCCGCCGCGTCCACCGCCGCGCGCGAATAGAGCAGCGGCAGGTAGCCCCCGGCCGCCCAGGTCGGCGCGAGATCGGCATAGTGCGGCGAGCGCGGATCGCCGGACTGGCCGGGGGCGTTGATGAAGCGGCTCTCGTCCCAGGCGCCGACATCCACCACCATCCGGAATGAGGCGCCGGTGGTGGCGCGGAAGTCGGGCAGGCGGTAATGGGTGTTCATCACCGTCGAGCCCGAGCCGCCGATCGGCAGCGGGCCGATGTCGTGGCGGCGGTCGAGCGGGTGCTCGAAGAAGCCGTGATGCAGCCGGCCCCAGGCCCAGGCGGCCGTATCCTCTCCCATCAGGCCGATGCATTCGGCGAAGGCGGCATCGAGCGTGGCGGCGAGGAGGACGGCTCGGCCGGGATCGGGGCGCTCCAGCGCCGCGAGCAGGGTGGAGACGTCGCCCTCGCCGAGCAGGGTCCGCACCGTCGGGTCGGCGGTGGCGCGATCGAGCAGGGCGGGGGCCAGGTGCTTGTGCCACCACATCTCGAACAGCAGGGCCGCCGGGCTGGCGGCGTCGAGCCGGTGGTCCCAGCCCGCCAGCAGGGCGGCGGCCGGGCCGGGCAGATCCGGCGGGAGCAGGGCGCAGACGCGTTCGGCCGGCCGCGACAGCGTGTCGGTCTGCAGCGCCATGGAGCCGGCCGGCGTGTGGGCGGAGGTGGCGGCCAGCACGGCCCTGATGCGCTCGGCCCGCGAGGGTTCGAGCCATTCATGGCCGAGCCGGGTCACCTCCTGCGGGAAATCCGGCGGCAGGTTCATCTCGTTGGCGCTGGCGACGAAGCCGGCGGCGGGCTCGAGGATGCGCGGCAGGGCGGCGGCGGGCAGGAAGCCGGCCCATTCGTAGCGCCCGTCGCCGGGCACCGGCGTGAGGCCGTTCCAGTTCGGCCGGTCGGGGGCCTTGGCGGCGGCGATCCAGCCGATGGCGCCGGAGGCGTCGGCATAGACCTGGTTGACCGGCGGCACCGACCAGTGCGCCAGCGCCGCCTCGAATTCGGCGAGGCTGGCCGCGCCCTGGTAGGCGATGCTGCCGAAATAGGCGGCGCTGCCCGGCTCCAGCCAGACGGTGCGGACAGCGTAGGCCTTGCGGCGGGCGCGGTCCTCGAACACCACCGGGCCGTGGCGGGTGAACAGGAGCTCGGCCTCCTGGTCGGGCGCGCCCTTGACCGGCACCGCCTCGGTGACGACGCGCATCGGCTCGAACCCCTCGCCATAGCGGTAGAGCCTGGGGTCGTCGGGGTGGGTGTCGTAGACGTAGAGGTCTTCCTGGTCGGTCGGGAAGATGGTCAGGCCGAAGGCGGCCGTGCCGTTGTGGCCGATCGAGATGCCGGGCAGGGCCGGCTCGCCGGCGCCGATGACGTTGAGGCCGGGCGCCTCCAGATGGGCGACGTAGCGCAGCGAGGGCAGGGAATAGGCGCGGTGCGGGTCGCTGGCGAGGATCGGGCGGCCGCTGGCGGTCAACGCCGGCGCCAGCGCCCAGTTGTTCGAGCCCTCCGCCCGGCTGACCCGGCCGTCGACCAGCGCCCGCCACAGCTCGGCTTCCGCCAGGCCGGCGGCGAGGCGGGCAGGCTCGAAGCTGGCCGGCGCCTTGGCGAGGGCCAGCAGGTCGAGCGCCTGGGGTGGCAGGGCCGACGCGTCGAGGCCGGGGGCGAGGATCGGCTCCGCCTTCGGCTCGATCGCCTGGCGCAGCAGGTCGGTCTCCGCATCGGCCAGAGCCATGATCCGGGCTCGGGCGAGCTCGGAGAAGGCGTTGTCGCTGAGGGCGTGGCTGCGGATGCGCACCACGTCCTCGGCCCGCCAGCGGGCCGGGCGGGTGCCGAGGGTGGCGAATTCCGGCGGCAGCAGCGCCGGATCCCGTTCGGTCAGGCCGACATAGGCGTTGATGCCGGCGGCGAAGGCCTCGGTGATCGCGGCCGCGTCCGGCACGCCGTAGGCGGCCCATTCCGCCGCCATGTCGCCGCGGTAGAGGAAGTGGCGGCTGGCGCGGTCCTGGGCGAGATAGCCGGGACCGAAATCCGCCGCCAGCAGGCCAAGGCCGCGCTTGCGCCACAGGTCGATCTGCCACAGCCGGTCGCGGGCGGCGTTGAAGCCCTGGGCGAAAAAGGCGTCACGCCGGCTCAGCGCCCGGATATGCGGCACGCCCCAGCGGTCGACGACGATGGTGGCGGGCCGGTCGAGGCCGGGGACGGCGTGGCGGACAGTGGACATGGCGGGCTCGAAGCTGGCGGGGCGCCGGGCGGGATCCGGCCCTGCCAGTCATAGGCCCTCGGTGGCGCGAGCGGAACAGGCTGGCGGGCGGCGGCGGAAAAGGTCTGAGGATCGTGCGCCGGCCATGGCGTTCGGCGCCGGACCGGACTATCTGAAGGCAACGACCATGGGAATGCGGGAGCAGGAGGAAGAGGCATGAAGATCGTTCTGGGTGCCGACAGCGCGGGCAAGCCGCTTCTGGACGTGATCGCGGCGCATCTGGCCGGCAAGCCGGGGCTGGAGGTGACGGATCTGAGCCAGTCCGGCTTCTACGCCGACATGGCGGGCCGCGCGGCGCAGGCGGTGGGGGAGGCCGGTGACACCCGCGGCATCCTGTTCTGCGGCACCGGCATCGGCGTGTGCATCGCCGCCAACAAGGTGCCTGGCATCCGCGCGGCGCTGACCCACGACACCTATTCGGCCGAGCGGGCGGCCAAGTCCAACAACGCCCAGATCATCACCATGGGCGCGCGGGTGATCGGCCCCGAGCTGGCCAAGGCCATCGTCGACACCTACCTGGCCTCCAGCTTCGACCCGAACGGACCCTCCGCCGCCAACGTCCAGGCCATCGACCGCCTGGAAGACGGCTTCCGGTCCTGAGCGCGGGGAGGCATCGCGATGTGCGGCGACCATCACCACCGCGACCATGCGCATGACCACGCGCACGACCCGCATCCCGGCGAGCGCTGGAAGCATGACGGCGTGCGGGTGATCAAGGGCGACCAGCTCGACCCCAACACGGCGCAGACGCCGGGCATGTACCGGCAGGCGGCGATCAACCATGCCCGTGTCGGCGCCCAGAAGATCTGGGCGGGCACCGTGGCGATCCAGCCCAACGCCAAGACCGGCGTCCACCACCACGGCGCCCTGGAGAGCGTCATCTACGTCGTGCGCGGCAAGGCGCGGATGCGCTGGGGCGAGCGCCTGGAGTTCGTGGCCGAGGCCGGTCCGGGCGACTTCATCTTCGTGCCGCCCTATGTGCCGCACCAGGAGATCAACGCCAATCCGGACGAGGTGCTTGAGTGCGTGCTGATGCGCTCCGACAACGAGGCGGTGGTGGTTAACATCACCGATGTCGACCCGGTGGAAAGGCCGGAGGAAGTCTACTGGGTCGATCCGATCCATCGACAGCCGTGAGGCGCGGGCCGGCGGCAAGGCGCGAAGATGTCCCGCGCCTTCGCCCGGCCGCTTCGATCACGGCCGTCGAACCGTGATCGCCGAAGCCGGTGCCATCGGCGCGTCCCGGCGAGCCCGGCATGGCGTGCCGCCCCCCATGCCGGCGGAGGCGGACTATGCCGCGCCGCCCCTGCGACGGCCGGAGGCGATGGCGATGCCGGCGAGGACGAGCAGGAGGCCGGCCGCCAGGTTGGGGCTGACCGGCTCGCCGAGCAGCAGCACGCCGAAGAGGGAGGCGGTCACCGGGTTGACCGCGACCGACACCGCCACCAGCGTCGGCGCGGCCCGGCCCATGGCATAGGCCCAGAGAAAGAAGATGACGGCGCCGCAGACCACCGCGAGGTAGGCGCAGGCGAGCCATTGCGCCGCCGCGAGGTCGGCGAGCTGCGCCAGGCCGCCCTGCCAGGCCGAGAGGGCGGCGAGGCCGGCGGCGCCGACGCCCATGCCCGCCGCCGCGAACGGGATCGGGCCGCTGCGGGCGATGAAGGGGCGGGACCAGACGGTGTAGAGCGCCATGCACAGCGCCGCCGCCACCATCAGGAGGTCGCCGCGCCAGGCACCGGGCGGGGCAGCGGCGAGGCTGCCGGCGAGCGCGACGCCGACGCCGCCGACCGCGACCAGCACGCCGAGGCTCCTGCGCGGCGTGAGCCGCTCGACGCCGAGCATCGCGCCGGCCACCATGGTCAGGAGGGGCAGGGTGGCGAGCGCGAGGGCGCCGCGTGCCGCCGTGGTGTGGGCCAGGGCCGCGTTGAACAGAACGGGGAAGAGGCCGAAGAACAGGAGGCCGAGGGCGGCGACGCCGGGCCAGTCCCGCCGGGCGGGCCAGGGATCACGGCGCCACAGCGCCAGCGGCAGCAGCGCCAGAACGCCGCCGCCGAAGCGCACCGCGCCGATGGTGATCGGGTCGAGGCTGCCGGCGAGATAGCGTGTCGCCCCGATGGCGGTGCCGCCGAGGGCGCTGGACAGGACGGCGGCGAGGACGCCGGGCAGTTCGGTCATGATGATTCCCGCCGGGTGCGATCACGCCGGCCTATGACATTCCGGCTCGTGCGGGAATCGAATAAGGGCAATAAGTCTGATAAATTCCGGCGATGAGCGCACCGAACCTCGATCCCGACCTGCTGCGCGCCTTCGTCGCCGTGGCCGACCGCCTGTCCTTCACCCGGGCCGCCGCGGCGCTCAACCGCACCCAGGCGACCGTCAGCCTGCAGGTGAAGCGGCTGGAGCAGCGGCTCGGCATCGCCCTGTTCCGCCGCTCGACCGTGCGGGTCGAGCTGACCGCGGCCGGCCAGGGATTTTTGGCCGACGCCAGGCGCATCCTCGACCTCGGCGACCAGGCCCTGGCGCGGCTCTCCGGCCACCGGGCGGCGGGACGCGTGCGCATCGGCGTGATGGAGGATTACGGCACGCGGCTGCTGCCGCAACTGCTGGCCGCGGCGCGCCGGCGCTACCCGCTGGTCGAGGTGGAGATGGAGGTCGGCCTCACGGCCCGCATGCTGCCCAAGCTCGGGACCGCCTTCGACCTCGTCGTGGCCATGCATGCCGAAGGGGCGACGGAAGGCGAATTCCTGCGGCGGGAGGCGGCGTCCTGGGCATCCGCTCCCGGCCATGCGGTGGAAGAGGCCGCGCCGCTGCCGCTGGCCCTGTCCGAGCCCGGCTGCCTCTTCCGGGACTGGGCGATCCGCGCCCTGGAGGCGGCGGGGCGTCCCTGGCGCCTCGCCTTCGTCAGCCGCAGCATGGCCGCGGTGGAGGCGATCGTGGCGCAGGGCCTGGCGTTGACCGTGGCCAAGCGCGGCATGCTCGGGCCGGATCTGCGGGCCGTCGAGCGCGGCCTGCCGCCGCTGCCCGGCGCCGAGATCCGGCTGCACCGTGCCGCCGGCCTCGCCCGGCCGGCCGCCCTGGTCGCCGACCATCTCGCCGAAGGGCTGCACCGGATCGGTGCGCCGGCGTGACGCCATGCGGCCGCGCGGGGACAGGGAAGGCGCGGTCAGGAGCGCCGGACCGAGGGACGCGGAGCCCCGCGCAGCAGGCCGGAGGCCGCAACCGGCAGCCGGACGAGGCCGGCGGCGAAGCGCGACAGCACAGGCCGATGCGGGAATGCCGGGACGAGGGCTGGCGTCGTCTCGGCCGGGGCGGGCTCGGCCGGCGCATCGGCCCAGCGGCTGCGCAGGAGGTCTCGGAAGAAGTAGCTGGCGGGGATCATGGGAATCTCCGGATCATGCGATATGAATCGATTCAATTTCGGAGGATTTTGGTTTTTGAATCGATTCAAAAATAGATTGTTCCAATGGGATGTCAAGTGGATTTGAAGCGATTCAAACGGCGTGCTATCCCTGCCGAAACGGCGAAAGGGCAGGGCCGCTGGAGAAAACCGTTCGACTGGCCGACATCGCCCGCGCGGCCGGCGTGTCGCAGGGCACCGCGTCCAACGTCTTCAACCGCCCGCATCTGGTGCGCGAGGAAGTGCGCCAGCGGGTCGAGGAGACGGCGAGGTCGCTGGGCTATCGCGGCCCCGATCCCAGGGGCAAGATGCTGCGGGCCGGCAAGGTCAACGCCATCGGCGTCGCCACCGCCCAGCCGCTGCCGTACTTCTTCGAGGACCCCTTCGCCCGCACCCTGATGGCCGGCATTGCCGAGGCCTGCGACGACCAGGGCGCCGGCCTCGCCCTGGTCTCGGCGATGAACGACGAGCGGCTGGCCTGGAACATCCAGACCGCCCTGGTCGATGGTTTCATCCTGCTGTGCATCGACCAGGGCGAGCGCCTGGTCGCCCTGACGCGCGAGCGCCAGCTGCCGTTCGTCGCCCTGCATCTCGGCCAGGAGGACGAGGCGATGTCGGCCATCGGCATCGACAACGCGGCAGGCGCGCGGCTGGCTGCGCAGCACCTGGCCGGCCTCGGGCACCGCCGCTTTGCCGTGCTGTCGCTGCCCTTCTCCGCCCGGCGTTACGGCATCGTGCTGCCGGCCGAGCTGCGCCGCGCCGTCTACACCACCTCGCGCGACCGGGCGGTCGGCTATCTCGACGCCCTGGCCGAGTTCGGCATCGCGGCGGCCCGGGTGCCGGTCTACGAGACGCGGAATGAGCCGGAGAGCGTGCATGCCGGCCTGGCGTTCCTGTTCAACGGGCCCGAGCCGCCGACGGCGCTGCTGGCGATGTCGGACCGGATCGCGCTGCTGGCGCTGGACTGGCTGGCCCGGCGCGGCATCGCCGTGCCGGGCGCGGTGTCGGTGGTCGGCTTCGACGGGGTGCCGGCCGGCGAGACCTCCAGCCCGCCGCTGACCACCGTGGCCCAGCCGATCGACGCGATCGGCCGGCGGGCCGTCGAGATGATCCTCGACCATGACGGCACGCTTCGGCGCGAGACGCTGGCCGTCACGCTCGCCGTCCGCGGCTCGACGGCGCCGCCGCGGTGAGCGTGTTCGTGCGTCCTCGCGGCCTTGCCGGTGGCTCCGACGTCGCCAGGCGGCACTGATCCCCGCCGTGCGGCGTCAGATGCTGACATGGCCTTCGAGATAGAAGGCGCACCGCCCTTCCAGCTCGACCCGTGTCCCGGCGAGGCGGCAGAGTACTTCCCCGCCGCGCCGCGAGGCCTGATAGGCCCGGAAGGAGGAGCGGTTCAGGCGCCCGGCCCAGAAGGGGGCGAGCGCGCAATGGGCTGCGCCCGTGACGGGATCCTCGGGAATGCCCTTGGACGGCGCGAAATAGCGGCTGACGAAATCATAGCCGCCGTCACCGGCGGTGGTGACGATGACGCCGCTGCGGTCCAGCTCCGCGATCCCGGCCAGGTCGGGCGACAGCCGGCGGACGACATCCGCGCTTTCCAGCACGGCGAGATAGGCGAATGCGTCGGCCATCACCTCGAGCGGTTGCACGCCGAGCGCCTCGGCGAGGCCGGCCGGCGTCCCGGTCGCCTCGCAGAAACGCGCGGGAAAATCCATGACATAGCTACCGCCCGCCCGCCGGACCGGCAAGGGACCGCTGGCGGAGTGGAAGACGACACGGTCCCGCGCCGGGTCGAGCCGTTCCATGACGACGGCGGCGCTGGCGAGAGTGGCGTGACCGCAGAGCGGCACCTCCAGCCTGGGCGTGAACCAGCGGATGCGGAAGTCCTCGCCGTCCGGCACCAGGAAGGCCGTCTCGGCGAGATTGTTCTCGGCCGCGATGTCCTGGAGCCGCGCGTCGTCGGGGTAGCGGTCGAGGAGCAGGACCGCGGCAGGATTGCCGGCGAACACGGCCGCCGTGAAGGCGTCGACCTGATAGATGGGTGCTCGCATGACGGCCTCCCGGGATGGAGCCGCAGGCATATCACGCGGACTCGCCCGGCGGCGACCGCGGCTCCGGTGGTCCGGGCCGGCGTCGGCCGGTCACTCCGCCGCGAGCGCCAGCGGCCTCACGGATGCGGTGTCCGCCGCAGGCGCCTCCGCGCGCCGGCGCGGCACGCGGAACCAGAGGGCGCCGGTTATGGCCGGCTGCGACGTCGGATCCGATCTGGTCGACCAGGATCGCGGTGTTGCGCGTAATCATGCCGTCGATGGCGATCAGGCCGAGCAACGCCACGAAGCCGAAGGGCGCGTCGAACACGCCGCAGGAGGCGCAAAGCGTCATTGCCTGCTACGGTCAAGGATGGACCATCAAGTAACTGCACGGAACCATGAAGTCGCGGGGAGTGGACATTGAGCAGAGCCTGCTTGCCGATGCCCACGCCCTGGAAAACTCCGCGGCGGCGGTCGTGACGGCCTCGGTGCGCGTCATGCAACTGGTGTAGGGGAGGGGCGAAGCCGGCCAAACCGTCAGTGCCACACAGGTGTTCGATGCCGAGGAGATCGACGTCATCGCGGCGGTGGTGCCCAGGTTCGAGGGTCGGACTGAGAAGCAGAAGAACGCGCATCCCCACGCCAGCCTGGCTTGGGCGGCTTGGCTCATCGCCCGCCTCGGCGGCTGGAAGGGCTACGCCACCGAACGCCCGCCCGGACCCGAGACCTCCATACGGGGACTCCAGCGCTTCACCGCCATCGGTGAGGGCTTCACCCTCGCTCGACAACTCCCCTCGCGGACCGACAAAGCTGACACACTGAGATGTGTGCCGACGCTAGGTTCCACAGAGGGGCATAGTCCAGTCTCATTCCAGGGGGGGCGGCCCACTTTACAATATCTTTGAAAAAGTATTTACACACTCATTGCATATGAATACTCCGGGGCCTGCGCCCAAGCGAACCTTGGGAGGGCGTTGATCGCAGAAGGAACATGAATTCCTGCTGGGAGTTCGTTGTTTTGAATTTTTATTTGAAATATCTAGAATCCTTTCAATGGAAATGTGCATGTAGTGCAATAAGGCCAATTCAGCATCGTCGTACTTTTCCATATCTTCAATAAATTTAAATAAAAGAAGGCTACAAATAGACGTATATAACATCGATTTGTGGTTTTTATTTTGAAATTGTTCTCCAATTAATTTCGTAATTATTTCGCCGAGTTTTTCAATTTCTTCGTTCATTTTGGTATTCCTGCGATACCTGGTCCAAAGATGGTTGGTATTCCACCGCGGCAGATCGAGCGAGCCTGGCCGCAGATCCTGGCCCCCGCGAACATACCTCTTACTTGCAGACAAGCCGCAAGAGCCGGCTCGGGAAATTTGGACAGGCCAGATAAGTGGAGTTCGGCCCTGGACGTGGCATAAGATGCCAAGGGCAGGAGCGATGATGACGAGACGAGCACGCCGCAACCATACGCCGGCGTTCAAGGCGAAAGTCGCCTTGGCGGCGATCAAGGGTGACAAGACGCTGAACGAGCTGGGCCAGCAGTTCGACGTTCACGCCGACCAGATCGCGCAATGGAAGGCCCAGCTTCTTGAAGGGGCTACCGGGGTATTCGGCGGGAGCGGCACGGTCGCGCCTGCTTCGCCCGCCGTTGATGTGAAAACGCTCCATGCCAAGAGGGGGGAGCTGACGCTGGACAATGATTTTTTAGAAGGAGCGCTCACCAAGGCCGGCCTGCTGAGCGCAAGGAAATGATCGACCGCAAGCACGCTCTGCCGATCAGCCGCCAAGCCACGGCTTTGGGGCTCAGCCGGAGCAGTGTCTACCATCTGCCCCGGCCGGTTCCACCGGGCGATCTTGCTCTGATGCGGCGGCTCGACGCGTTGCATCTTGAGTATCCCTTCGCCGGCTCTCGCATGCTGCAAGGCCTTTTGGCTGCCGATGGATTGAGAGCGGGGCGCCTTCACGTCTCGACGTTGATGAAGCGGATGGGGATTGAAGCGATCGACCGGCGGCCAAACACCTCGAAGCCGGCAGAAGGACACAAGATCTATCCCTATCTCTTGCGCAAGCTACCTGTGACCCGGCCGAACCAGGTCTGGGCGATGGACATCACCTATATCCCGATGCGCCGGGGCTTTGTCTACCTGGCGGCCGTGGTGGACTGGTTCAGCCGCCGCGTCCTGTCCTGGCGGCTCTCGATGACGATGGAGGCGGACTTCTGTATCGAGGCGGTCGAGGAAGCTCTGGCGCGCCATGGCAAGCCGGACATCTTCAAGACCGATCAGGGCAGCCAGTTCACCAGCGAGGCCTTCACCAGCCTGCTGATCGAAAATGGCGTCAGGATCAGCATGGATGGCAAGGGCGCCTGGCGCGATAACGTCTTTGTCGAACGGATCTGGAAGTCGGTCAAATACGAGGAAGTCTATCTGCACGCCTACGACACCGTGCCCGACGCCCGCGCCTCGATCGGCCGATACCTGACCTTCGACAATACCCGCTGACCCCATTCGAGCCTTGACCGGAAGACACCTGATCAGGCCTACTTCAACAAGCCAACGCCAATCCCGGCGGCGGCATAATACCGGCCGAAACCCACTTATCCGGCAGCTTCAGCTGTCCAAACAAACCGAGCCGGCTCTCGCCTTCCTTGAGACGCTTACCTCCGATATCCGGAGCTATCGGGCGCCAAATGCCTCCTCGGCAGTGGCGAAATAGGCTGTTGGAGCGCAAGGGTGCGTGACGCGTGACGCCCAGCGGAGGGAGAGATGGATTGCTCCCGGCAGGCCGCTTTTGGCGCTTTCGGCGGCCTTCCAACCGTGTCGAGGGCTGCGGCATCGTCCGGCCGCGCGGCGTCGGAGGCCGGCATATCCTTCGAAGTCGAAGGTGCACCGCCCCTCCAGCTGGACGCGGGTAATGCAGCTCCCGACCGGAGCCGGCCTCTCACTCCGCCGCGAGCGCCAGCGGCCTCACGGATGCGGTGTCCGCCGTCTCCGCCTCCGCGCGCCGACGCGGCACGCGGAACCAGAGGGCGTAGAGCGCCGGCAGGAAGAACAGCGTCAGCACGGTGGCGCAGGCCAGGCCCCCCATGATCACCATCGCCATCGGGCCCCAGAACACCGAGCGGGTCAGCGGGATCATGGCGAGGATGGCGGCGAGCGCCGTCAGCACCACCGGGCGGGCGCGGCGCACCGTGGCGTCGACGATGGCGGTGCGCCGGTCGTGGCCGGAGGCGACGTCGGCCTCGATCTGGTCGACCAGGATCACCGTGTTGCGCATGATCATGCCGGCAAGGGCGATCAGGCCGAGCAGCGCCACGAAGCCGAAGGGCGCGCCGAACAGGTTCAGCGCCAGCGACGCGCCGACGATGCCGAGCGGCGCCGTGGTCAGCACCAGGGCGAGGCGCGAGAAGCTCTGCAGCTGCAGCATCAGGAGCGTCAGGGTGATGGCGATCATGATCGGGAACATGGCGAAGAGCGAGCCGTTGCCCTTCTCGCTTTCCTCGATCGCCCCGCCGGTCTCGATGCGATAGCCGGGCGGCAGGGCCTGGCGGATCGGCTCGAGCGCCGGCAGGATCGCCTTCGTGACGTCCGGGGCCTGCACGCCGTCGCGGATGTCGGCGCGCACCGGGATCATCAGGTCGCGGTTGCGCCGCCAGAGGATCGGCTCCTCATGGCCGGTTTCCACCCGCGCCACCTGGGACAGCGGCACCGGCACGCCGTTGCGGCTGGTGACGGTGAGGTCGCCGATCCCGGCCGGGTCGAGCCGCTCCTCCGGCACGGCGCGGGCGACGATGGCGACGAGATCGTTGCCTTCGCGCATCTGGGTGACGGTGTAGCCCGACAGCAACGTCGACAGGGCCTGGGAGACATCGAGCGGCGTCAGGCCGAGGGCGCGGGCCTTGTCCTGGTCGACGACGAGGCGGATGGTCGGCGCCATCTCGTTCCACTGCAGGTGCGGGTCGCGGATGTCGGGGTTGGCGCGCATGACCTCGCGCACCTCGCCGGCAATGCGCCTGAGCTCGGCCGGATCCTTGCCGACGACGCGGAACTGCACGGGGAAGCCGACCGGCGGGCCGAAGTTGAAGCGGTCGACCCGGACGCGGGCGGCGGGCAGGGCGCCGTCGGCGACGGCCTTCTCCAGCCGCGCCTTGACACGCTCGCGCGCCGCCGTGTCCTTCGACAGGACGACGATCTCGGCGAAGGCCGGGTTGGGCAGTTGCGGGTTCAGGCCAAGCCAGAAGCGCGGGCTGCCATTGCCGACATAGGCGGTCGAGCCGACGATGTCCGGGTCGCCCTTCAGCAGCCCCTCGGCCTCCTCGACGGCCCGCGTGGTGGCGGTGATCGACGAGCCCTCCGGCAGGCGCAGCTGGAAGAACAGCTCCGGGCGCTCCGACAGCGGGAAGAACTGCTGGCTGACCCGGCCGAAGCCGGCGATGGCCAGGGCAAAGACGAGCACCGTGGCGAGCACGACGACGAGGCGCCGGCGCACGCACCAGTCGATCGCGGCGCGCAGGGCCCGGTAGGTCCGGGTCTGGTAGATGGCGTCGGGGTCGGTGTGGGGGCCGTGTGCGGCCGCGGCGAAGTCCGGCATGAGCTTGGCGCCGAGATAGGGCGTGAACACCACGGCGACGAACCAGGAGGCGACCAGCGCGATCGCCACCACCCAGAAGATGCCGCCAGCATATTCGGCCACGGCCGAGGCGGCGAAGCCGACCGGCACGAAGCCGGCGGCCGTGACCAGCGTGCCGGTCAGCATGGGGAAAGCGGTCGAATCCCAGGCGGCCGCGGCGGCGCGGGTCCGGTCCCAGCCCTGCTCCATGCGCACCACCATCATCTCGATGGCGATGATGGCGTCGTCGACCAGGAGGCCGAGGGCGATGATCAGCGCACCGAGGGTGATGCGGTTGAGGTCGATGCCGAGCGCCAGCATCACCATGAAGACGATGCCCAGCACCAGCGGCACCGAGAGGGCGACGACGATGCCGGTCCGAAGGCCCAGAGACAGGAAGGAGACGACGAGCACGATCGCCAGCGCCTCGGCGAAGCTCCTCAGGAATTCGCCGACGGAATGCTCGACCACGGCCGGCTGGTCGGCGATCTGCTCGACGACGATGCCTTCCGGCAGGTCGGCCCGGATCGTCGCCATCGCCGCGTTCACGTCACGGCCGAGGTCGAGGATGTTGCCGCCCCTGGTCATGGAGATGCCGAGGCCGATGGCCGGGCGCCCGTCCTGGCGGATCAGGCTGTCGGGCGGATCCTTGAAGCCGCGCGTGACCGTGGCGATGTCGCCGAGGCGGAAGACGCGCCCGCCGGATTCGACCGGGATCGCCTCGATCGCCGCCACGCCGTCGAGCGCGCCGGAGACGCGCAGCGGGATCGAGGTCGAGCCGGTCTCGATCGCGCCGGCCGGCGCCACCGCGTTCTGGCGCGACAGGCTGTCGAAGATCGCCTGCGGCGTCACCCCCAGCGTCGCCAGCTTCACATGGCTGAACTCGACGTGGATCGCCTTGTCCTGCACGCCGAACAGGTCGACCTTGTTGACGTTGGGCACGCCGAGCAGGGTCTGGCGCATGCCCTCGGCGATGTCCTTGATCCGGCCGAGGTCGAGCCCGTCGGCGCTGATCATGTAGAGGATGGAATAGACGTCGCCGAACTCGTCGTTGATCGACGGGCCGACCACGCCGGCCGGCAACTGGCCGCGGATGTCGCCAAGCTTCTTGCGCACCTGGTAGAACAGGTCCGGCACCTCGCGCGGCGGCGTGGTGTCCTTGAAGCTGACCGTCGCCGCCATGAAGCCGGCGCGGGCATAGGTGTCGACGCGGTCGAAGAAGGGCAGGGCCTGCAGCGCCTTCTCGACCCGGTCGGCGACCTGGTCCTGCATCTCCTGGGCGGTGGCGCCGGGCCAGGCGGCGGTGACGATCGCCACCTTGATGGTGAAGTTCGGGTCCTCGGCGCGGCCGAGCCGGAGATAGGCGAGCGTGCCGCCGACGGCGACCGCCAGGATGAAGAACAGCACCAGCGCCGGATGGCCGACGGCCCAGCGCGACAGATTGAAGCCTCGCATGGCGGCCTCCTTCAGCGGGCGGCGGAGACGATACGCACGCGCTGGTTGCGATCGAGCTTGTGGACGCCGAGCGTCACCACCCTGTCGCCGGCGGCGACGCCGGAGCGGATCGTCACGGCCTCCGCGCCATAGGCGACGACGTCGACCGGGTGGGCCTGAAGCGCGCCGTCGCCGCCGACCACCCAGACCGTCGGGCCCTGGCCGTCGTCATAGACGGCGCTGAGCGGCAGGCGCGCCACTGCCGGGCCGGCGGGGCGGCTGAGCGTCACGGTCGCGGTCATGCCGAGCGCCACGGCCTCGTCGGGAGCCTCGATGGTGAGGCGGGCGGCGAAGGTGCGCGTCGCCGGATCGGCGGCGGGGCTGAGCTCGCGCAGCTTGGCCCGATAGATGCGGCCCGGGGCGGACCAGAGCTCGATGCGGGCGTCGGCATCGCGCGCCAGGCCGAGCTGGGTCTCCGGCAGGTCGACCACCGCCTCCATCTCGCCGAGCCGGGCGATCCTGACCGCCGGCTGGCCGGCGGTGACGACCTGGCCGGGCTCGATCGAGGTCGCCGTCACCACGCCGTCGGCCTCCGCAACCAGCGTCACATAGATGAGCTGGTTGCGCGCGAGATCGAGATTGCGCTCGGCCCGGGTGACGCGACCGTCGGCCTCGTCGGCCGCCGCCTGCTGGCGGTCGGAGGCGGCACCGGAGGCCCAGCCCTTCTTCTCCAGGGTGGAGACGCGCGCGAGGTCGGCCCTGGCCTGGGTCTGGGCCGAGCGGGCGGCGGCAAGCTCGGCCTCGGCCGATTCGACCTGCAGCTTGAAGTCGGTGTCGTCGAGCCGGGCGATCGCCTCGCCGGCCTTGACCCGGTCGCCGACGGTGACGGGGCGCGACACCACCTTGCCGCCGACGCGGAAAGCGAGGTCGGCCTCGGTGCGGGCCCTGACCGTTCCGGCGAAGCTGCGCGCCGTCGGGCGGGCCTCGAAATGGACGGTTTCGGCCTGCACGGCCCGCGGCTTCGGCGCCTGCCCGGCGGCCTCGTCCACCGGCAGGCAGCCGGCGAGGCCGGTGAGCGGCAAGGCCAGGACGAGGGCCCGGCCGATGGCAGTTGCGACGGACGGGATGCTGGCGGTGGCCATGACGGCTCTCCCTCGGGTTGGACTTTTAGATTCATATGTCTTATGATGATTGTCAATATTCGTCAGTGCATATATGATAGTCAACAAATCGGAGGCGTGCCGGGCATGGCAGCGGCCGGCCGAGCGCAAATCTGCTAATGTCGATGCGAGAAGGAGAGTCGCGAGCCGTGGAGACGATGGCGCAGGACAGGGTTGATGCCGGGCCGGCCGGCTCGCGCGCCGGCGCCGACACGCCTGCGGCACTCGAGACGCGCCGGCGTATCGTCGAGACCGCAGAGCGCCTGTTCCGTCAGTTCGGCTACCAGAAGACCACGGTTGCCGACATCGCGGCGGAGCTGTCGATGTCGCCGGCCAACGTCTATCGTTTCTTCGCCTCCAAGAGCGCCATCAACGAGGCGGTCGCCATGCTGCTGACCGGCGAGGTCGAGGCCGTCGCCCGGGCCGCGGCCACCGAGCCCGGCCTCAGCGCCCGCGAGCGCCTGTCGCGCGTCATCCACCAGATCTTCCGCGCCACCGTGCAGCGCTACATCCAGGACAAGCGCATGCATGCCATGGTGCATGTCGCGATCAGCGAGAACTGGAACGTCGTGCACGACCACAAGGCGGCGGTCCTCGCCATCCTCACCGACCTCGTCCGCGAGGGCGTCGCCGCCGGTGAGTTCGCCGTCGAGGGCGACCCGGCGCTCGCCGCCCGCTGCGTCCAGATGGCCAGCATCGCCACCTGCCACCCGCAGATCATCGAGCATTGCCTGCGCGCCAACGAGGATCTGGAGGCGATGATCGACCCGATGGTCGCCTTCTGCTGTCGCGGGCTCGGCGCGAAGGGGTAGGGGGGGCTCCGGACGGCGTCCATCTCGTCGCCGAGGCGTCGGATCGCCGGCCGAGCGCTGCCGCGGTGCGCCCGCGATTTGCGACTGGCCCGACGCTCCGGGGAAGCAGGCGGAGTGATGCCGGGATCAGCGTCGCGACCATGCCGACGCGAAGCTCGATGCGTTGGCGCCCTGGAACCGGAGGCCGCCGGTGCTCCGGCAGGCAAGGCCGCCTGAGAGGCGCGGCCCGCCCCGGAGGAAGGGCGCGAGACGATCGCCATGGCGCGCCTTTATCGGCGGGTTCGCCTCGACCGTTCAGCGCGGCGCGCTGAGGGGCGTTACCGCCCGCTCTTGGTCATGCGGCTGACGTGCAGGCAGCACCACCTATCCCCCTGGTCCGGCTTCTCTGCATTCTCCCGGACCGTCGCCTGCCCTACGGCATTAGACTAGAATCATCCGATAATTTCTTGCCATGTTGGCCGCATGCAAATAGTGTAGGCGTGTTGTCCCGTAGATTGTATCGGATATTCGAACATCTCTCTCCGTGAGGAGCGTGTTGATGGGAAACAGCTACGTCGATGCCTTTTTCGCGTCGGAAAGGGCGCAGGCCTTGTACGAGGTGGCGCGGCAGCTTTACCCCGACGCGGCCTGGCAGGGCTCGGTCCAGCCTTCGGCTGCCGCCGCGGTGCAGGCCGCCTGGGACCAGGCCTATGGCGAGGTGCTGAAGAGGATCCCCGTCGGCCATGGCATCGATCCAGCCCTCGGCCAATACGAACATGCTTCGGTCATCGAGAAGCTGGGCGACCTGTTCCAGGTGACAGGGCCGGCGGTCGAGCAGGTCGCAGGTGCGCTCGTGACCGCCTTGACCACCCTGAAGGCCGCGCTGCCCGATCGCGACACCATGATCGGCGCCAATCAACTCGCGGGCCAGGCGGCGCTCGCCTATGAAAGCGTGACCTTCGAAATCATCATGGCCGCCGCCGCAGTGGTCGAGCGCGACGCCTGGCCGCGGGCGGGAGAGCCGCTCGAAGAGACCTTCCAGAAGCTCTACCTGCTGGAAAAAGCGAGCGAGGCTTACGCGAAGGTCGGCGATCCGCCGGCCGACATGCTGCTCCGGAAAGGCGACGCGCTCGACGCCTATCTCGAATATGCGGCCACGGGCATCGACGCCAGCCATCTGCCGACGACGGCAACCGGCCAGACCTACGAGGACAGCTTCGCGATCACGCTGCAGAGCTTCGACCGAGCCAGCACCCCGGAAGGGCGCCTCGGGGCCATCGAGCAGATGGCCAAACTGCTCGATGGTATCAGCGCGGGCATCACCCGTCTCGCCACCTCGGACCAGGCCGCCGACCTGCAAGCTGCGGGGGACGCGGTCGAACTCGCCATGGTCGTCGCCGAAGCGGCGCGCGGCGTCCTCGGCATGCCCGCGCGCGGCGGCGACGGTGCGCATCAGGGCTCCCCAACCCTTGCCATCTCCGAGAGGGAACAGCGCGCCGGCAACGTTGTCACCGAAATCAACGAGGAACACCTCGGGAAGCCCCACGATAGCCACGTGTTCTGACGCACCCTGACAACGATACTTCGCGAGACCGGAGCCAAGCCATGGCCGCCATGCTTCCCGATACGACGGTGCTGTGGACCCCAGGCGGCCAGCGCCAGGTGCTCGACGACCGGGCCGCCGCGGCCTCGGGTCACTTGGGCGTCGATGGAAAGTCGCGGCCCCATGGCACCTATACGGTGGTCAAGACCTATCGGCTGCGCGTCCACGACGGCAAGATCGGCGGAGCGGCCACGCAAATTCTGGTCATCTTCGACGACGCCGGCAACTTCGCCCGCTTTGCATGGGACGAGTCGAAGCAGCTTTGGCTCTCCGAGCACAGCGCCGTCGAATTCTCGGTCGAGGCCGGCGCCTACCCGTTCGAACAAGTCATGAAGACGATCGAGGCCGCCTCGGTCGCACGTGCGCCCAGCCTCAGCCTCGCAACATACGACGCCGCCAGCGTCCCGAGCGGCGCCGACATCGGGGCCTTCTTCATCGCGGCCCAGTCCGTGCCCGGCCAGGATCAGATCATCGACATCGATGCGGTCGAGGGCTCGTTCACCTGGCGGCACGTCGGCGATACCGACGGCCTGAAGTTCAAGCCCGCCCCGACCCAACCGCGCGCGCCGAGCGTCCCGGACACCGACCAGTTCGGCTATATCTTTCGGGATATCGGCATCGACCAGGTCGCGCTGCCCTTCTACGGCTTCAACCCGCGCCAGGTGCTGGTCTATCCCAGCGGCGACCGTGGGTACCTCGGCTCCCCGGGGACATCGGGCATTTCCTACTCCGGCAATCCGCAGCAGACATTCAACGGCCAGCTCATCTTCGAATTCCCCAGATATGATTCCGGCGACTACACCCGCGGCCAGGACGCGGGAGCGCCGACGGTGCCTCTCGGCCTGGCGCTCGTTCCCATCCACTTCGCGATGGAGGACACCCACAGCGCCATGGTCAGCTCGCTCGACGAAACCATGAATTCCTGGTCCGTCACCCTCGGCCTCTCCGGGGGCGTGAAGAAAATGCTGTCGCTGGGGGCGGATGCGACCTACGGCTCCCGGGTCGACATCCAGAAGAAATCGGAAAGCCGATACACCGTTACCCGCAAGCTCGGCATCTCCTGGGTCGCGTCGATCTACCCGCCCTCGCTGGTGCTCCACGTGCAGCTCGTGAGGTCGATCAAAAGCCTGACTGCCCGGATGCTCGCGGAAAAACCGCGTTTCAAACCCGGGGCCGGCGCCGTCGATCCCTTGCCCTGGGCCAGTTTCGTCGATCAGTTCGGCACACATTATTGCCACGCCATGACCCAGGGCTCGACCACCTTCGTCGAAACGCGCTTCTCGCTCGCCTCCGAATCCCAGGCGTTCGACAATCACCTCGACCTCTCGGCCGAGGCGTCCGCCGGCATCGGCGAAGGCGGGACCGGCGACCTGACCGCCGCCGTGAAGCAGCATTGGGCGTCGAAGAAAGTCACCGAAGTGTCGAGCAACGACATCACCAGCTTCACCGCCGGCGACAAGGTCGCGATGGCCATCTTCCTCGATCTGCGCCCGCTGACGGAACTGCTCAGCCCGATCTACTTCCCCTACAATCCCTACGACGACTGGGGCCAGTTCGCGCCCTTTGTCTGGTACGACCTGCGCGACCGGCTCAACGTCTATCTCGAAGGACTGGGCCTGAACCAGCCGCTCGGCCCGGAATGGTCGGTCGACTACACGCCGCGCCGCATCGCCGTCACGGCCCCCAGGATCACCCTCACCCTGGACGGGGATGGCCCCGAAACCCTGAACATCCAGTCGGGAACCATCAAGCTCGAAGCCGCCGCGGCTCCGGCCGCCAGCCTTTATGGCGAGGGCGCCTTCATCCTGCTCACGGACCAGCAGGAGAGCCTCGTCTTTTCCGACCACGACGTGCCCGCCGACGGATCCCTGCTGATCGACGCGACCCGCCCGCGCTGCTTCATCGCCGCGAAGCCCGGCGAAACCGCGGTGACGGTCGCGATCTCCGGCTCGCTCACGATCTACAATGTCTACAGCGACGGCGAGACCGGCGCGGCCAGCTTCTACAAGACCACGATCGATCTCACCAAGGATGTCGTCCTCAATTATGGCGAGGCCGTCGCTGTTCGATACCCCGCCGACGGCTGCACCCTGAGCCTCGACCTCATTGCCACCGACGCCGGCCCCCTCGGCCCGCCATCAACCTAAAGCGTTTTGCGATTTGACGGAATCGCGTCAAGTCGCAAAGACGCGTCGAAACAAGGAGTTGGAGCAAAGCGCGTTTCCATCAAAACGCGCTTTGCTCTAGACGGAATATCGCGGGCCGAGGAACCAGGTCTGCATGACGCCCTTGCCCTTGATGCGGACCGGGCCGCGCGCCTCGCAGCGGAAGGCGTGCCGGATGCGGGCGTGGGTGGTCTCCGACAGCTGGATCCGGTTGGCGACCCCTGAGGATTGCAGCCGGCTGGCGGTGTTCACCGTGTCGCCCCAGACATCGTAGGTGAACCGGTGCTGGCCGATGATGCCGGCGACGACGTCGCCGGAATGAACGCCGATGCGCAGCCCCAGGGGCTCTCCGAGCGCAGCCCCGAGCCGGGCGACCGCGTCAATCATGCCGAGGGCCATGTCGGCCACCGCCGCGGCATGGTCGGGATGCGGTTCGGGCAGGCCGCCGGCGACCATGTAGGCGTCGCCGATCGTCTTGATCTTCTCCAGCTTGAGCCCGGTCGCCAGGCCGTCGAAGGCCGAGAACAGCCGGTTCAGGATCTCGATGACCCGCGCCGGCGGCAAGCGGCCGGCGAGGCCGGTGAAGCCGACCAGGTCCGAGAACAGGATCGTGGCGTCCGGGAAGCGGTCTGCGATCACGCTCTCGCCCCGCCGGATGCGGGCGATGACCGTCTCCGGCAGGATGTTGCGCAAGAGGGCGTCCGACTTCGACTTTTCCTCGGCCAGCCGCGCCGCCACCGCCTGCTCGCGGTCGCGCAGCCGCTTCTTGTCGAGGCATGCCTCGATGCGCGCCCTGAGCAGGATCGGGTTGAAGGGCTTGGGCAGATAGTCCTCGGCGCCCGCCTCGATGCAGCGCACGATGCTGTCGAGTTCGTCCAGGGCCGAGATCATGATCACCGGAATATGGCGCCGGCCCGGATCGGCCTTGAGGCGGCAAAGGACCTCGAAGCCGTTCATGCCCGGCATCATCAGGTCGAGCAGGATGAGGTCGAAGCCGCCGTTCGCGACCCGTTCGAGCGCGGCCCGGCCGCTCTCGGCCATCGCGACGGCATGGCCCTCGCGCGTGAGCCGGCGCGACAGCAATTCGCGATTGGCCTCGGTGTCGTCGACGACGAGGATGCGGCTCGCCCGGGCGCCGGATGCGACATGAGCGGGCGCGGCCTCGACCGGCCGGATCGAGGCGATGACCCTGCCGACGAGATCGCGCGGCGCCGCCGCGGCCGGGGCGGCGTCCGCCGGAGGCGCCGCGGCGTCGGGCTGTGCCACCAGGCCGTCGATCTGCCCGAGGAGTTGATCGGCGGCACCCGCCAGCTTGGCCACGTCGGCGGCCAGGGCATGGCGGCCGGCGTCGCGAGCCTCCTCGATGATCAGCTCGCTGTAGCCCTTGACCGCGTTCAGGGGCGTGCGCAGGTCGTGGAGGAGCCTGGCCCTGAAGCCAGTGCTGTCGCCGGCCTCCGGCGCGGCGGGCAGGGCCGGGTCGACCAGCCGGTTCATCAGGTCCTGCAGCTGCAATCCCGCTGCCCGGATGCGGTCGAGATCCGCCGCGACGTCGTCATGGCCCTCCTGGCGTTCGTCCTCGCCCAGGATCTCCGCCAGGCCGACGATGATGGCGATCGGGGCGCCGAATTCCTGGCGCACGAAGGCGGCGAGCGCCCGCTCCAGGCGTTGCGGCGGCTGGGTCATGGGGAGCGGGCCATGGCAGCGGCGGCTTGTCGCCCCCCTTCCGGAACGGTGCGTCGGGTCATTGCCTCCTTCCTACGTCTTCTGATTGCGGGACAGGAGCGTCTCGAGCTTGCCGATCAGGCGGGGCAGCTCGATCGGCTTGGTATCGTAGTCGTCGCAGCCCGCCTCCAGCGCCCTCTGCCGGTCTCCGGCCATGGCATGCGCCGTCAGCGCGATCACCGGGATATGCCGGGTGGCCGGCGCCGCCTTCAGCCGCCGCGTCGCTTCCCAGCCGTCGATGACCGGCAGGCTCATGTCCATCAGGATCAGGTCCGGCAGCCGCTCGCCGGCGACCGCCAGCGCCTCGACGCCGTCCACCGCCAGCAGGACGCCGTATCCCCGGCGCTCGAGGCGGCGGGACAGCATGTCCCGGTTCGCCTCATTGTCCTCGACCACCAGAATCGTCGCCATGTCGTCACCGCCGATGTCGCCGTGTCATCCGTCCGTATCGGCCGGGGCCGGCCGCGCCGTGCGTTGCGACACCGCCCGGCGGATCGCCCGGGCGATGTCGGTGTCGATGGAGACGCTCTTGGCGATCACCGTCCGGACCTGGCCGGCGAGCCTGTTGCGCTCCTCGGGCGTCAGCTGCTTGGCCGTCACCACGATCACCGGGATGTCGCGCCATTGCGGGTGGCCCTTGACCCGGTCGAGGAACTCGAAGCCGTCCATCTCCGGCATCATGAGGTCGAGCAGGATGACGGAGGGCGGCGGATGACCGGCCAGCCAGGCGAGCGCCCGGGCGCCGTTCTCGACCTCGGCCACCGCATGTCCCAGCTTCTCGACGGTGTGCCGGATCACCTCGCGGGTCGCCGCATCGTCCTCCACCACCAGGGTCCGGCCCTCACGGGAGATCAGCCGGCGCAGCACCGCCATCAGCCGGACCCGGTCGACCGGCTTGGTCAGCACCTCCGCCGCGCCGAGGGTGAGGCCGATGCCGCGGTCCGGTGCGATCGAGACCATCACCACCGGGATGTCGCCGAGCTCGTCATCGGCCTTTAGGGCGGTCAGCACCGCCCAGCCGTCGGTCCTCGGCATCAGGATGTCGAGGGTGATGGCGTCCGGCCCGACCTTCCGGGCCAGGGCCAGCGCCTCCTCGCCGCCATGCGCCTTGACGACGCGATAGCCTTCGCGCTGCAGGCCGGCGCCGAGCAGGTCGAGCGCGGCCGGATCATCGTCGACCACGAGCACGGTGAGGGCGGCGCCGGCGTCGGCCGGGCCTCCCCGCGGCACTTCATCCTGCGCGGCTGCGGACGCTTCCGGTCCGCCCGCCGGCCCGGTCGCCGCGGTCTGGTCGGGCAGGAGGATGGTGAAGGTCGAGCCTTCCCCGGGCCGGCTGCTCACCGTGATGTCGCCGCCGAGGATCTGGCAGAAGTGGCGGGTGATGGCGAGGCCCAGGCCGGTGCCGCCGAACTTCTTGGTGGTCGACGCGTCGGCCTGGCTGAAGGCCGTGAACAGCCGGCCGAGCTGTTCCTCGCTCATGCCGATGCCGGTGTCGGCGATGCGGAAGCGGACGACGCTGCCGGCCTCGATCCGCTCGACGTCGAGCGTCAGGCGGCCATTCGTCGTGAACTTGCTGGCATTGCTCAGCAGGTTCAGCAGGCTCTGCTTGAGCTTGGTCCGATCGGTGCGCAGGCTGCCGAGGTCGTCCGCCAGCCGCATCTCCAGGCTGTTCGCGTGCTGGGCCGCCAGCGGCGCGATGATGGCCTTCACCTCGGTGAGGAGAGGAGGGATCTCGAAATCCTCGAGGAACACGTCCATCCGGCCGGCCTCGATCTTCGACAGGTCGAGGATGTCGTTGATCAGGCCGAGCAGGTGGCGGCCGGCGCCCTCGATCCGCTTGAGGTCCGGGATCATCCTGTCCTGGCCGGCATCGCCCGCATCCTCCTGCAGGATCTCGCTGTAGCCGATGATGGCGTTGAGCGGCGTGCGCAGCTCGTGGCTCATATTGGCGAGGAACTGGCTCTTGGTGCGGTTGGCGACCTCCGACTGCTCGCGGGCGTGCTCGAGCTCGAGGTTGCGCTGGCGAAGCTCGGTGATGTCCGAATAGACCGCGACCGTGCCGCCGCCCTGGATGCTGCGCTCGCTGATGCGGATGAAGCGGCCGCCGTAGCGATATTCGACGAAGCCGTGCGAGCGCGTGCGCAACTCCTCCCGCTCGGCGATCCACTCCTGCGGCGACTGGGCCCCGAGATCGACCAGCGAGCGCTCGATGACGGCGTCGAGCAATTGCCGGAACGTGGTGCCGGGATGGATGATGTCGGCGAGGGCCGGATAGATCCTGCGGAACTGCTCGTTGAACAGGACGATCCGGTCCTGCGCATCGTAGAGCACGAAGCCCTCGGAGATGGTGGCGATGGCGGCGTCGATCGTCTTGCGCTGCTCCTCCGCCTCCACGGCGAGGCGGTTGCGTTCCTCCAGGCTGTCGCGGAACAGGCCGAGGGTCCGGGCCATGGCGCCGATCTCGTCGTGGCCCGCCGGCGGGATCGGCGCCGACAGGTTGCCGGCGCTGAGCGCGTCGATCGAGCCGACGAGGCGGCGCAGCGGCGAGGCGATCGAGCGCAGGATCGCCAGGGTGAGCAGGATGCCGGCCGCCAGGATGACGAGATCGGCGATCAGCGTCCAACGCGTCGCCGCCGCCGCCTCCGCGACGACGCGCTGACGCTCGGCGGCGATCTCCGCCTTCAGTTCGTCGATCAGCGCGGCGAGCAATGCGTCGGCCTTGACGCTGTGGTCTCGCGCCTGCGCCAGCAGGGAGTTGCCGATGACGCGCCGGTCGTTGGTGTACTGGTCGACGGCGTCGTTGGCGGCTTTCTCGAACTGGCTGCGCTCGCCGCGGACCGCGGCGACGAGGTCGGGCTTGCGCGTCGCCAGCCGGTCGAGATAGCCGTCCATCCGCGCCCGGGCGGCGGCCGCGTTCCGCTCGGAGATGGTGAGGAGGCTCACGGCGAGGTCGGTCAGCCAGTAGCGCATGTCACCGAAGGCGATGCGCGCGCCGTTCGCCGCTTCGATGACGTCGCCGAGATCGGTCTCGACCGCGATCGCGGCGGAACTGTCGGCGAGCTTGCGCGTGAGATAGACGTTCGTCGCCACCAGCATGCACAGGAGGGCGCCGGACAGCAGGATGAGCCGGGAACGGATCGTCAGGGTCTGGATCATCCTGGGTTCGCCATCGCGCTCTCGATCCGTTCCGTCCCTCGCCTTCATCCGGCCGTCAGCGGCAGCTTGCCCCGCGCCGGCCTCCGCGGGATAGACCTATCGGAACAGGGTGATGCTGATGGCGGCGCCGAGGTCGCCCTCCCGGCCGCCCTCCTTGGGATAGCCGGTGATGTCCATCTCGCCCTTGGGAGAACCGTGGCAGCTCAGGCACGAGGCCGTGTAGTATTCCGGGATCAGGGTGCGGAAGGCCGGGCGTCCCCCGACATCGGTCATGGTTTCGTAGGCCTTGCCGTGCGGCCATTGCGTCGTCAGCAGGCGGGTGCGGATGATCTCCTGCTCCCACTCGTCCGGCCGGGCCTTGCGGTTGCGCACGAGATCCTCGGGGGCGGTCACCTTGATGCGCGCCGCAGCGCTCTCGCGCCTCTCGAAGGCCTCGTTGACCATCCGCGCGAACACGGCGGGAATGAAGGCCTTGAAGCCGACGCCCTTGGCGTTGATCGTGTCCTGGCTGTCGTCGGTCACCTCGACGATGGCATCCATCTGCGCGCGCAGCAGCCGCCCGTGCCGCGAGGCGGGGTCGACCGCCATCGGGTCCGTCCCCGTCGTCTTCCTGTAGAGGTCGATCGCCTGCGCCAGCACGACCTTGCCGGAGAGGCCCTTGTCGCCGAGATTGGGATCGTTGATGCGGTCCTGGCTGTTGGAGATCACGCGGCGGGCGGCCCGCAGCATCTCGGCCAGGCTCGCCGCGACGGCGGCGTCCTCGCTCTCGGAGGCCGCCGATATCGGCGGGGACGGCATCGCCAGGGCGCCGAGCACCAGGATCGCGGCAAGCCACCGGATACCGGTCCGGGTACGATCGCGCCGCCGGCTCATGCCGTCCGCCGCGCAGGTCCTTGGAAAGTCACGGTGACGCGGATCGCTGGTCATTGCGGAAGCGGACTGTGGAAATCGCCCTGGTCACGAACTGCAGCGGCCTCGTCCCGGACGCCGGAGCGAGGCGTACGGGACGGGCCGCACGCAGAGTCCACCATCGTCCCGCCGAGCGCAAGCGCCCGTCCGACGAAACGGACCATAAGTTGAAAACAATATCCGGCCATGCGCCCCGGCCGGCCGCGCGCCCCGGGACCGCAGGACGAAACGGGTGATCGCGCCGGCTCCTCAGGCCGCTTCGCGCGCCGTGACGAGATCGTCGAGGCGGATCGGAAAGCGTCGGATGCGCACGCCGGTGGCGTGCCAGACCGCGTTGGCGATCGCCCCCACGGTGCCGGTGATGCCGATCTCGCCGACGCCCTTCACCCCGAGCGGATTGACGTGGGGGTCGTCCTCCTCGACCAGGATCGCATCGAGCGAGGGCACGTCGGCATTGACCGGGACGTGATACTCCGCCAGGTCGGCATTCATGATCCTGCCGGTCCGGCGATCCGTGACCGCCGCCTCGTGCAGCGCGAAGGACAGGCCCCAGATCATGCCGCCGAAATACTGGCTGCGCACCAGGCGGGGGTTGACGATGCGGCCGGCCGCGAAGGCGCCGACCAGGCGCGTGGCCCGCACCTGGCCGAGGTCGGGGTCGACCTTCACCTCGGCGAAGACGGCGCCGTGCGAGAACATCGCGTGGGCCGCGGCGGTCTGCGGGTCGCGGGCCGTCTTGGCCGTGCCGATCACCTCGGCATGGCCGGCGCGCGCGAGGATCGCCGCATAGCTTTCGCTGCGCCCCTCGTCGTCGCGGCGATGCAGCCGGCCCGAGCGGGCGACGACGCCGATATTGCCGACGCCGAAGAGCGGCGAAGCCGGATCGGCGGCGGCGAGCCGCGCCAGCCGGTCGATCGCATCCTCCCCGGCCTTGTGAAGCGCCAGGCCGGCGCTGGCGGTATGGGCGGAGCCGCCGGCGATGCCGCCGTCGGGCAGGCTCGACAGGCCGGACCGGAGCTCGACCTGGTCCGGATCGAGGCCGAGCGCCTCCGCCGCGATCTGGGCCAGGGCGGTCCAGGCGCCTTGCCCCATGTCGGCGCCGGAGGTCTCCACCAGCGCCGTGCCGTCGGCCCGCAGGACCGCGCGCGCTTCGGCCGGGAAATGCGGGCAGTGGAAGAGGGCCGTGCCCATGCCCCAGCCGACGAGGCAGCCGTCCTCGTCGCGCATCCGGCACGGCTCGAGCGGCCGGCCGGCCCAGCCGAAGCGCCTGGCGCCCTCGGCATAGCATTCGCGCAACGCCTTGGACGAGAAGGGCCGGCCGGTGCCCGGCTCGGTCTCGGCATAGTTGACCAGCCTGAACTCGAGCGGGTCCATGCCGCAGGCCGCGGCCGCCTCGTCCATCGCGACTTCGAGCGCCGCCGATCCGGAGGCTTCGCCCGGGGCCCGCATCGGCCCCGGCGTGCCGATGTCGAGCCGCAGGCCCTGGTGCTCGGCCAGGATGGCGGGGCTGGCGTAGAGCGGCAGCGAGGCATTGGCCGCCGGTTCCAGGAACTCGTCGAAGCTGGAGGTGGCGCAAAGCGCCTGGTGATGCAGTGCCGTCAGGCGCCCCTCGCGATCCGTGCCGATGGCGAGCCTCTGCCAGGTGCGGCCGCGATGTCCGACCGGGCCATACATCTGCGCCCGGGTGAGCACCAGCTTGACCGGGCGGCCGAGCATGCGCGCGGCGAGGATGGCCAGGATCTGCGGCCCGTTGAGGATCGCCTTGGAGCCGAAGCCGCCGCCGAGGAAGGGCGAGCGGATCAGCACGTTCTCGGCCGGGATGCCGAAATAGGCGGCGTAGGCGGCGCAGCTCAGCGCCATCGCCTGGTTGGGCATGTCGAGCGTCACGCGGTCGCCGTCCCACTGCGCGACCACGGCGTGCGGCTCCATCGCGTTGTGGTATTGCGGCGGCGTGACGAAGGCGGCCTCGGTGACCCGGGCGGCGGCCCTGAGGCCGGCCTCGAGGTCGCCATGCGCGGTGCGTGCGGGAAAGCCGATGCCGACCGTGGCCGCATCGAAGCGCTCGCCGTCCTCCGGCCCGGTGCGGGCCCTCTCGACCTGGTATTGCGGGGCGAGCAGCGCGGCCCCCTGCGTCGCCGCTTCCAGCGTCTCGGCGATCACCAGCGCGATCGGCTGGTTGACATAGCGCACGGTGTCGTCCTGCAGGACCTCGACGCGCAGCCCGAAGGGCGGCATCTTCTCGTCCGGATCATGCGCCAGCGGCGGCCGGTTGGCCGGCGTCAGCACCTCGACGACGCCGGGATGCGCCCGGGCCGCCTCGACATCGAGCGCGGTGACGCGGCCGCGCGCGATGGTGCTGACCGCGGCGACGGCATGGAGCATGCCCGCCGGCTGGTTGTCGGCGGCATAGGTGGCTCGGCCGGTGACCTTGAGCACGCCGTCGCGGCGCGTCAGCGGCTGGCCGGCATTCGACCCGTGCCGGCGATATCGGGAGGTCGGGGCTGCGGTCTCAAGCGGCATGGTTCGCTCCGGAGGCTGCGGAGAAGGGCGAGGCCGGCAGGGCGGGCATGACGTCCGGCGTCCCGGCCAGCGCGAGGGTGAGGGCACGCACGAGGATGCGGCGCGCCAGCTCGATCTTGAAGGCATTGTCGCCGGACGGCCGCGCCGCGGCGAGCGCCAGTTCGGCCGCACCGGCGAAGGCGTCCGCCGTGGCGGGCATGCCCGCCAGCGCGGCTTCCGCCCCGCCCGCCCGCCAGGGCCTGGCGGCGACGCCGCCGAGGGCGATGGCCGCCCTGCGGACCGCGCCATCCTCGACTTCCAGGGCCGCCGCGGCCGAGACGACGGCAAAGGCATAGGAGGTCCGCTCGCGCAGCTTGAGATAGCGCTGATGGCGCGCGAAGGCGGCGGCCGCCCCCGGCAGCCTGACGGCGAGGACGAGTTCGCCCGGCGCCAGCGCCGTCTCCCGCTCCGGCGTCGTCCCGGGCAGGAGATGCAGCGAGCCGATGGGAATCGTGCGGCGGCCATCCGGGCCCTCCACCTCGACCACGGCGTCCAGCGCCGCCAGCGGCACGCAGAAATCGGAGGGGTGCGTGGCGATGCAGTGCTCGCTCCAGCCGAGCACCGCATGGAGGCGGTTCTCGCCCGCCCGGGCATCGCATCCCGACCCGGGCTCGCGCCGGTTGCAGGCGCTGTCCAGGTCGTGGAAATAGGCGCAGCGCGTGCGCTGCATCAGGTTGCCGCCGACGGTCGCAGCGTTGCGGAGCTGGGCCGACGCGCCAGCCAGCAGGGCTTCGGCCACGGCCGGGAAGGCCCGGGCGAAGCGCTGGTCGTAGGCGAGGTCGGCGTTGCGGACGAGGGCGCCGATGCGCACGCCGCCGTCCGGCAGCCAGTCGATGCGGTCGAGGCCGGGCAGCCTGGTGATGTCGACGATCCGCTCGGGGTGGGCGACGCCGCCTTTCATCAGGTCGACGAGGTTGGTGCCGGCCGCCAGATAGGCCGATCCCGGCATGGCCGCGGCGGCAATCGCCTCGGGCACGCTGGCCGGCCGGACATAGTCGAAACGGTTCATGCCGCGTCCCTCCGGTTGCGGTCGCCAAGGGCCTTCTGCGCGTCCAGCACCGCTTCGGTGATGCCCTGATAGGCGCCGCAGCGGCAGATATTGCCGCTCATCAGCTCGCGGATGCGCTCCGGATCGTCTCCGGCGTGGCCTTCCGCGATGAGGCCGACGGCGCTCATGATCTGGCCGGGCGTGCAGTAGCCGCACTGGAAGCCGTCATGCGAGATGAAGGCGGCCTGGACCGGGTGCAGCGTCTCGCCGTCCGCGAGGCCTTCGATCGTGTCGACCGCGGCCCCGTCGAGGCTGGCGGCCAGCGCCAGGCAGGCATTGATGCGCCGCCCGTCGACGAGCACGGTGCAGGCGCCGCACTGCCCGCGGTCGCAGCCCTTCTTGGTGCCGGTCAGGCCGAGCCGTTCGCGCAGGAGGTCGAGCAGCGTCACGCGCGGGTCGTCGAGCGCAACCGCGCGCGGCAGGCCATTGATCGTGAGGCTGATGGAGAGTGACATGCGTTACTCCATTCAGGGATTGTGATGTATGGATCGGAGCCGCCGGATGGCGGCTCAGGATGCTGGCGCGGAGGACATGTCTGACGCGAACGACCCGTCCGCCTGGCCGGGAGCGCCGCCTTCGTGCCCATCCCGATTCGTGTCCTATTTATACGGAGGCATCCTCCGTTTATCAAGAGGGAATGGAGGCCCCGTCGGAATCATGGCAAGCGAGACCGCAAGGACAGGCCGCAAACCGCGTGCGGATTCGATCCGCAACCGCGAACTCCTGCTCGAGGCGGCGGCGCAGGTTTTCGGCGACGGCGGTCCCCAGGCCAGCCTGGAGGCGGTCGCACGCCGGGCCGGCGTCGGCATCGGCACGCTCTATCGCCATTTCCCGACGCGCGAGGCTCTCTTCGAGGCCGTCTACCGGCATGAGGTCGATCAGCTGGGAGAGCTTGCCAGGCGGCTGGCCCAGGATGTCGCGCCCGCCGAGGCGCTGCGCCAGTGGCTGCATGCCAATGTCCGCCTCATGGCCACCAAGAAGGGCATGGTCGAGGCGTTGCATCTGGTCGCGCACGGCTCCGCCGAGTTGAAGGCCTATTCCTTCGAACGGCTGGCCGGCGCGATCGGGCTGCTGCTCGATCGCGGGGCGGCGGCGGGCGCGCTGCGGTCCGACATCGCGCCGCAAGACCTGCTGCGCGCCCTCGTCGGTATCTTCTACGCCCAGGGCTCCGCCGACTGGCAGCCGACCGCCCTGCGCCTGGTCGACATCTTCGTCGACGGGCTGCGCAAATGACTGCAGCCGGGAAGCGCCCGGCGTCCTGGCTCCCCATCCCCAGCGTTCCCTCGGCGTCTCGGCTATGCCGTCGGCGTGCACCCCTTGCTACCGTTCCAGTACGCTCAGTTCCCGGCTGCCGGGCTGGCGGACCATTCGCCATGGAACGAGCAGCGGTCGGCGCTGAAGGTCATCCCGAGCACGCCGGCGCCGTAGGAATCCCGCCAGCGGCAGGTGGCGGTCAGGGCCTGGACCATGCAGGACCCGAGCGTGCCGGCGGCCGGTGTGCCGTCCAGATCCTCAAAGCTGTACCGACCCGACAGATGATCGCCGCTTTGCACCGAGCGTGGTGATGCTGGGGGAGTCCCGCCCGTTGCTCCACAGGGACCCTTGGATTACGGGGAGTGCGTCGGGAGACCGGGAAGGAGTGGGTGGTGCAAGGCCACTACGATGAAGGAGTAGCGATCCGCATCGCTGTCGTCGGCGGGACTATCAGGAGGTCGATCATCACGTCGTCGATCGGGTCAGGCACTTCCCCGCCAAACGGCACAAGGTGCAGGACAACGGCACGCTGATGGTCTCGTGCAGTACCATCTTCGCGGAACTCGGCGTGCGGCAGCTCCGACGCGTGCACCCCCCCACGCCGTGGGCCTGACAATGAAGCCGCTCGGAAAGCCGGATGCGGGAAATCCGCACGTCCGGTTTGATGAGCGGGGAAGGGAAACGGGGCGTTGCCAACTGGCCCAAGCCACCGCGCTCTTCCTCGACGCCACCGGAATCTAAGGCTACCCGCTGAAATTGGACTTCAATATCGCGCAATCGCTTCGCCGCACTGTCATTTCAAAGAAGGAGGGAATATAGCCTAGACTTTAATTGCTACTAGCATTCTAAGCATCGCTCGCTCCGTCAAGATCATGCATACTCAATTTTCCAAACCCCTCAAAAATGTCGCACTTATTGAACTAATGTTGTGATACTATGAAACTCAGCACTGTAGAATTTTCTTGTTCCGGAAGGCGTCATCAAGAATCGTCTCCAATAATGCCTCCCCCAGCTCTGTCTTCTTTGCATCTCCCCTCTTATGTCCGAATTTGAAAAATTTTCCGTATTAAAATCGTCCTCAAATGAATTCTGCATCGTAACGGTCAGAGATATGACCGCTCGCCACTTACAGGCTTTTCAGAAAGATCCAAAGGGTCACCGCCGACACCAACAGCCCCCAGCATCCTGCCCCGGCCATTCTTAAACTCATCCCAAGCAGCCTCGGCACGGTTGAAGCCCTGGGCGGATTCGTGCTCCCCCGTGTAACCAGCCAGTTCATATCGACTTGGAGTCCTGTCACCCGACGAACTGCCACCACTCCGGCCGCCGTCGCGCGCCCCTGTCACCACCGCCGCTGCTCCAGTCGCCGATGCCACCACCGAGCCGAGGCGGCCCTGCCACAGATGCCCGGTCCAGCGTTGCGGGCGTTGATCCGGGCGGTGTAGCGGCGATGGACCTCGCCGAGCAGGGCCCGCGCAGGCCGTCGTCCAGGTCCGGAACGGCCAGCAGACGCACATGGTTGGGCATCAGGCACCAGGCGATCAGCCGCGTGCCGGATTTGGGCGCGTGGATCCGCCGCAGGTCGAAATAGTCGTCGTCGCTGAAGAGCACCGGCTCGCGGCGGTTGCCGCGCCGCGTCACGTGGTACGCAAGACCGGGAACGACGAGGCGGGCCATCCCAATCGCGAATAAAGTAAAGCCACCGGGATTTGGGATTCCCAAAGTCACCGGAATTCGACAACTCTAACATTTATCCACGGTAACGTTATGATTGTCGCGTCAGTTATCACCCGTGGCCGGCGTAGTTGTGGATAAGGCCGCGGCGCCAAGATTCCGTCAATCGGTCGAATGGAACGGGCGCCACGGAGGCAGTCTTCATAAGAGCGATAATCGGTTCCGCGTGCAGTTGCTTCAAACGCTCAGCATACTTTGCTATATCGTCAGGATGGTGCAAGGAAATAGCTGCAACATCATTCGCCTTCTCGCAGTAAATGCACCACCCTCCCCGATCCGACGCGCATCCATACCGATCCATCCCAAACAACCAGCCATTAGCCGGCCCGCCCTTCCGCAGCATGGTATCATACGCATGCGGCTCCGTCCCGACATCCATGAACAACATCGCCGCTGACTCATAAACCATCTGGCTCGTTTCGCTGAAATTAAGTAGGCAACAAACCTCCGCTGGCTCTGCATTCAGCAACCCAGCCGCGATCACGGCAAAGCCAGACGCAAACAAACGCTCAGATTCGAAGAACAAAACTGCTTTCCAGTCCCCTAGAAACACCTGTCCAGGAACCCCCCCCCGCGCTATTGATCGAACCACTCACATGGCCGAACGCGCGACGCTTCGCTTCATCAGAGGCTCTCACACTTGCCATCCCAAAACCGTCCTCAGCGAAGCCGCTCATGTCCCCCCAATGAATACTTCACGATGCTGCCGTTTTCACCAGAAAAATTGAGAGGCTGACTCGAAACTCAAATGCGTCGTGCGATCCTGCGAAGGAGGAGCATGACAGCGGCGGCATAGAGAAAGGCGGTAGCGGATGCGAGGGTTGCTTCGCAATCCTTAGCGAGACGTCTGTTGCGGTTGATCCAAGCGAGGAAGCGCTCGACCACCCAGCGACGGGGTAGCACGGTGAAGCCGACTTGATCGGGCAGTTTGCGCACGATCTCGACGGCCATGCGCGTGGCTTCGGCGATCCGCTTGCCGGCAAAGGGCTGCCGATAATCACGTCATCTGCGAGTGCGGGGAGCGATACGGCCGGCAAGCCGGCCAACAGCACCCATTGCAAGAGACGCATGTCGAAGCCCTCCGCGGCTTCTTCCATTGCGGCCAGCCCGGATTGCTCAAACCCGAGGCTGCCATGACGGCGGACGCAAGCGTGGACGGCAGGTGCGGCGCAATCGCGGCCACATCGCCCCCGGCCGCGCCGGGTTGAGGGGCATTATTGACCAACTCTCTTCATGCGGCTGGTGAACTCGCAGGCCATGCCATGATCCTGCGAGCAGTCTTTTTCCTCGACCGCGATTCCGCCGCCGCTCCGGGAAATCGTCAGCACGCAGCTATCATCCTGGTCCGGCTGCGTGACGATCCGGCCCGCCTGCAATCGCCCGACCGCATTCGTTTCGCCGATGCACGCCGGCATCGTCGAGGTGACCTTGACGATAACCTTATAGCTCTGGCCCCCGGCCGGTGTGATGGACGCGGTCCATTTGTAGCTTTCCTGCCGGCCCGTATATTTGCCGGTGAAGTCGTCGCCCGCCATGGCGGGCGTGGATGGCGCGGCAACGGGTTTCGCGCTCCCGCAGCGCATGTATTCCCTGGTCTTGCCTTCCGCCTGCTCCAGCAGACGGCCGTTCTCGTCAAGTTGCCATTTCAGGTCGAGGCTGTAGTCCTCGCCCTCGCCGATGCAGGTATAGTGCATCCGCCAGCCCGGCTTGGTCGGCGACGCACGTTTCAGGGTGCAGGCCGTTTCCCGGCCTTCGAACTTTTTCGTTGTGATCGTGAAACGCACGGTGCTGTCGGCATCGGCGCATGAGGCCGCGTCTGGCGCCCATGTGCCGAGGAAAGCCCGGTCGAACGCCATGGCGGGCGCGGTCGTGAGCAGCAGGAAGGCGAAGGCGGTCTTGAGCATCGGCATCCCCCCGGATGGTGCGGCGCCCTTACAGTACGCAGGACCGCACACACCGGAAATCCTCCGAACGAAGGAGCCCGGATGCTGCGTCCGGCTGGCAGGCTCGGCATCGGGGTGCGGTCGCAATTTGTGCTGGAATTGATTCTGCGAACTCCGACTGGGTTGGGCTATCGTTTCATGCGGCAAGGTCAATCGGCTGATTGGAAGGCTTTTCGGCGAGGCTCTGCCAGCCGTCGACTTTGCGCATGCTGATCTGGCCCGAGGCCAGCAGCGCCCAGAACAGCATCGCGGCGGTCTCGGCGCAGGGCAGCACGGTCTGCGTCTTGATCCGGCGCTTGAACTCTTCATGCAGCCGCTCGATCGCGTTGGTGGTGCGGATCGAGCGCCATTGGCTTCGCGGGAACAGCGTGAAGGTGAACAGCCGCTCGCCGGCCTCCTCCAGGCTGTCGGCCACGGCCCGGCATTTCAGCCGCCACTTGCGAAGGAAGGCCTTGCGCCTGGCCTCGACCTCCGGCTTCGTCACGGCGTAAATCATGTCGGTATAGTCGGCCGTGAGTTCCTCGTGCAGCCGATCGGGCGCATGGGCGAGAAGGTGCTTGTGCACCGTGCAGCGCTGCACCGGCACGTCGGTCCACAGCGCGGCCAGCGCCTTGTCGAGGCCGGACCCGCCGTCGACGATGACGAGCTTGGGCGTCCGCAGGCCGCGCCGCGCGAGATCGTCGAGCCCGCTGCGCCAGGCCGCCTCGCTCTCCCCGCCCATGCTCTTGGCGGCCAGCAGCACCTTCTGCCCATCCTCGCGTACCCCGAGCACGACCAGCAGCGAGATCGACGTCGCCTTGCGGTCGAGCCGCACGCGCACCACCGTGCCGCCGAGGACCAGCCGCGCGATCGGCTCGTTGGAGAGGTCGCGCCGGTTCCAGGCGTCCCGGTCGGTCTTCGCCTTGCGCCAGGCCCGGCTCACCGTGTCCTTGCCGACGGCGCCGCCGAACACGGGCGCCAGGGCGCCCGCCGGATCGAACCACTCGTCCTCAGCGAAAAGTGTCGCATCTGCCGCAACCGGCGCCGGCTTCGCGCTATGACTTTCCATGGCGTGATCTCCATCGGCGCTCCAACGCCGAATCTGCTTGGTTGAACAAGCCGGAGATTACGCCACCCTCAAATTCCAACCACTCCCGCGACAGCACCTCACCTCAAGCAGCTATTCGCTGATTTGGGAATCCATGCCTGAGTCGGATGGGTCGGAAACCGCTCTAAATGGCATGAGAGCACGATCAGCGCCGGCGCGATAATACGCTACGGGTTCTGTTCTCCCGCCCGCGATACCAAAGGCATCGCGGGCGGGAGAATAGTAATCGAGCGCGGAGAAGACCTGAACCGCGTGGCACCCGACCTTCGTCAGCGTCACGAAGAACAGTGTAAGCAACTCTTGGGAGCGCCCAACCTGATCGGCCGGGCGCTAACGAGCAGACGTTGTTCGCAGTCAGTGTGCCATCATCTCGCGCACGATCTCCTGCTTGCTCAGCGAGGACGGGTAATAGGTCGGCCAGTTCGTCACTTCGTTCAGCAGCGCCGCCCGGTCGTTCCCCCAATAGAGGTGGAAATGATCGGTCTTCTCGGGAGCGATCCTGTGGTCGCTGAACTGGATGAACTGCGGGGCATCCGCCTCGCCGGAGGTCTTCTTGAAGATGAAGCGGACGCCGCGATTGCCCTTCTTGTAGGTCAGAATTTCATAGCCGTCATAGGCGTAGTGGCCCTCGAGCGGCTTGCCCTTCCGGTAGAAGGTGACCTCGTCGCCCTTGATGGTGATGCGCTCGACATCGGTACGGTAGCCTGTCTCATACTCGGCCCGGTACTCCTTCGCACTCATGCCGCCGCTCTCAGCCTTGTGCTCCCACACGGGGTCAAGTGTGCCGTCCTGCAGGTAAGGGTAGACGGACTGCCAGTCGCCCGCATAGTCCGACAGCGAGCGATCATGCACCTGGCTGTCCTGAAAGTAGCCTTTGTAGATCTGCGGGTCGCCGTGGCTGTGGGCGTGATCGTGGCCCGCGTGGTCATCGTTGTGCGCATCGCTGCCTTCCTCATGAACGACGCCGCTGCCGCCGACGACCGCGATGTTGTACGGCATGCCACTAACCTCAATGGTGTCCGCCTCCTTCAGCGTTTCCTTAGCGATGCGGCGCACCAGCCCGGCCCTGGGATCGCTCATGACGACCTCGTCGCCGGCCATGGCGAGACGCGGGCGCGGCTCGTTCCAGTGACCGTCCATGGAGTAAGGCTCGGTGACTCTGGCGCTCTGAGCGATCTTGCCGTCGATCACATCGAGCTGATGCAACGTACCGTCCTCGGTCAGCACATAGCCGAAACGGGCATTGGCGGGATCGAGTGCGAAGTCGATGCGGCGGAACGGCAGCTCGATGTAGCGGAAGTGCGGTGCATCGACCGGATCCACCACGACAAGGCCCTTGGCGCCGTAGTTGCCGAGGAACACCTGCATGCTCTTTGAGCCGATGAGGGTGCCGGTGGTCTGACCCAACGGCAGGTCCGCCGGATATTCCAGCATCTTGAAGACGGGCGCGTCGACGCCGGCAGTGACGGTGAGGATACCCTCCTGGCAGCCGGTCGCGAGATAGGCCCCGGAGAAGGCCTCGCCATGAATGGCGGTGCATGTCTGGACCGGACCTGTTGGCTTGCCGTCGGCGGTGATCGGTTGAAGGCCGACGCGCTTGGGCGCGGCGTCGCCTTCCACTGGCGCGTCGGAGGCGACGCTCGTCACCCAGAACTTGCCGATGGGCGCGGCATAGCCGTGATGCGCGCGGGCTTGGGGAACGCGGCTCGCCTCGACTTCCCCATGGGAGAGTTCGTGGGCGTCGATGACTTCCACATAGCCGCCCTTGTCGAAGTTGATCACCACCTTGCCGTCATGATCGATGAGGTGGAAGGGCCGCGGGCCGGTCAGGGTTTGGTCGATGGCGGCCGGGTCGGCGATCTCGATGTCCGAGTGATCGCCATGGGCGTGAAGCGAGATGCCGCTCTTGATGAAGTTCACGGTGTCTTTGTCGGACTGCACCGCAACGATGCCCGCACCCTCGCCCACACCGTAGAGCTTGCTCTGCCCCTTCGTCTCGAAGGTCCAGCGGTTCTTCGGCTCGGAAAGATCGAAAGCGGTGATCTTCGGATCGGCGTGGTCGCCGACGAACACGCGGTAGAGCGTCACGCTTTCGTGGTCATGTCCGGTGTCCTCGGCCAGAGCACCGGCTGAGAGGACAAGGGCGATGCCCGTTGCGCAGGCAAATGATCGCAGCATTTTTTTCTCCAAGATAAGACGGAGGGACAGAGCCCAGACGATCTCAACCGCCCGCGAAGGCGCTTGAGATTGTCTGAGCGTTGTGTCGCATCATGTCCGTGTAGTGCGGTGCAGGACCATGCGGTGGCGATAGCGCGTCGGAATAGAGCGGGCCCGCAAGTTCGAGGCCGGCCTCGGATGCGATCTGCTTCACCAATCGAGTATCTGAAATGTTCTCGGTAAAGACAGCCACCGCACGCTTGTTGCGGATCTCGCGGATCAGCGACGCGACGTCTGCTGCGGATGCCTCTGACTCCGTCGAGACACCCTGCGGCGAGAGAAATGCAATACCGTAGTCGCGCTCAAAATAGCGGAAGGCGTTATGTGCGACGACGCCAACGCGTCTGTTGTCGGGGATTTCGGCGATCACCTGCCGGATCTCTATGTCGAGCGCCGAGAGTTCTTCCACATAGGCCGCGGCATTCGCCTCATACTCCGCGCAATGCGCGCGGTCGGCGGCACAGAAGGCGTCGGTGATGTTCCGAACATACACCTTCGCGTTAGCGACCGACTGCCATGCATGAGGGTCGGTCGGGCTCGCATGGAAGACCGCCTCGCCATTGATGAAGTGGTAGTGCCCGCCTTGTGGGTCGTTCAGTATGTCGGCGTTCCTGGTAAGCACGACGATGGGCGCCTCGGTGCCGCTGGCCTTTATTAGACGCGGCAGGAAGCCCTCAAAGGAAAGACCATTGACCAGCACCACATCGGCGCGAGCGAGCGCTATCGCGTCGGCGGGACGTGGCGAGTAGACATGAGCGTCGCTGTTCGGGCCGACGAGCGTGGTCAGGTTAATGTGATTGCCACCAACCCGCTTGGCGAAATCGCCGATAATAGAGAAGCTCGCCACGACGCTCAGGGGTTCGGCGAGAGCGGCAACCGGACACGCGAACGACAAAATACACAACAAAGAAGAAAGCTTGGAGAGCGTCCGCTTCATGTCAGTTACCCGGATCTATTTTCTCGGTCTCGGTCTCGGTCGCGGTCGCTGCCGCCGAACGACGGCACTGGCATTTGCCAGGGGCGGCTAGACGGCCCGCCCCTGGCACAGAGATCACTTCGAGATCGCGGTGACGATCTGGTCGGTGTTGTACTGGATCAGCTTCGCATAGGTCGGTGCGGGACCGTCCGCAGGAGATAGGGCCTCAGGATAAAGCTCGCCGCCGGGCTGGGCACCGGTCGCTTCGGCGATCTGCTTGATCAGCCGCGGATCGTTCGAGTTCTCGATGAAGTAGACCTTGATGCCTTCCTTCTTGATCTGGTCGATGAGCTCAGCGACGTCGGCAGCGGACGCCTCGGTCTCCGTAGATACGCCAAGCGGCGAGAGGAAGGTCACGCCGTATTCCTTGCCGTAATAGCCAAAGGCGTCATGGCTGGTGAGAACCTTGCGCTTGTCCTTGGGTATAGCGTCGATCTTGGTGTGTACCGCAGCGTTCAGGTCCTTCAATTCCTTCGTATAGCGTTCGGCATTCGCCTTGAAGGCGGCGGCGTCTTCGGGATCGGCCTTGGCCAGAGCCTTCTCGATATTGTCGACCCAGATCAGGACATTCGGGATGCTGTTCCAGACGTGCGGATCGGTGACCTTCTTACCGTCCTCTTCGAAGGTGTGCGTCTTGATGCCGTTCGACACCACGACGGGCTTCGCCTTCGCCCCCGAGGCCTTGGCGAGGCGCTGGAACCAGCTCTCCAGGCCCTCTCCGCTGACGAAGGTCACCGCCGCGGCTCCGACGGCCTTTGCATCATCGGGCGAGGGCTCGAAATCATGGGGATCGCCGTCCGCCGGAACGAGGCTTTTCACATTCACATGGTCGCCGCCGACATTCGTCACGACGTCGGCCAGCACGGTGAAGCTGGCGACGACATCAATGGTCTTGGCGGACGCGGCAGCGGCCGATCCGAATGTAAGCGCGGTCGAGCCGACCAGCGCGAGAAGGAGCCGTCTTGCATTCATGGGAGAGTCTCCTCGGGATTAGCCTGCCAGATGCGGGCGTTGAATAAATCGGCGCAGCGCTCCTGACGGCGCGACGAGCAGCGAGACGCCATAGATGAGGCTGGCGGTCAGGATGATGGTGGGACCGGATGCGCACCGCAGGTGATAGGAGGCCAGCAGTCCGACAAAGCCCGACAGGGCTGCGGTAGAGGCTGCGATCACGACCATGACCGGCAGCGTGCGGGCCCAGAGCTGCGCGATCGCCGCCGGCAGCATCATCATGCCGACCGCCATCAGCGTCCCGAGGGCCTGGAAGCCTGCAACCAGGTTGAGGACGACCAGGAACAGGAACAGAAGATGATAGAGCGGACCACGGCCGCCGACCGCGCGCAGAAAGCCGGGGTCGAAGCATTCGGCGACCAGTGGGCGATAGACAACGGCCAGGATGACGACTGTCAGCGAGGCGATCGAGCCCACGAGATAAAGCGCTTCGGCATCGATCGCGAGGATGGTGCCGAACAGAACATGAAGGAGATCGATATTCGAGCCGCGCAGGGACACGATGAGGACACCGAGTGCGAGCGACGCCAGATAGAAGCTGGCGAAACTCGCATCCTCCTTCAACGCCGTCGTACGGCTGACGAGCCCCGACAGCAGTGCGACGCTGAGGCCGGCGACAAGGCCGCCCAATCCCATGGCCGGCAACGAAAGCCCCCCCGCAATCAGGAAGCCGATCGCCGCGCCGGGCAACACGGCATGGCTCATGGCGTCACCGACCAGGCTCATACGGCGCAGCATCAGAAGCACGCCGACCGGGCCGGAACCGAGCCCAAGCGCGATTGAGGCCACCAGAGCGCGGCGCATGAACCCGTACTCAACGAAGGGTGCGATGAGCAATCCGTAGAGAGTCATGCTGCCCCCTTCCGGGTAGGGGAGCCTTCGTCGGCCAATTCGTCCCAGTTCTCCGCCATTGCCCGAGCTCGCAGGAGATTGCCCGGCGACAAGGCTGTCTCCGTCGGCCCCCACGCGATGGCTTCACGCGCCAGGAGCAGGGTCGTGGGGAAGTGCGATCGCACCTGCTCGAAATCATGCAGGACCGTGATCACCGTGCGTCCGTCGCCATGCCAACGCCTCACGATCTCCAGGAGGTCGCGCGTCGTTCGCGCGTCGATGGCCGTGAACGGCTCGTCCAGGACGATGATCTTCGCGTCCTGGAGCAGGAGCCGTGCGAAGAGGACGCGCTGAAACTGCCCAGCGGAAAGCGAGCCTATATGGCGGCGCTCGAAACCTTCGAGCCCGACAGCGGACAAGGCTTGGCGCGCCTTGTCCGCGACGGCCTGGGTCGCACCGCCGAACGCGCCGGTCAGGCGCCAGGCGCCTAGCATGACGGTATCGGCGACGCTAAGTGGAAACTGACGGTCGATCTCGGCGGCCTGCGGCAGATAGCCGAAATCGCTAGAAACGAGCCCGCCGCGGTCAATCGCGCCCTCAAGCTCGGATAGCTCGCCCATAAGGGCCTTCAACAGCGTCGACTTTCCGGCTCCGTTCGGCCCGGCGATCGCCGTCAAGCTGCCGGGCTCGAAAGTGCCAGATATCCGACGCAGGGCGGCATGGCGATCATAGGCGATCGTGACGTTCTCGAAGCGGATCCCGGGAAGGCTCATGGCAATGAGACCGCCCAGCTAATGGCAATCCACAACACCACCAGGATCCACGCAACACCAACGAGTCGACGGAGAGCCGTCTGCGCGATCAACGACGACAGGAAGGGATCACGGTTGGTCACAAAGGATACGCCCCATTCGCTTTGCGGCGCACCATAGATGCAATGATATAACGTATCAATATCAACCTGACGGCTGAGATCGAATTTGCGCGCTCGCGACGAAGCTGGCTGTTGCAGCACACCGCCGTGGTCTTTGTGGCCGGTAAGAATTTGCCCAGGCGGCAAGTCCCGTCTGGGCGGATCGCGTCGCCCTCCGCGGCGGCGGGGGCGTGTCAGCCTTTAGCTGCGGCCTGTCGTTTGCGCGGCGCTCGTCAGCGCTACTGACCCGAGCGACGGAAGTTCTGAGGGTCTTTTCTGATTGGGGTCGTTGAGGTCAAGCTGCTCGTTCTGATTTCTCCGGCTTGTGTCGCTCCCGTGGGTCACACGCTTCTCTTCGCGGTCGACGCTTGGCCGCCGCATGATGGGGTCAGAAGGGCGAGGCGTCTCAATCTGTTTCACGACCTTGCAGGTTTGCCCCTGCAGGCTCTGGACTCTCAACGAGATCGCCTTGCCCATCGTCCCCACGGGACGATCCGGTTCTGCCGGCCGCCAAGCTGCGGCGTTCCAACATCGACGCCGCGGCCGGATCGGTCGAGGAGATTGCGCGCATCGTGGCCCAGATCCGCGCGCAATGGCCGCGGGTGAGGATTCTGCTGCGCGCCGATTCCGGCTTCGCGCGGGACGCCCTGATGACCTGGTGCGAGGCCAACCGGGTCGATTACCTGTTCGGCCTGGCCAGGAACGAGCGGCTGGCCGGCGAGATCGCGGCCGAATTGGCGCAGGCCGCCGAAGACAGCCGCAGGACCGGCCAGCCGGCACGGCGCTTCAAGGACTTCCTGTGGACGACGCTCGACAGCTGGCGCCGTCGGCGCCGGGTCGTCGGCAAGGCCGAACCTACGCGCGGCGAGGCCAATCCGCGCTTCGTCGTGACCTCGCTCAAGCGCGCCGAGGCCGGCGCTCGTCATCTCTACGAGACCCTCTATTGCGCCAGGGGCGAGATGGAAAACCGGATCAAGGAATGTCAGGGCGATCTGTTCGCCGACCGCACCTCGTCGGGCACCATGCGCGCCAATCAGCTGCGCCTGTGGTTCGCCGCGATGGCCTATGTGCTCATCTGCGCGCTGCGCCGCATCGGCCTCAAGCACACCCAGTTCGCCCAGGCCAGTTGCGGCACGATCCGGCTGAAGCTGCTCAAGATCGGCGCGCCGGTGCGCGTCTCGGTGCGTCGGATCAAGGTCGCCATGACCTCGGCCTGCCCCTACCGGCTCGAATATGCGCTCGCCCACGCCCGATTACGCCAGACCGCCGCCTGAGCGCGGCCCAGCCCACCCCGACCAGCCACCAGAAGATCCGACATCGCTGCCCTGACCGCACGGCCATCCGCCGTCAGCACCCCTGTTTGTCCAGCCCGGCGCCGGCCGCGACAAGGCCCTCTCAGCCCGCCTCAGCCGCTCCCGTATGAGAAATGCGGGTTAGCGAATTCATTCATCGAATTCTTTAGATTCAACCACTCGTCGCTGAGATTGTTTCCACTAGAAAGTGTAAAATGGTTTTCGGAAAGATTGCCGTAAATGATAGGCCCTGTCGTTAGATTTCTTTGGCCAACATTTGCTCCAAAAATCGAAAGAATTTGACCAAATAAAGTAATTCTATGACCTGGTCCAGCTTCCAATTTTGGTGCGGTTGTCACCGTTGTGTTGGGTAGGCTGAGAACTGTGCGTGCTCCGTCAACCCCCGTGTAATATAAATATGAATGATAGTATGGAACAGCTGTTCCTGGAAGTATTCCTATTGGTTCAAATTCGATTCCAATTTCTTCGCTCATCACTTAGTCTCTATTGCTGATGATGGTTCGAGATGTTCTATATATAATAACAATTGTTTCGAGAGAGTTTTCTTTAAGGAGAAAATGAAATGCTATCTTTTCTTTTGATGCTGGAGCAAATTTCCCAGGGCGATGATGGACCCAATTGAGCACATATGTGTCGCATCCAATATTGTCGACGTAATCGAAGTATGGACCTTTGTTCTCTGAGAATCTCTGTCCAGGATGAGCATCAATGATTTTAAACGCACTGAATCTTGGCTCGCTATCATTCAATTCTTTCTGTAGTCTATCCAATAATGCATCAAGGCTCATTCCAAATTGGAATGTGTTCAGCGTGAGGGCCTTTGCTTCGTCAGAATTCCAACCTCGTTCTTCTAGCCTTAATATTCTATCTATGAGTCGTGTATTTCCTCTCAATTTATCATATGCAGAAAGTAATTTGTAATAAAAAAAGCTAATACTCATACAATGACTCTAACATTATGCCATTTTCAAAGTTCATCTTTAGTTTTTTGCAGAAAAATGCCTCATGTAACGACGGCCCTGTTAGATTTATGAAGGGTTGTTCGAATTGTCGGTGGCCCGTGAACTGCGAGAGCGGTTGTCTATGCTGGCGCCGAGAGCCCTCATAAAGGAGGGGGCGGATATCAGCCCTAGCCGCACCACATTTGGTTCTCGTGGTTCGTAAGTTGCGGTTGTGGCGATGGAATCGCTGAGACCTGTGCCGCGGAACTCCTTGCCTCAATCTCAAGACTCATCGTTCGCGAGAACGCAACAAAGCCAATGCTCTCCAGCATGAAACTCCTCTGAATCCGTACAGTCAGAGCATACTACAACGAGTGTAATCGAATCGCTCATGGTGTGGCAAGCAGGGATCGTCGATGGCTCTTTGAAATCGGCTAAGTCGACGTGACCGCCGCAACCGTCATTTGCGGCATGGAATTCGACCCAACTCGCGTGGACTTCGGCCCGGCCCCCGCCGGCTTGGGCAAGCGGTGGGGAAGCCTCAAGTCCTGCCGTGCATGTCGCGTCGCCCAACCTGTTGCCGAGTCTCGGGGTGCGCTTCCGTTGTCTCCTCACCCCACCCCGTTCACCGCGCACAGCGCCCGCATCCTTGCCGTCGCCCGCTCCGGGTCGATCAGCAGCCGCGCCGTGTCGGCGAGGCGGAACAGCTCGGCATAGTGCAGGATGCCGCGGGCGGATTCGGCGCCGCCGACCATGCGGAAATGCTCCTGGAAGCCGTTGAGCCAGGCCAAAAACACCACGCCGCATTTGTAGTATTGCGTCGGCGCCTCGAACAGCTTGCGCGACAGCGTCACGGTCGGGGCGAGGATGGCGTCGTAGCCGGCGCGGTCGCCGGCGGCGAGGCGGTCGAGCGCGGCGGCGGCGGCCGGGGCGATGGGGTCGAAGATGCCGAGCAGGCCGTGCGAGAAGCCCTCGCCGTCACCGGCCATCAGCTCCGCATAGTTGAAGTCGTCGCCGGTATACATGGCGACGCCCGGCGGCAGCAGCCGGCGCATCGTCACCTCCTTGCCGGCGTCGAGCAGGGAGATCTTGATGCCGTCGATCTTGTCCGCGTGCTCGCGGATCAGGGTGAGCACCGTGTCCATGGCCGGAGCGAAGTCGCGCGATCCCCAGTAGCCGGCCAAGGCCGGGTCGAAGGCTTCGCCGAGCCAGTGCAGGATGACCTTGTCCTGCGCCTGGCGGATCAGCCGGCCGTAGACGGCGAGGTAGTCCTCGGGGCCGCGGGCGAGGCGGCAGAGCGCCCGGCTCGCCATCAGGATGATGCGCCCGCCATGGGCCTCGACATGGGCCATCTGCGCCTCGTAGGCGGCGGCGACGTCGTCGAGCGAGCGGGCCTCGGCCGGGCCGAGCTGGTCGGTGCCGGCGCCGCAGGCCAGATCCGCACCCGGGATGGCGCGGGCCTCGGCGAGCGAGCGGGCGATCAGCTCCGCCGCGCCGGCCCAGTCGAGGCCGAGGCCGCGCTGGGACGTGTCCATCGCCTCGGCGATCTTGAAGCCGAGGCCCCAGAGATGGCGGCGGAAGGCGAGGGTGGCGTCCCAGTCGATCGCCGGCCGCTCCCAGGGATCGACCAGGCGGCGCGCGTCGGCGACCACGTGGGCGGCGGCGTAGACCGTGCGCGGATAGGCTCCGGCATGGACGAGCGGGAAGGGGGATGCGGCACCCGCGGCATGGGGTTCGAGGCCGCCGGCGGCGGTCGGCAGGATGAGCATGGCCATGGATCGTCCTCCTGGCCCGGCGGGGCGGGCCGCGTTTCCGGATCGGCTGTTTTCGCCGCTTGACACCACGGCGTTCCTGCGTCACAAGAGCGATTAGAACGTTCCAAAAGTCAAGTACCTTGGAAGTCGAGCTGTTTTAAGCAGCTTTTTCAGGCCCTTGACGATGATGCCGTGATCATGCGTCGCAAGGCATCGGAACGTTCCAATAATGTGGGTCGCCGTCGATGCCGCTCCGGCTCGGCGCGGCAGGGGAGAGCTCGGATGGGTGAGGCGAGGCGCGGCGCGAGCCGGGCTGCGACGATCGTCGACATTGCGCGCGCCGCCGGCGTGTCGAAGTCGACCGTGTCGCTGGTCCTCAAGGGCTCGCCGCTGGTCAAGGCCGATACGCGCCAGCGGGTCGAGACCGCGATCGAGCGCCTGGGCTACGTCTACAACCGGTCCGCCGCCAACCTGCGCACGGCCAGCTCCAGCTTCGTCGGCATGGTCATCTCCGACCTGATGAATCCCTTCTTCACCGAGCTGGCGGTCGGTATCGAGGACGCGCTCTACCGGCTCGGCTTCATCCCGATCCTGGCCAACACCAACGAGGACGTGGAGCGCCAGGCGCGGGTGCTGCAATCCCTGCGCGAGCACGGCGTCGCCGGCATCATCATGAGCCCGGCCCGCGGCACCGACGCCTGGGGCCTGGCCGAGCTGCTGCCGCGCTCCATGCCGCTGATCATCACCATGCGCCGCATCGCCGGCAGCCCGGCGCCCTATATCGGGCCGGACAACCGGGCCGGCGCCTGCCGGGCGGTCGAGCACCTGATCGGGCTCGGCCACCGGGCGATCGGCTTCCTCGGCGGCGACGCCAGCATGACCACGCAGCGCGAGCGCCTCTCGGGCTATCGCGACGCCCTGCAGGCGGCCGGCATCCCCTATGACGAGGAGCTGGTGTTCGAATCCATGCCGAACCGGGCCGGCGGCGTCGAGGCGGTCACGGCGGCGCTCGCATCGCCGCGGAACCCGACCGCGGTGTTCTGCTACAACGACATCGTCGCCATGGGCGCGACTCGCGCCCTGACTCTGCGCGGCATCCGCGTCGGCAGCGATTTCGCGGTCGTCGGCTTCGACGACATCGTCGAGGCGGAGAACAATGCCCCGCCGCTCACCACCGTGAACGCCGACACCCGCCAGATGGGCGCGCGGGCGGCGCAGGGCCTGCTCGGCCTGATCGGCGGCACCGATCCGGCCGACATGTCCTTCACCGGCGACAGCCGGCTGGTGGTACGCGAGTCCTGCGGGGCCCGGCATTCGAGACACAAGGCCGAGGAGGCACGATGATTGCGGGACAGCCGATACGGTGGGGCATCGTCGGGGCGACGACCATCGCCCGGGAATGGATGATCGGCGCCATCCGCGAGGCCGGCGGCGAGGTGGTGGCGGTGATGTCCTCGGACGAGGAGCGCGGCCGCGCCTATGCGGCGCAGACCGGCATCCCGCTCTCGACCACCAGCCTCGCCCGCCTTCTCGGCAGCGGCATCGACGCGGTCTACATCGCCACCACCAACGAGAAGCACAAGGCGCAGACCCTGGCCGCGGCGCGGGCCGGCAAGCACGTGCTGTGCGAGAAGCCGCTCGCCCTCACCCTCGCCGACGCCCGCCGCATGGTGGCGGCCTGCCGCGAGGCCGGCGTGGTGATGGGCACCAACCATCACCTGCGCAACGCCGCGACCATCCGCGCCCTGCGCGACGCGGTGGCCGCCGGCCGGATCGGCAAGGCGCTGTTCGCCCGCGTCTTCCATGCGGTCTACCTGCCGCCGCACCTGCAGGGCTGGCGCATCCGGGACGCCCGCGCCGGCTCCGGCGTGGTCATGGACATCACAGTGCACGATGCCGACACGCTGCGCTTCGTGCTCGGCGACGAGCCGGTCGCCGTCACGGCCATGACCCAGCAGGGCGGCATGGGCGACACCGGCATCGAGGACGGCGTCATGGGCGTGGTGCGCTTCAAGGGCGGCGTGCTGGCCCAGTTCCACGACGCCTTCACCACCAGGCACGCCACCACCGGCTTCGAGGTGCACGGCACCGAGGGCTCGCTGATCGGCACCGGCTGCATGACCCAGCGCCCGGCCGGCGAGGTGGTGCTGCGCACCGCGAAGGGGGAGGAAACCCTGAAGATCGATCACGAGAACCTCTATGTCCGCAGCGTCGCCGCCTTCCAGGACGCGGTGCGCGGCAAGGGGACGCCGGCCGCGACCGGCGAAGACGGTATCCGTTCCATGGCGCTCGCCCTGGCGGCGCTCAAATCCGCCAGGACCGGCCGCGAGACGCCGGTCGAGCCGGGGATCTGAGCCGATGGCCTTTCCCCGCGTCCTCACCGCCGACGAAGCGGCCGCCCTCATCCCCGACGGCGCCACGGTCACCGTCTCCTCCTCCTCGGGCCTGGGCTGCCCGGACGCCGTGCTCGCCGCGGTCGGCCGGCGCTTCGAGGCATCCGGCCATCCGCGCGGCCTGACCACGCTGCATCCGATCGCGGCCGGCGACATGTGGGGCATCAAGGGCGTCGACCACATCGCCCGGCCGGGCCTGCTCGCCCGCATCCTGGCAGGCTCCTACCCGTCCGGCCCGTCCTCGGCCGAGCCGCCGGCGATCTGGCGGATGATCACCGGCAACGACATCCCGGCCTACAACATCCCCTCCGGCATCCTGTTCGACATGCACCGCGAGGCGGCCGCCAAGCGCCCGGGCGTGCTGACGAAGATCGGCATGGACACCTTCGTCGATCCGGCGCGCGAGGGCTGCGCCATGAACGCGCGGGCGGCGGCCGAGCCGATCGTCCGGCGCGTCGCCTTCGACGGCGAGGACTGGCTCTACTTCAAGGCGATCGTGCCCGAGGTGGCGATCATCCGCGCCACCACGGCGGATGAGCGCGGCAACCTCTCCTACGAGCACGAGGGCGGCTATCTCGGCCCGCTCGACCAGGCGCTGGCGGTGCGCAACAATGGCGGCATCGTCATCGCCCAGGTCAAGCGGCTGGCCCAGAGCGGCACGCTGAAGCCCCAGCACGTGCTGGTGCCGGGCATCCTGGTCGATGCGATCGTGATCGCGCCCGACCAGATGCAGACGACGCAGACGCCCTACGAGCCGGCTATCTCCGGCGAAGTGTTCCGGCCGCTGTCGAGCTTCGAGGTGCCGGAGTTCGGCGTGGCCAAGGCGATCGCGCGCCGGGTGGCGCAGGAGCTGCGCTACGGCGACGCCGTCAATATCGGCTTCGGCATCTCGGCCAACGTGCCGCGCATCCTGATCGAGGAAGGCCGGCACGGCGACGTCACCTGGGTGATCGAGCAGGGGGCGGTCGGCGGCGTGCCGCTCACCGATTTCCAGTTCGGCTGCGCCTCCAATGCCGAGGCGATCGTGCCCTCGCCCTACCAGTTCACCTATTTCCAGGGCGCCGGCTTCGACGCCTCGCTGCTGTCCTTCCTGCAGATCGACCGGCAGGGCTCGGTCAACGTCTCCAGGCTGGGCGCGCGGCCGCATGTGACGGCGGGCGCCGGCGGCTTCGTCGACATCACGGCGCGGGCCCGGCGCATCATCTTCTCCGGCTACTTCACCGCCGCGGCCAAGCTGGCGATCGAGGACGGCGCGCTGCGCATCGACGCCGAGGGCAAGGTGAGGAAGCTGGTGCAGACGGTGGAGCACGTCTCCTTCTCCGGCGCCCGCGCGGTGGCGCAGGGCCAGGACATCACCTATGTCACCGAGCGCTGCGTGCTGAAGCTCACCGGCGACGGGATCCTCGTCACCGAGATCGCGCCGGGAGTCGACCTGGAGCGCGACGTGCTGGCCCAGGCCGAGTTCCCGCTCCTGGTCTCGCCGTCGCTGCGGGTCATGGACGCGGCGCTGTTCCGGCCCGGCCGGATCGGCCTCGACATCGGCGGAGGCGCGGCATGAGCGACCCCGTCCGCCTCGACATTGCCGGCGGCGTCGCCGTCGTCACCCTGGCCCGTCCCGACAAGCTCAACGCCCTCGACGAGGCGATGATCGCCGCCCTCGGCGCGATCGCGGACCGCATCGACGCCGACGCCTCGGTCCGCGCCGCCATCCTCACCGGCGAAGGCAAGGGGTTCTGCGCCGGCGGCGACATCGCCGCCTGGGGGCGGCTCGACCCCCTCGCCATGGGCCAGGACTGGGTGCGCCAGGGCCACCGGGTCTTCGACAAGCTGGCGCGGCTGAAGGCGCCGCTGATCGCCGCGATCAACGGCCACGCCCTGGGCGGCGGGCTGGAGCTGGCGGCGACAGCCGACATCCGCGTCTGCGAGGCGCAGGCCAAGCTCGGCCTGCCCGAGACCGGCATCGGCATGGTGCCGGGCTGGTCCGGCACGCAGCGCCTGGTGCGCCGCTTCGGCGCCGGAGCGGTGCGGCGGCTCGCGCTCACCGGCGAGATCGTCACCGCCGAGCGGGCTCAGGCCATGGGCCTGGTCGACGAGGTGGTGGAGAAGGGCGGCGCCCTGGAGCGGGCTCGCGCGCTTGCCGCCCAGGCCGCCTCGCGCGGGCCGGTGGCCAACATCGTCGCCAAGCAGCTGATCAACGCCGCCGAGGGCGAGGAGGCGGCGAGCGCCTTCGAGATCCTGGCGGGCTCGCTGGTGTCCTATACCGACGACCTCAAGGAGGGCGTCGCCGCCTTCCGCGAGAAGCGTTCTCCCGGCTTCCAGGGACGATGACCGCCATGACGATTGCCGTCCGCCTCGACACGGCCCGCCTTGCCCGCACGCTCGACGGCGTGCCGCGGACCCACGACCTGTTCGTCGGCGGCCGCTATCGGCCGGCCCTCGACGGCGCCGTGATCGAGCGGGCCAGCCCGGCCCACGGCGTGGTGGTGTCGCGTTACGCCCATGCCAAGGCGGCCGATCTCGAGCTCGCCATCGCCGCGGCGCGCCACGCCTTCGACCAGGGTCCCTGGCCGCGCATGACCGGCGCCGAGCGCTCGCGGGTGCTGCTCAGGGCGGCGGACCTGATCGAGGCGAAGGCCGATCTCCTGGCGACGCTCGACGTTCTGGAATCCGGCAAGCCGATCAGCCAGGCGCGCGGCGAGCTCGCCGGCGCGGCCGACATCTGGCGCTATGCCGCGGCGCTGGCCCGCGACCTGCACGGCGAAAGCTATTCGACCCTGGGCGAGGCGCGCCTCGGCGTGGTGGTGCGCGAGCCGATCGGCGTGGTCTCGATCATCACGCCGTGGAACTTCCCGTTCCTCATCGTCTCGCAGAAGCTGCCCTTCGCCCTGGCGGCCGGCTGCACGGCGGTGGTCAAGCCGAGCGAGATGACCTCGGCCTCGACCCTGCTGCTCGGCGCGATCCTGGCCGAGGCCGGGCTGCCGGACGGCGCGGTCAACATCCTCGCCGGCTACGGGCCGGAAATCGGCACGCCGATGACCGCCGACCGGCGCATCGACATGGTGTCGTTCACCGGCTCGACCCGGGTCGGCAAGGCGGCGATGGCGGCGGCGTCGGCGAGCCTGAAGAAGGTGTCGATGGAGCTCGGCGGCAAGAACCCGCAGCTGATCTTCCCCGACGCCGACCTGGAGGCGGCGCTCGATGCGGCGGTGTTCGGCTCCTATTTCAACGCCGGCGAATGCTGCAACGCCGGCAGCCGCCTGCTGGTGCACAGCGACATCGCCGACGACTTCCTCGCCGCCTTCGTCCAGCGCGCCCGGGAGGTGGTGGTCGGCGATCCGCTCGATCCGGCGACCATGGTCGGCGCCCTGATCTCGCCGCAGCACCTCGCCCTGGTCGAGGGCCATGTCGCGGCGGCGCGGCGCTCGGGGGCCGAGATCGCCCTGGGCGGGGCGCGCCTGCCGGCCGAGGCCGGCCAGTTCATGGCGACGACGGTGGTGGCCGCCGTCGAGCCGGCGATGGCGATCGCCCGCGAGGAAGTGTTCGGGCCCGTGGCCACGCTGCTGCGCTTCGGCACGGCCGACGAGGCCGTCGCCATCGCCAACGGCATCGACTATGGTCTGTCCGCCAGCGTCTGGAGCCGGGACTTCGACACCTGCATCGGCGTCTCGCGCCGCATCCGCGCCGGCACTGTCTGGACCAACACCTTCATGGACGGGGCGGCCGAGCTGCCGTTCGGCGGCATGCGGCAATCCGGGGTCGGGCGTGAGCTCGGACGCCATGCCGTCGCCGACTACACCGAAGAAAAGACGCTTCACCTTCATTGCGGCCCGCGGACGGCCTGGTGGCTGCCGCGGCCTCGCACATGAGACGTCCGCCGGAACGGTTCCGGCATCAGGTCACGGGAGGAGAACGATGACCGTACGCAAGACATGGATGGTCGGTGCACTGCTCGCCGCCACGGCTGCCTTCGTCAGCCCGGCGCAGGCGCAGACCAAGGAAGTGCAGATGCTGCACTGGTGGACCTCGGGCGGCGAAGCGGCCGCGCTGAACGTCCTCAAGCAGGATCTGGCCAAGCAGGGCTTCACCTGGAAGGACGTGCCGGTCGCCGGCGGCGGCGGCGACGCGGCCATGACGGCGCTGAAGGCGATGGTCGCGGCCGGCAACTATCCGACCGCCTCGCAGATGCTCGGCTACACCGTGCTCGACTATGCGGCGGCCGGCAAGATGGGCGACCTCACCGAGACGGCGAAGGCCGAGGGCTGGGACAAGGCCGTGCCGGCCGCCCTGCAGAAATTCTCGGTCTATGACGGCAAGTGGGTCGCCGCGCCGGTGAACGTCCACTCCGTCAACTGGCTGTGGATCAACAAGGCGGTGTTCGACAAGATCGGCGGCACCGAGCCCAAGACCTTCGACGACCTGATCGCCCTGCTCGACAAGGCCAAGGCGGCCGGCGTCGTGCCGCTCGCCCTCGGCGGCCAGAACTGGCAGGAGGCCACCATGTTCGACAGCGTCGTGCTGTCGACCGGCGGTCCGGAGTTCTACAAGAAGGCCTTCAACGACCTCGACGAGGAGGCGCTGAAGTCCGACACCATGAAGAAGTCCTTCGACAACCTCGGCAAGCTCAAGGCCTATGTCGACCCGAACTTCTCCGGCCGCGACTGGAACCTGGCCACCGCCATGGTGATCAAGGGTGACGCGCTGGTGCAGGTGATGGGCGACTGGGCCAAGGGCGAGTTCAAGGCGGCGAACAAGACGCCGGGCACCGACTTCCTGTGCTACCGCTTCCCCGGCACCGACGGCAGCGTGATCTACAACTCCGACATGTTCGGCATGTTCGACGTGCCGGCCGACCGCAAGGAGGCGCAGGTCGCGCTCGCCAAGGCGACGCTGTCCAAGAGCTTCCAGTCGGCCTTCAACGTGGTCAAGGGCTCGGTTCCCGCCCGCACCGACGTGCCGGACACCGACTTCGACGCCTGCGGCAAGAAAGGCATCGCCGACCTGAAGAAGGCCAACGAGGGCGGCACGCTGTTCGGCTCGCTGGCCCAGGGCTATGGTGCCCCCCCGGCGGTGGCCAACGCCTACAAGGACGTGGTGACAAAGTTCGTCCATGACCAGATCAAGACCTCGGACGAGGCGGTGGCCGAACTGGTGAAGGCGATCGACGACGCCAAGTGAGGAAGCGGGCGGGACGAGGCCTCGGCCTCTCTCGTCGCCGCGACACTCGCGATGGCCGGGCCCGTCCCGGCCGTCCCCGCCGTCGATGATGCGTCCGCGTGGACGGGCGGATCAGGTCCGCCCGTGACGTTGCGTGCGGGGGATCGTCGCGCTTGCGCGAGGGCGTCGTCAGAGAGACGCTCCGTGACACCTGCTTCTATGCCGTAGAGTAATTGCCGCGGGTGCGATGCGAGACACCCGCCGCTTTCCAGGGGAGGAGAGCACGCCATGACCTTGGCGACCACCGGGACGGTGACCCGCGAACGGACGCTGCCGCGCACCTCTCTGCGCGGGCGTCTTCAGGATGCCTTGCCCAAGATCGTGCTGGCGCCGAGCTTCGCGGCGACCATCGTCTTCGTCTACGGCTTCATCCTGTGGACGATCTATCTGTCCTTCACCAATTCCAAGACGTTCCCGAACTACGAGCTGACCGGCGCGCGCGCCTATCAGCGCCTGTGGCGCTGGACGTTCGAGAGCAACCCGCCGTCGAGCTGGTACACCTCGGTCACCAATATGGGGATCTTCGCCGTCCTCTATATCGGCCTGTGCCTGGCCTTCGGGCTGCTGCTCGCCATCCTGCTCGACCAGAAGATCCGCGGCGAGGGCTTCCTGCGGCCGATCTATCTCTACCCGCTCGCCCTGTCGTTCATCGTCACGGGCGTCGCCTGGAAGTGGTTCCTCGATCCCGGCCTCGGCCTGGAGAAGACCCTGCACGACTGGGGCTGGACCAGCTTCCACTTCGACTGGATCAAGAACAAGGACTACGTCATCTACACCGTGGTGATCGCCGGCGTCTGGCAGGCCTCGGGCTTCATCATGGCGATGTTCCTGGCGGGCCTGCGCGGCATCGACGGCGAGATCGTCAAGGCGGCGCAGATCGACGGGGCCACCACCGCCCAGCTCTACCGGCGGATCATCATCCCGATGCTGCGGCCGGTGTTCCTGTCCGCCTTCATCGTGCTCGCCCACATGGCGATCAAGTCCTACGACCTGGTCGTGGCGCTGACCAGCGGCGGGCCCGGCGGCTCGGCCTGGCTGCCGTCGAACTTCATGTACGAATACACCTTCAAGCGCAACGAGATGGCGATCGGCTCGGCCAGCGCCGTGATCATGCTGATGACGATCAGCGCCATCATCGTGCCGTACCTCTATTCCGAGCTGAGGGAGAAGGGCCGATGAGCGCCGCGACCCGCGACATTTCGGGGCCGGCCGGCGGCTCCCTCGTCACCCGCATTTTCATCTACGGGTTGCTCGGCCTGTTCGCCCTGGTCTACCTGGTGCCGCTCTTCGTCATGCTGGTCACCTCGTTCAAGACCATGGACGAGATCCAGGGCGGCAACATGCTCAGCCTGCCGCAGAGCCCGAGCTTCACCGCCTGGGGCCGGGCCTGGGGCGAGACCTGCGTCGGCCTGACCTGCGCCGGCATCAAGGGTTACTTCTGGAACTCGATCAAGATGGTCGTGCCGGCGGTGCTGATCTCCACCGTGCTCGGCGCGCTCAACGGCTATGTGCTGACCAAGTGGCGCTTCCGCGGCCACAAGCTGGTGTTCGGCCTGATGCTGTTCGCCTGCTTCATCCCGTTCCAGTCGGTGCTGCTGCCGATGGCGACGATCCTGGGCGAGTTCGGCCGCTTCGGCAACCAGCTGCAGGGGCTCATCGGCACCACGCTCGGCTTCGGCAACCCGACGGTGAACCTGGTCTTCGTCCACGTGGTCTACGGCCTCGGCTTCACCACGCTGTTCTTCCGCAACTACTACGAGGCGTTCCCGACCGAACTGGTCAAGGCGGCGCAGGTCGACGGCGCCGGCTTCTTCCAGATCTTCCGGCGCATCATCCTGCCGAACTCGCTGCCGATCTTCGTGGTGACGGTGATCTACCAGTTCACCAACATCTGGAACGACTTCCTGTTCGCCTCCGCCTATGCCGGCTCGGGCGACGTGATGCCGATGACGGTGGCGCTCAACAACGTGGTCAACACCTCCACGGGCGTCGTCGAGTACAACGTCAACATGGCGGCCGCGATCATCGCCGCCCTTCCCACCCTGTTCGTCTATGTCGTCGCCGGCCGTTACTTCGTGCGCGGGCTGATGGCAGGCGCGGTCAAAGGATAGACCCATGGCCTTCCTGGAAATCAGCAATCTCAAGAAGCGCTTCGGCACCATCGAGATCCTGAAGGGCATCGACATCGACCTCGACAAGGGCGGGTTCCTGGTGCTGGTCGGGCCGTCGGGCTGCGGCAAGTCCACGCTGCTCAACACCATCGCCGGCCTGGAGACCATCTCCGAGGGCGAGATCCGGGTGGACGGCAACCCGATCAACGGCCTGCATCCCTCCAAGCGCGACATCGCCATGGTGTTCCAGAGCTACGCGCTCTACCCCAACATGACGGTGGCGGGGAACATCGCCTTCGGCATGGAGATGCGCGGGGTGCCGAAGGCCGAGCGCGACAAGGCGGTCGAGACCGTGGCCAAGACGCTGCAGATCGGCCATCTCCTCGGCCGCAAGCCCTCGCAGCTCTCGGGCGGCCAGCGCCAGCGCGTCGCCATGGGCCGGGCGCTGGTGCGCAACCCCAAGCTGTTCCTGTTCGACGAGCCGCTGTCGAACCTCGACGCCAAGCTGCGCGTCGACATGCGCGTCGAGATCAAGCGCCTGCACGCCACCACCGGCACCACCGTCGTCTACGTCACCCATGACCAGATCGAGGCGATGACCCTGGCCACCAAGATCGCCGTGCTCAAGGACGGCGAGCTGCAGCAGGTCGGCACGCCGTCGGAGATCTACAACAGGCCGGCCAACCTGTTCGTCGCCGACTTCATGGGCTCGCCAGCCATGAACCTGATCAAGGCCAAGACGGCGGAGGAGAACGGACGCGCCGTGCTCAAGCTGGTCAACGGCTCGGGCGGCGACATCACGCTGCCCGTGCCGGGCTCGATCGCCGCGGGCCCGCTCGGCGCCGGGCGCGAGCTGATCCTCGGCATCCGGCCCGAGGCGATCACCGACCGCGACGGCGCCGACCGCAACTCCAGGGCTGTCGAGGTGGTCGATGCACGGGTCGAGATCGTCGAGCCGGCGGGCTCGGACACCTTCGTGGTGACCCATATCGGCGGCAAGGAGGTGACGGCGCGCATGCGCTCCGACGCCGACGTCAAGGCCGGCCAGACCATGCCCTTCGCCTTCAACCTCGACAAGGCCGTGGTGTTCGACCCGGCGACGGGCAAGCGGCTGTGAGGCACGGAGCGATCGGGGACGGCGCGCCGCGCCGGTGCCGGAGGCTCCGATCCCCATGACCTCCCCCGACATCCTCGTCATCGGCTCGGGCATGGGCGGGGCGACGCTGGCCCATGCGCTGGCGCCCACCGGGGCCTCGATCCTGATCCTGGAGAAGGGGCGCCAGCTGCCGGCACGCCCTGAGAACCGGGACGCGCGGGCGATCTTCCAGCGTGGCGTCTTCCGGCCGCACGAAAACTGGTTCGACACGGCCGGGCGCCCGTTCAACCCGGGCAACTACTATTATCACGGCGGCAACAGCAAGTTCTACGGGGCGGTGCTGACGCGCTACCGCGCCGAGGACTTCGACGGCATCGCCCATGCCGACGGCGACGCCCCGGCCTGGCCGTTCCGCTACGGCGAGCTCGCCCCCTGGTACGATGCGGCCGAGCAGCTCTACCAGGTGCGCGGCATCCTGGGCGAGGATCCGACCGAGCCGGCGCATGGCCAGCCCTACGCCCATCCGCCGGTGCCCGACGAGCCGGCGATCGCCCGGGTGCGGGCGCGGCTGCGGGCCGTCGGCCTCAGGCCGTTCTCGCTGCCGCTCGGCGTCGACATCGCGCAATGGCTGAGCCATGGCCGCACGCCATGGGACGCCTTTCCCGACGCGCGCAGCGGCAAGATGGACGCGGAGACCTGCGCCCTGCTGCCGGCTCTGGCCTATGACAATGTCCGCATCGAGAGCGGCGCCGAGGCGACGCGGCTGCTCGCCTCGGGCGACGGCCGGCGCATCGAGGCGGTGGAGTACGAGCAGGGCGGCGAGACCCGCCGTGTCGCAGCGGGCACCGTGGTGCTGGCCGCCGGGGCGGTGCGCTCGGCCGCACTGATGCTGGTGTCGGGCGTCGGCAACCGCTCCGACCTCGTCGGCCGCCACTTCATGAACCACAATCTGACGGCGATGCTGGCGGTCGACCCGCGCTTCACCAATGACAGCGTCTACCAGAAGACCTTCGGCCTCAACGATTTCTACCTCGGCGACGGGCGGGGCGGGCCGCCGCTCGGCAATGTCCAGTTGCTCGGGCGGGTGTCGGGCACCATCCTGAAATCGGACCTGACCTGGGCGCCGGAGCGGCTGCTGCAGGCGCTGAGCCGCAAGACGGTCGACTTCCTGATCATGTCGGAGGACCTGCCCGACCCGTCGAGCCGGGTGCGGGTGGACGGACGCCGGATCGTGCTCGACTGGCGGCGCACCAACATGACGGCGCATCGCGGCCTCAAGGCGCGGATGCGGGCCAGCCTCAGGCAAGCGGGGTTCCCGCTGGTCCTGACCCATCTGTTCGACCGCCGCACGCCCTCGCACCAGTGCGGCACCATCCGCCTGGGCAACGATCCGACGACGGCGCCGCTGGACGGGTTCGGCCGCTCCTTCGAGCATCGCAACCTGTTCGTCGCCGATGCCTCGGTGCTGGTGACCTCGGCGGCGGTGAACCCATCGCTGACCGTCGCGGCGCTGGCATTGCGGACGGCCGCGCATATCCGCGAAACGGAGCTGGGACGATGACGACCGCAGGAAGGACCCGGCCCGTGGCCCTGGTGACCGGTGCGCGGCGCGGCATCGGCCGGGCCATCGGCGTCGCGCTGGCGCGGGCCGGCCACGACATCGCCTTCACCGACATCGTCGACGACGAGGCGGCGGCCGAGGCGCGCCGGGCCTTCGAGGCCGAGGGCGCGGCGGCCGCCTTCCACCGCCACGACGCGTCGGCTGTCGAGACCCATGCGGCCCTGATCGACAGCGTTACGGCGCGCTTCGGCCGGCTCGACTGCTTCGTCTCCAACGCCGGCATCGGCACGCCGGTGCGCGGCGACATGCTGGATCTGCCGCCGGCGAGCTTCGACCTCGTGCTCGGGGTCAATGCTCGCGGCGCCGCCTTCTTCAGCCAGGCCGCGGCCCGGGCCATGCTCGGCGGGACGGGAACCCGCACGATCGTCTTCGTCACCTCCGTCAGCGCCGGCATGGTCTCGCCGGAGCGGGCTGACTATTGCGTCTCGAAGGCGGCGCTGTCGATGTGGGCGAAGGTCCTGGCCGTGCGCCTCGCCGCGGACGGAATCGGCGTGTTCGAGGTGCAGCCGGGCGTGATCCGCACCGACATGACCGCCGGCGTCGCCGCCCGGTACGACGAACGGATCGCCGCCGGCCTGGTGCCCGCGGGGCGCTGGGGCGAGGGGGAGGATATCGGACGGGCCGTGGCGGGACTGGCCTCGGGCGCCTTCGCCTTCGCCACCGGCTCCGTCATCGCCTGCGACGGCGGGCTGTCGATACCGAGACTTTAGGGAGATGGGCATGGTCGACTACATCATCGTCGGCGGTGGACCGGCGGGGTGCGCCCTGGCGGCGCGCCTCAGCGAGGATCCGGCGATCTCCGTGCTGTTGCTCGAGGCCGGCGGCACCGACCGCCATCCCCTGTTCCACATGCCGGCGGGCTTCGCCAAGATGACCAAGGGCATCGCCAGCTGGGGCTGGTCGACGGTGCCGCAGCGCCACCTCAACGGCCGGGTGCTGCGCTACACCCAGGCCAAGGTGATCGGCGGCGGCTCCTCGATCAACGCCCAGCTCTACACCCGCGGCAACCCGGCCGACTACGACGCCTGGGCCTATGAGGAGGGCTGTCCCGGCTGGTCCTACGCCGACGTCCTGCCCTATTTCCGGCGGGCCGAGGACAACCAGCGCTTCGCCGACGCCTATCACGCCTCGGGCGGGCCGATCGGCGTGTCGGTGCCGGTCAACCCGCTGCCGATCAACGAAGCCTTCATCCGGGCGGCGCAGGAATACGGCATCCCCTATAATCCCGATTTCAACGGCGCGCGCCAGGCCGGCATCGGCCACTACCAGGTGACCGTGCGCGACGCCCGGCGCTCCTCGGCGGCGAGCGGCTATCTCAAGCCGGTGCGGCATCGCCCGAACCTGACGGTCAGGACCGGCGCGGCGGTGCTGCGCATCGTCGTCGAGCAGGGCAGGGCGGTCGGCGTCGAGATCGCCGAGGGCTCCGGCCGGACGGTGCTGCGCTGCGAGCGCGAGGTGGTGGTCAGCTCCGGCGCGATCGGCTCGCCGCGGCTGCTGCTGCTGTCGGGCATCGGGCCGGCCGACCACCTCGCCGCCGCCGGCGTGCCGGTGGTGCACGACCTTCCCGGCGTCGGCGGCAACCTGCAGGACCATCTCGACCTCTACGTGATCTGCGAGTGCACCGGCGACCACACTTACGACAATGTCGCCAAGCTGCACCGCACCCTGTGGGCGGGCATGCAGTACATCCTGTTCAAGAAGGGGCCGGTGGCCTCGACCCTGTTCGAGACCGGCGGATTCTGGCACGCCGACCGCAGCGATCCCAATCCCGACATCCAGTTCCATCTCGGCTCGGGCTCCGGCATCGAGGCCGGCGTGGCGAAGCTCAGGAACGCCGGGGTGACGCTCAACACCGCCTATCTCAGGCCGCGCTCGCGCGGCACGGTGCGGCTGAAATCGGTGGACCCGGCCGACGCCCCGCTGATCGATCCGAACTACTGGGCCGACCCGCACGACCGGGCCATGTCGATCGAGGGCCTGAGGATCGGCCGCGAGATCATGCGCCAGAAGGCCCTGGAGCCGTTCATCCTGGCCGAGCGCATGCCGGGGCCGGCGGCGGTGACGGAGCAGGACCTGGCCGAGTACACCTTCGCCAGCTGCAAGACCGACCACCACCCGGCCGGCACCTGCAAGATGGGCACCGACGCGATGGCGGTGGTGACGCCGGAGCTGAAGGTGCGCGGGCTGGAGGGGCTGCGCGTGTGCGACTCCTCGATCATGCCGCGGGTCAATTCTTCCAACACCAACGCGCCGACCATCATGATCGGCGAGAAGGGATCGGATATCATCCTCGGCAAGCCGCCGCTGCCGGCGGCCAATCTGCGTTCGGGAGAAGCTGCATGATCCGTCATATCGTCCTGGTCCGCTTCCGTCCCGACGTGACGGCTGCGAGGATCGCCGAGATCTTCGCCGCCCTCCATGCCCTGAAGACGGCCATCCCGGGCATCGAGTCGATCTCGGCCGGAGCCGATCTCTCGCCCGAGGGCCTGGGGCGCGGCTACACCCATGGCTTCGCGGTCGACTTCGTCGATGCCGCGGCGCGGGACCGCTATCTCGCCGACCCGGATCATGCCAAGGTCGGCGCCATGCTGGTGGGCGCGGCAACCGGCGGGGTCGACGGCATCCTGGTGCTGGACTACGCCCTCGCCGACGCGGCCGGCTGAGCCGGTCCGCTGCCTTTCCAGCCAAGGAGCCCGTCATGGATCTGCCGCCGTTCCTGCTCGACCGCTGGCTCGCCGCCTACGCCTTCGCGACGCCACCGATCCGCTACGACCTCGCCTCGAGCACCGGGCCGAAATGGAGCCTGGGCGAGGTCCTGGCCCTGGAAGGGCGTCACGCGCTGGCGGAACTGGAGGGCGTCAAGATCGGCTACGCGCCCGCCGAGGGCAGCCGCGCCCTGCGCGAGGCGATCGGCACCTTCGCCGGGGTCGACCCGGACTGGGTGGTGGCGACCACCGGCGCCTCGGAGGCGCTGTCGATCCTGTTCTGCCTGGCGGCGAGGCCGGGCGCCAGCATCGTCACGCCGGTGCCGGCCTTTCCCGGCTTCGATGCCATGGCGAAGGCCTGGGGCCTCGTCCCGCGATCCTGCCGGCTCCGGCGCGAGGACGGCTTCGTCCAGACCGCGCGGCAGGTGCTGGAGGCGGCAGATGCCGACACCGGCCTCGTCCTGGTCAACACGCCGCACAATCCGGCCGGATCGGCCATGCCGCGAGCGGAGATCGAGGTCCTGGCGGATGCGCTCGCCAGCCGCGGCGCGCCGCTGGTCGTCGACGAGGTCTACCACCCTCTCTCCTTCGGCGAGGCGGCGATATCGGCTGCCGGGGCGAGCAATGTCATCGTCATCGGCGACATGTCGAAGGCGCTGTCGCTGGCCGGCCTGCGCATCGGCTGGATCATCGACGCCGATGCCGAGCGGCGCAAGCGCATCATCGACGCGCGCAGCTACTTCACCATCAGCGGCTCGCCGATCCTGGAGGCGGTGGCGGTCGTGGCGCTGCGGCACCGCCAGGCGATCCTGTCGCGGCTGGCCAAGGTGGCGACGGCCAACCTCGCCCTGCTCGAAGGCTTCATGCATCGCCACGCCGACAGCCTCGCCTGGGTGAAGCCGGCCGGCGGAACGGTCGCCTTCCCCTGGTTCAGGGACGGCCGCGACAGCCGGCCCTGGTGCGAGGCCCTGGCCCGCGCCGGTGTGCTGGTGGCGCCCGGCGACTGCTTCGACGCGCCCGAGCACATGCGCATCGGCTTCGGCACGCTGGCCGAGGGCTATGCCGAGGCCCTGGCGATCGCCTCGAGCGTGCTCGACGGCGGGTGAGGCGCGCGGTGGGATTGCGGCGATCCCGGAATTGGGGGGCGAGGCAATCGGCGACGCTTTTCGGATGGCCTGCTGTCATTTCTGGCTCGGGCTGGAATTCCCAGGCAATCGGGATTCCGGTGACAGTGCACTGAATTGATGCGCTCGCCACGGCAAGCGCTTGAATTGTATGGACTGTTTCCATTTACCCCGCCGGCGCCGGAGACCGGCGGGGAGCGGTGGCGGCGTCCGCTCCGAGGACAGAGCCGCCCCCGCCCCGCTCCCGGTCAGGAGAGGGGCGGGGTGGCGTTCTCACCAGCAGGTATAGCCGCCGTCGGCCAGGACGATCGAGCCGGTCAGCAGGCTGGCGGCGTCGGAGGCGAGGAACAGCACGACCGAGGCAATCTCGTCGACCTCGCCCATGCGATGCATCGGCGTGTAGTCCATCCACACGTCGAACATCTCCTTCTTCGACTTGGCGAAGGCGGTCAGCGGCGTGTTGATGTAGGTCGGTGCCACGGCATTGACGCGAACGCCGCGCGCGCCCCACTCGGCCGCCAGCGACTTGGTGAGGTGGTGCACCGCCGCCTTGGAGGCGTTGTAGTAGCTCTGCTCCTGCGGCTTGTTGACGATGAAGCCGGACATCGAGCCGATATTGACGATCGAGCCGGACTTTTGCGCCAGCATGTGCTTGCCGAAGGCGCGGCAGCACCAGAACACGCCATTGAGGTTGACGTCGATGACGTTGAGCCAGTGCTCGTCGGTGACGGTCTCGGCCGGCGTCTCGGAGCGGGCGATGCCGGCATTGTTGACGAGGACGTCGATCTTGCCGTGCTTGGCGACGACGGCGTCCGCCACCTGGGTGACCTGGGTGGGGTTGGTCACGTCCATCAGGGCGATCTCCGCCTCGAAGCCCTTGCTCCGCAGGGCGTCGCGGCCTTCCTCGGCGACCTTCGCGTCGAAATCGGCGATGATCAGCTTGGCGCCGGCCTCGGCCAGGGCTTCGACGCAAGCCGCGCCGATGCCGCGACCGCCACCGGTCACCAGGGCGACGCGACCGTCGAGCTTGAACTTGTTCAGATACATCAGAAACCTCCTTTTCCCTTTCCCCACGGGCGAAACGATCAGCGCAACCGATTGCGACCCTTCACGACATGTGTTTGGCGCGAAGCATGGGGCGTTGGCAACAGCTCATCGCGGATCGTGGACGATGTGGGGTGGGGGCCATGGTGAACGGAGGGCGCCTTCCGCCGATGGTCCCCACCCCCAACCCCTCCCCGGAGGGAGGAATGCCCGGCGCCGCAACTGGTCCGCGCCGGACCCGGCGGCGGCGTCCTCACGTCCGGATCGCCTTGCCGGCGGCATCGAATCGGTGGATGCGGGCGGGGTCGGGCACGAGGCGCACCATGTCGCCCGTGCGCAGCCCGAGCTCGCCGGTGGTGCGCACCGTGATCCGGCCGACATCGCTGTCGACATACAGGAAGGTGTCGCTGCCCAGATGCTCGGCGATGGCGATCTTGCCCGGCCAGCCGGTCTGGCCGTTGGCGCTGACGGCGATATGCTCGGGGCGCACGCCGATGGTGGCGGCGCCGTGCTGCGCGGTGACGGCCGGCTGGTCGATGAAGTTCATCTTCGGCGAGCCGATGAAGCCGGCGACGAAGATGTTGGCGGGGCGCTCGTAGAGCTCAAGCGGCGAGCCGTACTGCTCGACCGTGCCGGCGCTCAGCACCACGATCTTGTCGGCCATGGTCATGGCCTCGACCTGGTCGTGGGTGACGTAGATCGCCGTGGTGCCGAGCGTCTTCTGCAGGCTGGCGATCTCCAGGCGCATCTGCACGCGCAGCGCCGCGTCGAGGTTGGAGAGCGGCTCGTCGAACAGGAAGGCCTTGGGCTCGCGCACGATGGCGCGGCCGATGGCGACGCGCTGGCGCTGGCCGCCGGAGAGCTGGCCGGGCCGGCGGTCGAGATAGCTGGTCAGGTTCAGCTTGGCCGCGGCCGCCTCGACCTTCTGCTTGATCTTGTCCTTGGGCATGTTGGCCATCTTCAGGCCGAAGCCGATGTTGGAGCGTACCGTCATGTGCGGGTAGAGCGCATAGGACTGGAACACCATGGACAGGCCGCGCCTGGCCGGCGGCAGGGCGGAGACGTCGGCGCCGTCGATGGCGATGGCGCCGGAAGTCATGTCCTCCAGCCCGGCGATCAACCGCAGCAGGGTGGACTTGCCGCAGCCCGACGGGCCGACGAACACCACGAAGGACTTGTCCTCGATGACAAGGTCGACGCCCTTGATGATGTCGACGGAGCCGAAGGATTTGCGCACGGCCTTGAGGGTGATGCTGCCCATGTCGAAAGCTCCTACTTGACGGCGCCGAATGTGAGGCCGCGCACGAGCTGGCGCTGACTGAACCAGCCGAGGACCAGGATCGGCGCGATTGCGAGGGTGGAAGCAGCCGAGAGCTTGGCCCAGAACAGACCCTCGGGGCTGGAATAGGAGGCGATGAACACGGTGAGCGGCGCCGCCTCCGAGGTGGTGAGCGCCAGGGTCCAGAAGGCTTCGTTCCAGGCCAGGATGAAGTTGAGCAGCAAGGTCGAAGCAATCCCGGGCACGGCCATCGGCGTCAGCACGTAGATCAATTCCTTGCCGATGGTCGCCCCGTCCATGCGGGCGGCTTCCAGGATGTCCTTGGGGATCTCCTTGAAGTAGGTGTACAGCATCCACACCACGATCGGCAGGTTGCCCAGGCACAGGAGGCCGATCAGGCCGACGCGGCTGTCGAGCAGGCCCCAGTCGCGGAAGAACAGGTAGATCGGCACCAGCACGCCGACCGGCGGCATCATCTTGGTGGAGAGCATCCACAACAGGGTGCCGCGGGTGCGCTCGCTGGGCGCGAAGGCCATCGACCAGGCGGCGGGGACGGCGATGACCAGGGCGAGCAGCACAGAGCCGCCGGCGATGATCAGCGAGTTCAGCGCATGGTGGACATAGTCGCTGCGCTGCTGCACCAGCGCATAGTTCTCCGTCGTCCACTCGAAGAACAGGAACTTCGGCGGCAGCGAGAAGGCCTCGAGCTCGGTCTTGAAGCTGGTGATCACCATCCAGATGATCGGGAAGGCGATGATCAGGGCGACGATCCAGGCCGCGGCCGTGGTGATCGCCTTGCGGGTGGGGCTGATTGCGCGGGCCATGGCTCAGGCGTCCAGGTTCTTGCCGACGAGGCGGACGAGGAAGATCGAGACGATGTTGGCCAGCACCACCGCGACCAGGCCGCCGGCCGATGCGCCGCCGATATCGTATTGCTGCAGCGCCCTCGAATAGATGAGGTAGGCGAGGTTGGTGGTCTGCAGGCCCGGGCCGCCATTGGTGGTGACGAAGATCTCGGCGAACACCGTCAGGAGGAAGATGGATTCGATCAGGATCACCACGGTGATCGGCCGGGCCAGGTGCGGCAGCGTGATGTGGAAGAAGGTCGACAGCGCGCCGGCCCCGTCCATCTCGGCCGCTTCCTTCTGCTCGCCGTCGAGCGACTGCAGGGCGGTGAGCAGGATCAGCGAGGCGAAGGGCAGCCATTGCCAGGAGACGATGATGATGATCGCGGTCATCGGCGCCTCGGCGAACCAGTCGATCGGCTGGAGCCCGAGCGAGGTGGCGATCCAGGCGAACATGCCGGACACCGGGTGCATCATCAGGTTCTTCCACACCAGCGCGCTCACGGTCGGCATGATGAAGAAGGGAGCGATCACCAGCAGGCGGACGAGGTTGAGGCCGACGATCTGCTGGTCCATCAGCAGGGCGACCAGCGTGCCGAGCACGGTGGTGATCACCAGCACCGAGCCCACCAGCACCAGGGTGTTGTAGAGCGAGGTGAGGAAGGCGGGGTCCGTAAGGAAATAGGTGTAGTTCTCGAAGCCCGCCCAGCTCTGCGTGGTAGGGTCGAGCAGGTTGTAGTTGAGGAAGGAGAAGTAGATCGTCGCGGCCAGCGGCACGAGCGAGATGAACAGGAGCAGCCCGACCGATGGCGAGATCAGGATGCGCCCGAGCGTACGGGTCTGCTGCGTCGCCATGCCCTCGTCCTCCTTGGACTCGACCCGCCGCTCGGGCGGAGGCGCTTTGAAACAAGTCGTCGGATGCTGCCCGGGATCGCTCCCTCCGAGACCGGCCGCAGGTCGCTGTCCCGCGGAGAGGTGGCCGGGAGGCCCGTGCGGAAGGGCCACCCGGCTCTGGCGGGCCGGGTGGCAGGTGGGGCGGCAGTCGCCGCCCGACGGGAGGTTCGTCTACTTGATGTAGCCGGCGCGCTTCATCTCGCGCTCGGTCGAGCGCTGCGCCGTCTGCAGGGCGGCATCGACCGTGGAGGCGCCGGAGAGCGCCGCGGCGAACTGCTGGCCGACCTGGGTGCCGATGCCCTGGAACTCGGGAATGGCGACGAACTGCACGCCGACATAGGGAACCGGCTTGACCGTCGGGTTCTTCGGGTCGGCGATGTTGATGGATTCCAGCACCAGCTTGGCGAAGGGCGCGGCTTCCAGATATTTCGGGTTCTCATAGAGCGACTTGCGGGTGCCCGGGGGCACGTGCGCCCAGCCTTCCTTCTCGGCCACCAGCTCGGTGTAGTGCTTGCTGGTCGCCCAGGCGACGAACTTCTCGGCGGCCTCGACCTTCTTCGTGCTGGCCGGGATGGCCAGGGACCAGGCCCACAGCCAGTTCGCGCTCTTGCCCAGGCCCTTGTCCGGCGCGAGGGCGAAGCCGACCTTGTCGGCGACCTTCGACTCCTTGGGGTCGGTGACGAAGCCGGCGGCGACGGTGGCGTCGATCCACATCGCGCACTTGCCGGAGTTGAACAGGGCCAGGTTCTCGTTGAAGCCGTTGGAGGTGGCGCCGGGCGGGCCGGCCTCCTTCATCAGGTTGACGTAGGTGGTCAGCATCTCCTTCCATTCCGGCCCGTCGAAGGTCGGATGCCAGTTCTCGTCGAACCAGCGCGTGCCGAACGAGTTGCCCATGACGCCGAGGATGGCCATGTTCTCGCCCCAGCCCGGCTTGCCGCGCAGGCAGATGCCGTAGACGCCGTTGGCCTTGTCGTTCAGCTTCTTGGCCGCGTCGACGATGAAGTCCCATTTCGGCTTCTCGGGCATGGTCAGCCCGGCCTTCTCGAACAGGTCCTTGCGGTACATGGTCATCGAGCTCTCGCCGTAGAACGGCGCGGCGTAGAGCTTGCCGTCGAGCGACAGGCCCGAGCGGATGGCCGGCAGCAGGTCGTCGACGTCGTAGCTGGCGCCGAGATTGTCGAGCGGCACCAGCCAGCCCTTCTTGGCCCAGATCGGCACCTCGTAGGTGCCGATGGTCAGGATGTCGAACTGGCCGCCCTTGGTGGCGATGTCGGTGGTGACCTTCTGGCGCAGGACGTTCTCCTCCAGCGTCACCCATTTCAGCTCGATGCCGGGATTGGCCTTGGTGAAGTCTTCGGTCAGGCCCTGCATGCGGATCATGTCGCCATTGTTGACGGTGGCGATGGTCAGGGTCTCGGCCAGGGCCGACGTGGCCGTGACAAGGCAGGCCGCGCCCATCAGGGCGCCGATCAGGTGCTTCATAGGGTCCTCCCGCTGATTGAGCATATGCTCTTTAGTTGAGCGAATGCTCACATCCTTTGTTCGGACTGTCAACGCGGAATCGTCGCTGCGCCGCGAAATCGCGGGGTGTGCGTGGTGGAACGGGCGGATATCGGGCGCGGTTCCGCGCAAGCTGCGGGCGCAAGGCGGACGATATCGGCAAGGCCTTGCGCGCCGTATCCCGTTTCGGTCCGCACCCTGCCGCCTTCAGAGCCTGGCCCGAAAATCGCCGGGTCTTTTCGCCGCCCGGTGCGTCGCCGCATCTTGATCTTGGCGGCGATCGGCTCCTGCCGGATGGACGAAAATCCCCAGGCAGGTTCTCCTCGACCTGCTTGCGCTGTAGAAGCCGAGCAGTCTCCCGTGGCGACGGCCGCGGGAGACTGCTCGGGCTGATCCTCGGCCGCCGGCGTTCGGGCCGGGCTCTAGCTGCCGAGCAGGGCCCTGGCCGTCACCTCGTTGGTGATCAGGCCGTTGAGGTGGCGGCCGCGCAGGGCGGCGCGGATGGCGGGGACCTTGGCCATGCCGGTGGCGACGCCGATGGCGAGGCCGTCGGCGGGCACCGTCAGGCGCACGCTGGTGACGCGCTCGTTCGTGCCGCCTTCGATCACGTTGCCCTCTGCGTCGATCGCCCAGGCGGTGATCTCGCCGACGGCGCCGCGGCGCATCAGGTCGATGACCTCGTCGTGCAGCAGGAAGCCGTCGACGTGCAGCGGCGCCTGCAGGTCGATCTGGCCGACGCCGACGAGGCGGATGTCGGCCAGTGCCGCCACGGCGTGCAGGCGGCGGACGGCGTCGATGCCGAAGAACTGCTCGCGTTCCGCCGGGGAGGCGACGAAGGTCGGCAGAGGCATGGGAAAATGCCGCGCCCTGGTGATGTCGGTCAGGCGCGACACGGCGTTGAACGAACTGGCCGACCCGTCCGGCGAGATGTTGCCGACCAGGGAGACGAGCTGGTGGCCGGGGCAATCCATCGGCGGCACCTGCTCGACCGCCGCGCGCAGCGTGCGCCCGGTGCCGAGGGCGATAATGGTCGGGCGGGCGTCGCGCAGCTTCGCTTCCAGCAGGGCGGCGGCCGCCTCGGCTACCCCGACGGTGGTGCTCTGCGAGGTGCCGGTGTCGGGCACCACCTCGCACAGGCTGAGCGCGAAGCGCTCGCGCAGCCGGGTCGCCAGCTCCATGCAGGCGGCGATCGGATGCTCGAGCCGGACGGTGATCAGCCGTTCCTGCAGCGACAGCGACACCAGCCGCTGCGCCGTCGCCCGCGAGACGTTGAGCCTGCGCGCGATCTCGTCCTGGGTGTTGCCGGCGATGTAGTAGAGCCAGCCGGCCCGTGCGGCGTCGTCGAGCCGGGACCGCTCGCTCTCAGACAGGGTGGAAAGGGTCTGGCCGCCGCTGGTGCTCATTGTTCTTGGAAACCTCGTTGGCCGACCGTCATTGGAGCATATGTCGAAAGTGAGAGCAAATGATCAAATGTTCTCGCGGATCGGCGCAATCGCTCACGGGCGCGCAGGAGGTGCCCCCGCGCCAGCGGCGGCCGCCCTTCTCCCTGGTGGCCTTGCCGACGGCACGGCCACCGGCCAGGGCGCGGACACCCTGGTCGGCATCGAGAACGTCACGGGCTCGGCGGTGGCCGACACCATTGCCGGCAGCACCGGCGCCAACACGCTCAGCGGCGGCACAGGCGACGATACGCTCGCCGGCGGGGGCGGCAACGACGTGCCCACCGGCGGCGCCGGACAAGGAATGCACTGGAAGAGGCTGCCGCTAACCCAACGTCGGGAAAGAAAAGGCCGGGGTTTCCCCCGGCCTCCTCCCGTCATGTCGTCCGGCTGCGCCGGTGATCAGCCCTTCTTCGGCGGGGTCGCCGGCCAGGACTTGATCAGGGTGTCGTAGTCGATGGTCTCGCCCTTCGGCTTCTCGTTCTCCAGCTTGCGCTGGGGCGCGATGGTGCCGGCGGCCTCGGCCTTCTTGTACCAGTCCTCGGCCGAGGTCTTCGGGTTGAGCTTCGGGCCGCAGTCGCCCTGCACGCCCGATTTCTCGATGCGGGCCATCACCGAGTCCTGCGCGGCGGCCAGCGAGTCCATCGCCTCCTGCGCCGTCTTGGCGCCGGAGGAGGCGTCGCCGATGTTCTGCCACCACAGCTGCGCGAGCTTGGGGTAGTCCGGCACGTTGTTGCCGGTCGGGGTCCACTGCACGCGGGCCGGCGAGCGGTAGAACTCGATCAGGCCGCCGAGCTGGGGCGCCCGCTCGGTGAAGCTCTTGTCCCAGATGTCGCTCTCGCGGATGAAGGTCAGGCCGACATGGCTCTTCTTCAGCGACACGGTCTTGGAGACGATGAACTGCTGATAGAGCCAGGCCGCCTTGCGGCGGTCGACCGGGGTGGACTTGAGCAGGGTCAGCGAGCCGGCGTCCTGGTAGCCGAGCTTCATGCCGTCCTTCCAGTAGGAGCCGTGCGGCGAGGGGGCCATGCGCCATTTCGGCGTGCCGTCGGCCTTCATCACCGCGATGCCCGGCTTGACCATGTCGGCGGTGAAGGCGGTGTACCAGAAGATCTGCTGGGCGATGTTGCCCTGCGCCGGCACCGGGCCGGACTCGCTGAAGGTCATGCCCTGGGCGTTCGGCGGGGCGTACTTCTTCAGCCAGTCGAGGTACTTGGTGATGGCGTAGACCGCCGCCGGACCGTTGGTGTCGCCGCCGCGGGCGATGTCGGAGCCGACGGGCCGGCAACCCTCCATGCGGATGCCCCACTCGTCGACGGGCAGGCCGTTCGGGATGCCCTTGTCGCCGTTGCCGGCCATCGACAGCCAGGCATCGGTGAAGCGCCAGCCGAGCGAGGGATCCTTCTTGCCATAGTCCATATGGCCGTAGACCTTGACGCCGTCGATGGTGCCGATGTCGTTGGTGAAGAACTCGGCGATGTCCTCATAGGCCGACCAGTTCACCGGCACGCCGAGATCGTAGCCGTACTTGGCCTTGAACTTGGCCTTGTAGTCGGGATTGGTGAACCAGTCGTAGCGGAACCAGTAGAGGTTGGCGAACTGCTGGTCGGGGAGCTGGTAGAGGTGGCCGTCGGGCGCGGTGCCGAACGACTTGCCGATGAAGTCGTCGACGTCGAGGCCGGGATTGGTGACGTCCTTGCCCTCGCCGGCCATCCAGTCGGTGAGGTCGACGGCCTGCTTGTAGCGGAAATGCGTGCCGATCAGGTCGGAGTCGTTGATCCAGCCGTCATAGATGTTCTTGCCCGATTGCATCTGGGTCTGGATCTTCTCCACCACGTCACCTTCCTGGATGATGTCGTGGGTGAGCTTGATGCCGGTGATCTCGGAGAACGCCTTCGCCAGCACCTTCGACTCATATTCATGCGTGGCGATGGTCTCGGAGACGACGTTGATCTCCATGCCCTTGAACGGTTCAGCGGCCTTGATGAACCACTGCAATTCCTTCAGCTGATCCTCCTTCGACAGGGTCGATGGCTGGAACTCGCTTTCGATCCATTTCTTCGCGGCGGCTTCGTCCGCGAAGGCCGGAGCGGCGGCCAGGACCAGGGCGATCGCCGTGGCGGCCAGGCTCGCATTTCGACAGGTGCGACGCATGTTGGGTTTCCTCCATCCCGTTGTGCGACGTTTGGCCCAGGGCGGGAAACCCGCCCGAGGCATTCCCAGCCCCGTTCAGACCCAGCGGAACACCGCCGCGGCATAGACGAGGGAGAGCAGGGAGGCCCACCACAGCTCGAGGCCGGCGGGCGCCAGCGCCAGCCAGAAGACGTGGATGAAGGCCGAACCGAGAAGACTGATGAAGAGCCGGTCGCCGCGCGTGGTCGGGATCGACAGGATGCCGACCCGCTCGGTCTCCGGGCGGTAGACGCCGAGCAGGGTGAAGATCACCAGGAGCAAGGCGATCGCCCCGAAGAACAGGGCCACCTGCCAGGTCCACGCCATCCAGGCATAGGTCTCGGGATCGGTGAGATTGGTCCAGAAGGCCATGATCACACCCTCCCCAGGGCGAAGCCCTTGGCGATGTAGTTGCGGACGAACCAGATCACGAGCGCGCCGGGGATGATGGTGAGCACGCCGGCGGCGGCGAGCAGGCCCCAGTCCATGCCCGAGGCGGAGACCGTGCGCGTCATGATCGCCGAGATCGGCTTGGCGTCGACCGAGGTCAGGGTGCGGGCCAGGAGCAGCTCGACCCAGGAGAACATGAAGCAGAAGAAGGCGGTGACGCCGATGCCGGAGGCGATCAGCGGCACGAAGATCTTCACGAAGAACCTGGGGAAGGAGTAGCCGTCGAGATAGGCGGTCTCGTCGATCTCGCGCGGCACGCCGGACATGAAGCCCTCCAGGATCCACACCGCCAGCGGCACATTGAACAGGCAGTGCGCCAGCGCCACGGCCCAGGGCGTGTCGAACAGGCCGATGGCCGAGTAGAGATTGAAGAAGGGCAGGGCGAACACCGCCGGCGGGGCCATGCGGTTCGACAGGAGCCAGAAGAACAGGTGCTTGTCGCCGAGGAAGCGGTAGCGCGAGAAGGCGTAGGCCGCCGGCAGCGCCAGCCCGATCGACAGGATGGTGTTGATCACCACGTATTTGATCGAGTTGATGTAGCCGTTGTACCAGGAGGGGTCGGTGAAGATCTTGGTGTAGTTGTCGAATGTCAGCGTGTGGGGGTAGATCGTCATGGTGCTGACGATCTCCGTGTTGGTCTTGAGACTCATGTTGATGAGCCAGTAGATCGGCAGCATCAGGAAGATCAAGTACAGAACCATGATCACGGCGCGGCCGTTCACCCCGGTGGAGCGCTCCTTCATGACGGCCTCCTGTCGGCGTCGACATTGACCATGACGGTGTAGAACACCCAGCACACTGCGAGGACGATCAGGTTGTAGACCAGCGACAGGGCGGCGGCCTTGCCGAGGTCGAACTGACCGAGGGCGAACTTGACCAACTCGATGGAGATGAAGGTGGTGGAGTTGCCGGGACCGCCGCCGGTGACGACGAAGGGCTCGGTGTAGATCATGAAGCTGTCCATGAAGCGCAGCAGCACGGCGATCAGCAGCACGCGGCGCATCTTCGGCAACTGGATCTTGGCGAACACCGCCCAGCGCGAGGCACCGTCGATCCGGGCCGCCTGGTAGAAGGCGTCGGGGATCGAGACCAGGCCGGCATAGCACAGCAGCGCCACCAGCGAGGTCCAGTGCCAGACGTCCATGATCACCACCGTGGCCCAGGCCGAGATCGGATCGGAGACGTAGTTGTAGGGAATGCCGAGGCTGTTGAGGGCATAGCCGAGCAGGCCGATGTCGCCGCGGCCGAAGATCTGCCAGATCGTGCCGACCACGTTCCACGGGATCAGCAGCGGCAGTGCCATCAGCACCAGGCAAAGCGCCACCGTCCAGCCCTTGCGCGGCATGCACAGCGCCACCAGGATGCCGAGCGGCACCTCGATGGCCAGGATGATGGCCGAGAACAGCAGGTTGCGCAGCAGGCTGTCGCGGAAGCGACCGCCGAGGTCGGTGGAGCCGTCGAGCAGTTCCTGGAACCAGCCGATGCCGTTCCAGAAGAACTGGTTGTTGCCGAAGGTGTCCTGCACCGAATAGTTCACCACCGTCATCAGCGGGATGACGGCGGAGAAGGCGACGATCAGCAGCACCGGCAGGACGAAGAACCAGGCCCGGTTGTTGAAGGGCTTGTCCATCAGGCGGCCTCCCCCTCGATCCGCACGCCGTCGACATAGACGTGGACCTGGCCCGGGTCGAACATGACGCCGGCCTCGGTGCCGGCGAGGGCCAGATCCTCGGGCGCGGTCGCAGCCATCGGCGTGCCGGCGAGATCGGCCCGGGCGATGCGGCGGGCGCCCAGATCCTCGATGCGGCGCACCGTCACCGGCAGGCCCTGGCCGGGCGCGGTGAGGGTGGCGAATTCCGGCCGCACGCCGATCTCGACGCGGCCGCCGGGCAGGCTGCGATAGGCCCGCTCCAGCGCGACGACGCTGCCGCCGACCCTGGCCTGCCGGCCCTCGACCTCGGCCTTGAACAGGTTCATGCCGGGCGAGCCGATGAAGTAGCCGACGAAGGTGTGCGCCGGCCGCTCGAACAGGTCGGCGGGCGTGCCCATCTGCACCACGCCGCCGTCATGCATCACCACCACCGTGTCGGCGAAGGTGAGCGCCTCGGTCTGGTCGTGTGTGACATAGATCATGGTGATGTCGAGGCGCTTGTGCAGCGCTTTGAGCTTGGAGCGCAGCTCCCACTTCAGGCCGGGATCGATCACCGTCAGCGGCTCGTCGAACAGCACGGCGGCGACGTCGGGCCTGACCAGCCCGCGCCCCAGCGAGATCTTCTGCTTGGCGTCGGCGGTGAGGCCGCGGGCGCGGCGGCCGAGGTCGCGCTCGAGGTCGAGGAGGCCGGCGATCTCCCTGACGCGCTCCTCGATCCTGCCGCGCTCCATGCCGCGGTTCTTCAGCGGGAAGGCGAGGTTCTCGGCCACCGTCATGGTGTCGTAGATCACCGGGAACTGGAACACCTGGGCGATGTTGCGCCTCTCGGTCGGCAGGCGGGTGACGTCGCGGCCGTCGAACAGCACCGAGCCCTCGCTCGGCGTCACCAGCCCGGAAATGATGTTGAGCAGGGTGGTCTTGCCGCAGCCGGACGGCCCGAGCAGCGCATAGGCGCCGCCCTGGCGCCAGACGTGGTCGATGCGCTTGAGCTGATAGTCGGACGGCGTCTTCGGGTTGGGCCTGTAGGAATGGGCGAGGCCCTTCAGCGTGATCTCGGCCATGACGGGCTCCTAGGAGGCGTGCGTCGGGGCGGCGGCGAGGCGGCCGTCGGTGGCGAAGACGAAGAGGCGGGCGGGATCGATGAAGGTCTCGATGCCGGTGCCGGGGGCGATGTCGCGCACGCCGGGGGTCAGCGCCACGAAGCGGTGGTCGCCGTACGCCACATGGATGAAACTCTCCGAGCCCGAGATCTCGCTGACCGACACGGTCGCCGGCAGCGCGATCGCGTCCGCGGCCGGGCGCGCGAGATAGAGCTGGTTCGGCCGGAAGCCGACGCTATAGCGCCCGTCCGGGACGGAACCGAGGACGCCGGCGGCGGCCACGGCCTCGCCGGAGGGCAGCCGAACCGACGCGCCCTGCTTCTCGACCGCCAGCATGTTCATCGGCGGGTCGGAGAAGACCTGCGCCGTGGTGAGGTCGTGCGGGCGGCGATAGACCTGCGGCGTCGGGCCGAACTGGGTGACCCGCCCTTCCCACAGCGTCGCGGTGTTGCCGCCGAGCAGCAGCGCCTCGTGCGGCTCGGTCGTGGCGTAGACGAAGACCGCGCCGGAGGCCTCGAAGATCTTCGGCAGTTCCTCGCGCAGCTCCTCGCGCAGCTTGTAGTCGAGATTGGCCAGCGGCTCGTCGAGCAGCACCAGCGCGGCCCGCTTGACGATGGCGCGGGCGAGGGCGGTGCGCTGCTGCTGGCCGCCGGAGAGCTGGGCCGGCGTGCGGTCCAGCATCGGCTCCAGCTTCATCAGGCGGGCGGCCTCGCGCACCTCGCGGTCGATCTGCTCGCGCGGATGGCCGGCGACGCGCAGGGGCGAGGCGATGTTCTCGTAGACGGTCAGGGAGGGGTAGTTGATGAACTGCTGGTAGACCATGGCGACTGAGCGGCTGCGCACATGGGCGCCGGTGACGTCGGTGCCGTCGACGAAGAGGCGGCCGGAGGTCGGCTTGTCCAGGCCCGCCATCAGCCGCATCAGCGAGGTCTTGCCCGACAGGGTCGGGCCGAGCAGCACGTTGAGGGAGCCGCGCTCGAGCGTCAGCGAGACGTCGTGAATGTGGGTCTGGCCGCCGACGGTCTTGCCGATCTTGTCGAGGACGAGGCTCACTTGGCGATGCTCCCCTGTGGAGCGACTGCCAGGCGGCCGCTCATATAGGCATCGAGGTCGGCCGCCTGCTCGCGGGTCAGCCGCAGGCCGAGCTTGGAGCGGCGCCAGAGGACGTCGGCGGCGGTCCGGGCCCATTCCTCGGCCATGAGGTGGTTGACCTCGGCCTCGGTCAGCGTGGCGCCGAAGTCGCGGCCGAGCGAGGCCAGCGAGGTGGCGCCCTTGAGGATGTCGCGCGCCTTGGTGCCGTAGGCGCGCACCAGGCGCCGGGCATGCTCGGCCGAGATCCAGGGATGGGCCTTGGCGATCTCGGCGCGGAGCGCGTCGAAGCCCTGGACCGGGAAGTCGCCGCCGGGCAGGGGGACGGTGCCCGACCAGCCGCGCTTGGCCTTGACCGTCTCCGGCAGCAACGGCTCGAGCTTCTCGATGGCGTGCTCGGCCAGGCGCCGATAGGTGGTGATCTTGCCACCGAAGATCGAGAGCAGCGGCGCGCCGCCCTTGTCGTCCAGCACCAGCACATAGTCGCGGGTGGCGGCCTGGGCGGCGGTGGCGCCGTCGTCGTAGAGCGGACGCACGCCCGAATAGGTCCAGACGATGTCGGCTTCGGTGACCGGCCTGGCGAAGTATTCGCTGGCCGCCTTGCACAGGTAGTCGATCTCCTCGGGTGTCGCCTTCACGTCGGCGGGGTCGCCGACATAGTCGCGGTCGGTGGTGCCGATCAGGGTGAAGTCGCGCTCATAGGGGATGGCGAAGATGATGCGGTTGTCGGCGTTCTGGAAAATGTAGCAGCGGTCGTGGTCGTAGAGCTTCTTCACCACGATGTGCGAGCCCTGGACCATGCGCACCTTGGCTTCGGTGTTGACGCGCAGCTTCGAGGTCAGCACGTCGGCGACCCAGGGGCCGGCGGCGTTGATCAGGATCTTGGCGCGGATGGTCTCGGTGCGGCCCGTGAGGGTGTCCTGGGTGGTCAGCGTCCAGCCCTGGGCGTCGCGCTCGGCCGAGACGGCGCGGGTGCGGGTGCGGATGGTGGCGCCGCGATTGGCGGCGTCGCGGGCGTTGAGGGCGACGAGCCGGGCGTCCTCGACCCAGGCGTCGGAATATTCGAAGCCGCGGGCATACTCGCCCGGCTTCAGCGGCTTGCCGGTGACGTCGGTGGAAAGGTCGAGAGTGCGGGTCGCCGGCAGGAGCTTGCGTCCGCCGAGATGGTCGTAGAGGAACAGGCCGAGGCGCAGCAGCCAGGCCGGGCGCAGGCCCTTGTGGTGCGGCAGCACGAAGCGCAGCGGCCAGATGATGTGGGGCGCCATCTTCCACAGCACCTCGCGCTCCATCAGCGCTTCGCGCACCAGGCGGAACTCGTAATATTCGAGATAGCGCAGGCCGCCATGGATCAGCTTGGTGGCCGCCGACGAGGTGCCGCTCGCGAGGTCGTTCTGCTCGCACAGATACACCGACAGCCCGCGGCCGCTGGCGTCGCGCGCGATGCCGCAGCCGTTGATGCCGCCGCCGATGATGGCGAGGTCGTACGATCCGTTCACGGTCGTCTCCAGTCCCTGTGGGCCGAAAATCCGGCGCTTTCGTTTCCTGTTGCGATTGACGATAAACAGAAGCCCGTTTGAACGCAAGTGCGGCTCATGTGAGAAAATGCTATTTCGTTATATGAAATTCGAAATCAAATGCGGCGATGGAACGGCGACACGGCGGCGTCGCCGCCGCAAATGAGCGATCCACGCGTCGAAACGAAAGCGGGACGGCGGGGCGCCGCCGCTTCGGCGCCCCGCCGTGGGGGCGGCGCCGCGCCGAGCCGGCCGCGGCGGCGGGGGGCCTCAGGCCCGCTCGCCGTCCGGGCGGGGACGGGCCTTCGGGCTTGCCGTCGCCTCCACCGCGGTCTCGACCACCGAGACGCCGTGCGCCTGGCACAGGGCCCGCATCTCCTCGTTGGGCAGCCGGTCGGTGACGAAGGCGTCGACGTCGGACAGGTTGGCGATGCGGATCGGCGCGGCGCGCTCGAACTTCAGCCGGTCGGCGACCAGGATCACCCGGCGGGCGTTCTGGATGATCGCCTGCGCCACCTTCACCTCCTCGTAGTCGAAGTCGAGCAGGGCGCCGTCCTCGTCGATGGCCGAGGCGCCGATCACCGCGGCGTCGACCTTGAACTTGTGGATCAGGTCGACCGCGACCGAGCCGATCACCGCTCCGTCCGAGCGCACGGGGCCGCCGACCACGATCACGTCGATCTTGGGATTGCGGTAGAGGCCGGTGGCGACGTTGAGATTGTTGGTGATGACCAGGAGATCCTCGTGGGCGTGCAGGCCGGCGGCGACCTCCTCGGTGGTGGTGCCGATATTGATGAACAGCGACGACTTGTTGGGAATCAGCGCCGCCGCGGCGAGGCCGATCTTGCGCTTCTCCTCGGCGCCGATCAGCCGGCGGGCCTCGTAGGACACGTTCTCGATCGAGGAGGCGATGATAGCCCCGCCATGGATGCGGGTGAGGATGCGCTTCTCGCACAGGTCGTTGAGGTCTTTGCGGATGGTCTGCGGCGAGACGTCGAACCGCGCCGCCAGATCCTCGACGCTGACGCGCCCGACGGCGCGGGCCAGGGTGACGATGTCGTCCTGGCGCTCATTGGCGGCGAGCATGCGGGCCTCCTGCAATCGGCAGGGGCCCTCTATACGCCGGTGCGGCGGCAGGCGCACGGCTTTCGTTTCTGCCGCCATGCGAAGCAAAGCGAAAGACCGGCCCCGCGTCCGGGAGCCGCCGGGGCGCGGTTCTCCGCATTCCCGCGCCGGCCGGTCCGGGCCCGGCCCGGGATGTGGGCGACGACCGGGACTTGCGCGCCGGCGATTGCGCTTTACGTAAGTACGATGCCGACCGGACCACCCCTGCAGGATCGGCAACAGGAGCCAGGATTGGACATCGATCACGCCCTCCGATCCATCGTCGCCGTCCACTCCCGGATCCCGGAGGACGGCTTCACCGCGTCCGTCCTCGGCACGGAACGCGGCGGGAGCGGCGTGGTCATCCGCGAGAGCGGCCTGGTGCTCACCATCGGCTATCTCATCGCCGAGGCCGGCGACGTCTGGCTGACCGGCGCCGACGGGCGCGTCACGCCGGCCCATGCCCTGGCCTATGACCAGGAGACCGGCTTCGGGCTGCTGCAGGCCCTCGACCGGCTCGACCTGCCGGCGCTGGCGTTCGGCCGGGCGAGCCAGGCGAAGCTTGGCGACCCCGTCATCCTGGCCGGCGGCGGCACCGGCAAGGGCCAATATGTCCGCTCGACCGTCGTCGCCAAGCAGGAGTTCGCGGGCTACTGGGAATATCTGCTCGACGAGGCCATCTTCACCGCGCCGGCGCATCCCGCCTGGGGCGGCGCGGGACTGATCGGCGCGGACGGCCGGCTGCTCGGCGTGGGCTCGCTGCTGCTGCAGCAGGTCACCGGCGCGGGGATGCAGGACATCAACATGAGCGTGCCGATCGACCTGCTGCCGCCGATCCTCGACGACCTGCTCGCCTTCGGCCAGGTCAACAAGCCGCCGCGCCCCTGGCTCGGCGTGTATTCGGCCGAGAGCGACGGCAGGATCGTGATCGCCGACGTGGTCGAGCGCGGCCCGGCCGCGGCCGCGGGCCTGCGCGAGGGCGACATCGTCTCGGGCGTCCGCGATTCCAGCGTCGTCGGCCTCGCCGATTTCTACCGCAAGGTCTGGAGCAGCGGTCCGGCGGGCACCGAAATCCCGATCGAGGTCGTGCGCGACAACCGCAGCCTGTGGCTGCGCGTCAAGTCGGCCGATCGCGGCAGCTATCTGAAGAAGCCGCAACTGCATTGAGCCGGGCCTCCGCGGGCCGTCCGCCGGCCATTGGCGCGTCCAGGCTATCCCCGGCCGCCCGCTTCTGCTATTGCATCCGGAGTCGGCAACGCCAGCAGGAAAGGAGCCGGAAGATGATTGTGACCTTCGACGCGCTCCGCTGCGCCGCCGTCCGGCTGCCCTGATCAACGGGGAGACCTGCCTTCGGCCGGCGCCTGACATGGCCATCCGACCGAAAGACATTTCCAAGTGCTTGAAACCTATGGCTGGAGCGACAGGCTCCGGAACGACTTCGCGCATCATGCCGCGGCAGGGCTCGTCCCTGGCCGCGTGATCGTCCAGCAACGCGGGCTCTACCGCCTCGTCACCCCGCTCGGGGAGCTTGCCGCCGGCCTTTCCGGCCGCCTCGCTTTCGAGGCGCCGGCGGAAGGCCTGCCGGTTGCCGGCGACTGGGTCGCGGCCGCGGCGCGGCCCGCCGAGGGCACGGCGACCATCCACCATCTCCTGCCGCGCAGCACCGTGTTCCGGCGCAAGGCGGCCGGACGCGCCGATGTCGTGCAGGTGCTGGCGGCCAATATCGACGTCGCCCTGCTCCTCGCCTCGCTCAACGCCGACTTCAACCCGCGGCGGCTGGAGCGCTACCTCGCCATCGCCCGCGAGAGCGGCGCGGAGCCGGCGATCGTGCTGACCAAGGCGGACATGCGTGCCGATGCCGCCGTTCAGGTCGCGGCGGCGCTGGAGGTGGCCGCGGGCGCACCCGTCATGGCGATCTCGTCCCTGACCGGGCAGGGCCTCGAGGCCGTGCGCGGCCTGGTCCGGCCGGGCTGCACGGCGGCGCTGCTGGGCAGCTCCGGCGTCGGCAAGTCGACGCTTCTCAACGCCCTGGCCGGCGGCGAGCTGATGGCGACCCAGGCGATCCGCGAACAGGATGCGCGCGGCCGCCACACCACCACCCATCGCGAGCTGGTCGTGCTGCCGGGGGGCGGCCTGGTGCTCGACACGCCCGGCATGCGCGAGCTCGGCCTGTGGGATGCCGACGGCGGCGTGTCGGCGACCTTCGCCGATATCGAGGCCCTGGCGGGGGATTGCCGGTTCCGCGACTGCACCCATGACGGTGAGCCGGGATGCGCCGTCCGCGCCGCGCTCGAGGAGGGCCGGCTCGACGAGGGGCGCTGGCGCGGCTACGGCAAGCTGCGCCGCGAGCTGGCGCATCTCGACCGCAAGGAGGATCCGGTGGCGCGGGCCGAGGAGCGCCGCAGATGGGCCCGCATCAGCAAGGCCCATCGCGGCGGCAAGGGCAAGCGGCGCTGGGACGACGCGTAGGGGGGCGCGTCCGACGCGTCGGCTTGCCTGGCGTGCGTGGGCCGACGCGGAGGGGCCGGCGCCCGGCGCCGGCCCGGTCCGTCACTCGGCCGGCACCAGGCTCGGCGCCGGCTCGGGCTCGTCGGTGCCGCTGAGCGCGGCGGCGAGCTTGCTGCGGTCGAGCTCGCCCTCCCAGCGGGCGACGACGATCGTGGCCACGGCATTGCCGACCAGGTTGGTGAGGGCGCGGCATTCCGACATGAAGCGGTCGATGCCAAGGATCAGCGCCATGCCGGCGACCGGCACGGAGGGAACGACCGAGAGCGTCGCCGCCAGGGTGATGAAGCCGGCGCCGGTGATGCCGGCCGCGCCCTTGGAGCTGAGCATGGCCACCAGCAGCAGCAGGATCTGCTCGCCCATGGACAGATGGATGCCGGTCGCCTGGGCGATGAACAGGGCGGCCAGCGTCATGTAGATGTTGGTGCCGTCAAGGTTGAACGAGTAGCCGGTGGGCACCACCAGGCCGACGACGGAGGCCTTGCAGCCGGCCCGCTCCATCTTCTGCATCAGGCTGGGCAGGGCGGCTTCGGACGAACTCGTGCCCAGCACCAGCAGGAGCTCTTCCTTGATGTAGCGCACCAGGGCGAAGATCGAGAAGCCGTTGGCCATGCACACGGCACCGAGCACCAGCACGACGAACAGGATCGAGGTGATGTAGAAGGTGCCGATCAGCAGGAGCAGCTTGGTCACGGCGCCGATGCCGAACTTGCCGATGGTGAAGGCCATGGCGCCGAAGGCGCCGATCGGGGCGGCCCGCATCAGGAAGGCGACCATGCGGAACATCGCCGCCGACAGCGAGTTCAGCACGGTCATGACCGGCTCGGCCCGCTCGCCGATCAGCACCAGGGCGATGCCGAACAGCACGGAGAAGAACAGCACCTGCAGCACGTCGCCGGAGGCGAGGGCGCTGACCGGCGTCGTCGGGATGATGTTCATCAGGAAGCCGACGATGGTCTGGTCATGCGCCTTGGTGGTGAACTCGGCCACCGACTTGGGATCGAGCTGGGCGGGGTCGATGTTGAGGCCGGCGCCCGGCTGGATGACGTTGCCGACGATCAGGCCGACGATCAGGGCGAGCGTCGAGAAGACGAGGAAATAGACCATCGCCTTGACGAAGACCCGCCCGACCTTCTTCAGGTCGCTGACGCCGGCGATGCCGGTGACGACGGTGAGGAAGATCACCGGCGCGATCACCAGCTTGATCAGCTTGATGAAGGCATCGCCCAGCGGCTTCAGGCTGGCGCCGAACTCGGGCCAGAAATGGCCGAGCAGGATGCCGGCGATGATGGCGACGATCACCTGGACGTAGAGCGTGGCGTAGAGCGGCCGCTTGCGCGACGCATCCGGCGGGCTGAGTGCGGCGAGGGGAGCCATGGCGTCCTCCGTTGCGGGGTCGCGGAGCCGGGCTCCGGACCGGGTTGCGTTTCCTACAAGCCGCGTGTTGCTCCGCGACTTCGCCAACCCCTACGCAAGCGGGATGCCAATCTGAGCCGTGCATATAACGAATTGATTCATTTGAATTTTCCGAAGGGGCCCGCGGCGGGGTGGCGTTGACGGCGAGCGGATTTCCGCTCACGTCCCTTGATGCCGTGCGGATTTTCGCACAGCATGCCAGTTGGAAGCGCCTGGCGCGCGGGAGAGGCCCATGGCGGACACGGTCGCGCCGGCACGGCGGCGGCGCCTGGAATGGCTGGTCTTCGCCGTGGCCGCCCTGGCGATCCTGGCGCTGAGCGCCTGGCTCGCCGGCGATATCGGCCGCTCGCGCGCTGCCGCGGCGCTGAGGGACCAGGCGAGCGGCGGCGTCGCGCTCGACATTGCCGTCCTGCGCAGCGAGCTGGAGAAGCAGCGGGCGCTGCCCTTCGTCCTGTCGCAGGACCCGGACGTGCGCGCCGCCCTGCTGCGCCGCGACCCCGCGGTGATCGCGGCGCTCAACGCCAAGTTCGAGACGCTGAACCGGGAGACCCGCTCGGCGGTGATCTATCTGCTCGACACCGCAGGGATCGGGCTGGTGGCGAGCAACTGGCGCGAGCCGACCAGCTTCGTCGGCAGCGACTACGGGTTCAGGCCCTATTTCACCGGTGCCGTGGCCGACGGGCAGGCCGAGTACTTCGCCCTCGGCACGGTCAGCCGCCGACCCGGACTCTACATCTCGCGGCGGATCGACGAAGGCGGCGTGTTCAAGGGCGTGATCGTGGTCAAGGTCGAATTCGACCAGGTCGAAGCGGACTGGCACCAGTCCGGCGCCGTGGTCTACGTCACCGATCCGCGCGGCATCGTGCTCCTCACCAGCGTGCCGGAGCTGCGCTTCCGGACACAGGCGCCGATCGCCTTGGCCGAGGCCGACCTGATCCGCGCCAGCCTGCAGTTCGGCGACGCGCCACTGGCGCCGCTGCCCTTCGCCCGTCGCGAGGAAGGGACGTCGGACGAGGATCTCCGCGTCCGCCGGCCGGACGGGCGGCTCTATCTCGCCAGCGGCGGCGACGTGCCCTCGACCCCCTGGCGCCTGCACCTGCTGCGGCCGGTGGGGACGGCGCTCGCCGCCGGCGCCTACACCTGGCGGGTCAGCGCCCTCGGCGTGGTGGCGCCGGTGCTGGCGCTGGCCGGGCTGCTGGTGCACCGGCGCCAGCGCGCCCAGGCCCGCGCGGCCGAGGACGTCGAGGCGCGGGCCGAACTGGAGCGCCGGGTCGCCGCGCGCACCGTCGACCTGCGCTCGGCCAATGAGCGGCTGACCGCCGAGATCGACGAGCGCCAGCGCATCGAGGCCAAGCTGCAGGCGGCGCGGGACGAACTGGCCCAGGCCAACCGCCTCGCCCTGCTCGGCCAGATCACCGCCGGGCTGGCGCACGAGGTCAACCAGCCGGTCGCGGCGATCCGCAGCTATGCCGACAATGCCGTCGCCTTCCTCGAGCACGACGATCGCGGCGCGGTGCGCGGCAACCTCGCCACCATCGCCGGGCTGACCGAACGCATCGGCGCCATCACCGGCGAGCTGCGCGGCTTCTCGCGCAAGGGCACCGGCGAGATCGGGCCGACCGGCGTGCTGGAGGCGATCGACGGCGCCCTGCTGCTGGTCGGCATCCGCGTCCGCCGCCAGGGCGTGGCGCTGACCGCCGACCGGCCGGAGGCGGGACTGCGCGTCCTCGCCAACCGGGTGCGGCTGGAGCAGGTGCTGGTCAACCTGATCCAGAACGCCCTGGAGGCGCTGGAGGGGCGCGAGGACGCAGCGATCCATCTCGGCCTCGCCGTCGCGGCCGACACGGTCCGCCTCGGCGTCGCCGACAACGGCCCCGGCATCGCCGAGGACGTGATGGCGGCTCTCTTCACCCCGTTCACCACCACGAAGCCGCGCGGCCTCGGCCTCGGGCTGGTGATCTCCAAGGATATCGTCGAGGAGTTCGGCGGCAGCCTCGACGTCGCCAGCGCCGCCGGGAGCGGCACCCGCTTCACCCTGTCGCTGCCGAGGGCGCCATGACCGCCGAGCCGCCGATCCCGGTTGCCTTCGTCGACGACGACGCCGACCTGCGCCGCGCCAACGCGCAGACGCTGCAGCTCGCCGGTTTCCGGCCGCTGCCCTTCGCTTCGGCCGCCGAGGCCCTGGAGGCGGTCGATGCCGGCTTTGCCGGCGTGGTCGTCACGGACCTGCGCATGCCGCGCATCGACGGCATGCAGCTCTTCCGCTGCCTCGCCGCCGTCGATCCGGACCTGCCGGTCATTCTCATCACCGGCCATGGCGACATCGCCATGGCGGTCGAGGCGATGCGGGAGGGGGCCTACGATTTCCTGGCCAAGCCCTTCGCCGCCGACCGGATGGTCCAGAGCGTCCGGCATGCGGCGGAAAAGCGCCGGCTGGTGATGGAGAACCGGCGCCTGCGCCAGGCGGCGGAGGCGGCCGAGGCCGATGCGCCGCTGATCGGCGACGCGCCGGCGATCCGGCGGCTGCGCGAGACGCTGCGCGCCATCGCCGACGCGGATGTCGACGTGCTGGTCGTCGGCGAGACCGGCAGCGGCAAGGAGGTGGTGGCAAGCCAGCTGCACCGGCTCGGGCGTCGGCGCGACGGCCGGTTCGTCGCCCTCAACTGCGCGGCGCTGCCCGAAAGCGTGATCGAGAGCGAATTGTTCGGCCACGAGCCCGGCGCCTTCACCGGTGCGCAGAAGAAGCGCATCGGCCTGATCGAGCATTCGAGCGGCGGCACGCTGTTCCTCGACGAGATCGAGAGCATGCCGCTCGGCACGCAGGCCCGGCTGCTGCGCGTGCTGGAGCGGCGCGAGGTCATGCCGCTCGGCGCCAACGTGTTGCGGCCGGTCGATCTGCGGGTGGTGGCCGCGGCCAAGTACGATCTCGGCGAGCCGGAGCGGCGGGCCGGCTTCCGCGAGGACCTGTTCCATCGCCTCAACGTGGTGACGCTCCGGGTGCCGCCGGTGCGCGAGCGGCGCGAGGACGTGCCGCTGCTGTTCGCGCATTTCCTCGGCCTGGCGGCGCGTCGCTTCCGGCGCGAGCCGCCGGGTCTCTCCGAGCCCGTCCGCCGCCATCTCCTCGACCATGACTGGCCGGGCAATGTGCGCGAGATCGTGCATTTCGCCGAGCGGGTGGTGCTCGGCCTGGCGGAGGTCGGCGGCGACGCATCGCCGGCACCGGTGGCCTCGACCCTGCCCGAGCGGGTCGAGCTCTACGAGGCACGGCTGATCCGCGCGGCGCTGACCCGGCACAGGGGCGATGTCCGCGCCACGCTGGAGGAACTCGGCATCCCGCGCAAGACCTTCTACGACAAGCTGCAGCGCTACGGCATCAGCCGGTCGAGCTACGAGCGATAGGGTGCGCCCGCGGGCTTGCGCAAGCGGACGCGATCGGCTTGGCTGCCGCATCCCGCCAGCCAGCAGAAAGGCGACTTGCCATGCTCTACGCCATCCTGGCCTATCACGCCGAGGGCGTGGTCTCGTCCTGGACACCCGAGGAGGACGCGGCCCTGATGGCCGAGTTGCAAAAGGTCCATGGCCGGCTGAACGAGCAGGGCCGGCTCGGCCCGGCCGCCCGGCTCGGGGCGACGGAGCGGGCGTGCACCCTGCGCGGCCCGGGCGCCGGCATGGTGATCGACGGTCCCTTCGCCGAGACCAAGGAACAACTGCTCGGCTTCTATGTCGTCGACTGCGCCGATCGCGAGGCAGCGGTGGCGGCGGCCCGCGACCTGCGCCGCGCCAATCCCACCGCGGTCTACGAGATCCGTCCGATCCTGCTCTATCGGCCCGGCGCGGCGTTCCCGGTGACAGAGGCGCCGGCCGCGGGCGGGTGAGGGGCTTGGTCAGCCGGGCGCGAGCGACTTGCCATGGGAGTCCAGCAGGCGGGCGACCTCGGGCAGCATGGCGGTCAGCGCCGTGGTCGAACGGGGGTCGAGCGCCATGTCGGGGCGCTCGAACAGGGCGAAGCAGAGCTCGCCTGAGTCGTGGGATTGATAGGCAATCCCGTCCGGCCTGTCGGGATGATCCCAAAGGGCGTCGGCCCATCGCCCGCATGGCTCATAGGGGCCGGTCGAGATGGCGTTGTCCGTTCCGACCGCGTGCAAGCCGGCGGCATGGAGCTTGACCAGTCGAAGTGGGCGGCGGCAGGTCAACTGGGTTGCGGCACGATCCGCGATATCGGAAATGGCGATCATCAACCGTTGCGGGTTGCGCAGAACGGTCTCCGCCATGGCGCCAGCGAGGCTGCGGCCGACATAGAGCGTGCCGAAGCGAGAGCTGGCGCTGTCGAACCGGCAGGTCGGCGGCACGCCGCGTCCGGGACCCAAGAACACGGGCGTATGGGGACATGCGGGACGAAGTCGACCGCTCGGCTTCCGATCGCTCCGCATCGCGGGCGGCCGTCGGCTGATATGCTGGCCGCGCACGCCAGCGAGTCGCGGAGGCCGCCTTGAGCGAATACCAGTATTACGAATTCCAGGCCGTCGATCATCCGCTCGGACCCGCCGACCAGGAAGCGCTGCGGGCCCTGTCGACGCGGGCGCGGATTACCGCCACCACATTCGCGAATTCCTATGAGTACGGCGACTTCAGGGGCGATCCAGCCAGGCTCATGGAGTCTTGGTTCGACCTGCATCTCTATCTCGCCAATTGGGGACAGCGCCGGCTGATGATCCGGCTGCCGAAGCGCCTGGTCGACAGTGCTGACCTCGGACCATTCCTGTGCGAGGTCGACTGGGTCACCATTCGCACGGCCGGCGAGAACCTCATCCTGAATATCAGCTCCGACGACGAAAGGCAGTATGACGGAGAATGGGACGACGGATCGGGCTGGCTCGCGGCGCTGGCGCCGTTGCGGGCGGACATCCTCGCCGGCGATCTGCGGCTGTTCTACCTCCTGTGGCTGATGGCGGTCGAGACCGAGACATTCGAGGCGGACGCGCCCGAGCCGATGCCGGGTATCGGACCGATCACCGGCGCGCTCGACGCCTTCGCCCGCTTCTTTGGCATCGATCCGGGCCTCGTGGCGGCCGCGGCCGAGCGCTCTTGCGTGCCGGCGGCGGCGCCGGAAGCCGTGCGGACGGCGATTGCAGCGATGGCCGATCCGGAGAAGACGGGCCTTCTGGCCCGGCTACACGACGGCGATCCCCACGTCGCGGCCGAGTTGCGCGGCGAAATTCGCAGGCGCCTGATGGCGGAGGCGGGCACCTTGTCGGTGACCAGGCGGACCGTCGGGGAACTGCGCGAACGCGCCGGCGTGCTCCGCGGCCTGCGCAAGCAGGCGGAGCTTGAGAAAGCGGCCGCGGAGCGCAGGCGACAGGAGGCGGAAGCGGAAAAGATCCACCGCGCCCGGATCCAGGCGGTCGCGCGGCGCGGCGAGAGCGTCTGGAAGGAGATCGAGACCGAAATCGAGCGCCGCAACGCCGTCGCCTATGATCGGGCAGCGAGCCTGCTGGCGGACCTGCAGGTCCTCGCCCGGGAACGCGGCACGACCGATGTCTTTTTGCGCAAGCTCAAGATGATCCGCACCCGGCACGCCGCCAAGGGGCGGTTCATCGAGCGGCTGACGGTGTTGGGGGCGGAAACGGATGTTCCGGACCTGGCCGGAGGGCGATAGCGCGCCCGGCGCGCAAAAGCGTTCGGAGCCCCGTCGTCGCCGCTCCGGCGGCGACAGGGCCGGGCCCGCCTTCGCGGCCCGGCCCCGCACGGCGCGTCAGGACTTGACGGTCGAGGCCTGGTAGATCTCGTCGATCGAGCGGGCCAGCGCCGCGTCGAACTCGGCATCGCTCATGCCGTGCTTGAGCTCCTCGACCAGGGCGCGCGAGAAGCTGGCGATCATGCCGTGGTTGGCGGCCAGGCGCCGGCAGGAGTCGGCGCGGGTGTAGCCGCCGGAGAGCGCCACCACCCGGGCGACGTTCTTGTGGTTGACCAGCGGCAGGTAGAGGTCGGGCACGTCCGGGATGGTCAGCTTGAGCATGACCTTGCGGCCCGCGGGCAGGGCGTCGAGATGCGCCGTGATCTCCTTGAGCAGGATGGCCTCGGCGCCGGCCTTGTCCGGGCTCTTGATCGAGACTTCCGGCTCGATGATCGGCATGAGGCCATGCCGCGCGATCTGCTCGCCGACCTCGAACTGCTGGGCGACGACGGCGGCGATGCCCGCCGGCGAGGCCAGGTTGACGACCGAGCGCATCTTGGTGCCGAAGATGCCGGCCTTCACCGCCCGCTCGAGCAGGGCGTCGAGGGTGGGCATCGGCTTCATCAGGCTGACACCGTCCTTCTCCGCTTCGAGGCCCTTGTCGACCTTCAGGAAGGGAACCACGCCGCGGTCCTCCCACAGATAGGCCGGCACCGGCTTGCCCTTGGCTTCCCCGTCCATGGTGGCCTCGAACAGGATCGCGCCGATGACCTTGTCGCCCGAGAAAGCCGGCGCGGACATGATGCGCACCCGCATCTCGTGCACCAGCCGGAACATCTCGGCGTCGCCGGAATAGGCCGTCTCCGGGATGCCGTAGAGCCGCAGCGCGCCCGGCGTCGAGCCGCCGCTCTGGTCCAACGCGGCGATGAAGCCGCCCTTCCCGGAGATTTGCGCCATCATCTTGTCGTTGGCCATGACCGTCATCCTCACCTGAAACCGATATGTCCGGGGTCGTCGGACCGGCCGGCAGCCCCTTGGACTGGAGGAGTATTGCCACGGCAGGGCAGGCGACCGCAATCCGCGGCGTGCCAAAGCGTCAGAGCGCGAGCCTGAGCGGCACCCCCGCCTCCGGCAGCTCCAGCCGCCCGGCGAGCGCCAGCGCCGTGAAGGCACGAACGAGATCGTCGCGGCTTTCGGTGAAATGGGCCCAGCCTTCATTGTGCACGGCGAGGATCCGCGCCCGCGGGAAGGCATGGGCGGCCTCGATCGCGTCGTTGTTGTCCATGGTGACGTGGAAGGGGCCGCGCGGCTTGGCCGAGCCGGCAAACAGGATGACCAGCTTCGGGTCGTAGCGCCGCGCGACCTCGGCCACGCCCTCGTACCAGACCGTATCTCCGCTGATGTAGACGGCGTCGCCGGGCGTCTCGACGCCGAGGGCGAAGCCGACGACGTCGCCGGCGATCGGCTCGATGCCGGCTGGGCCGTGGCGGGCCGGCGTGGCGGTGACGTGCAGCCGGCGCCCGCCGGCGCCTTCGAGCTGCACCGTTTCCCAGTCCGCCAGCCCGCGGGCATTGCCGCCGAGCCGTCCGGCGCCGGCCGGCGTGGTGAAGGTCGTGCCGGCCCTGGGCAGGAAGGCCCGGCCGGCGTGGTCGAGATTGTCGAAGTGCTGGTCATGGCTGAGCAGCACCGCGTCGATGGCGCCCACCGCCTCGGCGTCGAGAGCGGGCGTGCCCGTCTTCTCCAGGGTGACGGGGCCGGACTGGTAGCGGCCGGGGTCGTCGAAGGTGGGATCGGTGAGCAACCGGAACCCGGCGAGCTCGACCAGCACGGTCGGGCCGCCGATCAGGGTCAGCGTCGTGTCGAGGGCGGTCATGGGCGCGTCTCCGCTCGGGATGACGGAGATATGGGACGCGTGGCCTTGATCGAAAATCCGCCCATCTGCGCGACGGCTGATCGTTTTCGCACGGGGCTCGACCGGGAGGATATCCGCTTCTTCGCGGTGCGTGCACCCGGCGCCGACCACGCCACGGTGGCCCGGCGGGTCGTGGACCTGAAAGGCGGCGCTCGGGGCGCGGCTTTTCGCATGGCGGCCGGCCGGCCATGGGCCGACCGCCGTGCGGAATGTGGCTGCCGGCCCGCCGCGACGTCGTCGGCGTGCCGCAGATCCGGCGCGGCGGAGGTTCTTGCCGGGCTGTCCCGGCAGCAGGCGATGTTCGAGGGGGGAGCCGGCTCAGGGCCGGCGCGGCGGGATCACGCCCTTCTTGAAGACGAAGCAGCCGTAGAAGCGGGTCTCGCCTGTGGCGATGACGCAGTAGGCCTTCTTGGCACGCTCGTAGAAGGCCATGCGCTCGATCGAGCCCATCGGCCAGGGCTTGCCCTCGGCGCGGTCGATCTCGCGCTGCACCTCGGCCTGGACCGGCGGGATCTCGCCGGGATTGCCGACGATCTCCATGCGCATGGCCGCGTCGTCGACGAAGGTGTCGAGCGGCATCACCGAGAGCACGGCACGGGCCACGCGGGCGGCGCTGACGCCGTCGATGCGCAGGAGGTCGCCGAGCACGGTCTCGCGGGCGACGCTGTCGGCGGGGAAGTTGGTGTCGACCAGGACCAGTTCGTCGCCGTGCCCCATGGCGCGCAGGGCGTAGAGCACGTCGGCGTTGAGCAGGGGGTCGAGTCTCTTGAGCATGGCATCCTCACGGCTTGCGGCCGCGCAGGACGGCCGGACGAACCCGAAGCTCCCGCGATTGCGTCACGGGAGCATGACGGGCCTCACTCCCCGAAGGGGATCCAGATGTTCTTCACCTGCACGGCGTGGCGCAGCAGGATCGGTCCCTCGGCCTGAGCCGGGTCGAACCAGTCGGTCAGGAGACCGTGGTCGACCAGGGTGCGCTTGAGGTTGCCGGTGGAGAGCCGCTCGGCCTCGGTCGAAGCCTGCCTGGAGCCGAAGGCCCAGAGCGCATCGACGTCGTCGTGTTGGGCCAGCGTCCTGGTCAGGGCCTCGCGCTCGCCGGTGACGATGTTGATCACGCCGGCCGGCACGTCCGAGGTCTCCAGCACCTGGTAGAAGTCGGTGACGGCGAGCGGGTGGCGTTCGCTCGGCACCACGACGACGCGGTTGCCCATGGCGACCAGCGGCGCCGCCAGGCTGACGAAGGCCAGCAGCGGCGCCTCGTCGGGGCAGACCACGCCAACCACGCCGATCGGCTCGTGCACGGCCAGCGCCACGCCGCGCAGCGGCGGCGTGTGCACGGCGCCCTCGTACTTGTCGGCCCAGGCGCCGTAGGTGAACAGGCGGTCGATCGAGGCCTCCACCTCGGCCGCGGCCTTGGCCGGCGCGGCGCCGGTCATGGCGGCGATGCGGCCGGCGAACTCAGCGGCGCGGGCCGAGAGGTTCTCGGCGAGGTAGTAGAGGATCTGCGCCCGGTTGTGGGTGCTGGCCTTGGACCAGGCCTCGGCGCCGCGGGCGGCGGCGACGGCGTTGCGGATGTCCTTGCGGTTGCCCTCGCCGACCTCGCCGATCAGCCGGCCCTTGGGCGAGAGCACGGGCCGTGAATAATTGCCGTCCGGCCGGGCCTGCTTGCCGCCGACGAACAGCTTGGCGGTGCGGTCGAGCGCCGGCATCTCGAAGTCGGAGGCGACGGTGAGCGCCGGCAGCGCCGGGGCGGACGGGCGCGCCTTGCGGGCGGCCCAGGCCTTGGGCTTGAGATATTCATAGGCGCCCTCGCGCCCGCCCTCGCGGCCGAAGCCGCTTTCGCGATAGCCGCCGAAGCCGACGGCGGCGTCGAACAGGTTGGTGGCGTTGACCCAGACCACGCCCGCCTGCAGCTTCGGCGCCACGTCGAGCGCCAGGCCGATGGTCTCGCTCCAGACGCTGGCGGCCAGGCCGTAGCGGCTGTTGTTGGCCAGCATCACCGCCTCGTCCGGGGTGCGGAAGGTCATCGACACCAGCACCGGGCCGAAGATCTCCTCGGTCGCCACGGTGGAGGCGCTGTGCACGCCGCTGAGCAGGGTCGGCGGATAGTAGGAGCCGCCCTTCGGCAGGACGATGTCGGGCTGGTACTTCTGCGCGCCCTCGCGCACGCCGGTCTCGACCAGCGCCTCGATGCGCTTGAGCTGCACCGGCGCGACGATGGCGCCCATGTCGATGGTCTTGTCGAGCGGGTGGCCGACGCGCAGGCTCGCCATGCGGCGCCGGAGCCGGGCGTGGAAGGTCTCGGCGATGCCCTCCTGCACCAGGAGGCGCGAGCCGGCGCAGCACACCTGGCCCTGGTTGAACCAGATGGCGTCGACCACGCCCTCGACGGCGCCGTCGAGGTCGGCGTCGTCGAAGACGATGAAGGGCGACTTGCCGCCGAGCTCCAGGGTCAGCGACTTGCCGGTGCCGGCGGTCTTCTCGCGGATCAGGCGGCCGACCTCGGTGGAGCCGGTGAAGGCGATCTTGTCGACGTTCGGATGCTCGACCAGGGCGGCGCCGGTCGTCCCGTCGCCGGTGACGACATTGAGCACGCCGGCCGGCAGGCCGGCCTGCGCCGCCAGCTCGGCGAAGAGCAGGGCGGTCAGCGGCGTGAACTCGGCCGGCTTCAGCACCACGGTGTTGCCGAGCGCCAGGGCCGGGGCGACCTTCCAGGCCAGCATCAGGAGCGGGAAGTTCCAGGGGATGACCTGGCCGACGACGCCGACCGGCACATGGTCGGGGAATTCGCGCTCCTGCAGCTGGGCCCAGCCGGCATGATGATAGAAATGCCGGGCGGCCAGCGGCACGTCGAGGTCGCGCGTCTCGCGGATCGGCTTGCCGTTGTCGAGCGCCTCGATCACGGCGAAGAGGCGGGCATGGCGCTGCACCATGCGGGCGAGGGCGTAGAGGTGGCGGGCCCGGCCGGGGCCGCCGAGCCTGGCCCACGGCGCCTGCGCCTTGCGCGCCGCGGCGACGGCGGTGTCGACATCGGCGGCCGAGCCCTGGGCGACCCGGGCCAGGAGCTTGCCGGTGGCCGGCTCGACCGTGTCGAAATGGCTGTCCGCGGCGGTGAAGCGCCCGGCGATGAAATGGCCGAAGCCGGCGGCGTGGGTCTTCAGCCAGGCGCGCGCCTCGGTATCGGCTTCTGGGGCGGAGCCGTAATCCATGGTGTCGAAATACTGCGCGACGCTCATATCAGCCCACTGCATGCCGGTTGAAGGCCGAATAGCGGCCGGTGACGTGATGTTCGAGCTGGCGCTCGATGTCGGCGAGGAGGCTGGAGGCGCCGATGCGGAACAGGTTCGGCTCCAGCCATTCGCGGCCGAGCTCCTCCTTCATCAGGAACTGGTAGGTGAGCACGTCCTTGGCGGTGGAGATGCCGCCGGCCGGCTTGTAGCCGATCTTGAAGCCGGTGCGCTCCTGATAGGCGCGGATCATGCGCAGCATGACGAGCGTCACCAGCGGCGTGGCGTTGACGCCTTCCTTGCCGGTCGAGGTCTTGATGAAGTCGGCGCCGGCCATCATGCAGACCATCGAGGCCCGGGCGACGTTGCGCAGGGTCTTGAGGTCGCCGGTGGCCAGGATCGCCTTGACATGCGCCTTGCCGCAGGCGGCGCGGAAATCCTGCATCTCGCGGTAGAGCGCCCGCCAGTTGCCGGTGAGCACGTGCTCGCGGGTGATGACGATGTCGATCTCGCCGGCGCCGTCCTTCACCGAGGCCTCGATCTCGCGCAGCTTGACGTCGTGCGGCACCAGGCCGGCGGGAAAGCCGGTGGAGACGGCCGCGACCGGGATGCGGGTGTCCTTCAGCGCCTCGGCCGCCGTGGCGACGAAGCGGTGATAGACGCAGACCGCGCCGGTCTGCACCACCCGGTCGCCCATGCCGAGAGCCTCCAGGAGGTCGCGCCGCAGCGGCGACCTCGCCTTGGCGCACAGGCGCTTCACCCGCTCGGTGGTGTCGTCGCCGGCGAGGGTGGTGAGGTCGATGCAGGTGAGCGCCTTGAGGAGCCAGGCGGCCTGGGCATCCTTCTTCACGGTGCGCCGGCCGGGCAGGGTGGCGACGCGGCGCTCGGCGGCGGAGAGGTTGACGCGAATCTCGTCGACCCAGTCCAGTTCCAGCGCATGCCCCTCGTTGCGGGGGATCGCGGCGTGTGCGGTGTTGAGGGGATGAACGTTCGACATCGGCGGTGCACGCGTTGACATGGTACGATGCTAGAGGGGCGATCGTCCCCGAAGTCAAGGGCAGGCTGGCGGTTGCGGGGGGCCTGAGGGCGCACGAGCCTTCCCTCCCGGCGGCCGAGCGCGGCCGGCGCGCCGCCCCGATCGATGGAAGCCGGCCGGCGCTCGGCCGGTCGCGTTCAATGCAGCGCCGTCTGTCCCTCGCGCGCCAGCACCGCATCCTGGCGGCGACCGCCGAAGGCTTCGTGGCCGATCACCGTGATCGCCGGCGCCAGCATGACGATGACGAGGCACACCGCCATGTCGACGCCGGCGAGCGCCGCGCCGACGGCCAGCACGACCACCGCGGCGGTCGCGGCCAGCAGGCCCATATGCCTGACGTCGAAGCGGCGCAGCAGATAGCAATGCAGCGCATAGGCCGAGCCGAGAAACAGGCTGACCGGGATCGCCACGCTGAGCACGGTCGCCAGCGGCCCGATCGCCGCCTCATGCTCGATGAAGATGGCCGCGACATGCAACCCCGCGCCGGTGGCGACGATCGCGGCGATGATGACGATCTGGCCGTAGCCCCAGCCGAAGGAGCGGTCGCGGTGGGCCTGCAGGACCTGCGCCGAGGGCAGGAAGCTGTAGACCCACCAGATGCCGAAGGTCAGTCCCATGCCGGCGATGCACACCAATGCGGCATCCAGGGTCCAGCCGTGTTCCTCCACCACGGCGGACAGCGACGCGACGGTGCCGACCACGCCCTCGCCGAGCGCGATCAGGGCGAACAGGCTGTAGCGCTCGGCGATATGGTGGGCGTGCCAGGGCGTGCCGCCCCCCTTGCCCTCGGCGATCATCGGTCCGGAGAACTCGATGAGCGCCAGGACGATGGCGAGGCCGATGCTGGCCCCGACGGAAAAATCCAGGACGATCTGCATGATCCAGCCGATCTGCGCGATTGCGATGGCGGTGACGTAGGTGAGACAGACGCGCCGCCGCTTGGGGTCCTGCCTGGCCGCCCGCAGCCATTGGAAGATCATCGTCAAACGCATGATGACATAGCCGAGCACCATCACCGAATTGTCGAGATGCGCGCCCTGCTCGAGCGAGGCGAACATGGGGCGCAGCCCGATGGCCAGCACCAGAACGCCGATCATCTGCACCATGGTGACGATCCGGAACACCCAGTCGTCGGTGTCGTAGGCCGACGCGAACCAGGAGAAATTGATCCACGCCCAGCAGATGGCGAAGGTCGCGAAGCCAAATCCGATCAAGGCCACGCCATAATGGCCGGCGGCCAGCGCGGATGCGAGCTGAGCCGCGGCGAAACCGAAGGTCGTCGCGAAGGTCAGGTCGAACAAGGCCTCGAGCGGCGTGGCGGCGCGATGCGCTTCCTGCGGGTCCCGCCCACCCATGCGGCGGGTGCGGCGAGCCGGATGTTCGGGTCTTGATGTCGTCTCGTTCATGAGCGGCCTTCCGCAGGGGCTGTTGTCTTTCGATAGCACTATAGCTTCGCCCGTGGCGGCAAAGGAGCGCGCGATGGCTGCCGGCGATCGTTGCGCGAGCGTTTTTTTGGCAGGATTTTGATAGCATGGCGAGCGCACGACGCCTGCCGATCACCGCGATCGAGGAGGGTGGTGCGAAAAGCGGCCTGCGCGATATCCCGCCGGGTAGCGCCGGCAGGGTCCGCCGGTGGCGTGGGGGGCCTGCCGGGGCCGAGCCGTGCCAGCAGGCAGGCGACCAGGGCGCCCTGCCTGGCGGCGTAGAGGCGCTCGATGCGGTGCCGGCGCGGAGGGGATCGATGCTTTGAGGGAACCGCGGATACGTCTTGGGCCGGGCGAGACCGGCAATCTCAGGCAAGAGCGACGTTCGCGCCTTCCCTCTCCCGGCAAGTCGGATGTTTCCGACTTACCCTCCTTGTCTGCCCATCTCGGGAACACCCGAGACGGCGGGGAGGGATAGGGGGCGTAGGGAACTGGTCGCGTCTTATCCTACGCGACCCCCACCCCTTACCCCCGCAAGGGGGGGAATTGCTGACGCCGCGTTTGGAGCAGTCGTACTCGCGCGCGCCAAGCAGGCCCTCTCCCATGCGGAACGCCGAGAGCAGCATTGATCTTGCATCGAGAAATGCAAAATCAATCGTGGCGAGAGCCATGCGATGCGGCCTGGGAGGCCGGGATCGGGCGACGGGCTGGCCGGGTGTCTGCTCATGGCAGCCGGCTGATCGTCGTTCCGTCGTCGCAAGGTCATACTGCTGTCGTGTGCGGTTCCGGTAATGGCCCCGGTCGCCTCGGATGCTCGACGCGACTTCCGGACGCCTCTCCCAGGGAGATCACGATGGCCCAGCCAAAGACCAAAGTCGAAACCATTGCCGCACCGGCGGCCGACGCCGCACCAGCCGAGACCACGCTCGACTCCGCGGCCTTTGCGCCGGAGGCCGGGCGCGACACGCCGGTGGAAGCCGCGGCCGCTGCCGTTTCCGCGGTCCTCGCCGACGGTCCCGAGACCGTGCGCGACTTCGCCGGGAAGACCGTCGCCGAGGCACAGGATGCCTTTGCCAAGCTGAAGACGGAGGTCGAGGAGGCTTCGGACGTGGTGGAGGGCACCTACGCCACCGCCTCGAAGGGCGTTTCGGCCCTCGGCCTCAAGACCCTGGAGACGGTTCGTGCCAGCACCAACGCGGCCTTCGACCACGCCGTGGCCCTGCTCGGGGTGAAGACCCTGGCGGATGCGATCGAGCTCAACACGGCCTTCGTCCGCAAGCAGGCCGAGACGCTGACGCTTCAGGGCCGGGAGTTCCGCGAACTCGCCCGCAAGGTGGCCGCCGAGTCGGCCGCCCCGGTCAAGGCGCGGTTCGAGAAGGCCTTGAAGTCCGCGGCCTGACCGACGCGCCCGCCCTACGGGTCGGGAGTCGACGTCCCGGCTCGTGAGGTCCGCGACGGCCGACAAGCCGCCCCGGGGCGGCGCCAGCGCGTGCGCAAGCCCTTCCCGCCCGAGGGGCGGTGGGCCTGCGAAGCCTCATGGCGGCGGCCGGATGCACCCTGTCGGCGGCGCGCCGACGAGATGCCGCGCCGCGCCGTCACGTTCCGGCGCTCGCCCGGGCCCGCGCGGTGCTTTCCCTCACGAGCGACTGGTGCACGCCGCCGGCGGCGATGACGCCCGAGGCCGCGGCCAGGGTGGCGTTGTGCATCGGGCTCGTCGCGTCGCCGGCGGCATGGATGCCGGGGACGGTGGTGGCCTTCCAGTCGTCGACGCGCAGATAGGGGCCGGTCGGCCCGTCGTCGAACACGCAGCCGAGCTGGCCGGCGAGCGGGCTGGCCATCCGCGTCTTCGGCGCGACGAACAGGGCCTCGACGGCCACGGTCCGGCCGTCGCCGAGGCGGACCGCATCGAGGCCGGGCCCATTGCCGAGCAGCTCCACCACGGGGCTGCGCTCGATCCGCACGCCGCGGGCTGCCAGCAGCGCCGCCGCCTCCGCGTCGGGTTCGAACAGGCCCTGGGTGAAATAGGTGGCGGGGCCCCAATCCGGCAGCAGCGCCGCCTGCTGGACCGAATGGGCGTTGCCGGCGATGACGCCGAGGGGCCGGTCGCGCATCTCGTAGCCATGGCAATAGGGACAGTGCAGCACCGTCCTGCCCCAGCGCTCGGCCATGCCCGGCAGCGGCAGCTCATCCGCAAGCCCGGTTGCCAGCACGAGGCGCCGGGCCTGCTCCTCCCGGCCGTCGGCCAGGGCGACGGCGAAGCCACCGCCGGCTGCTCGGGCCGACACGGCCTCGCCCGGCACGAATGCGACCGTCGGATAAGCCAGGAGCTGGCGGGTGGCCTCGTCAAGGATGGCCCGGGGCGGCTTGCCGTCCTGGCCGAGGAAGCCGTGCGAGGCGGCGGCGAAACGGTTGCGCGGCTTGCCGGCGTCGATCACCAGCACCCGCCGGCGGGCGCGGGCCAGCTGCAGGGCGGCGGACAGGCCGGCAAAGCTGCCGCCGACGACGATCACATCATGGGACATGGCGGATTCCTGGATGCACGGTTGGCATTCGAATTCGAATCTTCATAAGTTACGAATTGTGAGTGCGTCAAGGCTTCGTAACTTTCCTTGTTGCGGATTGCGCGGGCCGCTATTGAGGGAACCATCCGCGCCGGGCGCGCAAGGCTTCCGGGCCGGTCCCGGCGCACGGACAGACATCCGAGGGGGCGGCCCGCAGCGATGAGACCCGACAGCCGGCTTTCGCGCATGCTGCATGTGCTGATCCACATGGACCGGCTCGACGGCAGCGCCACGTCCGAGGTGATCGCGCGCATGCTGAACACCAACCCGGTGGTCGTGCGCCGCACCATGGCCGGCCTGCGGCGGCAGGGCTATGTCCGCTCGGAACGCGGCCATGGCGGCGGCTGGGCGCTGGCGCGCCGGCTGGACGAGATCACCCTGCTGGACGTGCACCGCGCCATCGGCGAGCCCGGGCTGTTCGCGGTCGGATCGACGGTCGATCACCCCGACTGCCTCATCGAGCAGGCGGTCAATGCCGCGCTCGACGATGCGCTGAAGGAGGCGGAGGCGCTGCTGCTGGCGCGGTTCGGCAGCATCACCCTGGCCGATCTCGCTCGCGATTTCGACCGGCGCTTCGCCGAGGCGCGGAGGCAGCCGTCCGCTCCCGGCTGAGCGGCTGCGGTCGCCGGGCCGACGGTTTCGGCCGGGCCGGTCGTCCGCTCAGGCCACCGGCTGGATGCCGAAATCCTCCGGGCTCAGCGCCAGGTCGGCCAGGGTGTGGCGGTCGAGCGTGCCGATGAAGGCCTCGAGCGCCTCGGCGAGGATGCCGCGCAGGCGGCAGCGCGGCGTGATCCGGCAGCCATTGTCGGACGTGAAGCACTCGACCAGGGCAAAGTCCGGCTCCGTGGCGCGCAGGACATCGCCGAGGCTGATGCTGTCGGCCGGCCTGGCCAGGGCGAGGCCGCCCGACCGGCCGCGCACGGCCCGCAGGAAGCCGGCCCGGGTCAGATGATTGGCGACCTTCATCAGATGCGCGCGGGAGATGCCGTAGACGCCGGCGGTCTCCTCGATCGTAACCAGCCGGCCTTCCTGCTGCATGGCCGCATACATCAGGAGCCGCATGGAATAGTCGGTGAAATCGGTCAGGCGCATCGTGTGTCCGACGGATCGGGGTCGAACGGGCGGCGCAAGATGAGCCTAACCGCGAGGCTCCGCAAGCGGGAGTTGCGGGGCCGCCGGCCGGGCGAGACGCCGCGCCGCCTCGCCGGCGATCGCCAGCAGGACGACGAGCTTGGCCGCTTCGAAGATGATATAGAGGTCGTGCAGGCCGGAGGGCGGCGGCTGTCCGCCGGCGATGATCAGGCCGACCCGCTGGTCGAGGGCGGGCAGCAGCCAGGCCGCCTCTGGGGCCAGCAGCGCGAGCACGACCAGGGCGGCGGCGAGGCGCGGCCGCGTCACCGCCACCAGCAGCATCAGGCCGGCGGCCAGGAACCACTCGGCCTTGTCGAAGACCGCGGAGGTGTGGCGGCCGACGTCGAGCGCCACCGGCAGCGCCAGGCTCGGCGCCAGGAACTTGGCCGGCGTCGCCAGGAAGGAGACGCCGATCAGCAGGCCGAGCCAGACGGCGGCGAGGGCCAGGAGGCCGGCCTCCCGGCCTCGCGCATCGGCGGATCGGACCTCGGCCATTGTCGTGCTCCATGAAGGAGAATAAGATATATTTGAAATATTTCTTACTGACCGCTCGGGCAAGGTGCGCGGGAGGCGGCGGAGGCGAGCAGGCCATGATCACGCCATGTGAGGACACCGCCGGGCAGGTCCGGATCAGCGACGGAGCGTTCGAGGTCGACGCGGCGTTGCTGGCCGGTCTGCTCGGCGTGCCAGCCGCCGACGTCCCCACCCTGATGCGGTCGGGGGCGATCACCAGCCGTTGCGAGCGCGGCGTCGGCGAGCATCAGGGTGCGTTCCGCCTCAGCTTCTTCCACTTGAGTCGCCGGGCGCGGCTCAGCGTCGACGCGGATGGGCGCATCCTCAGCCGCTCGGTCGTGGACTTCGGCGACCGCCCCCTGCCGCGGAGCCTGCATCGGCCGGGCGAGTGAGCGTCACGCCCGGCCGAGGCCGGTCGCCGTCGCCGCGAACGGCTTGGCCCGGCCGTGCAGGCAGGCGAGGACCCCGATCCCGACGGCCATCACGCCGGCGGCGATGAACAGCGCCGCGCGATAATCGCCTGATGTTCTGGCCATGACCCCCGCGATCGCCGGCGCGATGATCTGGGCGGCGCCGTAGCTCAAGGTCAACCGCGCCATCGCCTTGGCCGGATTGCCGGGGAAGAGGCGGCCGATGAGCGCCAGGGTGAGGCCGACGATGCCGGCGAAGGTCCCGCCGAAGAGCACGGCAGCCGCGATGTTCGCGGCGATGCCGCCGCTGACGGCCGGCAGCAGGATCGAGACGATCTGCAGGCCGTAAGCCAGCATCAGCGCCGGGCTTTCGCCGATGCGCCGGGCGAGCCGATCCCAGAGGAAGGTGGAGGGCGCCGCCGCGATGCCGACGATCACCCAGACCCAGTTGCCGAACCCGGCCAGGGCCGGCAGCCGGTCGACGATGGCGACGATGAAGGTGGCGCTGACGACATAGCCGAAGCCGGCGCAGAAATAGGCGACATGGAGCAGCGTCATCCATCCGCGTCCCGGGGGCGGCGCCTCTGCTCCCGCATGTCCGGGCGCGACGCTGCGGGGCTCCGGCATCCAGAACCAGGCCGGAAGGAAGAAGACCAGTCCGATCAGGCCGAGCGCCAGCCATTGGCCGTCCCAGGCGAGGCGCCCGGCCATCGCCGCCGCCGCGATGCCGGAGAGGGCGACGCCGAGGCCCAGGCCGAGGAAATGCAGCCCGAGCTGCGGCTGCCGATGGTGACGGACCAGCCAGTTGAGCACGAGGCCCGAGGCCAGGAGCAGGCCGGCCGTGCTCGAAAAGCCCGACGCGAACCGCAGAATGGCCCAGAGATGGACATTGGCGGTCAGGCCGGTTGCGGCGGTGGTGACGACCGCCACGACCAGCCCCCAGCGATAGAGGGCGAACTTGCTTTCGAGCCGCGGAACCGTGGCGGCGACGAGCGCGCCGGCGATGTAGCCGGCATAGTTGATCGTCGCCAGCCAGCCGCCGGCCTGAGCGCCGAGGCCGGCCTCGGCGCGCATCACCGGCAGCAGCGGCGTGTAGGCGAAGCGCGCCAGGCCCACCGTCAGGACGAGCGCGCTGATGCCCGCGGCCGTCACGCGCAGCCGCTGCGCATCGATCGACGAAGACATTGGTTCCACCGGCCCGCTGCCTGTTTTTCCTGCCGCAAGACCCTAGCGTTTGCGGAGGTGGCCTGCCTTCGATAGATTGTCACATTGTGTCGACGACATGCCATTCCGAGGATCCATGCCGAACGCCGGCGCTCGCATGCAGCTCATTCCGCCCGCCGGGATCGACCGGCTGCCGCGCGCCGTTCATCTGCGCTCGCAGGAGCTCCTGGCCGGACAGGCCTTCACCGTTCACGCCCACCCCTGGAACCAGTTCGCCTATGCCATGTCCGGCTCGCTGGTCGTCACCCTGGAGGCGATGCGCACCGTCATCACGCCGGACCAGGCGGTCTGGCTGCCGACCGGCACGGCGCATGCGTCCGGCTCGCTGGGCGGCGCGGCCTTTCGCAGCCTTTATGTCGCGGACGCCCCCGATCTCAAGATGCCGGACCGATGCGTCGTGCTGGCGGTGTCGCCGTTCCTGCGCGCCCTGATCGCCGAGCTGGACGCGATCGGCGGCCGGACCGAGGACGAGGCCTATGTCGCGCATGTCGAGGCGCTCATTCTCGGCCAGCTCCGGCGGGCCAGGCCGCATGACGTCTGCCTGCCATGGCCGCGGAGCGAGCCGCTACGCCGGCTTTGCGAGGCCCTCTACGACGATCCCGGGGATGCGCGCACCCTGGCGGCCTGGTGCCGCCAACTGGGGCTGGCGCCGCGCACGCTCGCCCGCCGCTTCGATGCGGAACTCGGCATGACCTTGCGGGAGTGGCGCCGGCGGCTGCGCCTATTCCGGGCGCTGGAGTGGCTCGGCGCGGGACGGGGCGTCACGGCGATCGCGATGGATCTGGGCTATGCCTCGCCTTCGGCGTTCAGCTTCATGTTCCGCCGGGAGATGGGCCGCACGCCCGTCGAATGGCGGAACGGCGGCTGAGGGCGTTTGCGATGCCGCGCGACCCGGGGCGGATGGCATCCCGCCCCGAACTTCGCTATGGCGGGGGAAACCGATCAATCCTGCGACGGGGACCGGCATGGCCGACGACGACGAGTATGTCTATGACGAGGCGAGCGGCGAATGGGTGCCGGCTTCGCAACTGGCCAGGGCCGCCGCCGCCGAGCGCGTCGCGGTGCGCGACGCCGCCGGCAACGTCCTCGCCGATGGCGATTCCGTCGCGCTCATCAAGGACCTGAAGGTCAAGGGCGCGAACCAGACACTGAAGCAGGGCACCGTCATCAAGTCGATCCGCCTCACCGACGATCCGGAGGAGATCGACTGCCGCTACGAGGGCATCAAGGGCCTGGTGCTGCGGACGGAGTTCGTGCGCAAGCGCTGAGGCGCTTCGGGACGGGCCGGTTGCGCGCCGAGTGGTGGCGCGCGGCCGGCCACTTCCTGGACGAGGCGGGGTTCCGGCGGCTGCGAGTCAACTCACTGCACATCGTGAGCAATTATCTATCCCAATCGCGAATAAAATAAGGCTTATCCGCAATAATAAGAAAATAAAATTCCTAATAATTCATTACCATATGCGATGTCTTTCTTTCCTTGTTGTTACATATAAATTGTGCACTCGCATAATTTCAGCGTAATCAGCGCGAACATTATTCGGATCTGCGTCGCTTAGTTTGGGATTTGTTGGGCGATAATGAATAATTAAAGTCCAATCCGGAAAGCCGTCCATCCACCACTCATCAAATCCTTTAACCAAGCCGGACGCTGAGGGCTCTCCAAGCTTTTCGTATATCTGAAGGGCTGTGCGGCCACGCAGCGACGGGTCTGTCCATTGATTTGGCACTCCATAATAGTACCGCAATGAGGAGTATAATCCGAATCCCACGACAGCCAGAATCGAGATTAAACGCAAACCATTTCGTAGGCGGGGACTCATCATTCACCTATTCTCCGTCCCGGGCATTGCGGTGGCAGTTTACTCAATTCTCGGCCTCGGTCCGCTCTAGGCAGGCCGACCGCGGCGCCGCCGGACGATACCACATGGGTAATTACGGTCAGACTCTACGAGAAGGGGCTGTCAAACATGTCCCCGAAATGTTTCCGAACTTCCATGCCGGCAGCAGCCACGAGAGATCGCTGTCGCTCTCCTTGTAAAGCCCACGCCTTCGATGAAATTAGCTTACGATTCAAAATTAGTTCTACATTTTGCACATCTTTGTTGCTTCCTTCCAAAATAACTATCTCGCCAATCATGCGAGTAACAGAAATATATTCAATACCGAAAATATTATATCTATAATTCTCATTGAAAACCCTGCTGTGCGGACTTCGTGTCAACAGAGATCCGTGGCTAACACGATATTCCCACAATTGGAAACTGCGCTCTTTAATAAGATCACACATGTTTCGTTCCCTTGATTAAATGGATTTTGAACCTCAATTTCATTATCTAAGAATTTGATAGTAGGTCGCCATCGCGGATTCTGCCCGATTTGCAGAAAATCCCAATCGATTGCGTCGCCGCATCCCGCAGATGAGGGCGATATGCCGTCCCAAACATTAACTTGATCTAGATTGAAACGCACTTGCGTGCTTGGATCCGCCAGCTTTTCAACAACGCTTGGTTTCCAATTCATCTTATCAGGGAAATCCTTCCATGTCGTGGTTCCGCGTGTTCCAGCGAACGCATCCAGGCCTGCGTCTCCAAGGTGGCACTCCACAATCGCGAAAAAAGTAAACCATCCCCGCAATTCTCCGGCGACCGCAATCAGGACGCGCTCGCCGCCCTCCATGTCATGGATATCGGCGGCGGCCGCGGCGATCTTGCGGGCGTTCTCCGCGATGGGCTCATGCCGGATTCTCCGCTTGTCCGCTTCCGTAGCAGGCGAGGGTGGCTCTTGTGCCGCGCGCCCAGAGTGACTGGAGATTCCGGGCAAACGCCTCGACGAAAGCCGGAGCATCGTGAAGATCGCCGTAGATGTCGCGCATGGCTATCCAGGCATTGGGGTTGGCTCGGGCTGCCTTCGCGGTTTCCTGCAATCTCGACCAAATCGGGTCGCTTGGTGCGATCTGCCGGCCGGACTCCGTCGTGCCGAAGCAGTGGCGGCACCAGAGAGCCGAAACGAGCGCAAGGCCCGTGATGGTTCCGCCGGCGGCGAGCCGGTCGCGGATCGCCGGCAGAATGAACTTCGGTTGCCTGTTCGAGCCGTCATAGGCAAGCCGTGGGATCGTGTCGGCGATCCTGGGGTTTGCGAAGCGCTCGCGGACGCGTCCAAAATACTGCGTGAGATCGATATCGGGGACAGGAGGTACCATCGGTATGATTTCCTCTCGCATCATCCTCGAAAGGAATGCCCCGATATCCGGGTCCGCCATCGCCTCATGCACGAAATGGATGTCGAGCAATTCACCGGCATAGGCGATCGATGCGTGACCGCCATTGAGGATACGCAATTTCATCAGCTCGTAGGGCGCGACATCGGCGACGAAGGTCACGCCGACCTTTTCCAGGGCGGGCCGGCCTGCGGAAAACTTGTCTTCGAGCACCCATTGAGTGAAGTCCTCGCAATAGACCGGCGCGGCGTCGGAGATGCCGAAGCGCTGCCGGCAGTCCTCGATCTCGCGTGCGGTCGTGATGGGCGTGATGCGGTCGACCATGCTGTTCGGGAAGGCGACGTTCGCGGCGATCCAGTCCGCGAAGTCAGGGTCGGAAAGCCGGGCGAGGCCGCAAAGCGTTTCCATCGCGACATGACCATTGCCCTGGATGTTGTCGCAGGACATGACGGTGAAGGGCGCAATGTCGGCCTCCCGTCTGCGCCGGAGGCCCGCGAGAATGAGGCCGAAAATCGTCTTCGGGTTTTCGGGGTCGGCAGCGTCGGCGCGGATCGCGTCGTTGCCCGAATCAAAGCTGCCGGAGGATGGGTTGATGAAGTAGCCACCTTCGGTGATGGTCAGCGATACGATGCGAATTGCGGGATCGGCAAGCCGGTCGACGATGCTGCTTCGGTCGCCGGAATCAAGGAAATCGATCATCGCTCCGGTAACGCGCGCACGGGACACGCCTGCGGTCTGTTCGACGACGGTCGTCAGATAGTCTTGCGCCTTCAGTTTCTCACGCATCGCGCGGTCGTGCTCGGTGACGCCGGCGCCGACCAGGGCCCAGTCCCTGTCCTCGCCGAGGTTGAGCAGGCGGTCGAAATAAACCGCCTGGTGGGCGCGGTGAAAATTTCCGACGCCGAAGTGGAGGATGCCGGCGATGATCGCGTCGCGCTCGTAGCCGGGGACCGATGCGGTTCTGGATATCGCGTCAAGCGTGGAGAGGGAGAGTGCATGCGCCATCGGGAAACCCTTCAGAAATCGTCTTCGCAGGCAGGGCGTACGGACATTGCTCCGTGCGTCGAATTCAGGTTATGCGGTCAGGTCCGCGCGCCGCCAGAGGTGCGCAGGCGATCGAGGGCGACGGCACCGATGATGACGAGGCCCTTGATGATGAACTGCCAGATATCGGAGACGCCGGTAAGGATCAGCCCGTTCGACAGAACCGCAATGATCAGCGCGCCGACCAGCGTACCCCAGATGGAGCCGATGCCGCCGACGAAGCTGGTGCCGCCGAGGATGACGGCCGCGATGGCGTCGAGTTCGTAGGATTGGCCGAGCTGCAGGCCGTTGGCGGCGTAGAGCTTCGCCGCCGACATCACGCCGCCGAGCCCGGCCAGCAGGCCGGAAACGCCATAGACGAAGAGCGTGATCAGCCAGACCTTGACGCCGGCGAGGCGCGAAGCTTCCGGGTTGCCGCCGATGGCGTAGATGCGCATGCCAAGCACGGTGCGTCGCAGGACCAGCCAGGAAACGACGACGGTTGCAAGCGCGATGATGATCAGCCACGGAATGCCGAGGAATGTCCCATTGCCGATGAAGGCGAAATCGAGGCTGGCGTTGAAGATCGTGTTGTCATTGCCGAAGAGGCGGGCAAGGCCGCGCACCGAGGTCATGGTGCCGAGGGTGACGATAAAGGGCGGCAGGCGGATCGCGGCGATAAGTGCGCCGTTGACCAGGCCGAACCCGGTCCCCACTGCGAGAGCCGCAGGAATGCTCAACACGCTCAAGCCGGGTACGAGCGATGCCATCATTGCGACCATGGCGGAGGCCGCCAGAACGGAACCGACCGAAAGATCGATGCCGCCCGTCAGGATGACGAAGGTCATTCCGGCGGCGAGGACCGTGTTGATCGAGGCCTGCTGGGCGACGATGGACAGGTTGTTCCAGGACATGAACCGGCCGTCCGACCAGCTCAGCGCGCCGGTCTCGACATAGCCGGACAGGACCTGGAACAGGATCGAGATCAGCACCAGGGCCGGCAGCATGCCGAGCGTGCGAATCGTGCCCGCAAGTGCGGTCCTGTGTCTTGCGGTCGCGGCGGCGGGGCTCGCTTTGCTTGTCATTGTCTCCTCCCAAATCAGGCTTGTTCGTGAGGCCGGGCGCGTCAGGCCGCCTCGCCGGCATCCGATGTTGCGAGCGCCATGATGGCTTCCTGGGTGATTTCGGCGGAACCGCCGCCACCGAGTTCGCCGGCGATATGGCCTTCGCGCATGACGACGACCCTGTCGCAGATGCCGACGATCTCGGGCAGCTCCGACGAGATGACCGCGACGCCGACGCCGCTGCGCGCGAGGTGGTCGATCAGCCGGTAGATCTCGGACTTGGCGCCGATATCGACCCCTCGGGTCGGCTCGTCGAGGATGAGCACGCGCGGTTTCGTTTCCAAAAGGCGCGACAGCAGGACTTTCTGCTGGTTGCCTCCCGACAGGCCCCCGACCGGCGCGTCGGGCGAGGCGGTGCGGATGCCGGTTGCCTTGATCGCCTCGGCGGTGCGCAGGCGGCCCTTCACGCGGTTGAGGAAGCCGCCGGGCCGGGCGTCGCGGGCGAGGACGCCGAGATTGATGTTCTCCGAGACCGACATGTCCAGCATCAGGCCGAGCAGTTTCCGGTCCTCGGTGAGATAGGCGATGCCGGCGTCGATCGCGTCGAGCGGGGTGCGGATGGTCACCTCGCGCTCGTCGACCGAGACCGTTCCGGACACCTTCGGATCGGCGCCGTAGACGAGGCGCGCCAGCTCCGTGCGCCCCGCGCCGACAAGACCAGAAATGCCCAGAACCTCGCCTTCGTGGATGTCGAAGGAACAGGGCCGGACGCGGCGTCCGTCCGAGAGATCGCGGACCGAAAGGATGGCCCGGCCGCGGCTGCCATGGGCGTCATGCTCCTTCTTGTAGAAGGAGGAGAGGTCGCGGCCGACCATCATCCGGACCACGGCGGCGGGCGTGATGTCCCCGCGCTCCAGCGTGCCGACATAGGTTCCGTCGCGCAGCACCGAGACGCGATCGGAGAGCTCATAGACCTCTTTCATGCGGTGGCTGATATAGACGATGGCCAGTCCCTCGGACTTCAACTGGCGGACCAGCGCGAAGAGACGGTCGGTCTCCCGTTCCGAAAGCGTGGTCGTCGGCTCGTCCATGATCAGCACGCGCGATTGGGCATGGACGGCGCGGGCGATCTCGACGAGCTGGCGCTCGGCGATGGACAGGTCCGCGACCTTGTGGCGGGCCGTAAAGCTTGCCCCGAGACGCTTCAGCACGCGTTCCGCGCCGCCGACCATGGCCTCGCGGTCGATCAGGCCGTACCGGCCAAGCTCGCGGCCGAGATGGATGTTCTCGGCGACGGTGAGGTTCGGGGCGAGCGCCAGCTCCTGGTAGATGATCGCGATGCCGAGCTGCATCGCCGCCATCGGCCCGGATATCGCGACCTTCCGGCCGTCGATCAGGATTTCCGATCCCTCATCCGGCACGTAGGCGCCGGAGAGGATTTTCATCAGCGTCGATTTGCCGGCGCCGTTCTCGCCCATCAAGGCATGAATCTCTCCCAGCCGGATGTCGAGGGACACGTTGGAAAGCGCCCGGTTGCGCCCGAATGTCTTCGAGACATTGCGCACCGCGAGGAATGGGGGATGCGTGTCTGCGGTCATGAAAACCTCCCTAGACCAGGAGCCGAGCCAGCGTTGCGGCCGTTCCCGTGGCTTCGAGCTGGGTGACGAGGCGCAGATAGGCCTCGAGGAAGCGCGGGCTCTGCCGCAGGTTCAGGCCGCGGAAGGCCTCGATGTCGAGCAATGCCAGCGGATCGCCCGTGCGGACCTGGTTCCAGTCGCGTTCGGCCAGGTGCGGTTCGAAAACTTCGAAACGCGTTCCGGCATCATCGACACCCTGCAGATAGCGCCAGAAGCAAGCCGAAAGGAAAGCGATGCGGGAAACGTCGCCGCCGTCTTCGAGGAGCTGGGCAATCGTCTTGCCGAGGAACGCCACAATCTTCGAAGCACCGTCGCCGGCAACGCGCAGCAGCTGATCTTTGATCGCAGGATTGGCGAAGCGCTCGATCACCTGGGAGGTGAATGTATCGACGGAGTAGCCGGCCGGGGGTTCCACCCGCGGTTTGCCGTCGAGATCCCAAAAGTTCCGGAGGAGGTGAGGGATTTCCGGCCGGCGCATGCCTTCGTCGACATAGCGCGAGCCCATCAGCAGCGACGGGTAGCACATCAGCATATGGGCTGCATTGGAAAGCCGGCCCTTGACCGCCACATAGGCCGCGACGTCGTCGCTGAAGACTACGCCGGCGCGTTCGAGCGGCGGCCGTCCAGCCGAGAAGCGGTCTTCCACCACCCAGCTCGTATAGGCCTCGCACGTGGCCGCGACGAGATCGTCGACGCCGATCAGTCGCGTCACGCGCCGGCGCTCCGCCTCCGGCACCTGCGGGGCGATGCGATCGACCATGGAATTGGGGAAAGCGCCGTGCTCGTCGATCCAATTCGCCAATGCGGGATCGACGGCGCGGGCGAAGGTCACGATACTTTTGCGGATGACGTCTCCATTGCGTTGAAGGTTGTCGCAGGAGAGGACCGTGAAGGGCGGCAGCCCGGCGTCGCAGCGGCGCGCAAGCGCCTGGACGATATAGCCGAAGACGGTTCTCGGCGTACCGCCGGCGAGATCCTGCCGGACCGACGGGGCGTCGAGCTGAAACTCGCCCGTCGCTTCGTCGATATTGTAGCCGCCCTCGGTGATCGTCAGCGAGACGATCCGCGTCGCGCCGTCCGCAAGACGCTCCAGTACCCGTGCGGGATCGCTTGGGGCGTGGATATAGTCGACCATGGCGCCGACGATCCGCGTTTCTCTCGGCTCGGGGGAGGTGAGGGTGGTGACGGTGTAGAGATTGTCCTGCCGGCGATAGGCCTCCGCCTTTTCACGGGCGGCGGGACCGTCGGTCAGGCCGATGCCGCAGATCGCCCAGCCTTCGTTGCCGGCATGGTGCAGGCAGGCGTCGATAGCGACCGCTTGATGGACGCGATGGAAATTGCCGACGCCGAAATGGACGATACCCGGCCGGAGCCGGCTTCGTTCGTAGGCCGGCTTGGCGACGTTGGCGTCGAAGGCGTCGAGATTGACGGCGTTGAGTTGAAGCATGGTCGCACAGGCCTCGTTGGGGGCATGTCCGCTTCTTCTCAAATGGCGGATGCCCGATGCTTTTATTTCGAGGCAACGCCTGGCACTCGCTCCGGGGCGTTGCCGATCGCTGGACCGGACGGCGGTCCCGTCTGGAAAGAAAAGGACCGCCGCCCATCGCCTGGGAGCCTAGTCTTCGTGCTTGTAATTCCAGCCCTTGTATTCACCGACGTTTTCACGGGTGACGAGCGCCGACGGGATCAGGATCAGCGGGTCTGCAGGCTTCTTGCCGTCGATGATGCCAATCGCGGTTTCCACCGACACCTTGGGAATGGCGTAGAAATCCTGACTTGCCGAGGCCTTGATCATCTCGAATGCGGGATCCTTGAGGGCAGCCTCGATGTCGGGCGAGCCATCGACGGAGGTGATGAAGAACTCGCTGCGGCCTGCCTGCTTTGCGGCAAGCGCCGTGCCGATCGCCTGCGGATCGTTGATGGTGAAGATGGCGTCGATCTTCGGGAAGCGGGTCAAGTAGCCCTGGGCCACAGCCATTCCACCGTCACGCGAGCCCTTGCCGTCCTGGTCGTCGGACAGGATCTTGATGCCGGAAGCCTTGCCTAGCGCTTCCTTGCAGCCATTGACGCGGTCGATCACGGACGACACTTGCGGGCCGTTCTGGATGATCACGTTGCCCCTGCCCTGAAGCTTGTCGACGATGTACTGGCACGCGACACGACCTGCCATGACGTTGTCGGTCGTGATCGCTGCGTCGGCACCTTCGGCCGACGTGTCGAAGGCGACGACCGGGATGCCGGCCGCCTGCGCCTTCCTGATCGCCGGCGTAATCGCCTTGGGGTCGCCGGGGTTGAGCAGGATGAAGTCGACGCCTGCGGCGATGAAGTTGTCGATCTGATTGACTTGCCTGCCGATATCGTAGTCGTAGCCGACCGTGGTCACCTGGGCGGACGGGCTGGCCTTCTTGATCAGGCGCGTCGCCGTGTTGCTAATGATGACGAAGCCGGGATTGCCCAGCGAGCCGACCGAAATGCCGACGGACTTGACATCCTTGGCCAATGACGGCGCGACGGACATTGCGACTGCCGCTGCGCCGGGCAGAAGAGCCTTGGACAGAGCCTGACCAATTTTCATTGCAGAACCTCCTCACGAGATCGTTTTCTCCCTAGTGAGATCGATCTCACTTCCAATGAGATCGATCTCAATTTATGAATTCCTCAAGTCTGCGTGTTTGTCAACGGGGATTCGAACATGCTAGGCGAGGGCGCGAACCACCGCGGGCAGCGAGCGGGCGCCGCCTGTCAAGACCATGAAAATATCCGTATGATTCAGCGGACGGGGCCGACCGAGCCGCGATCGATCAATTCCGTCGGAAGCTCGATGCGCCCGATCCGCCCCTCTCCCCTGATCTCCCTGATCAAGGCGGCGACGGCGGCGCTCCCGAGATCGTAGACCGGCCTTTTGACCACCGAGATCGCCGGTGCGACGACCTTCGCCCAGGGAGAATCGTCGAAGCTGATGAGCGACACGTCGCCGCCGACCGAAAGACCCAGCTCGTTGCAGGCGGTCAGAACACCGAGCGCCATCTCCTCGTTGGTGGCAAGGATGGCGGTCGGCCGGGGGTCGAGCGTCAGGAGTTCGCGCGCCGCCTGGGTGCTTTCATCCAGATTGCTGCGGCTGTAGCGAATGGCCGGGTTCGGAGCATCCATGGCGGACAGCGCTTCGAGGGCGCCGGCCCGCCGTTCCTTCACGGTGGAGACGACACCCTCCGGCTGGGCAATCTTCGGCCCGTTCGCCGCCGCCGTCGCCAGGAGCAGCCCGATATTTCGGTGCCCGTATTCGAGGAACAGCTCCACGGCTTCTCTCGCCCCGGCGCGGTCGTCCGTGCAGGCGCTCGTCACATCCAGCGCCTCGACGCGGCGATCGAGCAGCACCACCGGTTTCGCAAGCTCATCGCCCAGGATGAGATGGTCGTAGACCGAGACGGACGAAGGGACGACGATCAAGCCGTCGACCCTGTTTTCCAGGAGCACCCTGACGGCGTCGATTTCCTTGCGGACGTTGTCGTCGGTGTTGAGCACGAGGGTCTGGTATCCGGCGAGCGTCGCGGTATCGATGATGGCGCGGATCGCCGAGGAGAAGAACGAGTTGCTGATATCGGCGACGACCACGCCGATCGTCTGCGTCGTGCCGGCGCGCATGGCACGGGCAAGGACGTTGGCGCTGTAGTTCAGGTCCCGGGCGGCGGCCATGATCCGTTCGCGGGTATCTTCGCCGACAAGCCCATAGCCGCCCAGCGCGCGCGCCGCCGTCGCGCGCGAGACGTTGGCACGCCGTGCTACATCTATGAGCCGGGCGGGGCGGTCGCCGACGGTTCGCCCATTCGTTTCCGCGTTGTCGGACACGGTTCTCTCGATGTCTTTCAAGGGTTCGAATCTGGCTGACTTACTCCGCGATCGCCGAAAGACAAGGCGAGGAGATATTCATCCGCCGTGAAAAGCAGGATTCTCAGGAATCTTGAACCCGTCATTGTCCTCTACCACAAGTTTTCGCATTCCTCGCAGCAGGATTTCGCCATAATCGTGGTCGGCAAGCGGGTTGCGGACCCGGACGCATTCGAGCCTTGCCGGTCGCACGCCCGACAAGGCCTGTTTCGGCAACCGGGCCATGGCGACGGCCGCATCATCGTCGTCCGCGCTTTTGCCGCTGCTCTGGCCGGGCCACGCCCTCCCGGCACACCGGCAAAAGCGCAAAGCCCCGCGTTCGGCACAACCCGGCAGGAAGCCGCTTGAATTCCGCGGGGCGCCGTCCAACCAAACGGGGCCGGCTCTCTACGGCCGGGGCTCGAAGGCCAGGAAGCGGCGGGGATTGTCGACGACGATTCGCCGGTGGAACTCGCCGGGCAGCCCCGCCGCGGCGAAGGCCTGCTCCAGATCGCCGGCGAAGTAGGGGTAGCCGGGACCGCCGCCCCAGGCCGTGAGATAGGAGCGGCGGGCGAGGTCGCCGCTGACCAGGATGCGGCCGGCGTGGCCTTCGAGCGCAAGCTTGCCGATCAGGGCGATGCGGGCGGCGTCGGCGAGGTACTTGGCCTTGGTGAACTGGTCGAAGCCGAGGAACACGCCGGTCTCGGCGATCGCGCGGAGATAGCCGAGGTCAGGCTTGAGGTCGAGATGGCCGATGAGGATGCGGTCCGGCGCGACGCCGAGGCCGGTGAGCAGGGCGACCTGGCCGTCGGCCCAGGTGCCCTTCTCGGTGTGGGTGCTGACCGGCGCGCCCGTCGCGGCATGGGCCTCGGCCGCCGCTTCGAACACGCGCCGCTCGTCGGCGTCCGGCCCGTCCAGGCCGGAGGCGGCCTTGATCACGCCGGCCCGGCCGGCGGAGCCGTCGGCGTCGGCGCGCACGTCGGCGATCATGCGCGCGGCGAGGTCCGCCGTGGCGACACCGGCGGTCAGGCGGCCGGCGAAGCGGCCCTTGTTGAAGCCGGTGGCGGCGACGACGTGGACGCCGGCCGCCCGGGCGATCCGGGCGAGGGCGCCGACGTCGCGGCCATAGTCGACCGTGGTCATGTCGACCACGGCGCCGCCGCCGACGGCCCGGAAGGCGGCGAGCTCGGCCGCGGCACGGGTCTCGTCGTCGAGGCGCAGATCCGCGTCGGCGACGTCGGGCGGCGGGTCGGCATAGACGTGCTCGTGCGTCAGGACGCGGCCGAGCGCTTCGGGCGCGATGTCGCCGAGGACGGTGCGGACGATCACAGCACCGCTCCGTCCCGGCGAAGCTGGCTGCGCAGCTCCTCGACCGCGACCGCCCGCGGCGCCAGCCCGTCGCGCGCGGCGAGGGCGGCGGCGGTGCCGGCAGCCTGGCCCATGGCGAGGCATTGGCCGATCGAGCGCACGCTGGCATGCGCGTCGTGCGAGGCGCTGAGGCAGCGCCCGGCGACCAGCAGGTTGTCGACCGCTGCGGGCAGGAGGGCGCGGTAGGGGATGTCGTAGGTCTCGCCGTCGGGCAGGTACTCCCAGCGCGTGTCGCCGCCGGCATGGTGCACCTCGATCGGCGCGCCGCAGCGGGCGATCGCATCCGGGAACTTGCGGGCGGCCATCACGTCCTCGCGGGTCAGCCAGTAGTCGCCGCGGATGCGCCGGGTCTCGCGCACGCCGATCTGGGTGGACAGGCCGCCGAGGCTGGCCTGCTCGTAGCCGGGGACGGCGTCCCTGAGGAAGCGGGCATATTCGAGCGCCTGCGCCCGGCCCTCGCGCTCGGCGGCGCCGAGGGCGACGACGTCGGTGGCGTCGACCCCGCCGACCCGGGTCATGTTGGTGACCATGACGTGCGGCGTCGGGCTGATATGAGCGCTGCCCTCCTTGCGCGGCAGGCGGTAGAGCCCGTCCTTGTCCTGCATCAGTGCCCACATCCGGCTCTTGGGGAAGGCGGTGGCGCGGACGACGTCGACATTGATCATGCGGAAGGTGGTGGTGAGCGACTGGGCGATGCCGAGCGCGCCGGCGTCCTCGAACGGCGCCCCGGCGCGGAAGGCGACATGGGCGTCGCCCGAGGCGTCGACGACGAGGCCGGCGCGGATCGCGCCCGGGCCGCGCGGGCCGGAGACGACCACGGCGCCGATGCGAGCGCCCTCCGTCACCACGTCGACGAAGCCGGTGTGCAGGTAGAGGCGGACGCCGGCCGCGGCGGCAAGGTCGTCCCAGACCACCTTGAGGATGTCGGGATCGTAGGTGTAGCCGGCGCCGGCCCCGTAGCTGTTCGGCCGCTTGATCAGCGCACCGTGGCGCGCCAGGCCCTCGACGACGTCGTCGCCGACGCCGCCGACCACCTTGTGCTCGACCGCGCCGGGCGTGAAGAAGCCGTAGAAGGTGTCGAGCACCATGGCGCCGGTGCCCCCGAGGAAGCCGTATCTTTCGATCAGCATCACGTCGGCGCCCTGCCGGGCGGCGGCGACGGCCGCCGCTGCGCCGGCGCTGCCGCCGCCGACCACGAGCACGTCGCATTCGGCGATGAGGGGGAGATCGACGTCGTAGCGCAAGCCAGCCATGGGAACCGTTGCCGAGTTGAAGGATGCGGGGGAGCGCCGGCGGCGCCTCAGGCGAAGGCGAAGGCCCTCTGCGGGTTGCGGACCAGGAAGAGATCGAGCAGCGCCGCGCCGTCGAAGCCGGCTTCCCCGGCCTCCTCGACGAAGCGGGGGCACCATTTGTCGAGGATGAAGGCCATGCCGAGGCCGCCCTTGCCGTAGTGACGGAACATGGTCTTCCGGGCGATGTCGCCGCCGATCATGATCTGGCCGGCGTGGCCGCGGCGCACCAGGTCGAGGATCAGGCCGATGCGCACCGATTCAGGGTAGTACTTCACCCGGGTGAGGCCATCGAAGGACAGGAAGGCGCCCGTCTCGGCGACCTTGCGCAGCAGCCACGGGTCCGGGTTGCGGTCGAGATGGGCGATGGTCAGGCGCGCCGGGTCGACCCCCTCGCGCCGGACGATGTCGAGCTGCTCCAGCGCCATGGTACCGAGCTCGGTGTGGGAATGGACCGGCGCGCCCGTGTCCTTGTGGGCCGCCAGCACGGCGACGATCACCTTCTCCTCCAGGGCGGACAGGGTGTTGTAGCCGGTGCCGAACTTGACGACGCCGCAGCGGATGCCGTCCTGGCCGGCGACGACGTCGTCGACCACGCTCTGGCGCAGCGCGTCGACGGAAAGGGCCTCCAGCCAGGCGGCGAACGTCCGCTCCTGCCCGGGCATCCGGCCGGCCCACATGATCTGCTTGTTCAGCCCGGCGGTGCCGATGACGTGAACGCCCGCAAGCTCGGAGATGCGCGCGACCGCGCCGAGGTCGCGGCCGTAGTCGATCGCCGTGGCGTCGTAGATCGTCCGGCCGCCCGACTCGCGGAAGGAGACGACCTCGCGCAGGGAACTGTCGAAATCGTCGAGCAGGAGGTCGTCGTCGCCCTTCTCGCGCCAGAGCGGCGGCGTGCAGAAAATATGGTCGTGGCAATAGGTTGTGCCGAGATCGGCCGGCGCGATGTCGCCGCGCACTGTCCTGATGAACGGCATGGGCCGCGCTCCTTGTCCCTCGCCGCGCCGCCGTCTCGCCGGCCGCGGATCGAAAGAGCATAGCACCTATTGACTAGATGACTAGTCATTTGATCATATGCGGCAACAGCCAGGCCGGCGGCTGCCGAACCGACTGACAAAACGCCGGCGGAACGCTCGCTCTCGAGAGGGGAAACATGGGTATCACTACCAGGTTGAAGTCGGCGGCGTCGGCCGTCCTGCTCGGGGCGCTCGCCGCCCAGTCCGTCGTGCCGCCGGCGCCGGCGGCAGAGCCCAAGCCCATGCGCCCGGCCGCCTGGACCGACGCCAAGACCGATTGCAGCGCCATGAAGAAGGACCCGCCCTGGACCATCGGTGTGTCCAACTACAGCCTCGGCAACTCCTTCCGCGTCCAGATGTTCGAGGAGCTGAAGTTCGCCGCGGCCAAGGACAAGCGGATCAAGGAGCTGGTCCTGACCAATGCCGACGGCAACGGGCCCAAGCAGCTTTCCGACGTCGAGGACCTGCTCACCCGCGGCGTGCACGGCCTCCTGATCACGCCGCTCTCGGCCGAAGCGATGGCGCCGACGGTGGAGGAAGCGGTGGCCGACGGCATCCCGACCGTGATCTTCAACAACGAGATCGCCACCGACAAATTCACCTCGATCGTCTGGGCCGACGAGTACAAGTTCGGCTGGATCGGCGGCAACTGGCTGCGCGAGAAGCTGGGCGGCAAGGGCAATGTCGTGGTGCTGGAGGGCATGGCCGGCACCTCGACCAGCGACCTGCGCACCCGCGGCGCCCTCGACGCGCTCGGCGCGGATGTGAAGATACTCGCCCGCCAGCCCGGCGACTGGGCCTATGACAAGGGCAAGGCGGCGATGCAGGACTTCATCTCCGCCTATCCGCAGATCGACGGCGTCTATTCCCAGGGCGGGGCGATGTCGCAGGCGGCGATCGACGCCCTGGCCACGGCCAAGAAGCCGCTGATCCCGGTCACCGGCGAGGGCTATAACGGCTTCCTGAAGACCTGGGCCGCCAAGAAGGGCGACGGCTTCTCCTCGGTCGGGCCGGACGAGCCGACCTGGCAGAGCGTGGAGGCCCTCAACCAACTCGTCGCCTGCCTCAGCGGCGAGAGCGTGGAGAAGTGGCACGAGATCCCGATCTCGCTGATCACCGAGCAGAACCTCGGCGACTACGTCAAGCCGCACTGCCCCGACGACGTCTGGGCCAACACCAAGATGGACTACGACACGATCAAGGGCCTGTACAAGTGCTCGCAGTGACGGCGTAGGTCGCGACGGACCCCCTCTCCCGGCCGGGAGAGGGGCAGGGGCGGGCGCGTGCCGGGGGCCGAGGTCCTGCGTCCGCGTGCGTCGCGCTTTCCTTCTCGTCGCCCCTCCACGGGGGGCGCTGTCCCCTTCAACGAGCCGCGATGGGCATGACGCAAGATTTTCTCCAGTTCCGGGGCATCTCCAAAGCCTATGGCGGCACGCGGGCGCTGGACGACGTGTCCTTCGCCGTGCCGGCCGGCCATGTCCGGGCCCTGCTCGGCGAGAACGGCGCCGGCAAGTCGACGTTGATCCGGGTGCTGGCCGGCACCGTCGCCGCCGACGCCGGCACGATCGTCTGCGGCGGCCGGGAAGGTCAGTTCGCCACGCCGCTCGCGGCGCTCGAGGCCGGGGTGGTGACGATCTACCAGGAGTTCAACCTGGTGCCGCAGCTCACCGTCGCCGAGAACATGTTTCTGGGCTGGCTGCCGACGCATGCCGGCTGGATCGACCGGGCGGCCCTGCGCCGCCGTACCGCCGCCATTCTCGATCGCATCGGCGCCGCCTTCTCGCCCGACGACCGGGTCGGCGACCTCAACGTCGCCGGCCAGCAGATGGTCGAGATCGCCAAGGCGCTCAGCCGCGACGTCAAGGTGCTCCTGATGGACGAGCCGACCGCGGCGCTCAACGACGCCGAGATCGAGGTGCTGTTCCGCCTCATCCGGTCCCTGCGCGCCGACGGCGTGTGCATCCTCTACGTCTCGCATCGCATGGCCGAGATCTTCGCCATCGCCGACAGCGTCACCGTGCTCAAGGACGGGCGCCATGTCGGCACGCGGGCGATCCCGGAAGTGACGCCCGACGACCTCGTGCGCATGATGATCGGCCGGCCGCTCGGCGAGTTCTACCCGGCCAGGGACGGGGCCTTCGGCGAGCCGGTGCTGTCGGTGCGCGGCCTTTCCGTCGGCGCCGCGGTGCGGGTCGAACGGCTGGAGGTGCGGGCCGGCGAGGTCGTCGGCATCGCCGGCCTGGAAGGGCAGGGGCAGCGCGAGCTGGTCCAGGCGCTGGCCGGCGCCGTGCCGTTCCGGGCGGCGGAACTGGCGGTGGCGGGCCGGCCGGCGCGGATCCGCTCGCCGCGCGAGGCGATCGCGGCCGGCATCGGCTATGTCCCGGACGACCGCAAGCGCGACGGGCTCGCCCTGATCCGCGGCTGCGGCGAGAATCTCGCCATCGCCAGCCTCGGCCGGCGGCTGCGGGCCGGCCTCATGGTCGCAGGCCGCGCCGAGGCCCGCTTCGTCGCCGACCTCGTGGCGGCGCTGCGCATCAAGCTCGCCCATGCCGGGCAGAAGGCGGCCGACCTCTCCGGCGGCAACCAGCAGAAGCTCGTGCTCGGCAAGGTGCTCGGCACCGAGCCCAAGGTGCTGGTGCTGGCCGAGCCGACCCGCGGCGTCGACGTCGGCGCCAAGCGCGAGATCTACGACATCATCCGCCGGCTGACCCGCTCGGGCGTCGGCGTCATCCTGCTCTCGGGCGAGCTGCCCGAGGTCATCGGCATGAGCGACCGCGTGCTGGTGATGGCCCATGGCCGCATCGTCGCGGAGATGAGCGGCGACGCGGCCAGCGAGGAGGCGATCATGACGGCCGCGACCGCCGCCGCACCCGAGGCCGGCCGCATGGACCGCGCGGCATGACGAGCCTCGCCCATCCCGGCCGGCTGCGGCAGATCGTCGGCGCGCCGATCGTCCTGCTCGGCCTCATCCTCGTGCTGGGCGTGGCGATCGAGCCCAACCTGCTCAGCGAGCGGGCGATCCGCAACATCCTGACCTCGGCGACGCCGCTGATCCTGGCCGGCATCGCCCAGGCGCTGATCATGCTGGTCGGCGGCATCGACTTGTCCATCGGCTCGGTGATCAGCCTGACCAACGTCGTCGCCGCGGTGCTGATGGCTGCCTATCCCGACCAGGCGGCCGGGATCGTCGCCCTGGTGCTGCTGATCGGCATGGCCGCGGGCCTCCTCAACGGCGTCCTCTGCGCCTGGTCGGGCGCCAGCCCCTTCATCATCACCCTGGCGGTCGGCATCGCCCTGCAGGGCGCGGCGCTGGAGGTGATGTACCAGCCGGGCGGCTCGGTGACGCCGGGCTTCCGCCAGCTCGCCCGCGCGGCGCTCGGCGCCTTGCCGTGGGCGACGCTGGCCGTGCTGGCGCTGGCGGCGCTGCTCGCCGTGGCGCTGCGGCGCACGGCCTGGGGCGTGTCGCTCACCGCCATCGGCGGCAACGAGGCCTCGGCCCGCCTCTCCGGCATCGCGGTCCGACGCCAGAAGGTGCTGCTCTATGTCCTCTCCGGCCTGGTCTCGGCCGCGGCCGGCCTGTTCCTCGCCGCCCGGATCAGCTCCGGCGACCCGCTGGTGGGCGAGCCGGTGACGCTGGACAGCATCACCGTGGCGGTGCTCGGCGGCGGCAGCTTCCTGGGCGGGGCGATCAGCATCGCCGGCACCAGCCTGGCCGCCGTGGTGGTGACCATGCTCAACACCGTGCTCAACCTGCGCGACGTCTCGCCCTTCTACCAGTGGATCCTGAAGGGCGCGATCCTGATCGGCGCGCTGTCGCTCGACTTCCTGAGACGGCGGAGGGCCTGACCATGACGACCGCCTCCCCAGCCCGCGACGCCGGGCCTGCCCGGCAGATCCTGCGGTTCCTGACCGCTCCGACCGGGGCGGTGTGGATCGCCATCGCCGCGCTGCTCGCCGTCGCCGCCGTGGTCTCGGACAGCTTCGTGGAGACGACCCACCTCGTCAACGTGGCACGCCAGGCCTCGGCGCTGGCGGTTGCCACGGTCGGCCAGGTGCTGGTGGTGATGACCGGCGGCCTCGACCTGTCGAACGGCGCCGTCATCACCCTGGTCAGCGTCGTCGCCGCCCATGTGCTGAACGGCAGCGAGGAGCACCTCGTCATGGCGGTGCTGCTGTGCCTGGCCATCGGCGGCCTGGTCGGTCTGTTCAACGGGCTGATCGTCGCCAAGCTCGGCATCCCGCCGCTGATCGGCACGCTCGGCACCTTCGGCATGCTCAAGGGCGCCGCCTATGTGCTGACCGGCGGCGCGCCCAAGGGCGGCATTCCCGACTCGCTGCGCACCCTCGGCAACGGCAGCTTCGCCGGCCTGCCGATCTCGGTGCTGTGCGCGCTCGCCTTCGTCGCCCTCGGCGCCGTCCTGCTCAACCGGACCATGTTCGGGCGGCAGCTCGCCTATCTCGGCGCCAATGCCGGCGCGGCGCGGCTCTCCGGCGTGCCGGTGGCGCGCATCGTCATCCTCGCCTACGTGTTCTCCGGCCTGTCGGCCGCCTTTGCCGGGCTGCTCGCGGTCGGCTATACCGGCGTCGGCAGCCTGTCGCTCGGCGAGGGCTACAATCTCGACTCCATCACCGGGGCCGTGATCGGCGGCAACGCCCTCTCGGGCGGCTCGGGATCCGTGGTCGGCGGCGTGGCGGGCGTGTTCTTCCTGGCCCTGCTCGGCAGCTTCCTGCGGTTCCTCGGCCTGTCCTACAGCGGGCAATTGTTCGTGCAGGGCGCGATCCTGGCTTTCGCCGTGGTGGCGCAGGCGCGGGCCTTCCGGCGATGAGGGGGAACGAGGGCGAGCGAGACGCGATGGACCGGTGGCCGACGAGGGCGCGAGGAATTTCGCGCCCGGCCGGGAGTGGGGCAGCGGCGAGGGACTGCGCCTTCCGGCAACGGAGCGGTGTCCTCTCGCCGGGGCTCGATCCGTCCCGTCTCGTTCGAAGATCGCCCGACCCCTCGCCCTTCTCCCGGCCGGGAGAGGGCGGCCCGACGCCTCGTCCTGCCGTCATGGCGCCCCGCCCACCGTCCCGCGAGGCTTGAATGGATCCGCTGCTCCTCGGAATCGACGTCGGCACCTCGATCGTCAAGGCCGTGGTGTTCGACCGCGCCGGCGCCGCTCTCGCCGCCGCCCACCGCGTGCCGCGCCTCGAGCACCCCGAGATCGGCTGGTCCGAGGCCGACATGGAGGCGCTCTGGCAGGACGTGCTCGCCGTGGTCGGCGACGTCGTGCGCGCGCCCGGCGTCGTGCCGGCGGCGGTGCGCGGCATCGGCGTCAGCGGCACCTGCTGCTCGAGCTGGCTGCTCGACGCCGAGGGCCGGCCGGTGCGCAGCGCCATCCTGTGGAACGACGGTCGCGCCGCCGGCATCGTCCGGCGCTGGCAGGAGAGCGGCCTGATGGACGAGCTCTTCGCCGTCTCCGGCAATGTCGTCTTCCCCGGCTACACCGTCGCCGTGCTGCGCTGGCTCAAGGAGCACGACCCGCGGGCGCTGGAGAAGGCCCGCCACTCCGTGTTCTGCAAGGACTGGATCCGCCTGCGCCTCACCGGCGCGATCGCCACCGACCATACCGACGCCTCGGCCGTGCCCTACGACATCCGCGAAGGGCGCTTCTCCGAGGACGTGTTCGAGGCCTGCGGCGTGCGGGAGGCGATGGCCCTGCTGCCCGCACCGAGCGACCCCGGCGCGGTCGCCGGCCATCTCCTGCCGGAGGTCGCCGCCGCCGTCGGCCTGCCCGCCGGCCTGCCGGTGGTGGCCGGCATGATGGACGTGGCGGCCACCACCCTCGGCGCCGGGGCGCTGCGGCCCGGCCAGGCCTGCTCGATCGTCGGCACCTCCTTCCTCAACTGCTTCCTGCTCGAGGCTCCCGCCTTCGAGCCGCCCGGCATCGGCGTGCAGATGCGCACCGTCGGCGATTGCTGGCTGCGCGCCATGGTCAACACCGCCGGCACGGTCAACCTCGACTGGTTCCTCGACCAGCTCTGCCCGGCCGAGCGCGCCCGGCCGGATCTGGCCGGCCGAGCCCTCTACGACTGGGCCGAGGCGCAGGCGGCGGCCGTGCCGCTCGGGGCCGACGGCCTGATCTACCACCCCTATCTCAGCGATGCCGGCGTGGTCTCGCCCTTCTTCCACCCGGCGGCGCGGGCCCAGTTCTTCGGCCTGAGCATGGGCCACACCCGGGCCCACATGCTGCGCGCGGTCTATGAGGGCGTGGCGCTGTCGATGCGCGACTGCGCGCAGGCGATCCCCTCGGCCCTGGACGAGTGGTTCATCGCCGGCGGCGGCAGCCGCAGCGCCTTCTGGTGCCAGATGTTCGCCGACTGCACCGGCAAGGAGATCCTGGTGCCCGAGGGCGAGGAGTTCGGCGCACGCGGCGTCGCCATGCTGGCCGGGGCCGCCACCGGGGTCTATGCCGACCTCGCCGAGGCGGCGAGCGCGGTGCGGCGGGTGCGCCGGCGCTTCGTGCCCGACCCGCGCTTGACGGAGCGCTATGCCCGGCTTCATGAGGTGTACCGGGCGATCCACCTGCATCTGCGGGAGGACTGGTGGGGGCGGTTCAACATGCTGCGCGACTTCGACGACACCGCGCCGCGCCGCAGCCGGCCATGAGCGAGCCCGTCATGCCCCTGAGCAGGCCGGACGATCCGCGCGACCCGCGGCCGGTCTACGTCCAGATCATGGAGCAGCTGCGCCGGCGCATCCTGTCCGGCGAGATCCGCGACCGCCTGACCAGCGAGATCGAGCTCGCCCAGCAGCTCGGCACCAGCCGCGGCACGGTGCAGCAGGCGATCAGCGGCCTGGTGCAGGAGGGGCTGCTGCACCGCCATCGCGGGCTCGGCACCTTCGTCGACCTCGACCGGGTGGAGAGCTATTACCGCGAGATCTCCAGCTTCACCGGCGCGATGAAGTCGCAGGGCCTGAAGCCCTCGGTGCAGCTGCTGCGCTTCAGCCGCGACGTGCCGCCCGCCGACATCGCCGCCACCCTGCAGCTCGAGCCCGGCCAGGACGTCTTCTTCTATTCGCGCGTGGTGCTGATCGACGGCGTGCCGATCGTCCTCACCGTCTCCTACATCCCGGCCTGGCGCTTCCCGGGCCTTCAGATCAGCGCGCCGGACGAGAGCCTCTATAAGATCCTGCGCCAGGAGTTCGGCGCCACGCCCTTCCGCGCCAAGGACAGTTACACCCCCGAGGCCGCCGCCGGCGAGACCGCGGCGGCGCTGGACCTCACCGAAGGCACCCCGATCTTCCGCGTGGAGCGCACCGCCTACGACCACAGCGGCGGCGCCATCGAATTCGCCGTCTCCTGGTTCAACCGCGGCAAGGTGACGGTGGAGATCCTGCCGACCTCGCTGTTCGTCGAGGAGCAGCTCTACGCCGGCAAGGCGGGCGGGAGCCAGTGGCACCACCATTTCACGACGGAGTACAGGACGGAGGGGTGAGGGGGCAGCACCGATCCCCCGGAGGCGGTCATTGGGAGCCGGGAGCGGCACGCCGGCCGGAGACCGGCCCGCCTCAGGCTCATTCGCCCGAAGCCAGGAAGGCCGGGACCTTGCCGAGATGGTCGAAGACCCGGTCCGGCACGTGGTCGCGTCCGGAAGGAGCGGTGCGGCCGCTCCGCTTCCAGGACGTGCTCGTGGCGGTCATGGACGCGGATGAGCGTTGCCGCGTCGACGCCCCCTCCGGGCCGCTGCGATCGATGCGCGAGGATTTGCTCGACTGCGGCGAGCAGTCCCTCGTCCCACTGGATCACGGTGCCGTAGCAGTCGAAGGCCGGCCACTCGGGCTTGCTGCCGGGAAAGGGCGGTCTCTCCATGATCGTGAAACGCTCCTTCGGGCGTGAAGCCAGGTCCTTGCGACAGCCGCAGCCACTCTCGGCACGGGATCGGCAGAGTTCGCCTGGCGCAGCGCGATTTCCTGCGGCGGCAGATCGAAGCCGGGCTCGCGTGCCGCAGGCCTCAATGTCCGTCGGGTTGCCGTCGGCGACAACAGCGCCGTGCACTCCCGAATTCGGATGATCGGCCGGCCCGCCGGTGCCCGTGAAGGCCCCGTGCGCGTGCCCTTCCGGATCGTCCGAAAAAAATTTTCGCGCCTTCCGAATAATCCGCGCGCTCCGGTGTTCTCCCGCAGAACGCCCCGGCAGGCCCCGGGGCGCGAGCCGTCCCGCGCCGATGCGGGGAGGCGAAGCGGCGGGTGGGGGGACCCGCTGCGGGGCGTTGATCCGGAGTGCGTGAACAGGATCGGGCGTGCCGGGAGCGCTGCCGTGACGCTTCGGCCCGGAAACGATGGGGCTGGCTCGTTTTCGCGGAGCCCTCGAACGGTCATCACGGCTCTAAGGCGTTTTGCGTTTTGACGGACTCGCGTCAAGTCGCAAAGACGCGTCGAAACAATGAGTTAGAACAAAGCGCGTTTCCACCAAAACGCGCTTTGCTCCAGGGAAGGACTGGAAACAGGGAAGGACTGGAAAGATGAAGCTCGGTGCATCCCTCCTCGTCGGCGCGTGCCTCCTGGCGCTCGCGCCGGCCCCCGTCCTCGCCGCCGATCCCCATGGCGGCGGCTCGACGGGCCAGCCCGACAAATCCTGCGAGGAGATCCCGAACACGCCCGGCAATGCCGTTGCAGCGCCGGGCTCGCCCTTCAACCCGGGCGGGCATTCGGGCGCCGTCTATGCCGGAGCGCCAGGTTCCGCGTCGGCCCTCCACAGCAACAGCGTCCACGCCGTCTCCCAGTACGACGTCGCGTGCTTCCAGCAGCCGTGAGGCCGGCTCCCAAGTCCGACGGGGCCGGACGCCTGTCCGGACCCGCCGCTGTCCGATAGGCAGGCCCCGTCGCGGGCGGGGCGCCGACGGGGGACACAGCGCCCCTGCCGGCGCCCCGTGGGCGCGACAGGACAAGGAGCAGGAGGCAGCGGATGCGCCTCGCCCTTGCGGCCGTCGTGCTCGTCCTGGCGATCGCGGGGCTCGGCTACGCGCGCGGCCGCGGCGAGCAGGGCGCCACCTTCATCACCGCTCCCGTCGAGCGCGGCTCGATCACGGTCCAGGTCAAGGCCACCGGCACGATCGAGGCGGTGCTGACCGTCGACGTCGGCTCGCAGCTCTCCGGCCGGATCGCGGACGTCTTCGTCACCTTCAACGATCCGGTGAAGGCCGGGCAGCCGCTGGCCCGGCTCGACCAAGACATCGTCCTCGCCCGGGTCAAGGAGGCCGGGGCGGCCCTGAAGGTGGCCGCCGCGACCGCGCTGGTGCAGAAGGCGGCGCTGGAGCGGGCCGCCGCCGCGGTGGCCAATGCGCGGACCGCCCGGCAACTGGCCGAGGCCCAGGCAGCCGCGGCCAGGGCGACGCAGGACGAGGTCGAGCGCGAATACCGGCGCAGGCTCGAGCTCGCCGGCAGCGGCAGCATCACCGAGCGGGACCTGACCCAGGCCCGGGCCCAGCGCGACGCCGGAGCCGCCGCCCTCAGGGCCGCCGGCGACCAGGTGACCATGAGGGACGAGGCCATCGCCATCGCGGAAGCGGAGCAGCGCATGGCCGAGGCCGACATCCAGAACGCCGAGGCCATCATCGAGCAGAGGCAGGCCTCCCTCGACCAGGCCCGGCTCGACCTCGACCACACCGTGCTGCGCGCGCCGATCGACGGCACGATCATCAAGCGGGACGTCAATCCGGGGCAGACCGTCGCGGTGAGCCTGGAAGCCAGGACGCTGTTCCGCATCGCCAACGACCTGCGCGAGATGCAGGTGCACGGCCAGATCGACGAGGCGGATGTCGGCGGGCTCAAGCCCGGCCAAGCCGTGCTCTTCACCGTCGACGCGTTTCCCGACCGGACCTTCGCCGGCCGCGTGCTGCAGGTGCGCAAGTCCCCCGAGGTCGTGCAGAACGTGGTGACCTACACGGCGATCGTCTCGGCGCCCAATCCCGACCTGCTGCTGCTGCCGGGGATGACGGCGGCGCTGCGCATCGTCACCAGCGACACCGGCGAGACGCTGAAGATCCCGAACCAGGCGCTGCGCTTCCGGCCGGAGGGCGCCGGTCCGGCCCCCGGCCGGCCGCGCGGGGACGAGGCCGCTGCCGCTGCCCGGACGGAGGCGACGGTCTGGGCCGTCGGCCGGGACGGCGCGCCGGTTCCGTTCGCGGTGAAGCTCGGCGCCAGCGACGACCAGGGCACGCAGATGACGGAAGGCTCCCTCGTCCGGAACCAGCCGGTGATCGTCGGCGTTGCCCGTGCGCCGGACCGCTCCGGCCTGTTCGGCCTTCGCCTGGGGTTCTGAGATGGCGCCGCTGGTGCAGGCCCTCGCCCTCTCGAAGCGCTACCCCTCGGGCGCGACCTTCGTCCTCGCCGTGTCCGAGGTGTCGCTCGCCATCGGGCGCGGCGAGTTCGTGGCGATCTGCGGGCGCTCCGGCTCGGGCAAGTCGACCCTGATGAGCCTCCTCGGCCTCCTGGAGCGGCCCGATGCCGGGCGCTACCGGCTCGACGGGCGCGATGTCGGCGCCTTGCGCGAGGATGAGCGCGCGGCCGCCAGGAGCCGGGACATCGGCTTCGTGTTCCAGTGGCCGGCGCTGCTGCCGCGCGCGACCGCGCTGGAGAACGTCGCCTTGCCGCTGGCCTATGCCGGCATCCGCGGCGCCGAGCGGCGGCGCCGGGCAGGCCTCGCGCTCGAGCGCGTCGGCCTCGCCCATCGCGGCCACCACGCGCCCAACCAGTTGTCGGGCGGCGAGCAGCAGCGGGTCGCCATCGCCCGCGCCATCGTCAACGATCCCCTGCTCATCCTCGCCGACGAGCCGACCGGGGCGCTGGACAGCCGGACGAGCGGCGCGATCCTGGCCCTGTTCGAGGCCCTGCATCGGGACGGCCGGACCATCGTCGTGGTCACCCATGCCGCCGATGTCGCCGAGCGCGCCGGGCGCCGCATCACCCTGCTCGACGGCCGGGTGACGGAGGGCGGGACGGCGGCCGACGCGCTCCCGGCCGACGGCGCGCCCGGGGAGCCGGGGCGATGACGGGCCTCGAAAGCCTGCGGATCGCGCTCAGGGCCCTCGGCGCCAACCTGCTGCGCAGCGGCCTGACCGTCCTCGGCATTATCGTCGGGGTGGCGGCGGTGGTGTGCGTGATATCGGTCGGCGCCGGGGCGCAGGCGGAGGTCGCGGAAAGGATCCGCACGCTCGGCGCCAACCTCCTCCTGGTCGTGCCCGGCGCGGCCAGCGCCGGCGGGGCGCGGCTCGAGGAGGGGACGCTCGCCACCCTCACCGAGGACGACGCCGCGACGATCCTGCGCGAGATCCCCGAGGTGCAGGTCGCCGCGCCCTTGCTGTCGCGCCCGGTGCCGCTCGTCGCGGGCGACAGGAACGCGGTGAGCATGGTCGCCGGCGTCAACACCGACTATCTGGTGGCGCGCGAATGGCGCATCGCCTCCGGCCGTCCGTTCTCCGCGGGCGACCTGCAGGCCGGCGCCAAGGTCGCGATCGTCGGGGCCGATGTGGCGGAGGTCTTGTTCCCCGGGCGGGCGGCCGTCGGCGAAACCTTCAGGATCGGCGCCGCGCCGTTTACCGTCGCCGCCGTGCTGGACCGGAAGGGGCCGGGCTCCGCCGGCCGCAGCCAGGACGACGTCGTCTTCATCCCGCTGGCCGCCGCCAGGACGCGGGTGCTCGGCGCGGTGCGCGGCGCCACGCCCGGCGCGGTCGACTTCATCTCGATCAAGGTCTCGGACGCCGCGGCGCTGCCGCAGGCCAGGAGCGACATCGAGGCGCTGCTGCGCCAGCGCCATCGCGTCCGCGCCGATGCGCCCAGCGATTTCCGGATCGAGAACCCGATGGACGTGCTGGCGACCCGGGAGGCGGCGGTGCGCACGCTCGACGATCTGCTGATCGCGGTCGCGTCCGTGTCCCTGCTGGTCGGCGGCATCAGCATCATGAACATCATGATCGTCTCGGTGACCGAGCGGACGCGGGAGATCGGCCTGCGCATGGCGGTGGGCGCGCGCCGCCGCGACATCCGCCGGCAGTTCCTGATCGAAGCCTTGATCCTGGCGCTGGCCGGCGGGCTGATCGGCGCGCTCCTCGGCGCGGCCGCGGCCACGGCCATCGCCGTGGAGGCCGGCTGGCCGGTGCTGATCAGCCCGCTGGCGATCCTGCTGGCCTGCGGCTTCGCCGGCGCGATCGGCATCGCGTTCGGCCTCTACCCAGCCCATCGCGCCGCGGGCCTCGACCCGCTCACGGCGCTGCGCTTCGAATGAAAGGGGCGGGATCTCGGCGACACGATCAGCCGGCCGGCGGCACCGGAACCAGCCCGTAGCGGCGCATGACGTCGGCCGCCCTGGCCGGATCGGGCGGGCCGCCCGTGGCGAGGAGGGCCGCCATCTCGCGGAAATAGGCGGGACCGAGCACGGCCGGCGTCAGGACGCACAGGCACGAGGCCGGCTCCGGGCCGTCGTTGACGAAGCCATGCACGACGCCGCGCGGGATGAAGACGGACCGGCCGGGGCCGATCCCGACCGGCTCGCCGTCCACCGTGAACGTCAGCGTGCCCGACAGCCCGTAGACCGCCTCGTCCCAGCTCTCGTGATAATGCGGCACCGGCACCCGCGCCCCGGGCTGGACGGTCATCGCGAACATGTCGAGGCTGCCGGCGGTGTCGGCGGCGCTGTGCATGAACTCGAGCGTGATCCCGCCGATCCGGATCGTCTCCATGGCGCTTTCTCCCACCTATGTGACGCGGCGCACGCGCCTGAGGCAGGGCGAGGGCGAGAGGCCGACGCGGTCGGCCAGCTCGATGTTCTGGATCCGGCCATTGTGCTGCAGCGTCCGCAGGATCGCTCGGTCGATCGAGCCCAGTGTCATTGGCATTGGGCATCACTCCAAGCGTCACGATTGATCATCCATGCCGAATTTTCCAGAATTCCGGCCATGAACGCAACCGGGCGCCACGAGGCGTGGTGTAGAACGCCACCGGCGGCTGGGCCGCAGGCGAGGCGGTGGCGATCTGATGAGCGAAGCGGGCTGGACATTCAGTGCAGCGGCCGGGCGGCGGCACGGCGCCGAGACGTGACGGACCGAGAACGATGAAGGAGGGCAATTCGCCTACGCCATAGCCCTCTAAAAATGACAGTCAAGGGCAGAACGGAAGCCGCTGAAATCCCAGCGGCTCCCCGGTTTTCGTCTCGAATGTTGACGGAGATCAGACTGAGCACAACCAATGAGGCCCTTTCGCGCGGCTACGCTTCTCCGCGGGCGCCGTATCCTCGGTGCGTTATGAAACTCGTTTCAGTCCAGGCGGCTGCCATGTGCCCTCGCCCGCCGGCAGGATCGAAGGCGACGTCGTCTTCGGCCAGTAAAGCCGCATCACCAGATAAATCGGGCCGCCCGGAGCCGGCAGCCAGTTGGCTTCCTTGTCGGCGCCCGGAGATTTGTTCTGGATGTAGAGTGTCAGCGACCCATCCGCGTTGGTCTTCATGGCAGGCAGCATCGGTGAGTTGATCAGATAGCGGTTGATCGGGTTTTCGATCAGGAGCTGGGTTTTGCCGTCATACATGGTCAGCGACCAGAAAGCGTTCACGGGCGGCTGCTGACCGGGTGGGAACGTCAGCGTGTAATTGTGCTTGCTGCCGTCGAGCATCTGGCCGTCGCTGTCGACGCGCGTGAACGGATAGGTCGCTTCCTCCGGGTCGTTGCCATAAATGCCGGCCTGAGCGGCGACAGCACGCTTCATCCAGTCGCCGTTGTAGTGGGCGCTATCGCCTGGAAGACCGCTGACCCGCCAGCCATTGATCGTCTTGCCGACCTTGGCGACAGCCTCGTCGACCGTCCGCTGGCCTTCCTTCATGCCAAGGCCGAACTCCAGTTTCTTCTCCAGAGAGAGGTCTTTGAAGTTGAAGGTCTTGTCCGGCCCGACGCCGATGCGTGCTAGCTTGGCGCGAATCTCTTTCTCGTTTTGTTGAGCGGGTGCGAATTGTAGCGCGAAGTCGAGATAATCGAAGAAGTTGGTCTTCACGAGTTCCTTGTCGATCTTCGGGAAGACGATGCTTGGCGCGGCTGGCGGCGGCGTCTGCTTCAAATAGGCCGAGAGCATCTGCACCTTGTAGCCGGCCTGCACCTTCTTGACGTTGTCAAGGTCATCCGGGCCGAAAAGCTGGGTGCGATAGCCAGCGAGGGAAAACTGTGTGCTCGAACGAAACACCTGCTTGATGCCCGCGGGGGTATCGCCCTTCCAGTCGGGGCCGACCACCAGGTAGTCGCCGGCCTCGCTCCCTGTGGCACGGGTGCCGATATAGCCGAAATTATAGGTATTGCCGTCGCAGAGCATGACCGAGTAGTAGCGCTTCGGGTCGATTGCCGGCACCGAGAGCACCACCGGCTCCGCCCGCAAATCCAGCCAGGCAAAGGAATAGGGCGTGTCGCTGTTCGGCGTGACGATTGCCGTATCCTTGTAGGTGAAGACGTTGGGTTCGTTCTTGATCTGGTTGAACGGCGCCTTGAACTGCCCAGAATTGCGATCTACCGCGTACTCGTACATCACGGCATAGTTCATCACGATAGGCAGGCCGTAGACGAACCCTGCCTCGGCGATGTCCTTGGCCTCGATGATGCCGGGGGTCGTCTGCGCCATCAGGAGGCTCGGCCTCGCGATCGCGGCGCTAGCGGCGATCGCCCCCGCCGAGCAAAGTAGTTCCCGCTTCGTCAACATTAACCATACTCCTTCTTCTCTGCCGGCTTGTCTCAGCAAGAGCTGAAAAGCGGCTATGTCCAAATTTGTCACGAAGCCGGTGACAACGTTTCAGGCAAGCGCCCGCAAAGAACCGCCCGCCCGAAATCGGCCGTTCTCCTTGCTCGCTCGAGACCCATATCGTACTACAATAGGCTGAATTCGGAACTTGAAACCACTCATTTTGCGACAAGGCTTACGTCGTTCGGGAGCGCTGCACCAATGGCTGATATCCCGGTCATATCCAGCCATATCCTGGATGGGCTCCCGGCCTTCATACGCCGTGAAATGGGGGAGAAGACACTGTTGCGGGCAAAACGCGCCATCGGCCTCGATCTCGAAATGATCGAAGGCGGGAATTGCTTTATTCCGCACGCGGCGGTGATCGGTTTCCTTGACGCAACAGGACGCGCCGCCGGCGAGGCCAACTTCGGGGCACTGATCGCTCCGATGATGAACGGCGCCAACTACGGCAGCTACGGCCGCTTTGTGTTTGGAGCCGACACCTTGGGGCAGGCCCTCGATCGCACCATTCGCGGCCTTTGCTTTCATAGCTCGAATGACAAGATGTGGGTCGCGATCGTCGGCGACGAGGTGCGGTATAGCTATATCTTTGCGCTTGCCGGCCGACCCGGCTATGCCAACACAGTGTGCGCCGCGGCAGGCGTCCTGCTGAGCGTCTTCAGGGCCTATCTGCCTTCTTCTTGGCGACCGCTACGTGTCGAACTCGATATCGACGGGCCAGCCCAGACTGGCATTTTTGAAGATGTCTTCCAGTGTCCGGTCCTTTTCAACGCACCAGCGCTGACCATTGTCGCGGAACGCCATCATCTGTCCGCCGCCGCGAAGGCCCCTTTCCGGTCGATCGTCACGATCGAGGATGTGGCGCGGGACCGGGGAGGCAGCGCGCCACGGGGTTTGATCAATGTTCTCTCGGAGCAGATCCGCGCGCAGGTTCTCACCGGCCGCGTGTCGATCGACAGTGCCGCGCAATCGATGGATACCAGCGTCCGAAAATTGCAGCGTGAGTTGAATCGCGCCGGCATCGACTTTCGCAGCTTGGCGAGCGCCGCAAGGATTCAGCGGGCCGCTGAACTGCTCCGTCATACGAATGGCTCGATTACCCGCGTGTCGGCCGAACTGGGATACTCATCCCCAGCCAATTTCGCGTGCGCTTTCCGAAGGGTGACCGGCAGCGGACCGCGAAAGTTTCGCTCGAACATGTAACTTTTGACGGAACGCTCTGCCTGCATCTGTTTGGCGCCGAGAACAAGATGATCCAGAACTCTGGCGCGCGAATTTTCTACCGAACCCTTGCAACGATGCTGCAATGGCGGCGCATTTCCGTCGCCTCATTCTGGCGCGGATTGCGCCATCTTGAACCGCGCCGGGATTGCCGGAGGCGATTTGGTTTGAGCCACGCGGCCATGGCGGGCTGTTCCAGCGTGGCGTAGTAACGCGCCTCGGCTTCGGCCGGCGGGATGTTGCCGATGGGCTCCGGGAGCCGGCGCTTGTTGGATCAGCCGACCCATTCCAGCGTCGTGAACTCGACCGCCTCGAAGGAGCGCCAGGGTCCACGCCGATGGATGACCTCGGCCCGGCCTCGGCCAGGCGCTCAGTGTGGTTGATCGCGAGGTACCGGCTGGTGCGCGATCGCTGTGATGGATGAGGCCGCCGCCGCGCACGGGACGACGGTCATGGAGCGCCGGCTCGAGAGCATCGAGGACGAAGCCCGCATGCGCCGTCCTGCCCGCCCGCCCGCCGACGATCCGGCGGGCGTCGGCGTCGACGACGAAGAGCGACATGGACGAAGCCGGCCCAGGTGGCGACATCGGTGAAGTCGGAGACCCACAGCCTGTTTGGCGCCGGGCTTGGAAGAGGCGGGCGACGCGATCGAGCGGGCCAGGCGCCGCTATGTCGCTCTTCGTCGTCTTCACCGGCTTGCCGCGGATCGCCCCCTCGGAGCCCATTTCCCACATCAGCCGGGAGACGGTGCAGCGAGCGACGTTGAAGCCTTCCCGCCTGAGCTGCCGCCACACCTTGCGCCCCCCGCAGACCCGGAAGTTCGCCGCGAACACCCGCCGCAGTTCTCCCTTCAAGGCCGCGTCCCGCTTCGCCCGCGGCGACAGCCGGGAGGGATCGGCACGCTTGGCGACATGGTCATGATAGGTGGACGGGGGCGATCGGCAGCACCCGGCAGATCGGCTCGACCCCGTATTTCCCACGGTGATCGTCGATGAAGGCGATCATCGCTTGAACGGGCGGTCGAGCTCCGCCATCGCAAAATAGGCCGACGCCCTGCGCGGGATCTCATTGGCCTGCCGCAGTGCGCGGGTCTCGCGCTCCGGCGCCAGCCTGCTCGGCAAAAATCGCTCCGACTTCATGCTCGAGGCTGCGTGCGAGCGAGCCCGGGCAGTCGTTCTCGATCAGGTCTACTTCGAGCTGGATTCCGAGAAATTCGAAGAATTCATGCGCATTCTCGACGCCCCCGCCCGCACCCAATCCAGGTCTTGAGCGGCTGATGGCCGTGAAGGCTCCCTGGGACGATGCCGGAGCATGAAGATGCTTTCGCCTCCGCAGCCCATGACGGCGGAGCCTCTGACGGACAGGTTCGACTGCGGCGAGTCCTCGCTCGACGACCGGCTTAAACGCAGGGCCATGGCCAACCATCTTGCCGGAGCCAGCCGGGTCTTCGTCGCGATCGATGCCGACAAGCATATCATCGGTTATTACGCTCTCGCCGCTGGAGCCGTCGCTCCTCGGCAGGCGACAGGCCGGACCGGCTTCCTCCATCGTGCTGGCCCGGCTGGCTGTCGATCTCCGAGCCCAAGGCATGAAACTCGGAGGCGCGCTGCTCCGGGACGCCACCTCCCGCGCCTGTCCGGTGTCGGAAAGTGCCGGCGTTCGCGCACTGCTGGTTCATGCCTTGAATGACCGGGCCAGACAATTCTACGAACACTATGGATTCCAGACGTCGTCGATCAACCCGATGACGCTTATGCTTCGCCTTCGATCGCAATCCTGAACCAAGGGACGATCTCTTCCGCGGCCAGGCCGACTGCCGCTCCCGAGCTCTCGCCGCGGGAGCGGCGCGATCGCCTGCCCCGAGGGGAACAGCCTCACCGCCACCCCATCGCAGGGGCCACGAACTTCAGGATCGCCTCGATGACATGGGCGTTGTAGGCGACGCCGAGCTGGTTGGGCACGGTGAGGAGCAGGGTGTCGGCCTCGGCGATGGCCTCGTCCCGCTTCAACTCCTCGACCAGCGCGTCCGGCTCCGCGGCGTAGCTGCGGCCGAAGATGGCGCGGGTGTTGGCATCGATAAAGCCGATCTGGTCCTTGCCCTCGTCGCCGTGCCCGAAATAGGCGCGGTCACGGTCGTCCACCAGGGCGAAGATGCTGCGGCTGACCGAGACGCGCGGCTCGCGGGCATGGCCGGCGGCCTTCCAGGCGGCGCGGAAGGCGCGGATCTGCTCGGCCTGCTGGATGTGGAAGGGCTGGCCCGTCTCGTCGTTCTTGAGCGTCGAGCTCTGCAGGTTCATGCCGTGCTCGGCCGCCCAAACCGCGGTGGCGTTGGAGGAGGCGCCCCACCAGATGCGCTCGCGCAGGCCCTCGGCATGCGGCTCCACGCGCAGCAGCCCGGGCGGGTTGGGGAACATCGGCTGGGGATTGGGCTCGGCGAAGCCCTCGCCGCGCAGGAGGTCGAGCAGCACCTCGGCATGGCGCCGGGCCATGTCGGCGTCGCTCTGGCCCTCGGCCGGCCGATAGCCGAAATAGCGCCAGCCGTCGATCACCTGCTCGGGCGAGCCGCGGCTGATGCCGAGCTGCAGGCGCCCGCCGGCGATCAGGTCGGCCGCACCGGCGTCCTCCACCATGTAGAGCGGGTTCTCGTAGCGCATGTCGATGACGGCGGTGCCGATCTCGATGCGGCGCGTCCTGGCGCCCACCGCCGCCAGCAGCGGGAAGGGGGAGGCGAGCTGGCGGGCGAAGTGATGCACGCGGAAATAGGCGCCGTCCGCGCCCAGTTCCTCGGCGGCCACGGCGAGGTCGATGGATTGCAGGAGCGCGTCGGCGGCCGAGCGGGTCTCGGAACGGGGCGAGGGGGTCCAGTGTCCGAAGGAGAGAAAGCCGATCTTTTTCAAGGGTCACTCGGATTCGAGGGAAGTTGGCGGCAGGCTACGACGCAACGGCGGCGAGCGCCATTCACGCCCGCGTGGGCGAGGTGGAGCGCGATCCCGCCTGCGGGCCGCGCCCGGCCGGACGCGGTTCGCCGGGGCCGTCGCCTCGCCTTCGGACGTCGTGGTCGCCGCCGCCGGGGTCGCAGTGGCCGGGGGATGCAGCGGCGCACATCGGGCGCCGCCGCATCTTGCCTGTCGGACAGCCGCCTTGGAAGCGTTCAACCGTCGCAGGGATCGATCGGCCGGCTATCCACCGGCCGCCAGGGCCCGCTGCAGATGGTCGCTGAAGGCGCGCGCCCGTTGGGACGGGCGGCGCCCGCCCGGGAAGACCACATGGACCGTGGCGGGATCGAGCCTGTATTCGGCCAGGATCTCCACCAGCGCGCCGGAAGCGAGCTCCGCCGCGCTCATCCAGGTCGAGACGATGGCGATGCCGAGGCCGGCCGAGGCGCAGGCGACCGCGCCGGCGGCCGAGCGGGTGCGCAGGCGCGGCTCGACCGGCTGGACCTCGCCGACGCCGTCGCGCCGGGCCGTCCAGCTTTGCCCCCCGCCGTCGCTCGGGCCGCCGATGAGATGGTGCTGGTCGAGCTCGGCCAGGCGCACCGGCGTGCCGCGGCGGGCGAGATAGTCGGGCGCGGCGACGAACAGGCGGCGGGCCGTGGCGAGCCGGCGGATGACGAAGCTGGAATCCTTGAGGTCGCCGAGGCGCAGCGCCATGTCGGCGCCCTCGGCCACGAGGTTCTCGTAGCGATCCGACATCATCAGGTCGATCTTGAGCTGCGGATGCCGTTCGAGGAAGGCCGGCAGCACCGGCACGACCTGCCGCGCGCCGAAGGTCGCCGGCATCGCCACGCGCAGGGTGCCGGACAGCCGATCCGCGCCGCGCGCCGCCGCCTCGGCCTCCTCCACGCCGGCGAGCGCGTCGCGGGCGCGGGCAAGCAGCGCCTCTCCGGCGTCGGTCGGCGCGAGCTGGCGGGTGGTGCGGGTCAGCAGCTTGACGCCCAGCCGTTCCTCCAGCGCCGCCATCGTGCGTGACACCGAGGGCTGGGACAGGCCGAACTCGCGCGCCACCTTCGAGAAGCTGCCGGTCTCGACGGCGCGGACGAAGACCGCCAGCTGGTGAAGCCGATCATTCATGCGGATATTGTATATATCCTATAAGGTTTCCGGCGCTACCCGCGTTTCCGCGCATGACTTACCTCCTTGCCCAGGACGCCGCCACGCGGCGCAGCGAAGGAGAGACGTCATGGACGACCTCAAGGACAAGGTGGCGATCGTCACCGGCGCATCGAAGGGCATCGGCGCGGAGATCGCCCGGCAGCTTGCCGGGGCCGGGGCGGCGGTCGTGGTCAACTACGCCTCGAGTCGCGAGGGAGCCGACGCCGTGGTCGGCGACATCCTGCGCGAGGGCGGCCGGGCGGTGGCCGTCCAGGCCGATGTCACCCGGCGCGACGAGGTCAGGCGGCTCTTCGCCGAGACCCGGGCGGCGTTCGGCCCGCCGAGCATCCTGGTCAACAATGCCGGCGTCTACCGCTTCGGGGCGCTGGAGGAGGTGACGGAGGCTGAGTTCCGCCGCCAGTTCGACACCAATGTGCTGGGCACCATCCTCGCCGCGCAGGAAGCTGCCGGCGCCTTCGGACCCCAGGGCGGCAGCATCATCAATCTCAGCACCATTTCCAGTGTCAATCCGGTGCCGAACTCCCTGGTCTATTCCGCGTCCAAGGCGGCCGTGGACACGGTGACGAAGGCCCTGGCCGGCGAGCTCGCCGGTCGCCGGATCCGCGTCAACGCCATCGCGCCGGGCATGACCGAGACCGAGGGGCTGGCGGTCGCGGGCATCGCCGGGGAGACGGCCAGGACCATCGGCGCAGGCCTGCCGATGGGCCGGCTCGGGCGGCCTGAGGACATCGCGCGCATCGCCGTGTTCCTGGCGTCGGACCAGTCCGCCTGGCTGACCGGCGAGCGCATCACCGCCTCGGGCGGGCAGCGCTAGATGTGAGCAAGGCGCGCTTTGGCGCAAACGCGCCTTGCTCCAACGCCTCGTTTCAACGTGTCCTCGCGGCTTTGGGCGATTCCGTCAGATCACGAGACGCTTCGGCCCACCATCCGCGCCAGCAGGTGCCGCGCCGTGAACAGGTCGAGATGACCGCCGCCGACATTCTTGTACATGGTGATCTCGTCCGGCGCGGTGCGGCCGGGGTGGCGGCCGCCGACGAGGTCGAACAGGTCGGCGACGATGCCCTCGCGGGTGATCAGGCCCTTGGCCAGCGGCACGGCGATCTCGCCGGAATTGTCGCAGCCGGCGCGGGTGTCGACGAAGACCTTGCCGGCGCGTCGCACCACCTCGTCGTCCGCCTCGCGCATCTGCGGCAGATAGGCGCCGATCAGGTCGACGTGGGCGCCGGGCTTGAGCAAGGCGCCGCGCACCAGCGGCTCCGTCGCCATGGTGACGCAGGAGACGATGTCGGCTTCGCCCAGGGCCTCGTCCAGATCGCCGGCGGCCTCGACGGAGGGCTGCGGCAGCCGGGCCGCCAGCGCCTGCGCGCGGGCGGGGTTGCGGTTCCAGACCAGCACGCGGTCGATCGACGGGCGCACGGCCCGGTGCGCGGCGATGACGTGGGGAGCGAGGCCGCCGGCGCCGAGCACCAGCAGGGTCCGCGTGTCGGGGCGGGCCAGGAGGTCGGCGCCGAGGGCGGAATCGGCCGCGGTCTTGCGGAAGGTCATCTCGGCCCCGTCGGCCGTCAGCAGGGCCTGCCCGGTCGCGGCGCTGAACAGGGCCACCATGCCCTGGACCGAGGGCTGCGGCGGCGTGAGGGCGGCGTTGGCCGGGAAGACGCCGACCAGCTTGACCGCGATCATGTCGCCCGAAGCCCAGGCGAGGAGGGAGACGAACTTGTTGGCGTCGTCGCCGGTGTCGCTCATCACCTGGACGCGGGTGTCGGGCATGCGGCCGGCGCGATGGGCGGCGCGCAGGGCCTCGACGAGGCCGGGATAGTCGAGCAGCCGTTCGATGGCCTGGGCGTCGGCGTGGCGCATGGCATCACCTCCTGGAATCCTGTCGAAGTGCCTTGATCCTGCCCTTACAGCACCCGGGCGAGGAACGCCTTGGTGCGGGGGTGCTGCGGCGCCGTCAGCACCTGCCTCGGCGGGCCGGATTCGACGATGACGCCGCCGTCCATGAAGATGAGATGGTCGGCGACGTCGCGGGCGAAGCTCATCTCATGGGTGACGACCACCATGGTCATGCCGTCCTCGGCGAGCTGGCGCATGACGGCGAGCACCTCGCCGACCAGTTCCGGGTCGAGCGCCGAGGTCGGCTCGTCGAACAGCATCAGCGCCGGCTGCATGGCCAGCGAGCGGGCGATGGCGACGCGCTGCTGCTGGCCGCCGGAGAGCTGGCGCGGGTAGTAGTGGGCGCGCTCGCCGAGGCCCACCTTGTCCAGCAGCGCCATGGCCTGCTCGACGGCCTCGGCCTTCCCCACGCGCTTGACGATCATCGGCGCCTCGATGACGTTCTCCAGCGCCGTCTTGTGCGGGAAGAGATTGAAGCTCTGGAACACCATGCCCATCTTCTGGCGCTGCGCCGCCATCTCGTTGAAGGACATGCGGTAGAGCCGGTTGCCGCGCCAGCGCAGCCCGACCGGCTCGCCCTGCAGGTAGACGACGCCGGAATCGGGCACCTCCAGCTGGTTGAGGCAGCGCAGCAGCGTGCTCTTGCCGGAGCCCGAGGGGCCGACGATGCAGGTGACGTCGCCGGCCTCGACGCTCATGTCGATGCCGTCCAGCACCCTGTGGGCGCCGAAGCTCTTGGTCAGCCTCTCGACGGTCAGCAGCGGCATGGCGGGGGTCATGCCGGGGTTCCCATGCCGCGCCGGGTCCAGAATTTGCTCTTGAACAGGGAGGCGAGGACGGAGCCGGCGGCCAGGGGCCTGCCGTCGTTGAGGCGGTGCTCGATCCAGTGCTCGAGGATGGTCAGGACAGTGGAGAGCACGAGGTACCAGATCGTCGCCACGATCAGCAGCGGGATGGTCTGGTAGGTGCGCGAATAGATCATCTGCGCGGAGTAGAGCAGGTCCGGCAGGGCGAGCACGCTGACGAGGGACGTGAACTTCAGCATCGAGATGGTGTCGTTGCCGATCGGCGGGATGACGATGCGCAGCGCCTGCGGCAGCACGATGCGGCGCAGCGTCTGGCCGCGGGTCATGCCGAGCGTCGCCGCCGCCTCGGTCTGGCCGGTGCTGACCGCCTGGATGCCGGCCCGGATCATCTCGGCGGCATAGGCGCTCTCGGTCAGCGACAGGCCGAGCAGGGCGGCGCTGAGCGGCGTGATCAGCACGTTGGTGCTCTGCGACCACAGTGTCGGGCCGAAGGGCACGCCGATCGAGACGTCCGGGATCAGCAGGGCGAGGTTGTACCAGAACACCAGCTGGACCAGCGGCGGCACGCCGCGGAAGAACCAGATCCAGGCCCAGCTCGCCGCCTGGAACACCGGATTGCTCGACAGGCGCATGATGGCCAGGATCACGCCGATGGCGAGGCCGAAGATCATGGCCAGGAAGGTGAGCAGCAGCGTGCGCCCGAGCCCGGCGAGGATCTCCGGGCTGAACAAGTAGGCGCCGACCACGTCCCAGTGCAGGTTCTCGTTGGTGACCAGCAACTGGACGAAGGCGGCGACGAACAAGAGCAGCGCCGCGCCGCCGATCCAGCGGGAGGGATGGCGGAGCGGCACCGGCGTCACCGCATGGATGTCGGGACGGCCCGGCGCCGCGCTATCGTGGTGTTCAGCCATGCGCACCTCGGTCTGATGGCGGGCGCCGCGACCCGGCGGGGGCAGCCGCCGGGCTCAGGCTCTCAGGCTTCGCGGGCCCGCTGCCCGGCTATCTGTCGGCCGGATTGGCCTTGTTGACCAGCACCGCCTTGTCGATCAGGCCGCTGTCGATGCCCCACTTGGCCATCAGCGCCTTGTAGCTGCCGTCGTCGATCATCTGTTGCAGCGCGTCGCGCAGCACCGGGCCGATCGGGTCGTCGTGGCGCAGGCCGATGCCGTTGTAGACCGCGTTGCTGACCAGCTTGGAGACGTCGAAGCGCCCGGTCACCTTGGCGAGGTACTGCAGCTTGGCCGAGCCGGCGGCCACGATCTCGACCCGGCCGGAGGAGACCGCCAGCTCCGCGGCGTTCTGCGTGGTGAACTGCTGCAGGTCGATCGGCTTGGCGCCGGCCTTGACGCAGGCCTCCTCGCTCACCTTCTGCAGGTACTGGTAGTCCCAGGCGCCGGTGAGGACGGCGACGGAGTGGCCGCACAGGTCCTTCTCGGCCTCGATGTTGTACGGCTTGCCCTTGAGATAGGCATAGGCCGTGCCTTCCCGGCGCTGCGCCACGAAGTCCAGCACCTCCAGGCGCTCGGGGGTGACGCCGAAGGAGGAGAAGCCGACGTCGAAGCGCTTGCCGGCCAGGCCCGGAATGATGGCGTCGAAGCTGGTCGGGGTGAACTCGAAGGCGATGCCGAGCTTCTCCGACATCGCCTTGGCCATGTCGATGCTCCACCCCTTCAGCTCGCCGTTCTCGACGAACTCGTCCGGCGGCCAGTCGTTGAACGCCGCCACCTTGAGGCCGTTCTGCCGGTACTGCGCCGGCACGGCGTCGTGCAGCTTCTGGTCGACGCCCGCCGCCTCGGCTTGGGCCGCCGCTGCGGCCGCCAGCGCCGCGCCCGCGAGCAGGGCGCCGAGGAGCCCTGCCGTCCTCTTCGCATGTCCTGTCATTGCTTCCTCCGATCCGCCTTCTCGCTGCCCGGTCGCCAACGGGGTTGCGTCCGGCCTCTTGTATGTGCGAACGTTCTCACATTACGGGTCCGCCGCCCTTGCCGTCAAGCGCAAAGCTCTGGGAGAGCTGCGGGAAGCGGGTCGACGGCGCCGCGGCAAGGTGAGACAGATGGCGAGCTGCGGCCGCGTCCCGTCGACGGACATGGCGCCGGGGACGGCCGGTTCCCGGCAACGCGGCGCTGCAGCAGGGGTGTTCCGGACATGGCCGGCAAAGTGACGATCACCGAGGTGGCCAAGCGGGCCGGCGTCAGCACCGCCACCGCCGGCCGCGTGCTCGGCGCCTACGGCTATACGAGCGAGGAGAACAAGGAGAAGGTGCGCCGGGCGGCCGAGGAACTGGGCTATCGCCCGAACCTGCTCGCCCGCGGCCTGATCACCGGCAAGACCAAGACGATCGGCGTGATCGCCGGCGACATCCAGAGCCCGTTCTATGCCTCGATCCTGCGGGGCATCGCCGACATCGCCCGGGCCGAGGGCTTCGGCGTGCTGCTGACCAACAGCGACGAGATGCTGGAGCGGGAGCTGGAGGCGGTGCAGCTCCTCCTGGAGAAGCAGGTCGACGGACTGATCCTGGCGCCCTGCGACACGACGGGCGCCAGGCACCTGCACGCCGCGCTGAAGGGCGGCTGCCCGATCGTGCAGATCGACCGCGTCGTGCGCTCGCTCGCCGCCGACAGCGTCACCGTCGGCAACCGCCAGGCGGCGCGCCAATGCGTGGCGGAGCTGATCGACCTCGGCCATCGCAGGATCGCGCTGATCGCCGAGCTCGAGCGCTGGGAAGCCGGCGACGTCGAGGCCTTCATCGCCGTCGTGGCCGCCGGCGGGGTCGATCCCGCCAGCCTCTATCCGAGCTGGCAGCGCCTCTACGGCTATGTCGAGGCCCATCTCGCCGCCGGGCTCGAGATCGACCGCGGCATGATCGTGCGCGTCGGCACCTATTCGGTGGCTGCCGCCAAGCAGCAGACGCAGGCGGTGCTGTCGCGGCCCGATCGTCCGACGGCGATCTTCACCGCGGACGGCCTGATGTCGGCCGGCGCGATGGACGCGATCACGCGCTCGCAGCTGCGACTGCCCGCGGACCTGTCGATGGTCTGCTTCGACGACCTCGACTGGATGAGCTTCGTCCGGCCCGGCATCACCGCCATCGTGCAGCCGCTGACCGCCATGGGCGAGACGGCGGCCCGGCTGATGCTGGAGCGGCTGCGGGGCGAGGGCGGCCCGCCGCGCCACCTGGCGCTGGAGCCCTCGCTTGCCCGCCGCGGCTCGGTGGCCGCGCCGGCGGGGTGAAAGGGGAGGGCTTGCAGGCGCCCGCGCTGCCCTTGGGGCGTCGGCACCGGGCCCATGGCCGGGAAGGGGCGGCCGGGTGCTCGCCCCAGGACATTGCCATGATGCTCTTCCTTCGGACGCGTCGTGCGCCCTCGTGGCCGAGAGCCGGGCCGGCCACGAGGGAACGAACCGGCTTCCCCAAAAGTTCAAGTGGCGACGGGGGCACGGCGATCGTCGCGGAGACGGCATGACCGACTGTCCAGGCTTTGCCCATGGCGGATAAGGTGGCCGGGGACCTGCATCCTTCCGTTACGGACGCCTCACGCCGTCGCAACATCGCGGATTACGGCATCATCGGGAACATGCGGACCGCGGCCCTGGTCGGGAAGGACGGTTCGATCGACTGGCTGTGCCTGCCGCGCTTTGATTCGCCGGCCTGCTTCGCGTCCTTGATCGGTACGCCCGAAAACGGCCGGTGGAAGATCGCGCCGGGCGATGAAACCGTCGGTTGCTCCCGGCGATATGTCGACGACACCACAATTCTGGAGACCCGGTTCGAGACCGCCACGGGCGCGGTCGCAATAACGGATTTCATGCCGCTGTCGGCGGAGGCCGGGAAGACCAACCTCGTCCGCATCGTCCGCGGCGAGGCCGGCCATGTCGACATGGAGATGGAGCTGGTTTTGCGTTTTTCCTATGGACAGGCCGTGCCATGGGTGCAGCGTCGAGAATATGGCTTGAGTGCCGTCGCCGGCCCCGACTCCGTTCACCTGCACACCAGGTTGCCGCTGAAGGGAGAAGGCAAGACAACCCGCTCCCGTTTCCGGATTCGGGAAGGCGAGCGTATCTCCGCGACACTGTCCTACCATGCGTCCGCCGTTGCCCCGAGCTTTGTGGCGGACAGCCAGGAGAGCTTGCAGCAGACCGCAAATTGGTGGCGTGAATGGACGAAGCGGGGACGTCGCCCCGACGGGCCGGAGCCTTGGCGGCAGGCCATGATGCGGTCCCTCATCACCCTGAAATTGCTGACCTTCGAGCCGACGGGCGCCGTCATCGCCGCACCCACGACATCGCTGCCCGAGTGGATCGGCGGGCGCAGGAACTGGGACTATCGCTACTGCTGGCTGAGGGATTCCGCGCTCACCTTTCTGGCGCTGCTTCATGCGGGCTATCGCCAGGAAGCGGAAGCCTGGCGGCAATGGCTGCTTCGCGCCGTTGCAGGCGATCCCGACCAGCTCCAGATCATGTACGGCATCGCAGGCGAGCGATGGCTGCCTGAAGTCGACGTCCCCTGGCTGCCGGGATTTGAGCAAAGCAAGCCGGTTCGTGTCGGCAATGCCGCGGCAAACCAGGTGCAACTCGACGTCTATGGCGAATTGTTCGACACGCTGCATGCGGCGCGGTTCGCTGAATTGCAGCAGCACGACGAAGCCTGGCCCCTGCAGAAGGTGCTGCTCGCAACCTTGGCCAGGAAGTGGCGGACCCTCGATCGCGGTATCTGGGAAGTCAGGGGGCCGGTGCGTGCATTCACGCATTCGAGGATGATGGTCTGGCTGGCGTTTGATCGGGCCGTCACTGCGGCGGAGACGTTCTGCCTCGACGGGCCGGTCGATGACTGGAAGCAACTCCGCGCCACGATTCACGACGAGATCTGCGAGAACGCATTCGACAGGCGCAAGAACAGCTTCGTCCAGTATTATGGCGGCGGCGCGCTCGATGCCAGCCTGTTGCTGATACCGCAGACGGGCTTTCTGCCGCCGGACGATCCGCGCGTCGCGGGAACCATTGCTGCGATCGAACGCGAGTTGGTCAGGGATGGCCTTGTGCTGCGCTACTCGACCGACTGCACGGACGACGGCGTGGACGGCGCTGAAGGCGCGTTTCTCGTCTGCAGCTTCTGGCTTGCCGATGCCTACGTCCTGTGCGGCCAGCGTGAGAAGGCCGTCGCCATATTCGAGCGGCTGCTGGCCTTGCGCAACGATCTGGGCTTGTTGTCGGAGGAGTATGACGGAGCGAGCGGGCGGATGCTCGGCAATTTTCCCCAGGCATTTTCCCATATCGGGCTGATCAATACGGCGCACAATCTGCTGAAGGTCGAGGGCCCTGCGCGGCAGCGCGCCCAACTCCGGGGGTGAACCGCCCGAGCGCCGCACGCTTCGCGACTGGCGTAGCGGGCATGCCCCGGCTGCCGAATTGCCGGGACCGGTTGTCACAGCGTGCCCAACAGCGGAGGTCCCATGGAAGCATACACGTTCAGCATCGTCGGGGTGCTCGCGCTCTGCCTGATGTCCGTCGTTCTGGCGATCAATTCGGGCTATTCCAAAGGCCGTGCCGGGGTTCTTTCCGGCCCCGTGCTGCCGCCCGACGACGGGAACCTGCTCTACCGCATCGACCGCGCGCACCTGAACAGCGTGGAAGCGCTGGCACCCTTTGTCGTACCGGCCGTCCTGGCGATGATGGTGGGCGTCCGGCCGGTTTTGCTGGGGGTGCTGGTCTGGGCCCACGTCGTGATCCGGCTTGCTCACGTCGTGATCTACCTGCGCGGGGGCGACGCGGCGAAAGGCGGCAGCGTCAGAACGATCCTCTATGTCTCGGGCGCGTTGGTCACCCTGGCTCTTGTTGTCGTGACCGGCTGGGCGGCCATCTCCTGAGGCATCGAGGCGGGCCCAAAGCGTTTTTGCGATTTGACGGAATCGCGTCAAGTCGCAAGGACGCGTCGAAACAAGGAGTTAGAGTAAAGCGCGTTTCCACCAAAACGCGCTTTGCTCCAGGCTGCCCCGGCCGCCGTCGTGTCACCCCAGCCGCTCGCGCAGCGCCGCGAGGTCGACCTGCAGCGCGATCGGGGCGCCGTGGCCGACGGCGCCGAAGGTGCGGCAGGTCTCGGCGGCCCGCGCCGCCGCGGCTGCCAGGAAGGTGTCGGGGGCCTCGCCGACGACGAGGCCGTAGAGGACGCGGGCGATGAAGGTGTCGCCGGCGCCGAGCGTGTCGACCACCTCCACCGGCGCGGCGGCGACGTCGAAGCGCCCGCTGCGGGCGTGGAGCGAGGCGCCGTCGCGGCCCTTGGTCACCAGCACCCAGCGGGCGCCGCCGTCCAGAAGCTCGCCGACGATCTCGTCCGCCGCGTCCGGCGCAAGGCCGCCGCCGGAGACCGACGCCAGCAGGCAGAGCGGGGCGACGGCGCGGCGATGCGCATGGTCGCGCCGGGTCGAGAAGTCGTAGGACAGCGGCGCCCGGGCGGCGATCGCCGGCAGGTGCGCGTCAAGCCCGCTCGACTGGCCGACATGCACGGCATCGAAGCCGCCGAGAAAGGCGATGTCCTCGGCCGAGGGCGTGAACATCGACACGCCGAGGTCGAAGTCGACGAAGACGCGGTCGCCGTCGCGGTGGCCGATCACGCAATAGGCGGTCGGCCCGTCGAGGACATGCAGGCGCGCGGTGTCGACGCCTTCCGCCGCCAGCGCCTCGGCGATCACCGCGCCGGCCGGATCGCGGCCGATCGTCCCGACATAGGCGGACTGCCCGCCGAACCGCCGGATGAAGACCGAGAGGTTGAGGCAGTTGCCGCCCGGAAACATCCGGCCGCTGGAGAGGTAGCAATCGACGACATTGTCGCCGATCGCGGCAATCTTGACCATCTCGGTTCTTTCCGTCTACGATGATGTGAGAACGTTCGCACATGGGCGGTGACCTGTCAACGCAACCGGGCCTGCCCATCGCCGGCCGCCCGGATGCCGGCAATCGGATTTCGGAGGACGAGCATCATGAAGACCGCCTTGAACGAGGACATCGAAGCCGCCCTGCGCGGCCTGGGGGACCGCTCCATCCGGCACGTCTTTTTCGTCGCCTGCGGCGGCTCCCTGTCGATCATGCATGCGGGCAAGTATTTCCTCGACCGCCATGCCGCCGGCCTCGCCTCGGACCTCCTCAATGCCGACGAGTTCGTCTGCCGCGATCCGCGCAAGCTCGACGCGAACGCCCTGGTCATCCTGTGCTCGCAGACCGGGACGACGCGCGAGACGGTGCGCGCCGCCCGGCACGCGCGCTCGCGCGGGGCGGCGACGATCGGCATGACGCTCGATCTGGCCTCGCCGCTGGCCGAGGCGTCCGACTTCGTGCTGCGCTACCAGGCCTCCTACACCACCGGCATCCCGATCGACGCCGCCGACAGCAACTATGCCGTGCTCCTGATGCTGCTGGCCGCGCTGGTGCGCCGGGCCGGGGACGGGGACCATGTGCCGGCGCTGCTGGCGAGCCTGAGCCACCTGCAGCCGGCCATCGACAAGGCCCAGCTCCGCTACGCCGACACCTTCGCGGCCTATGCGCCCCGCCTCGCCGACAAGACGACGATCTACACGCTGGCGAGCGGCCCGGTCTACGGCGCCGCCTATTCCTTCGCCATCTGCGTGCTGATGGAGATGCAGTGGATCGGCTCGCAGGCCATCCACGCCAACGAGTTCTTCCACGGCCCCTTCGAGGTGGTCGACCGCGATGCCAGCTTCATCGCCATGATCGGCCTCGACGAGACGCGTCCGCTCGCCGAGCGCGCCCGCGATTTCCTGCGCCGCTTCGGCTCGGAGGAGACCGTGCTGGTCCTCGACGCCGCCGACCTCGACCTCGCCGGCATCGACGACCGCTTCAAGGGCTGCCTGGTGCCGCTGATCTTCTTCGACGCGTTGTGGACGTTCGCCTACAGGCTCGCCGACCTGCGCGGGCAGCCGATGCTGTCGGGGCGGCGCTACATGAAGAAGCTCGGCGACTACTGATCCGCCGCGGCGGCTGCGCACCGCCGGGGACGGGGCCTCTCCGGCGAACGGCCCCTAAGTCGCGACGGCGTCGATCCGGGTCGCGGCGAAGCGCTCGCGCAGCCAGCGGGCGGCCGGGCCGCAGGGGCGCTGCTTGTGCCAGACCAGCTCCAGGGCGATCGGCAGGTCGAAGTCGTCGAACTGCAGGTCCGGCGTCGCCAGGTCGGGGGCGGCCGGCGAATTGGCGATGACGTGGCTGGAGACGAAGGCCCAGCCGATGCCCTGCTTCACCATCTGCAGGATGATCCAGTGGCTCTCGACCCACCAGACCTCGGCCGCGACCCTGAGGCGCTGCTTCTCCGGCCCGTCGCTGCGCGCCGCCACCAGGATCTGCCGGTAGCGCTTGAGATCCTCCCAGTCGACGCGGGTGCCGGCGAGGGGATGGGTCCTGCCGCACACCATCTTGATTGGCACCCAGCCGATGGTCCGGAAGCCGAGCTCGGCCGGCAGCACCTCCTGGCGCCACATCACGCCGATATCGGCCTTGCCGGCCAGCACCAGGCGGCCGACGTCCTGCATCAGCGGGAACAGGAGCTCCAGCTCCACATGCGGGAAGTGCCGGGCGAAATCGGCGAACAGCGTGCCGAGAGCCGGCTCGGGGTAGAGCTCGTCGATGGCCACGACCAGCCGCGTCTCCACATGCGCCTTGAAGCTGCGGGCGACGCCGATCAGGTGCTCGCGCCGGTCCAGCATCACCCGCGCCTCCGCCAGCAGCCGCTCTCCGGCCGGCGTCAGCACGGGATTGCGCCCCTCGCGGCTGAACAGGGAGAGGCCGAGATCCTCCTCCAGATTGGCGATCTGGGTGCTGACGGCCGACTGCGCCTTGCGCAGCGCCCGCGCCGCGCCGGAGAAGGAGCCATGGTCGGCGGCCGCGACGAAGGCTTCGAGCTGGTCGAGCGAGACGGTCATCTATCTGGTTTCGAGATGGTATCTAACTTGAAGCGATCTGCAGGGTAGATAGAAACGCCACCGTCAACAACAAGAACAAGGATCATTCCCATGTCCCTGCGTTCCCTTCCCGACCGCATCCGCCATGCCCTGATGTTCGAAGCCATCGGCCTGGCGATCGTCATTCCCGTCGGGGCCCAACTGTTCGGCCTGCAGCCCATGCATATGGGCGTCGTCAGCGTCGCCAGCGCGACCATCGCCACGATCTGGACCTTCCTGTTCAACCTCGGCTTCGACCATGCGATGCTGGGCGTCGTCGGCCACACCCGCAAGGGCTGGGGCACGCGCATCCTGCATGTCGCCCTGTTCGAGATCGGGCTCCTGACCATGCTGCTGCCGCTGATCGCCTGGTATGTCGGCGTCAGCCTGATGCAGGCCCTGGCGATGGACATCGCCATCGTCGTCTTCTACGTGGTCTACGCCTTCGTCTTCAACCTGGCCTATGACCGGGTCTTCCCGGTGCCGCTCGCCGCCCCGGCCTGCGCGGCCTGAGGCCCGCAGCCGTCGGCACCGGCCTCGATCGCCGCCAGCAGCTCCTGCAGCAGCCCGGCGAGCGCGACCCGCCTGTCCGGGGCGAGCCCCTCCAGGAAGCGCTGCTCGTTGGCCATGTCGGCGCGGAAGGCCTGCTCGGCCAGCCGGCGGCCCGCCTCGGTCAGGGCGACGAGCAGGCTGCGGCCGTCCTCCGCCGACTTCTCGCGCCGGACCAGCCCGGACTTTTCCAGCCGCGCCAGCCGGTGGCTGAGGCCGCCGGAGGAAATCATCAGCGAGCGGTAGAGCTCGGTCGGCGTCAGGCAATGGGGCGGCCCGGCCCGGCGCAGGGTGCTGATCACGTCGAACTCGCCGCGGTCGAGGCCGAAGGCGGCGAAGCCCGCCTCGATGCTCGGCCGCACCAGGTTCGACAGCCGGTAGGCGCGTCCGAGGATGGTCATCGGCTCGGTGTCGAGATCCGGCAGCTCGCGCGCCCACTGCGCGCGCAGCCGCGCGACGTGATCGGTCCTGGTCTGCGGCATTCGGCGTTCTCCTGCGCTGTCGGCCGTCGCATGCCATATATCTTGACAGGAAGATAGTTTCGGATAAATATCTTCTCGTGAAGATAAATTGCCGGAGGAGACGGCCGTGCCCGATGTGATCCGCAGCACCGACCTCAGGCGCGGGACCGGCCGCACCGTGCAATTCGACGGCGTCGAGCACGGGGCGGCCGTCTCCTTCTTCCTCGTCGACAACGAGCCCGGCCAGGGGCCGGGCCTGCACGTCCACCCCTATGCCGAAACCTGGATCGTGCGGTCGGGCGAGGCGGAGTTCACCGTGGGCGGGACGCGGACGCGCGCCCAGGCGGGCGACATCCTCGTCGGCGCCGCCGGCATCCCGCACAAGTTCCGCAATGTCGGCTCCGGCCGGCTCGAGCTCGTCTGCATCCACGCCAGCGACAGGATCGTCCAGGATTGGCTCGACGAGGGCATGGCCGGCTGACCGCGCATCCCGTCTCGACAGGAGGAATCCGGTGAGTTTCCAGGCCTATCTCGATACGATCAGACGCAAGACCGGCAAGGGGCCGGAGGATTTTCTGGCCCTCGCCGACGCCAGGGGCTTTTCGCAGCAGGGCCGCCTCAAGCCCGGCGTCAAGGCCGGCCAGATCGTCGAATGGCTGCGCGACGAGTTCGCCCTCGGCCATGGCCATGCCATGGCGATCTATGCGCTGCTGTCGGGCAGGAAGAAGCCCGGCGACGCATAGGGCAGGGCGCCTTGCCGGGGGGACGCTCTTTGCTCCGGCGCGTGTTCGCGCCTCGAGGCGGGGCGGACGGCCCGCCGGAGCCTTGCTCTTCGCGCAGCTTTCCCGCACGCTGCCGGAGCGGCGACGACAATCGACGACCTGTCCGCCCGACCGTCGCCGGCACCCGCGTTCCGGCGGCGGGCGCGGCGCCGGCGACCCATGGAGGCGCGACGGCCCAGCAACTGCAACAGCCCGACACCCTGCCGTCACCATCGCGATGGCGCGATGCCGCGTTTCGGCCGCGCCACGGCGCTTTCGTCGCTCCGTGCCCGCTCGCAACGGTGCGACACCGTCCCCATCGCCATCTCCGATCATCAGGACGCCCGTCATGTCAGCGCCGCACAATCCGATCACCGGCCCGGGGGAGGACACGCGACCGGTCACCGTCTTCGGTCCCGACTTTCCCTTCCCCTACGACGACTGGCTGGCGCACCGGGCCGGCCTCGGCTCCGTGCCGGCGGAGCGGCACGGCACCGAGGTGGCGATCCTCGGGGCGGGCATGGCCGGGATGACGGCGGCCTACGAGCTGATGCGCCTCGGCCTCAAGCCGGTGGTCTACGAATCCCGCCGCATCGGCGGCCGGCTGCATTCCGAGCCGTTCCAGGGCGCGGAGGGCATCGTCGCCGAGCTCGGCGGCATGCGCTTTCCGCGGTCCTCGACCTCCTTCTACCATTATGTCGACCGGTTCGGGCTGAAGACGCGGCCCTTCCCCAATCCGCTGGCGCCGGACACGCCGAGCACGGTGATCGACCTCGACGGCAAGCCGATCTATGTCGAGCGGGTCGAGGACCTGCCGCCGCTGCTGCGCGAGGTCGGCGCCGCCTGGCACCAGGCGCTGGAGCAGGAGGCCAGCTTCGGCGCCATGCAGGACGCCATCCGCCGCCGCGACGTCGGGCGGATCAAGGAGATCTGGAACGCCCTGGTGCCGCTGTGGGACGACCGGACCTTCTACGGCTTCATCGCCACGTCGAAGGCGTTTTCGCGCCTGAGCTTCCGCCATCGCGAGGTGTTCGGCCAGGTCGGCTTCGGCACCGGCGGCTGGGACACCGATTTCCCCAACTCGATGCTGGAGATCCTGCGGGTCGTCTACTGCAACTGCGACGAGGACCAGCATTTCGTCGTCGGCGGCGTCGAGCAGGTGCCGCGCCGGCTGTGGAGCGACGTGCCGGCGGCGATGGTGCACTGGCCGGCCGGCACCTCGCTGAAGACGCTGCACGCCGGGGCGCCGCGCTCGGGCGTGACGCGGCTGGAGCGCACGGCCGACGGCTCCATCGCCGTCACCGACCGCTGGGGCGACCGGCGCACCTATCCGGCGGTCCTGCTGACCTGCCAGAGCTGGATCCTCACCACCGAGGTCTCGACCGAGGAGCGCCTGTTCTCGCCGGCGATGTGGATGGCGATGGACCGCACGCGCTACATGCAGTCGGCCAAGACCTTCGTCATGGTCGACCGGCCGTTCTGGAAGGAGAAGGATCCGGCCACCGGTCGCGACCGCATGAGCATGACGCTGACCGACCGGCTGACGCGCGGCACCTATCTGTTCGATCTCGGCGACGACAAGCCCGGCGTGATCTGCCTGTCCTATTCCTGGATGAGCGACGCCCTGAAGATGCTGCCGCTGGACGTCGACCAGCGGGTGCACCTGGCGCTCGACGCGCTCGGCAAGATCTATCCCGGGCTCGACCTCAAGGCCCACATCATCGGCGATCCCATCACCGTGTCCTGGGAGGCCGATCCCAACTTCCTCGGCGCCTTCAAGGGCGCCTTGCCCGGCCACTACCGCTACAACAGACGCATGTACTGCCACTTCATGCAGGACCAGCTGCCGCCGCACGAGCGCGGCCTGTTCCTCGCCGGAGACGATGTCGGCTGGATCCCGGGCTGGGTCGAGGGCGCGACCCAGACCGCCCTCAACGCTGTCTGGGGCATCGTCCGCCACCTCGGCGGCGGCACGGCCCGCGACAATCCCGGCCCGGGCGACCGCTTCGAGGAGCTGAAGCCGCTGGCGCTGCCGGATTGAGGCCCGGCGGAGAAGGGCGCGCTCAGCCGGCCAGGCTGGCCAGATGCTCGGCGGTGAAGAGGTCGAGATGGCCGCCGCCGGCATTCTTGTACAGGGTGATTTCCTCGCCCTCCCGGCCGGCGACGCGGCCGGTGCACAGGTCGTAGAGGTCTCCCCGCACGCGTGACCAGGCGAACGCGCCGGTCTCGATCGGATGCATCAGGTCGCCGCAGGCCGCCGCCAGCTCCCGGGCGTTGACATAGACCTCGGCCCGCCGCACCGCCTCGTCGTCGACCTCGCGCATGTCGGGCCGCCAGCCGCCGATCAGGTCCACATGCGTGCCCGGACGCAGCCAGGCGCCATGGACCAGCGGCTCCGACGACATGGTGGCGCAGGCGATGACGTCGGCCTCGCGGGCCGCGGCCTCGAGGTCGGCCACGGCGGCGGCCGCGACACCCTCGCCGGCGAGGCGCCCGGCCAGAGCCGCCGCCCGCTCCGGCCGCCGGTTCCAGATCGCCACCCGCCGGATCGAGGGGCGGACCGCCCGATGAGCCGCGACGACATAGGGCGCCAGCGCGCCGGCGCCGACCATCAGCAGCGTCTGCGCATCGTCGCGGGCGAGATAGGAGGCGCCGAGCGCCGAATCCGCCGCCGTCTTCCACAGGGTCAGGGCCGTGCCGTCGGCAACCAGAACCGGCGCTCCGCCGGCCGCCTCGAACAGCACATAGACGCCCTGGACCGAAGGCAGGCCGGAGCCTGCGGCGTCGTTGCCGGGGAAGATCGACACCAGCTTGGTGCCGATGTGCCGCCCGCCCGCCCAGGCATTGAGGGCGTTGAAGCGGTTCTCCGAGCCGGGCGTCGGATCCTGCAGCAGGGTCGCCGTCGTCAGGGGCGGCACGTCGCGATGGCCCCGGCGCAGCGCCTCGACCAGGTCCGGGAAGGCGAGGAGGCGCTGGAGGTCGCCGGCCGACAGGAACTTCATTGGGGGCTCCGCTGGTGCCGCCGCGGGATCAGAGGTCCTTCAGCAGGCGCATGGCATCATACATCGCGGCGTGGACGTTGCGGCCATGCACGGCGTCGCCGATCCGGAAGAGCTGGAACCGCCCCTCCGGATTGCTGCGCAGGGCCTGCGGCCGCCCGGCGATCAGGTCGTCGTAGTCGACCTCGCCGAGGTTCGAGGATTCCGGGCGCAGCGCCTGGTAGAGCTCGTCCGCCGGCTGGCTGCCGAGTTCGTAGACGATCTGGTCGACGGCGCGCTCTTCCTGGCTGTCGGTGTATTCGTTGCGCAGCACCGCCACCAGCCCGTTGTTCTCCTTGTAGGCGCGGACCAGCCGCGTGTTCGGCGTCAGCACGACGTCGTTCTCGTAGAGGCGCCTGAGATGATGCACCTGGGCGGTGCTGCCGACCTGCTCGCCGACCAGGCGGTCGGGGGTCGCCAGCTCGACCAGGGCGCCGCGGGTGCCGAGATAGTCGGCGCAGCCGACGCCGACCTGGGCGCCGATCTCGTCATAGACCAGCACGTTGGTGCCCGGGCCGGTCTCGCCGGACAGCACGTTCCAGGCGGAGGTCGCGAATTCGGCGCCCTCGAAGCCCGGCCGCCGGGCGGTACCGCCGGTTGCGACCACCACGATGTCCGGCGCGGCGGCCCGCACGGCCTCGGCGGTAGCCGGGGTGCCGAGGCGGATCTCGACGCCGTTGCGGCCGAGCTGCATCTCCAGCCAGCGCACGATGCCGGACAGGCCCTCGCGCCAGGCGACGTTCTTGGCGAGGTTGATCTGTCCGCCGAGCCTGGGCGCGCGTTCGAACAGGATCACCTCATGCCCGCGCTGCGCGGCGACACGGGCCGCCTCCAGGCCGCCCGGCCCGCCGCCGGCGACCAGGACGCGCTTGCGCGCCGAGGCCTTCGGAACGATGTGCGGGATGGTCTTCTCGCGGCCCGTCGCCACATTCTGGATGCAGACAGCGCCGTTCTCGCTGTCGACGCACAGGTTGGCGCCGACGCATTGGCGGATGTCGTCGGCCCGGCCCTCCATCAGCTTGCGCGCGATGTGGGGATCGGCGATGTGGGCGCGCGTCATCGCCACCATGTCCACATGCCCTTCCTCGACGGCGCGGGCGGCGGTGGCAAGGTCGCGGATCGCCGAGGCGTGGAAGACGGGGATGTCGACCTCGCTCTTCACGGCGCTCGCCAGATAGAGATAGGGCGCCGGCGCGAAGGCCATGTCGGGCATCAGCGTCACCAGCCCGCGGAACGTGTCGCCGTGCGACTGGTAGATGTTGAGATAGTCGATCAGGCCGGACTGGGCGAAGCCGGAGGTGATCTTCAGGCATTCGGCCGCGTCGAGGCCGCCCTCCAGCAACTCGTCGCCGGCCAGGCGCATGCCGACGATGAAGTCGGAGCCGACCCGGTCGCGGATGGCCTCCATCACCTCCATGCCGAAGCGCATGCGGTTCTCCAGCGAGCCGCCATAGCGGTCCGTGCGCTGGTTGACGGCCGGCGACAGGAAGCTGTCGATGAGGTGATGGGCCGAGGCGATGATCTCGATGCCGTCGAGGCCGCCCTTGCGGCACCGCTCGGCCGCGTCGGCGAAGGCCTTGATCACGCGGCGGAAGTCCCAGTCCTCCATCTCCTTGGCGAAGGAGCGGTGCAGGATCTCGCGGTTGGAGGACGGGCCGATCAGCGGCAGCCACTCGCGCCCGTCCCAGCTGCCGCGACGCCCCAGATGGGTCATCTGGCAGAACACGGCGGCGCCGTGCCTGTGGACGCCGGCCGCCATCTTCTCGATATGCGGGATGACGCGGTCGCTGCTGAGGTCGACCTGCTTGAAGGACAGCGGCGAGTCGACCGCGACCGTCGAGGAGCCGCCGAACATGGTCAGGGCGATGCCGCCCCGGGCCTTCTCCTCATGGTAGAGCTGGTAGCGTTCGGCGGGCATGCCGTCCTCGGCATAGCGCGGCGCATGCGCCGTGCTCATGATCCGGTTGCGCAGCGTCAGATGCTTCAGGCGAAGCGGCTTCAGAAGGGCGTCATATTGGCTCATGTCGGACCTGCACGCACGGGACAGGCTGGCAGGAGCCAGCGCTGCACGGCTGCAGATTGTTCCAATTGGTACTAATTGTCAACGATCCGAGATGGCGCGCCGCCGGGTCAGAATTCCTTGGCCCAGGCCTCGTGCGAAGCCATCAGCTTGTCGAGGATGCGCCGGAGCGCCTTGCGGTCGCGCTGGTCGAGGGCGCCGAGCATCAACTGCTCGCGCTCGATGAACAGCGGTATGATCGTCTCGTAGGCCTGCTGCCCCTCCGGCCCGATGCTGAGGATGAGGCGGCGGCGGTCGGTCCTGTCGATCCGGCGCGAGATCATGCCGCGGCGCAGCAGCCGGTCGACGCCGCGCCCGACCGTGTTGCGGGGGCGTCCCGTCACCATGCAGACATGGCTCGCCGTGAGCGGCCCATAGGTCACGAGGCAGGCGAGGATGTTGAACTCGTCGCGCAGCAGCCCGTGCTCGCGCTCGACATGGGCGAACACGGGGTCGTTGAAGAAGTTGGTCCACAGGCTCAAACGGTAGCTGTCACGGGTGCTGGTCTTTTCCATCATCCGGTCGAGCAGGTCGGCGAAACCCGGATCGATATCGCTCGGCGGCTGGTCTGGAAGGGGGGCACCCATAGGCTGGCCTGCGTGGTTGAGGGATATTTCCCGACTAGCGGGCGGCCGTCGGCGGTTCAAGCGGCTTCTTCCGGCGCCAGCCCTGCACGTTGACGAAATTGTTCCATATGGTACGAATTATCGAAACACCAGCCTGGGAGACCGATCCATGCAAGCGTTCGACACCGTCGTCGTCGGCGGCGGCATCATCGGCGCCAGCGCGGCCAACCACCTGGCGGCGGCCGGCTTCTCGACCGCCCTGCTCGAGCGCGGCGACTTCGCGGGCGCCACCTCCGGGCGATCCAGCCGCCTGCAGCATTGCGGCCTGACCTATTTCTCGCCGGGCCGGTCCCTCGCCAACTTCCTGCTGAACCCGCGGCTTGCCGCCCAGGCCATCGACCATGCGGGGCGGGCGATGCGCGACCGGTCGGCGTTCATCCGCGCCACGCCAGAACGGGTGCGGCCGCTGACCTTCTTCGCGCCGCTCTACAGGGACGGATCAATCCCGGTGTGGAAGGCGAGGCTCGGCCTCAAACTGCTGGAGAGGCTCGATCCCGGCGGCGTTCCTCTCGACATCCGGCATATCCCGCCGGGCGAGGTGCGCCATCATCCGGCCCTGGCGCACCTGCGCGACGTCGACGGCCTCTACGGCGTGCTGAGCTTTACCGAGCATCAGTTCGACTGGCCCGAGCGCATCTGCCTGGACACGGTGATGCACGCCCGCGACGCCGGCGCCGAGGCCCGCAACTATGTCCGTGTCGACACGGTCGAGCGCGTCGGCGACATGTGGGTGGTCGAGGCGGTCGACGTCAGGACCGGCCAGGCGCTGACCGTCAAGGCCAGGACCTTCGTCAATGCCGCGGGCGCCTGGATCGACCATGTCGCCCGGGCCTGCAAGCTGCCGACGCCGCGGCTGAACCAGGGCGCAAAGGGCACGAACGTGATGGTCCGCCTGCCGCCCGAGTTCCGCGGCCAGGGCTTCGAGACCATCATGCGCGACGGGGACCCGTTCTATGTCATCCCGTGGGACGACCTGCATTATTTCGGGCCGATGGATGCGGCCGTGGAACCGACGCCGGAGAATTTCCGGACCAGGGACGAGGAGATCGACCACCTGCTGGCCGAGATGAACCACCTCTTCCCCCGCCTTCGTCTCGGCCGCAGGGACGTGCTGTACACCTGGTCGGGCGTGCGGCCGCGCACCTACGATCCGGGCTTCCCGATCGGCGGCATGGCGAGCGCGCTCCACGACTTCAGCCGCAGGGGCCTGCCGGGTTACGTGACCTATTCCGGCGGCCTGATCATGACGCATCGCCATGCCGGCCGGGCCATCGCCGAGGCGGTGGGCCGCTCGGTGCGTCCCTCAGGCGCGTCGCGGCCGGTGGCCTATGCCGCGCGGCCCGCGCCGGCGGAGGCGGATGGCGGCCTGCCCATGGCCGCCCTGCGCCATGGCGCCGAGAAGGAGGATGCCCGTACCCTGGCGGACCTGATGTTCCGCCGCGTCAGGACAGGATGGGGCGATCGGCTCGGGGCAGACGCTGCCGAGGAGGTGGCCCACGGCGTCCGCGACGCGATGGGGTGGTCTGCGGCGGAGGCAGGCCGGCAGGCGGAGGATTATCGCGACTTCGTCGCACGCGAGTTCAACCTGCCGGCCGCCGGTCGCTGAGCCCCCGGCCGCTGGCCCGTCCGCGTCGGCTCGTCGCAGCCGGGCCGGAACCGGCCAAGGCGAGGCGGCGCTGCCACCGGGCGGCCCGCGCCGCTCACGATCAGCGATCCAGGAAGCCGCGCTGAGCGAGGAAGTCGGCGATCGCCCGCGCGGCGTCCTCGGGCGTCAGGCCGAGCCGCGGCCCGGCGCAGGTCTGCGCGGCGGCTGCGGCCGACAACCGCTTCGGGCGCCGGCGCGCCGGCACGATGCTGCGATCATCGGGTGAAGGGCGCGCGGGCACGTCGACCGCGCCCGGCAGGATCGTCCCGCGCCGCGCCGGGCCGAGGGCGGCGAGCGGGGCGGCCGGTGCGCCGCGGCCGACGGTGACCAAGGCTGGGCCGCTGGTGCGCGCCTGCCGCCGCCTGCCGCCGGGAGCTGCCAGCAGCGCGCGCCATCCCTCCCCGTCGCGCTCGAGTCCGACGGCCTCCGGCAAGAGCGGCAGCGAGAGCCCGGCGGCCAGCCAATAGGGCAGGAAGCCGGCCGCCTCGCCGGCCTCCGCCCGCGTTCCCGCGAGGATGAGGCCCGGCCGCGTCCGCCGGAGATGGGCGAGCAGGCACGGGGCCGGGTCCGCCCCGTCCGGAACGGGCAGCACGGTGAGGCGGGAGAGGCCGTTGCCGAGATAGTCGCGCAGCACGGTCGCCGCGGGATCGCCGGCATGCACCACGTCGAGGCTCGCGGCATCGCCCGCGACGGCGAGCGCCATGGCCAGGGCGCGCGCATCGTCGGAGGCCCGGCGCGCCCGTCCCGACACCGGGTTTCGACCGACGGAGACGAGGACGGCGATGCTAGCGGTCATGGCGTCTGTCTTCGATGAGCCGCGCCAGCGCCGGCATCACCGCCTGGGCATCGGCGATGATGGCGAGGTCGGCGCGCGCGACCATGGCGGCGTGAAGATCGGTGTTGACGGCGATCACCGTGCGGCACTCGGCGATGCCGTGCAGGTGCTGGGGCGAGCCGGAGATGCCGGCGGCGAGATAGCATTGGGCCGATATCAGGGTGCCGGAGGCGCCGACCTGGCGGGACCGGGGCAGGTGCCCGGCGTCGCAGACCACGCGGCTGCCGGCCTCGGCCGCCTGCAGGGCATCGGCCAGCGCATGGAAGGCCTCCCAGTCCGTCACGCCGTCGCCGGCGCCGAGCACCAGCTCGGCTTCGGCCAGCGGCAGGCTGCGCGGATCGACCGGCAGCAGGCCTTCATCCTGCAGCGCCGATCGAGGCTCGAAAGGCGGCGCAGGCAGGGCCCGCGCCTCCCGCGCCCGCATGGAGCCGGGCGCGGGGAAGATGGCGGCGTCGATCACCAGGACCCGAGGCGCCGGGCCGGTGGCCTCCCGCCGCCCGGCGTCGATGACGCAGGTCGCGGCGCCGTCGGCGATGCGCACCACCCCGGCCGCCAGGCCGCCGCCGAGCCGGGCGGCGAGGCGGCGGGCGAGGTCCGCCCCCTGGAGCGGGGTTTCGGACAGCACGACATGGCGGGCCGAGACCGACGCTGCCATGGCCGCGGCGGCATCGGCGCGGGCGTCGGGATCGTAGCGGCCGAAGGCGGGGTGGTGGAGCAAGACCGTCCGATCGGCGCCGGCCGCGCCGGCGTCGTCGTCGAGGGTCCCGCCGGGCGGCAGCAGCAAGGCGAGGACGACGCCGCCGCCGGCACCGGCCAGCACCCGTGCGGCGCCGAGAGCGATATGGTCGGCCGGCGACAGGCGGCCGCGCTCCAGGTCCGGCACGACCAGCACATGGAAGGCGGGAGCTTCGATGGTGAGGCGTCCACCGGCGTCCGGGGACGGCGCCGCAGCCGGAGGCGCGCGGTCCCGCCGGCGGGACCGCGGATCGACCCGCGCCGGCCCGGCGTCGGCGGGAGGCGGGGCTGCCGGAGGAGTTGCCCTCGCAGCCCGGCGGGCGCGGGGATCGACCCGCGGCAGGTCCGGATCCGCCGGTGTCCCGGCGACCGCTCCGTCGGCCATGCGGGCTCGCCGCCTGTCGCGGTCGCGGCGGGGGTCCGTGCGCCGGATGTCGTCACTTTCCTCGTTCACGACGGGATCTCCGTCGCGCGATGGACCAGCTCGGCGAGGTCGAGCACGGCGAGCCGGCTGCCCGGCACGCCCTCGAGCATCTGCGTGCATTGCGGGCAGGCCGCGACCAGGGTCGGCGCGCCGGTGGCACGGGCATGGTCCATCCGGTTCTCGGCGATCTGCCGCCGCCCGGGCACGCCGGCGAGCGGGGCGCCGCCGCCGCCGCCGCAGCAGCTCGACCGGAGGCCCGAGCGCTCCATCTCCACCAGCTGCACGCCGAGCGCCGCCAAGACCGTCCGCGGAGCCTGCGTCTCGCCGTTGTAGCGGCCGAGATAGCAGGGATCATGGTAGGTCACGCTCTCGCCGGCCAGCGGGGCGGGAGCCAGTCGCCCTGCCGCGATCAGCTCGGCCAGCAACTGGCTGTGATGCATCACCGCGTAGCGTCCGCCGAGCGAGGGGTATTCCTGGCCGAGAATGTTGAAGGCGTGCGGGTCGGCCGTGACGATCCGGCGGAAGCTGCGGCGGGCGAGAGCGGCGATGTTGCGGGTGGCCAGATCGACGAAGGTCGCCTCGTCGCCCAGGCGCCGGGCGATATCGCCGCAGTCGAGCTCGGCCGCGCCCAGCACGGCGAAGTCGACCTGCGCCCGGCGCAGCAGCGCCACCAGCGACCGCAGCGTGCGCTGGTGGCGGGCATCGAAGGCCTGCTCGCCGAGCCAGAGCAGCACGTCGCAATGGCCGCCCTCGGCGAGGACGGGCAGGGCGAGGTCCACGGCCCAGTCGATGCGCTCGTCCGGGATGCGGCCCGACTGCGTGTCGGTCTCGCGCAGGTTGACGAGGGCGTCGGCCGAATGGGACGGCAGCGCGCCGCGCTCCATGACCTCGTGCCGGCGGACGGCGACCACGGCGTCGACGTGCTCGATCAACATCGGACATTCATGGACGCAGGCCCGGCACGTCGTGCAGGCCCAGAGCGCCTCGGGGCCGATCACCGCCGCCACCGGGGCATCCGGCTCGGCGACGGCCGCAGAGAGCTGGCCGATCAGCGCCTTGGGGTTGAGCGGCTGCCCGGCGGCGTGGGCAGGGCAGGCCTCCTCGCAGCGCCCGCATTGTACGCAGGCGTCGAACGCCACCAGACGGTTCCAGGCGAAATCGCCGATCCGCCCGGCTCCGAGCGGATCGGCGGCGAGGTCGACCGGCATGAGCGCGGTGTCCGGCTCGCCGCGCACCCGGCGCGAGCGCGGATGCACGACGAGGTGGATCGCGCCGGCGAGGGCGTGGCGCAGGGGCCCGCCATGGGCGGCGCGCAGCACGGCGGCCATGATCGCCGCTCCGGGCAGCGCGAGCGCGATGAAGGCCGCCCCGCCGGCGCCGACGAGCTGGAGGACGGCGGCGGCGCCGAGCAGCGCCAGCACGGCGAGCAGCAGGGCAGGCAGGGCGGCGTTGCGCGACGGCTTGAGCCGCGGCACGCGGCCCGGTCGCCGGCGACGGATCGCCAGGCCGACACCCGCCAGGCTCGCGGCGATGCCGGCGAACACGCCGGCCGCCAGGACAGGCGGCCAGAGGCCGAAATGCAGCGGCAGGGACAGGGCCAGGGCGGCGAGGAAGCCGCCGGCAGCCAGGGCGTGCATGCGGGCGGCGCCGGGATCGCGGGCGACGACGCCATGCACCGTGTGGAGATAGCCGCGAGGCAGGCCGAGCAGCGCGGGGACCCAGGCGATGCGGGCCGGGGCGCCGGCCGCCCAGCGCCGCGCCAGCAGGCCGATCACGGCCATGAGGCCGAGGCCCGTGGCCAGGAGCAGCAGCCCGATCGGGTTGGGAAGGGACAAACGAGCCTCCTGGGCAGGCGTCGCGCGCTCCGCTCGCGGCGGATCCGGACGGCCTGCTTGGTCTGAACAGTCCTAGCGGTCCGCCGAGGCTTTCGGCGCCGCCTCCGGCCGCGGCGCGGCCCAGCGCTGCTGCGGCGCCCGGATGCGCTGCAGCAGCCGGGCGGCCAGGCCCGAGACGCCGTCGCGCAGGAACAGCATGGTCGCCAGCAGGATCAGGGCGAAGGCGAAGACCGTGTATTCCCCGCCATAGCCGCGCGTGAAGAAGTCGATGAAGCGGAAGACGAGGGTGCCGAGCACGGGCCCGGCGGCGGTGCCGATGCCGCCGACGATCGCCATGCCGAGCACGAGCCCCATGTTCTCCAGCCCCGCCATGGTCGGGGTGACGTATTCGGTGTAGGCGGCGAAGTAGCCCCCGGCCAGGCCGGCCCAGAAGGCCGTGTAGGCGAAGACGGCGATCTTGAGATGGGTCGCCTTGACGCCCAGCCCTCGCGCCACCGGCTCGCGGTCGCGCACCGCCCGCATCAGGATGCCCCAGCGGCTGGAGAGGATCAGCCATTGCAGGACGAAGAAGACCACGCTGAGCCCGAGGCCGAGCCAGACGAAGGCGCGGGTCTGGTCGCCGGGGAAGAGCGGCGGCGCCGGCATGCCGTTGCTGCCGCCGGTGATGTCGCTGGCGCCGATCAGCCAGCTGGTCAGCACGCCGGCGAAGGCGAAGGTCGCCAGCGAGAAGGTGATGTCGCGGAAGCGCAGCGTGAAGAGGCCGACGAGCACGCCGCCGGCTCCGGCGGCCGCAGCGCCCGCCAGGATGGCCAGCGCCATGGGCAGGTCGAAGGCGTTGGCGGTGGACGCGGCGACATAGGCGCCGGCGACGGCGAAGGCCATGTGCGCGAACGACATCTGGCCGCAGAAGCCGGCCAGCAGGTTCCACGAGGCGGCGAGCATCAGGAAGTAGAAGAAATAGACGACCGCATCGAGCACGGTCGGCGAGCGGATGGCGTAGGCCAGCCAGGCCGCGGCCGCCACGGCGAGCGCCGCCAGCGCGGCCTTCTGCTTTTCAGGACTTGACGGCACCAGACACTCCCTGCCGCATCCAGCTCGCGGTGATCTCGCCCAGGCGCCCGGCGATGTCGCGGGCCGACCCCTGGTCGTTGTTGAGGCCCATGGCCAGGACATAGACGTCGTCGGAAACGGCGAGCGAGGAGCGCACGTTCTGGTCGACGAGCAGCACGGTGACGCCGAGCTCGCGCGGCAGCACGGCGATCTGGGCGTAGACCTGATCGGCCATCTTGGGCGACAGCCCGGCGGTCGGCTCGTCCAGCAGCAGCGTGGTCGGCAGCAGGATCATGCTGCGCATGATCTCCACCAGCTTCTGCTGGCCGCCGGAGAGGTCGCCGGCCCGCCTTTCCACCAGATGGCGCGGCAGGCTGAAGCGATCGAGCACCGCCTCGATGCGCTGCGCCAGCCAGGCCTTCTCGCGGCGGCGCAGCCAGCCGCCCATCTGCAGGTTCTCGCGCACCGTCATGGCCGGGAAGAGCGTGCCGCTCTGCGGAACGATGGCGACGCCGTGCGCCAGGAGGTTGCGCGGGCTCCAGCCGGTGACGTCCGTTCCGCCGAGGGCGACGCGTCCGCCCGTCACCGGCGCCAGGCCGGCGATGGCCTTTAGCATGGTCGACTTGCCGGCCCCGTTCGGGCCGATGACCAGGGTGACGCGCCGCGCCGCGGCGGTGATGTCGACGCCGCGCAGGATCTCCACGTCACGCTCATAGGCGACGCGCAGGCCGGAGGCGACGAGGTCGACGGCCGGCCGGGCGGCCGTCGCGGCGTCCTGGGGGCTGGGGGAACCGGTCACAGATAGGCCTCGTGGACGCGCGGGTCGTTGCCGACCACCTCCGGCGGGCCTTCGCAGAGGATCTCGCCGGCGGCCAGGCAGATCACCCTCGGGCAGAGGTCGAAGACCCAGGGCAGGTCGTGGCTGATGATGATGAAGGCGACGTCGGCGGCCTGGCGCTGCCGGATATGGCCGACCATGGCCTCGGCCACGTGCGGATGGACGCCGGCGGTGGGCTCGTCCAGCAGCACGAGGCTCGGCTCGGCGGCCAGGCAGCGCGAGAAGTCGGCGAGCTTGCGCTGGCCGCCGGAGAGGCGCTCGCCGCGCTCGTGCGCCACCGGCTCCAGCCCGACGCTGCACAGGGCCGCCATGGCCCGCTCGCGCGCCTCGCGCACGCCGCCGCCGCGGGCGAGCAGCGGCACCATGACGTTCTCGAGCGCGGTCAGCTTCAGGAACGTGCCGCCGTCCTGGTAGGCGCGGAGCATGGCCTTGCCGGCCGCGGCCTCGCCCTTGCCGGTGATGTCGGCGCCGGCGAACAGGATGCGGCCGCTCGTCGGCTTGTGCTGGCCGCCGAGCAGGTTGAGCAGCGTGGTCTTGCCGGCGCCGTTGGGGCCGATCAGCGCCAGCATCTCGCCGCGCGCCACGCGGAAGCTGACGCCATTGACGACCTTGTGGCCGCCGAAGGCCTTGTGCAGATCCTCGGCCGCCAGCAGGGGCGGGGCGGCGGAAGACGGGGGCGGTGCCGCCATGGTCATACGTCCCGCTCCGCCGAGCCGAACAGGCCGCGCGGCCGGACCAGCAGAACCAGCAGCATGATCACCAGCCCGTAGATGTCGGTGTAGCCCGAGCCGAGATAGACCGAGCCGAACGCCTCCGCCCAGCCGAGGACGAAGCCGCCGGCGAGGCTGCCGGCGATCGAGCCCAGGCCGCCCAGCACGACGATGACGAAGCTCTTGATGACGACGCTCTCGCCCATGGTGGGATAGGCGAGGTAGAGGGGAACCAGCACAGCCCCGGCGGCGGCGGCCAGCGCGCCGGAGGTGGCGAAGGCGAGATTGGCGAGGCGGAAGACGTCGACGCCGACCACGTCGGCGCCGGTGCGGTTCTGGGTCAGCGCCCGCCAGCCGCGCCCGAGATCGGTGTAGTGCACGAGCCAGAGCAGGCCGGCCAGCAGCAACAGCGCGGCGGCGAAGGCCACCACGCGGTCGCCCGACAGGCTGACGACGCCGAAGAGCGTCAGGGTGTCCGGCCACATGCCGTCGAACTTGCGATAGTTGGGCGTCAGGAAGACCGCCGCCGCCGAGGTCGCCATCAGGCTGAGGGCGAAGGTGACGATCAGCGTGAATTCCGACGGGCGCTCGATCCGCGAGCGGTAGACCGGACGCAGCAGCACGGCGTTGATGAGATAGCCGCCGGCGGCGCCGGCGGCCATCGCTCCGAGGATCGCCACCGGCATGGGCGCGCCGGTGGCCCGGGTCAGGTAGTAGGCGGCATAGCCGCCGACCATGTAGAGCGCGCCGTGGGCGAAGTTCGCCACCCGCATCACCCCGAAGATGAGGTTCAGTCCGACACCCATCAGCGCATAGACGCCGCCGATGGCCGTGCCGAGGATGAGTGTCTGGACCGCGGCCTGCATGTCAGGGGGCGATCTCGCCGACGACCTTGGCTTCGGCGTCCTTCTGGTTGACCGCCGTGTACTGCTTCATGAACAGCGTGCCGCTGAGCGCCTGGTTCCACACCGTGGTGCCCTCTTCCTGCTTGAACTGGATCGGCCCGGTGCTGCCCTCGAACGAGACCTTGGCGAGGGTTTCGGTCAGGGTGGCGGGATCGACGCTCTTGGCGTCGGTCACGGCCTGGCGCAGGGCGTTGAGGCAGTCCCACAGGAAGTATTCGTAGAAGAGCGGGTCGCGGCCGAACTTGGCGGCGTAGCTGGCGCGGAAGGCCTCGCCGGTCGGCGTGAGCTTCACGGAGGGGCCGGTGAAGGTGGCGTAGATGATGCCGACGCCGTTCTTGCCGGCGGTCTCCCAGTATTCCGGCGTGGTCGGATAGTCCCAGGCGCCGATGATCTGGCTCTTCAGGCCCGCGGCCGGGATCTGGTTCTGCAGGCTGTAGATGATCTGGTAGTTGCCGGCCACGACGATGGCGTCGGGCTGGGTGCCGGATGCGAGCTTGCCGAGCACCGGACTGAGATCCTGGGTCTTGGCCTGGAAGGGAATGGTCTCGATCTTGATGGCGCCGCCGACCTTCTCGGCGAGGTCCTTGGCGAAGTCGGTGCCGTAGGCCGTATCCTCGGCCAGGATGACCACGTTCTTGTAGGGCGACTGCTTGAGGTAGTTCGCCATCAGGGCCGCGACGTAGGCATTGTACGGGCCGATGCGGTAGACGGAGGGCAGGGACGGGCCGGTGTTGGTGTTGCCCCAGATGTAGCTGAGCAGCAGCGGCACCTTGGTGCTCTTGAGCGCCTGCGACAGCGCCAGCGTCAGGCCGGAGCCGCCATGGCCGAACAGCGCGGTGGCGCCGTTCTCGCGGATGAGGCGGCGTCCGAGCGAGATGGCGATGTCGGGCTGGTCCTGGGTATCGCCGGAGACGACCGAGACCTTGCGGCCGTCGATGCCGCCCTGGCTGTTCATCTGCTCGGCGAACAACTCGCCGATCTTGACGTTGTCGCGCCCGTACTGGGCCTGCGGGCCGGAGAGGCCGGTGACGAAGCCGAGGACGACGGGCTCCTTGTCCTGGGCGGCGGCAGGCTGAAGTCCGGACCAGGCGACAGCGAGAGCAAGGGCTGCGCCCGCAAGGAAGCCGCGCCGGTCACGGCGCGCCGGCTTGATGATACTGTTGACCACGTTAACTCCCTCTTCCGGATGACGAATTTTGTATGGGCGCCGTGCCGGCGCAGCGGTGCGCTCCCGCTGGCCCAAGGCCGCTCCCGACGCTTCTTTAGAGCGACTGCAGACAGAAAATTAGTACCATATAGAACAATTCTGTCAACCGATGCGGCAGCCGCCGCCAGCTTGCGCCGCCGGGCGGCGGCGAGCATCGGCGGACGCCGTTTCCGGGCTTTCAGGCGACGGTGCCGCAGAAGGGCAAGAGCTCCTCGGCAAGCAGCCGGTAATGCGCCATCTGGCCGGCCGCCCAGGTCTCGAACTCGCGGACCAGCGCCGCGGAGACCTCGAGGGAGCGGCCGCCCTGGGCGACCGCGAACCAGCCGTGGCGCTCGGCCTCGGTCAGCATGTTGCCGATGTGCTGGCGCGACACCCGGAAGCGTTCGGCCAGAGCCGCATAGGTCAGCGGCGGTGCCGGGGCGGCGCCGGGCACGAGGGCGGCGTAGCGCGCGCCCATCACGGCCGTGAGGAGGGGATAGCCGCAGTCGTGCGCGGTGAAATGCACGACGGTCGGGAAGGGCGCGAACAGGATGTCGCCGCCGTGGAAGCGGTCGGTGGAGCGGCCGAGCCAGTCGGCGAGCCGGCCGGGATCGGCGGCGATGCCGGAGGAGAGGGGCGCCGGCGCAGGCTGGAGGTGCTCGCAGGCGGCGAGAAAGGCGAGGGGCGAGCGGCCGATCTCCTGCAGCAGGGCCGGCGCCGGCTTGAGGTGCAGGGCGCGGCGGTCGCCCTCGGCGCGCGTGGCGAGGACATAGCCGCCGAGCCGCAGGCCGTGGACGAAGCCCGCGACCTGCCGGGCGCTGGCCGGAGCCCGGCGCTGCAGGGCGGCCAGGGTCGGCGGCTCCGTCCCATCGCGGCGCCAGCGGGCCTCGTTCCCGATCAGGGTGTAGCAGACGATGTAACGCAGCTTCTGCGCGAATATTTTGTCGGCGGGCCAGGAAATCTGCGACGGCCGCGTCATCGCCTCGCAGTAAAAGGCGAGGGCCTGGGCGAAGGCGGGCAATTGAATCAATTGCGCGGCAAGCATCCAGGTCTGCGTCTGCGCGTAGGCGCCGACGGCCGGATGCAGGAGCCCGGTCGTGCCCTCATCCGCCCCTGTCCCGTTGCTCATGCGAATCCCTGCAAAGTTTGGACTTTGCAGCCGCCCGGCCGGCGCGGCAATAATCGTCGGCCTGCCAGGTGCGGGAAATGGCCGGACTGGTTGTGCGCCGATGTCTACGGCAACCGGGGCAGTCCTCGCATGAGGTGGCAGGCCTGCAAGGTCGAGGGGCTCCATCATGTGCGATCGTTGTTCTCAATCCGGAGCGGGGCTATCCCGCCGCAGCCTGCTGTGGGGCGGTGCCGCCCTCGCCGGCGCCATGGCGCTGCCGATGCGCGGGGCCTACGCGGAGGCCGCGGCGCCGCAGAACGCGGTCCCGCCGGAGGAGGCGCTGAAGCGGCTGATGGACGGCAATGCCCGCTATGCCGCGAACACCCCGACCTGCCAGGACTATTCGGCCGGCCGCGCCGCGCTGGTCGGCGCCCAGCATCCGATCGCCGCGGTTCTCAGCTGCGCCGACTCGCGCGTCGCCCCGGAGCTCGCCTTCGACCAGGCGCCCGGCGACCTGTTCGTGGTGCGGGTCGCCGGCAATTTCGTCAACGACGACGGCCTGGCGAGCCTGGAATATGCGGTCAAGGTGCTGAACACACCGCTGATCATGGTGCTCGGCCATTCCAACTGCGGCGCGGTCGACGCCGCCATCAAGGTGCTGAAGGACGGCGCGAAGCTGCCGGGCCATCTGCAGGAGATGATCCGCGACATCAAGCCGGCCGTCCAGGCGGCCAAGAAGGAAAAGCCCGAGGATCTCCTGGCCGCCTCGATCACCGAGAACGTCCGCCTGGGTGTGCATCGTCTCGAAACGGCCAAGCCGATCCTGGCCCAGGTCGTCAGGGCCGGGACGGTGAAGGTGGTCGGCGCACAGTACGACCTCGCCAGCGGCAAGGTCGCGCTGCTCTGAGGCCGGCCGGACGACAGGCCGCCTTGTTTGCGCCTTCTGCCCGTCCGCGGCCGTCGCTCACGCCGCGCCGATGGCGCTCCGCGCCGCGGCGAGCAGGCCCTGGGCCGCGACCCGGCCGGCTTCGACATCGGCTGCGCCGTCGGCGCCGAGAAGCATGGCGAGCTCGGCGATGCTGCCCGGCGGCAGCCGGGTGCGGACCGTGTCGCGCTCGGCCAGCTCGGCCTCGCCGATGCCCCGCGCCATGTCCGGATCCAGCGTCGGGTCGGCGGCGACGGCGATGCCCCGGACGGAGAGCGCGGCGACCTCGGCGAGCGGCGGCAGCGCCTCGACGTGGAAGCCGCCCTCGACCAGCAGCATCGCCATGCGCAGCTTGCGCTCGGCCTGGCCCAGCCAGTCCTGCGCCGCCCGGCGGTTGCGGCGCAGCGCCGCCTGCTCGGCCGGCTCGGGCGCCTCCTCCAGGCGCGCCGAGCGGTGCAGCGCCTCGCCCGCCTCGCCCAGGCGCAGGATGCCGGCGGCTGCCAGGCGGCGCATGGTCTCCCAGGCGGCGCGGTCGACGACCTCCACCGCGACGGCGCCGGCTTGCCCTGCGGCGCGCCGGCGTTCCTCTTCCAGCTCCGCCGGCGTGCCGTCGATGACGATCATCAGGGTCTCGCCGCCATCGGCGCCGCGATGGCGCTCGACCAGCAGCACCGCATCGGACAGGCGGTCCACCAGTTCGGCGGCGAAGCGCCGGCCGGGATCCTCGGCCGCCGGCGCGGGCGGGGCGACCGTCTCGACCGGCTGCAGCAGCGCCGCCAGCCGCTCGGCCATGGCGACCCGGCCGGATGGCATCCGCAGCGCCTCGATCTCGCCGCGCCCGTCGAGCACGCCGTCGGCCAGGCCCTGCTTCAGCGACAAGAGGTGCTCGATGCGATGCTCGATCGAATTCTCGCAGACCAGGTTGATCACCGTCACGGCCCGGGTCTGGTGCTTGCGCCAGGCCCGGGCGATGCGCTGCTCCAGCTTGGCCGGGTTCCACGGCAGGTCGACGTTGACGACGGCGCTCGCGGCCTGGAGGTTGAGGCCGACGCTGCCGGAATCGGTCGACAGGAACAGGCGGCAGCCGGGGTCGTTTTTGAAGCGGCGGATCTCGATCCGCCGCTTGTCCTGCGGCACCGAGCCGGTGTGCCAGGCGAATTCGAGGCCGAGCGCCTGGGCCAGCTCGCGCACCAGCTCCAGCATGCGCTCCCACTCGGAAAAGATGATGACCTTGCGCTCGGGGTCGGCCATCAGGTCCGACAGGATGGTCTCCAGCTCGTCGAGCTTGGGCGAAACCCGGCAGCCGGGATCGAGGATGTAGGGCGTGTCGCAGATCATGCGCATGCAGGCGAGCAGCAGCTGCAGGCGGTCCGACTCTTCCCTGGTCAGCGGGCGTCGCTCGGCCACATGGGCCAGGCGCGAAGCCTGGGCCTCGTAGTCGGCGTAGCGCAGGCGCTGCTCCTCCGCCATCGCCACGTAATAGGTGTCGACCGTGCGTCCGGGGAGCTGGCCCTCCACGTCGTCCTTGCGCCGGCGCAGCATCACCGGCTCCAGGCGGCGGCGCAGCTCCGCCAGGTTCTTGTAGTCGGTCGGGCGGCCGCGCTCGTCGAGGACGTAGAAGTCGCGGTTGAAGCGGAACAGCGGTCCGAGCAGCCGCGGGTCGAGGTACTGGACGATGGAGTAGACCTCGTCGATGCGGTTCTCGAGCGGCGTGCCGGTGAGCACGAAGGCATAGGGGCTGCGCAGGCCCTTGACCGCCTGCGCCGTCTTGGTCTGCCAGTTCTTGATGCGCTGCGCCTCGTCCAGGATGACGACGTCGGCGCCGACCAGGCGGTTGATGTCGTCGCGGTCGATCAGCACCTGCTCGTAATTGACCAGGATGAAGAAGCTGTCGGCCTGGTAGAGCCGCAGCCGCTCGGCGCGCGGGCCGGACACCACGGTGACCGTGTGGTCGACGAAGCGCGCGATCTGGTCCTCCCACTCGGCCTTGAGCGAGGCCGGCAGCACCACCAGGACGCGCTCGATGCCGCGCAGGCGTCGCAGCAACTCGCAGGCGGCGATCGCCTGCACCGTCTTGCCCAGGCCCATCTCGTCGGCCAGCAGCGCCCGCTCGCCGAAGGCGAGGTGCAGCATGCCCTCCACCTGGTAGGGCAGCAGCGGATGCTTGACGATGTCGAGCGAGGCGGCGCCGGCCTCGACCTCCGCCTCGAACCGGGCCCGGTCCTCGACCCGCCGGCGCCGGCGTCCCTCCTCCTCCAGCAGGCGGTCGAGGTGGCGCGAGAAGCGGACGGCGCCCGGCGGCAGGTCGGCGAGTTCGCGGCGCAGCGCCGGCACCACCGCCAGCGGATCGCCCGGCAACACGCCGTCGACGACGCCATGGCGGGCGATGGCGGCCTCGGCGGCGCTGCCGCCGCGGGGCAGGCGCACCTGCACCCGGGGCGTGCCGTCGACGGAGGGAAACAGCTCGAGCCGCGGGCTGCCGGCCTCCGCCGCCGCGGCGAAGGCGCGCTTGCCCTTGCGGCGCAGCGCTTCCAGCACGCCCTCGATGTGCTTGCAGGTGCCCAGGCCGTTGACCCGCCAGTCGGCGCAGCCGCAGGAATTCTCCCGCTGCCGCAGCGAGCGGATCTCGACCTCGTAGCTGCCGCCGCTGGTGGAGCGGACGCTGAAGGCGCCGAAGACAGGCTGGTCCGGTTCCAGGGATTCGAAGGCGACGATATCGGTGAGGCCGCGCCAGCGCCGCCGCTCGACCTCCTCCGCATCCGTGGTGATCCAGCCGACGAAGCCGGGATTGCTCTCCTGCACCTGCCTGGCCTTGCGGCCGGATTTCGCGGATTTTCCTGCCTGTCGCGCCATCACCTGCTCCCGCCGAGAATCAGCGGGATTCTCGGCGGCTGCCGTCCCGGACGCAATCCGATCCGATAGCCGTTGCGCGTCGCCGCGATGTCGCGCACGGCCTCGTCCCGGCCGCGCCGGACACGGCGGGCGGCCCCGCGGTCAGACGTCGAACAGATGCCGGATGCGGGCGACCAGGCCCGGCACCGTCTCGATGGCCGCCCGCCGACCGCCCTGGTCCTGCAGGTGCTGCTCGCGGGCGGTGCGCCGCGCCAGCAGCATGCCGAGTTCCTCGGCGATGGCGGGCCGGTTGCGCAGCAGCGGCGCCAGGCCCTCCTGGGTCACCTCGTACACGACGACGAAGGTCAGGGCCCGGACGGTGCCGGACTCGCCGGCCCCGGTCAGCAGGCCGCTCTCGCCGAAGAAGCTGCCGGGAGCCAGGCGGCCGAGCTCGATCTCCCGTGCGTCCTCGCGCCGCGTGACGACGGCGACGCCGCTGCGCACGATCATCAGCGAGGCCAGCACCACGCCCTGCTCGACCAGCACCTCGTCCTTTCGGAAGGTGCGCGGGGTCATGGTCGCGGCCAGGGTCTCCTTCTCGTCCTCGGTCAGGGAGGCGAAGAGAGCGATGGCGTCGAGCAGGCGCAGCGGCGTCGTGCGCCCCTGCTGCGCCGCGTCCTCGGCCTTCGGCGCCGCCGAGGCCACGCCCTTGGGCGGCGAGAGCGCCAGCCCGGCCGCCTTGGCGTGGCGGTAGATCAGGTCGAGGATCTCGCTCCTGGCCCGGCCGGCCGCTCCGATGTCGACGACGCGGAAGGACAGCTCCAGCGTGACCGCGTTCGCGTCGAGGTCGGTCACCAGCACGCCCGGTTCCGGGCTCGCGAGGATCGTGTCGCTGCTGAGCAGCACCGCCCGCATCACCTCCACCATCGCCGACGGCGCGGTGGTCGGCCGGAAACGCACCGTCAGCGTCACGCCATGGCTGCGCTCGGGGCTGCTGAGGTTGGTCAGGCGCGCCTTGGCCAGGTCGCTGTTGGGGACGACGATCAGGTCGTTGGCGCCGTTGAGCAGATGGGTCGCACGCCAGTTGGTCTCGACGACGCGGCCCTCGATGCCGCTGGCGAGCACCAGCCAGTCGCCGATCGCGTAGGGACGGCCGAGATTGAGGGCTATCCCCGAGAACACGTCGCTCAGCGTGCTCTGCAGGGCCAGGCCCAGGATGATGGCGAAGACGCCCGACGTCGCGATCAGCGTGCCGACCGGGGCATTGAAGACATAGGCGATGACCGAGAGCAGCGCCCCGACATAGATGACGCCGACGACCAGATCCTGCAGCAGCCGTCCCTCGCGCGGCGTGCGCTCGAAGATCAGGAAGACGCGCACGATGCTGATCAGGAACCAGGCCGCGTTGATCCACCAGATGATCTTCGCCAGTCCGATGAAGACGCGCTGCAGGCTGGATGCGTCCGGGCTGGTCTCGTAGGGCACGATGCCGTGGAACAGCAGGAGGCCGGTCAGCGCCATGAAGAACACGAACTGCCCGGCCAGCCGGCGGGTCGGATGATGGCGCAACGCCACGCGCGTCACCAGGGCGCCGACGACGGCCAGCACGCCGGTCTGGACGAAGGGATCGAGGATGATGGCCGTCATGCCGCCGTCGCCGATCATCGCGGCCTCCGGCGGGCGGGTGCGGGGCGCGCGGGGCGGGTCATGTCCGCTTCGACAGCCAGACCGTCATTCCCGGCTCGAGGCCCTCCGCCGCACCATCGGGCTCGAAGCGCAGGCGGAAGGCGTTGAGGTCGTGGTCGCCGACGGCGCGGGCCGCCCGCCAGGTCGCGAACTCGCCGAGCGGGCGCAGCTCGGTCAGGCGGGCGTCGATGCGCCGCCCGTCCTGGGTCTCCAGCGGCACGACCGCGCCGATCGCCAGGCCGCGCAGCCCGTCCTCGCGCAGGGTGAAGGTGAACCAGCGCCGGCCCTCGACATCGAGCGTCATCACCGGCTTGCCCGGACCGATGATCTCGCCGGGCTCGGCGGCGCGGATGCCGATCGTGCCGTCGACCGGCGCGGTCAGCCGGGCCTTGCCGAGGCGCGCTTCCAGCTCGGCGAGGGTCGCCTCGGCCAGCACGACGCGGGCATCGGCCAGGGCACGCTCCTCGGCGGTCGGGCCGCGCTGCGACGCCTCCGCCCGCGCCCGCTTGAGGTCGAGGTCGGCCTGGGCCTTGGCCAGGGAGGCCATGGTCTCGTCGAGGTGCTGGCGGCTGGCGAAGGTCTTGGCCGCCAGGGCGACGGCGCGGTCGTTCTGCTGGCGGGCCAGCAGCAGGTTGGCCTCGGCGGTCGCGACCGCCTCGGCGGCGATCGCCACCTCCTCGGGCCGCACGCCGGAAAAGACCCGGTCCCGCTCGGCCCTGGCGCTGGCTGCGGCCGCCCGCGCCTCGCCGACCTGCGCCGCGAGGTCGGGATTGTCGAGCACGGCGAGCAGGTCGCCCTTGCGCACGTGTTGGCCGGGCGCGACCGCGATCGAGGCCAGCCGGCCCGTGATCTCCGGCGCGATGCGGATCTCGGTCTGCCGGACCATGCCGGCTGCCGGCGGATCGGGCTCCGGTGCCCGCCGGGCGATGACGACGCCCGCCGCGATCGCGGCGGCGGCGACCAGTCCGGCCAGGAGGCGACGCCGCGCTCTAGCCATCCGCAGCCCTCCCTGTCGTGGCGATGCGGGCGGCGGCGATGGCCAGGAGCGCATAGGCGCCCGTCAGGATCCACAGCCGCGCCCAGTCCTTCGAGACGTCGGCCAGCGTCGCCCCCATCTGGTTGATGCGCACAAGCCCGTCGATCCCCGACGTGCTGGGCAGGACGTAGCTGGCTGTCCGCAGCGCCGGCGGGATCGCCTCCGGCGGCCAGGCCACGCCGACCAGGAAGAACAGCGGCAGGCTGACGGCGATGAACAGCAGCACCGCGGTCTCGCGCCGCCGGAACCAGGCGCCGACGAACTGGCCTAGGAAGCTGACCGAGAGGATGAAGGGGACGGCCATCACCAGGATGTCGAGCACCCGGTCGCTGGCGGAGAAGCCGTAGGCCCGCGGCAGAACGACGAGGAAGAGCGTCGCGCCCGGCAGGGCCAGCATGAGATGGGCGAGGCCCTGGCCGATCACGGCCGCGGCCGCGCCGCGCCGGCGGCGGGCGCCCAGGCCGCCCTGCTCGAAGGCGACGCCGCCGAGGGTCGCCGAGCCCATCAGCAGCGTCTGCTGCACGATCAGGATGAACGCGGCCGGCACGATGTAGCTGCCATAGCCGCCCGTCGGGTTGAACAGGGGCTGGTTCAGCACCTCGACGGGCGAGCCGCGCGCCAGCGCCGCCCGGTAGAGGCTGCCGTCCGGCCGGGCGCTGCGCGCCGCCAGGTCGGCCCGGACCGCGCCCACGCCCTCCTGGATGCCCTGCAGCGTCCGGTTGTAGAGCAGGAAATAGGCGGAATCGACGAAGGCGGGCAGCCGGGCCTCCGCGCCCTTGAGCACCTCGCGCTCGGTGCCGGCGGGGATGCCGACGATGCCGAACACCTCGCGGCGCGCGAGCTGCGCCTGCGCCTCCTGCAGGGTGGTCGGCCGGGCGGCGACCCGGACGGCCTCGCCGGCGTCGAGCGCCTGGACGATGGTGCGGCTGAGATCGGACCCGTCGTCGTCGACGACGGCGATCGGAATGTTCTTGATCAGCTGGCCGAGATAGGGCTGGGGATAGAGCACGCCGTAGATCAGCGGCGCCATGACGATCAGGCCGAAGGCGCCGCGGTCGCGCAGGACCCGGCCATACTCGGCCGCGAAGGCCCCGGCGATGCCGGGCCTTTGCGGCGGCTCGGCGACCGGCGGTCCGGCCGGGATGGGATGCGGCCGGCGGGCGAGGGCTCTCAGCCGCAGCCAGGCGATGCCGAAATAGAAGACGACCAGTCCGCCCAGCATCATGAACGGCTCGGCCGAATCCTGCACCGGCACGCCGCGCGCCGCCTGGTCGAACAGGAGCTGGATGTACCAGCGCAGCGGCAGCATCGTGCCCCAGGCGCGGGCGAAGGTCCCCATGGCCAGGACGGGGAAGCCGACGCCGGCGAAGCCGAAGGCCGGTGAGCAGACGATGCCGGTCAGGCTGAGGCCGAAGGCGAGGTTGCGCACCAGGAGCTGGAACAGCGCCCCCATCGACAGATAGGCCGCGATCAGGAGGCAGGCGGAGGCGCCCATCATCACCGGATCGCCGCGGAACGGGATGGCGAAGGCGCCGTGGATGATGCCGAGGCCGAGGGCCATCATCACCAGGAAGATGCCGAAATAGGGCGCGAGCTTGCCGAGGAGTGCGACGAGGGGGCGGTCTCCGGCGCTCGCCAGCCATTCGCGCAGGCTTCGCGACCCGAACTCGGAGCCGACGGCATAGCCCCCGGCGATGGCGATGATGACGTGGAGCACCGTCGGCAGGATGGCCCGCAGCAGGAACTGGGCGTAGTTGAGGGCCGGGTTGGTCAGGACATATTGCTCGACCACCAGGGGGCCCGGCGTGAAGCCGGCGCCGGCCGGAGCGGCCGGCAGGTCGGCGATCGCCGCCGCGACGGCGGCCTGCAGCCCGGCGGAGGCAACGTTGCCCGGCGTGAAGAACTGCTTGTTGAAGAAGACGACGACCTGGGGCCGCTGCCCGGCCAGGATGTCGCGCTCGAGGTGCTCGGGCAGGAAGACTGCGGCGATGGCCTCGCCCGAGCGTACGGCGTGCATGGCCCCGCTGAGGTCGGCGGACCGCCGCGTCAGGCCGACGCCGGGGGCCGAGGCGATCGCCTGCACGAAGGTCGTCGAGGTCCTGGATCGGTCCTGGTCGACCACGTCCACGCTGAGATTGCGGATGACCGCGTTCCCGAAGGTCGCCGCCAGGATGGAGAAGGCGATCAGCGGGATGCCGACCACCAGCAGCAGCGCCACCCTGTCGCGCCAGATCCAGGCCACCTCGCGCAGCGCGACGTCGAGAATGCCGCCCCGACGGCCGCCGGTCATCAGCGTGCCCCGGTCCAGTCGACATAGGCGCTCATGCCCGGCCTGAGGCCGGCGAGCCTGTCGACCGGATAGGCCCGCACCTGGAATGTCCGCAAGTCGAAGTCGCCGGTGGCGCGGGTGGCGCGCCAGCCGGCATATTCGCCGCGGGTGGCGATGGTCCGGACCTCGACCGGCACCGCCGCGTCGCCGAGCGCCGGGATACGGACGGTGAAGCGGTCGCCGGGCTTGAGGCCCTTGACCAGATCCTCGCGCAGGTCGAAGCGCAGCCAGACGTCGCCGAGGTCGACCAGGGACAGGAGCGGCACGCCCGGCGAGACATATTCGCCGGGCTCGGTGCCGATCTGGTAGACCTGCGCCGCCACCGGTGCCTTGACGGTCATCTCCGCGACCTGGGCCTGGAGCGTGGCGATCGCCGCCTCGGCCTTGACGACGGCGGCCTTGGCCACGCCGCGCTCCTCGGCGGTGTAGCCGGCGACGGCCTCCTCATAGGCGAGCTTGGCCTGTTCGGCGCTGCGCTTGGCGACGTCGAGCGCCGCGGTCGCCTCGTCGAGCTTCTGGGCCGAGGCGAAGTCGCGCTCGGCGAGCTGCTTGGTCCGGTCGTAGGTCTGCTGCGACAGGGTCAGGTTGGCCTGGGCGGCGGCCTCGGCCGCCTTGCGCTCGGCGACGACCTCGGCCCGGGTGCCGGCCTCGATCCGGGCGAGATCGGCCTGCGCCACCCGGCGGGCGGCCTCGGCCTCGCGCAGCCTGGCGAGGAGCTCCGGATTGTCGATGGTGACGAGCACCTGGCCGGCGGCGACGTCGTCGCCCCGCGACACCGGCCGCTCGCCGATCCGGCCCTCGACCCGGGCGGCGATGTCGACGCGCGTCGCATCCGCCTCGCCCTGGACCAGCAGGGGCTGGGGGCGGACGAGGTACCACAGCGACAGGCCGACGATCGCGGCGATGCTGAGGGCGACGATGATCGCCGCCGCCTTCGAGGCCCTGGGGGCCGGAGGCGCGCCGGGCGGCAGTCCGGGAGCCGTATCCTGACTGGATTGGGTCGGCTCGGCCAGGTCGGTCATGCGACGCCTCCGGATCGACCCGATCCTGGGGTCGATCCGCCGTCCTGTCCAGCGCGCAGACGCGGCAGCTCGAGCAAAAGAGCGTTCTCCGCCTGCGCGATCTCCTCGGCCGGCCGGCCCGCCGCTTCCCGCAACCCGCCGTTGACGGTCCGGGGACGCGCGGCGGGTCAGGCCCCGACGGAATCCTTGTCGAGCGGCGCGCCGTCCGCCGGCCGCGTATCGGCCCAGCGGCCCTTCCGCGGCGCCAGGGCGGCGATCCGGTTGCCGGCGAAGGCGACGATGCCCTCGCGGAAGAACAGCACCACCAGCAGCGCCAGGCCGGTGATGATCACCAGCGTGTATTCCGCGCCGAAGCCGCGGACGACATGCTCGAGGACGCGGATGACGGCGACGCCGACCAGGGCGCCGTAGCGATGGCCGAGCCCGCCGATCACCGCCATCGCCACCACCGTGCCCATCTCGCCCATGGACAGCATGCCGGGCGCCAGCACGCCGACATAGTTGGCGTAGAAGGCGCCGGCCAGCCCGGCGATCGCGGCGGTGACGACGAAGACGGCGACCTTCATGCCGAAGATGTCGACGCCGATGCCGCGCGCCACCTCCTCGTCGTCGCGCACCGACTGCATGAACAGCCCGAGCCGGCCGTCGAGCATCAGGTTCTGGACGATGAAGAACAGCGCCGTCAGCGCGCCGGCGAGCACGAGGTAGGGGGAGCGGTCGAAGCCGGGGACGAGCTTGGGGATCTGCATGCCCATCGAGCCGCCGGTGAGGTCGGCGGCGGCGGCCAGGAACACGGCGAAGGCGCCGGCGAAGGCGAAGGTGATCAGGGGCAACTGCACGCCGCGCACGCGCAGCGCCACCAGGCCGAGGCCGGCGCCGACGAGCGCCGTGGCCGCCGGCATCAGCATGAACGCCGTCCAGCCCGGCAGGCCGGCGCCGTGGATCAGAACGGCCGTGCCGTAGGCGCCCACGGCGGCCAGGCCGACATGGGCGAAGGAATATTGCCCGGCGAAGCCCGCCAGCAGGTTCCAGGAGCCGGCGAGCAGCAGGTAGTAGGCCGACAGGATCAGGAGGTCGGCGACCGCCGGCCTCAGCCCGAGGGCCGCGAGCGCGAAGCCGGCGAGGAGGAACAGCAGCCAGACGGCGTGATGCACGGGCCTTGTCACGACACCACTCCCGACCCTTCGCGGGTCATCCAGTTGCGGACGATCATGTCGAGGCGGCCGGCGATGTCGGCGGCCGGGCCGTCGGTGTCGTTGCGCCCCATGGCCAGCACATGGACGTGGTCGGCAACCTCGAGCGCCTCGCGCACGTTCTGCTCGACCAGCAGCACGGTCACGCAGCGGCGTTCCTTCAGCCGCGCCAGCTCGCGATAGACCTCGCGCACCATCACCGGGCTCAGGCCGGCCGTCGGCTCGTCGAGCAGCAGCAGGCTGGGCTCGGCGACCAGGCCGCGGGCGATCTCGACCAGCTTCTGCTGGCCACCGGACAGATCCCCGGCGCGGCGATCGAGATGGGGCCGGATCGACTCGAACAGCTGGCCGCAGGCGGCGATGCGCCGGTCGAGCCAAGCCGTGTCGCGGCGGCGATGCCAGCCGCCGAGGCGCAGGTTCTCCGCCACGGTCATCTGCGCGAACACCGAGGGTTCCTGCGGCACGAAGGAGACCCCCGCCGCCACCAGCGCCACCGTCGACAGGCCCTCGATGCGCCGGTCGCCGAGGCGGATCTCGCCGCCGGTGACGGGCGCCACGCCGGCGACGCCCTTCAGCAGCGTCGACTTGCCGGCGCCGTTGGGGCCGATGATGGCGGTCATGGCGTCGGCGCGGCCGGTGAGGTCGACGCCGCGCAGGATCTCGACGTCGCGTTCGTAGGCGACGCGCAGGCCGCGGATTTCGATGGCCGCGCTCATGCCAGGTAGGCCTCCCGAACCCTCTGATCCGCCGCCACCTCCTCCGGGCTGCCGGCGCTGAGCACCTGCCCGGCCGCCAGCACGACGACGCGCTGGCACAGGCCGAACACCCAGGGCAGGTCGTGGCTGATGACGACGAAGCCGGTGCCGGCGTCGCGCATGTCGGCGATGATGGTGCGCATCACCGCCATGATCGCCGGGTTGACGCCGGCCGTCGGCTCGTCGAGCAGGCCGACGGCGGGGCGGGCCAGCAGCAGGCGGGCGAAGTCGATGAGCTTGCGCTGGCCGCCGGAGAGCCGCTCGGCCGGCCAGTCCGCCACCGGCCCGAGGCCGACGCGCTGCAGCGCCTCCACGGCCGCCTGCTCGGCCTGGCGCCGGCCCATGCCGCGGACCAGGCCGGCCATGGCGACGTTCTGCGCCGCCGTCAGCTTGCCGAAGGTGCCGCCGTTCTGGAAGCTGCGGAACAGCCGGCGCCGCGCCGGAGCCTTGGGCTCCAGGCCGGTGACGTCGGCACCGTCGATGCGGATCGTGCCGGCATTGGGCCGGAACTGGCCGGAGATCAGGTTGAGGAAGGAGGTCTTGCCGGCCCCGTTCGGGCCGACCAGGGCGACCAGCTCGCCTGGCGACAGGCGGAAGTCGACGCCGTCGATGACGCGGTTGCCGCCGAAGGCCTTGCGCAGCCCGGTGGCCTCGAGGACGAGCCGGCTCATAGCGCGCGCCCCATCTTGCCGAACAGGCCGGCCGGGCGCAGCAGCAGCACCGCGATCATCAGGGCGAAGCCGTAGGCGTCGGTGTAGCCGGTGGCGACGTAGATCGTGCCCATGACCTCGACGACGCCGAGCAGCAGCCCCGCGACCAGCGCGCCGCCGATCGAGCCCATGCCGCCGATGATGACGACGATGAACGCCTTGACCAGGGCGACGACGCCGGAGGAGGGGAAGACGAACATCAGCGGGGCGAGCAGCGCCGCGGCCAGCCCGGCGAAGGCGCCGGAGACGAGGAAGGCGTAATGGGCATAGCGGTGCACGTCGATGCCGACCACCAGGGCGCCGAGCGGGCTCTGGGTGAGGGCGCGCCAGGCCCGGCCGAGATCGGTGCGGTAGACGATCCAGAACAGCAGGCCGATCAGCAGCACCGCGGCGCCGAAGGCGACGAGGCGGTTCCCCGACAGGTAGAGATAGTCGAAGAAGTTGAGGTTGCGGTCCCACAGGCCCGGCAGCTTGCGATAGGTGGTGCCGAACAGCAGCGTCGCCGCGGCGATCAGGAACTGGCTCAGCATGAAGGTGGCGATGATGGTGTATTCGCCCTTCTGGCGCATGCGCGAGAGATAGATCGGGCGCAGCACCAGGACATTGGTGGCCACCGCGACCAGGGCGCCCGCGGCGGCGGCCGCGACGAGGCCGACCCAGACGGGCAGGCCGAGCGTCGAGACGGCGTAGACGGCCGCGAAGCTGCCGAGCATGGCGAACTCGCCATGGGCGAAGTTCACCACCCGCAGGATGCCGAAGACCAGGGAGAGGCCGACGGCGAGTAGGGCGTAGAGCCCGCCCTGCAGCAGGCCCAGCATCAGCGACTGGACGAAAAGCTGATCCATGTCCTCGTTCCGGAATGGGGGCGGCAGCCGGCAAGCCGGCCGCGGCGGGGCGCCCGCGCCTACTTCACCACATAGACCAGCTCGGCCGCGGCCTCGCCGTCGCCCACCTTGTTCAGCTTCTTGAAGAACATGGCGAACTTGTCCCACTGGTGGAAGTTGACGGTCCCGGCCTCGTTGCGGAAGAACACCGGGCCGATCGTGCCCTCGAACGTCACGTTCGGCAGGGCCTCGACCAGCTTGGCCGGCTCCGAGGAGCCGCTCGCCTCGATGGCCGCCTTCACGGCGTTGAAATTGTCCCACAGATAATACTGGAAGATCGCCGGCTCGGTGCCGTAGGCCCCCTTGTAGGCGTCGATGAAGCGCCGGCCCGCCGGCGTTACGGTCATCGAGGCATCGGAGAAGGTGGGATAGATCACGCCGACGCCGGCCTCCCCGACGGTCGGCCAGAAGTCGGGCAGCAGCGGCCAGTCCCATCCGGTGATGATGTCGGCCTTGAGCCCGACCTCGCGGCCCTGCTTGATCGACAGGTTGGTGGCGGCGAACACCGTCTGGACGATGACGACGTCCGGCTTGGCCGCCGCGATCTTGGACATGTGGGCGGTCAGGTCCTGGGTCTGGGCCTGGAACTGCACGACCTCCAGCGAGACGTCGGGCAGCGCCTTGACGGCGGCCTCGAAGGCCTTGGCGAAGCCGAGCCCGTAGGCGGTGTCCTCGGCCAGGACGACGATCTTCCTGTATCCGCGCTCCTTGACGAAGGGCACCATCTGCGCCGCGATCTGGCTGTTGTAGGGGCCGATGCGGAACACCTGCGGATAGTTCTTGGCGGTGATGTCGTCGGACCAGGAGTAGAAGGCGAGCAGCGGCACATTGTAGCCCTTGGCCACCTCCATCTGCGCCAGCGTCACCGAGGACGACCAGACGCCGAGGATGGCCGAGGCATTGGCCTCGGTGACGGCCCGCTCCATCGCTGCGGCGCCGACCTCGACCTTGCCCTGGTCGTCGTACACGGCGAGCTTGACCTGGCGGCCGCCGATGCCGCCGGCCTCGTTGGTCAGCTTGACCCAGAGATCGGCGGTCTTGCGGATCGCCTCGCCGGAACGGGCGTCGCCCGGCTCGGACAGCGGCGCGACGAGGCCGAGGGTGATGTCGTCCGCGGCCGAGCCGGCGGTCGGCAGCAGCACCGCGGCGGCGGTGCCGGCGAGGGCGGCCATCAGCGTTCGGCGGGAGAGGTGGGGGAAGGCGGTCGTCATGGCTTTGTCCTCTGGTTCCGGTTGGCGTCTGCGGTCTGGGGCCGCGGTTCACGAAGCGGCGAGCGCGCCGATGCGCTCGACGAGAGTGGTGGGGACGGCGACGCCGTCGCGCTGGGCGCGCCGGCGCGCCTCGGCGCGGCGCAGGCCCGGCGGGCGCGTGCCGTCCTGGCCGGCGATGGCCGCGAACAGGGCGGCGATGCGGTCGCCGAAGACGCCGCCGGAGGTGGAGGCGGCGTCGATGGCGATGAAGAACTGGCCGGTGCGCGGCGGGCCGCCGGCCGGGCCGGAAAACGGGCTGGCGTCGACCGAGGCAAGGGCGCCGGCCGCGGCCGAGGCGAGGATTTCCACCATGAGGGCCACGCCGACGCCCTTGTAGCCGCCCGAGGGCGCCATGGTGCCCTTCAGCGCCAGATCCGGATCGGTGGTGGGCTCGCCGTCCGGGCCGAAGGCCCAGTCCGGCGGGATGCTGCGGCCTTCGCGCTTGCGCCTGGCGATCTCGCTCTTGGCGACCACGCTGGCGCTCTGGTCGATCGAGAGCAGGCAGCCGTCCGGCCCCGGCGCCGCCACGGCGAAGGGGTTGGTGCCGACCACGGGCACGCGCCCGCCCACCGGTGCGATCGAGGCGGGGGCATGGGTGAATCCGAGCCCGAGCAGGCCCTGGGCGGCAAGGCGTTCGGTGTGGTAGCCGAGGACGCCGCAATTGTAGGAATTGCGCACGGCGAGGGCGGCAATGCCGGTCTCGCGGGCCAGCGCCACCAGGTGCTCGAAGCCGGCGTCGATGGCGGGATGGGCGAAGCCGGTGGCCGCGTCGGCGACGACCGCCGCCGGTCTGGGCCGGGACAGGACCGGCCGCGCCGCGCCGTCGACCTTGCCGCAGAGCAGGTGCTCGCAATAGGTCGGCACATAGGCGAGGCCGTGCGAGGCGATGCCGTCCGCCTCGGCGGCGGCCACGGCCCGGGCCAGCGAGCGGGCGGCCTCGTCGCGGGCGCCGGCGCGGGCCAGCGCCCGGATGCTCAGGTCCTCGATCTCGGCAAGGCTCAGGGTCGTATGGTCCAAGGGGGTGTCCTCAGTCGTTGTCGCTCAGGCCGGCGCCGGCGCCCGTCGCCCGCGACCGTTCCGAGGAGGGGACATAGGTCAGCGCCGCCAGCGCCTCGAAGCGGGCGAGAAGGCCGGCCGGCATCGTCGCCCGCAGCGGGGCCTCGTCCGGCGGCGCAGCGGGAGGACCGGCGCCGACCGCCGGCGACAGGTCGAGACGGGCGGCGGTCGCGTCCCAGCCGAGCGCCGCCGCGACCGGCGGCGCGCCGTCCGGGGCGCAGAGAACCGGCGCGGCTCCGGTGTCGGCGAGCAGCGGGCGGCCGAGCCGGCGGGCGGCCGCGGCGAGGAAGGGCAGCAGCAGCACGGGAGCCGCGATCGGCCCCGCGCAGTGCAGGCCGCCGTCCGCCAGCAGGAAGGCATGGTCGGCGAGTGCCGGGCCGAGCAGCAGCGGGCTCGCCGGCCGGTCGTCGGCGCCGCGCCAGCGCCGCCCCTCGATCGCGATGCCGGGCGCCAGCTCGCCGGCGCGGTGCGCCTCCAGCACGCCGGCAAGGGCCGGCAGGATCTGCGGGGCGTGGCCGGCCAGCGTCGCGGCGCATCGGCCGGCCTCCTCGGCCAGGCCCCAGGACAGGCCGGCGCCGCGCGCCGCCTTGCGCACCAGCGCCTCGACCTCGTTCAGGGAGAAATCCGCGCGTGCCGGCGGCCCGGGCCGGGGCGCGGACGGAGCGGCGCCGGCCGGTCCGGCATGGCGCGGCGCCGGAGCGTCCGGCGGGATCGCCCAATCGTCCGCCTCGAGCGCGTGCAACTCGTCCGGGAAGGGGGCGTGGCGGAACAGGGCGATGCGCACCCAGCGGTCGGAGCGCGGATCGAAGCCGGTGGCGCCGAAGAAGGACAGCTTGCAGCGCAGCAGGTCGATCGGCCGCAGCGAGGCGTCGATCAGGTTGTCCCGGATCTCGGCATAGGGGCGCTCCGCCGCGAGTTGCACCCGGCGCGCCACGTGCCGGAACTCCGGCCGCTGCGCCAGGAACGCCGCCAGGGGCATGGCGGCGGGCGCGTGCCGCAGGGCCTCGCGCAGCGCCTTGACGTCGCGGGCGATCGCCAGAGGCTGCTCGAGGCCGGCGCCGTCCTCCTCGGCCCGTTCGCCGAGGCGCGGCTCCAGCTTCTCCTCCGACACGTACCAGAAGCGCGCCTGGGCGGCGGGCGCGTCGAAGTCGATGGCCAGCGCATAGCGGTAGGCGGCGTCGATCGACGCGGCGAGGTCGGCGAGCGTGGCGGCCCCGTCGATGGCGAAGGCCTGCGCCTCGTCGCAGGCCATGGCGTCGGCGAGATCGTCGACCAGCGCGCCATGCGGCTCCAGCAGCAGCGTCACCAGGAACTCCTGGGCTTCCAGCCCGAGCCGGTCCTCGGCGAAGCGGTAGAGCCGGTCCCAGGCGCGAGGGGCGGCGAGGTCGGCGGTCTCGACATGGCGGGCGAGGATGTCGAGGTCGGTCCGCAGCCCGTCGACGCGGGCGGCCTGCACCGCATCCGCGACGGTCCATGCCGCCATCTGGCGCCGGCCGCGCGCCAGCATGCGGCGGAACTGCGCGATCTCCCGGTCCCCGGCGCGGGGGAGGGCGCGCACCCGCGCCAGCGCCGTCTCCCGGGCGCCGATCCAGCGGTCGATCAGGGCGGGGTGGTTGACCAGGAACGGAGCCATGCCGAGGCCGGTGGAGTTGCCGACGCCGAGCCGGCGGCGCAGCCCGGGCTCCATGGCGACGGCGGTGCCGGGCGCCCGCAGGCGGCCCAGGTGCTCGGCGAGGTCGACGGTGAAGGCGCGGATCAGCCAGATGGTGAGCATCTCGGCGGCGAAGGGGCCGGAGAGCTCGGGCCGGCCGCAGACGGCCTGGTGGTCGGCGAGGCCGAACTTGCCGCTGCCGTAGACGGCGGTGGTGCGCATGAGGTAGCCGACCGCGTCGATCTCGGCGGTGTCGGGCTGGCGGCCGGCGGCGAGCCGCCCGACCACGTGGTCGAACAGGCGCACGCTGCGGTTGGCGCGGGCCAGGACGATCTCGGCGCCGCTGCAGCGGCCGGCCTCCTGCCTGGGCACGTTGCGCGACAGGCGCTCGATGTCGGCCGGGGTGACGGGGCCGTCATGCAACGCGAAGGTCGCGTCCCAGGCCTCGGCGATGACCCGGTCGGTGCGCTTGGCGGGGTCGAGGTCGTGGGCGAAGGCGACAAGGGCATAGACCCGGCCGTTGCCCCGCGCCTCGTAGACGGCATGGCCCTCGCCCCTGGCGTCGACCTGCCATTGCGTGCGTGCGACCTGCCAGCCCCCGGCCGCGAGGCGGCGCAGCAGGGCGCGCATGAAGCTCAGCCGGGTCTGGTGGAAGCTGCCGAGCCTCGCCAGCCGCATCACCGTGTCGGGCGCGCGCAGCGGCAGCGGGCCGGCGGCGGCCGGCGCCTGCGGAGGGGCGGCGGGCGCCGGGGTCATCCGGCCAGGTTCCGGGCGGCGGCGCGGGCCGCGTCGGCCTGCAGGAGGCCGGAAGCCGGGCCGGCCCCGGCATCCGCCGTGAAGGAGCGCTCGAAGAAGCGCACCCAGTTCTCGCCCATGATGGCCTCGACCTCGCCCGGCGAGAAGCCGGCCCGGGCAAGGCCGGCCGCGACCTTCGGGAAATCGCGGTTGGAGGCGAACCAGCCGGGCTGCCGGGGGAAGGCGATCCGTTCGGCCGGATCGAGCGGCACCTTGGTCCAGGTGCCCCGGCGCATCCACTCCACCACCCGGTCGGGCTGGCCCTGGCAGAGGTCGGAGCCGATGCCGAGGCTGGCGACGCCCATGGTCTCGGCCGTGCGGGCGACCATGGCGCAGAACTCGTCCAGGCTGCAGGCGCTGCCGTTGCGCAGATGGTGCGGGTAGAGGCTGAAGCCGAGCATGCCGCCGCTCTCGGCCAGCGCCTTCAGCACGTCCGCGGTCTTGTTGCGCGGCACGGGGTGCCAGTCATGCGGGTTGGCGTGGGTGACGGCGACGGGGCGGTGGGACAGCTCGATCGCCTGCAGGGTCGACAGCCCGCCCGAATGCGACATGTCGACGACCATGCCGACGCGGTTCATCTCGGCGATGACCTCGCGGCCCATGCGGGTGATGCCGGTGTCGTTCGCCTCGTAGCAGCCGGAGGCCAGCAGGCTCTGGTTGTTGTAGGAGAGCTGCATGAAGCGCACGCCGAGCGTGTGGCAGATCGCCACCAGCCCGATGTCGTCCTCGATCGGCGAGCAGTTCTGCAGGCCGAAGAACACGGCGGTGCGGTCCTCGGCCTGGGCGCGGCGGATGTCGGCGGCGCTGCGGCCGGGAAAGACCAGGTCGGGGTGCGCCTCGAACCAGGCGTTCCAGCGGATGATGTTCTCCACCGTCTCCTGGAAGTCCTCGTGGTAGGAGATGGTGACGTGGATGGCGCTGACGCCGCCGATCCTCAGGTCGCGGAAGATCTCCTCCGAGTAGTTGCAGTACTGCAGGCAGTCGACGATGGCGCCGCGGCTGGTCCCACCCATGGCTATTGCTCCGGCTGGCCCGCGTGGATGTAGCTGGTCTTGACCGCCGTGTAGAACTCCGCCGCCGCACGCCCCTGCTCGCGCGGACCGTGCGAGGAATGCTTTCGGCCGCCGAACGGCACGTGGTAGTCGGTGCCGGCGGTCGGCAGGTTGACCATGACGCAGCCGGTCCTGGCACGCTGGCGGAAGGCGTTGGCCCGGGCCAGCGAGCGGGTGATGATGCCGGCGGTCAGGCCGTACTCGGTGTCGTTCACCAGCTCCACCGCGTGGTCGAAGCCCTCGGCCTCGATGACGCAGGCGATCGGCACGAACATCTCCTCGCGGTTGACGCGCATGGCGTTGCTTGTGCCGACGAACACGGCCGGGCTGAAATAATGGCCGCGGGTGCGCCGCTCCAGCGCCTGCCCGCCGCAGGCGAGCTCGGCGCCCTCGGCCTTGCCGATGGCGACATAGCGCTCCGCCGCCGCGAGCTGGCCGGCATCGACCACCGGGCCGATCTGGGTGCCCTCGTCGAGGGCATGGCCGACCCGCAGGGCCGTCGTGGCCGCGACCAGCCGCTCGACGAAGGCGTCGTGCACGCGGCGGTCGACGATCAGCCGGGACGAGGCGGTGCATTTCTGGCCCGAGCCGAAGAAGGCGCCGTTGACCGCGTGGGCCACCGCCAGGTCGAGCTCGGCGTCGTCCGTCACCACCAGCGCGTTCTTGGAGCCCATCTCCAGCTGCAGCTTGGTCAGGTTGGGGGCGCAGGCGACCGCGACGGCGCGCCCGGTCTCGTAGGAGCCGGTCAGGGTGACGGCGTCGATGTCCGGGCTCGCGACCAGGGCGCTGCCGATCGTGGCGCCCGATCCCATCAGCAGGTTGAAGGCGCCGGCGGGCAGTCCCTGCCGGCTGATGATCTCGGCCAGGACGCAGGCCACCGCCGGCGTCAGGTTGGACGGCTTCCAGATAACGGCGTTGCCATAGGCGAGGGCGGGGGCGATCTTCCAGCTGGCGGTGGCGACCGGGAAGTTCCAGGGCGAGATCACCGCGACCACACCCACCGGCTCGCGCCGGACGTCGACATCGATCCCAGGCCGCACGCTCTCGGCGTTCTCGCCGTACTGGCGATGGCATTCGGCGGCATAGAACTCGAAGAACTGGCCGGCGCGGCAGACCTCGCCGACGCCCTCGGCGCGCGGCTTGCCTTCCTCGCGCGACAGCAGCTCGCCGATTTCGGCCGAGCGGGCGATCAACTCGCGGCCGATCGCCGTCAGCGCCTTGTGGCGCTGCTCGATCGGCGTGCGCGACCAGGCGGCCAGTCCCTGCCGCGCCGCCTCGACGGCCCGGTCGAGGTCAGCCCGGCCGGCCTGCGCATAGCGCCCGATCTCGTCGGAGAGGTCGGAGGGATTGATGCTGGCGATCGAGTCCTGCGACTCGAGCCAGCTGCCGCCGACATAATTGGATTGGGCTGCCAACCGACATTCTCCTGCATGCGAAGCCGCTGCCAGCAAAGACGCCTTGGCATGTTCGGTCAATTTGAAATATGCTGATACAATTTCAAAAAAATCGAAGCAGGAGACTCATGCGCTATTCTCTCGCCAATCTGCGGGTGTTCACGACGGTGGCGGATCTCGGCAGCATCACCGAGGCGGCGGACAAGCTCGGCCGCACGCCCTCGACCGTGTCCATGGCGCTGAAGACCTTCGAGGAGGAACTCGGCGTGCCTCTTTTCGAGACCGAGCGCAAGAACCGCCTCTCCCTGGCCGGCCAGTTCATCCGCGACCAGGCGAGCGACGTCCTGTCGCATTACGAGCGGGCGGTCGCCTCCATGCAGGCCTTCGTCCGCAACCAGACCGGGCGGGTCGACCTGGCCTGCGTGCCCTCGGTCGCGGTCTCTATCCTGCCCGGGGTGCTGCTCGATTTCCGCCGGAACCATCCGGGCGTCGAGATCGACGTGCACGACGTCGATTCCCAGGCCGTCGTCGAGGCGGTGGAGACCGGCAAGGTCGGGCTCGGCGTCGCCAGCATCCGGCGGGCGCGTCCCGACCTCAGGTTCGAGCCGCTGTTCGAGGACGCGCTCGGCATCGTCTGCCGCGCCGACGACCCGCTGGCCGCGGCCTCCGCCCCGGTCGGCTGGGAGGCGGTGCGCGACCGCATCTTCCTCGGCAACGGCATTGCTGGGCTGATCGCCACACCCGCGTTCGCCCAGTTGATCAGCAAGGCGCCGATCACCGTCTACAACGTGCTGTCCCTGCTCGCCCTGGTGCGTGCCGGCGCCGGCATCACCGTGCTGCCGCGCCTGTCGATCCCGGCGTCCGAAACCGACATCCGTTTCGTGTCGCTCGAGGATCCGGCGGCGCGCCGTTCGGTCGGCCTGATCACCCGCGCGACCGAGCGAAGCTCGCCGGCGACCGAGGCCTTCGCCCGTGCGCTGCGGCGGGCTGTCGGGGCCCGCGCCGACGAGCTCAGCCTCGTGGTCGCCCAGGCGGATACGGCCGGGTAGCGCGCGGGGCGGGACCGTCCCGTCCGCGCCGGCCGTTCGGCGCGGAGGATGGCCCGGACCTTGCGGCGCTGCCTTTCATGAACGGGCCGCGATCCGCCCGAAGGGTCCGTTCCGCGGCAAGGGTCAGGATGCGCCCTGATCGAGGGCGCGCCGCAGCATGGCGGCATCGACATTGCCGCCGGAGCAGATCACCGCGACCGTTCGTCCGGCCAGGGGCACGGCGCCGGTGAGCACCGCCGCCAGCCCGGCCGCGCCGCCCGGCTCCACCACCGTCTTGAAGGCCTCCAGGGCGACCCGCATCGCCGCCAGCACGTCGGCATCTCCCGCCACGACGCCCCTTGCCGACGCCGCGCGCAGCAGCGGCAGGGTCAGCATGCCCGGGCGCTGGGCCATCAGCGCGTCGCAGATCGAGCCCGCCACCAGCCGGTTTTCCGCCGGCACGCCGGTTTCAAGCGAGCGCGCCATGTCGTCGAAATCCTCCGGCTCGGCCGTCAGCAGCCGCGTCCGGGGCGACAGGGCGGAGAGCGCCAGCGCGCAGCCGGCGGCAAGGCCGCCGCCGCTGCAGGGCACGACGAGCGTGTCGAGCCGGGCGCCGAGCCCGTCCGCCTGCTCGGTGATCTCCACCGCGATCGTCCCCTGTCCGGCGATGACCATCGGGTCGTCGAAGGGCTTGATCGTGGCGAGGCCGCGCTCCACCGCGATCCCGGCGCAGATCGCCTCGCGGTCCTCGGTCATGCGGTCATAGGTCACGACCTCCGCGCCGTTGACCCTCGTGCGCTCCAGCTTCGCCGCCGGCGCATCGGCCGGCATCACCACGACGGCGCGCGTGCCGAGCAGCCGGGCGGCCGTGGCGACCGCTATGGCATGGTTGCCGGACGAGAAGGCGATGACGCCCCGGGCGCGCGCCTCCTCCGGCAGCGCCGTCAGGGCGCTCAGCGCGCCGCGGATCTTGAACGACCCGCCCCGCTGCAGCGGCTCCAGCTTGACGAGCAGGCGGCCGCCGAGACGCGCGTTCAGCTCGTCGCTTTCGACCAGCGGCGTGGTCCTGATCCAGCCGGCGATGCGCTGGCGCGCGGCCGTGATGGTCGAAAAGGTCGGCATGTCCGTCTCCCTGTCCGCGCCGCGACTCCGGCGTCCGCCGCCGCGGCGCCCAGCGTGGTGCCTGCAGGGCGATTCAGCAATTGCGGAATGCGGCGCCGCGGCCGTCGCGCCAGCCCGGCGAAGCGGGCCGGGGCGCGCCTGCCGCACGTCGCGGGAAGCACGGAGACGGTTCGCGAGGCGGCGTCGGCGGCATGGCTTCCGCCGCCGGTGCGTCCGGGGCGATCCCGGGCGCAGGGCCGGCTCAGGCGCTCCGGCCCTGCCGGGTCAGGACGCGCAGCAGCGCGGCGCCGAGGGCGGATTTCACCAGGCCTCCCAGCAGGAACGGCGTCACGCCCAGGGCGACCGCCGGCCCGATGCCGGCCGTCACCGCAAGCCAGGCCGCGCCGAGGACGAGGCAAGCCGCATTGCCGAGCAGCATGGCGAGGAAGGCCAGGCCGGTGCGGCGGCCGTTCCAGCCGCGCTCGACGAGCCAGCCCACCAGCGCGGCCACGAGGGGGAAGGCGAGCAGGTATCCCGCGGTGGGGCCGGCGAAGTAGGGCAGGCCGCCGCCGCCGGCGAAGACCGGCAGGCCCGCGGCGCCTTGCAGCAGCCAGGCCACGACGGTCGCCGCCCCGAGCCGCCAGCCGTAGAGCGCGCCCAGCAGGGTGACGGCGAGCGTCTGCAGCGTCATCGGCACCGGCACCATCGGCACGGCGATGTGGGAGGAGACCGCCAGCACCAGCGTCCCGGCGAACACGGCGCCGACGCGGCCGGCGGGGGACAGGCTGCGGATGTCGAAGGCGGCGAAGGCGGGGGCCGAGGCCGGTCTGGTCATGCTCATGGACGTCTCTCCAGCGGGATCCTGCTTGATCGGCGGCGGCGCTTCGGCCCTCCGCTCAGTGTTTCCGGTCCATCCAGGCCTCGAGCCAGGCCGTGCTGACGGCGCCCGAGACGACGTCGGGCGCGCGCACCAATTCCATGTGCAGCGGCACCGTCGTGTGGATGCCCTCGATCGTCAGCCCCTTCAGCGAGGCCTCCAGCCGCCCGAGCGCCTCGGCACGGGTCTCGCCGTGCACGATCAGCTTGCCGACGAGCGAATCGTAGAAGGGCACGATCCGGCAGCCTTCGTAGAGCAGCGTGTCGAAGCGCGCGTCGGGCGGCGGCACAAAGGCCGTCACCGTTCCAGGCGAGGGCATGAACCGCTTCGCCGGGTTCTCGGCGTTGATGCGCACCTCGATCGCGTGGCCCCGGCAGGCCAGATCGTTCTGCGACAGCCAGAGCTTTTCTCCGCCGGCGATGCGCAACTGCGCCTCTACCAGATCGAAGCCGGTGATCGCCTCTGTGACAGGGTGCTCGACCTGGATGCGGGTGTTCATCTCGATGAAGAAGAACTCGCCGGTCGCGTCGTCGTAGAGATATTCGAGCGTGCCCGCGCTGCGGTATCCCACCCGGTTCGCCAGGGCGGTGGCCGAAGCGAGCAGCGCCGCCCGGGTGGCGGGCGACAGCGCGGCCGACGGGCCTTCCTCCCAGACCTTCTGGCGCTTGCGCTGCAAGGAGCACTCGCGCTCGAACAGATGGATGACACTCTCGCCGTCGCCGAAGATCTGCACTTCGATGTGCCGGGCCCGGGCGATGTAGCGCTCCATGTAGAGGCCGTCGTCGCCGAACGCCGCGGCGGCTTCCGCCATGGCCTGCGGGATCAGCTTCTCCAGCTCCCCGGCATCGTGCGCGACGCGGATGCCGCGTCCGCCGCCGCCGGCGCTGGCCTTGATCATGACGGGATAGCCGATGCGGTCGGCGGTCCGGAACGCCTCGTCCAGGCCGTCGATGCGGCCGTCGCTGCCGGGCACGACCGGCACGCCGGCCGCCAGGGCCTCGGCCCGCGCGGTTGCCTTGTCGCCCATGCGCGCGATCGTCTCCGAACGGGGGCCGACGAAGGTGATGCCGGCCGCCTCCACCGCCGCCACGAAGGCGGCATTCTCGGAGAGGAAACCATAGCCCGGATGCACCGCATCCGCGCCGTGCGCCTTGATCGCCTCGATGACCTTCGGCACGGCGAGGTAGGACTCGGTCGCCCTGGGCGGGCCGAGCACCGCGACCTCGTCCGCCATCCGGCAGGCGAGCATGTCGGTGTCGGCCTCGCTCGCCGCCTGGACCGTGGCAATGCCCAGGCTCCGGGCGGCGCGGTTGATGCGGACGGCGATCTCGCCGCGATTGGCGATGAACAGCTTCCGGATGGCCATGGCGCTATTCGATCTCGGCGATCGGCTGGTCGGCGTCGACGACATCGCCGCTTTCCACCAGGAAGCGGAGAAGCGTTCCGGCCGTCTCCGCCTCGACGGGGAAGAACGACTTCATTGCCTCGACGAGCCCGAGCGTCTCGCCGGGGCCGACCGCATCGCCGGCCTCCTTGAACGGGGGCTGGTCGGGGGCGGGCTGCCGGTAGAACACGCCGGGCAGGGGGGCGAGAATTTGGCTGGGCATCGGTCGTACCTCGCTCGATTCAAAGCTTGATCAGGTTGCCCGGCACGCACCGGTTCTTGATGGCGGCCGCGAGGGCCTGGGCCTCGGTCACGCTCACCTGGCGGAACCGCAGCGCCTCCCCGGGCTTGGCCTGCGCCAGCTTGTGGAAGGCGGCCGAGGGCACCGTGTAGGGGTTGATGAAACCACCCATCGACGGGCCGTCATTGACCAGGATGATCGGCGTCTGGCCGGCCAGGTTGATGGCGCCGAGCGGATAGCCGTGGTCGATGATGTTGGAGGGCAGGGAGCCGTGCTCCTTCGGCTTGTTCGTGGCCTTCTCGGCGAAGGTCCATTCCGGCCCCTCCAGGCGGAAGCCCGTGCGGTCGGACTTGGCCGAAAGCGTCCAGTCCGAGGACAGGAAGCGCTCTTGCCCGGCGGCGTCGATCCAGTCGTCGTTGGGGCCGGCGCAGACCTCGACGTCCCAGCGCCGGTCCGTGCGGATCACGGGCCGCAGCGCCTCGGGCACCATCATGCCGGCCGTGCCGCCGGCGTCGAAAACCGGCAGGATCTGCCCGGCCTTGATGCTGTGCCCGTCGATGCCGCCGACGCCGGCCTTGTTGAAGGTGGCGCGCGAGCCGAGCTTCTCCTCGTTGGCGAAGCCGCCGGCGACGGCGACATAGGCCCGGGCGCCGAGCCGGGCCGCCCCGAGGACCAGCACCTGGCCGGCCCGGACGGCGACGGACTGCCACAGCGGCACCGGCTCGCCGTCGAGCGCCGGCTTCATGTCGGCTCCGGCGACGGCGATGACGGTGTCGCCCTGGAATTTCAGCGTCGGGCCGAGGAACTGGCATTCCAGGGCCGCGGCGCCGGCGGCGTTGCCGACCAGGATGTTGGCCATGCGGAACGACCAGCTGTCCATCGGACCCGAGGGCGGGAAGCCCTGGTTCCAGTAACCGATGCGGCCCGGATAGTCCTGAATGGACGTTTCGAGGCCCGGCTTGATCACTTCGATCATCGTCAGGCTCCCTTCGAGACACGGTCCGTCCAGGACTTGTAGTCCCGAACGACGAATTTCTGGTATTCGACCACCGTCACGTCGTATTTGTTCTCGTTCACCCTGGCCTCGACCGCGTCGTATTCCTCGCGGGTCACCGGCACGAAGCGGATACGGTCGCCGGGGCGGAACAGGCAGAGATCGCCGTCGAAGCCCCGGCGCTTGCCGGTATCGTCCCAGATGGGCACCGGCGTGCGGCCGAAGATCTGGTAGCCGCCCGGCGTCGCGACGGGATAGATCGAGTTGGCGGCGCCGCCGAGCCCGATCGCCCCCTGCGGCGTGTTGGTGCGCGGGGGATTGTATTTCGGCGCCGTCAGCCGGGCGCGCGGATCGAGCGGCATCAGGAAGGGCAGGCCCGGCCAGAAGCCCAGCGAGGCGACCCAGTATTCGGACGAGGAGTGCAGGCGGACGAGGTGGTCGACGTCCTCGAGCCCGTTCTCCCGGACCAGCAGTTCCGGGTCGGGGACCTTCTTGGCGATCCTGGCGCAATAGTCCTCGACGCAGGCCGCCGTCCACGGATCGAGGTAGAGGACCGGAAGATAGAAGAGCCGACTCGACAGCTCGATATCCTCCGACTTGCCCAGCGACCCCATCAGCTCGATCAGCACGGCGCAGACGTCGTCGAAGGTCATCGTCTCCGGCTCGTAGTGAACCAGAAGCGAGGCGAAGCACGGCGCCGTTTCGACGATGCCGTCGATCCGGGCCTGCGCCACGGCCGAGGCCAGCCCCTGGGCCAGGAAGTTGAGGTCGAGATTCATCTCGTTGCCGAACTCGACCAGCACGTAGCGGTCTCCGGCCGGCAGGAAGCGGGGCTGCTCGTAGATCGCCATCGCGGGTTCCTCAGCTCAGTTGAAGCGACGGCAGCTCGGTCGCCACCTGGTCCAGTGTCCGGCCGAGCCGCACCGCCAGGTCGTCGACCTGTTCCTCGGTGATGATCAGCGGCGGGCACAGCGCCACGGTGTCGCCGATCGCACGCACGATCAGGCCGTTGTCGTGGCCGGCCGCGAAGGCGGCCAGGCCGAGCTTGCCGAACGGCGCGAAAGACCGTTTCGACGCCTTGTCCGCGACGAGCTCCAGCCCGGCGATGAGGCCGGCGCCGCGGACCTCGCCGACCAGCGGGTGGTCGGCGAACGCCGCGAGCCTGTCCTGGAAGACCTTGCCGACGCGGGCGGCGTTGCCGAACAGGTCGCGCTCCTTGATGATGGCGAGGTTTTCGAGCGCCACGGCGGTCGCGACCGGATGGCCCGAGGCGGTGAAGCCGTGCCCGAAGGTGCCGATCCGGGCGGTGTTGTCGGCGATGGCGTCGTAGATCGCCTCCGAGAAGATCACGGCCGCCAGCGGCATGTAGGAGGAGGTGATCTGCTTGGACGTCACCATGATGTCGGGGGTGAAGCCGTAGTGGACCGCGCCGAAGCTCGAGCCGAGCCGGCCGAAGCCGTTGATGACCTCGTCCGCCACCAGGAGGATATCGTATTTGCGGCAGAGCGCCTCGATGCCTTGCCAGTATCCGGCGGGCGGCGGCATGACCCCGCCCGCCGCCATGAGCGGCTCGCCGATGAAGGCGGCGATCGTCTCGGGCCCTTCCTCCAGGATGACGCTTTCGGCCTCGGCGATCAGCCGGGCCGTGAACTCCGCCTCGCTCTCGCCCTCCGCGCCGAAGCGGTAGAAATGCGGGCATGTCAGGTGGCGGACCGGGATCGCCGGCAGGTCGAAGTCGCGATGATTGTTCGGCAGGCCGGTGAGGGAGCCGGACGCGACGGTGATGCCGTGATAGGCCTTGTTCCGGGCCAGGAACGTCTTCTTCCTCGGCCGGCCCAGCGCGTTGTTCATGTACCACACCATCTTGACGACGGTGTCGTTGGCCTCCGATCCGGAGGAGGTGAAGAAGACGCGCGTGAGGTTCGCCGGCGTCATCTCGACCAGCGTCTCGGCCAGGCGCACCGAGGGCTCGTGCGCCTTGTGGCTGAAGATGTGGTAGTAGGGCAGGCGGCTCATCTGTCGGGCCGCCGCCTCGACCAGGCGCGGCTCCTCGAAGCCGACCGCGACCGACCAGAGCCCGGCAAGGCCTTCGATGTATTCCCTGCCCTGCGAGTCGTAGACATAGATGCCCTTGCCGCGGTCGATGATCAGCGGGCCGCTGGCCTCATGCGCGCGGGCGTCGGTATAGGGATGCAGAACCGAAACGATGTCCGCATTCGCAAGCGAATTGGAACCGGCGATATCCATCACGCGAAGTCTCCAGGTCAGGCGGCAATCATCGGGGAGATCAGAACGTATTTCTGCTCCAGGTATTCCTCGATCCCGTAACGGGATCCCTCGCGGCCCAGGCCGCTTTCCTTGATGCCGCCGAACGGGGCGACCTCGTTGGAAATGATGCCCTCGTTGACGCCGACCATGCCGGTTTCGATCGCGTCCGTGACACGCCAGACCCGGTCGATGTCGCGGGTGAAGATGTAGGAGGCCAGGCCGTAGCTGGTGGCGTTCGCCAGCGCGATCGCCTCCGCCTCGGTCTCGAAGCGGAAGAGCGGGGCGACGGGGCCGAAGGTCTCGTCCTGCGCCAGCTCCATCTCGCCGGTCGCGCCGGCGAGGATGGTGGGCTCGAAGAAGGTCGACCCCAGCGCATGCCGCCTGCCGCCGGTGATGATCGTGGCGCCCTTGCCCACCGCATCGGCGATGTGGCGCTCGACCTTGTCGACGGCGGCCTTGTTGATCAGCGGCCCGATGGTCACGCCCTCGGCGGTGCCCGGCCCGACCTTGAGGCCGCCGACCGCCTCGACCAGCGCCTGGCTGAACCGGTCGTAGATGCCGCTCTGCACATAGATGCGGTTGGCGCAGACGCAGGTCTGGCCGGCATTGCGGAACTTGGAGTTCATGCAGGCCGTGACGGCGGTCGGGATGTCGGCGTCGTCGAAGACGATGAGCGGAGCGTTGCCGCCGAGCTCCATGGAGGTGCGCTTGACCGTGGCCGCCGCCTGCTGGAGCAACAGCTTGCCGACGCGGGTCGAGCCGGTGAAGGAAAGCTTGCGGACGATCTCGCTCGACGTCAGCGCCTGCCCGATCGGCGCGGGATCGCCGGTCACGACGTTGACGACGCCCCTGGGGATGCCGGCCTTCTCGGCAAGGGCGGCCAGCGCCAGCCCGCTGAAGGGAGTCAGCTCCGACGGCTTGACGACGACCGTGCAGCCGGCGGCCAGCGCCGGCGCGACCTTGCGGGTGAACAGCGCCGACGGGAAGTTCCAGGGAATGATCGCCGCGACGACGCCCACGGGCTGCTTCTGCACGATGATGCGGCTGCCGGCCTTCGGCGCCGGGATGGTGTCGCCGTAGACGCGCTTGGCTTCCTCGCCGAACCATTCGATGAAGCTGGCACCGTAGCCGATCTCGCCCCGCGCCTCGCCGAGCGGCTTGCCCTGCTCGGCGGTCAGGAGCTGGGCCAGGCCCTCCAGGTTCTCCATGACGAGAGCGTGCCAGCGCTTGAGATGCAGGGACCGGTCGCGGGCCGACAGGGCCCGCCACGCCGGCAGGGCGCGCTCGGCTGCCGCGATCGCGGCCCTGGTGTCGTCGCCGTCCATGTCGGGGATGTGCCCGACGATGCTGCCGTCCACCGGGTTGACGACGTCGAGGCGGCGGCCCGAGCGGGCCTGCGTCCATGAACCGTCGACGAAGGCGTCCTGGAAGAGAAGGGCTGCTGCGGCGGCAGGAAGAGCTGCCATGGTCATTGCTCCAAAACTTGCGAGGGAGGGGCCGGGGCGCTCAGCGGCGCGCGGACCGGGTGCGGAGGCGGTCGAAGACCACGGCGCCGACGAGGACGATGCCGAGCACGATCATCTGGTAGTTCGACCCGACCCGCAGCAGGTCCATGCCGTTGGCCAGCACGGTGATGAAGATCACGCCCATGAAGACGCCGAACACGGTGCCCTCGCCGCCGCGCAGGGAGCAGCCGCCGATCACCGCCGCGGCGATCGAGTTCAGCGGGAACTCGCCGCCGAGGAGCGGCTCGCCGGACGAGACGCGGGCCGTCAGCAGCCAGCCGGAAAAGGCCGTGATCGTCGAGCACAGCACGTAGGAGGCGATCAGGTACCAGTTGATCCGGACGCCGGCGACGATGGCCGACTTGACGTTCGAGCCGATGGCGTAGACGTAGCGGCCGAAGCGCATGTGGTGGATGAGGACGTAGACGGCGACGAGCGCCGGCAGCGCCAGCCAGGCCGAGGCCGGAACGCCCAGCCACCGGCCCGAGCCGATGCCGTAGACGAAATCGCGCGGCAGGCCGCTGACCTGCAGGCCCTGGGAGATGACCAGGGTCAGGCCCTTGAAGATCGAGGCGCTGGCCAGCGTCACGACGAAGGCGTTCACCTTCAGGAGGCCGACCCCGAGGCCGTTGACGAGGCCCGCGAACACGCCGACGCCCAGCATGGCGGCGAAGCCCGCCGCGATCGGCAGGATCTGGCTGTCGGGATAGGCGATCGAGACGGCCACCATCACCTGGGCCGAGATCACCGAGGTCAGCGCCACCACCGCGCCGACGGACAGGTCGAAGCCGCCCGACAGGAGGACGACCATCTGGCCGAAGGCGATCAGCATCAGGAACACGCCCTGCTGCACCATGTTGATGGCGTTGGCGCTGCTGAGGAAGCGGGGATTGCCGAGCTGGAAGACGATGACGCACAGGACGAGGGCGACCGGAAGGGCGCCGAATCGCAGCAGGCTGCCGGCCAGGTTGCCGGTGATCGACGGCGCGTTGCCGGCTTCGGAGCGGGACGTCGTCATGCGTGGGGTCCTTGCGGTTGGGAGCCGAATGCGTGAGCCACGACCGCGTCCTCGGTGATGGCGGAACCCTGGAGCTCCGCGACGCAGATGCCCTCGTGCATGACGTAGACACGGTGGGAGAGGTGGATCAGCTCCTGCAGATCGGAGGTGATGAGCAGCACGGCGGCGCCATCGGCGACGAGGCCGCGCAGCTGATCGTAGAAATCGCGGCGTGCGCCGACGTCGATGCCGGCCGTCGGCTCCTCGAACACGTAGACCTTGCGCGGCAGCGAGAGCGCGCGGCCGAGCACGACCTTCTGCTGGTTGCCGCCGGACAGGTCCTGCGGCGCCTTGGCGGGATCGGGGGGCTGGATGTTGAGCCGGCTGACGAGGTTGCCCACCAGCTTCGCCAGCCTGGCGCGGGCCAGGAAGCCCGCCCGATGTCCGTCCTTGCCGAGGACCTCGATGGTGATGTTGTCGGCGATCGGGCGGTTGAGGGCCAGCGCTTCGCCGCGCCGGTCCTGGGGCAGGTAGATGAAGCCCCGGTCGAGCATGGCGGCCGGGGTCGGGCCGGTGACCGGCTCGCCGTCCAGCCTGATCTCCCCCGCATGGAACGGCATCAGGCCGAAGGCGGCGCGGGCGATCTCCGCCTTGCCGCAGCCGACCAGGCCGCCGACGCCGACGATCTCGCCGTAGCGGACGGTGATGGACGCGTCCCGGAGCTTGGTGCCGGCGGCAAGGGCCCTGGTGACGAAGGCCTCGGCCCCCGGCTTTGCGGGAATGTCGGGATAGAAATGGTCCATGTCGCGGCCCACCATCTCCGCGATCATCCGGCTGTTGGTGACCTCGCTCAGGCGGTGGAAGCCTGTCTGCCTGCCGTCGCGCAGGATCGTCACCACGTCGCCGAGGCGCCGGATCTCCTCCATGCGATGGCTGATGTAGAGGATGGCCCAGCCCTCCGCCTTCAGCTTGAGGACGGCCGAGAACAGGTGTTCCGATTCCTCGTGGCTCAGGGTCGCCGTCGGCTCGTCGAGGATCAGCGCCCCGGGCTTGCCGCCCAGCGCCCGCACGATCTCGAGCAGCTGCTGCTCGGCGCGGCTGAGGCGGTCGACGCGCGTGTCCGGGTCGAGCGAGATGCCGAGGGAAGCCATGGCCCTCGTCACCTCGGCGCGCATGCCCGCCTTGTCGAGCAGGCCGTTCCTGGTCTTCTCGCGGCCGAGCGCATAGTTCTCGGCCACGGTCAGGGTCGGCGCCAGGGCGAAATCCTGCAGCACGACATTGACGCCGGCGTCCCTGGCCTCGGCCGGGGAGAGGCTGCGCATCGGCGTGCCGAGCAGGGTGAGCTCGCCCTCGTCGAGCTGGTTGGCGCCGGTCAGGAGACTGACCAGCGTCGATTTTCCCGCGCCGTTCTCGCCGAGCAGCATGTGAATCTCGCCCCGTACGAGGGCGATGCTCACATCCTTGAGCGCGGCGAAGGAGCCGTAGAATTTGGAGGCGTGCGAAAGCGAGGCAAAGACCTCGCTCTCGCTGCGCTGGGCCGTCGGCGACGTCATTTCTTGACGGCTTCGAGGTTGAACTCGACGGCGTAGCCCTTGGGCGCGAACATGTCCGTCATGTTGAAGCTCTTGACCGTCTCGGCCGTCACCATCTGGGGCTTCGGGCCGGCGCGCTTGGCCGGGAGAGTCTGGCCTTCCAGGAGGCGCACCACCATGTCCGCGGCGAGGCGGCCCTGGAGGGTGGTGAAATCGGTCGGGGAGGCCTTGGCCGCGCCGGCGGCGATATCGTCATAGACCGGGGGAATGATGTCGAACGCGGCGACGTTGACGGTGTCGGTCATGCCGGCGTTGCGGACGGCGACGGCGGCGGCCTGCGCGGCGATGTCGACGCCGACGAGCCAGTTGAGATCCTGGTAGGTCTGCAGCGCGTTGCTGATCAGGTCGAGCTGGACATTGAGGCCGGTGTCGCCACGCCGGGTGATCGCGATCTCGATCTTGGAGTCCTTGATCGCGTCGTTGAAGCCGCGGACGGCGTCGTCCGACCAGCCCGCGCCCTGCGGGCCGGGGAAGAACCCGACCTTGAGGGGCCCGCCCTTGGCCTGTTCCACCAGATATTTTCCGGTGGTGTAGGCCAGATCGTAGAAGCTGACCAGGGCGTGGCCGGCGACGTCCGGGCCGTTCACGCCGTTGACGAAGTCGATGACCGGAATGCCGGCATCCTTCGCCTTCTTGACGAGGGGCCCGACGCCGTCGGCGCTGATGGCGCCGAGGATGATGCCGTCGAACTTCTGCGCGATGCAGTTGTCCATCTGGCTGAGCTGGGTGGACAGGTTGGTGTATCCGCCCGCCTCGTAGAGCGTCATGCCCAGGCCGAGACGCTTGAGCTCGTCGACGACGCCGTAATTGGCGGCGACCCAGTAGCTGTCCTTCAGGTGCGGAAAGAGGACGCAGATGTTCCAGGGCTTCTTGACCTCGTCGGCCCGGAGCAGCTTCCAGTCAAAGTCCTTCTTGCCGCCGTCGACGACGAGCTCGACCGGGAAATGCTCGATCGGGCCTTCGGCCCTGGCCGGCAGCGCGGCCGCGCAGGAGAGGGCGGCGACCGCCGCCAGCAGGTGAATCCGTTTCATTGTCAGTCCCCTTATTGGTTGGCATAGGTTCCAGCTCGCGGCCCGGCAGGCCGCGCGGAATTGGCGGGCGGAGTCCGTTGTCTCGGGCTTCCGGTTCGAAGGAGGCGCGCCTCGCGGCCGATGCGGCGCCCTAAGCGGCCGGGGCGTCGAGCACCTGGCGCATGGCGGCCGCGACCTCGACCGCGTTCGGCGGGTCGGAATGGATGCAGATCGTTCCGAATGCGATGTCGAGGACCGTGCCGTCGACGGCCTCGACCTTGCCGGTGTCCAGGGCTCGCCGCAGCCGTGCAGCCGCCCTCGGGACATCGACGGCCGACTGCGTCCTCGGGATGATCAGCTCGCCCTTGGGGCCGTAGCCCAGATCGGCGAAGAACTCGCCGACGAAGGCGACGCCCGCCTCGGCGGCCGCGCGCTCATGCTCCGTCCCGCACATGCCGAAGAGAGGGACGCCGAACACCTTGACGGCCTCGGCGATCGCGGCGGCCGTGGCGATGTCCCGCGCCGCCATGCCGTAGATGATGCCGTGCGGCTTCACATGGGCGAGCTCGACGGAATGAGCCTTCAGGAAGCCGGCGAGAGCGCCGATCTGGTAGATGAAGGCCGCCTTCAGCTCTTCGGGGGTGAGGCGCATCTCGCGCCGGCCGAAGCCTTCCCTGTCGGGCAGGGACGGGTGGGCGCCGATCGCCTTTCCCCGGGCGACGGCCAGCTCCACCGTGCGGCCCATGGTCTGCGGGTCCGAGGCGTGAAAGCCGCATGCGATGTTGGCGCAGTCGACATGCGGCATGATCCCGGCGTCATTGCCGAAACGCCACAACCCGTAGCTTTCCCCCATGTCGCAGTTGAGCGTGACTCTCATGGCTCTGGAGGTCCCGTCTTTTGTTATAACACTCGACAAAACGGAGCATGCGATGGCGCTTTCCGAATGTCAACGTGCTTGTCTGGTGTTATGAAGGATTTCGCGAATGCAAGGATGGATGCCGGTGAACGAGCACGTCAGCCACGAAGTCGAGGGCCGGCAAACCGACGGGCCGGACCTGAAGCCGGTGCTGCGGGAAATGCTGCATGAGCAGATCTACGCCATGCTCAGGCGCAACCTGATGATGGGCCGCTTCGGCCCCGGCCAGAAGCTGCCGCTCCGCAAGCTGGCGGCGTCGCTGGGAACCAGCCTCATGCCGGTGCGGGATGCGCTCCAGAGGCTGGAGAGCGTGGGCTGCGTCGTCTCGACCGCCAACCGCACGATGATGGTCCCGAACTACTCGGCCGACGAGCTGACCGACATCCGGATGCTGCGGGCGCTGCTGGAGGGAGCGGCCGCGGAGGCCGCCGCGCGCCGGCGGACGCCGGAACATCTCGCAGCGCTGGACCGATATTGCGACGATATCCAGCTTTCGGCGGACACCTGCAACATCGACCTGTTCCTCGAAGCGAACTACCACTTCCACATGACGATCGCCGATGCCAGCGGCATCTCGTTCATCACGGACCTGCTCGAGCCCTTGTGGATGCGCATCGGCCCGTTCGTCCGGCAGGCCAAGCCCGGCCAGATGCACATCCAGAGAGCGGTCGATTCCCATCTGCGCGCGCGCGACGCCATCGCGGCGGGCGATGCCGACGCCGCCAGGCGGGCGGTCCAGGACGACATCATCGAGTGCTATCGGACCTGAGGCTCGCCGCCGCAGGCGAACCGGGGTGCAGCGCCGGGTGGGCGGCCGGGGCCGTTCCCGCCCGCCTGTTCGGCCTGCCCACCCCGGTCATCCAGGAGCCCCTGGCGCGGGAACTGCCGGCGGGAAAGCTGGTGCAGGCGCTGCTCGACGAGATGGCGGCCTGAGCGCCTCGCGGGAAGGGACCGTGCCGGTCGACGGCCGGTCGGCTCCGGTGCGTCGGCAAGGGACGTCTGTTCAGCTGGCTTCGGCGCGGGCGACCTCCCGGACCCTTTCCCAGACGCGGGCGGGCTTGGGAACCTCGAGGTTGAAAACCGTATCGAACGTGTCCGCGAGCTGGTCCGCGCTCGTGATGTACCGTTCGCCGACGCTGTCCGCCGTCACGCTGCGCAGGCAATCGTTCTTCAGGGCGACATAGCCATCCGCGGTATGCCGCAGGATCGCCAGAGCGTTTGTGAACGGCGAGCCGGGATCCTGCGTCAGCCAGCCGAGGGTCGCGGCTATGGCGGCCTCGTCGCTGTGATCGGGCCGGAAATCGAAGCTGTGTGCGAGGCCATTCGCATGGTTGTTGAAGCGCAGCCAGCCGTCGGCCGTCGGCAAGATCGAAAAATCGAAGCCGCGCTGGCTGATCGGCCCGACGGCGAGCGGCACCGGCTCGACGATGGCGTCCGCAAGGCCGACCTCGGCAAGGTACGGTCGGTCGAGATCGACACGCAGAGTGAGATGGTTGCCGATGGCGATATCGCCCATCATTTCACGATTGACGCCGCCGCACAGGCGGGTCACGCGGAAACCAAGCGCGGCGAGCGCCGCGCCGAACAGACCGTTCATCTCGTAGCACCAGCCGCCGCGCTTGCCCTCCACCATCTTGGCGAAGGCGGCGGCCGGGGCGATCGCGGACGGCCATCCCATGAAAGCGTCCAGCGCCTCCCAGGTGAAGGCCATGAGATGGGCGCGGTGAAGTCTCGACAGGCCGTCGACATCGAGAGAAACCGGCCGGCCCACCCCGATCCTTGCGAGATAGGCGTCCAGTTGGCCGGGCGTCAGGGTCATTCCATTTTCGCTTGAAGAGACGTGTGTCATCCTTCGGTTTCCTTTCGATGGACCGTTTTCGAGGTTTCCGGCGCCGTGTTCCAGGCGGCCCGCTGCCGGATCGGGCGGCCCGAGCGCCGACGCGCTCAAATCTCTGCCTGGCGGCGGGGCCTGCGCGGGGCGGATCGGCATAAGGCTCCTCCGTTCGCCGATGCGCAGGCAACGGCGTTTGGCAGGGAGTGGGGGAGGTGACGTGGTGCCGGTCGGTGTTCCCACCGCGATCAGCGGGGGCCGATCACGCGGCGGACAGGGCTCTTCGGGAAGACCTCAATGCGAAATCCTCGATTTCTGTCACGAGCCGCGCAGGCCCCGGGCCTTCCTCGGCGATCGCACGCCCAAGTGCCGACGCCCGTTCGGCAAAGCTCGGTTCGGAAAGGACGCGCCGCACGGCCTCGCCGAGTATTTGCGGAGGGACTGAAGGATCGAGGCGCAGGCCCGCACCGTGATAGTCCACCCGCGCGGCATTGTCGTTCTGATCACGCCCCATCGGGAGAACGACGAGGGGGACGCCGTGCTGCAGCGATCGCATGATCGTGCCGTGCCCGCCATGGGTGACGACGGCGCGGGCTTTGGTCAGGATGTCGTCATGCGCAGCATTGGGAAGAATCGTGACATTCGCCGGCGATTGAAGACGAAGTCCCTCGAGTGCCTTGCCGAGGGTGACAACCACCTCGACCGGCTCCCCGGCCAAACCGGATATCACCCGCTGGAGCACATCGGCCTGCCCCTGATTGGTGGTGCTGAACGATACGAGCACGAGTGGCCGCATCTCGCGCGCCGGCCGGCTCGTCCAGCGTTCGTCGGCCCAACTCGGCATCTCCAGAAGCGGCCCCACATAGCGTACATGGTCCGGCAGGCGCTCGGTCGGAAAATCGAAGCTGGCGCTGGTGGCAAGGAGATGGCGGCCGGCGCTCAGGCGCTGTTCGTGGACATGGGCCAGCGGCGCGACGCCGAAATGAGCACGGGCGGCGTTGAGGCAAGGCAGGAAGCCGTCCCATACTTGCTCGACCATTGCCGCAACCTCGGTGTCGCGCGCTCTGTCCGCCGCCGACCGGGCAGGCTGAAAGCCCGGGCCGAACGGCGGATGTCCGGGAAGGGGCCAGAGCGAGATGTTGGCTGCGAGCAGGGCCGTCGGAACCTTCGCAATTTCGCCGGCGAGCATGCTGCCGAACAGCAGATCCGAGCCGAGAAGGAGATCGGACGGCTCCGTTGCCAGGGCTTCGAGAATATCCTCGGCATAGGATTGCGCTGGCCCGACGAAGATCCGTTCGCACCCTCTTTGGAAGCCGGCGAGGGGATCGGCGGTTTCCCAATCCCGCAGGAAGCAGCTTTCGGATGAGCGATCCGGACGGTTCGGGGCGCGCTTCCATGGCAGGAACCGGGCCCCCGCCTCGATCGCCTCCGCTCTCATCGTGTCGTCGGCGACAAGGCGCACGTCGTGGCCTCGGCCGGCGAGGGCGCGCACGGCCGCGAGCGTCGGCGGCACGTTGCCGCCGCCTTCCCAGCCGACCGCCAGGATGCGCAGATGCGGCCCCGCATCCGTCGTCTTGATCATTGCCTTGGTCCTTTCTCGATGGAGGCCGGATCAGTTCGTCTCGTCCTCGCGCAGCAGGCGCTCGATCGCCTGCGTCATGAGCCGGTGCGTCTCCGCCGCCGAATGTCCCTGCGCCCGACGCAGCAGATGCCAGATCCAAACATCGGTCTGGGCCAGCAACTGCGCGAGCCGGTCCCCGCGGGCCCGGCCGTCGAGCTTGCCGAGCCAGGCCCTGAACATGTCCTCGATCCACTCGCGATGACCTTTGCGCCCGCGATCGAGGACGGCGGCGAACTCGGGAATGCGCGCTTCCTGCCCGAGCGTCCGCACGAGGATGTCGCCGGTGCGTTCATAGTCGTCCATCAGGAGCGCGACGATGTCGGCCACGCTTTCCGCGGGGGTGCTCCAGCGCTGGGCCCGGATCGAGACATCCATCTGGGCCGCCATGGCGCTGAGCACGCCGGTCTTGCTGCCGAAACGCCGTATCACGGTTTGGCGGGTGGTGCCGGCGGCTGCGGCGATGTCGTCGAGAGTGATCTCGTCGAACCAGCGCTCCGCGAGGAGCGCGATCAGGGCGTCGACGATCTGCCGCTCGGTATCCTGAACCGCGTTGGCGCGCGCCGACTGGCGATAGGCTCGCGGAGACATGGCGTCGCTCTCCAATTTTGTGTTACATGATGTAACTCGAAATCGGAGAGATGTCAACGCGGGTTGGCGATGCACGGAGTTGCCATGTATGGCTGTGTCCGTCGTGATCAGGGAATGGCAAGTGAACCGCGCCGGGATTGCCGGAGGCTCCAACTCTTGAGAAGTGGGAGCCATCATGAGCATACGACAAATCGATTTCCACCCGAGGTCCGAGCCCGCGCGGTTCGGATGGTTTTGGATCACGCGAGGGAGCATCCGTCGCGCTGGGCGGCGGTTTCGGCGATCGCGGCCAAGATCGGCTGCACGGCGCGGACACTCAACGAACGGGTGAGGAAGGCCGAGGTGGACAGCGGCGGCCTTGCCACCGAGGCCGCCGAGCGGCTCAAGGCGCCGGAGCGCGAGACCCGCGCACTGCGGCAGGCCAATGAGATCCCGCGCAGGGCGTCGGCCTATTTTGCGATGGCGGAGCTCGACCGCCCGTTCAAGCGATGATCGCCTTCATCGACGATCACCGCGGGAAATACGGGGGCGAGCCGATCTGCCGGGTGCTGCCGATCGCCCCCGTCCACCTATCATGACCATGTCGCCAAGCGTGCCGATCCCTCCCGGCTGTCGCCGCGGGCGAAGCGGGACGCGGCCTTGAAGGGAGAGCTGCGGCGGGTGTTCGCGGCGAACTTCCGGGTCTGCGGGGGGCGCAAGGTGTGGCGGCAGCTCAGGCGGGAAGGCTTCAACGTCGCTCGCTGCACCGTCTCCCGGCTGAGGCCATCCATCGGCGTGGACCCTGGCGCTCCTTCGAGGCGGTCGAGTTCGCGGTGCTGGAATGGGTCGGCTGGTCCAACAAGCGCCGGCTCCCGGAGCCCATCGGCAACATCCCGCCGGCCGAAGCCGAGGCGCGTTACCACGCCATGCTGGAACAGCCCGCCATGGCCGCGCGACTCAAGCCAAATCGCCTCCGGCAATCCCGGCGCGGTTCAAGATGCCGCCAATGCCATCCGCGCAAGGATTCGGATCACGGCTTCTGGAAACGGTGGTCGAGAAGCAATTTCGAGGATCGCTTAAGCGAAGCCATCGCGGCGATGCGCTCGCGATCGAGGTGCGGCTGCCGGAATCGCTGCTCTGCGACAGCATCCATTGATCCTGACCGCTTCGCATCATCCAAGGTGTAGTCGGGAACCAAATCTCGAAAACCTCGTTTCTTCAGCACTTCTTCAGGGGTTGAATCGGGGGCGGCTGCTTGAAAATCAATCTCGGCTACGAAATCTCGATCTCATGCCCTCAGCCGACCGAGGTCATCGCCCTGCTGCAAATCCATCAGGACAGGCAACGCGACATAGTCAGACAGGATGCCGTACAACTCGTTCCCGATGTAGATAGCCATGTCTATCTGGATGTGTTCGGCAATGTCTGCCGTCGGCTGACCGCTCCGGCGGGAGGCGTGACGCTGCGCTACAGCGCCATCGTCAACGACGACGGCGAGCCGGACGAGATCAACGAGACCGCCGGCGAGACGCCGATCCACGACCTTCCAGACGACGTGCTCCTGTATCTGCTCGGAAGCCGATATTGCGAGACTGACGAATTGATGGAGTTCGCCTGGCAGCTGTTCGGATCGGTCGCACCCGGTTGGCCGCGCGCGAAGGCAATCTTCGACTATGTGCACAATCGACTGACGTTCGGATACGGCCATGCGCGTGCGACAAGAACCGCTGCGCAGGCGCATGCGGAACAGGTCGGCGTCTGCCGGGATTTCGCGCATCTTGCGATCGCGTTCTGCCGCTGCATGAACATTCCCGCGCGTTACGTGAATGGCTATCTCGGGGACATCGGCGTCCCGGCCGATCCCGCGCCGATGGATTTTTCGGCGTGGGCCGAAGTGTATCTCGACGGCAAATGGTACACGCTCGACGCCCGGCACAACACGCCGCGGATCGGTCGTGTCGTCATCGCTCACGGGCGCGACGCAACCGACGTGCCCCTGCTTCATACATTCGGATCGCATCAGCTCACGACCTTCAAGGTCTGGACCGATGAGTTGGATGCCGGGACGTCATCACCATCAATCTAACGATCTGGGAGCAGGAGACAGACATGGCAGAACCGACCGAAGCAGACATTCGTTCAGACCTGGAAAAGCAGATCGGAGATTTGAGGAAGGAAGTGTCGCGGCTTTCGAAGTCCCTGGCTGGGAGAGCGTCTGAGGCTATCGATGACGCAGACGACCTCGTGGAGGAGGCGAGGGCGCGTGCTGGCGGCGCCGCAAAGCAGGTACGCGCGCAGGCGCAGGCTGTAGGCGAGGCAATTCGCGAAAACCCCGGTACGGCCGCGACGGTTTTGTCCTCCGCGGGGGTCCTCGGCTTCCTTCTTGGCTTTGTCGTTGGCGGCATGATGGCGAGCAGCGACCGTCGGAGCCGCTGGTAAGATCATGCGCTGACGCTGCAGAAACCGCATCGTTCGCACGTTCGGTCACCCAAGATTGAAAAGGAGAAAACAACCATGGAAGATGCAGGAATCGGCTGGATCTCAGCGATCATCATTGGCGGGCTCGCCGGGTGGATCGCGTCTAGTTTCATGAACAGCAGCACCGGCCTGCTGGCCAACATCGCGCTGGGCATTATCGGAGCGGCAGTTGCCAGCTTCCTGTTCGGACTGCTGGGCGTCTCCTTCGGCGGCTGGATCGGCTATCTCGTCGCCGGCTTTATCGGCGCCTGCATTCTTATTGGTGGGGCACGTGCCATCCGGAGCTAGCCGGCCTCCAGGGTAGCCACACTGTCACGCCGGGAGGTCACAAAGCCTGATCCGGTTCAAGCGGCCAGGAAGGTAAGCTTTCGGCGCGCGCGCGAGGTCGGCTTCGATATGGACCTGGCTATGGACAAGCCAATCTCGGCGCTGGCGGTTATCCCCTGGACGAAGGGCTGATCGTGCATCAGATAGGGCAGCGCACCGAATGCGATGCGGCCGCGTGCAATGTCCGGAGCAAGCAAGGTGTAGTCCTCCCTGACGTCCGGAATATCCTCCCCGACCGAGAGGAGTTGCCGCCGCAGTGACGGGAACGGCAGATTCTTACACTTGAGCGGCTTCTGGCCGCGGGCGTCGATGAACACGTCGAAGGTCCGTTCGTCGTCTCCAACGGCGACAAGGGTTTGATCATCCCGGATGTCCATCTCATAGTCCTGCCCGAGCTCGAGGACCTCGATCAGGCCGGCCTTGCGCAGCGCCAGCAGCCTGCGGATCGATTCCGAGGGAATGGCGGCGTAGTTGTCGACGAAGACCTTGCAGAGGCCGGCATCGAACCGCTCGCGGTCGTCCTCGTCGAGATGGGGGACGATCTCCTGCACCGCCTCGTGCAGCCGTAGGATCGCGTAGCGCCATGGCACCGTGTGCTTATCGCGCTTGTTGCGCTCGACTTCCCTCAGATTGTATTCAGCCCAGCGGAAGGGATCATGCCGCTGCCGGTCCGCGAAATAAGCATCCGCAAAGCTGTCGGCACCGAGCTTGGAAAGATACATGCGCTTGCTCCAGGCCGGATCGGCAGCCTCGATTTCTCGGGTCACGAGTGCGTAGACCCTGTCGAGCAATCCGTCAGGGCCGGCTGCGATTTCCCGTTCGATTGCCTCTTCGGTGGCGATCCGAAGCGGCTCATAAGGGATAGGGCAGTAGAAATCGGCTTCCGGCAAAATGCCCGAGCGCGACATCAGCGTGATCGACAACCCGTCGCTGTCTGCATCCAGGTCGAAGCGCAGGTTTTCGTCATCTTCTTCGATGAAGCTTCCGTGTTGGGCGACGACAGCCATGGCTGCGTCGATGGCGCTGAGCGACGTGCCCATAATGCCCACCCCGCATGGCGGGATCCTGGCCTCGATCAATCCTGACCACGGGCTCGGAAAATAGCTGCGAGTGGCCTCGTCGTCCTCGGGCCAGACGTGTCCGGTGGCGATGACGACGAGATCGAAGAGCTTTGTCACAGGCTCGCCCGCTGCCCAAAGCCGCACGCCGTCCGGGGCGGCTTCGAGATCGGTAACCTCGCAGGCTTCATGCACCTCGACATCGAAGCCTTTCTGTCGGGCCTCCTCGACGAGCGCCAGGAACTGGTCCCGAAAATACTCGCCCAGCAGGATGCGAGGCAGGAATTGCCGATCGTGAAGGCTCGTCTTGTCAACTCGGTACCGCGCGAGACGCTTTTCATCCTGAGCTCGCAGCCAATCGAGATAGGTCGATGCGATCGGCGGAATCTCGACGCTGGCGATGTTGGCCAGCATCATCCAGCTGTTCTCGTCGTCGTTGTAGGGCATGCCGACGCCGGCGTCTTCCCCCTTCTCGTAGATCGAGATGGACATGGGGTCGCCGGATTTGAGCAAGGAGAAGAAGGTATAGATTCCGGTCGGACCGGCGCCGACGATGGCAATTTTCTTCATGGGCAATCGCCAGTCCATTTCAGGTATTTCTCTACGAAACGGGAAGCGGCGCGGCCTGAGCCGGGCCGCTTGTCCTTCTGTTCGACACGGCTGGCCGCATCAGCACAATGTCTCCGCTTCATAGCTTGACGGCATCCTCTCGTGCCCAGACCCGAAGCTTGCGGCAGGAGGCGACGAAGTCCGGGGCCGACTTCGCTTCATCGAGCGGGATCAGGCCTTCGTCCATGTCGGGCTCGATGCCCGCCTTGGCGAGCAAGGGCATCGCGCCGGCGGTAAAGCCGATGAACTTGCAGTGGGCGAATGCATCAGCGATGAAATCCCGCGCCGTGGACTCGCCGGTCAACCGGTTCGCCGCTTCCTCGGACAGAACGAGCGCGACGGCATCGAACAAGACCGAGGGGCCGCCATCGATCATGCGGTCGGCCTCCATCCACTCGCCGGTCGATGCCTCGAAGCCTCCGACCTGTGGCGCGATCAGTTCCACCATCGCGCCTTCCTGCCCCGCAGCCTTCCGGATCGCCTCGATCGTGCCGGCATCGGAACCGTTTGCGACCAGCACGCCGATCTTGCGGCCCTGGAAGCTCGCCGGTCCGTTCTCGATGATGCTCAGCGCCGGAGATGGCGGAAGGTCGTCGCGTATCGGTACGGCGGCATCCGCTGCCTTCGGCATCTTGCGCATGCCGAGCTTGCTGGCGACCGTCTCGGCAAGCGTCGCGTCGATGTTGATCAGGTGCGACACGACACGCTCCCGGATGACGGGCGTTTCGACCTTTGAAAGCTCGAAAGTGAGCGCCATGGCGATGTGCTGCTGCTCCGTCGCCGTCTGGCTCAGATAGAACTGGCGCGCCTGGCTGTAGTGATCGGCAAAGCTCTCGGGCCGCTGGCGAACCTTTTGCCCGTCCTCCCGGGCCGAAAACGACCGGAAACCGCGCTTCGGATCGGGCCTCGGCCCTTCGCCCCACGAGTTTGGCTGGTAGTTGGCGCGGCCGGCGGGGTTGCGCATCGCCATGTGTCCGTCCTGCTGTAAATGATGGAAAGGGCATTTCGGCGCATTGATCGGAATATGCGTGAAGTTTGGGCTGCCAAGCCGCTTCAGCTGCGTGTCGAGATAGGAAAAGTTGCGACCCTGAAGCAGCGGGTCGTTAGAAAAGTCGATGCCTGGCGGCACGTTCTGGGTCATGAACGCGACCTGCTCGGTCTCGGCGAAGAAATTGTCCGGCATCCGGTCGAGCACCAGCCGTCCGACAGGGATCGGCTCGATCAGCTCTTCCGGGATCAGCTTGGTCGGATCAAGGACGTCGAAATCGAAGCTGTCGGCAAAGTCCTGACCGAAGAGCTGGACGCACAGTTCCCATTCAGGGAAGTCGCCGGCCCGAATTGCGCCCCACAGGTCGCGCCGATGGAAATCCGGATCGGCGCCGTTGATCTTGACCGCCTCGTTCCAGACAACCGATTGCAGGCCGAGCTTCGGCTTCCAGATGAACCTGACGAAGGTCGACTCGTCCTTTTCGTTCACGAAGCGAAAAGTGTGGACGCCAAAGCCTTCCATGAAACGGAAGGAGCGCGGGATAGCGCGATCCGACATGATCCACATGATCATGTGCATGGATTCCGGCGTCAGGCTGATGAAGTCCCAGAAATTGTCATGCGCCGACTGCGCTTGCGGGAACGCGCGGTCAGGCTCCTCCTTCACCGCATGCACGAGGTCCGGGAAGCGGATGGCGTCCTGGATGAAGAAGACCGGAATGTTGTTGCCGACGAGGTCCCAGTTGCCTTCCTGCGTATAGAACTTCACGGCAAAGCCGCGTACGTCGCGGGCAAGATCGAACGATCCCTTGGCGCCGGCGACCGTCGAGAAGCGGACGAAGACGGGCGTCTTCTCGCCCACGCGCTGGAAGATGTCGGCGCGCGTGTATTTGCCCAGCGACTTCGTGGTCTCGAAATAACCGTGCGCCCCATATCCGCGCGCATGCACAACGCGCTCGGGGATGCGCTCATGGTCGAAGTGGAAAATCTTCTCCCGGAAGTGGAAATCCTCGATCAGCGTTGGACCACGATCACCGATTTTCAACGTGTTGAGGTCGTCCGAAACCGGTCCGCCCTGCGCGGTGGTCATGAGCGGTGTCTTGTCATCGGCAACCTGATGGAGGTCTCCTCCCCGACCCGCATCGAGGTTCCGGTCATGAATCCTGAGTGACTTCCGCGCCGTCGCGGCTTTCCTGCTGGCTGACATGGCTGGCTCCGGTCGTTTGCGTGATCTCTATTCAAATGAAAAAAGAGCGCCATGTGACGCTCTTGTTCCGGATCACGCAGACTTTGCGCGTTGATTTGCCGACGCATCGGCCAGCTTCGTCAGGTCGCTGTCGGTCTTTGACTCTTCTTTGAGCGTCTCGTCGAGCAGCTTCACGGCTTCTTTCAGCCCGAGTTCTGCGGCCCATCGCTTGAGTGTGCCGTAGCGGGTGATTTCATAGTGCTCCACCGCCTGTGCGGATGAGATAAGGCCGGCGTCAAGCGCTGGTGTGTCCTTGAACTCTTCAATGATCTCCTCGCCCTCGGCGAGGATCCCTTCGATCGCATCGCAGGTTTTGCCTCTGGCCGGCTTGCCCATGAGCTCGAACACCTGAACGAGGCGCTCGACTTGACCCTCGGTTTCTTCACGATGCTTTTCGAAAGCGGCCTTCAGGTCTTCCGACTGCGCTGCCCGCGCCATTTTCGGCAGAGCCTTCAAAATTTTCCGCTCCGCGTAGTAGATATCCTTCAGGGTATCGTGGAACAGGTCGTCCAAGCTCTTTTCCTTAGGCATAGCCATACTCCTCTCTTTAAATTCTACTTGCAGCATGGTCCCATGCGCCGCGCGCAGGCCATTTCGTGAAAACGCCGCATCGATCATCTTCGTGCGGCGTCCTGTCTAGCGATGCGCCACTTCGTAGATGTCGGCTTCGTCGTCACGTTGGCGGCCAGCCAGCGCGGCAGCGACGCCGGCGATGAACGCGCCGATCAACAGAGACAGCGCGCTCACGAGAGCGAAGGTCACGCCGGCCTTCCTCGCCGTATCGGCAGCTTCCCTCGCTTTGGTCTTGGCTTCCTCAATGCGCGCAAGGACGGCATCGATCCGCGCATTGGCATCAGCCTCCGAGAGGCCGGTATTGGCGGCAACCAGCCGGGCGAGGTAAGCCTTGTCGTCAACGCTCAAAGATCCCGCCGCCGCGCTCTGCATAAGGATGCGCGTGACCTCTCCCACTGCCCGGGTCCGGCCATCGGGGCCACTCGCAAGATTGGACGGATCGTTCGGTCGCAGCAGGCTATCGACGAAATACTCCATGCCGCCGGTGCTGCTCGTCGCCCGATCGGCGAGATTCGCGGCTCCTGAGGTTGCGCCGGATACGATCGTGGATGCTGCGTGCATGCCCCCGCCGACGGCTGCCGTCAGACCTGATCCGAGGACGCCGACAACGAGCAAGGTCGCCAGCGCCCAAGCCATGAAGCCATGGGCGGTGTCACGGAAAAAGACCTCGTCCGACCGAACGCCGACCCATTTGGTACGGAGCCGGCCGGCCAGATAGCCACCTGCGGCGGACGACAGCCATTGAACTACAATCAAGCCAATGGCGGTCGAGGCCGCAAAGATGGTCAGGCCGGCGCCCTGACCGGGCCAAGGCGACACCATTGTGAGGCCAAGCCCCGAGCCGACCAAGGTCAGGATAACGGTGATGGTGGAGGCCGCGAGAGCGCCCGCGATAATCGCGCCCCAACTCACGGCGGATTGTGACGACTCGGTCGACACGACCGGATCGGCGGCAAGAGACCGTTCCATTGTGGCCTCCTATCGCAAGAATAATAAAATCAGGATGATGATCGGGATCGGTATTCCCAGTAGCCAGAGCAAAATGCCGCGACCCATTTTGACGCTCCCATGTTCAAGGTGAGACACAAACGCGGCAGGAAACCTGATGGTTCCTTTGTCCCGGCCACGCTGAATTCAAGGGCGGTCTATGCGGCCTCAATCATGATCTTGCTGCGATGCAGCGATGCGAACAGGCCTTCATAGGACGCCGCCATAATGTCCGTCGTGAACCGACGCTCGAACCGACGGCGGATCGATTGCCGATCCAGCCGATCGATGTGCCGAACGGCTGCGACGCCTTCGTCTTCACTGCTCACCAGGAAGCCGGTGACGCCGTTCTCGATCACTTCGGGCACCGAGCCGTTTCGCCACGCGATCACCGGCGTTCCGCAGGCCATGGCTTCGATCATGACGAGGCCGAACGGTTCGGGCCAATCGATCGGAAAAAGCAACGCCGCCGCGTTCCTCAGAAACTCGGATTTATCGGCATCGCCGATCTCGCCGACGAACTCGACATTCGCGTTCGCCTTTACCAGCGGCGCAATCACGTCGTCCCAATAAGTCTGGTCGACGCGATCCACCTTGGCGGCGATCTTCAACGACAGTCCCGCGCGCGCTGCGATCGCAATCGCACGGTCGGGTCGCTTCTCCGGCGAGATCCGGCCCAGAAAGGCGAGATAGTCGCCCGGTCGGGATGATGGCTGGAAGAGATCGGACGGAACGCCATGATGGATGGTGCGAACCCAATTTGCATCGGGCAGATGCCGTCGCTGTGCGTCAGAAATCGAAACCAGCGGATAGTCCGGCCACCGCGCATAGGCGCCGTCGAGGTCAGTCATGTCGAGACGCCCGTGTAACGTCGTCACGGTGCGATCTGCGATCGCCTCGAATAAGGGGAAATGCACCAGATCGACATGAAAATGCAGCACGTCGAATTCATGTGCGCGCTGACGAACCTCGTCGAGCATCGACAGATGCGCCGCGTGATCCGCCTTCAGGGGCGAGGGATCGAGCCTGATGGCTTGCTCCCGTACCGGCACAAGCTTGGCGCGGGTCTGCGCGTCGGCGGATGCAAACAGCGTCACATCGTGGCCGCGCCGAACAAGTTCATCGGTGAGATAGGCGACGATGCGTTCGGTCCCGCCATACAGACACGGAGGGACTGCTTCATAGAGAGGAGCGATCTGAGCGATCTTCATTGGCGATATCTCGGTTTTAGTATCGTGATGGCGTCCGTGAGTCTGTTTTCGGAGCGGTTGATACCGACGCTATTTGTCAGCAGCGGACGATATTATCCAGATGCAGATGCATCAGATCGTATGACGCATCTGCATCTTTTGTGGCCCTGTCGCGTGATCTACCTATCAGCCGTGAAGACAGGGCGATGGTCGCTCTTGTCGATGAACTACATTCACGGAGAAGCGTCATGGATAAAGATCGCATTGACGGTGCCGCCAAGCAGGTCAAGGGCACACTCAAGGAGGCTGTCGGCAAGGTCACCGGCGACGCCAAGACCGAGGCTGAAGGAAAGGCTGAAAAAGCCGCCGGCAAAGTGCAGAACGCCATCGGCGGCGCGAAGGATGCGGCCCGCGATACATTGAAGAAGTGAACCGCGCCGGGATTGCCGGAGGCTCCAACTCTTGAGAAGTGGGAGCCATCATGAGCAATACGACAAATCGATTTCCACCCGCGGTCAGAGCCCGCGCGGTTCGGATGGTTTTGGATCACGCGAGGGAGCATCCGTCGCGCTGGGCGGCGGTTTCGGCGATCGCGGCCAAGATCGGCTGCACGGCGCGGACATTCAACGAACGGGTGAGGAAGGCCGAGGTGGACAGCGGCGGGCGCGGCGACCTTGCCACCGAGGCCGCCGAGCGGCTCAAGGCGCCGGAGCGCGAGACCCGCGCACTGCGGCAGGCCAATGAGATCCCGCGCAGGGCGTCGGCCTATTTTGCGATGGCGGAGCTCGACCGCCCGTTCAAGCGATGATCGCCTTCATCGACGATCACCGTGGGAAATACGGGGTCGAGCCGATCTGCCGGGTGCTGCCGATCGCCCCGTCCACCTATCATGACCATGTCGCCAAGCGTGCCGATCCCTCCCGGCTGTCGCCGCGGGCGAAGCGGGACGCGGCCTTGAAGGGAGAGCTGCGGCGGGTGTTCGCGGCGAACTTCCGGGTCTGCGGGGGGCGCAAGGTGTGGCGGCAGCTCAGGCGGGAAGGCTTCAACGTCGCTCGCTGCACCGTCTCCCGGCTGATGCGGGAAATGGGCTTGGAGGGGGCGATCCGCGGCAAGCCGGCGAAGACGACGAAGAGCGACAAGGCGGCGCCTGGCCCGCTCGATCGCATCAACCGCCTGTTGCAAGCCTAGCGCCAAACAGGCTGAGGGTCTCCGACTTCACCGATGCCGCCACCTGGGCCGGCTTCGTCCATGTCGCCTTCGTCGTCGACGCCGACGCCCGCCGGATCGGCGGCTGGCGGGCGGGCAGGACGGCGCATGCGGGCTTCGTCCTCGATGCTCTCGAGCAGGCGCTCCATGACCGTCGTCCCGTGCGCGGCGGCGGCCTCATCCATCACAGCGATCGCGCCAGCCGGTACCTCGCGATCAACCACACTGAGCGCCTGGCCGAGGCCGGCGTCGAGCCGTCGGTCGGCAGCGTGGGAGATTCTTACGACAAGGCGCTCGCCGAAACGATCGACGGCCTCCACAAGACCGAGGCCATCATCGGCGTGGACCCTGGCGCTCCTTCGAGGCGGTCGAGTTCGCGACGCTGGAATGGGTCGGCTGGTCCAACAAGCGCCGGCTCCCGGAGCCCATCGGCAACATCCCGCCGGCCGAAGCCGAGGCGCGTTACCACGCCATGCTGGAACAGCCCGCCATGGCCGCGTGGCTCAAACCAAATCGCCTCCGGCAATCCCGGCGCGGTTCAGCTTGTGCGGCGCGGGCCTTGCTTGGCGGTTCGGGGATCGGAACGGCAAAAAGCCCGCGGTCCCTGGGGGACGGCGGGCTTTTTTGCGTTGGTTGCGGGGGCAGGATTTGAACCTGCGGCCTTCAGGTTATGAGCCTGACGAGCTACCGGGCTGCTCCACCCCGCGGCAGGGTCGTCGGTGTCGGTGCCCGACAACCGGAGACGGGAGCATGATGAAGAGGAATTGTCCTTGGCAGGCCTGGCGACGACCTACTCTCCCAGGTCTTGAGACATAGTACCATCGGCGCGGAGGAGTTTAACGGCCGAGTTCGGGATGGGATCGGGTTCAGGCTCCTCGCTCAGGCCACCAGGCCGGCGAAAGACAATTGAAGCAAGCGGTCCTGCGTGTGCGGCCGGCGAACCGTTCGGTTCGCGGCTGTTGCGACGAACTTCGTTCGCGCAGTCGACAAATCTTGCGATTTGCGACGTGAGCATTGGCAATGAGAGCGATCAAGCCGATCAAGCGATTAGTACCGGTTAGCTGCGCGCCTCGCGGCGCTTCCACACCCGGCCTATCAACGTGGTGGTCTACCACGGCTTTCAAGGGAGAACTCATCTTGAGGTGGGTTTCCCGCTTAGATGCCTTCAGCGGTTATCCCGACCGTACATAGCTACCCTGCACTGCGGCTGGCGCCACAACAGGTCCACCAGAGGTACGTCCATCCCGGTCCTCTCGTACTAAGGACAGATCCTCTCAATTCTCCTACGCCCACACCAGATAGGGACCAAACTGTCTCACGACGTTTTGAACCCAACTCACGTACCACTTTAATCGGCGAACAGCCGAACCCTTGGGACCTTCTCCAGCCCCAGGATGTGATGAGTCGACATCGAGGTGCCAAACGATTCCGTCGATATGGACTCTTGGGAATCATCAGCCTGTTATCCCCGGCGTACCTTTTATTCGTTGAGCGATGGCCGTTCCACAACGGACCACCGGATCACTATGGCCGACTTTCGTCTCTGCTCGACGTGTCAGTCTCGCAGTCAGGCGGGCTTATGCCATTGCACTCGACGACCGATTTCCGACCGGTCTGAGCCCACCTTCGCACGCCTCCGTTACTCTTTGGGAGGCGACCGCCCCAGTCAAACTACCCACCATACACTGTCCCGGAACCGGATGACGGTCCGCGGTTAGACATCCATGTTCATAAGGGTGGTATTTCAAGGGTGGCTCCACGAGAGCTGGCGCCCTCGCTTCAAAGCCTACCACCTATCCTACACATGCAAACACGAATGCCAGTGTAAAGTTATAGTAAAGGTGCACGGGGTCTTTCCGTCTAAGTGCAGGTACCCCGCATCTTCACGGGGAATTCAATTTCACTGAGTTGATGCTGGAGACAGCGGGGAGATCGTTACGCCATTCGTGCAGGTCGGAACTTACCCGACAAGGAATTTCGCTACCTTAGGACCGTTATAGTTACGGCCGCCGTTTACCGGGGCTTCGATTCAAAGCTTGCACCTCTCCTCTTAACCTTCCGGCACCGGGCAGGCGTCAGACCCTATACGTCGCCTTGCGGCTTAGCAGAGCCCTGTGTTTTTGTTAAACAGTCGCCACCCCCTAGTTTGTGCCCCTCGCCAATGGTTGCCCACCAACGAGGCCTCCTTATCCCGAAGTTACGGAGGTAAATTGCCGAGTTCCTTCAGCATCATTCTCTCAAGCGCCTTGGTATACTCTACCAGTCCACCTGTGTCGGTTTCGGGTACGGTCTCACGTGGAGGCTGTTTCCTGGAACCCCGAGGCCGCCTGATCAATCCGATAAGACCGGACGACGGTTGGGAT
>NZ_BAAJOT010000011.1:0-186356 GCF_057554225.1 Labrys sp. Lb11
CCGCGACCTGCGCACTCTGTTCAAGGGACACCCGGACGAGCTGCTGCTGGCCTACAAGTCCGCCTTCGCCGACAAGAGCTTCGCCCTCAAGCGCAGCGAGTTCGTACGCGGGGTGAAGTTCAGCCTGGGCTCGCTCAACGAGATGATCGAACTGGAGGAGCGGCTGCAGATCGGCTTCGACCAGTTGCGCCGCATGATCGAGATCGTCGAGGGCGGCGACGCCGAAGTCGTGATCGAGGCGTGAGGCGGCTGCCGCGCCGCGCCGCCCATGTCGCGATCAGGACGTATCAGCTGACGCTCTCGGCCCTGGTCGGGCGGCGCTGCCGGTATTTGCCGACCTGCTCGGAATACACCGACGACGCCATCCGCATGCACGGTCTTTGGGCCGGCGGCTGGATCGGCCTTGCCCGCATCTGCCGCTGCCATCCCTGGGGCGGGTCGGGCTTCGACCCGGCGCCCCAGTCCCTGCCGCCCGCCGCCGCCTGGCACCGGCCCTGGCGCTACGGTCGCTGGCGCCCGACGCGGTGCGAGCCCGTTACTCCGAACGACCCGTCCGCCTAAAGCGTTTTGCGATTTGACGGAATCGCGTCAAGTCGCAAAGACGCGTCGAAACAAGAAGTTAGAGCAACGGGCGTTTCCACCAAAACGCGCTTTGCTCTAGCACCGCGTCACGGAGGACTTGACGGGTTGGCGGGGGCTGGAACTTGCCGTGCGGACCAAGCAACCGTCCCGCTCCAGCGCTCCCTGGGCTCATCCGCAGGGATGCGTGCGGGATCGCTGACGATCGCCCAGGCAATCGCGGCCCGCAGTTGTTCTCGGCCGGAAGGCCGATTGGGCGCGTGCTGGCTGCGACGCATCGGCCTCACGCGCTCGAGCGCATGTCCGGCTCTGCGGCGGCGTTCCAAAGCGCGAATGCGAATTCGTGGACCGGAACGGTGTCTCGATCCACGAATTCCGCGACTACCCGCCCCTCCGGGCGAGTGCTTTCAAATAAGCGCTACGCGGCAGAACCGTAGAGACGCGCCGTCACGGCATTTGGTGCAAGGCTGCCTGGGCGCAAGCATTGTCGTATTGGGAAACGGCCTTGGGATTCGTCGCCGGGTTCCCTGGGTTTCCGGCATATGTTTTCGTTACGCTCGGATTGAATGGGGAGCCGTTCCCGCCATTAGCCTTGGCTCCCGCGCCGATGGAGAAAAAGTCCGTGGCGCCGCAGCTTGCAAGGACATTCGAGCCGGTCTGTCCCGGCGCAGCCGTTGCTGCTCCGGGATTGAGGTTGGGGCTGGGCACCAGTCTATGGAGGTCATCGGCGAAGGCTATTCCAGCCGAGAGCGGCAACAGGCAGGAGGCGATGGCGATGGAAACCCTGAGAGACCTCATGTTCCGTCTCCTCGATGTGGGGGGATCCCCAGCCTCGGCGCTCAACACTCCAGGGTCACCGGCTATTCGGCGCAGCCGGTCACAACAGTGTGATGCCCCGCCGAGGACATAGATTCCCTGTGACCAGGCGCTAGGCGCGGGCCGCGGGCAGAACCACGGCGCGGCATTCGCCGAAGCCGATCGAGGCAAAGCCCTGCCGCCGCGCCCGGCCGCGCAGGATGACTTCGTCGCCGTCCTCCAGAAAACAGCGTTCCTCGCCGCTGGGCAGCACGAGCGGCGCCTGCCCGTTGCGCGTCAGCTCGAGCAGCGAGCCACAGCCTTCCAGGGTCGGCCCTGACAGGGTGCCGCTGCCGATGAGATCACCGGGGCGCAAGTCGCAGCCGTTGGAGGCGTGATGAGCGACGAGTTGCTGCGGCGTCCAGGCCATGTGGAGGGTGCTGCTCAGCGCCAGTTTCCGGGCCGGCTGCCCGCGCTCGCGCATCAGCGCGGACGCCAGCAGCACCTCCAGCTCGATGTCGAGCGCACCGGACCGCTGATCCACCGCATCGGTGAGGTATGGCAGGGGCGGATCGCCACCGGCATGCGCCGGCTGGGCGGCGCGGAACGGCGCTAGCGCCTCGGGCGTCACGATCCACGCCGAAACGCTGGTGTGGAAGCTCTTGGCGAGGAACGGGCCGAGCGGCTGGTATTCCCAGGCCTGGATGTCGCGCGCCGACCAGTCGTTGAGCAGGCCGTAGCCGGCGACGTGCTTCCGCGCCGCGCCGATCGGCACCGGCTCGCCGAGCGCGTTGCCGGGCCCGATCCAGATGGCGAGCTCCAGCTCGTAGTCCAGCCGGTCCGTGGGGCCGAAGCGCGGCGCCGCCTCGCCGGGCTGCCTGCTCTGTCCGCAGGGACGGCGCACCGGCTCGCCGGACGAGCGCACGGACGAGGCGCGGCCGTGATAGCCGATCGGCACCCAGCGATAATTGGGCAGGAGCGGGTTGTCGGGTCGGAACAGCCGGCCGACCGCGAGGGCGTGATGATGGCCGGCATAGAAGTCGGTGTAGTCGCCGATCTCGGCTGGCAGGTGCAGCCGGCAGGCCGCCGCCTCCCGCAGAAGGTCGGGGCGTTCGGCCGATCCCCGGGTCAGGAGAGCGCTGACCGCTCGGCGCAGCGCCCGCCGTGGTCTGCCGCCGAGCGAAAGGAAGGCGTTCAGGCTGGCCCCGGCGCAGGCGGCGCAGGCGGCCTGCGCCTCGCCCTCGAGCAGTCGGGATCGGCCGAGGGCCCCGAGGTCGAGGATCCTGTCGGCAATGGCGATGCCGCCGCGCGGCGGCTCGCCCGGCGGGCTGAACACGCCGAGCGGCAGGTTCTGGATCGGAAAATCGGCATGTCCGTCGGCCCCCGGCACCCAGCAGCGCAGCCCCGGCTCATGCGTGGCGTCGAGGCCGGCGCTCATCGCGGCGCCTGCCCGCTCGGGTCGAAGTGCTTGTTGAGGCACATGCCGTAGTCGGCATAGTCGCGCTGCAGGGCCGGCATTCCGGCGGCATAGCCGGTCACGCGCTGGGGAAAGCGCGTCTCGAACATGAAGGCCATGGTGTTGGTCAGTCGATGCGGCTGAAGCACCGCGCTGCTCGCCGCCTCGAAGGCGTCGACGTCCGGCCCGTGCGGCACCATGGCGTTGTGCAGCGAGCAGCCGCCGGGCACGAAGCCGTGCGGCTTGGCGTCGTACTGGCCGTAGATCAGCCCCATGAACTCGCTCATCACGTTCATGTGGTACCAGGGCGGACGAAACGTGTTCTCGCCCACCACCCAACGGTCGGGGAAGCAGACGAAATCGACATTGGCGGTGCCGGGGGTCTCGGACGGCGAGGTCAGCACGGTGAAGATCGAGGGGTCGGCATGGTCGAACAGCACCGGCCCGACCGGGGAGAAGCGGCGCAGATCGTATTTGTAGGGCGCATAATTGCCATGCCAGGCCACCACGTCGAGGGGCGAATGCCCGATCTCGGCGGCCCAGAGCGTGCCGCCCCACTTCACGAACAGCCGGGACGGCCCCTCCCGATCTTCATAGGCGGCGACAGGGGTCATGAAATCGCGTGGGTTCGCCAAGCAGTTGGCCCCGATCGGCCCCCGCTCCGGCAGGGTGAAGGCGCCGCCATAGTTCTCGCAGACATAGCCGCGGGCGGGGCCGGCCGGCAGTTCGGCCCGCAGCTTCACCCCGCGCGGAATCACCGCGATCTCGCCGGGCTCGACATCGATCCGGCCGAACTCCGTGCACAGCCGCAGCGTGCCGAGCTGCGGCACGATCAGCATCTCGCCGTCGGCATTGTAGAAATACTCGTCCTGCATCGAGCGCGTCGCGAGATAGAGATGGGCCGCCATGCCGGCCAGGGCCCCGGCGTCGCCCGCCGTGGTCACGGTCCGGATGCCCTCGATGAAGGATACCGGCACATCGGGGATGGCCGGCGGGTCCCAGCGCATCGGCGCGGGCGGCACCTCGACCTCGACGCAGGGCGCCGTGCGCCAGAGGTGCGGATCGGCCTTCCGGAACCGCCCGCGGTGCTGCACGGACGGACGGATGCGGTAGAGCCAGCTGCGCTCGTTGCTGAGGCGCGGAGCGGTGAAGGGAGAGCCGGAGAGCTGCTCGGCATACAGGCCATAGGCGCAACGCTGCGGCGAGTTGCGGCCGATCGGCAAGGCTCCCGGCAGGGCCTCCGTCTCGAAGCCGTTGCCGAAGCCGGTCATATAGGCCGGCTCGCCGCCCTCGCCCGCGGCTGCCGACGCGGCTGGATCGGTTCGGGTTGCTGGGGTCATGGCGAGCTCCCTGGTTTGACGCCGGCGGCCGCACCGGGTCGCAGCTTCGTCATTCGGCATCGGCCTGGCGCTCCGGCTCGGCAGCCGCGAACGCCGGCAGGGCCCGGCAGGTTGCTTCGGCCTCCAGCAGGCGCGGCCAGGCGGCGAGGTCGCAACCGAAGCGCCGGGCATTGCCGAGCTGGGGCACGAGGCAGACGTCGGCAAGCGTCGGATCGGCGCCGAAGCAGAACGGCCCGGGCACGCCGGCAAGCAGCGCCTCGCAGGCGGCGAGGCCGTCCCGGACGACGGTTCGAGCCCATCCCGCCACCTCCGCCTCAGGCACGGCGAGGCCGCGCAGCCGCGCCAGCACCCTCAGGTTCTGCAGGGGATGGATGTCGCAGGCGATCGCCAGCGCGAAGGCCCGGATCCGGGCTCGGTTCAGCGCCGAACCCGGCAGCAATGGCGGGAGCGGCCGGACTTCGTCGAGCCATTCGCAGATCGCCAGCGACTGGGTGAGCACGGCGCCCGGCGCGACCTCCAGGGACGGCACCAGCCCTTGCGGGTTCAGACCGAGATAGGCCGGATCGCGCTGCTCGCCACGACGCAGGTGGTGGAAGACGTGCTCGGCCGGCCAGCCCTTGAGATTGAGAGCGATCCGCACGCGCCATGCGGCGGAGGACCGGAAATAGCCGTGCAGGCGCAGGTCGCGCCGCCCGACGCTCGCGGAAGCATCGCCGTGCGCGGCAGGCCTGCGTGTCTCGCCCTGCATTTCGCCTCCATGCGACGCCCTGCAGCCCCGATCCCGCCCGTTGCAACAATTTATGTCATATCATATGATATAATTAAAGAGAAAGCCATGGCCGTTCCGGACGACACCTCGCCCGCCCCACCTGCTCCGCTGGTGCTCGCGGGGTTCATGCCCTATCGGTTCTCGATCCTGGCCGAGCGGCTCAGCCGAGGCTTCGCGCGCCACTACAGCACTGCGTTCGGCCTCAGCATCCCGGAATGGCGAGTGATGGCCGTGCTCGGCGAGCATTCGCCCTGCTCGACCGGTGACGTCATCACCCGCACCGAGATGGATCGCGTCAAGGTCAGCCGCGCCGTCATTCGGCTTGCTGGCCGGAACCTGCTGACACAGACGCCGCAGCCAGGCGACCAGCGCGCCCACCGGCTCACCCTCACCCCGGACGGCCTCGACATCTATCGGCGCATCCTGCCGATGGCGCATCGGCTCCAGGCGGAATTCCTGGCCGTGCTCGACCAGGACGAGCGGGAGGCGGCCGACCGCATCCTGGCCAAGCTGCTCGCCAGCGCCGGCCGGCTCCTGGAAAACAGCCCGGAAAGCCTGCAATCCGACTGAAACCGCGGCGGAACGGCAATCCGCGCTTGTTCGGAGCGCGGCATTGTGCTTCCAACGCGGCGTCGGCAAACGCGCCGACAGCCCCTCGCCCGTCGGGCGCGGCAGCCGGCCCGCATCGGCCGGCCTTTCCGTCTGGCGGCGCCGCGCGGTCCCTGGCCGTTGTGCGCGCACGAGGCCCTGCAATACCGCATGTCCCGGTTCCGGCGGTCTGGTACGAACCGCCGGGGGCGCGACAGCGGTCTGTCCCGTCGTCCGACCTCGTACCGCCATACCAGGACTGTCCCATGCCCGTTCTGACATTTCCCGACGGCAACCAGCGCGCCTTCGAGGCCGGGGTGACCGGCAAGGCCGTTGCCGAATCGATCTCCAAGTCGCTCGCCAAGAAGGCGATCGCCATGAAGATCGACGGCACCCTGACCGATCTGTCGGACGAAATCACTCGCGACGCCGGCATCGCCATCGTCACCCGCGACAGTCCCGAGGCGCTGGAACTGATCCGGCACGATGCCGCGCATGTCATGGCCGAGGCCGTGCAGACGCTGTGGCCGGGCACGCAGGTGACGATCGGCCCGGTGATCGACAACGGCTTCTATTACGACTTCTTCCGCAATGAGCCGTTCACGCCGGACGATTTCCCTGCGATCGAAGCCAAGATGCGCGAGATCATTGCCCGCAACGCGCCCTTCAGCAAAACCACCTGGAGCCGCGACAAGGCCCGCCAAGTCTTCCGCGACAAGGGAGAGGCCTTCAAGGTCGAGTTGGTCGACGCCATACCGGACGGCCAGGACCTGAAGATCTACGACCAGGGCGGTTGGTTCGACCTGTGCCGCGGCCCGCACATGGTCTCGACCGGCCAGATCGGCCCCGCCTTCAAGCTGATGAAGGTGGCCGGCGCCTATTGGCGCGGCGATTCCAACAAGCCGATGCTGACGCGCATCTATGCCACCGCCTGGCGCACCCAGGAGGAGCTCGACCAGTACCTCCATCAGTTGGAAGAGGCGGAGAAGCGCGATCATCGCCGTCTCGGCCGGGAGATGGATCTGTTCCACTTCCAGGAGGAAGGTCCGGGCGTCGTGTTCTGGCACGCCAAGGGCTGGACGCTGTTCCAGGAACTGATCGCCTATATGCGCCGGCGCCTCAAGCGCCTGGGCTACCAGGAGGTGAACGCGCCCCAGCTCCTCGACAAGTCGCTGTGGGAGACCTCCGGCCATTGGGGCTGGTATCGGGAAAACATGTTCATGGCCAAGTCGGCCGGCGAGGACACAGACGACGACCGCGTCTTCGCCATCAAGCCGATGAACTGTCCGGGCCATGTGCAGATCTTCAAGCACGGCCTCAGGTCTTACCGGGAACTGCCTCTACGGCTTGCGGAATTCGGTGCGGTTCATCGCTACGAGCCCTCCGGTGCGCTGCACGGGCTGATGCGCGTGCGCGGCTTCACCCAGGACGACGCCCACATCTTCTGCACCGACGAGCAGATGGCGGCCGAGTGCCTGGCGATCAACGAGCTGATCCTGTCGACCTATCGCGACTTCGGCTTCGACAAGATCGTGGTCAAGCTCTCGACGCGGCCCGAGAAGCGCGTCGGCAGCGACGAGCTCTGGGACCGGGCCGAGGCGGTGATGACGGATGTCCTCGCCCAGATCGCGGCGGAGTCCGGCGGCCTGATCGAGACCAGCATCAATCCCGGCGAAGGCGCCTTCTACGGCCCGAAGTTCGAATATGTGCTGCGCGACGCCATCGGCCGCGACTGGCAGTGCGGCACCACGCAGGTCGACTTCAACCTGCCGGAGCGGTTCGGCGCCTTCTACATCGCCGAGAACAGCGCCAAGACCGTGCCGGTGATGATCCATCGCGCCATCTGCGGATCGATGGAACGCTTCGCCGGCATCCTGATCGAGCATTTCGCCGGCCATTTCCCGCTCTGGCTCGCGCCGGTGCAGGTGATGATCTGCACCATCACCAGCGATGCCGACGACTATGCCCGGAGCGTGCACCAAGCCCTGCTCGACGCTGGCCTCAGGGCCGAGACCGACCTGCGCAACGAGAAGATCGGCTACAAGGTCCGCGAGCATTCGCTGACCAAGATCCCGGTGATCCTGGCCCTCGGCAAGCAGGAGGCTGCGGGCGGCAGCGTCTCCGTTCGCCGGCTCGGCTCGCAGGGCCAGACCCCGATGGCGCTCGGCGAGGCGATCGCCGCACTGGCCGAGGAAGCGACCCCGCCGGATCTGGCGCGCGCCCGCGGCTGAGGCCGGCTGGGTGACAAGGTCCCGCACGACGCCCAAAAGGGCGCGAAATGCCTTCTCCGCGCAGCGGGGAAGGTGCCCCGACGCAGTCGGGGCGGATGGGGTGTGGCCCGCAAGGCTCGACCTTGCCCTGCCTGCACCACCGTCGTGCCATGCCGACGCAGCCGGAGTCCTGCTTGCCGCACCCCATCCGTCGCCCCTTCGGGGCGCCACCTTCCCCACCTTCGGTGGAGAAGGCTTGGTCACGCCCTTTCTAGTTGCGGGCCAGCCATCGCTTCTCCGCGACAAACGAGGCGGCAGTCGGCGGAAAGCATAAACCGCTCCCGCCAAGACTACAGGATGAAGTCGCTCGCCTGGATCGATGTGTGGTTCTGAATTTGAACGGAGAAGTCGACCGCGCCGTCGCCGTTGACGTCGCCGTAGACGTACACGTTGCCGCTCTGCGTCGTGTAGCGCAACTCGCCGGCATGATGGGTGAAGGCGGATGTGCCGATAAAGTGGAAGGCTTGGTTCCCACTAACACCGACTTGCGCGTCAATGCCCGACACGTCAAGCTTGTCACCTTGGGATCGATAGAAGTCCAGGATCACGTCGCGGCCGGTGCTGGAGAGGGTGCTCTCCGTGGTGACGTTGAATATGAACGTATCCGCGCCCGCCCCGCCTGTGAGGCGGTCGCCGCCGGAGCCGCCGATCAATTGATCATTGCCCGCCCTTCCATCGAGACTATCGTTGCCCAGGCCGCCTTTGAGGACATTGTTCCCGCTGTTGCCGGTCAACGCGTTGGCGAGTGCGTTGCCGGTGCCCGCAATATCGCCAGCGCCGGTCAGCACGAGGTTTTCAACGGCGCCAAGAACACGGGCTGTGTTCGATAGATTGCAGCTGACCGAAGCGTAGATCTTGTCCGTACCGGTCCCTCTCGTCTCGTCGACGATATCGCCGAGGTTGTCGACGTAATAGGTGTCGTTTCCGGCCCGGCCGATCATGCGGTCGGCGCCGGCGCCGCCGTTGAGGATGTCGTTGCCGGCGCCGCCGTCGAGCGTGTTGGCCAGGCCATTCCCAATCAACGTGTCCGCCCCCGAGCCCCCGGTCACGTTCTCGATGCCGGTGAAATGGGTGATGAAGGTGCCGCCCCACGCGCCCCCGGAGCCGTCCGGGTTGGTGTAGCTGCCGCTGTCGACGAAGGTCGCCGACGTCGTCCGCAAGTCGCACTTGGCCCCACGGGTCGTCCAGGCGAAGGACAGGGTATCGGTACCGGCGCCGCCGTCGATGCGGTCGTCGCCGCGGGAAACGACGATGGTGTCGTTGCCGTCCTCGCCGTAGATCGTGTTCGCCTCGAAGTCGGGCTCCCCGGTGCGGGTCAGCACGTCGCCGCAGAGGCGGTCGTTGCCAGCGCCGCCCCTGAGCGTGTCGGCGCCGAGCCCACCCTCGAGGCGGTCGTTGCCGTCGCCGCCCTGCAGAAAGTCGGCGCCGGCACCGCCGTCGATCCTATCGTTGCCGCCCTCGCCGGCCAGGCTGTCGTTGTCCGCCCCGCCCTCGATCCAGTCGTCGCCGCCGCCGCCGCCGATGGCGTCCTCGCCGCGCCCGCCGGAGAGGTGGTTGGCGGAGGCATTGCCGATGAGGATGTCGCTGCCGTCGCCGCCGAAGGCGTTCTCGATGGTGCCGTCGATGGTGAGCGAGCGCCCGGCGATAGTGCTGGGGACGCTCGCCGAGAGGTCGATGTAGCTGTTGCTCGTGACCGCCGCTGCGTTGATCGTGTCGACGCCGAAGATCTCGTGGATCGTGGCGCGCGCGCCGTCGGCCGCGATCGCGGCGTTGCTGCCGAACTCGTCGGTGTAGAAGTAGGTGTCGTTGTTGCTGGCCACGCTGCCGTAGACGTCGAGCCTGGCGGTGGAGACCGAACCCGTGTCGCCGCTGACATTGTCGACGACGCGCACCGTCCAGGTCCCGTTCGCATCCTCGCCGCGGAAGGCGTTGGAGGTGAAGGTCCAGCCGTTGAGGTCGCGACTGCCGCCGCTGTTGTCGAGAAGACGGCTCTCCGTCCCGGACGGCGAGATCAGATAGATTTCCAGGTCGGAGGCATAGGTATGGGTGATGCCGAGATTGAGCGTCACCTGCTCTGCGTCGATATCGCCGCCGACGGTGAAGGAGAACGAGACGCCGGCGCTGTTGGCATCGGGAACGATGACGTTGGGGCTGGCCGTGCTGGACCAATGCTCTTCGTTGGCGAGCGTGCTCTGGTCGGTCCAGGTCTCGGCGAGGCGCACGGCGGCGCGGGCATCGATCAAGCCGAAGCCGTAGTCGTTGGAGAAATGCATGCCGCCGCCGTTCCAGTTGGTCGCGGCGTTGATGGTCCAGAAGTTGAGTTCGCCGTTCTGCAGATGCTCCGGCGTGGTGCCGAACGCGATGTCGGAGCCGGCGTGGCGGGCCGTCAGGGCAAGGATGTCGCGCACGTCGCGGTAGCCGAGGTTCGGGTTGGCCTCGAGCATCAGGGCAACGACACCCGTTACCTGCGGGGCCGAGAACGACGTGCCCACCGTCTCGACATAATCGCCGTTGCTGAAACCGGACGTGCCGGTGAAGTCCGTGGTCCAGACGCCGGGCTCGCCGGCGCTCCAGGAGCCTTGCGCGCCGGCGGAGACAAGGATATTGGCGCCGGGCGATGAATAGTCGGCCACGAAGCCGTCCTGACCGACTCCCGCCACCGTGATCGAGAACCGGCTCTCCGCCGTGGGGCCGGTGGTGTTGGCATCCCCGACGACGTTGTCCCAGGCCTGCCCGGCACGGGTGTTGTTCGCGGCGGCGACCACCACCGTGCCCAGGCCCCCGCGACCGTTGGTCACGGCGTCGAGGATGCCGTTGGCCACGGCGAGGTAGTTGGGATCGGTCTGCGACACCGAGAAGGCGGACGAGCCCCAGCTGTGGTTGACCACGTCGAAGTCGCGCATGTGCATCGACGCCGCCGAGCGTGAGGTCGTCGAGTTGACGGTGTCGCTGCCCCAGATCGGCACGCTGGAATAGGTGGCGCCGTAGGCGACGCCGACGATGCCGTCGCCAGAGCCGACATCGTTGCGCTCCGCCGCGACGACGCCGGTGACCGCGGTGCCGTGGTCCTGCGCCAGGCCGGTCTGGCTGCCGAAGTCGAGCGTCGAATCGTGATTGGCGTCGAGATCGGGATGGCCGGTCTGAATGCCGTTGTCGAAGATGCCGACGTGGACACCGGCGCCGGTGTAGTCGTCCCACACCGCGTTCTGGCCCCAGACCACGCCGATCGCTTGAAGGTACCATTGACTGGAGAAAAGCTGGTCGGTCGGCAAGGTCATGAAGAGCCCCTCCTCGACCCCGTCGCAGCCTGGCCCGACGGGCAGTCTCTCCAAACTCATAAGCGGGAAGGCCGGCCCGGGATGTGTCAAAACGCACAAATTTCAGGGTGATTTCCGACATCAAGGCCGCAGCGCCGTCCTGTGAATCGCTGTGAACAGGCGACCGCGCCAAACGGCGGCCACCCGGCTGTGCTAGACCTGCCGGCCGACAGCCGATGGTGATTCCATGCCCCCGACCCTCGAAGCCACCATTCACCGGATCGAACCGGCCGCCCAGCAGCCCGCCTTCCGGCAGGCGCCGCACAATGTCGAGGCGGAACAGGCGCTGTTGGGCGCGATCCTCGTCAACAACGAGGCCTATTACCGCGTCTCCGACTTCCTCCTGGCGCAGCACTTCTTCGACCCGCTGCACCGCAAGGTCTACGAGATCATCACCAGCCTGATTCGAGGCGGCAAGATCGCCACGCCGATCACGCTCAAGACCTTCCTGGGGCCGGACCAGGAGATCGCCGGCGGCCTCACCGTGACGCAATATCTGGCGCGCCTGGCGGCGGAGGCGACCACCGTCATCAACGCCGCCGACTACGGCCAGACCATCTACGACCTTGCCATCCGCCGGGCGCTGATCGCCATCGGCGAGGAGGTGGTGAACGCCGCCTATGACGCGCCCGTCGACACGGCGCCGCAGACGCAGATCGAGGATGCCGAGCGCAGCCTCTACGAGCTGGCCGAGACCGGGCGCTACGAAGGCGGCTTCGCCCGCTTCGCCGACGCCCTCAAGGACGCCATCGACATGGCCTCCGCCGCCTTCCAGCGCGACGGCAACCTGTCCGGCCTCGCCACGGGGCTCGACGACCTCGACCGGATGATGGGCGGCCTGCAGCCGTCCGACCTGATCATCCTGGCCGGCCGCCCCGCCATGGGCAAGACCTCGCTCGTCACCAACATCGCCTTCAACATCGCCAAGGCCTATCGCCACGAGGTGCAGCCGGACGGCGCGCACAAGACCATCGACGGCGGCTCGGTCGGCTTCTTCTCCCTGGAAATGTCGGCCGAGCAGCTCGCCACCCGCATCATCGCCGAGCAGGCCAGCGTGCCCTCCTACAAGATCCGGCGCGGCGACCTGATGGAGGAGGAGTTCACCCGCCTCGTCACCGCCAGCCAGGAGATGCAGTCGCTCCCGCTCTACATCGACGACACCGGCGGCATCTCGATCGCCCAGCTCGTCGCCCGCGCCCGCCGGCTCAAGCGCCAGCGCGGCCTCGACCTGATCATCGTCGACTACATCCAGCTCCTTTCCGGCTCGTCGAAGAAGGGCGACAACCGCGTGCAGGAGGTGACCGAGATCACCACCGGGCTCAAGGCCCTGGCCAAGGAGCTGTCGGTGCCGATCATCGGCCTGTCGCAGCTTTCCCGCCAGGTCGAGAGCCGCGACGACAAGCGCCCGCAGCTCTCGGACCTGCGCGAGTCCGGCTCGATCGAGCAGGACGCCGACGTGGTGATGTTCGTGTTCCGCGAGGAATACTATCTCAAGAACAAGATGCCGAAGGAGGGTACACCCGAATTCTTCACCTGGCAGTCGGAGATGGAGGCGATCGCCGGCCAGGCCGAGGTGATCATCGGCAAGCAGCGCCATGGTCCGACGGGAACGGTGAAGCTGCAGTTCGACGCCGATATCACCCGCTTCTCCAACCTCGCCCGGCCCGATCACCTGCCCGAGCGGATGGAATGACCGGTCTGGAGCAACGTCGAGGCCTGGGCTAGCATCGGCGCATGACGATCCCGTTCCAGATTCGCCGCCCGGCGAGAACGGCCCTCGGCCGAGCCCGCCCGGGCCTGCGCCCCGCCAGGGGCAGGGCCCGGATCTGCGGGCGATCGCGAAGCCGGGTCGCCCGCGACGGTGCGACATGAGCCCGCCCGGCATGATTCCCGAAGCCGAAGCCGGTGCGCGGCTGACCATCGACGTCGGCGCGATCGCGGCGAATTGGCGCGCACTCGCCGCCCGGGCGCCGGGCGCCGAGTGCGGCGCCGCGGTGAAGGCCGACGGCTACGGCCTCGGCATCGAGGTGGTGGTGCCGGCCCTGGCCGGGGCCGGCTGCCGGACCTTCTTCGTCGCCCATCCGGGCGAGGGCGCGCGCGTGCGGGCGGTCGCGCCGAATGCCGTCGTCTATGTCCTGAACGGCCTCGTCTCCGGCCTGGGCGAGGCCTATGCCGCCCATGCCCTGCGACCGGTCCTGGGCTCGCTGGAGGAAGTTGCCGAGTGGTCGGCCTTCACAAGCGCTTCCGGCTGGCGCGGCGGCGCGGCGCTGCATGTCGATACCGGCATGACGCGGCTCGGCCTGCGCGTCGAGGAAGCTGCGGGGAACGCCGACGCCCTGCCCGCCGTCGACCTGCTGATCAGCCACTTCGCCTGTGCCGACAGCCCGAACGACCCGCTCAACGCCCGCCAGATCGCGGCGTTCCGGCAGGTGCGCGCCCTGTTTCCCGCGACACCGGCCTCGCTGTGCAACTCCGCCGGCCTGTTCCTGCCGGGCGACCTCGGCTTCGACCTGGTGCGGCCCGGTGTCGCCCTGTATGGCGGCAACCCGACCCCGGGCAAGCCGAACCCGATGGCGCCGGTCATCCGGCTGGAAGCGCGCGTCATCACCGTGCGGACGGCCGAGGCCAACGAGACGGTCGGCTACGGCGCGACCTGGCTCTGCCGTGCCCGCTCGCGCATCGCCGTCATCGGCCTGGGCTATGCCGACGGCTATCTGCGCACCGGCTCGTCCTCGGAGGACTATGACAGCGCCGTCGCCCTCGTCGCCGGCCGCCCCTGCCCGATCGCCGGGCGCATCTCCATGGATCTGGCCGCCATCGACGTCACCGCCCTGCCGGAGGGGACTGTGCGGCGCGGCGACTGGGTCGAGCTGATCGGCCCGACGCTCACCGTCGACGAGGTCGGCCGGCGCGCCGGCACCATCGGCTACGAGGTTCTGACCGGGCTGGGATCGCGTTTCCATCGCCGGGTGATCGGGGCATAGGAGCAGGCCCATGTTCGACCATGTCGGGTTTCCGGTCGCGGATATCGGGCGCTCGCGCGCCTTCTATGCCGCCGTGCTGAAGCCGCTCGGCTTCGGCATCCAGATGGAGGTCACGCCGGACATGACCGGCGGCGACACCCATGTCGGCTTCGGCCCGGACGGGAGGCCGCGGTTCTGGATCGGCACCGGCCGGCCGCTCCGGGGCCGGCTGCATGTCGCCTTCGCGGCACCGGACCGGGCGGCGGTCGACGCCTTCCATGCCGCCGCGCTTGCAGCGGGGGGCACCGACAACGGCCCGCCCGGCATCCGCGCGCACTACCATCCGGATTATTACGGCGCCTTCGTGCTCGACCCCGACGGACACAACATCGAGGCCGTCTGCCACCGGCCGGCCTGAGCCTTCGCCCGCGGCCGGTCCCCCGAGTGTCAATTGCCCTTGGTCAGCATCTTGTTGCCGTGCTTGGTAATCAGGGCTCGCGCCTTCTCGGTCAGCACCGACAGCACCCAGGGCAGTTCCAGGGTCATGACGACGGAATCCGGCTCGACATCGACCCCGCCGTTCATGCTCTGGCGCAGGGCGCTGACCTTGAAGTCGAGGTGATTGTCGGTCCAGACCTCCTCGTCGAAGGTGCCGAAGCTGGCATACTTGGTCTTGACCCGCTCGATGCCGCTCTTGATCCGGCGCAGCGCCTCGGCCTGGCCGAGATTGTGGGGGATGGAGACGACGAGCGGCTTCGACATTGCAGACAAGCTCCGGAAACGAGTATCCCGGCGAACCTATAGTGACGATCCCCGCCGCGCGCTACCCGCGACGCTCGCGTCGACCACACCTTGATGCTATGCGGGCCGTCGTCATCCGCATGCGGATACCACAGATCCCGCAAATTCCCGTCCGTCCGGTGCGCCGCTCATGGCCAAACGCTCGATCGCCTTCATTTGCCAGAACTGCGGCGCCGTCTATCAGCGCTGGCAGGGCAAGTGCGACGCCTGCGGCGAATGGAACACCATCGCCGAGGAAACGGCCGCCGTCGCTGCGGTCCCCTCTTCCCAGCGCCCGCGCTCGCGGGGGCGGGTGTTCGCGCTCGAAGCCCTGACCGGCGAGACCGGCGAGGCGCCGCGGCTGGTCTCGGGCATCGGCGAGCTCGATCGCGTCACCGGCGGCGGCTTCGTGCGCGGCTCGGTGCTGCTGCTCGGCGGCGACCCCGGCATCGGCAAGTCGACGCTGCTGATCCAGAGCTGCGCCCGCTTGGCGCGGGCCGGGCACCGCATCGTCTACATCTCCGGCGAGGAGGCGACGGCGCAGGTGCGCCTGCGGGCCGAGCGTCTGGCGCTCTCCGACGCCGCCGTCGAGCTCGCCTCCGAGACCTCGGTGGAGGATATCCTGGCGACGCTGGAGCACGGCAAGACGCCGCGCCTCGTCATCATCGATTCGATCCAGACCATGTGGACGGACACGGTCGAATCCGCGCCGGGCACGGTGACGCAGGTGCGCGGCGCCTCGCAGGCCCTGATCCGCTATGCCAAGCGCAGCGGCGCCACCGTCATCCTGGTCGGCCACGTCACCAAGGACGGCCAGATCGCCGGCCCGCGCGTGGTCGAGCACATGGTCGACGCCGTCCTGTCCTTCGAGGGCGATGCCGGACGCGACTTCCGCATCCTGCGCGCCATCAAGAACCGCTTCGGCCCGACCGACGAGATCGGCGTGTTCGAGATGACCGGGCTCGGCCTCAACGAGGTCACCAACCCCTCCGCCCTGTTCCTGTCGCAGCGCGACCTCGGCACGCCGGGCACGGCCGTCTTCGCCGGCATGGAGGGCACCCGCCCGCTGCTGGTCGAGATCCAGGCGCTGGTGGCGCCGACCACGCTCGGCACGCCGCGTCGCGCCGTCGTCGGCTGGGACACGGCGCGCCTGTCCATGGTGCTGGCCGTGCTGGAGGCCCATTGCGGCGTGCGCCTGGGCGGCCACGACGTCTATCTCAATGTCGCCGGCGGCCTGCGCATCCAGGAGCCGGCCGCGGATCTGGCGGTGGCGGCGGCTCTGGTCTCCTCGCTCACCGGCGCCGCGCTCTCGCCCGAAAGCGTGTTCTTCGGCGAGATCTCGCTGTCGGGCTCGGTGCGGCCGGTCGCCCATGCCGGCGCGCGGATGAAGGAAGCGGCCAAGCTCGGCTTTCGCCGTGCGTCCGGGCCGGTGCCGGCCAGCGAATCGGCGGCGGAGGGGGCCTTGGCGGTGGACGGCGTCTCCTCGCTCGCCACCCTGGTCGCGACCATCGCCGCCGCCGGCGAGAGCCAGAAGCGCCGGCCGCGCATCGCCGAGTGACCGCGACGCGTCGGCAGAGCCCCGTCGGGCACAAGCATTTGGCCACATTCCTTCGTCATGGTCGATGCGCCCCGAATCCCGCCGCCAAAGCGGGGTGACTGCCGCGGGCGGCGCGGTTATAGAGGGCGCGGATCGGGCCGCCCGGCCCCTTTGAGTCAAGGACCAGGTCTTCTATGCCCGTCACGCTGCTCGATCTGATCGTTGTCGGTGTCATGCTGATTTCGGCGCTGCTCGCCATGGTGCGCGGCTTCACCCGCGAGGTGCTGTCCATCGCCGCCTGGGTCGCCGCGGCCGCCGCCGCCTTGCTGCTGTTCCGATACGTTCAACCCTTCCTCGATCCCTACATCAAGAATCCGACCGTCGCCCAGCTCGCCGCCGGCGGCGCCGTGTTCCTGGTGACGCTGATCGTGGTGTCGTTCATCACCATCCGCATCTCGGACATGATTCTCGACAGCCGGATCGGCGCGGTCGACCGCACGCTCGGCTTCATCTTCGGCGCCGGGCGCGGGCTCCTGCTGGCAATCGTCGCCTTCCTGTTCTTCGCCTGGCTGGTGCCGGAGAAGTCGCAGCCCGTCTGGGTGCAGGACGCCAAGTCCAAAACGCTCCTGAAGTCCGGCGGCGACTGGCTGACCGGCATGCTGCCCAGCGATCCGGAGAGCACCATCCTCAAGCGCCTCAGGGCGCAGGATCTGCTGCCGACCGACAGCCAGGACGCCGACCCGGATGCCGCCCCGCCCGGCGCGCCGCAGACGCAGCCGGCCGAACCCTCGCCCGCACCGACGCCGGCCCCCAAGCCGAATCCCACGAATTGAGGGCTTGCCTGATTCGGATTTGCACGCCACATGAACGTTCGATGACAAGGGGATGCCCGACGTGAGCGAACCGGCCAGGCTTGCCAAGCAAGACTTCGATGTCGATCTGGATGGCGACACGCTGCGCGAGGAGTGCGGCGTGTTCGGCATTTTCGGGCACCCGCAGGCCGCCGCCATCACGGCGCTCGGCCTGCACGCCCTGCAGCACCGCGGCCAGGAGGCGGCGGGCATCGTCGCCTTCGACGGCAAGCGCTATCATTCCGAGCGTCGCCTCGGCCTGGTCGGCGACGCGTTCTCCAAGCGCGAGGTGATCGAGCGCCTGCCGGGCAACGCCGCCATCGGCCATGTCCGCTACTCCACCACGGGCGAGACCATCCTGCGCAACGTCCAGCCGCTGTTCGCCGAGATCCAGGCCGGCGGCTTCGCGGTGGCGCACAACGGCAACCTCACCAACGGCCTGACGCTGCGGCGCGAGCTGATCCGCAAGGGGGCCATCTGCCAGTCGACCTCGGACACCGAGGTGATCCTGCATCTCGTCGCCCGCTCGCAGCGCGAGAAGTTCATCGACCGCTTCATCGACGCGCTGTTCCAGCTCGAGGGCGCCTATGCCTTCGTCGGCCTGACCAACAAGAAGCTGGTCGGCGCGCGTGACCCGCTCGGCATCCGCCCGCTGGTGCTGGGCGAGCTCGACGGCCATTACATCCTCGCCTCCGAGACCTGCGCGCTCGACATCATCGGCGCCCGCTTCGTGCGCGACATCGAGAACGGCGAGATCGTCGTCATCACCGAGGCCGGCGTCGAATCGATCAAGCCCTTCCCGCGCACGCCGGCGCGGCCCTGCATCTTCGAGTACATCTACTTCGCCCGGCCGGACTCGATCGTGCATGGCCGCAACGTCTACCAGGTGCGCAAGCGCTTCGGCGCCGAGCTTGCCGCCGAGAGCCTGGTGGAGGCCGACGTCGTGGTGCCCGTGCCCGATTCCGGGGTGCCGGCGGCGATCGGCTTCGCCCAGGCGGCGGGCCTGCCCTACGAGCTCGGCATCATCCGCAACCATTATGTCGGGCGCACCTTCATCCTGCCCACCCAGGCGATGCGGGAAGTCGGCGTGCGCATGAAGCTCAGCGTCAATCGCGGCGTGATCGAGGGCAAGCGCATCGTGCTGGTCGACGATTCGATCGTGCGCGGCACCACCTCCGTGAAGATCGTGCGGATGATGCGCGAGGCCGGCGCCCGGGAGGTGCATTTCCGCATCTCCTCGCCGCCGATAGCGCATCCCGACTATTACGGCATCGACACGCCCGACCGGGCCAATCTGCTGGCGGCGCAGAAGTCGCTGGAGGAGATGCGGGCCTATGTCGGCGCCGATTCCCTCGCCTTCCTGTCGGTCGACGGCATCTATCGCGCCTGCGGCTATGAGCGGCGTGACCCGGTCCGGCCGCAATTCACCGACCACTGCTTCACCGGCGACTATCCGACCTTCCTCACCGACGTGATCGGCGAAAGCGCCAAGCAACAGCTCTCGCTTCTCGCCGAGGCGAGCTGAGCGCCGCGCCCCCGGGCTGGAGCGCGGCTCGCGCCCCGTCCCGCCGGGCCTTGAAGGTTTCGCAGGCCGTCCGCGCTGCCGCGGACGGAGCCGGCACGCTCCGCACAGGGAACTTGCACCATGTCCGATCTGTTCAAGGGCCGCATCGCCTTGGTCACGGGCGCGTCGCGCGGCATCGGCCGTGCCGCGGCGCTGGCGCTGGCCGAGGCCGGGGCCCATGTCGTCGCGGTGGCCCGCACCACCGGCGGCCTGGAGGAGCTCGACGACGCCATCCAGGCCCAGGGCGGCACGGCCACCCTGGTGCCGCTCGACCTCAAGGACGGCGACGGTCTCGACAATCTCGGCTTCCAGCTGTTCGAGCGCTATGGCCGCCTCGATATCCTGGTCGGCAATGCCGGCATCCTCGGCTCGATCTCGCCGCTCGGCCACATCGAGCCCAAGGACTGGGACAACGTCATGGCGGTGAACCTTACCGCCAACTGGCGGCTGATCCGCTCCATGGACCCGCTGCTGCGCCGTTCGGACGCCGGCCGGGCGCTGTTCCTGACCTCCGGGGCTGCGTGGAAGGCCGCCGCCTATTGGGGCCCCTACGCCGTCTCCAAGGCCGGGCTCGACACGCTGGTGCGCACCTATGCCCACGAGACCGAGCGCACCAGCGTGCGTGCCAACCTGTTGTCGCCCGGCCCGACCCGCACCCGGATGCGCGCCGCCGCGATGCCGGGCGAGGACCCCGAGACGCTGCCCCCGCCCGAAGCCGTGGCTCCGGCGGTGCTGCGCCTGACCAGCCCGGCCTTTGCCGAGACCGGCAAGGTGTTCGATTTCCGCGAAGGCAAGGTGCTGGCCTTCCGCGGACCGGCCTGATCAGAGCTGCGGCGCGGGACGGCGCAGGAGGATCGTGATGTTTCGGTATGCGTCGACGGCAACCGGCCGGTAATCCTGCAAGCTCGCGGTGACGGCCGGATCCGACCGGACCCAATCCTCGGCAGACGGTCCTTCGAACAAGATCACGTCGGGCCTGCCGCGGGTCACGTCCTCGACGAAGATCTGTCGCTCCCGCGCTGCGTAATCGAGCAGCGCCTTGCGCTCCTGGGGTGTCAGGTCGGCCTCTGCAAGCCGCGACGCCACCATCGGCGACACCCACAGGCTGCAGGCCCTGCCGACCCAGGTTCCATCGAGCCAGCGCACCAGGGGGTGCCCCACGGCGAGCTGCGGCGTCACCGCGATCATCCGCGGATGGGGGGGCGCCAGACGAGCGACTTCCCGGCCAAGCGCCGTATCGTCGCGCACGCCGTTGAAGAGCTGCAGCGCGAACGCCAGGCCGACGAGGAAGAGCATCCGGGACAGCAACTCGCGCCCCCGGGCATCCACGTCCTTCTCGCCCACGCCGCCTCGTCCCGCGCCAGCGGCCGCAACGAACGAGATACCGATCGCCAGGGCCGTCAGGGCGGTTGCCGGGTACTCGTGGTTCAGGAACCCCTTGCCCTGTATGAGATAGGCGAGGAAGAACCCTGCTGCGGCCAGGAGCAGCACGGCCGATGCCGCGCTCAGGCGCTCCTGCCGCCACACGACGGCGAGCCCGGCCAGCATCCAGCACACGGGAACGACGCCATATCTCAGCACCAGGGTCGAGAGCGGCTCGCGGACAGGCAGGTAGGTCGCCAGCACCAGCGGCAGACCATCGCTGAGATAGGCCGGAAAGAACAACGGCACCGAAGCGCCATACAGCACCACCACCGCTGCCGCCGCGAACCATTCGGGCTGGAACACGGGACGGATCGAGCGCAGGCGCCAAACCAGGAGCAGCACCGGCAGGATCAGCGCCAGCGCGAAATGCGGCTTGATGGCGACGGCTATCCCTCCGCCGACGCCCGCGGCAAGCGCCGCCGGCCAGTTGACCCTGCCCCCTTCCAGCCGGACCACCAGCACTGCCAGCACGGGCAGCAGGGCCAGGACTGCGAAATGCTCGCGCTGTGCGAAAGCCTTGGCCGGCAGGAGCAGCAGGACGAAGACTGCGACCGCCAGCAGGGGCGGCCGCATAGCCGCGGGCAAGAGCCGGCCGCTGGCAAGGATCCGCCCCGCTCCGAACATGGAGAGGCCGGCGAGCGCGAACACGCTGGCCGCAACCATCAGCTCCGGCCGGAGGCCGACGCTTCGGGCGAGCGCGACGCTCGGCAGATAGAGCAGGATCGAGGCCGGCGGATTGGTCTCGATGAAATCGACATAGGGAACGCCGCCGTCGAGCAGGCGCTCGCTGACGGTGAGGAGCCAGGACACGTCGCTGTTGATATGGCCAAGGGCCTGCTGGGCGACGGCGGCCAGGGCCAGCAGCAGCGCCGGCCAATAGGCTGCAACCGCCGGGACCGCCCCGACCGTCGCGGGACGAGCATGCGCCACCGGCGCCATGTCCACCGAGTTCATCGTCCGCCCCCGGGCGGCGGTCCGGCCGCATCCTGCGGCGGCTCCGCCGGCACCGGGCGAAAAGAGCATACAAACCCTACCAATCCGTGTGCCGGCTCCTCACCGGCACCCAGCCGGGCACGAGTCGCCCCTTTCCAAGGCGGCCGCGCCGTGCTTAGTCGCCTGACAATCCGACCCGGAGCAACAGAACATGCCCTTCGTCACCGTCCGCATCATCAAGGGCCAGCCGCAGGAGCGAAAGAACGAGATGGCCGAGCGCATCGCCGGCGCCATCAGCGACATCACCGGCCTGCCCGAAAGCGCGGTTTGGACCGTTTTCGAGGATGTCGAAGCCGACCAATGGTATGTCGGCGCCGACACCGTGAAGTCGCTGCGGGAAGCGAGGGAGTAAGGCGGCTCGCCGGGCGCTCGGCCCACGTCTCGCCGTGCCTACTTCTTGCTGTGGAACGGGTTCTTCGGCGAGCGCAGGCTGAGCCGGATCGGCACGCCGGGCATGTCGAAGGTGTCGCGCAGGCCGTTGACGAGATAGCGGGTATAGCTGTCCGGCAGCGCGTCGAGCTGGTTGCCGAACACGGCGAAATGCGGCGGCCTGGTCTTCACCTGCGTCGCATAGCGGATCTTGATGCGCCGGCCCGACACGGCCGGCGGCGGGTGGCGTTCCAGCGCCGCGCCGAGCCAGCGGTTGAGCTTGGCGGTCGGCACCCGGCGGTTCCAGACGAGATGGGCGCGGAAGGCCGCCTCCATCAGCTTGTCCAGCCCCTGGCCGGCCAGGCCGGACAGGGTGACGATCGGCGCGCCGCGCAGTTGCGGCAGCAGGCGCTCGAACATCTCGCGCACGTCGGCGAGAACCTTGTTGCGGTCCTCGATCATGTCCCATTTGTTGAGGCCGAGGATCAGCGCCCGGCCCTCGCGCTCGACCAGGTCTGCGATCTGCAGCTCCTGCTTTTCCAGCGGCGCGGCGGCGTCGACCAGCAGCACCACCACCTCGGCGAAGCGCACGGCGCGCACGCCGTCGGCGACGGAGAGCTTCTCCAGCTTGTCCTCGATGCGCGCCTTCTTGCGCATGCCGGCCGTGTCAAACAGCTTGATGCGCTTGTCGCGCCAGATCCAGTCGGCGGAGATGGTGTCGCGGGTGATGCCGGCTTCCGGGCCGGTGAGCATGCGCTCCTCGCCCAGCAGCGCATTGACCAGGGTCGACTTGCCGGCGTTCGGTCGCCCGATGATCGCCAGCCGCAGCGGCCTGGCGATGCCGACATCCACCGGGATCGCCTCTTCCTCGCCCTCTTCGCCGGTGACGAGGGCGTCGGTCTCGGCCACGTCCTCGTCATCGGGCAGGCTGGCCTGGGGCAACACTTCGGCGATGGCCTCGGCAAGATCGGCCATGCCCTCATTGTGCTCGGCCGAGATCGGCACCGGCGCGCCGAGCCCGAGCGAGTAGCCTTCATAGGCGCCGTCGAAGCCGGTGCGGCTCTCGGTCTTGTTGGCGACCAGGATCACCGGCACGCCCGAGCGCCGCACGACCTCGGCAAAATGCTCGTCGGCCGGCGTCACCCCGGCCCGCCCGTCGATCATGAACAGGACGAGGTCGGCCGCAGCGATCGCCGCCTCGGTCTGGGCGCGCATGCGCCCGAGCAGCGACGTATCGTCAGCCACCTCCAGCCCGGCGGTGTCGATGACGGTGAAGCGCAGATTGCCGAGCTTGGCCTCGCCGTCGCGCCGGTCGCGCGTCACCCCGGGCCGGTCGTCGACGATGGCGAGCTTGCGGCCGACGAGCCGGTTGAACAGGGTCGACTTGCCGACATTCGGGCGGCCGACGATGGCGATGGCGACGGGCATGGCGATCCGATCAGGAAGCGGCCTTGGCCGGGGCGTCTGCGGCGATGAGCTGCAGCATGAGCTCGGCGCGCTGGCGGGCATTCGCCGGCACGTCCCGGTCGCCGGCCATGGCTTCGAACCACTTCGAGGCATTGGCGGTGTCCTTGGCCTTCCAGGCGGCGAGGCCGAGGATCTCGCGGGCGGAATGGCGCATCGGTTCGCCGGCGGCGGTCAACGGCTCGATGGTCTTGGCAAGGTCGGCATAGCTGGCGGTATCGACCCTGAGATAGCCGGCGCGCACCTTGGCGAGCGCCTGAAGCAGCGGCCCGATGCCGGCATCGGCACCGAGCGCGTCGAAGGCCTTGGCGCCTTCGGCGGCGTCGCGCTTGCCGGCCTCGCCGGCGAGACGGAAGCGCGCCAGGATCTGGTAGCCTGCCGGCGAGCTGCGGACGACGTCGGCCAGGATCTTCTCGGACTCCGCCCCCTTGCCGTCACGGTCCAGGCGCACCGCATCCTGGAACAGGGCGCCGGCGGTCTGCGCCTCCTGCAGCTTGTACCATTCCAGCCCGCGCCACGCGGCGACGCCCAGCACGATCAGCACGGCGGCAGCGATGACGTATTTGCCGTATTTCTGCCAGAGCTTGCCGGCGCGCTCGCGCCGCAGGTCCTCGTCGATCTCCTGGAAAATATCGGCCATCGTCCTCGTCCGTCCAACCTCTGCAACCCGATCCGCGCGCCGGCCGCCGAGGATCTCCGGCGACTCCGAGACGTCGACCACCCTCCGTCATGACGGCAGGGCCGGCACGCGCCGGGCAGCAAAGCCGACCGGCCCGATCCCACAGGATCGGGCTTTGCGGTTTCGCGTAGAGGACGCGGGCAAGTGCGTCAAGCCGATGACGGGAGATGGGGCAAGGTGCCCGCGCGAAAGCGTCATTGCCCGGTCACGTGAGCTGGCCTATGCAGTGGAAAAGGGAGTGCCACGAGCGTGGCGAACAGCATGGACACTTATCCCAGCCGCTTCCGGGACGCCAAGGCGGCCGTTGCGGCCATATCCGATCTCTACGAGCGCACCACCACCCGCCTGCGCCAGGCCTTCGTCGCCTTCACCGAGGGCGAGGCCTTCACCGAGCGGGTGCGCGGCTACTATCCCTTCGTCCGCCTCAGCTCGGATGGGCCGCCGGAGATCGATCCGCGCTCGGCCTATGGCTTCATCGCCGATGCGGGCGTCTACGCTACCACCGTGACCAGGCCGGACATCTTCGGCCGCTACCTGGAGGAGCAGATCCGGCTGTTGCTTCGCAACACCGGCGGCGAGGTCGAGGTCGGCGAGAGCACGACGCCGATCCCGATCCATTTCGCCCTCGGGGAGACCTTCCATGTCGAGGGCGGCCTGGACCCGGCCCGCCTGGCGCATCTGCCGCGTATCTTCGACGTGCCGGACCTCACCATCCTCGACGACCGCATCGCCAACGGCACCGACACGCCCTCGCCGAACGAGCCCAAGCCCCTGTCGCTGTTCACCGCGCCGCGCGTCGACATGTCGCTGATGCGGCTCAAGCACTATTCCGGCACCTCGGCCCGGCATTTCCAGAACTTCGTGATCTTCACCAACTACCAGTTCTACATGGACGAGTTCGTGCGTCTGGCGCACACCGTCCTGGCCGGCGGCGATGCCGGCCCGCTGGGCTCCGGCTATACCGCCCTGGTCGAGCCGGGCGATGTCATCACCCTGGCCCAGGGCGTCGCCCATGACGACGAGGCCCGCTCGCTGCTTCCGGCCGGCGCGCCGCCGCCCCGCCTACCCCAGATGCCGGCCTACCATCTCAAGCGCCCCGACGATTCCGGCATCACCATGATCAATATCGGCGTGGGGCCGTCCAACGCCAAGAACATCACCGATCACGTCGCCGTGCTGCGCCCGCACGCCTGGCTGATGCTGGGTCATTGCGCCGGCCTGCGCAATTCGCAGACGCTCGGCGACTATGTGCTGGCTCATGCCTATCTCAGGCAGGACCATGTGCTCGACGCCGACCTGCCGCGCGAGGTGCCGATCCCGGCGCTGGCGGAGATCCAGACGGCGATCGAGAGGGCGGTCGGCATGGTCACCGGCCTCAAGGGCTACGATCTCAAGCGGGTGATGCGCACCGGCACGGTTGCCACGGTCGACGACCGGAACTGGGAGCTCCGCCCTTCGACGATCCAGAACCTGCCTTTCATCCAGAGCCGCGCCATCGCGCTCGACATGGAATCCGGCACCATCGCCGCAAACGGCTTCCGCCTGCGCGTGCCCTACGGCACGCTGCTCTGCGTCTCGGACAAGCCCCTGCACGGCCAGCTCAAGCTGCCGGGCATGGCCGACCGCTTCTATCGCGAACGCGTGTCCCAGCACCTGGCGATCGGCCTGGAGACGATGGCGCTGCTGCGCGAGACCGACCGGGCGCAGTTGCATTCGCGCAAGCTGCGCAGCTTCAACGAGGTGGCCTTCCAGTAGCGACCTCCTCAGCGCACCAGTTCCAGGATCTCCAGCGTGCTGCAGCAGGTCTGCGGCAATTCCAGCCGCAGGCGGTTCTTCGCCACCTTGAAGAGGTAGGCCACGGCATTGTCCTCCTGCGAGGCGCCGTAGGGCCTTTCCGGATCCTCGGCCATCGACCAGCCGCCCAGGAAGGCGAAACGATCCTTGCCGGCGCGGTAGAGCATCCCGTTCACCCGTTGCGAGCCGTTGAGCTTGGCGAAGAACAGTCCGCCTGCCCGCCGGGAGATGGTGCAGCGAAAATGGGGGTAGACGAAAACGCCGCCGGTGCCGTTGCCGCCTTCGGTCGTGCCGGCGTCGAGCTGGGCACTGCGGCAGCGCCATTTACCGAGCAGGTCGCCGTCGCCGGCAATGGCCAGGGGTTCACCGGCGAGGATGTCCCTGAGTGCGGCGACATCGGCGCCGGTGCCGCCGGCGAGGGCTCCCTCGACTGCGCCCTTGCGGGTGGCCTCGAAGTCGATCAGCTTCTTGCGGTCGATCCCGGTCGTCGCCTCCGGCAGGAACGGTGACGGGTCGAGGCCCGCACCTTCGAGGGCCGCCTTCGTCGCCGTCACATCCTCGGCCGGGTTGGCGAGGCGCTCCGTGGCACCGTGACCGGCCTTGCCGACCGGCAACGTCACCGGACCGTCGGCCGGGGCCGCGCCCGGCGCCCAGGCCAGACATAGAAGAAGTGCCAGGCTTCCCAGGCGCGCCATGCTCCGTCCCCGTTCCACTGCCTCGTGCGAATGGCCGGCCCGGCGCCTGTCGGCCCGGCCGCCGCCTCATTCCTTGCGCAAGGCGTAGGTGTTCTCGGCCGCGGGGAACGTGCGGGCGCGCACTTCACCGGCATAGGCCTCGACGGCCTCGCGGATATGCCCGGCGAGCGAACCGAACTTGCGCACGAATTTCGGCACCCGGTCGGACAGGCCCAGCATGTCCTCCAGCACCAGGATCTGGCCGTCGCATTCCGGCGATGCGCCGATGCCGATCACCGGCGGCGCCACCTCGCGGGTGATCTTGGCGCCGAGCGGCTCGGCAACCGCCTCCAGCACGATGGCGAAGGCGCCGGCATCGGCCACCGCCTTGGCGTCGCGCTCGATCGGCCCCCAGTCCTTGGTGTCGCGTCCCTGCGCCTTGAACGAGCCGAGCGCCATGATCGACTGCGGCGTCAGGCCGACATGGCCCATCACCGGCACGCCGCGCTCGGTCAGGAAGCGGATCGTCTCGGCCATGCGCTCGCCGCCTTCCAGCTTCACCGCGCCGCAGCCGGTCTCCTTCAGGACGCGCGCGGCGTTGCGGAACGCCTGTTCCGGCGACTCCTCGTAGGAGCCGAAGGGCATGTCGACGACGATCAGGGCATGCGAGGAGCCGCGCATCACCGCATGGCCCTGCAGGATCATCATCTCCAGCGTCACCGGAATGGTCGTCTCCAGTCCGTGCATGACCATGCCGAGGCTGTCGCCGACGAGGATGAAGTCGACGAAGGGATCGATGATCCCGGCCGTATGGGCGTGGTAGGACGTCAACGACACGATCGGCTCGCCGCCCTTGCGGCCACGGATCTGCGGCGCGGTGATTCGCCCGGACTGCTTCTGGATCGACACGACGACCTCCTTCCAGATTGCCTCGGAACGGTTTCCCGGCCGGCAATGTTCCTCCCGCCGTCCCGGGCCGGAAGGCCTCGCGACGGCACGAAAGACGTGGCCGAAACCCATGATTCCGAGCCGCGTCACCCTGCCCGGGTGAGATCGCGGCCGTTTGGTGATAACCTTTCTCGGCGACAGGGTGCAAAACATGCTGTACCGCGCCGGGACAATTGCATAACCTAAGCTTAAAGACTGCGCATCAGCGGCGCAGCGACGGTGTCGGGGTAGTGACATCGGGACGGCGTGAGGCGGGGTGACATGGCTGAGCCTGGGAAGAAGGACGACGCATTGGCAGCTGCCGTGCGTGCCGCCTTCCAGAAGCATATGGAGAACGCGCGGCAGGCTGCGAACAGCGGCCTGAGGCCGCCTGTCCCGGCGAACCAGCCCGCGCCCGGTCCATCCGCGAAAGCGCCGGGGCGGGACGCTGCGGCAGCCTCGCCTGCCCCCGAAGCCAAAGTGCAGCTCGTCAAGCCCGTGATATCGGGTGCCCAACCGCAGGCCGCTACGGGGGATGCGCGGCCGGCGCCCGGAGCCAAGGTGCCGGTCGCCATGCCCGTGGCATCGGTTGCCGAGCCGCGGGTCGACGCAGCCGATGCGCCATTGCCGCCGGAAACCAAGGTGCAGGTCGTCAAGCCCGCGACGCCCGGCGTCGAGCTGCGGGCGGCCGCAGCCGACACACTACCGGTGCCGGAGGCCAAGGCACCGGTTGCCAAGCCCGCGGTGTCGGTTGCCGATCCGCGAGCGACTGTAGTCGATGCACCATCGCTGCCGGAAGCCAAGGTACCTGTCGCCAAGTCGGAGGCGCCGGTTACCGAGTCGCCGGCCGCTGCGGCCGACGCACCGCCGCCCCCCGGGACGGCCGTCGAGCCGGCGATGAACGCGTCGCTCGCGGCGGTGGCCGCGGCCCTCGCCGAGGTGACGCCTGTCGTCCCAGGCAAGGCGGCGGAGGAGAAAGCGCTCCTGCTCGATCGCCCCAGGCCGACGATGGGCGCCGCCCGTGGACCCGTCGCCGCGAGGGTGGAGCCGGCCCTCGACCGGACGCCGTCCCCTTCCGAGCGCGAGGACGAACATCCCGCCGATCGCAAGCTCGTCCCGCCCGAGCCCGCCAATGACGGCGAGGCACGCCTGCACGCCGCCCGGATGCGCGAGCGCGAACGGATCGCCGCGGCCGCCGCGGAGCGGCAGAAGCGAGCCCAGCGTGTCGCGGAGCGCAGGTTCGCTCCGCCCGAGCCGGAGGCCGAGCCGGTCCCCGCGCGCACCAAAGCCGCCCCCGTCGAGCCCGAACCGACCCTGCAGCCCGGCGAGCCCGCCAATGCCAACCAGACCGGCTTCGGCAGCGGCATCCATGCAGCCGAACCGAAGCGATCCTCGACCGTCTGGGCGATCACGGCAGCCTTCGCCGTCGTGGTCGTGCTCTGCGCCTCTGCCGGAGGCTACATCTGGTGGCAGAACGGCCGCAAGCCGAGCGCCGAGGTAGCCGTCCTGCCGCTTCCCGCCCGGGTCCCATCCTCCGAGCCTAAGACGGCGCCCCCACCGGCTGCCGCGACGCCGGCTGCCGCTCCGACCGAACCCGCGGTGCTGGAACGCGCCGTCAAGACCGCGACCATCACCCTCGACGCCGTCGACATCGCCTTGCAGGACGCGCGGGAACTGGCCGCGATGGGCGACATGGCCGGCGCGCGCGAGGTCCTGGAGCCGTTGCGCGCCGGCGGCGATGGACGGGTGCTGTTCGCCTTGGCCGAGACCTATGATCCCTCGATCAACCATGAGCCGGGTCAGGCCGACACCAAACAGGCGCAGCAGCTCTACGAGGCGGCCGGCAAGGCCGGGTACCAGGGCACGGCCGACCGGCTGGCCAAGCTGCAGACTGTGGCGCCCTGAGGGCTGGGCATGCTGCAGCTTCGCCCGAACTGCGAGTGCTGCGACCGCGATTTGCCGCCCGAGGCTCCTGATGCGGTGATCTGCAGCTTCGAATGCACGTTCTGTCGTGACTGCGCCGAGACACGTCTCGGCGGCCGCTGCCCCAATTGCGGCGGCGAACTGGTGCGTCGCCCGCTTCGCCCGCCGGCGATGCTGGCCAGGCACCCGCCTTCGATGGAACGGGTGTTGAAGCCGGGTGGCTGCGCCTCGGCGGTATAAGGTGCGGCACAGGCGGCAGGGCGACGCTCCCTGCTCAATCCAGACCTCGGGAGATCGTGGATGCAGGTCGTGAGCGACTCGGCCGAACTGTTCCGGCACGTGAGCGCAGAGAAGGCCGCATTCTATCGCTGCATCATGGATGTTTTCGCGACGGCCAAGCGCCAATATCGCCTGCAGCTGCGCCCCGACGAGGTCCTGGCCGAGGGGCGCTGGCCGGAGGCGGTACCGCGCATCGAGGACGTCAACGCCGCGCTCAACCAGCTGACGGCCTGGGGCAACCTGGAATCCCAGCCTGACACCGCTCGTGTCTCCAGCCTCGGCGACTTCTACCGCGCCCGTTTCCTCTATCGGCTGTCGCGCGGCGGCGAGGCCGTGGAGGCGGCGCTGGCGACCTTCGTCCAGACGCTGCAGCGCCGGGCCGAGCTGCAGACCGTGGCGCTGGAGGACATCGCCAGCCGGTTGCAGGCCCTCCACCTCCTGGCCGGCCTGCCCGAGCCGGACGCGGCCAAGCTGCACGAGACCCTTCGCGACCTCGCCCAGGTGTTCGCCGGGCTCGCCGACAATGCCCAGGCCTTCATGGCGGGCGTTGCCCGCAGCATCGAATTGCAGCAGGCCGAGGTCGATGCCGTGGCGAGCTACAAGCGCCGGCTGATCGACTATCTCGAACGGTTCATCGGCGACCTCGTGCGCCGGTCCGAGGCCATTGCGCGGCTCATCCTCGCCCTCGATCCGTCGATCGACTCGGTGCTGTCGGTGGTGGCCGAGCGCGAAGCCCGCGATGCCGCGCCGGACGACTCGGATGATCTCACGGATGCGCGCGGCCGGATCAAGGCGGCCTGGCAGGAGCGATGGCAGGGATTGCGCGGCTGGTTCCTCGCCAGCGGTCACGCCCCGCCGCAGGCCGAGCTCCTGCGGGCACGGGCGCGCTCGGCCATTCCCCAGTTGCTGGGCGCCATTGCCGCCATCAACGAACGGCGCAGCGGCCGCAGCGACCGTTCGGCGGATTTTCGCATGCTCGCCGGCTGGTTCCTCGCCTGTGCCGACGACGGCGAGGCGCATCGGCTGGCCCGGGCGGCCTTCGCCCTCAATCCGGCCCGGCATTTCTCGCTCAATCCCGACGCCGACCGGGATCTGCCGGCAACGACGCCCTGGGCGGAGGCGCCGCCGCTGATGGTCCATCCGCGCCTGCGCGAATATGGCGAGGCGGCCCCGCGCGGCCCGCTGCCGCGCGTGCGCGACCGCAGCGCGGAGAGGGCCTTCATCGCTATCGAGCTCGCCGAGGAGTCGCGGCAGGCCGAAGCGGCGCGCCGGCGACTTGCGACCGGCCGGCCGACGCCCCTGTCCGAGCTGGGCGATCTCGACACGCACGCCTTCGGCCTGTTCCTCGGGCTGCTCGGCGAAGCGCTCGGCGAGCAGGCAGGGCCGCGCGCCATCGTCGAGCGGCACACCGGCGACGGCCTGCTGCGTATCCGTCTCGAGCCGCTGGCGCCGGATAGTCACGCCCGCATCGTCACCCCGCTCGGCGTCTTCGCCGGCCGCGACCATCTGCTCACCATCACCCCCAGGCAGGAGGGACCGTGAACGGATTGCGATCCCGCGGCCGCGACACCCCCGACATCGGCCGGCATCAGCAGCGCTACCAGGAAGAGGAGTTCCGCGCCGCCCTGCGGGCGCTGCTGATGACGCCGCTGATGGGCCCCGGACACGAGGAGTTCGCCGCGGTGCGCCGCCAGGCCGAAGCCCTGCGCGACTGGTTCGCCCGGGAAGCCGGCTGGATGCTGCATGTCGAGCGGGACGGAGCGCGCCTGCTCAAGCGCCCCGCCGATCTGGGCGACGCCACGCGCGGCCTGCCCTCCTACGACCGGGATCGCTACGCGCTGCTGTGTCTCGCCTGCGCGGTGCTCGAGCGCGCCGATCCGCAGATCACGCTGCGGCTGCTCGGCGAGCGGCTGCTGGCGCTCGCCGCCGAGCCCGTGCTGGCCGCCGCCGGCTTCTCCTTCGCCCTCACCTCCCAGCAGGAGCGGCGAAGCCTGGTGACGGTCTGCCGCACGCTGCTGGCCCTGGGCGTGCTGGAGCGCGTCGCCGGCGACGAGGAGGCCTTCGTCCAGGCCGGCGGCGAGCAGGCCGATGCGCTGTATGACGTCCAGCGCCGGGCGCTCGCCGGCATGCTGGCGGCGGTGCGCGGCCCCTCGACCTGGAGGCCGGAGGAGGCGCCACGGACGCTGGAGGAGCGGTTGCACGCCCTTGTCGACGAGCATGTCGCCGACAGCGAGGAGGGCCGGCGCACCGCTCTGCGCCATCATCTCGCCCGCCGGCTCCTGGACGACCCCGTGATCTACACGGCAACCCTGGGCCGGGACGCGCACGACTATTTCGTCAATCAGCGCGGCGTCATGGCCTCCCGCCTGTGCGAGGCCACCGGCCTGGCGGCGGAGCAGCGCGCGGAGGGCCTGGCCCTGGTCGACGAGACCGGGTCGCTGACCGACGTGGCGATGCCGGCCGAAGGTACCGAGGCGCACGCGACGTTGCTGGTCGCCGAATATCTCGCCGGGGCCGCCAGGGGCGGTCAGGCCGCGGGCAGGAGCGAGGGCGAGCTCGCCGATTTCCTCGGCGAGGTCCGGCAGCACTATGGCCGCTACTGGCGCAAGTCGGCCCGCGAGCCGGGCTCCGAACACGAGCTCGCCGCCGTCGCGGTCGATCGGCTGGTGAAGCTGCGGCTGGCCGTCCGCGAGGCGGGCTCTGTCCGTCCGCTGCCGGCGCTCGCCCGCTTCGCGCTCGGAGACGCCGAGCTGCGCCGGGGCGGCACGGCCAGCGACGGCACGGCGCCGGCCACCACCGGGACTCTGTTCGGCCCGCCATGAACGATCGTTTGGATCTTACGCCCTCGCAGCAACTGCGCCCCGCCCTGCCCATGCCCTCGCGGGAGCGCTGGCAGCCCCTGAGGCTCGGCCTGGTGGAGCTGTTTCGCTACGACAGCGAGGAATTCTGGTTCCGGGATGGCCACCTCCTGCTGCGCGGCAACAACGGCACCGGCAAATCCAAGGTGCTGTCGCTGACCCTGCCCTTCCTGCTCGACGCGCAGCTCAAGCCCTCCCGCGTCGAGCCCGACGGCGATTCCAGCAAACGGATGGCCTGGAATCTGCTGATGAACAGCTATCCCAGGCGCAACGGCTATGCCTGGATCGAGTTCGGCCGCCTCGCCGACGACGGCACCCCGCGCTACATCACGCTCGGCGCCGGCCTGGCGGCGGTCGCGGCCCGGCCGCAGGTGGACAGCTGGTTCTTCGTCCTGGAAGGCGGCGAGAGCGCGCCGCGCCTCAACCGCGATCTCTGGCTGACCAGCGACCAGCACGTCGTGCTGACCCGGGAGCGCCTGCGCGAGGCGATCGAGGGCCACGGCCAGGTGTTCGACACCGCCGGCGCCTATCGCCGCGCCGTCGACGAGCGCCTGTTCCATCTCGGCGCCAGGCGCTACGAAGCCCTGATGGACACGCTGATCCAGCTGCGCCAGCCGCAGCTGTCGAAGAAGCCCGACGAAGCCGCCCTCTCCCATGCCCTGACCGAAGCCCTGCCGCCGCTTACCCCCGAGTTGCTCGGCGACGTCGCCGACGCCCTCGCCCGGCTGGAGGACGACCGGCGTCAGCTCGAGGAGTACCAGGCGCTCGCCAGGGCGGTCGACCGCTTCGAGCAACGCTACCGCCTCTATGCCGGCACTCAGAGCCGCCGTCAGGCCCGGGCGCTGCGCCAGGCCCAGACGGATTTCGACAATGCCAGCCGAGCCCGCATCGAGGCCCAGGCCGACTTCGCTGCCGCCGAGGAGCATGAAGCCCGGACCACGGCCGAGCAGCAGGCTGCGGAGCTCGCGCTGACCCGTCGGCGCGAGCGCCAGTATACGCTGCTGTCCGATCCGGCCATGCAGGACGCCGGCCGCCTCGACGTGGCCGAACGGGACGCGGCCACGCGCCGCCAGGCGGTGCTGATCGCAGCCGAGGCCGTGACCGGGCTCGCGGAACGGCTGCGGCGCGCCGTAGACGAGACCGCCCGGTACCGCGAGCGCCTCGACCAGGTCGAACGGACGCTGGCCGAAGCCCGGCGGGAGGGCTCCGTCAGCGCTGAAGCGGCCGGGATCGCCGCTCCCTTCGCCGCGGCCGCGATGGCCCGGCTCGATCGCGACGCCCTCGCGACGCTGGAGCAGCGGCTCTTCGATGCGGCCCAGTCCAGCCTGCGGGCGCTGGCGGCAGAGCGGCGCGAGCAGATCGAATTGCTGCGCCGCCGCCACGCCGAGGTTGCGCAGGCCGAGGCGGCGCAGGCGCAGCGCCGCCAGCTTCGCGACGACAGGCGGGAGGACGCCGAGGTGGCCATCGCGCGGCGCGCCGAAGCCGATGCCGCCGTCGACCGGGAAGGCCAGGCCCTGGTCCAGGCCTGGGACGATCATTTCGCCCACCTGCGGCATCTGCGGCCGGAGCGCGAGCGCCCCCTTGTCGCCCTCGCCGAGTGGGTGCTGGGCGTCGAGGGCGACAACCCGGCGCTGCTGGCGCTGCAGGCGGCCCAGCAGGAGGCGAACCTGCGCCTGGCAGCCCGGCAGGCCGAGCTCGCCGGACGGCGGCTGGCGCTCGAGACGCGACGGCAGGAGCTTGAAGCCGAGCGCGTGCAGCTCGAAGCGGGAGTCGATCCGGCCCCGCCCCCGCCGCACACCCGCGCCGCGGAGGTCCGCAGCAGCCGTGCCGGGGCGCCGCTCTGGCAACTGGTGGAGTTCCGCGATTCGGCCGATGCCGCCGCGCGCGCCGGCATCGAGGCCGCGCTCGAAGCCGCAGGCCTGCTCGACGCCTGGGTCACGCCCGATGGCCGCCTGCAGGCCGCCGCCGACGGCGCCCCGCTCCTCGACACCCAGATCCTGATCCGCCCGCCGGCCGAGGCTTCGCTCGCCGGCTGGCTGCGGGCCGAGATGCCGCCGGGCAGCCCCGTCGCCCCGGAGGTGCTGGACCGCCTGCTGGCCGGCATCGCCTGCGGCCCGCATGACGGCGGCGACGGCGAAGCCTGGGTTGCGCCCGACGGGCGCTTCCGCCTCGGCCCGCTGGCCGGCGCCTGGAGCAAGCCCGCGGCGGTCCATATCGGTTTCGCCGCGCGGGCCGCCGCCCGCGAGCGCCGCCTTGCGGAGATCGCCGGCGAGCTGGCGGCGCTGGCCGACGATCTCGCCGAGGTGCAGGCAGGGCTCCAACGCCACGCCGAGGACAGCCGGCAGGCGGCGGAGGAATGGCGCAGCGCGCCCGGCGACCAGCCGCTGCGCAACGCCCATCTCGCCGCCATGGCCGCGGCCCGCGATCATCGCAATGCCCAAGACCGGCTGGCCGAGGCCGAAGCCGCCCTCGCGGTGGCCGAGCAGGGCCTCGCGGCGGTGCGCGACCTCCTGGCCCGCGACGCGACCGACCTGCGGCTGCCGCCCCATCCCGACGCCCTGCCTGCGGTCGAGGCGGCGCTCGGCGCCTTCGGCGAGGCCCAGCACCGCCTGACGCAGGCGGCGCGCGACTTGCGGCTGGCCGTGCCGGAGCTGTCGCGGCAGCAGGCGCGCGAGGCCGAGGTGCGCGCCGATCTCGAGCAGCGCCGGGAGCAGTTGGCCGCCGGCCGCATCGAGGTCGAGGAGGCTGACGCGCGGCTGGAGGTGCTGCGCGAGGCCATCGGCGCCAAGGTCGAGGAGTTGAGGCAGCAGCTGGCGCAGGCCCGCGCCGCGGTCGAGGCCGGCGAGAAGGCGTTGCGCGCCTGCACGGACGCCGCCCGCAAGGCCGGCGAGGCCCGCGCCGTCGCCGGCGAGAAGGCCACCGCGGCGGAAGCCCGGCTCGCGCATGGCGCCGAAGCCCGCGCCCACGCCGTCGCAAGGCTGCAGAAATACGCCGCCACCGGCCTCCTGTCCGCGGCACTGCCGCAGCTCGAGCTTCCGGACACGGCCGTCCCGTGGACCATCGATCTGGCGCTGACGCTGGCCCGCCGCGCGGAGCAGGCTCTCGTCGATACCAGGGACGACGACGATGCCTGGACCCGCGTGCAGCGCCAGATCGCCGAGGAACTGGTGGATCTGCAGCGCGCCCTCGCCGCCCTTGGCCATCAGGCCATGGCCGACACCAGCGACTGGGGTCTGATCGTCCACATCATCTATCAGAACAGGCCCGAGCGTCCCGACCGCCTCGCCGGGCGGCTGGCCGAGGAGATCGCCCAGCGCGGCGAATTGCTGACGGCCAATGAGCGCGCCGTGCTGGAGAACCACCTCCAGGCCGAGATCGCGGCCGAAGTGCAGCGCCTGCTCCAGGCCGCCGAGCGGCACGTCTTCGGGATCAATGCGGAGCTGCACAAGCGTCCGACCTCGACGGGCGTGCGCTTCCGTCTGGTCTGGCAGCCTCTGACCGAGGACGAGGGCGCGCCGGTCGGGCTGGAGGCGGCCCGGCGCCGTCTCCTGCACACCAGCACCGATCTGTGGTCGGCCGAGGACCGCCGGGTCGTCGGCTCCATGCTGCAGCAACGCATCGCCCGCGAGCGCGAGCGGGCCGACGCCGGGACCGGACGCGACGATGGCGGCAGCCTGCTCGACCAGCTCGCCCGCGCTCTGGATTATCGTCACTGGCACCGTTTCCGCGTCGAGCGCTGGCAGGACGGCAACTGGCGCAAGCTCTCCGGGCCGGCCTCCAGCGGCGAGCGCGCCCTCGGCCTCACCGTGCCGCTGTTCGCCGCCGTCGCCAGCTTCTACAATCAGGGCGGCCAGGCCCGGGCGCCGCGCCTGATGCTGCTCGATGAAGCCTTCGCCGGCATCGACGACGCGGCGCGCGCCCATTGCATGGGGCTGATCCGCGAGTTCGACCTCGATTTCGTCATCACCAGCGAGCGCGAATGGGCCTGCTATGCCGAGCTGCCCGGCGTCTCGATCTGCCAGTTGCAGCGGCGGGAGGGCATCGACGCCGTGTTCGTCTCGCGCTGGACCTGGGACGGCAAGGCCCGGACGCGCGAGTCCGATCCGGACCGGCGGTTCGCACCGGAATGAGCGACGCGGTCGACCCGCGCCTGCGGCGCCTGCTCGGCGGCGAAGCGCTGGCCGGCCTGCGCAACCGCCTGCGCGGCCATTTCGAGCGGCGGGGGCCGGACGCCGCGCCGGCGGTGCTGCGCCTCACCGGCCTCTCGGCCGCCGAGCACGCGGCGCTGGCGGTGCTGCTCGGCCGGCCGCCGCGGCCGTCGAACTCGCTGCAGGTCGATATCGACGCCATCGATGCGGCGCTGGACCGGGCCGGCATCGCGCCGAGCCTGCGCGCGGCGCTGGAGCAACTCGAAGGCCCGATCCGGCATCGGGCGACGATGCGCGCCGAGGCCGAGGCGCGCTGGGCGGCCGTGGTCGCCCGGCGCCGGCACGGCGGGCTGGCGGCGCTGCTGCAGGTTCCGGCGGGCCTGGGGCTGCTGAAACGGCTCGCCCGCGGCGATCCCGAGGAAGCCGAACGTCTCGGCGAGCGTGCCGAGGCGGTACTGGGCCGGCTGCCGGCCGACGGTCTGGCGCGGGCCCAGCTCGCCGCGGACATGCTCGGCGACGCCCATGCGCTCGACCCCGGCCGGGCCACGGCGGCCCTCGTGCTCGCGGCCTGGCGCGCCGGCGAGGCGGCGTCCGATCCGGCGGACACGGACGACGAAGCCCCCATGACGGGGGAGCGAACGCGCGACGTCTGGGCTCGCGCCGGCGTGCTGGTCAACGAGCTGGCCCGGCCCGCCCTGGTCCTGAACCTGCCGGCGGACGACGGCGCACTCGGCGAGCCCGGCTATATCTCGCTACGCCGCCTGCTGCGCTCGCCGCCGGCCTGGGGCGTCGCCGGCCGCACCGTCCATGTCTGCGAGAACCCCAATCTCGTCGCCATCGCCGCCGACCGGCTCGGCGCCGGCTGCGCGCCGCTGGTCTGCACCGAGGGCATGCCGGCCGCCGCGCAGCGCACGCTGCTGGCGCAGCTCGCCCGGGCCGGCGCCCGCCTGCTCTACCACGGCGATTTCGACTGGCCCGGCCTGCACATCGCCAACCAGGTGATGCGAAGCTGCGGCGCACGGCCCTGGCGCTTCGGCGCCGTCGACTACGAAGCCGCTCTCCATGCCGCCGGAAACCGGGAGCATCGCCTCGCCGGCTCGCCTGTGACGGCCAACTGGGACGCGGCGCTGATGCCGGCCATGCTGCGGCGCGGTCTCGCCCTGCCCGAGGAGGGCGTGGCGGCGACGCTCCTGGAGGATCTGGGGGGCTGACGGCCGATCCCGCGCGCATCGCCGCAACCGGCATGCTACAGCTCGCCTCTCCCCGCCCCGCCCGATCCTCGAACGAACCCGCCATGGCCTTCCACGCCGACCTGCATGTCCACTCCAAATATTCCCGCGCCACCAGCCGGGACCTCGACCTGGAGCATCTGGCGTGGTGGGCGGCGCGCAAGGGCATCGGCGTGGTCGGCACCGGGGACTGCGTGCATCCGGCCTGGCTGGCCGAGATCAAGGACAAGCTGGTGCCGACCGGCGAGGGCCTGTTCCGGCTGAAGCCGGAGATCGAGGAAGCGCTGTGGAAGACCCTGCCGCCCTCGTGCCGCATGCCGGTGCGCTTCATGCTGTCGACCGAGATCTCGACCATCTACAAGAAGGGCGACCGCACCCGGAAAATCCATCACCTGATCTATGCGCCCGATCTCGCGGCGGCGGACCGGCTGGCGGCGAGCCTGGGCCGTATCGGCAACATCGCCTCGGACGGGCGGCCGATCCTCGGCCTCGATTCGCGCGACCTCCTGGAGGTCGCGCTCGAGTCCGGTCCGGCGTCCTACCTCGTTCCCGCCCATATCTGGACGCCCTGGTTCGCGGCGCTCGGCTCCCAATCCGGCTTCGATTCGATCGAGGCCTGCTATGGCGACCTCGCCGGCCACATCTTCGCGGTGGAGACAGGCCTCTCCTCCGATCCGGAGATGAACTGGCGCGTCTCCTTCCTCGACCGCTACCGCCTCACCTCCAATTCCGACGCCCATTCGCCGGGCAAGCTCGGCCGGGAGGCGACGCGCTTTTCCTGCGAGCCGGACTATTTCGCCATCCGCCGCGCCCTCGAGACCGGCGACGGCTATGAGGGCACGGTCGAGTTCTTTCCCGAGGAGGGCAAGTACCATATGGACGGCCACCGCGCCTGCGGCGTCCGGCTCGACCCGGCCGAGACCATGGCGCGCGGCGGCCTGTGCCCGGTCTGCGGCAACCGCGTCACCGTCGGCGTCGCGCACCGGGTGGCGATGCTGGCCGACCGCAGCGAGGCCGAGGTCCGGCCGCCGCCGACGGCCGGCGAAATCACCAGCCTGGTGCCCCTGCCCGAAATCCTCTCCGAGATCCTCGGCAGCGGCGTCGGCTCCAACGGCGTGACGCGCGCCTATGACCGCGCCACCGCGGCGCTGGGGCCGGAGCTGTCGATGCTGGCCGAGGTGCCGGTGGAGGACATCGCCCGCACCGACAGCCTGCTCGCCGAAGCGGTCGAGCGCCTGCGCAGCGGCGCGGTGATCCGCCAGGCCGGCTATGACGGCGAATATGGCGTCATCCGCCTGTTCGAGGAGGGCGAACTCAGCCGCTACAGCCGCGGCGACCTCCTGTTCGACGCCCCGGTGCGCCGCCGCTCCCGGCCCGAGGCGTCGCGCCCCGCCGCGCCGGCCGAGGCCGATCCCCTGCCCGCCCCGCGCGGCGCCGAGCCGGCGCCATCCGGCCGCGGCGGCGTGCTTGCGGACCTCGACGCGGACCAGGCCAGCGCCGCCGCAACGGTCGAGGGTCCGCTGGTCGTGGTGGCCGGCCCCGGCTCCGGCAAGACGCGCATGCTGACGCATCGCCTGGCGCATCTGGTGCTGGAATGCGGCGTGCCCGCGCCGGCCTGCCTCGCCATCACCTTCACGCGCCGCGCCGCGGAGGAGATGCGGGCGCGCCTCGCCGCCCTGCTGCCGGCCGGCTCGGGCGAATGCGCCGTGCACAGCTTCCATTCGCTCGGCCTTGTGATCCTGCGCGCCCATGCCGAGGCGGCGGGGCTCGCAGCGGACTTCCGCATCGCCGAGCGGGCGGAATGGGCGGCGGCGCTCGCCGTCGAGCTCCAGCTCACCGTGGCCAGGGCCGATCGGCTCCTGAAGGCCGTGTCGCTGGCCAAGCGCACCGGCACGCCGGCCGACGCGGAGGCGGCGCAGGCGCTCGCCGCCTGCCGCCGCATCGGCCCGGCGCGGAACTGGGTCGATTTCGACGACCTCGTCGCCCTGCCCGTCGCGATGATGGCGGCGGACGAGGGCCTGACGGCGCAATGGCGCCGCCGATTCGCGCAGATTTGCGTCGACGAATTCCAGGACGTGGACGAGCAGCAATACCGCTTCATCCGCCGGCTTGCCCCGCCGGACGGCAATATCTGCATCATCGGCGACCCGAACCAGGCCATCTACGGCTTTCGCGGCGCGGACGCGACCTGCTTTGCTCGTTTCGAGCGGGATTTTCCGGCGGCTCGCACCGTCCGGCTTGACCGCAACTACCGTTCGACCGGCACCGTCGTCACCGCTTCGGCCGCCGTCATCGGCGCCGACGCGGCGACGGCCGCAGCCGGCGTCATGCGGCCGATGCATGGGCCCGTCCTTCTCCATGCCGCGCCGGCCGAGCGCGACGAAGCCGAGTTCGTCGCCGCCGAGATCGAGCGCCTGCTCGGCGGACACGACCTGCTGTCGGCCGGCAAGGGCCGCACCGGCAAGGAGGTCCGGACGGAGCGGGCGCTGGGCTTTGCCGACTTCGCCGTGCTCTACCGCACCGATGCCCAGGCAGCGGTCCTGCGCGAGGCGTTCGACCGTGCCGGCATCCCGTTCAAGAAGAGCTCGCCCGCCCCGATCGCCGGACAGGCCGCCGTGCAGGCCCTGCTGGCCGGCCTCGAACAGCAGGACGGCGAGACCCTCGCCGAGCGTATCGCAGCCGCAAGCCACGCCCTGCAGCGCGACGGCGGCGAGGCTGCCGCGCTGGCCGAGGCCCGCCGCTGGCTGACGGCGCTGGCCGGCGCGGAGACGGTCGGCGGCGAGGCGGCACGCCTGCGCGAGCAGGCGGCGCTCTCCACCGAGGCGGATTTCTGGGACGCCCGGGCCGACCGCGTATCGCTGCTGACCATGCATGCGGCCAAGGGCCTGGAATTCTCCGTGGTCTTCGTCGTCGGGCTGGAGGACGGGCTGATGCCGTTCTCCTGGGGGCCGGCCGGCGGCGACGACGGGCAGGACGAGCAGGGCGAGGCGGAGGAGCGACGCCTGCTCTATGTCGCCATGACGAGGGCCAGGGACCGGCTGATCCTCAGCCGGGCCGCGCAGCGCTCCTGGCGCGGCCAGATCCGCGTCCTGCCGCCCTCGCGCTTTCTCGGCCGCATCCCGGCGGAGCTGCTGGCCCGCCCGCCGACGCAGCCGCGCAAGCGCGCCGATGCCCTGCAGTATCGGCTGTTCTGAGGGCTTGCCTCCCGGGCCGGCGGGACAGACGCGTCAGGCCCGGCTCGGAGCGCCCGCAACGCCATGGAGTTGCCTCTGTGCGCCCGGATGTGGTCCATTCGGGCATCGGCCCCGTCAAGGCCTTCAACGCGCTCGGAGGTATCATGGCGAAAGGGCTCAAGGCGTTGCGCGCCGCCGCCATATCCTTGCGCGGCAACCCGTTCGAGCGGCCGGCGGAGGCCTGCCTCGTCCATCACGAGGATGCCCTCGTCCTGATCGAGGACGGGGTCATCCGCGCCGTCGGGCCCTATGCCGAGCTCGGTCGCACCCTGCCGCAGGGCGTGGTGCCGACCGAGTATCCCGGCGGCCTGATCGTGCCGGGCTTCATCGACGCCCATGTGCACTATCCCCAGATGCAGATGATCGGCGCCTATGGCTCGCAGCTCTTGGAGTGGCTGGAAAAATACACCTTCGTCGCCGAGCGGCAGTTCGCCGACATCGCCCATGCGAAGCGGGTAGCCCGGCTGTTCCTGCGCGAGCTCCTGCGCGCCGGCACGACGACGGCCGTGGTCTATTGCACGGTGCATCCCCATTCGGTCGATGCCTTCTTCGCCGAGTCCGAGCGCTTCGACACCCGGATGATCGCCGGCAAGGTGCTGATGGACCGCAATGCCCCGCCGGACCTGCTCGACACGGCGCAACGCAGCCATGACGAGAGCATGGCGCTGATCGATCGCTGGCACGGCCGGGGACGCCAGCATTACTGCGTCACGCCGCGCTTCGCGCCGACCAGCACCCAGGCCCAGCTCGACGTCGCCGGGGCTCTCCTGGGCGCCCGTGACGGCCTCTTCATGCAGACCCATCTGTGCGAGAACCCCGGCGAGGTCGCCTGGGTGCGCGAGCTGTTTCCGGACCGGTCGAGCTATCTCGACGTCTACGCCCGGGCCGGGCTGGTCGGACGGCGCTCGGTGTTCGGCCACGCCGTGCACGTGGGCGAGCAGGACTTCTGCACCTGTCACCAGACCGGGGCAGCGATCGCGCATTGCCCGACCTCGAACCTCTTCCTCGGCAGCGGGCTGTTCCGCCTGTTCGACGCGGTCGACAGCCGGCGCCCGGTGCGCGTCGGGCTCGGCACCGATGTCGGCGGCGGCACCAGCCTGTCGCAGTTGCAGAGCCTGAACGAGGCCTACAAGGTCGCGGCACTGACCGGCAACACGCTGAACGCGGTGCAGGGTTTCTATCTCGCCACGCTCGGCAGCGCCCATGCGCTCCACCTCGATGACCGGCTGGGCAAGCTCGAAGCCGGCTACGACGCGGACCTGTGCATCCTCGACCCGAAGGCGACGCCGCTGCTCGACTTCCGCACCTCCTACTGCGACGGCGTCGAGGAGCTCCTTTTCACCCTGATGACGCTCGGCGACGACCGGGTCGTCCGCGCCACCTATGTCGCCGGCGAATGCGTCTACGACCGCGACCGGCCCGACGAGAAGTTCCGATATGCCGACGCAAAGCCATGATCTGAAACATGCTTTTGTAACAATGCAATATTCGTAATTTTTGGATTTTTACATGAATTTCGGCAACGGGATGCTGCCGGCCCGGCAGCCGGGCACCTTGTACAAGCCCGGTCGAATGATCATGTCCATAGACGAACCGAACGAACGTTCGGCAGCCCCTGAAGGTCCGTCCCTTGCCCGCTTTCTCGATTCTCGATCTCGCGCCGGTGCCCCTCGGCTCGACCCCGGCCGACGCGCTGAAGAACACGCTCGATCTCGCCCGCCACGCCGATCGCTGGAGCTACCGGCGCTACTGGCTGGCCGAGCATCACAACATGGTCGGCATCGCCAGCGCGGCGACGGCGGTGGTCATCGGCCATGTCGCCGGCGGCACCGAGCGCATTCGCGTCGGCGCCGGCGGCATCATGCTGCCCAACCATTCGCCGCTGGTGATCGCCGAGCAGTTCGGCACCCTGGCCTCGCTCTATCCCGGCCGAATCGATCTCGGCCTCGGCCGCGCCCCCGGCACCGACCAGCGCACCCTGCGCGCCCTGCGGCGCGACCCGGCCGCGGCCGACAATTTCCCACAGGACGTGCTGGAGGTGCAGGCCTTCTTCGCGCCGGCAGGGCCGGGACAGGTGGTGCAGGCCGTGCCCGGCGCCGGCCTCGACGTGCCGATCTGGATCCTGGGCTCGAGCCTGTTCGGCGCCCATCTCGCCGCCATGCTCGGCCTGCCCTACGCCTTCGCCTCGCATTTCGCGCCCGACGCCCTGATGCAGGCGCTGCCGCTCTACCGCACCAAGTTCGAGCCGTCGGCGCAGCTGGAGCGGCCGCATGTCATGGTCGGCGTCAACGTCGTCGCCGCCGACACCGACGCAGAGGCGCGGCGGCTCTTCACCTCGATCCAGCAGAGCTTCACCAACCTGTTCCGCGGCACCCGCGGCCAGCTCCTGCCGCCGATCGACGATATCGAGGCGTATTGGTCGCCGGCGGAGAAGGTGCAGGCCTCCAACATGCTGGCCTGCTCCTTCGTCGGCTCGCCCGACACGGTCCGGCGCGGACTGGAGCGCTTCATCGAGACGACCGGCGCCGACGAGCTGATGGTCGCCTCGGCGATCCACGACCACGAGGCGCGACTGCGCTCCTACGAGCTGCTCGACGGCATCGCCAAGGCGCTGACCTGAGGCACTCGGGATCGGCGGCGGAATTGCCCCCTCTTCCTCCGGGAGCGGGATTCCGCGCCCTCGCCTGCCCCGGCACTCAATGGCCCAGGATCTTGCTCAAAAAGGTGCGAGCCCTTTCCGTCTTCGGCGCTGAGAAGAACGTGTCGGGCGTCCCGGTCTCGATGATGCTGCCCTGGTCCATGAACACGATACGGTGGGCGACCTTGCGGGCAAAGCCCATCTCATGGGTCACCACCATCATGGTCATGCCCTCTTGCGCGACCGAGACCATGACGTCGAGCACCTCGCTGATCATCTCCGGATCGAGGGCCGAGGTCGGCTCGTCGAACAGCATGATCTTCGGGCGCATGCACAGGCTGCGGGCGATGGCGACGCGCTGCTGCTGGCCGCCGGAGAGCTGGCCGGGATAGGCGTCGAGCTTGTCGGCGAGGCCGACCTTGGCCAGGAGCTCGCGCCCGGCCCGCTCGGCCTCGGCTCGCGGCATCTTGCGCACGTGGATCGGCGCCAGCGTCACGTTCTCCAGCGCGGTCTTGTGCGGATAGAGGTTGAACTGCTGGAAGACGAAACCGACCTCGGTGCGCAGCCGCGTCATGTCCGTGGCCGGATCGCCGAGGCGCTGGCCGTCGACCACGAGTTCGCCGCTCTTGATCGTCTCCAGGCCGTTGATGCAGCGGATCAGCGTGCTCTTGCCCGAACCGCTCGGCCCGCAGACCACCACGACCTCGCGCTCGCTGACGCCCAGCGTCACGTCCCGGAGCACATGGAGCGTGTCGAACCATTTGTTGACGCCGCGAAACTCGATCACGATCTGCTGCCTCCCTCGGTAGGACCTCGTCCGACGGCGAATGAACCGGCGGGGCCGGCCGGTTGTGCGGGCGCCGTCACAGCTTGACCTCCGCATGGGCGCTGCCGAGCCGACGCTCCAGCCGCTTGGCCAGGGCGATCAGCGGGAAGCAGACGATGAAGTAGCCCACCCCCACCAGGGCGAAGACCAGGAGGCCGTTCGGTACCCGCTGCACCGTCAGCCAGCCGACGCGGGTGAGATCGGTCAGCCCGATCGCCGACACGACCGACGAATCCTTGATCAGCAGCACATATTGGCTGACCAGCGGCGGCAGGATGACACGCATCGCCTGTGGCAGCACCACCAGCCGCATCTGCTGCCAGCGCGACAGGCCGGAGGCCAGCGCGGCCTCCACCTGCCCTCTCGGCACGGCGCCGATGCCGCCGACGACGATCTCGCAGATGAAGCAGGCGGCCAGGTTGGACAGCGCGATGACGCCGGCGCTGAAGGCTTCCAGCTCGATGCCGAACTCGGGCAGGATGAAGAAGATCAGGAAGATCTGCACCAGGAACGGCGTGCCGCGGGTGAGGTCGACCCAGGCGCCGATTGCAAGGTCCAGCGCGCGGCTGCCGCTGGCCCGCAGCATGCCCAGGGCGAAGCCGAACACGGTGCCGACCGACAGGCCGATCAGGGAGATCGCCACCGTCATGCCCAGGCCCCTGAGCGCCAGCGGGTAGCCGGAGACGATGCTTTGCAGCTGCTGCCAGATCATGCGCTGTTCTTTCTAGCGGGCGGGCTGCGCGCGGCCCCGGCGCATCGACAGCGCCGCCAGGGCCTTGAGGCCGTAATAGAGCAGGAGGTAGCAGACGGCGATGGTCAGGAAGGCTTCCGCCGGCATGAAGCGGTCGGAAGCCAGGGTCTGGCCGGCGCGGGTCAGCTCGAACACGGCGATGAGCGAGAGCAGCGCCGAATCCTTGACCAGCACGATCGCCTGACCGAGCAGCGGCGGGATCGTCACCCGGAACGCCTGCGGCAGGATGATGAGGCGCATGCGCTGGCGATAGGTCATGCCCGAGGAAATCGCCGCCTCCACCTGCCCGCGCGGAATCGACAGGATGCCGGCCCGGATGATCTCGGCGACATAGGCGCCGCTGTTCAGCGACAGGGCCAGGATGCCGACCAGCCGCTCCGGCAGGATGATGCCGAGCCGCGGCAAGCCGAAATAGAGGAAGTAGAGCTGCACCAGAAGCGGCGTGGCGCGAACCGCGTCGATGAAGGCCGTGGCGGGCGCACGCAGCGCCCGGGCGGCTTGCAGCCTCATGCCGCAGGCGACGATCCCGACGAGCAGCGCCCCGGCGCACGAGAGCCCCGACAGCCAGATCGTCGCCAGCAAGCCATAGCCGAACTCGGGCAGGGTCTCGATGATGGCGCGAAAATTGAAGGTTTCGAGCATGGTGCGGCGCCCTCCCCGCGCTGGCGTGCCCTTCCCGTCCAGCGGGTGGCCTCGAACATTCCTTGCGGCCCTCGGGCGTCGAGACGCCGCCGGAAACCCGCCGTCTCCCGCCCCGCCCTCGACCGGAACCCGCCCGGATTCGAGCCCGGGGCCGCACCGGCGGCGACCGGAGGGCCTGGTCTCGACGCCATCGAGGCCGGGCCCCCGCGATCAGGCGGGGATGGGCAACGCGAACCGGCCGGCGGCCGCGCCGGCCTCAGTGATCCTTCTTCCACGCGTCCGAATTGACCCAGTAGTCCAGGTTCTTCTGCAGCCGGCCGTCGAGGGACACCTGGTCGAGGAACAGGTTCATCCAGGTCAGCAGGTCGAGCGAGTCATATCGCGTCGAGAAGGCGAGCGGCTCCTTGGAGAGCATCTGCGGCATGATGGTGAAGGTGCCGGCGGGATAGGCCGCCGACTGGCCGGTGACCGCGGAGACGTCGTTGACGCCGCAATCGGCCTGGCCGTTGCTGACCGCGTCGAGCAGCAGCGGTCCCCCGCCCTTGTAGCTCTTGATGTCGGCCTGCGGGAAGGCCGCCTTGGCCTCCTTCTCGCCGGTGGCGCCGAGCAGCACGGCGATGCGGGTGCCGGGCGCCTTGCAGTCCTCGGTCGAGGCGAACTTGCCGCCGGCCTTGGTGAAGACGACGCTGCCCGTGTACATGAACGGCTTGGTGAAGGCGACCTTCATGCCGCGCGCCAGCGTCGGCGTCATGTCGGCGACCAGGAGGTCGGCCTTGCCCGAGAGCAGGGCCGGGATCAGGCCGTCCCAGTCGAAGTCCAGGAACTTGATCTTCACCCCCATTTCCTTGGCCATCAGCTCGGCGAGCTCGACCGAGCTGCCGGTGCGCTCGCCGTTCTTGTCGACCATCGAGAAGGGCGGCCCCTGGGTCTGGACCGCGACGCGCAGCTCGCCGCGCTTGGCGATCTCGTCGAGCGTTCCGGCCTTCACCTCGGCGGCAGCACCCATATGCAGCAGGGCGAGCCCTGCGATGAGCCATTTGGCGATTCCCATTCGGCATTCCTCCTCTTCGATCGCCCTGTTTCGGGCTCTGCTTGGGACGGTGTCCGCGGCCCTGCCGCGACCGCCGCCCGAAGATTCGCGTTCGACCACGAGATTGGGACCGCAACCGGGACGCACGCCATCACGATCCCGCCGGGTTCTGATGCGCATCGGCCGTCCAGGACCAGCATCCCTTGGGCAGGTTTACCCATTTGTTGCAGGAGGCCATGACGACGAAGGTCTCGCTGCGCGTGATCTCGCCGACGTCGCCGACCTTGGGGATCAGCTCGCTGGTCACGCGGAAGAGGTCGCCGATGTCGTCGGCCACGACCACTTCGGCGATGATGTCGAAGCGGCCGGTGACGACGGAAGCGGAGGTGACGAAGGGCAGATCGGCAATGCGCTGGGCGATCTCGCGGATACGCCCGCGGCCCTGGGTGTTGATGCCGACGATGGCCGAGATCAGCTCGGGGCGGGCGGAAAGATCGATAAGGCCGGCGATCCTCACAAGCTTGCGGTCGATCAGGCTGCGCAGGCGCGAGCGCACCGTCGGCATCGACACGGCCATCTTTTCGGCCAGCTTGTTGACGCCGATCTGCGCGTCCTCGGACAGCAGCTTGACCAGCCGCTGATCCGTCGGATCGAGACGCTCCCTCACCGGCGCTTCTTTCATGGAAGCAAGAATTCTTGCCTGAAGTTTCCTCTGCGGAAAATCAATAGGGACAAATTTTTCCGATTGCAAGGATCGGCCATAGGGGCGCCGGTCGGCCGGCGCCGCCGTGCTCACCAGGCGGTCATGCCGCCGTCGACGGTGAACATCGCTCCGGTGGCAAAGCTCGACTCGCCCGACGCCAGCCACAGGATGGCGCTGGCGATCTCCTCCGGCGTGCCCATGCGGGCCATCGGCGCCCGGGCCTCGAGCGCGGCCTTGAACGCCACCGGGTCGGGAACGCTCTCCAGCATCTTCTCGTAATATTTCGACCAGATCACTCCCGGGGCGACGGAGTTCACCCGGATGCGGTCGGCGGCATGGTCAAGCGCCATGGCACGGGTCAGCGCGGCGACGCCTCCCTTGGCGGCGACATAGGCCGCGCGGTCGCGGATGCCGACCGTGGCGATGTTGGAGGCGGTGTTGACGATGCTGCCGCCGCCGCGGGCCCGCATGGCCGGCACGGCAAAGCGCGAGCACAGATAGACGCTCTTCAGATTGACCGCGACGATGTCGTCCCAGTCCTCCTCGGCCATGGTCTCGACCGTGCCCATCATGCCGCGGCCGGCATTGTTGACCAGGATGTCCAGGCCGCCGAACCGCTCGAGCGCCGTGCCGACCAGCGCCTGCGCATCGGCGGCCCGGCGCACGTCGGCGGCGGCTGCAACCGCCGCCGCGCCGATTCCGGCCGCGACCGCCGCGGCCGCCTCCCGGTCGAGGTCGGCGACGACGATGCTGGCGCCTTCCTGCGCGAAGAGCCTCGCGGTCGCCGCCCCGATACCGGCGCCGGCGCCTGTGATGATCGCGACCTTGTTCTGCAGACGCACGGAAAGCCTCATGGTGTCAGGGGTTGGAAATGGCGCAGCACCGCCTGCTCGACGCTGAGGGCGGCGAGCCAGGACGTGCGCGGATTGTCCGGCAGCGGCCGGTTCTCGATCACGATGTGGAAGCGTCCGAAGGCGCCGGCCGCGCGCACCTCATGGCTGTTGCCCGCGGCGGCGGGGTCGGCCACCAACGTCACCTGGGTGCGCTCGAAGCCGATGCCGGCGAGCGCGACCGCCGCGGTGACGTTGGCGTTCTTCGGAAACTCCGCCGCCGCCTGCCGCGCGTCGCCGGAAAAGACCACGGCCGGCTCGCGCAGTGCGCCGAGGTCGACCGCCGCCTCGGCTGGGGTCCCGGCCCAGGCGGCCGGCGGCTTGCGACCGAGATAGGCGACTGTGTCGAGGCCCGCGAGCCGTGCAGCCCGCAGGACGTCGAGGCCGCCGACCGCCCCCGACACGAGGTCGAGACGTGCTGTGCCGGCCGCTGCGGCGTCGGCGATCCGGTTCAGCAGTCCGGCTTCGCCAAGGGCGCCGATCGATGCCAGGATCACGTCGATGCCGGCCGCCAGCAGCGTCGGCACGATCTCCCGCACGGCGCGATGGCCAGCACACTCGACGACAAGGGCGGGCCGCCAGGCGATCAGTTCGTCCACCGTGGCGAAGGAGCGGAGCGGCTCTGCCGCCGGATGACGGCTGAGCACGGCGCCGATGGCCGGGCCGGACGGCCGCGCGGCCAGAGCGGCGATCAGGTTGCGCGCCATGGCACCGTGGCCGATCACGGCGATGCGGGCCGCTGCGGCCGTCACGGCCTGGCCTCGAGGAAGTCGCGGACGAGGCCGGCGAAGCGCTCGGGATGGATTCGGGGGTAGAAATGGCCACCGGGGATCGCGGCCAGACGCGCACCGGGGATGGCCGCGGCCAGGCGCTCGGAATGATGAAATGGGATCATGGCGTCGTCCGGCGCGCCGATCACCAGGGTCGGGCAGGCAATGCCGCCCAGCTCCGGCGACCGGTCCGCCTCCAGCAGCATGCTGATGCGGGCGGCGGTGACCGGGATCGGCGCCAGCGTGACGGCCGCGGCAGCCACCGCCCTCTCCATCTCGTCCTGATGCGCCTCGATCCACTCCGCCGGGAATCCGAGCACGTGGGTGAGGCGCTGATAGGTCTCGGGCCCAGCCTGGAGGAGCACGGCGAGGCGCGCTTCGAACAGCATGCGGAAACGGGCGTCCGGCCGATCCCAGGTACCGCTGAGCACCAGGCGGCGCAGGCGCTGCGGCGCGTCGAGAGCGATCGCCTGCGCCACGATTCCGCCGGTGGAGTGGCCGAGCACATGCGCCGAGGCCAGGCCGAGCCCATCGAGAACCCGCAGCGCATCCGCGGCGATCTGCCCGATGCCGTAGCGGCCCGGCGGGCGGGCGCTGCGGCCGGCGCCGCGGTGGTCGATGCCAATGGTGCGGAAACCGGCGAGTTCCCGCCGCGCCGGCGCCCAGAACCGGGCATCCCCGCCGAGGCCGGGGATCAGCAGCAGCGGCTCGCCCTCTCCCTCCACGTCATAGTGCAGCAAGCTGCCGTCATCGGCCTGGATCGTCGGCATGGCCGTGCGTCAGACTTCGTTGTCGCCGGCGCGCGCCGGGGCGAAGGCGGTGCGCCGCTCGATCTCGAGCACGTCCGCCGGGCGCGCGAACGGCTCGGGCGCCGGCTCTCCCGCCCGCTTCGGCCGGCCGATCTCGCGGAAGAAGGTCTCCAGGCCGTTGGGCTGGATGAACCAGAGCCAGTGCAACTCATGGGCGGCGCTGGTGTTGACGAACTTGTGGCGGCGATTGCGTCCGACGAAGATCGTGACTCCCGGCTCGATCGGGTGCTCCTCGCCGTCGATCAGCGCCATGCCCGCGCCCGAGATGAAATGCAGCACTTCGTCGTGATGGGGATGGGAATGCTCGCGGACATAGCCGCCCGGGGGCAAGGTCTGCGTGCCCAGGCTGAACGGCGTCTCGACCGCGACCATGTCCGGCGCGATCCGCACGCTGATATGGCCGTTGGCCGGGACCGGCTGCCAATAGTTGTGCCCCTCCTCCGGCCTCAGGACCAGGGCGGCGCCGACCCGCGGCGCCTCGTCGCTCGGTGTGGACATGGCTGTGCTCGCATCGTCTCGGCGGGTCCGGCCCAGCGCCGCCCCGTCCGCTGCATCGGCGCCGGATGGCGCGGCTGGTTTCAGCGCCCCGACGGAGCCCGCCACGTATCCGACAGGGTGTAGCCGGTCGGGAATGGGTCCGTCGGGTCCAGGACATATTGGTGGAAGGCGGTGATCCAGGCGCTGCCGGTGATGGCCGGCCGCACGGCCGGGACGCCGCCAACCACGAGCGTCTCCAGGATCTCGCCGATGAACTCGGTTCCGATGATCGATTCGTGCACGAACCTTTCGCCGGGGCGGATCTGGCCCCGCGCATGCATCACCGCCAGCCGGGCGCTGGTACCGGTGCCGCAGGGCGAGCGGTCGAGCCGGCCGGGCGAGACGATCACGCCGTTGCGGGCGCTCTTGCCGCCGGGCCCGTCGCGTAGCGGACCGGCGAATTCTGTCTGGTTGATGGTGTGGATGCGTGGATCCACCGGATGCACCGCCGGCACCTGCTCGGCCGCCGCGGCCTTGATGCGTTCGCCGACCTCGACCATGTCGGCCGCTTCCGACGGCTCGATGGCAAAGCCGAGCGCCGCCGCATCGACGATGGCGTAGATCATGCCGCCATAGGCGACGTCGACATCGATGGTGCCCAGTCCCGGCACCTCCACCTTGCGGTCGAGGCCGAAGACGAAGGACGGGACATTGGTGAAGGTGACGCTTTGGCATTTGCCGTCGCGGCAGGCCGCGGTGACCTCCACCAGGCCCGCCGGCGCTTCCAGCCTCAGCGTGGTCACCGGCTCGACCATCGGGATCATCCCGGTTTCCAGCAGCGCCGTCACCGTGCAGATGGTGTTGGTGCCGGACATCGGCACATAGAATTCCGATTCCATGATGACGAAGCCGACATCGGCGTCGGGATGGGTAGAGGGCAGCACCAGGTTGACGCATTGCGTCACCTTCCCGCGCGGCTCGCGCAGCAGGAACTGCCTGAGATCGTCGGCCTCGCGCTCGAGATGGAGCATCTTGTCGAACATGGTCGCGCCCGGCACGTCGAGGACGCCGCCGGTGATGACCTCGTTCAGTTCCCCCGCGGCGTGGACGCCGACGACGTTGACCATTCGACGGAACCGCATGGCGGCGCCCTTCCATCAGGGGACGAACCCGCGCCTGCGACCGGCGCAACGTTCATCCAATGTACGATGAATTTTTGTAAACGTTTTCTTTCGAGCCTGTCAATCGCCCCTCCCCTCACCCAGCGCCGCCGTGGAGGCGCGCACGATCAGCCTGGTCTCGAATTCCAGGGAATGGATGGGGCGCCCCTCGTCCAGCGCAGCGATCAGCGCCTCGGCGGCGCGGCGGCCGATCTCGGAGGCCGGCACCGACAGCGTGGTCAGCGGCGGATCGAGCAGCGGGGCGAAGCTGAAATCGTCGAACCCGGTCACCGACAGCCGTCCCGGCACGTCGATGCCGATCCGGCGGCATTCGGCCAGCACGCCGAAGGCGATGATATGGCTGCCGCACAGCACCGCGGTGATGTCCGGCCGCCTTGCGCAGATCTCGCGGATGGCATCGGCCCCATCGTTGAGCGTGTAGTTGCGCTCGATCGAGTGAACCACCGCATCCAGAGACATCTCGCGCATGCGCTCGTGGAACGCCTTGATGCGCACCTGCTGCCGGTCGTTGCCCCTGGTCGTGCCGGCGATCATGGCGATGCGGCGATGGCCGAGGTCGAGCAGGAGGTCGACCAGCTTTCGCGTGGCCTTGTAGTTATCGATGCCGATCGAGGGCAAAGGATCGTTCTGCAACCGCGAATAGATCGACACCGAGGGAATATTGCGCTCCGCCAGATAGGCGAGGAGCTTCTTGTCGTAGACGCGACCGACGATCGCCATTGCCTCGGCACCGCGCTCGAACAACTGCTTTACGCCGGCGTGAAGATTGGAATTGTCGAATCCAGAAGTGTGGAGGAAACCGACATAGCCGCGCTCGACCAGGACGGACTGCAACCCGTTGACGATGCGGGAGAACGCCTCGTCGTCGAGCGTCGGCACCACGGTGGCGATGATGCGCGACCGGCGCGCCCGCAACGCCTTGGCGGCCGGGTTCGAGGCATAGCCGAGCTGCCGCGCTGCCGCGATCACCCGCGCTCGCAGCTCCTCGCGCACGGAATCGGGATTGTTGAGCGCCCGCGACACCGTGGCGATCGAGACGTCGGCAAGCTTGGCCACCTCGAACACCGTCGCATTGCCGCGCGCCAGGGCGCCGCCATTCTCAAGCGGAGACTTTGACCGGGCCATCCCGTCACTCCCGCCCCTCGCCGCACCCGACCCTGCTCATCTCGCCCCCCACGCTCTGCCTTGACCCAGCCGGACCGACCGGCCGCATTGTCCGCCTTGACACCCCGGATAAGGAATGATCTGTTAGAAAACGTTTACAAGGCTACAGCGGATTTTGCACGGAAAATCGCAACGCCGCGGCTGGAGGGCGCCATCGCCGCCGAGCCGCCGTCGCCGCACGCAAAGCCGCCCAAGGGCCGACGCGCACTGTCGACGGATCAACAGAGGGAACTTGAGATGATGGGTGGATTGAAGCGGCTCGCGCTCGCATTGGCGGCGGCGGCCATGCTCCAGGGCTTCGCCGGACAGCCTGCCGGCGCCGCCGAGGCGGAGAACCTCTGGGCCAATGCCCAGAAGAACGGCGTCATCCGCGCCGGTGCGGGCCTCGCGCCGCCGGACGTCATTCGAGACCCCAAGACCGGCGAGTACAGCGGCATCTTCGTCGATCTCCTGCGCGAATTCGCCAAGGAGCAGCTCGGCGGCGTCAAGGTCGAGTTCGTCGACACCGACTGGGACAACATGATCGCCGGCCTCAACAGCGGCAAATGGGACGTCGCGATGGCGATCAACCGCAAGCCGCAGCGCGCCATGGTGATCCACTTCACCGAATCGGCCCGCTTCTTCGAGATCTCGCTGGTCTACAACAAGGACAATCCCAAGCTCGGCGCCCCGGCCGACTTCGGCGCCAGCTTCGACAAGCCCGACGTGACCTTCGCCGTGGTCTCCGGCACGGCCGAGGACCAGGCGCTGACCGGACGCGTCACCCAGGGCAAGGTGCTGCGCCTGCCCAACATCGACGACGTCCGCCTGGCGGTGAAGAGCCGGCGCGCCGACGTGGCGGTGGCCGATTCGGTGACCAACCAGATGTTCATCAACGCCAACAAGGGCTGGGCGATCGCCGCCATGCCGGTTCCGGCCCTTGCCCGCCAGGGCATCGCCTACGGCTTCCGCCGCAGCGTCCCGCTCGACGATATCGAGGCCCTCAACATCTTCCTGGAGCAGAAGCTCGCCGAGGGCACCGTCGACCGCCTCACCCAGCACTACCTCGCCCAGACCGAGCAGCAATAGGCGGCCGCCACGCCGTCCGCCTTCTTCCGGGAGACCGGCCCATGGCCGACGCCTTCGTTGCGATCGCCGACCTGCGCAAGAGCTACGCCGCCGGGGCCATCAAGGTCCTCGACGGCGTCGGCCTGACGCTGTCGCGGACCGACCGCCTCGTCATCATCGGCCCGAGCGGCGGCGGCAAGAGCACGCTGCTGCGCTGCATGATGGGCCTGGAGAACATCGACGCCGGCACGATCACGCTGGACGGCAAGCCCTACATCTCCGTCTCCGGCAAGGGGCGCACGGTCATCGATCGAGCGCAGCAGCGCCGGGTCGGCATGGTGTTCCAGCACTACACCCTGTTCCCGCACCTCACCGTGCGCCAGAACCTGGTGCTGGCACCGGTCCGGGTCCACCGCGTGCCGGCGGCCGTCGCCAACGAGCAGGCCGAGCGGTTGCTGCAGCGCTTCGGCCTTGCCGGCAAGCTCGACGCCCATCCCGCCCAGCTCTCCGGCGGCCAGAAGCAGCGCGTCGCCATCGCCCGGGCGCTGATGCTGGAGCCGAGCCTGATGCTGTTCGACGAGGTGACCTCCGCCCTCGACCCGGAGCTGGTGTCGGAGGTGGAGAACATGATCGCCGAGCTGGCGCAGGGCGGCATGCCGATGATGATCGTCACCCACGATATGGAATTCGCCCGCAACATCGCCACCCAGGTGCTGTTCTGCGCCGGCGGCGTCATCGTCGAGGCTGGGCCGCCGGAGCGGATCTTCGCCGCCCCGCAGGCGGAAAGGACCAGGGAGTTCCTGCGCAAGATGCGCCATGGCGGAGCGGTGCGGGCGCCGGAGCCCAGCCATGGGCTATGACCTCAACTTCCACCTGATCGCCAACGGCGCCGAGCCGCTGCTGCGCGGCCTCGTCGTCACACTGGAGCTCTCTGCCCTGGTGATCGCCATCTCCACCATCGCCGGCTTCCTCGTCGCCGTGGCGGTGCTGAGCCCCTCCATCCTCGTCCGGGCACCGTTCCGCGCCTATATCGAGCTGTTCCGCTGCACCCCGGCGCTGATCCAGATCGTCTGGTTCTTCTACTGCGTCCCGGTCCTGCTCAACGTGTTCTGGGACCCCTTCACCATGGGGGTGATGGCGCTGTCGCTGAACCTGACGGCCTACAATGCGGAGGCCTATCGCGCCGCGATCCAGGCCATTCCGCGCGCCCATGCCGACGCGGCGGTGGCGCTGGGCCTGAGCCGGCCGCTCTATTATCGCTATGTCGTCTTCCCGCAAGCCCTGCGCCTGGCCATTCCCGTCCTGCTCACCAACAGCATCGGCATGATCCAGCAGAGCGCTCTCGTCGCCCTCGTCTCGGTCGGCGACCTGATGTACGAGGCCAAATATCTCGCCGTGCAGACCTACCGGCCGATCGAGACCTTCACCACGGTGGCGCTGCTTTATTTTGCCATCGCGTTCCCTCTCGGCCGGATCGTCGACATCTACCAGCGGCGCAATGCCCGCATCATGGGCGAGTAGACGGGGCGCCGATGATCTACGAGTTCAACTTCGCCGCCCTCCTCGACTATCTGCCGACGCTGGCACGCGGTTTCCTGATCACCCTGCAACTCTCCTGCCTCGCCGTGATCGTCGGCGCGGTGCTCGGCTTCGGCCTCGCCGTCGCCCGAGCCTCGGGCTCGCGCCCGCTGCGTGCCGGCGCCGGCGCCCTGGTCGAGGTGGTGCGCGGCGTGCCCGTGCTGATCCAGCTATTCTGGATGTTCTTCTGCCTGCCCCTGCTGCTCGGTGTAGAGGTCGGCGCCTTCCTGTCGGCCTTCCTGACCCTCACGCTCTACATGGCCGCCCTGGCGAGCGAGTCCTTCCGCGCCGCCTTCAAGACCATCGACCGCGACCAGCGCGATGCCTGCGTCGCCCTCGGCCTGACCCGCACCGTCACCATCGTTTATGTGGTGCTGCCACAGGCGCTGCTGCGCGCCGCGCCGAACCTCCTGTCGAACACCATCACCGTGTTCAAGGAGAGCGCCATCGTCTCGGCGGTCGGCATGGCCGACCTGATGTTCGTCGGCCGCAACATCTCCAGCGTCACCGGCCAGCCGATCGAGGTCCTGACCGTGGTCGCCGCCACCTATTTCCTGTTCGCCTTCCCGTTGACCCTGGCGGTGTCGGCGATCGAGGCGCGGGTGCTGCGCCGCATGGACGCGGCCTGAGGAGCCCTTGCCCGGAGGACTGGCGCCGGCCGCGCCCGCCGCTATGCTGGCGCGATGACGGACGCCCAAGCACTGACCATCGCCATCGACGGAACACCAGGTGTTTCCGGCCTGTGGCTGGCGCCGCCCGACGCGCGCGCCGGCCTGGTCCTCGCTCACGGAGCCGGAGCCGGGATGACCCACAAGTCGATGGCCGGGCTGGCCGAGGGGCTGGCGCAGCGGCGCGTCGCCACCCTGCGCTACCAGTTCCCCTACATGGAGAAGGGCAGCGGGCGGCCCGATCCGCCGGCCGTGGCCCACGCGGCGGTGCGGGCCGCCGTCGCCGAGGCGGCCCGTCGCGCGCCGGGCCTGCCGCTCTTTGCCGGCGGCCGTTCGTTCGGTGGACGCATGACCTCGCAGGCTCAGGCCCTCGCGCCGCTGCCGGGGGTGCGCGGCCTCGTCTTCTTCGCCTTCCCGCTGCATCCGGCCGGCAAGCCTTCGGGCGAGCGCGCCGTCCATCTCGCCGACATTGCGCTGCCGATGCTGTTCCTGCAGGGCACCCACGATGCCCTGGCCGAGCTTGCCCTGCTCCGCCCCGTCGTCGAGGGTCTCGGCAGCCGCACCAGCCTCGTCCTGTTCGAGGACGCCGACCATTCGTTCCACGTCCCGGCGCGGACCGGCCGCAAGGACGCCGATGTGCTGACGGCGATCCTCGACGCCGCGGCTGAATGGATGGCGGCGAAGGCCTGAGGCACGGCGGATGCCCGCCTCCGCCCCTATCCCAGCGCCTTCTCGTAGCTGTCCGGCTTGAAGCCGATGAGCAGCTTGCCTCCGACATCGAGCACCGGGCGCTTGATCATCGAGGGCTGGCCCAGCATCAGCGTGATCGCCTTGGCCTCGTCCAATCCGGCCTTGTCCGCCTCCGGCAGGTTGCGGAAGGTGGTGCCGGCGCGGTTGAGCAGCACCTCCCAGCCGACGGCACGAGCCCAGCCCTCAAGCCGGGCGCGGTCGATGCCCTCGGCCTTGTAGTCATGGAAGGTGTAGGCCATGCCGCGGCCGTCGAGCCAGCTGCGCGCCTTCTTCATCGTGTCGCAGTTCTTGATGCCGTAGATCGTGACGGGCTTGCCCCCGGCCATCGCCTTGCTCCGCTTGCGCCCGGACGCGATGCGGGCTCATCGGCAGCCGCTATAGCCGCCGGGACCGGGGCATGCCAGCAGCCGGACGCCGCATCCACAACCCCGGCTCGCCGCGTCAGCGCAGCAGCCTGAGGGATCCCGTCAGCGACTTCACCCATTTTGCCGGGCCGGCCAGGCCGAGGCCGTCAATCGCCTCCGCCTGCAGGTCGCGCCCGAGGAGCGCCGCCTCGTAGTCGGCGAAGGCGTGCAGGCTGCGGGCGAAGGCGGGGAACGGCACCACCGCCCGCTCGCCGGGCTGGGCGAGGGCCTTGACCAGCAGCGCGCGGATGGCCTCGTCCGCGGCCTGGAGCAGTGGCACCGGCCGGTTCGAGCCGATGTCGATCGTCCTTCCCTTGCGGTCGGCGAGCTGGCTGCCGGCCAGCAGCGGCAGCCGGGCGCCGAGCCCGATCGCGACAGCGCCGATGGTGTTGGCGAGGAGGCCGAGCGGAAGCGCGGGATTGACGATGATGGCGACGCGGAGGTCTTCGTTCACGGCAGGACCTGTCGATGCATTGCGCCGGGCCGGCGCTTCTCGACCAGGATATGCCGACCCCTTTGGGCAATCATGCCTCATTATTGCGTGAGATGGCACGATATCGGTAGAATCCACCTCTCTTTTGAAAGGAGAAAGGTGAATTATGCCTGAGCACACGATCGAGGCCGCGGACACGCGAATCCTCGCCGCCCTGCAGAGTGACGGCCGGCTGACCAACCAGGAACTGGCCGACCGGGTCGGGATGTCGACCTCGCCATGCTGGCGGCGGGTGCGCCGGCTGGAGGAGCAGGGCGTCATCCAGGGCTATCGCGCCGTGCTCGACCGGCGCCGGCTGGGCCTGGGCGTGCTCGCCTTCGTCAGCGTCCGCATCGACAGCCACAGCGAGGCCGAGGCCCAGGCCTTCGAGCGCGACGTGCTCGGGCTCGACGAGGTCGTCGCCTGCTACAGCATCGCCGGCAATGCCGACTTCCTGCTACAGGTCGTGGCTCGCGACCTCGATACCTATGCCGAGTTCGCCATGACCGTGATCCGCCGCCTGCCCCGGATCAAGGAGATGCAGACCATGTTCGTCCTCAAGGAGATCAAGCCCTTCGCCACCCTGCCGCTGGCACCTGCCTTGGGCCGAGAGCCCGGCCCGAAAGCCGGAGCCTGAGCACCGGCCGGCTGCCGGATGGCCTCACGCGGCGACGTCAGATGGCCTCGCGCGTCTCGGAGCGTTCGAGCATCCAGAAGAACAGCACGGTCAGGACCAGGACGATCATGAGGAGAACGAAGGCCGCGGCCGCTCCCTGGTTCAGCGCCAGGCCGAGGAAGGCGCGGCGATAGGCGAAGAAGCTCAACACCTCCGTGGCCGAGCCCGGGCCGCCGCGGGTCAGGACATAGGTGAGGTCGTAGGTGCGGAACTCGTTGATCAGCTGGATGACGACGGCGATGGCGGCAACCGGGCGCAGCATCGGCAGGGTGATGTAGAAGAACTGCTGCAGACTGCTCGCACCGTCGACCTCGGCCGCCTCGTAGGGCTCGCGCGGCAGGGCGGCGAGGCCGGCGGCAAGGATCAGCACGACGAAGGAGGTCTGCTGCCAGATGTCGATCGCCGCCATCGTCGACAGCGCCAGGTTCGCGCTGCCGAGCCAGTCGACCCGCGGCAGACCGGCGCTCTCCAGGAGATGATTGACGATGCCGAGATTGGGCTGCAGCAGCATGCGCCAGACCAGGGCGACGCTGATCGGCGACATCGCCATCGGGATGGTCAGGACCGCGAAGTAGAAGGGCTTCATCCGCACGGTGCGTTTGAGCATGAGCGCGATGCCGAGACCGATCGCGAACTCGCCGGCGACGGTGACGATGGAGTAGCGCACCGTCAGGAGCAGCGTGTGCCAGAACAGCGGGTCGGCGAACAGGACGGCAAAGTTGTCGAAGCCTTTCAGCGGCCACAGGCTCGGGCGCATCAGCGTCATCGAGGACACCGACATCAGCACGGCATAGGCGAGCGGGAAGCCCATGACCATCGCCAGCAGCGACAGGCCTGGCGCCGCGAACGCCCAGCCCATGCGCCATTCGCGCCCGAAATCCGTGATGGCTCGCATCGTCCGTTCTGCCCCTCTCGAACAGGCGGCGCGGCCCGGCGGGCCGTGCCGCTGCGCCGGCCTCAGCGCGCCTTGAGGTCGGCCAGTCCCTTGGCGGCAGCGGCCAGGGCTTCGCCGGTGCCGGAGCCGTCGCTCGCCGCCGTCGAGATCTGCGTGCCCAGCACGTTCTCGTACTCCGCCGAATAGGTGAAGATCGGGAAGGATTTGCCGCTGGCGACCACCTGCTGGGCGATCGCGTAGTAGGGGTACTTGGCCGTCACCGCCGGGTCCGAATAGACGTCGCTGCGCACCGGGGCATGCCCCTGCAGGGCGCGCTTCACCGAGACGTCCTTGCTCTGCACCCACTGGATGAAGCTCCAGGCGGCGTCCTGCTCCTCGGGCGTGGTGTTCTTCGGGATGCCCCAGCCCCAGCCGCCGCTCTCGCCATGACCGCCCGGCATCACCGCCAGCGCCACCTTGCCCGCCACCGCCGGGCAGCCCTTGGCGTCGTCGAGCTGCGGCAGCATCCACCAGTAGGTGACCATGCTGAAGGCCTTGCCGCTGCACATCAGCCGCAGCGTGTCGTCGAGCGTCGCCGACAAGGCGCCCTGCTGGGCGCCGTTCTTGATGTTGTCGACATAGAGATCGAGCGCCTTGCGGCCCTCGGGGCTGTCGAGCACCACCTTGCCGCCGGCATCGAGATAGGCGCCGCCAGCCGAGAACAGGTAGTTGGAGAATTCGATGGAGTTGGGGTCGCCGCGCTGGCCCTGCATGGCCGCGCCCTCGACGCCGCCCTTGGCCTTCATGAACTTCGACAGGGCGACATAGTCGTCCAGCGTCGCCGGCACCGCGAGTTCCTTGCCGGTCGCGGCCTTGTACTCCGCCTGGAGCTTGGCATCGGCGAGAAGGTCGGTGCGGTAGATCAGACCCATCGAATAATTGTACATCGGCAGGATCGGCAGGGACTGCTCGGTGCGGCCGAGCAGGTCGAGCATCGCCGGGATGAAGGGTGCGAGGTCGTAGTTCGATTTCTCGACCAGGGGCTTGAGGTCGACCAGCCAGTTGGCCGCCGGGAACTCGCCGGCCCACAGGAAATCGACGGACAGCAGGTTGTACGCGCTTTGCGGGCTGACCAGCTGGGTTACCAGCTTGTCGTGCATGTCGGGATAGCCGATCTTCTCGAACTCGACCTTGATGCCGGTCTTGGCCGTGAACTCCGGCAGCAGGCCCTCGATGATGCGCGTCTCCGGCACGTCCTCCATCAGCGCGCGCAGAGTGGCCTCGGACGCGGCGGCCGGGCCGGCGATCGCCGCGAGGCAGACGGCGGCGAGGGCGGCGCTCCGAAGGGCTCGCCTGGGCAATGGGGGCATTTTCATCGGTCTCTCCTCTGGTGCTTGCAGGCCTTTGCGGCCTTGCCGTTGGGTCATTTGACGCTGCCGAAGGTGAGCCCCTCGACCAGGAAACGCTGGATGAAGCGCGAGGCGACGAGGAGCGGCAGCACCGCGAGCACGACGCCCGCCGCCACATTGCCGATCTGCACGCCGTTGGAGGTCTGCAGTGCGGCCAGCGCCACCGGGATGGTCGCGGTGCCGGGGCCGCTGAGCACCAGGGCGAACAGGAACTCGTTCCAGGCCAGGATGAAGCCGAGCACGCCTGCGGCGGCGATGCCGGGCAGGGAGATCGGCAGGACGATGCGCCAGAAGGCGCCCCAGGCCGTAGCGCCGTCGGTCATGGCCGCCCATTCCAGATCGACCGGGATGCCCTTGAAGAAGCCCATCAGGATCCACGCCAGGAACGGCAGGTTGAGCGCGGCATAGACGATGATCAGCCCGGCAAGGCTGTTGGAGAGCTCCAGGGTGCGGAACAGCATGAAGGTCGGCAGCACCAGCGCCACCGACGGCAGCATCTGCGTCGCCAGCACTGCGAAGCGGGCGAAGCCGCCGCCGGTCCGGAAGCGGGCGAAGGCGTAGCCCGTGGTCGCGGCGAAGGGCATGGCGACCACGACGGAACCGATCGCGACGACGAGGCTGTTGAGATAGGACTGGCCGAAGCGGCCGGAGAGCAGGGCCCGGTAGTTCTCCACCGAGACGGCCGGCATCAGCTCGGTGCTGTAGGAAAGCTCCGGCGGCACCAGGCTGACGCGCAGCACCCAGAGCAGCGGCAGCAGCACCGCGAGGCAGACGAAGACGAGGCCGAGGTGCAGGGCGACCTTGCCGACCCGGCTGCCTTTGCCCCCCGCTCCCCTCATGCCGCATGCCCCCGGCGAAACCGCGGCGCCGACGCCGGACAGGCGGGCGGCCCGGCCGCTTCGCCGGCGCGCCAGGTGGAAGCGCCGCCCGGGCGCCCGCATATGCCGCGTCGTTCGATACCCGCCATTGGCCGCTCCCGCTGTGGCGCGTGTGACCGGCGTCCGCCCGCAAGGGCCCCGATGCGGGGAAACAGCCCGGCGAAGGCTGCTCCATCGCGGAACGCCGGCCGGGTTCCGCATGGTCCCGATCCGGACCGAGACGTCGTCACGATACAAACAACTTCAAACATTTCTAGAGTGGAAGCCGGGTTGCCCTCCTTCCATCCCCGGCTTCGGTCTCAGGTCATGTAGACGCCGCCGGTCACGTTCACGCCCTGCCCGGTCATGAAGCGCGCCCGGTCCGAGGCGAGGAAGACGACGACGTCGGCAACGTCCTCCGGCTTCTCCAGCCGCCCCAGCGGCGTCTGAGCGATGTAGTCGGCGACGACCTGCTCGGGCGGGACATCGCGCAGCTCGGCTTCCCAGGCGATCTCGCGGGTCTGCATCCCGGTCTTGACGAAGCCGGGGCACACGGCATTGACGCGGATGCCCTTCGGTGCCAGCTCGCGGGCCAGCGCCTGCGTCCAGCCGAGCACCGCGAACTTGCTGGCGGAATAATGCGCCAGCAGCGGCGCGCCGACCTTGGCGGCGAGCGAGGCGGTGTTGACGATGCAGCCCCTGCCCTCGGCGATGAAATGGCGGGCGGCGATCTGGTTGGTCAGGAAGACGCCGCGGGCGTTGACGTCGAAGTTGAAGTCCCACTCCTCGTCCGTGATCTCCAGCGCCCGCTGCATGGTGGAGACGCCGGCATTGGCCACGAGCAGGTCGCAGCCGCCGAGCTGCTCGCGCGCCACGGCAAAGGCCGCTTCGACCGAGGAGCGCTTGCGCACGTCGATCTCGATCGCCACTGCGCCCTTGCCGATCGCGGCGGCCGCCTTGGAAGCGCCGGCAAGATCCAGGTCGGCGATCGCCACCGCCACGCCCTCGCGCGCCAGCGCCGCGGCGATGGCCCGGCCGATCCCCGTGGCGCCTCCTGTGACCATGGCCCGGCGGCCGGCGAGCTCGGGATAGGCGATGCTGGCTTCGGGCATGAGGCTGGGCTCCGCGATCGATGCCGGCAACGCTATCCAACAAAGCCCGGCGCATCAACAGATATTGTTTGAATATGTTCGGTTTGTGCGTATATTTTCAAAACCTGCCGGTGCGTTCCGCCGCCCCGCAAGCCCCCCGCCGCAAAGGACAGACAGATGGTGTTCGACTTCTTCGGTGACCGGAAAAAGGTCGTGATCGCAATGGCCCATATCGGCGCGCTGCCCGGTGCGCCGCTCTACGACGCCGACGGCGGCATGGCCAAGCTGATCGACGACGTGGTCGCCGATATCGAGAGGCTGCAGGCCGGCGGCGTGGACGCGATCATGTTCGGCAACGAGAATGACCGGCCCTATGTGTTCAAGGGCTCGCCCGAGAGCATCGCCGCCATGACGGCGATCGTGCAGGCGGCCCGGCCGTCGCTGAAGGTGCCCTTCGGGGTCAACTATCTCTGGGATCCGGTGGCGAGCGTCGCCATCGGCGCGGTCACGGGCGCCAGCTTCGTGCGCGAGATCTTCACCGGCCTGTTCGCCTCCGACATGGGACTGTGGCAACCCGACTGTGCCGGAGCGGCACGCCTGCGCACGCAGCTCAAGCGCGACGACATGAAGATGCTGTTCAACATCAACGCGGAGTTCGCCCACTCGCTCGACCAGCGCCCGATCGCCCTGCGCGCCCGCAGCGCCGTGTTCTCCTCCAAGGCCGACGCCATCCTGGTCTCCGGCCCGATCACCGGCCAGCCGGCCGACCAGTCGGATCTGCGCACGGTGTGCGAGACGGTGAAGGACGTCCCGGTCTTCGCCAACACCGGCGTCAACATCGACAATGTCCGCGACGTGCTGGCGCTGGCGCAGGGCGTCGTCATCGGCACCCATTTCAAGGTCGACGGCAACACCTGGAACCCCGTGGACGCGGCGCGCGTCAAGCGTTTCATGGACCTGGTGGCGACGCTGCGCTGAGCAGGCCGCGCAGAGGCTGCCGGCCTGCGCCGGCAGCAAGCTCGGAGCGACGTGGCCGCGCTGGAGCGGCGGAGGACCTGCCGCCGGCGGCGGGCTCAGGCGGCGGCGCCCGGCGCCTCATCCACAGGCACGGCGCCGCCGGCGCGCTCTCCCCGCCTCGGCAGGGCGAGGATCAAGCCGGTCAGCACGGCCGTCGCCTCGGCCGGCGCGACCCGGCCCGAGGCAGCCGCGGCCGAAAGGCTCTCGGCGGCACCGACCATGGCGATCAGGCCCGCGGTCGTGATCGCCGCCCCGCCGCCGAAGGGCGCCAGCGCGGCCTGGCATTCGCCCATGAAGGCGTCCAGGCATTCCCGCTTCACCGCCTCCAGCTCGGGGGAGCCGGCCAGGGCGGCGCTGACCGCGACGACCTCGGGCTGGGCGGAGACGATGCAGTCGACACAGGCCCAGGCCAGGATGCGCGCGGCATCATCGAGCGTCGCGGCACCAGCCCCCAGGGCCGCCCGCAGCGCCGCCGCCTGGCGCCGGTCATAGTCGCGATAGAGCGCTGCGAGCAGGCCGGCCCGCGTGCCGAAATGCTCGTAGGCGATCGGCTTGGTGACGCCGGCCCGCTCCGCGAGCCGGGCGAGAGTCAGCGCATCCGTCCCCTCCTCGGCGACGAACGTCCATGCCTGCGCCAGCAGCTGGCGGCGGCGCTCCTCCCTCGACATCCGGCTCATGACGTCCGAACCGCCCTGGCCTCCGCGGCCTTTTGCTTGACAGAAAATCTACCATAGGCAACTTACCGATTGTAACATATTTCCGCAGGTCAAGCATGTCTGCCGAGACCCGACCGCCGGACGCGCCCGCCGAGGAAGCCGCCGTCTCCGCTCGGGACTTGGACACTGCGCTCGTCGTCGTATCCCATCCCGAGCAAGCCTCCCTCACCCGCCGGCTGGCCGACACCCTGGCGGCTACGGTCGCGCAGGCCGGCGGCCGCGCCGTCATCGCCGACCTGCATGAGGAAGGCTTTGATCCGCGCATCGGCGCCGCGGATCTCGCGTTTTATCGGGGCGAAGGCCCTGCGCCCGCCGAAGTCCTGTCCGAGCAGGCCCGGATCGATCGCGCGGCCGCCCTTGTCCTGGTCTTTCCGGTCTATTGGTGGTCGATGCCGGCCCTGCTGAAGGGGTGGATCGACCGGGTCTTCACCATTGGCTGGGCCTATGGGACCGGGCCGGACGGCAGAATCCGCGGCCTTTTCTCCGGCCGCAAGGTCGTGCTTGTCATGGTGGCGGGCGAGGATGCCGACGGTTTTGCCCGGCACGGCTACGCCGAGGCCATGCGTAGCCAGATCGACCGCGGCATCTTCGGCTATTGCGGCATCGACGATGTGACCGCCCTGACGATCCATCGCTCGGAGAGCCGCGACGACCGGCACCGGCTGCACGGCCTGGAGCAGGTGCAGGCTCTGGGAGCGGCCCTGGCGGCGCGGCACGCCGCAGCTCCCCCGCTTCCGGCGGACGATCAGCCCTCGCCGGGCTGAAGCGAAGCGGCCTGGTCCGCCAGCCGCCGGGCCAGCTCGGCATCGACCTGCCCGGCCAGCTTGGCCTGCGCCCGGCGCCAGGCCGGCAGCGCCGCCTCCAGGCGCCGCAGGCCGGCTTCGGTGAGCCAGGCCGCCCGGCGCCGCAGGTCGGTTGCGACCGCGGCGATCTCGACCATCCCCTCGCGCTCCAGCGTGCGCAGGTTGCGCGACAAGGTCGACTGCTCCAATCCGGTGCGCTGGGCCAAGGCATTCAGCGTGTCGTCGGACAGGACGGCGATCTGCGCCATCAGGCCGACCTGCGCCGCGGTCAGGCCCTGATCCGCCAGCTCACGGTCGAGCGCCATGGCGATGCGCCGGGCCGCCAGCCGGCTGTTCCAACCGGGGCAGGTCTCGACCAGGGCGCGGGCGTCGGCGCGCAGGGTCCTTTGCGGTTGCTTCGGCATGCTCATGGATGTATGCATGTACAATATATGTAGATACATGGAAAGCCATCCATGGCTCCGATATCTCTCGCCTCCCCCGCTTTTCGAGGTGTCTCACCCGCCCTCAAGCGGGTCTACGACCCGCCGGCCGCCGAGGACGGCACCCGCATCCTGGTCGACCGGCTCTGGCCGCGCGGCCTCGCCAGGGACAAGGCGCGGATCGACCTGTGGCTCCGGGACGTGGCGCCGAGCGACGCCCTGCGCCGGCGCTTCCATGCCCGGCCGGAGGATTGGGAGGCGTTTCGCGCCGCCTATGCCGCCGAGCTGGAGCAGGAGCCGGCGCGAGCCGCCGCAGCCGAGCTGCTCGATCGCCTGCGGCAGGGGCCGGTCACCCTGCTCTATGCGGCCCGCGACGAACGGCACAACAACGCCGCGGCGCTGCAGCTCTGGCTGGAGGGGAGGCAGGCCTCGTGACCGCGCCGGCCCCCACCACCGTCTTGGACAGGATCGGCCGCACCGCCCTGCTCGCCTTGCCTCGGATCGCGTCCGGCACCGGCGCGCATCCTGCTGAAGCTGGAGAGCGAGAATCCGACCGGCAGCATGAAGGACCGGATGGCCCTCGCCATGATCGAGGCGGCGGAGGCGGATGGGCGCCTCGCCGCCGGCGGCTCGGTGGTCGAGTACACCGGAGGCAGCACCGGCGTATCGCTGGCACTGGTCTGCGCCGTCAAGGGCTATCCCTCGACATCGTCACGTCGGATGCCTTTGCGCGCGAGAAGCTCGACCATATGCGCGCCCTCGGCGCAAGGCTGCAGGTCCTGGCGAGCGACGGCGGCCGCATGACGGAAAAGCTGACCCGCGACATGATCGAGGCCGCCCGCATCGTCGCCGAGCGGACCGGCGGCTTCTGGCCCGACCAGATGAACAACACCGACCAGCTCGCAGCCTACCATGCCATGGCTGATGAGATCTGGCGCCAGACCGGAGGCCGGGTCGACGGCTTCGTCCAAAGCGTCGGCACCGCGGCATCGCTGCGCGGTCTCGGCGAAGCCCTGCGCCGACATCGCGGCACCGTCCGTCTCGTCGCGGTGGAGCCGGCTGAATCGCCGGTGCTGTCGGGAGGGCCGACCGGCGCCCACGGCATCGACGGCATCGGCGCCGGCTATGTCGTGCCGCTCTGGCACCCGGGCGCCGCCGACCGGATCGAGCCGGTCTCCACGGCCGAGGCCGAGGCCATGGCGGCCCGGCTCGCCCGGGAGGAGGGCCTGTTCGCCGGCACCTCGACCGGCGCCAATCTCGTCGCCGCCCTTCGGCTGGCCGAGACCCTCGGCTCCGGCGCCACCGTCGTCACGGTGATGTGCGACACCGGCATGAAGTATCTCAGCAAGCGCGGGGCGAGGTGAGCGGCCGGTCCCGGCTGGTCGTGCCCGGCGCGAGCTGCACCGGCAGGATCTAAGGCAGGGCCCGGCGCAGGAAGCCGAGCACGGCGGCGTTGAACAGCACCGGCCGCTGCAGCGGCGCGAAATGGCTGACGCCCGGCAGGATCACCAGTTGGGCATCGGGAATGACCTCGGCGAGATAGGTCGCGTGCTCCGCCCTGATGAACTCCTCATGTTCGCCCTGCACGACCGCCACGGGCATGCGAATGCCGGCAAGCACCTCGGTCGGACAGTTGGGCTGCGTCTTCATCATCCGCTCGACGTCGGCGACGAAGCCCTTGAACGCCTCGGGCGTGGCCGAGAGCCGGGCATAGTCCTTGGCATGCCGGCTGAAGCAGCGGTCGAGCAGCGGGCTCGGCTCGACCACCGCCTTCACGCCGCTGGGGTCCATGTTGCAGGCAAAGAAGAACACTCCCGCCACCCGCCGGGGCGCCGCGATGGCCAGGGTGAGGGCGATGCAGGCGCCGTCGCTCCAGCCCACGAGCACAGCCTGGCCGAGGCCCAGCGTGTCCATCACCGCGAGCACATCCGTCGCCATCAGGTCGTAGCTGTAGGGCCGATCGTCGCGCGTGCTGCGGCCATGGCCGCGGCTGTCGACCAGAACGACGCGATAACCCGCCACCACCAGCGCCGGCAGTTGGTAGCACCAATTGCCGCCATGGCCGAAACCGCCGTGCAGCAGCACCACCGGCGGGCCGTCTCCATAGGCCGCGTACCAGATCCGGGCCCCATCATGCTCGACATGACCCTGCACATCCGCGGTCGGCAGGGGCGCGCAACCCTCGGCTTCGAACCGTTCGAGATCGTCGTCGCTCATATCCATCCTGGTTCCCACGCGCGTTGCCGGGTCGGCGACGCCGCTGCCCATAGACGAACGGCGGGGCAGAAAAGCGACATCCCGGCCGAAAAAATCCGCCATGCGGAAGATCCCGCAGCCGGCTGCCGGCAGGCGCCGCGTCGCCGAAATGGCATGCGTTCCGCGCCGCGCAGAGGGATCGTCGTCCGCCGTTCCCGGCCGATCCGGCCTTCGCGCGCCCCTGGCGGCCGGCCCTACTCCGCCGCGACGATGTCGCCGTCGCCGGTCTCGGCCAGCGTCGCCGGGCCGTTCGGATCGCCGAGAGCGGTTTCCCAGCCCAGATCCGGCACCACGGCGATGCGGTTGCCGCGCATGTCGGCGCGGGTGACGATGAAGCCGGCCCGTTCGAGATGGCGGATCTGGCTCTTGGCGCGGCCGGCGGAATGGGAGCCGCAGCGATGCGCCACCTCCATGTTGGAGGGACAGGGCGTCCCCTGCAGCGCCGCGCCAGCGAGAATGAGGAACACCGCCTGCAGGTCGCTGGGGATGCGACGGGCGACGTCGATGGCCGCGTCCCAGCCCGACGCATCGACGACATCCGGGTCGATGCCGGCGCGGGCGATGTTGAGGTGCACCCGGAAGTCGGGCAGCGGCGGCGTGCCCAGCACCCTTTCGAGCCGACAGCGGGCGAGGAAGTCCTGGTACAGCACGGCTTCGGGCCGGAAATGCGCCTGCGGTTCCAGCATCATCTCGCGCGCCAGCCGGCGGAACAGCGCCTCGCGCTCGGCGGGCGGCATGACCGGCCCCTCTTCCGCGGGCGCGGAGGCCGGGCGGTTGCGCACCACCTGCTCCAGGATCTGGTTGGTCGACAGCGGCGGCGCGACCGGCCGCCGCTCCGCCGGAGCGCGCGCCGGCGCAGCCGGCACCGGCGCCAGGATCAACTCGCGGGCGCTTTCGGAAGGCTGCTCCGGGAGCGGCGTCAGCTTCGGCGCCGCGGCACGCACCTGCGTCTCCACCGGCCCGACCTTGATCGGCAGCGGGCGCCGCGAGATCGCCGGCCCGAGGGCGACGAAATGGCCGCGCTGCAATTCGCGGAAGGTCTCGGCCTGGCGCCGGTCGAGGCCGAGCAGGTCGGCGGCGCGGGCCATGTCGATGTCGAGGAAGGTGCGGCCCATCAGGAAGTTGGAGGCCTCGGCCGCCACGTTCTTGGCCAGCTTGGCCAGGCGCTGGGTGGCGATGATGCCGGCGAGGCCGCGCTTGCGGCCGCGGCACATCAGGTTGGTCATGGCGCCGAGCGAGAGCTTGCGCACCTCCTCGCCGACATCGCCGGAGACGGAGGGGGCGAACAGCTGCGCCTCGTCGACCACGACCAGCATCGGATACCAGTGGTCGCGCTCGGCGTCGAAGAGAGCGTTGAGGAACACCGCCGCCGCGCGCATCTGCTTTTCCGCGTCGAGGCTCTCCAGGTTGACGACGGCCGAAACCCTGTGCTGGCGCACGCGCCCCGCAATGGTCTCGAGCTCGGCGACGCCGCGGTCGGCGTCGACGACCACATGGCCGTACCGCTCGGCCAGGCCGGCGAACTCGCCCTCGGGGTCGATGATCACCTGCTGGACATGCGGGGCGCTCTGCTCCAGCAGGCGGCGCAGCAGATGCGATTTGCCGGAGCCGGAATTGCCCTGCACCAACAGGCGCGTAGCCAGCAGTTCCTCGATATCGAGCATCGCCGGCCCACCGGCTCCGCCCGGGGCGGAGACGCTGCCCATCTCGATCTCGATCTTCATCCGCCTCCTCCGGCTCGGGCGTGGCTGTCGCCGAGTCGGTGCGAATTCGGCAGCCCTTGCATACCGGCATCGGCGCGCCGATGAAATCCCCGGTCAGGCCGGGCTTGCCGCGCTTTCCACATGTTACACCTCGGCGCGGCGACTCCTGCCAAAGCAGGCCGGCGGTGCCGGGCTCGCCAGCCCCGCGGGTTGGGAGACGGTGGATGCGCCGGCGCAGGCATTGCGCTATGGTGGGCCATGCCCCGCTGCGGCACCGTCGGCGCCCGGCGCCATGGCCGCGATCATCCGGCTTGGCCGAGGCGGAAAACACGGGCCGAGGATCCGGGGCGATGCCTCGGATTTTCCCATTCTGCAAGCAAGTGCTTCGCGCGGCGCGCCCCTTCTGCGCCGACAGCCGTTGCGGAATGATGACACCAACAAAGGCGTCGACCGCTTGTCGAGTTCACGCTGGCAATGGGAGGCCGGAACGCCGCGCCTGATACCCCGGATGGCCGGGGCTCCCCATCGACTTTGGGCCGGCAGCGTCCGGTCCCCTGCCTGCCGCCCATGACCGCCCCGTAGGGCGGGCGGCAACGATTGTCATGCCTATGCCGGCACGGCCGATGTGGCCGCCGCGGCAAGTGATTGTGCGATGCGGGCGCCCGAAGCTGGCCCTGCCGTCCTGCCTGCCGCAGGGCGTGCGGCCGCCTCCCGCCGCGTCGCGGCCTGTCCGACGATTGTCAGTCCATCGACGCAGAACGAGCAAGGGGAGAAACCGGTTTGACTTCGACAACGGCATCGCCCGCTGCCATCGAGGCGCAGCGGCCCGAGGATGTGAATCTCGGCATCGGGGCCAACCTGGCCTACGGCCTGCAACACGTCCTCACCATGTATGGCGGCATCGTCGCCGTTCCCCTGATCATCGGCCAGGCCGCCGGCCTGGCGCCCGCCGAGATCGGCCTCCTGGTCACCGCCTCCCTGTTTGCTGGCGGCATGGCGACCATCCTGCAGACCATGGGCCTGCCCTTCTTCGGCTGCCGGCTGCCGCTGGTGCAGGGGGTTTCCTTCGCCGGTGTCGCCACCATGATCGCGATCGTCACCGCCAAGGACGGCGGCGGGCTTCCGGCCGTGCTCGGCGCGGTGATGGTCTCCGCCTTCATCGGCCTGCTGATCACGCCGGTGTTCTCGCGGATCATCCAGTTCTTCCCGCCGCTGGTCACCGGCATCGTCATCACCACGATCGGCCTGACGCTGATGCCGGTCGCCGCACGCTGGGCCATGGGCGGCAACTCGAGCGCGCCCGACTATGGCAGCGTCGCCAATATCGGCCTCGCCGCCTTCACGCTCGCCGTCGTGCTGCTCTTGAGCAAGCTGGGCAGCGGCATGATCTCGCGCCTGTCCATCCTCCTGGCCATGGTGATCGGCACCGTCGTCGCCGTCGCCCTGGGCATGACCGACTTCTCCAGGGTGGCCCAGGGACCGACCGTGGCGCTGCCGACCCTGTTCCATTTCGGTCTGCCGACCTTCAGCATCGCCGCCATCGTGTCGATGTTCATCGTCATCATCGTCACGCTGGTGGAGACCTCCGCCGACATCCTGGCCGTCGGCGAGATCATCGGCACCAAGGTCGACTCGCGCCGCCTCGGCGACGGCCTGCGCGCCGACATGCTCTCCAGCACGCTGGCGCCGATCTTCGGCTCCTTCACCCAGAGCGCCTTTGCCCAGAATGTCGGCCTGATCGCGGTCACCGGCATCAAGAGCCGCATCGTCGTGGCCACCGGCGGCCTGATCCTGGTGGCGCTCGGCCTGCTGCCGGTGATGGGGCGCGTGATCGCCTCCGTGCCGCCGTCGGTCCTCGGCGGCGCCGGCCTCGTCCTGTTCGGCACCGTGGCGGCCAGCGGCATCCGCTCGCTCGCCAAGGTCGACTACGCCAACAACATGAACCTGATCATCGTGGCCACGTCGATCGGCTTCGGCATGATCCCGATCGCGGTGCCGCAGTTCTACGAACACTTCCCCAGCTGGTTCGCCACCATCTTCCACTCGGGCATCAGCTCGGCGGCCCTGATGGCGATCTCGCTGAATCTGTTGTTCAACCACCTGCGGGCCGGCACGCCGGACCAGCCCTCGGTCATCGCCGCCGGAACCGAGCGCATCCTGCGCTACCAGGACATCGCCCCGCTGCATGACGGCGACTACTTCCTGAACGGCAAGCTCTACGACGCCCAGGGCCAGGAAGTGCCGATCGCCTCGTCCCATCACGGCTGACAAGCTGCGCCGGCAAGGGCGCCCCGCCGGGAGGCCGGGCCGGGGCGCCCTTCGCGTTCGCGGCTGCCACCCGACTGCCGGGCCTCGCGGAAATCCGAGCCGGCCACAGGCCCTATGCCGCTTGCGGCCGCCATGCGACGACGCCCTCCGTCCGCGCCCGCACCTCGGGCGGGGCCAGGCAGGTGGCGACGGCCTCGTAGCCGGGCGCGCCGGGACATGGATCGACCGGAATCGGCGGACTGTGGTTGGCCGGGCACAGGATGATCGTTTCGTTCGGACCGACCGCGGCCAGATCCAGGATCACGCAGGACCGGGTGAGCAGAAAGAGCGGGCGACCGGTCGCTCCGCGGCGCCGCAGATGCGCCGCCAAGGCCGCCTGCGTGGCCCGATCCAGCCCCTGCTCCACCAGGTCGACGACGAGAGCGGCGGATCCCTCGGCCTCCAGCCCGGCGAGCAGCGCCACCAGAGCCTCCGACACCGCGGCGCCGTCCTCGGCGAGCCGGCCCAGCGTCCGCTCGACCCGCGTCTTCAGAGAAGGATCGGCATCGAGCCGGGACCGGACCGCCGCCCCGCCATCCGCCGAGCGGTCAAGACCCAGGAAGGCGGCGCCGGGCAGGGTCTCGGCCAGGCGCCGGGCCAGCCGGGTCTTGCCGCTGCCGAGCGGGCCGACAACGTAGGTCAGCGCCCGGACGTCCCGCAGCTCGAACCGCTCGCCGCCCCAGGGCCAGGGCAAGTCGAAGGCGACACGGAGCCCGGTGCTCCGAGGCGTGCTCCGCTCCAGCCCGCCAGGAGGCGGCACATTGGCCTGCGCGAGCCCGGACCGGAGCTCCCGCACTTTCGCGACGGCGCGGGCGAGATCCCGGATCCGGTCTTCCAGGACCGCCTGATGCCGGGCCAGGGTCGGCGCCAGCGCCTGCGCCTCGCCGGCCAGAACGGACGCGATGTCGGCGAGACCGAGGCCGACCGCGCGCAGCGCGACGATCTCCGCCGCCCGCGCCATGGCCTGCGGACCATAGGCTCGCCATCCGGCCGCCGTGCGCACCGGGGCGATCAGGCCCTGCTCTTCGTAAAGTCGAAGCGCCTTGACGGAGACCCCGAGCCGCGCGGCGGCTTCGGAGGGGCTGAAGGACCGGGCGGAAGACCTCACGACTCACCTCATCCAGTGTTGGTCTCCGCCTTATCGGGGCGCCCCCGGGGACCGGGTCAAGCCGATCCGACGGTTTCGCTGCCGGTTGCCCGGCCTGGACGCCCCGCGCCAAGCGGATGCAGCGGCCAGCGCCCGAGCTCGTCATAGCGCGACAGGCCCTGCCAGCTGCGGATCAGGACGAAATCCTCGACGGTCCAGTGGATCGGCCGTATCGCGGTGGCCGGCACGTGGTTCTCGTCATAGAGCAGGGTGAGATGGGGCGGCCGCGGCGCGCTGACCTGCAGGCCGGCACTCTTCAGCGACAGGCAGAGCTCGGCTCGGAACGCGTGGAGCGCCGGCAGTTCCTCGCTCGGCTGCAGCACGAAGGGATGCCTCGCCGCATACTCGGAATAGCTCAAGGCCTGGTCGAGGCAGACCGCGAAGCGCGGCACCGAAATCGCCTGGATGGCGCGCGCCACGCGCCCGACGAAATCGGACTCCGCCTCACCCGCCCGCGAAGCCCCGGAGAGCGTGATGTGATAACGCTCCGCGCCGATCGCCGGCCGCCTCAGCCCGTAGCGGCGCCTCAGGTCGGCCGCGGTCCTGTCGATGTGCCCGGCCGTCTCCCGATCCGGCAGGATCGCGAGGAAATAGGCGATCGCATAGGCGCGGCGGCGTCCTGTCCGACCTCTCCTTCCTTCCGGCTTCGACCCATTGCCCTGCATCATCGAACCGCCCTCCCCGGCATTGAGCTTCTGACGTTGATGAAAGGCGATGATAGAACAAAACAAGAACATTTCAAGCAAAAGAACAGCGGCCCGAGAGCCGCAGCCTCGCCTTCATGCTCGACGACGAGGCTGCGCCGACCCGCCACCCGGCGGGGAGCACGGCCCGGCCGGCCCGTTCGACACCTGGAAATTACCCTTCGCGTCTTTCGCCGCCCTCAGCGGGCACGCAGGGCCTCGTACGAAATCATGACGTGCTCGCGGAAGGGCGCCCGCCCGGCGAGCCGGTCATAATAGCGCCGCAGGGCCGGATGATCCGGCCGCGCGATGGCGATGTCGTAATAGCGGTAGAGCACATGGCCGAACTGGATGTCGGCCAGGCTGAAGTCGTCGCCGGCCAGGAAGGCGTGGCGCTCGAGATTGGTCTCGGCGATGTCGAGCTTGCGGCCGAGCGCCTCGATCGCCCGCCGGATCGCCGCCTCGTCCCGCTCCCGCGGCGCCGTCCGCACCACCCGCCAGAAGATCGGCCCCGTGAAGGCCATGGCGATGTTGATCTTGGCCCACTCGGTCCATTTGTCGACATGCGTCCGTGCCGCGCCCTCGACCGGCCAGAACGGAGCCGCACCGTAGCGTCCGGCGAGGTAGCGCAGGATCGCGCCGGTCTCCCAAAGCGGCTCACCGTCCCCGTCCCGCAGGACGGGGATCGCGCCGTTCGGGTTCATCGCCAGGAACTCCGGTGTATCGTTGCCGCCATGGACATGGCCGATGTCGTGGCGCTCGAACGCCAGCCCGAGCTCGCCGATGGCCCACATCAGGGCCTGGACATTGGACGACGTCTTGCGGCCCCATACCGTCAGCATGCCCGGTCCCTCCGGTCGTCACTTTCCCTGCGGATAGATCGTCTCGCCGCGCTTCAGCATGGCGACGAAGGTCTCGATCTTCTTCCGGCGCCCGGCTTCGGTCTTCATATTGCGGGTGCGGAAGGCCAGCGCGAAGCGGTTCTGGGCGCTGAGCCTGGCCAGCATGGCCCTGGCTTCCGGAACGGCGTCGATGGCGGCCTGGAGGTCGTCGGGGATCGTCATGTCCTTGCCGCCCTGATAGGCACGGTCCCAGCGCCCGTCGGCCTTGGCGGCCTCGACCTGCCTCAATCCGTGCTCGGTCATCCGCCCCTCGGCGATCAGCCGGGCGACGTTGTCGACGTTGATGCGGCTCCAGATGCTCTTGCGCCCGCGCGGGGTGTAGCGCTGCAGATAGCTGGTATCGTCGAAAGCCTTGCGGATCGCATCGATCCAGCCCCAGCACAGCGCCACGTCGATGGCCTCCCGCGGCGTGATCGAGGGCAGTCCCGAGCCGACCTTGTGGATCTTGATCCAGATCTCGCCGGCCGTGGCGTGATGCTCGCCGAGCCATGCGTGGAAGCCGGCGGCATCGGCAAACTCGCGGATCCCGGCGGGATCCACAATGACGGGCGCCATCAGCCTGCCCTCGCTACCGCGGACAGCCGGCGGGCAAGGCCGCGGCCGCGGCCCCTGCCTGGGTCGCCGCCCGCCTCAACGCTCCAAGGCTTCCGCGTCATCACCACTCTCCCTGACAAACGGCCACCATCCAACCGCGGCCGGCGATCGGCCGGCGACGATCATGCGTGATTCCGGCGACAACTCCGAAGCACGTCAAGCCGGCGGGGCGTCGCCTTCGGCGGACTGTTCCCGATCCTCCGCCGCACCCTGCCCTCGTGCATAGAGTTCCGCCAGCCCGGATATGGCCCTCTCCATGGCGGAGCGAACCTCCGGTGGATCGAGAACCTCGATCTCGGCGCCCAGGCGAAGCAGATCGAATGCCGCTTCGTGCGCCGGCCCCACCGGCAGCGTGGCGCGCCGCCAGCCCCTGGCATCCGCCGTCTCCTCGATCCGCGTCGCACCGCGCACGAAGGGCGGACTGACAGCCTTCAGCATCCGGATGCCGAGCGGCGACAGCCGGACCGTGGCGACATGGGGATGGAGCTCCGCGTCAAGGCGCTCCGTCGCCTCCTTCCAGTAGGCGGCGAGGTCGAAATCGTCCGGTCGCTCGAAACGCTCCTCGAGCACGGCCAGTTCCAGGACGCGGCCGATGCGGTAGCTCCGCACGCTGTGCCCGATACGGCCGGCGAAATACCAGGCTCCGCCCTTCAGGACGATGCCGAGCGGATCGACGATGCGCTGCTTTTCCGCGCGCCAGCTGCGATAGCGCATGTACAGCCGTCTCTGACGCCAGACCGCGTCGGCGATGGCGGGGAGATGGAGCGGCTGCTCGGCCTCGCCGAACCAGCCGGGCACGTCGAGATGGAAGCGGGCCCGCATGCGCTCGGCACTGGCCCGCAATTCCTGCGGCAGCGCCGCCAGCAGCTTGGTCTGGGCGGCGGCAACCGCGGCGCCAAGGCCGAGATCGGCCGCCGGGCCGGACAGGCCGGTCAGGAACAGGGCTTCCGCCTCCCGCTCCGACAGGCCGTTCAGCCGCACCCGATAGCCGTCGAGCAGGCGGTAGCCGCCATCGGCTCCACGGTCGGCATAGACGGGGATGCCGGCGGCGGCGAGCGCGTCGATGTCGCGGTAGATGGTGCGCACCGAGACCTGGCATTCGTCGGCCAGCGACTGCGCGGTCACGCGGCCGCGTGCCTGCAGCGTGGTCAGGATCGAAAGGAGCCGGCTCGCGCGCATGATGCAAAAGACCTAAACAAACCTGACACGGATTGACAGATATGGCGGCGTACCCTGCATGCCGTCGAACCGCCGGCCCGTGCCGCCGGCGGCCCCACAAGGACCATGGCCGTGCCCCATCCCATCCTCAATGTCGACGACCTCGACTTCCAGCCGCGTCCGGCCGCCTTCGCGCCGACCGGCGCCGCCGCCGAGCGCTATGACGCGAAGGTCGCCTTCATCGGGCCGCGCATCGGCGCCCGCAAGCTCGGCTACAACGTCACCGCCGTGCCGCCGGGCAAGCGCGCCTATCCCTTCCACAATCACCAGGTGAACGAGGAGATGTTCTTCGTGCTCTCCGGCACGGGCGAGGTGCGCATCGGCAAGGACATTTTCCCGATCCGGGCCGGCGACATCATCGCCTGTCCGCCCGGCGGCGCCGAGACCGCCCACCAGATCGTCAACACCGGCGAGGCGGAACTGCGCTACCTCGCCGTCAGCACCAAGATGTCGCCCGAGATCGCCGAATATCCCGAGACTGGCCGCTTCGGCCTGCTGGCGGAGATGGCGCCGCGCGCGGACGGCTCGCCGCGCACGCTGATGTTCATCGGCCGCGAGGACCAGAGCCTGAACTATTGGGAAGGCGCGTAGGCCATCCGCGCCACAGGCTTCCCGTGCCGCTCTGGAAGCCAGTCGATGTGCGCGGACGGACCTGAGGTGTCCGCCCGTCCCGACACCGTTCACGCACGATTGATCGGCCGAGCCCGCAACGGCGCAATCCCGCGCGCCGGGACCTTGCCCAAACTTCATACGGCGGAAACACTTCTTCACACCGGACAGGCAAAATCGCCACGAATATTTGGTTAAACGCACCGTCCCACTGAGCAACGCATCGGAGGCGACCATGGCCGGGGCGAAGCGTGGATTGGTGCGTCGCGGACTCCCGCTGCTGGCGGGGCTCCTGGTCCTTGCGGGCGGATACGGCGCATGGCGCCATCACGCGGACAATACGGCGCGAACCGCCGATGCGGCCGCTCCGGCCGCGGCGCCGCGGGTGCCCGTCACCGTCGCGACGGTCGGCCGAAACGACTTCCCGCTCTACCTCTACGGGCTCGGCACCGTCGATCCGCTCAACACGGTCTCCATCTCCAGCCGCGTCACCGGCGTGGTCACCAGCGTTCCCGTCGAGCAGGGACAGATGGTCAGGCAGGGCGACCTGCTTGCCGAGATCGACCCACGCCCGTACCAGGCCATCCTCGACCAGGCGACGGCGAAGCAAGCCCAGGACGAGGCCAACCTCAAGAACGACGAGCTCAACCTCAAGCGCTTTGCGACGCTGATCAAGCAGAACTTCGAGACCCAGCAGAACGTCGACACCCAGCAGGCCCTGGTCGACTCGACCATCGCCCAGATCAACGGCGACAAGGCCGCGGTCGAGACCGCCCGGCTCAATCTCGAATTCACCCGGATCACCGCGCCGCTGACCGGCAAGACCAGCTTCCGCAACATCGATCCCGGCAACATCGTCCAGGCCAACCAGAGCCCGGGCCTGTTCACCGTCATCGAGTTGCAGCCGATCGACGTGAGGTTCACCCAGCCGCAGGAGCAGGTCGGCGCGATCAACGCCGCCCTCGCGGCCGGCCCGGTCCCGGTCGACGCGCTCGGCCCGGACAAGCACACGATCCTGGCCAGCGGCAAGCTGGAGGCGGTCGACAACACCATCGACCGGGCGTCCGGCACGATCTCGCTGAAGGCGACCTTCGCGAATGCCGACAATGCCCTCTGGCCCGGCCTCTCCGTGAACACGCGCCTGCTGGTCGGCACGATGCCGCAGGCCGCCACCGTTCCCGACAGCGCCGTGCAGCACGGTCCGGACGGCCTCTTCGCCTATGTCGTCGGCGACGACGGCAAGGTCCATCGCCACCCGGTCACGGCGGGCCCGGCGGACGATGGCAGCACGGTGATCACCGCCGGCCTCTCCCCGGGCCAGCGCGTGGTGGTCGCCGGCCAGTACCGGCTGTTCGACGGGGCGAGCGTCGACGCGACGCCGGCGCCCGCGACGACGCCGCGGGGCGACGCCGCCAAGGCCGGGGGAACCGGCTCATGACCTCCGGCGGCTTCTCCGGCCTCTTCATCCGCTATCCCGTCGCCACCTCGCTGCTGATGGTCGGCGTGCTGTTCGTCGGCCTGGTCGCCTATCTCAACCTGCCCGTCGCGCCGATGCCTCGCGTCGACTTCCCCACGATCGAGGTGTCCGCCAGCCTGCCGGGCGCCGATCCCGTCACCATGGCTTCCTCGGTGACGCAGCCGCTCGAGACCCGGTTCGCCCAGATCCCCGGCGTCGCCGAAATGACCTCGGTCAGCCTCTCCGGCTCGACCGAGATCACCCTCCAGCTCGCTCTCGACGTGAACATCGACGCCGCCGCCGGCCTGGTGCAGTCCGCCATCAACGCCGCGGGCGGGCAATTGCCCAAGACCCTGCCGAGCCCGCCCACCTACCGGGAAGTCAACCCGACCGATGCGCCGGTGATGCTGATCGGCGCCACCTCGGACGACCTGCCCCTGACCACCGTCAGCGACGATCTCTACACCCGGCTCGCCCAGATGATCAGCCATGTCGACGGCGTCGCCCAGGTGCTGGTCGGCGGCCAGCAGACCCCCTCGATCCGGGTGCAGCTCGACCCGGCCAAGCTCGCCGCCCGCGGCCTGTCGCTGGAGGATGTCCGCGCCCCGCTGTCGGTGAACACGGCCGACCTGCCCAAGGGCAATCTCCAGGGCGAGATGCGCTCCTTCGCCATCTTCTCCAACGACCAGATGACCGACCCCGGCGACTGGAACAACGCCATCATCGCCTATCGCGACGGCGCGCCGGTGCGGGTGCGCGACATCGGCCGGGCGGTGCTGGCGGCGCAGGACTACACCCAGGCCGGTTGGGCCGACACCACCCGCGGCGTGGTGCTGGTGATCTTCAAGCAGCCGAACGCCAACGTCATCGCCACCGTCGACAAGATCAAGGCGGAATTGCCGCGGCTGACGGCGTCGATGCCGGCCTCGCTCAAGGTGCAGGTCATCTCCGACCGGACCCAGACCATTCGCGCCTCGGTCAAGGACGTGCAGTTCACCCTGCTCCTGACCATCGGGCTGGTGGTGCTGGTGATCTTCCTGTTCCTGCGCAATGTCTGGGCCACGGCGATCCCGGCGGTCACCGTGCCGCTCGCCCTGCTCGGCGCCTGCGCCCCGATGTGGTTCGCCGGCTACAGCATCGACAACCTCTCGCTGATGGCGCTGACCATCGCGGTCGGCTTCGTCGTCGACGACGCCATCGTCATGCTGGAGAACATCGTCCGCTATGTCGAGGAGGGCGAGCCGCCGATGGCCGCCGCGTTCCGCGGCGCCGGCGAGATCGGCTTCACCATCCTGTCGATCAGCATCTCCCTGATCGCGGTGCTGATTCCGCTCTTGCTGATGAGCGGCATCATCGGCCGCCTGTTCCAGGAGTTCGCGGTGACCCTGGCCATGACCATCGCCGTCTCGGCCGTGGTGTCGCTGACCCTGACGCCGATGATGGCCTCCCGCTTCATCAAGCCTGCCGCCGAGGCGCGGCACGGCCGGCTCTACCGCTCGAGCGAACGGGTCTTCGACAGGCTGCTGCGCAGCTACGAGCGCGGCCTCGACGTGGCGCTGCGCCATCGCTTCGTCACGCTGCTGAGCTTCCTCGCCTGCATCGGCATGACCGTCTATCTCTTCCTCGTCATCCCCACCGGCTTCTTCCCGCAGCAGGACACCGGCCTGATCGTCGGGCGGGCCATGGCCGGGCAGGACGTCTCGGTCGGGCAGATGCAGGGCTATATGCGCCAGTTCGGCGCGATCGTCATCAAGGACCCGGCCGTCGCCCATTTCGGCATGATGATCGGCGGCACCGGCAACACCCTCAACGCCGGTCGGATGTTCATCCAGCTCAAGCCGCGCGACGAGCGCGACGCCTCGGCCGACCAGGTGATCCGGCGCCTGCAGCCGGCGCTCGCCAAGGTCCAGGGCGCGCGCCTGTTCATGCAGGCCCAGCAGGACGTACGCGTCGGCGCCAAGACCACCGCGGCGCAATACCAGTACACGCTGCAGGGCGCCGACATCGACGCGCTCGACCAGTGGGCGCCCAGGCTCCTGGCCAGGCTCCAGGCCCTGCCCGAGCTCAAGGACGTCTCCACCGACCAGATGAGCTCGGGCACGACCCTGACGCTGAAGGTCGACCGGGACCAGGCGGCACGCTACGGCCTGACCGCGGAGGCCGTCGACAACACCCTGGACGACGCCTTCGGCCAACGCCAGATCGCGCAGTACTTCACCCAGCTCTCGACCTATGACGTAATCATGGAGGTGCTGCCGTCGCTGCGCGGCGACATCAAGGCGCTGGACCAGATCCGCCTGACCGCGTCCGGCGGAGCGGAGGTGCCGCTCTCGGCCATCGCCCGGTGGACGACGGAACCGGTGCAGCCGCTGGTGATCAACCACGACAACCAGTTTCCGTCGGTGACGATCAGCTTCAACCTGGCGCCCGGCACCTCGCTGGGCCAGGCCACCGACGCGATCGCCAAGGTCACCGGCGAGATGCGGATGCCCGCGACCATCCAGGCAGCCTTCGCCGGCACCGCCCAGGCCTTCCAGCAGTCGCTGTCCTCGGTGCCGATCCTGATCTTCGGCGCGCTGGTGGTGGTCTACCTCATCCTCGGCATCCTCTATGAGAGCTACATCCACCCGCTCACCATCCTGTCGACCCTGCCCTCCGCCGGGCTCGGTGCCCTGGCGACGCTGCTGCTGTTCCACATGGAGTTCAACCTGATCGGCCTGATCGGCCTCATCCTGCTGATCGGCATCGTCAAGAAGAACGGGATCATGATGGTCGACTTCGCCATCGCGGCCGAGCGCGACCAGCGCCTGACCTCGCGCGAGGCGATCCGCCAGGCCTGCCTGCTGCGCTTCCGGCCGATCCTGATGACGACCATGGTGGCCATGCTCGGTGCCCTGCCGCTGATCCTGGGCAACGGCACCGGCGCCGAGATCCGCCAGCCCCTCGGCTACACCATGTTCGGCGGCCTGCTCGTCAGCCAGATCCTGACGCTGTTCACCACGCCGGTCATCTACCTCTACCTCGACGACTTCTCGCACTGGATCGGCCGGTTCCGGCCGCATCGGGCCGGCGGCGAAGCCTCGGATCCGACCGCCGGCGAGACGAAGCTCGCCGACGCGCCGAAGCGTCCCGTCGCGGCCGAATAGCCGGCGCCCGCGTCATCGCCCCAGCTCTCCGGACGGCAGGCGAACGACGACCCCGAAGCCGCCGGCCAAGGCCCTCCCTCCCGAACGGCATCGACGACGGCGCGACGGGCCGCTGCGCCCCTCCCATCGGAGCGCGGCGGTGATGCCGCACACGCCCTTTAACGCGATGCTCAAGCACCCGCGACGGCTGTCGGCTCCTCGCTTCCCGGCTTCGGCGCCCGGCGGCGGTTCGGCGAGATGGCCGTCCCGCGCGGGTCCGACCGCCGTGACGCCCCCGGGTGCGACGGCTCCCGGCCGCTCAGACCTTGGACATCTTGCGCCGGCGCCACTGGTCGAAGACGACGACCAGCACCACGACGACGCCCTGGGCGATGCGCTGGTAGAACGGGCTGACGCCGAGCAGGTTGAGGCCGTTGCCGAGCACGCCGACCAGCATCGCGCCGATCAGCGAGCCGATGACGCCGCCCTCGCCGCCGAACAGGTTGGTGCCGCCGATGACGACGGAGGCGATGGAGCGCAGTTCCTCGCCCTCGGCCAGCAGGGCGTTGGCGGCGCTGAGCCGCGCCACCAGCAGCACCCCGGCGATCGAGGCCAGCAGGCCGGAGATGGCGTAGACATAGATCTTGGTGCGGCCGATCGAGATACCGCACACCCTCGCCGCCTCCCGGTTGCCGCCGACGGCGTAGATCGCCCGGCCGAGCGCGGTGAAGCGCAGCACGTAGATCGCGGCGGCGGCGCAGGCCAGGGCGATGAAGATGCTCACCGGAATGCCGGCGAGATTGGCCGAGCCGAGCCAGGCGAAGGCGTCGGGCATCTCGCGGGTCGAGGACGGCCCCGGCACGGACTGCCCGCCGGTGGTCAGCAGGGCGACGCCGCGGAACACCTGCATGGTGCCGAGCGTGGCGATGAAGTCCGGGATCTTGAAGGTGGAGATGATCCAGCCGTTGAGGATGCCGGCGAGGAGGCCGACCGAGAGGCCGACGCCGATGCAGACGGGGATCGGCAGGTAGCCGAAATCGACCCCGAACAGCACCAGCGGCGCGGTGAGCAGCACCGCCGTGGTCGCCGAGGCGAAGGCGGCGATCGCCGCCACGGACAGGTCGATGCCGCCGGTGAGGATGGCGAAGGTCTGGCCGATCGCCATGATCGCCAGCGGCGCGGTCTGGCGGCCGATATTGGCGAAGTTGGCGTAGGTGGCGAATTTCGGCGAGGCGAAGGCGAGATAGCCGATCAGGGCGACGAGGGCGATCAGGGGCCCGGCCTTGAACAGCACGTCGCGCAGGGCCTGGCGCCGCTGCGAGGCCACCGCCTTGGTCGGTTGCAGGTCGGACTGCGCGGAATCGGATGCCATGGCAATGCCTGTCAGTGGGAATGGAGCAGCAGCGCTTCCTGGGAGAGCTGGTCGCGGGGCAGCTCCACCTTGATGCGGCCGCCGCGCATGACGAGGACGCGGTCCGCCAGCGCCACCAGCTCGTTGATCTCCGAGGAGATCATCAGGATCGAGGTGCCGGCTTCGATCAGCCGGCTCATGATCGCGAAGACCTCCGCCTTGGCGCCGACGTCGATGCCGCGGGTCGGCTCGTCGAAGATCAGCACCTTCGAGCCGCTCGACATCCAGCGGGCCAGGATGATCTTCTGCTGGTTGCCGCCGCTGTAGTGCAGCAGGCTCTGCGTCATCGAGGGCGGCCGGATCCGCATCATGCGGATATAGTCGGCGCTCTCGCGCTTCTCGCGGTTGAGGTCGAGGGCGGAGAGCATCGCCCGGTCCGCGAGCCAGGCGAGGCTGAGGTTGGGGGCGATCGGCTGCATCGGCACCAGGCTCTGGCGCCGGTCGCGCGAGAGCAGGCCCACCCCGGCGGCGATCGCATCGGCAGGACTGTGGTTGCCGAGCCGGACGCCGCCGACCTCCACGGCGCCGCCCTCCATCGGCGTCAGCCCGAAGATGGCGCCGGCCAGATCCGCCTGCCCGGCCCCCATCAGGCCGTAGACGCCGAGGATCTCGCCGCGCCGCAGGGCGAAGGACACGCCCTTGAGCGCGCGGCCGGACACGAGGTTGTCGACGCGCAGCACCGTCTCCCCGGCGATCGCGCCCTCGAATTTCGGGAATTGCTGGTCGAGCGTCCGGCCGACCATGAGGCCGACGATCTTCTCCTGGCTGGCTTCCGACACCGGCAGCGAGGCCGCGACCTCGCCGTCGCGCAGCACGGTGATGCGGTCGGAGATCGCCATGATCTCCGAGAGGTTGTGCGAGATGTAGACGATGCCGTGGCCATCGGCCTTGAGCTGGCGGATGACGTCGAACAGCCGGCTCCTTTCGCTGTCCGACAGCGCCGAGGTCGGCTCGTCGAACAGGATGATCCTCGGCGCGCGCTCGAGGACGCGGGCGATCTCGACCAGTTGTTGCTCGGCCACCTCCAGCTTGCGGACCGGCATGCGCGGGTCGACGTCGACGCCGAGCCGGGCGAAGGCGGCGCGCGCCTTCTCGTGGGCGCCGCGCCAGTCGACGGCGCCGAAGCGCCGGGGCAGCCGGCCGAGATAGATGTTCTCCGTCACCGACAGGGCCGGCACCAGGCTCAGTTCCTGGTGCACCAGGCCGATGCCGTACTCGGCCGCCTCGAACCGCGCGGGAACCGCCCTGCCTCCGACCGTCATGGTGCCGGAGGTCGCCTCATATTCGCCGGCGATGATCTTCATCAGCGTCGACTTGCCGGCGCCGTTCTCGCCCATCAGGGCGTGGACCTCCCCGGCGCGGATGTCGAGCGACACGGCGCGCAGGGCAACGTTGCCGGGAAAGGTCTTGCCGATCGCCTCGAGCGCGAGCAGCGGCGCGGTGTCGCCGCCGGGATGCGGCGGGACGCGTACGGGCGAGGCAGCCATCGGGACGGCTCCGTGCAGCGGGTCGGATCGCATTGAAGGAAGGCGGGGCCACGGCGTTCGCGCCGCGGCCCCGCCGTCAGGTCGTCACTTCTTGCAGCTGGCGCGCAGCCCCTTCCAGTCGATCTGCTCGAGCTTCGGGTCCGGATAGAACTGGCGGGCATTGTCGATGTAGACGGTGCGCGGCCGGATGTCGAAGACCTTGGGCGCCTCGAGCTTGCAGGCGATCTCGACAGCGATCTTGGTGCCGTACCAGCCCCAGTCGGCGAAGCCGTGGGTGGTCTCGGCGATCAGCTTGCCTTCGGCGATGCGGTCGACGGATTCAGGCGTGACGTCGTTGGTGAAGATCGCGACCTTGTCGTCGCCGGTCTTCGGACCGTCCGCGGCGGTCTCCAGCCGCTTGGCGTTCTGGGCGGCGAGCATCGCGCCGAGGCCCATCTCGTTCGAGGCCGCCCAGATGAAGTCGATGTCGCCGTTGGCCTGCAGGAAGTCCTCGGCGCAGTTGGCGCCCTTCTCGCGCTTCCAATCGCCGGCGCAAGGGGCGCCGACGATCTCGATGCCCGGGAAGTCCTTGAGCACGTTGCGGAAACCGGCAAGGCGCGTGTTGGAGAAGAAGTTGCCGGCCACGCCCTCGATGATGACGCCCTTGGCCTTGATGCCGGCCTTCTGCTCCGGCGAGAGCTTCTCGAAGGCCGCCTTCCAGAAGGCACGGTCGAGATAGGTGTCGGGCTTGACGTCGATCTTGTCGCCGGCGCCGAGCACGCCCGGCCCGCCGAAATAGTCGACCACCGCCGAGGCGCTGACTTCGGCCGCGATGGTGTTGTCGTAGCCGATATAGCTGTCGACTTCGACGCCCTCGACCGGCTCGAGCAGGTTGACGATGATGACGCCGATGCCGGCCTCCTTGGCGCGCCGCAGGGCCGGCTTCACCGAGTTCACGTCGGCCGGCGACACGGCGATCACGTCGACCTGGCGCTGGATCAGGTCGTCGACCGCGTTGACCTGTTGGGCGATGTCGTGGCCTTGGCCTGTGGACGTGACGATCTTGACGTCGAAGCCGTTCTTGCTCGCCTCGGCCGCCGACTTCTCGAAGAAATCCGTAGCCGTCTTGAACACGCCGGACACGTCCGGCGGCGCCCAGCCGATCGTCACCTGGACGGGTGCGTCCTGGGCCAGCGCGCCGGGGGCGGCGGCAAGCAGAGCGAGCGGCGCGGCGGCGATCGCCAGCGCCCGGTACAGTCGGGTCATCGTTTCCTCCCTTGGTGCGTCTTCTGACCACCCGCCGTCACTGTGGCCAGCGACGATACCTATGTCAACATAGGCGGATGTCCTGACAAGTTGGTTTGTCGTGCAACGACGACCGAATCGCGCGGGCGGCCTCGCGACGCCGGGACGGGATGGGACGTTCCGTCGCGGGCAAGGCGGCGCCATCGCGACCGGCAAAACCGGATTGCCCGGCCAGCGGCCGACGCCATCCTACCGCCGGCGTCGCGGCCAGGGGGCGCTTCAGCGCAGCGCCCGGAGCGCGTTGAGGATCACGGCGATGTCGATCGCCTCCTGCAGCAGGGCGCCCTGCACCGGCGGCAGGTAGCCGAGCGCAGCGACGATCATCGCGCCGACCGACAGGCCGAGGCCGACGATCACGCTCTGCAGGGCGATCCCGCGGGTGCGATGGGCGACGCCGATCGCCTTGGCCAGGGGCGCCAGCGCATCGACCAGCAGCACGACGCCCGCCGCCTCCGAGGAGGCGGCGGCGCCGCGCGCGCCCATGGCGACGCCGACGCTGGCCGCGGCGAGCGCCGGCGCGTCGTTGACGCCGTCGCCGACCATCATCACCGGCGCGGCTTCGGCTTCCCGGCGCACGGCAGCGAGCTTGTCCTCCGGCGCAAGGTCGCCCAGCACCGCATCGACGCCGAGGCTGCGGCCGACGCGCGCGGCGATGTCGGCGCGGTCGCCCGAGGCCAGCACGATCCTGTCGATGCCGGCCGCCCGCAGGGCGGCGAGCGTCTGCCCCGCGTCTTCGCGCAGCCGGTCCTCGAGCACGATGATGCCGGCCGTCTCGCCGCCGATCGCCACTGCGACGGTCATCGCCCCGGCCGGCACGCCGTCGTGCAGGCTGTAGGGATCGACGCCGGCGCTGCGGTCGCGCACGAAGCCGTCGCCGCCGACGATCACCGGCACGCCCTCGACCAGGCCCTCGACACCGGTGCCGGCGGTCTCGCGCGCCTGCTCCGGCGGCGACAGGGCGAGGCCGCGCGCCCGCGCCTCCTTGATGAGCGCCGTCGCCACCACGTGGCTCGACGCCTGGTCCAGGCTGGCGGCCAGGCGCAGCACTTCGTCGGCGGAGCGCCCGGCCACCGTCCGCACCTCGGTCACCGCCGCCTCGCCGCGGGTCAGCGTGCCGGTCTTGTCGATCAGCGCGGTGCGGATGTTCGCCATCGCCTCGAGCGCGCCGCCATCCTTGACGAGAACACCCATGCGCGCCACCCGCGACATGCCCGAGATGATCGCAACGGGCACGGCCAGGATCAGCGGGCAGGGCGTTGCCACCACCAGCACCGCCAGCACCCGCACCGGCTCGTGCGAGAACAGCCAGGCCGCGCCCGCCATGGCGAGGGTGAGGACGAGGAAGCCGATGGCATAGCGGTCGGCGAGACGCATCATCGGCGCCTTGCTCGCCTGCGCCGCCTCGACCAGCCGCACCACGCCGGCATAGGTGCTCTCCGCCGCCGGGCGGGTCGCGACCAGATCGAACGGTGCGCCGACTGAGGTTGCCCCGCTGAGCGCCTCCCCGCCTTCGGAGGCGGCCTCCGGCCGGGACTCGCCGGTGAGCGCCGACAGGTCGAGCATGGCTCCCTCCCCGGCGACGCGGCCGTCGACCGGCAGGACCTCGCCGTGGCGGATCAGCAGCCGGTCCCCCGGAGTGATCTCCGTGATGTCCGTCTCCTCCAGCGCATCGCCGCGATAGCGCATCGCAGTGCGGGCGACGCGCCCGAGCAGCGCGGTCATCTCCCGCTGCGCCCGGCGCTGCGCAAACGCCTCCAGCAACTGCCCGCCGGAATACATCAGCGCCACGACATTGCCGGCCAGGGGTTCGCCGAAGGCGAGGGCCGCCGACATCGACAGGGCGGCGACCACGTCCAGTCCGACATCGCCGCGGCGCAGCGACGCGACGATCTGCACCAGCAGCGCCGCCAGCACCGGCAGGATCGCCAGCGACCAGGCGAGGTGCGCTGCGCCGGGTCGGTCGGTCCAGGCGAGAAGCCCACCGGCGGCCAGGCCCGCAATGGCCACCGCCACCAGCCCGATATCCCGCCGCGCCACCAGAGAATGCCACACGCCTGCCATCGCCCGCCCCGATCGGATCAGCCTCCGGCGGAGCAGCGCCTGCGTGGACGCCGCTCCGCCGCCCTCACCGGCTACACGAGGTAGCCGACATACGCCATCATGCCCGTCGCCATGTGATAGAGATGGTGGCAATGCAGCGGCCAGCGGCCGGGATTGTCCGCGTCGAAGGCGATGACGACGCCGGCCGTCGGCGGCACCAGGACGGTGTCGCGCACCGCCCCCGCCACGGCCTCGCCGTTGATGCCGACCACCTGGAAGTGATGGCCATGCAGGTGCATCGGATGCGCCATCGTCGACATGTTGCGCATCGCGACCTCCACCCGCTCGCCGGCTTCACCGCCATCTCCTCGCCGCCGGCGATAACCCCAGCGATAGCCCGCCATGCTCCCCGTGAGCGTCAGGGCGAAGCGGCGGTCCGCCGGACGGGACGCCAGCGGCGTCACGGCGCCGAGGCTCCGCTCGAGGTCGAGCCCGACGATCGGCCCCCTGCCCTCGCCCGGCACCGCCAGGCGTTCGATCCTCGCCCCCGCCGACGCCAGGATGACGCCGGCGCGCTCGGGCTGCCTTCGCGGAGCGCCAGGATCGGATAGGCACCGCCTTCGCGCGGCAGCGTGACGCGGATGTCGAGACGCTGGCCCATGGAGACAGGGAAGGTTCGACCGGCGACAGGCCGGACCTCGCAGCCGTCGACCGCGATCAGTTCGCCGGCCAGCGCGCCGGTGTCGATGGCGAAGGCCGTCGCCGTCGCGCCATTGATGACGCGCAGGCGGACGCGGCCGCCCTTCTCCACCGTCACGACCTGCGGACCATCGAGCGTGCGATCATTGGCGAGGTACGCGTCATAGGCGATGTCGTTGAGATCCATTCCGGCCATGCCCGGCATCGACATGCCGGGCATCGACATGTCGGCGGAGCCGTGTTCCTGCATCATCCCGCCCAGGGCCCCATGCCCCATCGCGGCATGCCGCCCGCGGACGAGGCCGTGAGCCTGGCCAGCAGGTCCTCCGGCGGGGTGAAGGAAAAGTCGTGCAGCAGGATCACGGCGTCCGGCTTATCCCGTCGCCGGTCCGCCGCCGTGTGCACGATCAGCGGCGCTGCCAGCGGGCTCTGCTCCTGCAGCGTATGCGCATGCATCCAGTGCGTCCCGCCTGGACCGGCGGGGAAAGCGTAGCTGCGGCTCTCGTCCGGCTTGAGCAGGGCGGCGGGGTTGTCCGGCACGCCGTCCTGTGGCCAGGGCGGCGTCAGGCCGTGCCAGTGGATCAGGGTCGGCGCATCCATGCGGTTGGCGAGCGCGACGTCGAAGCTCGCCTCCGCATCGAGCGTCAGGCCGACGGCGGCCAGGGCGCGGGCATGAAGCCTCAGCGCATGTATCGCCAGTTGCAGGAGACAGCGGCCTGAGGCCAGGAGGGGGGGGCGTCGTGCGCCCCCCGGATCACTCGACGCCGGCTCGCAGCTCGGCGCCGGCCCCGGCACGCGAGTCCCTCATGCACCGGCAACCTGCACGGCTTGCCTCTACCCCGTCTCCTCCCCGTCCCAGTAGCCGCGCATTGCGGCCATGTCGAAGATGTCGGCCTGGCGGCGCAACGCCCTCACCGACACCTTGTTCGAGTCCGGATAGACGCAGACTTCCGCGGGATTGCGCTCGCCGATCATCAGGTAGCGGCAGGGGCCGGCGCCGCTGTTCAGGAAGGCATGGCCGACCGGCAAGCCGGCGGGGAAGCAGACATAGTCGCCGGCCGTCATCTCGTGGCGCTCCTCGTCGAGGCGCAGGGTGAGCCGGCCTTCGAGGATGTAGACATGCTCCTCCTCAAGGACGTGATAATGCGCCGGCGCGCTCTGCATGCCCGGCGCAAGCTCCTCGACGGCGACGCCGACGCGCCGGTCCTCGCCGAGCGCCGCCCGGCTCAGGGCCCGGACGCGCCGGCCGAAGCGCGGCACCTCGGACCAGTCCTCCCACGCCAGGTCGCGCTCGGAGATCGGCTTCGGCGGCATGGCTGTCGGCGCTGGCATGTCGGGCTCCTCCGCGGCACGGGAGCATTCGAGACCAGGCCCCTCCGCGACGCAAGCCGGATGCGGCCTTACGCCGACAGCAGCACCGTGCTCTCCGGCGACCAGCTCAGCACCACCTCCTGGCCTTCGCCCAGCCGGGCCTGGCCGCTGTTTTGCACCAGCACCTTGATCGTCTCGCCGGCGCGATCGACGAAATAGGTGCTGGAATTGCCGGCGAAGATGCGCCGGGCCACCCGTCCGCTCAGGCTGTTGCCGCCGCCTGCCGGCTCCGGCGCGGGTGCGATGCGGATGCGCTCCGGCCTCACCGCGCAGACCGCCCGGCCGCCGGCCGCCGCGGCTCCGGACCGGGCGGCGATCGGCGTCCCGTCGGCGAGGCGGATGCCGTTGCCGGTCGCCTCGCCGCGCAGGATGTTGGCGTCGCCGAGGAAGGTGGCGGCAAACTCACTCCGCGGATTGTCGTAGATGTCCTCGGGCGGGCCCTCCTGCACCAGCCGCCCGTCGCGCAGGATGCCGATGCGGTCGCTCATGGTCAGCGCCTCGTCCTGGTCGTGGGTGACGAAGATGGTGGTGATGCCGATCTCGCGCTGGATGCGCTTGAGCTCGATCTGCATGTCGACGCGCAGCGCCTTGTCGAGCGCCGAGAGGGGCTCGTCGAGCAGCAGCACGCGCGGCCGCGTGACGATGGCGCGGGCCAGGGCCACGCGCTGGCGCTGGCCGCCGGACAATTGATGCGGCCGGCGCCCGCCGAGCTTGCCGAGCTGGACCAGGTCCAGTGCCCGCTGCACCGCCGTCTCGATGGCCGCCCTGGGCTCGCCGCGCACCGACAGCCCGAAGGCGATGTTGTCGGCGACGCTCATGTTCGGGAACAGCGCATAGTTCTGGAACACCATGCCGATGCGCCGCTTCTCCACCGGCACCCGCTCCACGCCTTCGCCGCCGATGATCAGGCGGCCGGAATCTGGGAAGTCGAAGCCGGCGATCATCCGCAGCAGCGTGGTCTTGCCGCTGCCCGAAGGCCCGAGCAGGGCGTAGAAGCCACCGTCGGGAAAGACGATCGAGACCTCGTCGAGCGCCCTGTGCGCGCCGAAGCTGCGCGAAACCTTCTCGACCACGACCTCGGCCATTACCTCTCTCCCCCGAACCTGAAGAAGCGCGCCGTCAGCAGCATCAGCCCCATCGAGACCGCGATGATGATGGTGGACACGGCGTTGATCTCCGGCGTGAAGCCCTTGCGGATCGCCGCGTAGATCTCGACCGGCAGCGTCGCCTGCCCCGGCGTCGACAGGAAATACGACACCACGAACTGGTCGAAGGACACGGCGAAGGCGAACAGCGCGCCGGCGATGACACCGGGCATGATCCAGGGCAGCGTCACCCGCCGCGTCACCTGCCACTGGCTGGCGCCGAGCGAGCGGGCGGCCTCCTCCAGGTCCGGCGCGAAGGTCTGCAGGCGCGCCGAGACGACGACGATGACATAGGGCAGTGCCAGCGCCACATGCCCGAGCAGGATCGCATGCAGGCCGCGGCCGATGCCGACGCCGAAGAAGAAGATCAGCATGGCCGTGCCGGTGATCAGCCAGGGAATGGCGATCGGCGGGAACAGCAGGGCCTGCAGCAGTTTCTTGCCGCGGAATTCGTAGCGGAACAGCGCCAGCGATGCCGCCGTGCCGAGCACCGTCGCGATCGCGGTGGCGATGAAGGCGATCTCCAGGCTGTTCCAGGTCGCGGCCAGGAGCTGCGCGTTGCCCGACAGCTGCACGTACCAGCCTGTCGTCCACTCGAAGGGCAGCTGGTAGAAGGGCGAGGCGTTGAACGACATCAGCGCCATGATGGCGATCGGCAGGTAGAGGAAGGCGAGCAGCAGCCCGACATAGAAGCGGCCGAGGCCCCGGAGCAGGCGGGTGGTCGACATCAGGCGCGCCTCCGCATCACCGGCGCCGCCACGGCGAGGATGACCAGCACCACCGCCAGCAGGATGAAGGACAGCGCCGCGCCCAGCGGCCAGTTGAAGACGGCGACGAACTGGTCCTCGATGACGGTGCCGTAGAAGGTGCCGGTGCGCCCGCCGAGGATGCGCGGCTCCATGAACGAGCCGACGACCGGCACGAAGATCAGCACCGCGCCCGCCACCAGCCCGGGCATGGACAGCGGCACGATCAGGCGGCGCAGCACCTGCAGCCGCGAGGCGCCGAGCGAGCGGGCCGCCTCGATCAGGGAATCGTCGATCGCCTGCAGCGTCAGATAGCAGGTCAGCACCATGTAGGGCACGTAGGAATGCACCAGGCCGATGATGACCGCCGGGTAGGAATACATCAGGTCGATGCTGACCTTGAACGGCAGCACCGCGTTCAGCGCCGTATCGAGGATGCCGCCCTCGCGCAGCACCATGGCCCAGGAGAAGATGCGCACCAGCCCGTTCGACCAGAACGGCAGGATCACCAGGAGGAAGATCGCCTCGCGAGCCCGGCCCTTCAGCACCTTGGCGAGGACATAGGCGGCGGGAAAGCCGATCACCGCGCACCACGCCGTGACTTCGAGCCCCAGCCGCAGCGACGCCCCCAGCAGGGTCGGATAGAGCGTCGAGGAGAAGAAGGCCGTGTAGTTCTTGAGCGTGAAGGACCACGCCTTGCCGGAGAGCGGCAGGCCGGTCATGACCGAAAAGAAGGCCATGGCCGAGAGCGGCAGGAAGATCGCCACGGTCAGCCAGAGATAGGCCGGCGCCAGCAGCGGCAGCGCCGGTGCCAGGCCGCCACGCGCGATGGATCGCGTCGCCATGCCAGTCCTCCCGTCGGTCATGCCCGCCGGCTCGGTGGGCGGACGACCCCGCTTCCCGGCGGCGCCTGCGGGCCGCCGGGCAAGCGCGGCTCACTTCACGTCGACCTTGAGCTCCTGCCAGGCCGCGAGATAGGCCTCGCGCTGCGCATCGGTGATCGGCGCCTGGAACTGGATGCGCTCGGCCACCTTCGGGTCGCCCATGACCTTGCGGTTGAAGGCGTCTTCCGGCAGGGCCGCCACCGCCTTGGGGTTGGCCGAGACCGGCGCCCCGACCTTGGTCACCCATTCGACGTAGAAGGCCGGGTCGATCATGTAGTTGATGAAGGCCGTCGCGCCGTCGACGTTCTTGGCGTCGGCCGGGATGGAAAAGGCGTCGAGCCAGGCCACGGCGCCCTCCTGCGGGATCACCAGCGTGACCGGCAGCTTGAACTGCGTCCTGGCGCGGTCGGCCGAGCCGCTCCAATAGGTGCCGACGTCGATCTGGTTGGACGCCACCATCTGGTTCCAGTCGTTCTCGGAGCTCCAGAAGGTGCGGATCTGCGGCATCAGCGAGGCCAGCTTCGCTTTCACCGCATCCATGTCCTTGATGTCGTTGATGTTCTGGCCCGATGCGATCGCGCCGAACTGGATCGCCTCGACGGCGTCGTCGCGGATGACGACCCGGCCCTTGTGGGCGGGATCCCACATCACCGAAATGCTGGTCGGCGGCCTGTCGAAGGCCTTGTCGTTCACGGCGATGGCGGTCAGGCCCCAGACCCACGGCACGCCGAACACCTTGCCGTCACGGTTCAGCATGGGCGAGGCCGCCTTGTCCGGGCTGATGTCGGCGTAGTTGGCGATCTTCGCGGTGTCGATCGGCTGGACCAGGTTCTCGGCCAGCGCCTGCCCGGTGAAGGCGGCGTTGATCATCACCACGTCGTAGAGGCCGGGATTGGTGCGCAGCTTGGTCAGCATCTCCTGTTCGGAGTTGAAGAAGTCGTTGATCACCTTGTGGCCCGTCGCCTTCTCGAAGGCTGCCACCGCCCACGGCTCGTCCGCGCCGTAGCCCTTCCAGTTGAGCACATGCAGCTCGGCCGCGCCGGCCGAGACGGCGAAGGCGGACACCAGGGCGCTGGTCGCCGCCAGCATTGCAGTCAATCTGCGCATGATCGTTCCTCTCCCTTGTCTGTCGATCGCGTCAGGCCGTCCTTGTCCTGCGGTCCCGATCGCTTGGTCCCGCGCCGCCCCTGGCTGCGAGGAAGGTGCTGATTTCGGCGTCGGTCGGCGCCGACGAGCCGCCGTGCCGGGTCACCGAGATGGCGGCGGCCGCATTGGCATAGCGCGCGGCCTCGAAGGGGTGTTCGCCGCGCGCGAGCGCGCTGACGAAGGCGCCGATATGGGTGTCGCCGGCGCCATTGGTGTCGACCGCCGCCACGGCGAAGCCCGGCAGGGTCGCCGAGCGCCCGTCGCGCAGCCGCACATGGGCGCCGGCCGCGCCGGAGCGGATAACCAGGCCGGCGGCGCTCGGGCAGTGCCGGGCGAGCAGCAGCTCGGCATTGGCCGCGACATCCGGCGCGCCGGCGATGATCCGGGCCTCCGCGGCGTTGCAGCTCAGCCAGGTCGCGCGGGCCAGCACCCGCGCCAGGATCGGCCCGGGGATTTCCGACACGACCGGGGTCGGGTCGAACACGAAGGCGGCGCCCTCCGGCAACGCCTCGATCCAGTCGGCCAGGGCGTCGCGGCTGCCGGGGTAGCTCAGGGTGTAGCCGGAGGTGAACACCCAGTCCGAAGCCTCGACGACGACCGGCGCGAAATCGGCGAGGCCGAGCACGCCCTCGGCGCCGGGCCAGGACACGAAGGTGCGCTCGGCGTCGGCGGTCACCAGCACGACGCAGTTGCCGCTGTCCATGGCCGGGGCCGGCGGGGTCAGCGCCGCGATGCCTTCTCGCGCCAGGACCCGGCGCAGCAGGTCGCCGTTCGGGCCGGTGCCGTGCCGGCCGGCGAAGACCACGGTCATGCCGGTGCGGCCGGCGGCGACCATCATGTTGAAGCCGCCGCCGGCGACCTCGTCGTAGCTCGCGGCGATCTTCTCGGTTCCCGGCGCGGGCAGGCTGTCGAGGCGGTAGACATGGTCGACCACCACGCTGCCGGCGTGAACGAGGCGGCTCACGCCGCGCCTCCCGCGGGCTGCGCCGCGGCAAAGCGCGCGGCGACGAGATCGGCCGCCAAGGCCCGGACCGCGGCGAGGTCGAGGCCCTTCAGCCCGGCGACATGGCGTTCGGGCAGCGCCGCCATGCCGGTGCAGGCCGCGGCCATGCCCGCCGCGATGGCGCCGATCGTGTCGGTGTCGCCGCCGAGATTGGCGCTGATCACCGCCGCCTGCCAGGGGTCGCCCTCGGCCACCTCCAGAACGGCGAAGGCCGCCGGCACGGATTCCCGGCTCGCCACGCCGGTGCCGACCCGGCCGGCGATCAGCTCGATCGCCTCCTCCGCCGGCTTGCCGCGCACGAGGCCGCAGGCCCAGGCGATGCGGGCGGCGATGTCGACGCTGTCGATCCGCCGCCCCTGCCGGGCGCCGAGCTCGGCCGCGGCCGAAGCGCCGGCGGCGGCATCGCGCCAGTCGCCGCCGGCGATGCCGCGGCTGATCGCGGCGGCCACGGCGGCGGCGGCGGCGATCGCGGCCGATGTGTTGTGCGTGGCCCGGCACGTCTCGGCGACCCTGGCGACCAGGGCGTCGAGCGGCGCCGGCGGCATGCTGATGCCGACCGGCGCGATGCGCATGGCCGCGCCGTTGGTGTCGCCGGCGAGGCCCGCCTCCTCCGGCGCCGTACCCGCATTGATGGCGTCGATGGCGCGCTTGGTCGAGGGGCCGAGCAGGTCGTAGCTGCCGCGCGCCTTGACGTCGCTCTCCCAGCCGACCAGCGCGTCGACCCAGCGCTTGTGGTCGAAGCCGGCGCCGGACTCGAGCAGGATGCGGCCGAGCAGCAGCGTCTGCTCGGTGTCGTCGGTAATCGCTCCCGCCGGCAGGCCTTTCGACACGGGGTGCTCGTCCGAGGGCGCGACGAAACGGTCGACGAAGCCGTAGGCCGCACGGATCTCGGCCGGCGACAGGAGCTGCGTCGGCATGCCCAGCGCGTCGCCGAGGGCGCCGCCGATCAGCGTCGCCACGGCCCGGTCCGTCGCCATTCCCCGCCCCGACATGGTTCAGAACTCCAGATGCAGCGCGAAATGCGCCGGGTTGAGCAGGCTGGTGACGTATTCGATCAGCCGCTCGTCGGCGGCGCGGGTCACCCGCCGGGTGCGCAGGAACGGCGCTCCCGCGGCGCATCCCAGGATGGCGGCGTCCTCGGCGCAGAGCATTTCGATGTCGACCCACTCCTCGCCATGGTCGGGCACGAGCCCGGCGCCGCGCAGTGTCTGGTGCAGCGAGCCCTCGCGCAGCCCCTTGAGCGGGATTTCCTCCAGCTCGGGCGACAGCGGCAGGCGGCTGCGCTCGATCGAGATGGCATGGCCGTCGCCGGCATGGCTGCGCACCCGGTCGACGGCGATGAAGGCAGGATTGTCCAGGGCGAAGCGCGCGGCGAGATCGATGTCCTCGATCACCTCGAGCCGCAGCGTGCGGGTCTGGGCATTGGCGCCGGCATCCGCCAGGGCCCGCGACCAGCCGATGGCGTCGTCGACCGTCTTGCCGTCGAAGGTGACGAAGGAACCGATGCCGACCCTGGTTGTGATCAGGCCGCGGCTCGACAGCTCCTCGAGGCCCTTGCGCACGGTGTTGCGGCTGACCGCGAAGCGCTGGACGAGCTCGCTCTCGCTCTGCAGCCGTTCGCCGAAGCCGAGCGCGCCGGAGCGGATCTCGCGCTCCAGGACCGTCGCGATCTGCTCGGGCTTGCCGGTTCCCGGCGAGGAGGCGGTCGCGCGTCGCACCATATTCATACCTGTTCAGTGAACCTGTATAACCCTGTTCAATAAATCGTCGAAGCCGTCCTGTCAACGATGCTGTCGTGCGTCGGTCGCCTTGCCGATGCCGCTTGCCGGATGTATGCCTTTGACGCGAACACATCAGGAACAAAGGAGGCGAAGTTGGGCTATGACGGAAGCTGCCATTGCGGCGCGGTGACCTTCAGCATCGCGACGGACCCGCCGGCCGAGGCGATGACCTGCAACTGTTCACGCTGCCGGCGCACGGGCGTGATGCTCGCCTTCGTGCCGGTGTCCGCCTTCACCCTGACCGCGGGGGAGGAGGCGCTGGCCAACTACCGGTTCAACACGCACCGGATCCGCCACCGCTTCTGCCGCCATTGCGGCGTCCAGCCCTTCGCGGAGGGGGTGATGCCCGACGGCACGCCGATCCGCGCCGTCAATCTGCGCGCCGTGCCGTCGGTCGATATCGATGCGCTGACGCTGAGGCACTTCGACGGAGCGAGCGTCTGAAGCGTTCACATGGGCAGAGGCGCCCCGCCCTCCCCTGACGGGCGGGCGCCGGGGTCGATGGTGCCGGCGCCCCGTTGCCGGGACAGCCCGGCATCGAGCGAGAGGCGCCCGGCGCCGCGGGCCCACACCACCAGGAAGGCACCGGCGAGCGCCAGATCCTTCTCGAAATGGAGGACCTGGTTGCGGTCGCCGAACGCGGTGTGGAAGATGACGGCCGTCGCCGTGCAGAAGGCGGCCAGCGCGAAGGCGGCCGGGCGCGTATGCCAGCCGGCGATCAACATGGCGCCCGCGCCGAGTTCGAGCGCGATGGCCGCCGGCAGCAGCATGAGCGGCAGGCCGAACGCGCTCATATAGCGCGCCGCCGCGCCGTAACCGCCGAGCTTGCTCATCGCTTCCGCGACGAACAGCAGGCCGAGCAGCACCCGGCCGGCCAGCTCGGCGCCGGCCCGGATATCCCATCGGGTCATGCGAGTTCTCCTTGGGTGTCGTTCACGGATAAATGAATGGATGTTTTGAGGACGCAGTGGATACGTCTCGGGCTGGGCGAGACTGGCAATCTCAGGCAATAGCGCGACGTCTGTGCCTTCCCTCCCCGGCAAGTCGGATGTTTCCGACTTGCCTTCCTTGTCTGCCCATCTCGGGAACACCCGAGATGGCTGGGCAGGGATAAAGGGTGGGGGTCGTGAAGAACTGGTCGCGCCTTATCCTACGTGACCCCCACCCCTACCCCTCCCTACAAGGAAGAAGGGGAACCGCTGGCGTCACGCCTGAAGCATTTATTCTCTCACGGCTCCTTCGGGTTGCGGCGCGCCGGGGCGCAGCGGCCGGACGCGCCGACGGGCGGCGTCACTGCGCCTTGGCGGCGGCGCCTTCGATCGCCTCCCGCAGGTCGGCGAGTTCCTCGCAGCCATTCGGGCAGAGCGTCTTCAGCTTCGCCTCGTTCAGGCGGGCATGGGCGAGGTCGCCGAGCTGCACATAGAGCTCGCCCGAATATTCGAGCGCGCCGCGATGGTTCGGATCGAACTCGAGCGCCTTCTGGTAGAAGGTCATCGCGGTTTTGGTATCGCCGCTCTTGCGCAGGCTATAGCCCAGCAGGTTGTAGACGTCGGCGTGCTGGACGCCATGGTCGATCATGCCGTTCAGCTCGGCGATCGCCGCCTTGTAGTCGTTGGCCTTGATCAGCGCCCGTACGGTGCCGAGATCCGGCGCATCCGTGGAGGTGGCGGTGTCGACGGCCAGGGCCGGCGAGCCGGCGACGAGCGAGGCGGCGACGAGAAGGAAGCACAGGCGGTTCATCGATCGGTTCCTTGCGATGGAGGAGAGAAAGTCCGGTGGCCCTCACGCCATGTCCGGAACGAAGGCATAGGCGGCGCCGTCCCTGGCGAAGACGCCGGCGCCGGGGAACGGAAAATGCGCGCCGCACACATGCAGCCTGTCGGCGACCGCGCGGTCGAGCAGCTTGCGGCGCGTCTCGACCGCGAGCGGGCCGTCCTGATCGTAGGCGCCCTGCCAGTCCGGGTGCGGGGCGAGGAGCGCCGGCACATAGGCCACGTCGTTGGAGATCAGCAGTTGCTCGCTGCCCGACGACAGGAGGAAGGCCGAATGCCCCGGCGTATGGCCCGGCGTCTTGAGCAGTCGGACGCCGGGCGCGACCTCCCTCTCGTCCTCGACCAGCGTGAAGTTCTTCCAGGTCGGAAACACGGCGTTGATGCGCTGGCCGAGCCCGCGGCGCGCGTCGGGCAGCTTCTCCACCCGCCCCGGCTCGGTCCACCAGCGATACTCGGCGCCGCTCACCACCAGTTCGGCCTCGGGATAGACCGGCTTGTCTGTCCCCTTCTCCATCAGCCCGAAGATGTGATCGGGGTGGAAATGCGAGATCAGGATCGTACCGATGCCGGCCGGATCGATCCCCGCCGCGATCATGGCGCCGTGCACGCCCCAGGCCGTGGGCTGCCACTGGGCGCCCGAGCCGGTGTCGACCATGACGTGCCTGCCGCCGATGGTCAGCACCACCACGGTCAGCGGGATCGGCACGAAGGCCGTCGGCAGGCCGGCCTTGGCCAGGGCTTCCTTGGTGTCGGCGATCGAGGCGTTCTTGATGAAGGCAGGATCATGCGGCTTGGACCATTGTCCATCGTAGAGTGCCGTCACCTCGACCGAGCCGACCTTGTATTTGTGGAAGCGCGGCGGCGGCGCTGCCGGCGTCTCGGCGAGGGCGGCGGGAATGGCGATCCTGCCGCTGAAGCCGAAGGCTGCGGCAAGGGCGGATGAGGCGATGAAGGTACGGCGCGAGAGGTCTGGCATCGGAATCGCTCCATGATCGGGGAGGCGCCGGCGGAGATGCCGTGCGAGGCGCCTTGCCGGAGAAGATTCGACGGCGGCGGGCTTTATTCCGGAACCGCGTGTCCGGCACCGCGAAAAAGATTATTGGCGCGGCGGGAATAAATCGCCGCAGTTCGGGATCAGATGTCAGGACGAGCCCATTGGCCGGAGCGCCCGGACGGACCGGATGACCTCGCTGCAGGATTTCGAGCGGCAATCGCTCGCGCATATGGAGGCGGCCTACAACCTGGCCTATTGGCTGGTGCGCGACCGCGACGATGCCCAGGACGTGGTGCAGGACGCCTATCTCCGCGCCTTCCGCGCCCAGGCAGGCCGGGTCGGCGACGACATCAAGCCGTGGCTCCTCGCCATCGTGCGCAACGTCGCCTATCGCTGGCTCTCCGTGCGCAACCGTTCGGCCAAGGTGATCTCGTTCGAGGGCGCGCTGGCGGGCCGGGACGATGACGAGGCGCGTCTGCTCCAGGTGCCGAGCGGGGAGCCCTCGGCCGAGGAGATGATGATGAGCCGCGCCGACCAGGGCCTGGTGCGCGCCGCCCTGGCGGAGCTGCCGCCGGCTTTCCGCGAGGTGGTCGTGCTGCGCGAGCTCGAAGGCCTCAGCTACCAGGAGATCGCCGGCGTGACCGGCGCGCCGATCGGCACGGTGATGTCACGACTGGCCCGGGCCCGCGACCAGCTCCGGGAGCGCCTGCGTGCCCTGCTCGCCAAGGAGACGAAGAATGCGCTGTGACCAGGCCCGCGAACGCATCGGCATGCTGGTCGACGGCGAACTGCCGGCCGGCGAGCGCGAAGCCCTGATCGCCCACGCGGCCGGCTGCCCGGACTGCGCCCGCTGCCGCGACGACCTGACCCGCCTGCGCCGCCATTTGCAGGCGACGCGCGAGCCGGCCCCGGCGCGGCTGGCGGCGCGCCTGTCGGCGGCTCTCGCCGTCGAGGCGGCCGGGCCTCCCGTCGTGCTTCCGGCTCAGCCGGGCTTGCGGCAGGCCCTGGCCGGCCGCATCGCCCACGGGCTCGCGCCCTATCTGCGCCAGGCCGCTGCCGTCCTGCTCGCCTGCGTGATCTCGGCCGGCGGCACCGCCTGGTGGCTGCAGCGCGCCGACGGCGAGGCGGCACTCTCGCGCGACGTGCTCGCCGCCCATGTCCGTGCCCTGATCCAGGACCGCCCGGTGCAGGTCGTCTCGCTCGACACCCACACGGTGAAGCCATGGTTCGCCGGGCGCCTCGACTATTCGCCCATGGTCAAGGACCTGGCGGCCGAGGGCTTCCAGCTCGTCGGCGGCCGGCTCGACTATGTCGACGGCCGGCGCGTCGCGGCGCTGGTCTACAAGCGCCGCCTGCACCAGATCAGCGTGTTCGTCTGGCCGGCCGGCGCGCAGCCCGCGCCGCTCTACGCCGCCAAGGTCGAAGGCTTCAACGTCCTCGGCTGGAGCCGGGGCGACATGTCCTACTGGGCGGTGTCCGACCTCAACGAGGGCGAGCTGCGCGAATTGCAGGCGCTCCTGTGAGCACCTGCGCCCCGGCACCTCGCTTGCGAGGCCGTCCGACCGGACTGGCGCCGGATGCCGCGGGCATCCGGCGTTCCCGTCACTCAGCGCCCTTCGACCAGGACGGCCAGTCCTTGATCACGGCATCGGCGAAGGTCGAACCGACACGGTAGGCGTTGGCGACCGAGGGGCCGAAGCCGCCGGAGTTGGAGGCAAGCGACTCGGCCGCGCTCTGGCCGGGCGCCTCGCGGTCGAAATTGGACGCGGTGCGCAGCACGGCGATCCGGTTGAAATCGAGCAGGCCGGCGTCGGCGCCCCGTTTCAGGGCCGTCAAGGAGGCGTTGTCCTCCATCTGGGTGGTGCAGTAGTTCGCCTTGCCGTCTGTCGAGTCCTTGGCCCAGCGCTCGATCGCCTCGGCGATCTTCGAGCCGTGCCAGTAGGTGTCGATCGACACGGTGTCGCACAGCTTCACCACCGGCTTGCCGCGACCGGCCTCCTCGCCGTAGCGGCTGCGGTACTGCCGGGCCTGCTCGCTGTCGGCGAGCTCGACCGACTTCGTCAGATCGAACGCCTTCTCGGCCAGCTTGGCGTTGAGGGCGTAGACTTCCGAGCCGGCATGCCATCCCGCCTTGTCGCCGGGCCGCTTGGCGCCGAGCGCCAGCATGCCGTCGGGCCAGTCGGCCGGGATCTGGCGTGGGTCGATGTCGTGGCGGAGGCCCCCGTCGATGACGTAGCGGGCCCAGAGCGCCGAGCCGAGCGTCGCGTCCTTGGGGTCGACCCCGGCGATGCCGTCGATCAGGAAATAGGTCTGCTTCAGGTCGAACTTGCCGCTGAGGACCAGCGCCGCCACCGAGCTGGCGGCGTTCGAGAATCCCATCGCGGTCGTCATCAGGCACAGCCCGGCCTCGTCGCAGGCGACCTCGGGATAATCCGCCGACAGGCCGGGCACCTTCACCCTGGTGGTCAGCGCCCTCGCCTCCAGCCAGGGCTTGGCCTCCTCGCCGAACATGGTGATGACCATGACCTTCGGCGCGATCGGCTCGGCCGCCTGCGCACCGCCCGCGCCGAGCGCCACGGCGAGCCCGAGGCTCGCGCCGAAGCAATGTTGTCTCATGACCGTCCCCCTTCGATGCCGACATTGGCCTGGCGCCGGGACCTGCAGGTCGACCGCCGCCCGGCACGGTGCGCTCGGGACCGATCCAGTGGGATCGACCGAGCCATCGCGCCGAGTTCGGATATAGCCATAGCGGACAGGTCCGCGCCAATCGGGTCCCGCCGGCGGATGCACAGCCCCGCGCTCATGGCCGAAGGGGGCCGGCCCCGCGGATCTCAGGCCGGCTCAGTGCTCGCCATGCTTCAGGCACAGAACATCGCGATAGGCGCAGAGATCGGCGAGCAGCGCCTTCTCGTCGGTCAGGATCTTCGCTTTTTCCGCCTCGCCCGTCAGTTGGATCACATAGCTGTGCTCGGGCGCGCCCTGCTGGTCGATGAACGGGCTCGTCAGGCTGGCATGGTCGGCGAGGTTGGGCCGCGCCCCGAGGTCGGCGTTGGTGACGCGCGGCGCATAGAACATCACATGCGGCATGGCCATGGTGTGGACGGTCATGTCGGGCGGCCCGATCGTCCGCATGACCGGCGCGACCATGTAGGAGACGCCGACCCTGTCCGGAACCCGGTAGACGCCCTCCCGGTAACGCCTTTGGATCTCCGCCTTCAGGGCGGCGGCGCCCATGCCCTGTGCGCGCAGGGCGGCCGCTTCCATGATGTGCCGCAGATAGGTCCCGCTGCCCGCGGTGTCGTAGCAGAGCGGGATATAGATGTCGTCGCGGTCGTCGCCGAGGTCCCAGGACGTGCGCTCGACGATGCAGCTCACCCCGCTCGTCCCCTGCCGGGCCAGGCGATACCCCTTGTCGGGATCGAGGAGGTAGACACTCGCATCCCCGCGCAAGGCCGGAGGTGCGGCGCTGAGGGCCAGCCGCGTCTCGAGATCGGCCGGCATGCGATCCAGCGCCGTCCCGGTGGCCCAGCCCGGCGCGGCGGTGGCCATGGTGGCGGCCGCGAAGGCGGCAAGCGCGGCGATCCATCCGATGTTCATGTCTCTCTCCTGTTCGATGGGGCGCATGCCGGCCCATGGCCGCGGGCGAGCCGCGGCGTCGAGGGCCGGCATGAATGGGCGGAGTTCTTTCTCTGGTCCGGCCGGGACCGGATCAGGACCTTCCGGCGGCGGCGCGGCGCCCGGCGATCAGCCTCAGCCAGGGCGCGGCATGGAAGACGCTCATCAGGAGATACATCGGCACCATGCCGCCGAGGGGCGAGGCATTCCTCCCGGCCGAGCAGACCATGTCCGGCGCGGCGCCCTGGGTCGCCGTCAGCAGCGCCACGATGGCGAAGGCCGGCGTGGCCGTCAGGCAGAGCCAGTCGGCCGCGCCGAGCGGGGCCGACCGGCTGCCGCCGATGTCATGCCGAGCAGCAAGCATGGCGGCTGCCCTCCTGCGCCGACCGGACGCTCTCGTACTCGTCATGGCGGCGCCACCACACCCCCGTCTCGTTGCGGCCCTTGGGGGCGCGGTCGAGCCACTGATACGCGCTCCACAAGCCGTCCAGTCCGCGCGCATAGGTGGAGTAGGTATGGTAGATGACACCATCCTCGAGCACGAAGGCGCTCATGCCGGGCCTGTCGCGCTGGAAGGTGGGCACGTCGGTGCCGCACATGGCCGCGAACCCGCATCCCGCCCCGTCGCCCTCCTGCCCGTCGCGCCAGAGGAACGCCGGCTCGCGCCGGTAATTGTAGTCGATGGTTCCCTGGCGCTGCTGCGCCTCGGTGAAGGCGACGTTGAAGTCGGCGTTGAAATCTCCGTCCTGCGAGGACGCCCAGGGGAACGTCCAGCCCATCCGCTGCCTGTAGACCAGCAGCTTGGCGAGCGGCGCCCGCGACACCGCCCAGAGCATCACGTCATGGTTGGCGAGGTGCGTCGTGAAGCCTTCGAAGCCGTCGGCGATCATCGAGCAGGACGGGCAGCCCGCCGCATAGTCGGGGCCGAACATGAAGTGATAGACGAGCAACTGCGAGCGCCCCTGGAAGAGATCCGCCAGCGAGGCGCTGCCCGCATCGGTTTCGAAGCGGTACATCTTGTCGAGTCGGACCCAGGGCAGCGCCTGCCGCCGCCGCGCCAACTCGTCGCTGCGCCGCGTCAGCTCCTTCTCCGCCTCGAGCAGGTCGAGCCGCGCCGCCAGCCACTCCTCGCGTGTTCCCGTGATATGCGTCGTCATCGGTCTTCTCCCTCGCCTGTCCCGCGCGGCCTGCCCTCGACGAGGGCGGCCGCTCGGCGGTCGCGGCACACAATGGCGCCGGCGGGCGGAGCGGTGGGAGTGACAAGTTTGGCGGGATTGCCGCGGATCAGGCGGTCACGGCCTCGGGAAGGGTGTGGCCGCTATCTCGTGACATCCCGGTCGAGCAGCTTCATGAAATTGCGCCGGCGGCCGAAGCGGGCCCTGACCCCGACGACATAGGCCGCCTGCTCGCTGCGGTCCCGCAGCCTCCCCATGCGGGCGATCAGCGCCACGGCCTCCTCATAGCCGCCATTGCCGCCGCCTTCGGCGAGTTGCTCCACCCGCTCGGAATACACTTCGAGCGCCGCGCGCGGATAGGCCGCCTCGCTCGCCCGGGCGAGGCTTTCCCGCAATCCGATCGAAACCTTGTGTGCGCGCACCGCGGCCCAGGCCGCCTCGAACAGCCCTTCCCGCATGAGGACCCTGACGAGAAGGTCGGCGGGAAAGTTCCAGCTCCAGGTCTTGCCCCGCTCCTTCCCCAGCCGGGCCTCGAGCAGCGCCACCGCACGATCGCGTGCACTCTCGCCGCCGAGGCCGCGCAACCGCTCATACAGCGCCATGTTCGGCTGCTTGCCGAACAACTGCCACAGACGCGCCTCGGCGTCGTCCTTGCGCCCGGCATTCACGAGGAGATCGACGGCCAGCAGGACCAGCCGCTCGTCGACACGGCTTTCATCCTCGAACACCCACAGCCCTTCCTCCGCGCGGCGCAGCGCCTCCTCCTCGCGTCCCTGCGCCCGGCAGAATTCGACGAGCTGCATATAGTCCCAGGGCGTGGACAGGTTTTTGGCGCGCAGGGCGATGCGCGCCTCCACATCCCCGTCGCGCTCGGCGAAAAGGTCCAGGATCGCCGCGATCCCAGTGTAGTCGCCGGAAAACGGGCGCTCGCCGCCCCTGGCTGGGGTCCTCGGCGGCAGTTCCGCCCAGGCGACCGACGCCAGACGGCGGTATTCGGCCTCCCCGGCCTGGCCGAGAACGTCGGCATAGATTTGGGCGGCGCCGGAAAACGTGCCGTAGTCGCCATGCAGTTCCCGTTCGAACAGATCGCGCGCCAGCGCCACGGGATCGGGTCTCGCCGCGCGGGCCGCGGCGAGATGGATGTCGCGAGCCCGCTCCAGCAGCCCGCCGCAATGACCGTCGGAATCGTCGACGCTTTCGATGGCGTCCGCGATCAGGTCGAGCGCCCGCGTCGCCAGCGCCAGTGCCGGGCCGGCTCGTCCGCCCGGCACGAGATCGGCCACGGCATCGAGCACATCCTCCACGCCGGCGGCCCAGCTGGACGCCTCCCGATACTCGATATAGGCCCCGGTTCGCGTCGCGGCTTCGAGGGCGTTGCGCAGGCGGGACTCGACGGTCCGGTCCTCGCCCTGCTCGATCGCCGACGCCGTGTCCAGGCGTCGAAACAGCACCGGATCGCCCATGGCCAGATCGATGATCATCTCGACCAGGGCGTCTATGCCCCTCGCCGTCAGGTGCCTGCGGATGCGGGCCAGCGTGTCGTCGCCAGCCTCGTCGCCGGTCACGGCGTTGGCGGCCAGCGCCGTCGCCACCATGTGCTTGCACGCCCCCCGGTCCGCGAAGGCCGGGCAGGAGCATTTGCCCGCGATCGCTCCGTCGCGCACGCCGACTTCGGTGCGATAGATCTGCGTCCCCGCCACCTCTGCCAGGGCGCGGTCCGGCTCGACGCCGAGCAGGGTGACCAGCCCGCCGGCGTGATAGGATGCGCCGCGCTCGAACACCGTCTTCCCCACCAGGTCGCGCAGGACGTCGAGATCAAAACGGAGCCGGGTGATATTGGTCATGGCGGGCACAGCGATCCGTCGCGCTCGATCGTTTGCGGGATTTCTTCGAGCGGGGCGGAGGAATGGAGGCGACGTCCCCCTTGACATGATCGAGGCGCGAGAAGGCGGAATCGGCCCCACCTCTCCCGCCGCGTCGGCATGCTCCCGGCTCCGCGTCTGATTCGTTCGCCCCGCCCCCCCGGCAGCATATTGCCGGTTCGGGGGGAATTGCGAGGCTCGGCGCCCGCTTCTTCCCGCTGGAGACGGTCGCGGCCGCCGCCGGCCATTCTCCCATGCCCGGATCGGCTGTTCTTCCTTGACTGTCGCGCGCCACGCGGTTCGTTCTCGTCGGGCGGCCTGCCCGGCCGCCGCGGCACCGCGCGGCGCCCGAGGCCAACCGGTGGGAGGACAGGCTTGGCGGGATTGCCATGGACTCGCTGATCACGGCCGCGGCGCACGCGCTCGCCGCGGGCGATCCCCTCGGCGCGCTGAAGCGGGTTGCGTTGCGTGACGATCCGCCGGCGCTGGCGCTGCGCGGCATCGCCATGGCGCAGCTCGGCGATCTCGCGCGGGCCAAGGTCCTGCTGCAGCGGGCGGCGCGCGCCTTCGGTCCGAGGGATACGGTGGCGCGCGCCCGCTGCGTCGTCGCCGAGGCGGAGATCGCGCTGGTCTCGCGTGACCTGCGCTGGCCGACACGGGCGCTCGATGCCGCGCGGGCGACGCTCGAACGGTATGGCGACCGGGCCAACGCCGCCTATGCCCGCTATCTCGCCGCCCGCCGCCTCCTGCTGATCGGCCGCCTCGACGAGGCCGAGCGCGTGCTCGCCGGTCTCGATCCGGCACCGCTGCCGCCGGCCTCGCGCGCCGCGCACGACCTGGTGGTGGCGGGGATCGCGATCCGGCGGCTGCGCACGCAGGACGCGCGCGCGGCGCTCGCCCGGGCCGAGCGCGCCGCGCGCCAGGCCGGCGTCCCGGCGCTGCTGGCGGAGATCGAGGGCGCCTCACTGGTGCTCGACACGCCCGCCGCGCGCCTGATCGCGCCGGGCGAGCAGCGCCTGCTCCGGCTCGAAGAGGTGGAGGCGCTGCTGGCCTCCCAAGCGCTGGTGATCGATGCCTGCCGCTATTGCGTGCGGCATGCCGGCGCGGTGGTCTCGCTGGAGACGCGGCCGGTGCTGTTCGCACTGGCCCGGGCGCTGGCCGAGGCCTGGCCGGGCGACGTGCCGCGGGCCGGCCTCATCGTCCGGGCTTTCCGCGGCAAGGACGCCGACGAATCCCATCGTGCCCGGCTGCGGGTCGAGATCGGCCGGCTGAGGGCCGAGCTCGGGCCGCTGGCCGATATCGGCGCGACGCCGAACGGCTTCGCGCTGACGCCGGCCCGGGCCGGCGACACCGTGGTCGTGCTGGCCCAGCCGATCGATGAGGAGCATGCCGCGACGCTCGCCCTGCTGGCCGACGGCGAATCCTGGTCGAGCTCGGCGCTGGCACTGGCGCTCGGCGCCAGCCAGCGTACTGTGCAGCGGGCCCTCGACGAGCTGGCGGCGACCGGCCGGGTGCAACCCGTCGGCCGCGGCCGCGCCCGCCGCTGGATGACGCCGCCCGTGCCGGGTTTCCCGACAGCCTTGTTACTCCCGGCGCCCATGCCGAACGGCTAGGCTTGATGAAGAGCCAAGGAGAATGGACAATGCGTCGATCGTCCGCCGAAGTCCTGCGCGAATACGGCCCCTTCCCCGATGTCAAGCACGTGGCCGGCGTCACCTATGACGGCCGCAACGTCTGGTTCGCGTCCGGCGACAGGCTCAACGCCATCGACCCCGACAGCGGCGCGGCGGTACGCGCGATCGATGTCGCCGCCCATGCCGGCACCGCCTTCGACGGGCGGCATCTCTTCCAGATCGCCGAGGACCGCATCCAGAAGATCGATCCGGAGTCCGGCGAGATCCTCGCCACGATCCCCGCCCCCGGCGGCGGCGGCGATTCCGGCCTGGCCTGGGCGGAGGGCTCGCTCTGGGTCGGGCAATATCTCGGCAGGAAGATCCATCAGATCGACCCGGAGTCGGGCGAGGTCCTGCGCGTCATCGAATGCAGCCGCGTCGTCACCGGCGTCACCTGGGTCGACGGCGAGCTCTGGCACGCCACCTGGGAGGGCGGGGAGAGCGACCTGCGCCGGATCGACCCGAAGACGGGCGACGTGCTGCAGCGGCTCGACATGCCGGCAGGAATCGGCGTGTCCGGGCTCGAATCCGACGGCGGCGACCGCTTCTTCTGCGGCGGCGGCGACAGCGGCCTGGTGCGGGCCGTCAGGCGGCCGAAGCGGACGACGGCCCGGGCGGCGTCGTAACGCGCCGCCGGAGCCCGGCGTCGTCCCGAGGCCCCGCGGCCGTGTCGCGAAGACGCGCTGCGGCTCAATGTGCATACCGCGTGAAGACGAAATCATGCCCCTTCACGCGGGCCTCGTGGCAGGCGAAGCAGGTGCGGTGCTCGGCTTCGCTGGTCGGCCTGCCGTCGACGAAACGCCCGAAACCCCAGCCGCCGGTGGCGGCGTATTTCCGGGAGTCCTTGACCATGACCTGGACGGCCGTCGCGGCGCCCGGCACGGTCGCCAACGGAAACTCCTCCGACTGCTTTTCCTTCCAGGTGAGCTTGACCAGGACGGTGCCGTCCGGGAACGGCAGGGTGCCGGCGCGATAGGCCTCGGCTGCGGCGCCGTTGCCGAGGATGGCGCGGATCTCGTTGAAGGATCCGCCCTCGAGCGCGGGCGCGATCAGTTGCCACTGCCGATAGCCCTCCGGCACCGTGACGCCGTAGACCGGCGAGGCGGCCTGCGGCTCCGCGCCAACGGCGGCCGCCGACAGCGCGGCGACGGCGGCAAGCATCGCAGCGACACAGGGCAGGATCATCATGCGGGTCATCGGCAAGCTCCGTCGGATGGATGGTCAGAGTGCGGCGACATCGATCACCGCCCGGGCGAAGGCCTGCGGAGCCTCCTGCGGCAGGTTGTGGCCGATGCCGCCCGTGATCAGCCGGTGCTCATACTTGCCGGAGAACTTCCCGGCGTAAGCATGCGGATCGGGATGCGGCGCGCCGTTGGCGTCGCCTTCCAGTGTGATCGTCGGCACGCCGATCGTCGGGAACGCCGCGAGCCGGCGCTCCAGCTCGTCGAATTTCGGCTCGCCGGCGGCCAGGCCCAGCCGCCACCGGTAGTTGTGGATGGCGATGGCGACGTGGTCGGGATTGTCGAGCGCGGCGGCCGAGCGCTCGAAGGTGGCGTCGTCGAAGGCCCATTTCGGCGAGGCCGACTCCCAGATCAGGCGGGCGAAATCCCGCCTGTACCTGGCATAGCCGGCCTCCCCACGCTCGGTGGCGAAGTAGTACTGGTACCACCATTGCAGCTCGGCTCTCGGGGGCAGCGGCGTCCGGTTCAGAGCCTGGCTGCCGATGAGATAGCCGCTGACCGAGACCATCGCCTTGCAGCGCTCCGGCCACAGCGCCGCCACGATATTGGCGGTTCGCGCGCCCCAGTCGCAGCCGCCGATGACCGCCTGGCCGATCTTCAGCGCATCCATCAGCGCGACGGCGTCGACAGCGAGCGCCGCCTGCTGGCCGTTGCGGGCGGTCTCGGCCGAGAGGAAGCGCGTCGTGCCGTAGCCGCGCAGATAGGGGACGATCACCCGGTATCCGGCCGCCGCCAGGATCGGGGCGACATCGACATAGGTGTGGATGTCATAGGGCCAGCCGTGCAGCAGCAGCACCGGCGGACCATCCGCCGGGCCAGCCTCGGCATAGCCGACATCGAGCCCGCCGGCCTTGACCTGCTTCAGCGCGCCGAAGGAGCTCCCGCTCCGTGCCTGCGGCGCCCGCCCGGATGTTTCGGCGCCGGCCGGAACCGGCCCGAACGAGGCTGCGGCCCAGGCCAGCATCGCCGTGCCGAGGATCCTGCGCCGCCCCTGATCGATTGTCTCCGACATGTTGGTCTCCCGACAGTTGATGTGTCCTCGCAGGACGCCGCAGCCATGTATCCCGGCTGTGTCGTCTCCGGCCGGCATCGAAAGCCCCGGTATCATCCGGCCTGCAGGATACAGACCAATACGAAACGGTGCATCGGCTTGTCAGTCCCGGGATGAGCGCCGCGCTCGGCTGCGACGGCGCCCCAAAGGCCTGGCCTCCCGCGGCTCAGCCGAAGGTGAAGGCATAGGCTTCGACGCCCGGATCCAGGAAGCGGATCTCGAAGGTCCGCTCGCGCACCTCGCCCGCCTGCCGCACGAGCTGGTAGAGCCTGGTTTCGGAGATCGTGCCGTTGCCGTCGGCATCGACGTCCGCGCCGTGGTCGGCTCCCGGCGCCCGGCCGTCGACCGTCACCCGGATCCGGATCGGTCGCCCGCGTGCGCCCGGGCCGAGAACGAGATGCAGGTCGCGGGCGCTGAAGCGATAGGCGATGCCGCCGTCCGGCCGATTGAGCGTGGCCTGCTCGGCGCCGACCGTCCAGTTGCCGGAAAAGCCCCATTGATTGCGGCGCAACCCGCCCGCCGTGTAATCTTGGGCACGGTCAGCCCCGACACTCTCGGGCGAGGCGAAGTTCTCGGCCCTCCTGTAGCCGACATCGGTCTCGCCCGAGCCGAGCGCGCCGAGGTCGGGAGCGGCTTCCGCGCCCCGCGCCTGCGGCGACACGAGGGGCCCGTCTGCCTTGCGGCTTCCCGCCGCTTCCGCCAGGAGGTCGCGGATGACCTGCTCCGTCTGCTCGTAGTCACCCTCGCCGAACTGATGGAAGCGGATGCGCCCCTCGGCGTCGATGACGTAGTGGGCCGGCCAGTAGCTGTTGCGGAAGGCGCGCCAGATCTTGAAATCATTGTCGACGGCCACCGGATAGGTGATGCCGAAATCGCGGACCGCCTGCTCGACGTTGCCGATCTTGCGCTCGAAGGCGAATTCGGGCGCGTGGACGCCGATCACCACGAGGCCCTGGTCCTTGTACTTTTCGGCCCAGGCCCGGACATAGGGCATGGTCCGGATGCAGTTGATGCAGGAATAGGTCCAGAAATCGACGAGCACGACCTTGCCGCGCAGCTGCTCGGCGGCAAGCGGCCTGGCGTTGAGCCAGGTCACCGCGCCGTCGAGCGAGGGGGCCGTCCCCTCGACGGGCAGGCTGCTGCGATAGGCCGGATGCCCCTCCGCGGCCGCGGCGGCAGTCGCATCCCCGACCGGCGCGTCATGCAGCCGATCGAGCAGGGACTGCTCGAGACGGCCGGTGCTGGCATAGGACAGGCGCGCCAGGACGCCGGTGTCGAGCCCGAGGGCGATGACGCCGACGCCGGCGAGGACGGCGACGCCCAGCGCCTGCCGGATGCGCTCGCCGATGCCGAGCGAACGCTTCATCGCCGCGAACACCCGGCCGCCGGCAAGCACGGCCAGCGCCAGGGACGTCGCCGCGCCGGCGGCGTAGGTGACCAGGAGCAGGGTCGTCTGCGGGTTGGCACCCTGCAGCGCGGCCCCGGTCAGCACCAGGCCGAGGACCGGGCCGGCGCAGGGCGCCCAGAGCAGGCCGGTCGCGACGCCGAGCAGCAGCGACCCGCCGACGCCCGGTCCGCCGGCATCGGCCGTGCCGGAGAGCCGGTTGCCGAGCGCGACGATCGGCCGGGTGAGGAAGGCGGCCGCGCGCGCTGAGACGAGCGTGAGGCCGAACACGGCCAGCAGCGCGACGGCGGCCGATCGCCCCGCCTCATTGGCATGGACCGCCCAGCTTCCCCCGACGGCGGCGAGGCTCGCCACCGCGGCGAAGGCGGCCACGAGGCCGACCAGCATCGGCAGGACATGGCGGAGGAAGGACTGATCGGCCCGGGAGAAGACGAAGGGCAGGATGGGCAGGATGCAGGGGCTGACGATGGTCAGCACGCCGGCGAGATAGGAGACGATGAACAAGGTCATGACGGATCCTCCGGGACGCCGCCGATGTGCGCGGGCGCACCGGCAGCGTCGAGCAAGGCCCGCAATTCACAGGCGTGGCGTATCTGCGGTGTGTTCCGGCCCCATGGGATTTGTATCGCCGTGTAGCCCCTCGGGACGCGCCCGGCATGGCGGAAATCGTGTCCGGCCGTGTACCGTCCGGGAGCGCCGATACATGGCGATACAATTCTTCCCCGGGACGCCCGGTTGCCCTGCGCCCCGCAATGCTAGACTGGCGGGAGCATCATCGGGGCACCGCCGGATGGACCATATCGACCATGTGCTGATCGTCGACGACGACCGGGAGATCCGGGACCTCGTCTCCAGCTATCTGAAGAAGAACGGCCTGCGCGTCACCGTCGCCGCCGACGGCCGGCAGATGCGCGCCTTCCTCGACGGCGACCGGGTCGACCTCGTCGTGCTCGACATCATGATGCCGGGCGACGACGGCCTAGTGCTGTGCCGGGAGCTGCGGGCCGGGCGGCACAAGGCGACGCCGATCCTGATGCTGACGGCGCGCAGCGACGAGACCGACCGGATCGTCGGTCTGGAAATGGGAGCCGACGACTATCTGGTCAAACCCTTCGCCGCCCGCGAGCTGCTGGCCCGGATCAAGGCCGTGCTGCGCCGCACCCGCATGCTGCCGCCGAACCTGCAGGTGACCGAGGCCGGGCAGTTGCTGACCTTCGGCGACTGGCAGCTCGACACGGTGGCCCGGCATCTCCTGGACAAGGACGGCACCGCGGTGGCGCTGAGCGGCGCCGAATACCGCCTGCTGCGCGTCTTCCTCGACCATCCGCAGCGGGTGCTCTCGCGCGACCAACTCCTCAACCTGACGCAGGGCCGCGAGGCCGAGCTGTTCGACCGCTCGATCGACCTGCTCGTCAGCCGGCTGCGGCAGCGCCTGCGCGACGATGCGCGCGAACCGGCCTGCATCAAGACCGTGCGCAGCGAGGGCTATGTCCTGGCGATGCCGGTCGAGATCACCACGGCGCGGGCATGAGCGCGCTCGGTCGGCTGCGCGCCTTGCGCTGGCACCTGCCGCGCAGCCTGCGCTGGCGGCTCTTCCTCATCCTGCTCGCCGGGCTTGCCGCGGCGCACGCGCTGTCCTTCGCCGCGCTGTTCCTGGAGCGCACCATGAGCGCCAAGGCGATGATGCTGACGACGCTCGAGAACGACGTCGCCACCTCGATCGCCCTGCTCGACCGCCTGCCCCCCGGGGAACGGCCGGGCTGGCTCGCCCTCCTGGACCGGCCGACCTACCGCTACGAGATCGGTCCGGGCCAGCCCGGCGTGCCCGAGCTCAGCCGGCGGGCCGCCGAGATCGCCCAGACCGTCAATGCCGGGGCCGGACGGCGCTTTCCCGTCCGGGTCGAGAGCATCCCGGGCGACCGGGAGCACCTGCAGGCGCATGTCACGCTCGGCGACGGCTCGCCGGTGACGATCGACATCGTGCCGAAGCCGATGCCGCTCGCCGCCTGGCTGCCGGCCGTGCTGGCCGCCCAGCTCGCGCTGCTCATCCTCTGCACCTGGTTCGCCGTGCGGCTGGCGATCCGGCCGCTGCTGCGTTTCGCCACGGCGGCGGAGGCCCTCGACCCCGGCGGCACCGCGGCCCGGCTGGAGGAAGGCGGACCGACCGAGGTCGCCTATGCCGCGACCGCCTTCAATGCCATGCGCGACCGCATCGCCCATTATCTCGCCGAGCGCGTACGCATCCTCGCCGCCATCTCGCACGACCTGCAGACCCCGATCACCCGCATGAAGCTGCGGGCCGAGCTGGCCGAGGACAGCCCGGAAAGGGACAGGCTCGTCGCCGACCTCGGCGAGATCGAGACGCTGGTGCGCGATGGCGTGGCCTATGCCAGGAGCGCCCACGGCAATGTCGAGAAGCCGACCCGCATCGATCTCGGCTCCTTCGTCGAGAGCCTCGCCTTCGACTACCAGGACACCGGCAAGAGGGTGACGGTGTCCGGCACGGTCGAGAGGGCCGTCCTGACCCGGCCGCACGCCCTGCGCCGCATCCTCACCAACCTCGTCGACAACGCCCTCAAATTCGCCGGGGCGGCGGAGATCGAGGTTGCCGGGACGCCGGAGGGACGGATCCGCATCGCCGTCCTCGATCGCGGCCCCGGCATTCCCGCCGACCAGCTCGAAGCCGTGCTGCAGCCCTTCTACCGCCTCGAGCAGTCGCGCAACCGCGACACCGGCGGCACCGGCCTCGGCCTCGCCATCGCCCATGAGCTGGCCCTGGCGATCGGCGGCAGCCTCCGGCTGCGGAACCGGGACGGCGGCGGGCTCGCGGCCGAGGTCGTGCTCGACTGACGCGGCGAGGCCGCTCAATGCTGCGGCGCGGATGCGCCGCGCGCCTGCGCGAACAAGGCGTTGAGGTCGGATTGCGGGATCTGCTGCTCGGCAAAGCCGATCGTGCCGTGGTCGCGCAGCTCTTCGGCGCAGCGGCGGACGAAGCCGAGTGCGGAGCGGGCGATGCTGCCGCCGAGGCTGATCCGCCGCACGCCGGCGGCGAGCAGGGCGCGGGCATTGCCCTTCGCCGTGCCGAGCCCCATCACCACGTTGATCGGCCCGGCGATCTCGCGCGCCAGCAGGCCGGCGGTGTCGACGTCGCAGGCGCCCGGCACGAACAGGCAGTCCGCTCCCGCTTCGCGGTAGCGGCTGCAGCGGCGGATGGCGTCGGCGAGGCCGGCCCTGCCCGACTGCAGGACCGCGTCGCTCCGCGCCGTCAGGACAAAGGCGCTGCCGCGGGCGTCGATGGCGGCGCGGGCTGCCGCGATGCGCGCGACTGCGAGATCCTCGTCGTAGAGCCCCGGCCGGCCGGGGACCTTGTCCTCGATGTTGCCGCCGGCGACGCCCGCCGCGATCGCCAAGACGATGGTCTCGGCGACCGCCTCCGGGCTGTCGCCATAGCCGGCTTCGAGATCGGCATTGACCGGAACCTTCGCCACGCCGGCGATCAGCCGGATATGGTCGAACATCTCCTCGCGCGACACCGCGAGCCCCGGCGACGCCATGCCGTAATCCGCCTTGCCCAGCGCGAAGGCGATCCCGGCGCTGGTGGTGGCGATGGCCGGGAAGCCTGCCGCGGCCAGAACGGCGGCGCTGCCGCCGTCCCAGGCGTTCGGCATGATGAAGCCCTCCCGGGCGGCGTGCAGGGCCTTGAAAGCGCGCGCGTCGGTCTCGCGATCATGCGGCATGTCGATCTCCTCCCAGGTGTTTTGCGCGGCCCTTCGCTCGATCGAGACGCCGGGCCGGCGCAGGGTCCGGTCCGGCCGGAGCGCCTTCGCCCCTTCGTTCATGCCGCTTGCCCCACCATTTGTCGAAGTCATAATATCTCTGATCCTGATCAGCTTTTTGCATGCCATGGACAGCGAAGCCCTCCTGACCTTCGTCACCATCCATCGCGCCGACGGGTTTTCCGCCGCGGCGGAGCGCCTCGGCCGGTCCCAGCCGGCCATTAGCCGGCGCATCGCTCTGCTGGAGGACCAGCTCGGCGTGCCGGTCTTCGAGCGCGTCGCCGGCGGCGTGGTGCTCAGCGAGGCGGGCCGCACGCTGCTGCCCCACGCCGAGCGCGTGCTGGCGGCGCTGGGGGATGCCCGGAGCGCGATCGACGCCATGCGCAAGGAGGTTGCCGGCCGCGTCTCGATCGCCGCGGTCGGCACGCTCGCCGGCACCAACCTCACCGCGGTGCTCAAGCGCTTCTCGAGCGACCATCCCGGGCTCGACCTGTCGATCAGCACCGCCAACAGCATCGAGGTCAGCGACATGGTCCGGCGGGGCGAGGCGGTGATCGGCCTGCGCTACCTCCTCGACATCTCGCCCGATCTCATCTGCGAGCACATCGCCTCGGAAGCCATGGCCGTCGTCTGCGCCGCCGACCATCCCTTCGCGGGCGAGCGCCTGGCCTCGCTCCTGGCGCTGCGCCACGAGCGCTGGTTCGCTTTCCGCAACGCCTACGAGCAGCGCGAGACCTTCGCCGACAACATCTTCGCCCAGTTCCAGGCGCGCGGCGTCGGCGAGATCGGCTGGACGCCCGTCGACAGCCTCAATGCGATGAAGCGCCTGGTCGAGGCCGGCCTCGGCGTCGCGCTGCTGCCCGAGAGCGCCATCGACGAGGAGCGGCGGGCCGGCTCGCTCGCGACCATTCCGGTCGCCGACCTCGTCGTCGCCAACCCGGTCTACGCCGTCGTGCGCCGCGGCGGCTATCTCAGCCCCGCCGCGCTCGATCTCCTGGCGCGGCTGCGCAACGCGCCCGACCTCGCCGGCCGGCCGGCGCCCGCGCGCCGAGGCAAGGCAAAGGCGCCCGGCAAGCGGAAAGCGGCCGGCCAACCCTGACGGGCCGGCGGACGGAGGCGCCGAGATCCCGTCGATCCGACGGTTCGCGGTAGCGACGGCCTTCGCCGGCAGGTCTCAAGCCGGCAAAACTTCTCGACGCTTTGAGATCGCGGTCAGCCGAGCCCTCAGCTCGATTTGGTCAAGTCAGGCGTTCCGCCGCCTGCCCTCCATCAGGTCGAGGATGGCGCGGGCGGCGTCGAGGACGTTGGTGCCGGGGCCGAATACGGCCGCGACGCCGTGGTCGAAGAGATACTGGTAGTCCTGCCGCGGGATGACGCCGCCGACCACCACGATGATGTCCTCGGCGCCGCGCGCCTTCAGCGCCTCGACCAGCTTCGGCGCCAGCGTCTTGTGGCCGGCCGCCAGCGACGACATGCCGACGACATGCACCTTCGAGGCGACCGCGAGGTCCGCGGCCTCCTCCGGCGTCTGGAACAGCGGCCCGGCCGTGACCGCGAAGCCGAGGTCGCCGAAGGCGGAGGCGATGATCTTGGCGCCGCGGTCGTGGCCGTCCTGCCCGAGCTTGGCGACCAGCAGCCGCGGTGCTTCGCCGAGCCCGGCGGAGAAGCCCTTCACCCGGGCGACCAGGGTCTCGTATTCCGGCTCGCCGGCATAGGAGCCTTCATAGACCTTGCGCACCACCTTCGGCACCGCGGCGTGGTCGCCGAAGGCCTTGCGCATGGCGTCGGAAATCTCGCCGACCGTCGCCCGCGCCCGCGCCGCCTCGACGGCCGCTTCCAGGAGATTGCCCTCGCCGCCGGCCGCGATCCCGGCCAGCCGGGCCAGGGCTGCGTCCACCTGCCCGGGGTCGCGCAGGCGCCGCGTCGTCTCGATGCGGGCGACCTGCGCCTGGCGCACCGCCCGGTTGTCGATGTCGAGGATGTCGATCGGCTCCTCGTTCTCCAGCCGGTACTTGTTGACGCCGACGATCACCTCGTCGCCCCGGTCGACGGCGGCCTGCCGGCGCGTCGCCGCCTCCTCGATCAGGCGCTTGGGCAGCCCCTCGTGGACGGCCCGGGTCATGCCGCCCATGGCCTCGATCTGCTCGATCAGCGCCCAGGCGGCGTCGGCGAGATCCTTCGTCAGGCTTTCCACGTAGTAGGAGCCGGCGAGCGGATCGACGACCCGGGTGACGCCGGTCTCGTGCTGCAGGATCAGCTGCGTGTTGCGCGCGATGCGGGCAGAGAACTCGGTCGGCAGCGCGATGGCCTCGTCGAAGGAGTTGGTGTGCAGCGACTGGGTGCCGCCCAGGACCGCGCTCATCGCCTCGAAGGCGGTGCGCACGATGTTGTTGTAGGGGTCCTGCTCCTGCAGCGACACGCCGGAGGTCTGGCAATGGGTGCGCAGCATCAGCGAGGCGGCCTTCTTGGGTTGGAACTCCTGCATGATGCGGGTCCACAGCAGCCGCGCCGCGCGCAGCTTGGCCGCCTCCATGAAGAAGTTCATGCCGATGGCGAAGAAGAAGGACAGGCGCCCGGCGAAGGCGTCGACGTCCAGTCCCTGCTTCAGCGCGGCGCGCACATATTCGCGCCCGTCGGCCAGCGTGAAGGCGAGCTCCTGCACCAGCGTCGCCCCGGCCTCCTGCATGTGGTAGCCGGAGATCGAGATGGAGTTGAACTTCGGCATCTCCCTGGCCGTGTAGGCGATGATGTCGGCGACGATGCGCATCGACGGCTCGGGCGGGTAGATGTAGGTGTTGCGGACCATGAACTCCTTGAGGATGTCGTTCTGGATGGTCCCGGAGAGCTTTTCGCGCGGGACGCCCTGCTCCTCGCCGGCCACGATGAAGCTCGCCAGGATCGGGATCACCGCGCCGTTCATGGTCATCGACACGGAGACCCGGTCGAGCGGGATGCCGTCGAACAGGATCTTCATGTCCTCGACGGAATCGATCGCCACGCCGGCCTTGCCGACATCGCCCTCGACGCGCGGGTGGTCGCTGTCATAGCCGCGGTGGGTGGCTAGGTCGAACGCCACCGACACGCCCTGCTGCCCGGCCGCCAGGGCCTTGCGGTAGAAGGCGTTCGAGGCCTCCGCCGTCGAGAAGCCGGCATATTGGCGGATGGTCCAGGGGCGGCCGGCATACATGGTCGCGCGCGGGCCGCGCAGGAAGGGGGCCTCGCCCGGCAGCGAGCCGAGATGGCCGATGCCCTCGCTGTCCTCGGCGGTGTAGAGCGGCTTCACGTCGATGCCTTCCGGCGTGCGCCAGACCAGCGTGTCGGGATCGGCCTTGATCTCCCGTTCGGCGAGGGAGCGCCATTTTGCGTTCTGCGTCATGCCGGCATCCTCGCCTGTCTGCATCTGTCCGTCAAAGCGGCTTATCGCAGCGCGGCAAGATGGTGAAGGGACCACTGCCCCGGGCCGGCGCCGCGTCGCGACGCCGCGCGGAGCGGCGCCGCCCGGCGACGGCAGGTCACGAGGTCCGGGGGCCGAACATCTCGCGCATTTGCCGCTGATACTCCTCCTCCGAGCGGCTCCGGCGCAGATCCGCGAGCAGCTTCGTGTCCGCTCCGGCGGGATAGCGGAGCCGGGCGCCCTCGTCGGTGGCGGCCGCGTGCACCGCCTCGGCGACATCCGCCTCGCTGCAGAAGGCGGTGGGATAGGCCGCGAGCCGCGAGAAGCACGCCCGGGCGAAGGCGCCGTAGTCGTCGGGGATCAGCCCCTGCATCCGGGCGCTGCCGTTCGAGCCGAAATTCGTGCTGGGCGCGTAGCCGGGCTCGACGAGGCGCGCCTTGATGTTGAACGCCTCCAGCTCGTAGGCGAGCGACTCGGTGAAGCCCTCCACGGCGAACTTGCTGGCGGCGTAGAAGGCGACCAGCGGCATCACGCCGATCGTGACGCTCGACGTGACGTTGACGATCACGCCGTGGCCCTGCCGGCGCATCCGCGGAATGATGGCGCGGCACGCGGCGAACACGCCGAACGTATTGGTCTCGAAGATGTCGCGGACCGTGCCGTCGGGCGTCGCCTCGACGACCGAGGCAAGGCCTATGCCCGCATTGTTCACCCAGACGTCGATCGCCCCGAACCTGGCGACGGCGGCGTCGATGGCGCCGGCGATGCTCTGCGCGTCGGTGACGTCGAGCGGCAGCACCTGCAGGCGCTCCGAACCCGCCGCGAACACCGTCGGGTCGGGCCGCCGCATGGTGGCGACGACGTTCCAGCCCCGGTCGAGGAAGAGCTCGGCGGTCGCCTTGCCGTAGCCCGACGAGGTTCCGGTGATGAGTACGGTCCTGGGCATGTGAGGTCTCCTTCATTGCGATGGAGGCACACTAGAAATTCTGATCGGGACGATCCATAATCGCACGTCCGAGATCAGTTACGGATCGTCCAGGATGGACCCGCTCAGCGACGTCATCGCCCTCCTGCGCCCCAGCACGGCGGTCTCCAAGCCGATTTCGGGCCGCGGACGCTGGGGCGTGCGCTACGCCGCCCATGACGCACCCGGCTTCACGATCATCCTGCAGGGGGAGTGCTGGCTCGCCTTCGCGGGCGAGGCGCCCGTCAGGGTCCGCAAGGGCGATTTCCTGCTGCTGCCGTCCACCCCACCCTTCTCGCTCTGCAGCCATCTCGGGGTCGAATGCGAGCCCCGGGATCCGGTGGACGTCGCCGTCCGCCATGGCGACCAGGAGGGAGAGCCCGACTTCGTCTCCCTCGGCGGCACCTTCCGGATCGAGCCGGTGAACGCGCCGCTGCTGCTGGCGCTGCTTCCCGGCCTCATCCACATCCCCGCCTCGGAGGGGCGCACCGGACGGCTCGGCCGCGTCGTCGAGCTCATCATGGACGAATGCGCCGGCGAGGCCCCGGGCAAGGAGATGATCCTGCAGCGCCTGCTCGAGGTCCTGCTCGTCGAGGCGCTGCGGTGGCGCAGCCTCGATCCCGACGCCGCGCCCGCCGGCCTGCTCCGCGGCATGCGCGACCCGGCCCTGGCGCGGGCCCTGCGCGCGATGCATGCCGACGTCCGAGCGGGCTGGACGGTCTCGGAGCTCGCCGGGATCGCCGGCATGTCCCGGTCGGCCTTCGCGGCGCGGTTCGGGACCGTGCTCGGCTGCGGTCCGATCGAATACCTGGCCCGCTGGCGGATGGCGCGGGCGAAGGACGCGCTGCGGCACGGCGCCATGAGCCTGGACCGGATCGCCGACGAGATCGGATACGAGTCCGCCAGCGCCTTCAGCACGGCCTTCCGCCGGCGCCTCGGCTGCCCGCCCGGACACTTCGCCCGTTCCGGGGATGCGAAGGCGCCCCCGTAGCGCGGGGCGCGGCCTCCGCCTTGACGGCCTGCGTCCGGAGCCTGGCGTCCAGCGTCCGGCTCGCGTCATGCCCGGCAAGCGATGCCCCCGCGGACCGTCCCGGTCCGGATGCAGGCGCGGCTGTCGCAGGCGGCAGGCTCACGCCCGCGGCGGATTGCGCAGGAACACGACGAAGCCGCGGAACCACGGGTGTGACGCCAGCCCGGGCGGCATCCGCCACTCGCCGCCCTGTAAGAGGCCGATGCGGAACGGGATCTTCAGCCGGTCCAGCCTGGCGAGATAGGCCTCGTAGCCGGGAATGACCCGGCGCCCCTGGTAGATCTGCAGCACGACCTCGTCGACGACGCCGGCCAGGGCCGTGAGGCCGGCCGGGTCGCCGTTGGCGCTCCAGTCGAGCAGGCCGGTGATGCCGAGCCGGCAGTCCGCCGGCAGGCGGCGCCTGAGATCCGCGAGGAACCGGGCATAATCCTCCAGGTGGCGGGTGCGGGCGTCGAAATCGATCTGCAGGCCGGCGACCGCATTGCCGGCCGAGCGCCAGCGCTCCAGTTGGGCCAGGACCTGCCGGGTGACCTCGGGCGGCCAGCGCAGCGTGCCGACGCGCACCACCATCCACAGCTCCGGCCCGCGCACCCGCGGCATCGCCGGCCGCTGCGCCACGAGGCGGACGGGATCGCCGGCCGTGACCTCGCTCTGCAGGAGATAGAGGCGGCGCGCCCGCGCCAGCACCGGCTGCGGCCTGACGCCGGCCCACAGCCAGAAGGCGTCGTAGTCGCCGGCCTCGACCGTGTCCGCGGTCGCGGCCGGGCTTGTCCCCACGGGCGGCAAGGCAGAGCCGGACCATGCCGCTCCCGAGAAGGGCGATGTCCTTTCCGCCGTCATGGCCGGACTTGGCCCCATCGGCGCTGAGATAAGTTCTCGTCGGGCAAATGGGCTCGCCCGTTCAATCGCGTCATGGCCGGACTTGATCCGGCCATCCACGCGCACGCAACGATACAGAAGCGGGTGACGACAACCCCCAGTCGCCGTGTTCGCGTGGATGGCCGGATCAAGTCCGGCCATGACGGCTGAGGGGGCGTCGCCTTTCCCAGCAGCGACGTGGTCCGTCTCTATCTTAGCGCCGATGGGACTTGATCCGGCCATCCACGCGCACACAACGACACAGAATCGGATGAAGATAGGCCCCAATCGCCGTGTCCGCTCACGAGATCGCACGCGATCTCGCAGCGAAATCGAGTTCGATTTCGCTCGGGATGGCCGGATCAAGTCCGGCCATGACGCGATTGAGCGGGCGAGCCCATTTCCCCGACAATCACTTATCTTAGGCGTCCTTCACGGATAACTGAATCGATGGTTTGAGAGCGCGGCGGATACATCTTCGACTGGGCGAGACTTGTCATCTCAGGCAAGAATGCGACGCCTGTGCCTTCCCTCCCCCTTGCTGGGAGGGATAAAGGGTGGGGGTCGTAAAGAACTGGCTGTGCCTTTTCCTGTGAGACCCCCACCCCTTACCCCTCCCCGCAAGGGGGAGGGGAACTGCAGGCGTCGTACCTGAAGCAGCTATTCTTGCGCGATTCCTTAGCGTCGACGGAACCTGATCCGGCCATGACGATTCGAAGTACTTGGTCGCGACCGGATCCTCACCAGTAATAGGTCAGGTCCTTGGCCCAGCGCGACGCGGGATAGTCCTGCTTCAGGCGGCGGAACCAGCCCGCGCGCTCCTTGCGCGGGGCGCCGCCGCCGCCGCAGGCATTGTTGCCGGAGGGCGCATAGCAGTTGACCGCGCGATAGAGCGCATAGGCCTTGTCGTCCGCCGCCGCCTTCGGATCGGCGATGATCGCCCTGTAGGTCTCCAGCCGCGCATAGGGCTTGCCGGGAAACGTCGAGGGGGCGCCGCCGAGCTCGTCCTTCGGAGGCTGGGTGTCGAGGAACAGGCCGTCGAGGCCGGCGATGCGCATGAAGTCCGCCAGGCAGAGCCGCGCCCGGGCGTCCTGCGGCGCGCGCGCCAGCCGCGCCTGCGTCTCCGCCAAAGACGGGCAGTCATACTCCCCGGCGGCGACGGGCTGCGTGAACACCTGGGGCGACATCTCGCCCATCAGGCTGCCGGATGTGCCGTCGGAGGGCTCCGCCGGCGCTTCCGCCGGCCCCACCAGCGCCAGATCCCGGGCGAAGTCGGCATGGGGGCCGCGCGTCGCATCCTTGTAGAGCAACGTGAAGACCGCGAGGTCGCGCTCATGCGCGCTCGCCTCGGGCGCCTTCGCCTGCCGCCGCAGCAGGGCGGCGTCCGCGCCATGGGCCAGCAGGATCGCGCGGATCGTCGGGTTGCGGACCGGCGATCCCGCCGCGAACACCGTCTCCAGCGCGCCGGCGCGCTCCTCGTGCAGGACGATCGCCAGCTCCAGCGCCGGGCGCTGGTACGGGCCGGTCGCGCCCGTCAGCATGTCCGCCCAGAAGCCGCGGGCGTTGCGGTCGGCCAACGCCTCCAGCGCCATGCCGCGCAGCATCTGCCGGCTGAACTGCAGCGGCCCGAACGTGGCCTGCCGTGCCGCATCCGGGATCAGGCCGAGCACGGCCTTCGGCTTCTTCTGGACGTAGAAGGCATGGGCGGCGAGCAGATAGTCGAACAGCGCCGGATTGGCCGAAAAGGCCGGGCGCTGCGCCTCCAGCTCGGCCAGGGTGATCCGCGTGTCCTTCTCGCCCTTGTCCGGCGCGCGCATCCGGGCGAGGTCCATCACCGCCAGCAGGACCGGATCGCGCGTCTCGGAAACCTCGAGGCCGGGCAGCAGCTTGTTGTCGATCTCGTCGGCCAGCACCCCGTCGTCGAGCCCGCGCGTCGGCCCGTCCTCGGCGAACAGCGCCGCATATTCGGCCGCGAGCTTGTCCTTGCGGCCGCCGAGCCAGTCGACGCGGCGCATGAGGCCCCGCGCCGACCTGGCATAGGCGCCCTGCGGATAGGCCTTGAGATAGGCGCCGAGCGCCGTCTCCGCGCGGTCGACCAGCGCCGGCGCGATCGTGTCGGCGTCCTTGGGATAGCCGTACTCGTCGAAGGCGTCGACCTGCATGCGGTTCACCGCGACCCGCCCGAGCATGTAGAGCCCCGTCTCCTTCAGCCAGGGCACGTCCGACCCGCCGAGCGACGCGAAACGCGCCGACGCGGTGTCGAAATCGCCGTCATAGAAGGCCTGCGTGCCTTCCAGATAGGCGAGGAACGCCTTGCCCGGCACCGATTGGATCTGATCCGCTATCCCCTCCGGCTCCGCCGCCCTGGGGTTCGTACAGGTCGGCGACAGCGCCTTGCGCGCGCCGACCAGGGCCACCCGCTCCGCCTCGGGCAGCGCCGCCGTGGCGGCGACGGCGGCCTCGAACTCCGCCATGCCGGCCTCGTTGCTGCGGCACCGCGAGCCCTCGCCCGAGGCATAGCCGCCGTTGAAGGAGTCACCGGGACCGGAAAAGAGGCGGGTCTTCAGGGCCGGCCAGTCGAACAGCGGATCATCCCCGCCGCCCTCCCCGCCCCCGCCGGCCGCCGCGGGCGCCGCCGTGGCGCGCGGATGCCGATCCGCCAGCAGCAGCACCAGGTTGACGCGGGTGTCGTTCCCCGGCGCCAGCATCGCCATGTTGCCGCAGTCGGTCAGGGTGTCGTGGGCGAGGGTCCAGGCCGGGGAACAGCTGATGTCGGCACTGGCCCGGGCGGAGTGGGGAGCGGCGAGGGCGAGGAGGAGGGCGACGGCGGGGGCGGCGAGACGGCGGGTGAAGAAGGATGGGGTCATGGCGTCGGCCTGGACTGCGCGCGGACATACCGTAAGAGGCTTGGAGTTCATCATGGTGCCTAGACACGGATGGACCTGCCGGTATCCTTAGCAGCATCGGCAGGTGATATCAGATGAAATACCGCAATTTCCGGAGATACCACAACCCCACACTTCCAGTTGAGTTTACACAGCACCCATCGATGCCAACAAGAGCGGCACCTTCAATAAATCGGCATTTGCAATGCCCAACGAGAAATACTTAACAACCGAATCGAAGGCATTACTCATCGGTGTCTATTTCCTCGCCACTACGTTTAGCTGACGTATCGATTACCAGCTGGTATGACCCCAAAAATTTCTGCTCCGCAGCAAGAATATTAGCCTCCCTCCTAGAAATGAAGATTTCAAAGTCATCTCGCGACAACGCCTCGAAGGCTTCACAATCTATGAAGTGAGACGCTAGCGTCAACTCGTCACCAGGATCCTTAATATCCAATCCTGTGAAGGTTACCCTCACGTTCCTAGGATAGCCGCCAGGAAGGATGACACGATTCGCAGGATTGGAAACCTTAGGTCTTCGCTGATTAGGGAAAAAGTACGGAAGATCACGCGTCACTGAGTCAGCGAAAACCGCCGAACCATCGAAGATTTGGCCTGTCTTCGGCTCTCTCGGCTTCCCTTCAAGAATCTGCACCAGCAAAGACGCTCGAACGCGAGCCGAGCGCCTATCGAACGTCTCGGGAAATGCGCGGATCGGCCTATCGATGAAAAACGCTGAAAATTCCATCTCGTACTGAACACTAGACTGCGCCAGCTTGCGCATTGCATCGCCCGCTTGGCGAAGTTCCGTGGTGTTTGCCCCAGCAAACCATCCGTTGAAAGACGTTGCCCAAAACCACTTCTCAAGGGATCGACGATCGGACACGGTATGAGATATATTACCATTTATTATCGTGTCGAAATATATAGACAGCATCACAATCTGCGAAGCATAAGGCAACAGCCGGCTGGTCTTCAGTCCTATGTCGTGATCCAAAAACCGCACGCTTTCGTGAAGTGCCGCTGTGGCTCGCTCAACAGCGGGACGCATCCTGTCGAACGAGGATCGGTCCACTATGCGTTCATAGGTAAGTCGAGTAAAATCCAGATCCGCCGAGGCAAGAATGACTTGCAGGATCGTGCGTCGCTGCAAATCTGAGAAGCCCAACTCCCTCAAGCCGCCCAGGATCCGGTCAATCTCACCCGCGAGATCAAAATCACCCTCATCCCTGTCGCGGAATGTCAGTGCTGATACCATTTGATCGGGCGTCATATCGCGCCCGCGCTGGTTAGTTCGCGCAAAGATATTCACAGCATCATCAAGTGATCCGTAACGCATCACCGTCATAGGAACTCGATACTCTCGAACTCTACTTTGGACAAGATCTGCACGATCCAACAACTGCTCTACCTCACTTGCAGCAAAATCTGGAGACGCCATTATCTCTCGAGTACGACGCGCAAACTCAGAAGTACGCAAGACACTACGCAAAGGCAGCTGATGAAGTGGAATTTCTACTGTTGATTGCTTGATATGAACAAATTGCTGAGTATTGAGATCGTACGCGATCCACCACCGCCAATCGTCGCGACGGTCACGAGGATAATTCTCTGGAAGCAGAAGCACACCTAGCAGGGTTGCGAGCCGCTGATGGCCGTCAACGACGTATTGTCGCGTCAGAGGGCCACTTTGGGGCAACACAATTGGGCCGAGTGTCTCTAGGCTGGTGATGTCGGCTCGGTCCGTCTGCCACAAGAGGAGCGACCCGATTGGATACCCACGCAGAACGCTGTCAAAGAGCTGGATCATGTCGTCAGGTCCCCAGACGTACGGTCTTTGGAAACGTGGGATCCTGATAACACCGGAAATAACGCTGTCGAGAAGGTCGCTGACAGCGAGGATCTCCGGCCGGGCGGAGGCGGCGGGATTGCTGATCAACGTCATATCCTTTCGTAGATCGAATCGAGCAAGCCACCTAACTCTGCTTCATCTAGAGAGTCCAAGGCAGCAAGATCGACCGGCTGAGGCCGATGTTCATCTTCAATAAAAATATCGGATAAATTTCTTCCGAAACCGGATGCTAATTCCTTCCAATCAGCAGTTGGCACAGCCCCGAACAGCACACGCTCCTGTGCACTTATCTCAGGGGCGGTAAGATAAACAGCTTTGGTAGGGGCGCCGCCGTTTTTCAATCGGAATCCAGTCTTCATATGATAGTGTCGGCGTTGGTCTGGCGTTAGTCGGAACAGCGCATCCACCCGATCCTTAAACGCTGCTGAGCGATCGTAACGCGTTAACGCAGTGTATGGAAGATAGCTCTCGATAGAGCGCCTAGCCAACTCGTGGACGAACGCGACCCACGGCGCCAACTCCCTCACGAGCCCCGCGTTTGGCGAGTGCTCGGGATACTTCGAGTCATTGTCGAGAACAGCACAGGCCCAAAGGCGCATAGCTCTAGCGTGCCTGCCATTCGGAGCAGGCCAAACACCTCTCGAGAGAACGCTGGCTGACCTCTTTAGGGCCCCCTTACCGCCCGCATGCCGGAAGATAAAGCGGTTCGCCCGATAAGCCCTAATCAGAGCTTCTCGCCTTAGTACCCTGGCCATCCAAAGCAAAAAAGCGCCATCGGACGCCTCATCTTCCACGATAACTGAGAATGGCTGCGCGAGAAAGGTCAAGCAATCTTGAGGGTGCAATGAAGTCGTATAATCGTCATCAACTCGACCACCAAGCGGGACAGTCGCGTCGATCCTGATTACGTTTTTGTCTGCAAGACGATCGTGTGAACGGGCAGTCGCAGAATGAATGATTAACTCCCGATCCTTCCTACTTTTCCCCTGCATCCAGACGCTACTTAGAAGGCTTTTCACGTCCTCCGCCGCAAACGCGTGACGCTTCTCCTCCAAGTGTAGGAGAAGGATGTCGAATATCGGAAACCAGCGTTCGGTTTCGAGGGTATTCGCCTCAATCGCGAGCCTCATTGTTCGCGGTCACGCGCGGCTCGGCGGAGCGCCGTTAGATCGTCCAATGCCTCCTCAAAGACCCCTACAGGCCAGGTGTCAGGATCGCCTGCGGCGTCGAACTTTATGACACGCAGCGGGTCTTCGATGGTGTTCGCATCATCCGATTCGCGATGGTTTAAGGACCAGAGCGCAACTTGGTCGGGGTCGAACCCTTCCGCAATCCGACGGCGTAGGCGCATTATTATTTGCTCTGAATGAGTTTCAAAAAGGCAGTTGGGAACACGTGCTTGATGGGCACTTTTCACGGTTTGCAAGGCAAGATCCATGACTGCGCCATGCGCCCCTGGATGGAGGTGCAGCTCAGGCTGCTCGACGATCAGCGTGGAAGCCGGCAGCCGCTCCTTCCTGAAGGCATAATGTTGCACAACGACAGGCAATACCTGAGAGAACCCAGCTCCGGTATCGGCCAGTGAAACATCGGTCTGAGATCTGTGATCGGTTACAAAAAGGCGCGATCGATCATCCAATATATCTATCGAAATACCTTGACCGAGCGCATCAGTGAACCATTCGCTGACCCCACGAACCAAGTCACCGCCGAACCGGATTTGATCCTCTGCGAGCAATTCGATCGCACGTTCCCCTTTTGGGCCCAGTTGCCGAACCCGTTGGCCGGGAGCACGGTTGGAACGTCCTCCAGCTTCCATCCTGAATGGCCCCAGGTATGAGGGGGCCGGCAATGCAGCCCTGATTGCAGTTAGGGCTTCGGTCAACGATTCCCTGAATACGCCATCGAAATCCGATACATTTGGCAGAAGGCCCACAAAACCGATAGCTTCGGCCGAACGCTGACCATCGATTATCACGTCGTAGCGAGGGTTATCCAACGTTAGCTGGCTCTCGTCCGACAGCTCAGCCTGGAGGAAACATTTACCTCGATGCGAGAGCCAAAACGCTTCGATTGCCAAGCTGTGACGCTCGCTGACATAGCGAAGCGACGTCTCGAACTCGAAGCAGTTGTTACCGTCGGTGACCTCCGCGCCTAAGCTGAAAGGCAGTCGGCTTCGAGAATGCACGAGGTCCTGATATGTAGCAGCGTGCACTACTCCGCCGGCGGATAGATCAAGAGGATCGATCGCATCTTTATCGACGCCACTGGCGAGCAGCACCAGTAGCCGCGATATGACACTTTTGCCGCTCCCATTTCGCCCAATGATAAGAGTGACGGGCGCCACCTCGACCCGCTGCCGCTCTTTGAAGCTCCGGTAACGCATCCAAGAAAGTGCGCTAACTCTCACCCCTACACCCCTCGCTGACGGGATACCCAAGCTGCAACTTTGGCTGCGCTGCGGCCGCTTAGCAAGCTTGCCAGACCGAGAGGCTCGTCAGCTTTTAGCACGGGCCAAGGGCTACACACTACTCGGCAAGCGACGCCCGCTTTCAGGGGCATCGTGGACACGTTCAAAGCTGCGGCCTTCTCGCCCTCTGAAATTTCCATACATCGATCGAAGATTGAATGCAGATTGAATCTGTGAATATCGACAGGGTGCCCGTGCCGCTCCGCGGGAGTTAGCAGCTGGCAGGAGCGTGAACTGCCCGCAGCAAAAATCGCCGTTGACCGGACGTTGCCCCCCTACTCCCACTCGATCGTCCCCGGCGGCTTCGACGTCACGTCGTACACCACCCGGTTGATCCCCTTCACCTCGTTGATGATCCGCGTCGCCGCCCGTCCCAAGAACCCCATGTCGAACGGGAAGAAATCCGCCGTCATGCCGTCCACCGAGGTCACGGCGCGCAGGGCGCAGACGTGGTCGTAGGTGCGCCCGTCGCCCATCACGCCGACGGTGCGCACCGGCAGCAGCACGGCGAAGGCCTGCCAGATCGTGTCGTAGAGGCCGGCCTTGCGGATCTCGTCGAGGTAGATCGCGTCGGCCTTGCGCAGGATGTCGAGTTTTTCGCGGGTGATCTCGCCGGGGACGCGGATGGCCAGGCCCGGGCCCGGGAAGGGGTGGCGGCCGACGAAGGCGGCGGGCAGGCCGAGTTCGCGGCCCAGCGCCCGCACCTCGTCCTTGAACAGTTCGCGCAGCGGCTCCACCAGCGCCATGGCCATGCGCTCGGGCAGGCCGCCGACATTGTGGTGCGACTTGATGGTGACGGAGGGTCCGCCGGAGAAGGAGACGCTCTCGATCACGTCGGGATAGAGCGTGCCCTGGGCCAGGAACTTCGCGCCGCCGACCTTCTTGGCCTCGGCCTCGAACACGTCGATGAACAGCCGGCCGATGGTCTTGCGCTTGGCCTCGGGGTCGCTGACGCCGGCGAGCGCGCCGAGGAACAGGTCGGCCGCGTCCACATGCACCAGCGGGATGTTGTAGTGGTCGCGGAACAGGCCCACCACCTCGCCCGCCTCCCCGGCCCGCATCAGGCCGTGGTCGACGAAGACGCAGGTGAGCTGGTCGCCGATCGCCTCGTGGATCAGCACCGCGGCGACGGCCGAGTCGACGCCGCCGGAGAGGCCGCAGATCACCTTGCCGGTGCCGACCTGGGCGCGGATCTTGGCGATCATCTCGCCGCGATAGGCGGCCATGGTCCAGTCGGACTTGAGGCCGACGATGCGGTGCACGAAGTTCTGCAGGAGCTTTGCGCCGTCCGGCGTGTGCACCACCTCCGGGTGGAACATGGTGGTGTAGTAGCGCCGGGCCTCGTTGACGGCGATGGCGAAGGGCGCGTTCTCCGAGGTGCCGACCACGGCGAAGCCCGGCGGCAGCTCGGTGACGCGGTCGCCATGGCTCATCCACACGGGATAGCGGCCGCCGACCTCCCACACTCCCTCGAACAGCGGGCTCGCCGCTTTGATCTCGACATCGGCCCGGCCGAACTCGCGGGCATGGCCGCCCTCCACCTTGCCGCCCTGCTGCAGCGCCAGGGTCTGCTGGCCGTAGCAGATGGCGAGGATCGGCACGCCTGAATCGAACACCGCCTGCGGGGCGCGCGGGCTGCCCTCGTCATAGACCGAGGCCGGGCTGCCGGAGAAGATCACGCCCTTGGGCTGCAGCGCCGCAAAGGCGGCGCCGGCGCTCTGGAAGGGATGGATCTCGCAATAGACCCCCGCCTCGCGCACGCGCCGGGCGATGAGCTGGGTGACCTGCGAGCCGAAATCGATGATGAGGATGCTGTCGTGTGTCATGGCGAGCGAGTAAAGGAACGGTGTCGGCGATGCAACGGTCTCGTGCGGGTCAGGGGCTGCCCTCGCGCCGCAGCACGGCGACGAAGAAGCCGTCCGTGCCGGTGCGCCGCGGCGTGAGCTGCACGCCGAGGCCGCGCGGCGACAGATGCGGGGCGAGCGCGGCGAAGCCGGCGGCGGCCAGCGCCTCGGCCGGCGCGGCCGCGGCGAAGCCGGCGTGGCCGGCGAGGAAGGCCGCGACGGCGTCGTCGTTCTCCTCCGGCAGCAGCGAGCAGGTGACGTAGACCAGCCGGCCGCCCGGCTTCACCGCCCTGGCGCCCTCTGCCAGCACGCTCGCCTGGTCCTTGATGCGGTCGGCCAGGCTGTTGGGGCGCATGCGCCACTTGGCGTCCGGGTTGCGGCGCCAGGTGCCGGAGCCGCTGCAGGGCGCGTCGATCAGCACCAGGTCCATGCGGCCGGCGAGATCCTCCACCGGCAGGACGCCGCGCGGGGTGCGCACCTGGGCGTTGCGCACGCCGGCCCGCTCCAGCCGGTCATGGATCGGGGCGAGGCGGCGCTTGTCGGAATCGGTGGCGTAGATCTGGCCCTTGTTGGCCATGGCGGCGGCGAGCTCCAGCGTCTTGCCGCCGGCGCCGGCGCACAGATCCAGCACCTGCTCGCCGGGTTTCGCCCCGGCCAGGGCGGCGGCGATCTGCGAGCCCTCGTCCTGCACCTCGAACCAGCCCTTCTGGAAGGAGGGCTCGGCCTGCACCGAGGGGCCGCGGCCGTCGGCGCCGAGCGGCACGCGCAGGCCGAAGGGCGAATGCGGCGTCGGCGCGGCGCCGAGCGGCTCCAGCTCGGCCAGGAGCTTGTCGCGCGTGGTCTTGAGGGCGTTGGCGCGCAGATCGAGCGGCGCCCGCCCGGCCAGAGCCTGGCCCTCGGCGACCGCCTCCGCCCCGAAGGCGGCGGCGAAGCCCGGCCACAGCCAGTCCGGCACGTCGGCCTGCACCGCGGCCGGCGCCTCCTCCAGGCGGCGCTCGCGCAGGGCGGCGCGCTCGGCCTCGGCCAGCGGCTCGGGTGCGAAGCGCTCGCCCGAGCACAGCGCGGCGACGGCGTCCGCGTCGAGGCCGCGCTGCAGCGCCAGCATGCCGAGGAGCGTGGCGCGCGGCGTCTCCGCCTGCATCAGCCAGCGGGCCGAGGCGCGGCGGCGCAGCGCGTCGTAGACCAGGCTGGCGATACCGGCGCGGTCGCCCGAGCCGGCGAAGCGGTGCGACAGGCCCCAGTCCTTCAGGGCGTCGGCAGCCGGCCGGCGCCGGGCGTCGATGTCGGCCAGCACCTCGATGGCGGCGGAAAGGCGGGCGGCGGGCGTCACGGCGTCACGGCCGGCGTCAGGAGGATTTGCACGGCGAAGGGTCCGTTCGGGAATAGGCACGAATCGTCATGGCCGGGCTTGTCCCCATAGACGCTGGGGCCGGACCATGTCGCTCCGGGGAAAGGCGATGCCCTTTCAGCCGTCATGGCCGGACTTGATCCGGCCATCCACGCGAACACCTCCGGCGCCAAGCTATTCGACGACCTGGACCAGTGTTCCTGCCTGATCTGTCGCGTTCGCGTGGATGGCCGGATCAAGCCCGGCCATGACGGCGGAGAGGGCGAGGCCAAAAAGCAATCGTCAGCACGCCTCACTTGTTTGCCGACAACGGCGAAGATCATCCGAAGGGGCATGGGCTCAGCCCCGGCCCGGCTGGTAGTTCGGGCTCTCGCGGGTGATGGTGACGTCGTGGACGTGGCTCTCGCGCAGGCCGGCCGAAGAGATGCGTACGAAGCGCGCCTTCTCCTGGAACTCCTCCACGGTCTTCGCCCCGACATAGCCCATCGAGGCGCGCAGGCCGCCGGCGAGCTGGTGCAGCACCGCGCCGACCGGGCCCTTGTAGGCCACCTGCCCCTCGATGCCCTCCGGCACCAGCTTCATCGAATCCTTGATGTCGGCCTGGAAGTAGCGGTCGGCCGAGCCGCGCGACATGGCGCCCACCGAGCCCATGCCGCGATAGGATTTGTAGGAGCGGCCCTGGTAGAGATAGACCTCGCCGGGCGTCTCGTCGGTGCCGGCCAGCATCGAGCCGACCATGGCCACCGAGGCGCCGGCGGCGATCGCCTTGGCGAAGTCGCCGGAATATTTGATGCCGCCGTCGGCGATCACCGGCACGCCGCTCTCGCGCGCCGCGTTGCCGGCGTCGATGATCGCGGTGAGCTGCGGCACGCCGACGCCGGCGACCATGCGGGTGGTGCAGATCGAGCCCGGGCCGATGCCGACCTTGATCGCGTCCGCGCCCGCGTCGATCAGCGCCCGGGCGCCGTCGCCGGTGGCGACGTTGCCGGCGATCACCTGCACCGCGTTGGAGATGCGCTTGATCCGCCCCACCGCGTCCAGCACCTTCTGGGAATGGCCGTGGGCGGTGTCGACCACGACGAGGTCGACGCCGGCGTCGATCAGCATCTCCGAGCGGGCATGGCCGAGCTCGCCGACGGTGGAGGCGGCGGCGACGCGCAGGCGCCCGTGCTCGTCCTTGCAGGCGTTGGGATGCAGCGTCGCCTTCTCGATATCCTTCACCGTCATCAGCCCGACGCAGCGATAATCGTCGTCGACCACCACCAGCTTCTCGATGCGGAACTGGTGCAGCAGGCGCTTGGCCTCCGCCTGGGTCACGCCCTCGCGCACGGTGATCAGCCGCTCCTTGGTCATCAGTTCGGCCACCGGCTGCTGCTGGTTGGTGGCGAAGCGCACGTCGCGGTTGGTCAGGATGCCGACCAGCTTGCCCGGCACGCCGGGGCCGCCGCCCTCGACCACCGGGATGCCGGAAATGCCGTAGCGCGCCATCAGGGCGAAGGCGTCGGCCAGCGTGCCCTGCGGGCCGATGGTGATCGGGTTCACCACCATGCCGCTCTCGTAGCGCTTGACCTGCCGCACCTGCTCGGCCTGCTCCTCCGGCGTCAGGTTGCGGTGGATGACGCCGAGGCCCCCGGCCTGGGCCATGGCGATGGCCATGCGGCTCTCGGTCACCGTGTCCATGGCCGAGGCGAGCAGCGGCAGGTTGACGGTGATGGAGCGGGTGACGCGCGAGCGGACGTCGGCCTCGGAGGGCAGGATTTCCGAGTGTCCGGGCGTCAGCAGCACGTCATCGAAGGTGAGGGCTTCGGGGAACAGCGACGAATCGATGATGCGGGCCATAACCAACTCTTTCTGAAAAGCAATGAGGCCGGGCTGCGGCTGAGTTGGCGCGATCGTCTAACACGCGGGCAGGCACGGCGAAAGCCCTGCGGGGGAGGCATCAGCCCCCCAAGGGAGAGAAAAATCACCCGCCGCCGCCTCGCCGGAGGCATGGTGGCCGAGGCCGGTTGCCGCATCGGGGAGACCATGCCAGCATACTGGCGGGGATTTCGACGTTCGAGGAGCCAAACGTGTCCCGGCTGAGCTATGAAGAGTCCTGCAGGATTCTGCAGGAACAGGGGCTATTGGCCGCAGGGACGGTTCCGCCGATCCCGGAAGCGATGCCCAACTACGACGACGAAGAGCCTCTGGGCGTCGAATTCTTCCGCACCTTCGTCGGCAACGGCGTCGATCTCGGCAACCTCACGCTGCCGCGCACCTTCTTCGGCCGTTCCGAGATCACGAATGTCCGGTTCGCCAACACCGACTTCACCCAGTCACGCCTGTGCTGGAACGACTTCACGGACGTGGATTTCTCCAGAGCCGTGCTGGCGCGTGCCGATCTGCGCGGATCGCTCTATGTGCGCGTGACCTTCGCCTCGGCCGACCTCACCGGTGCCGATATGCGGCACTCGACCTACCAGGACTGCAATTTCATCGATGCGCGCATGACCGGGGTGACACTGAGCCGGCAAGGGGGGCAGCAGTTGGACCTGTCGGCCGAGCAGATCGCGGGGATCGCCTGGACGGATGACGAAGGCCCCGATCCTGACGGCTGAGGCGTATCGCACGCACCTGTCCCGAGAGCCCGGCTCCCCTCACCGCCCCTGGTGGCGGGTCAGGCGGCGCTCCAGCACCCGCACCAGCGTCACCAGCACCAGGTTGGTGACGAGGTAGAGCGCCCCGGCGATGGCGAAGACCTCGAAGACGGCGAAGGTCTGGCTCATCAGGCGCTTGGCGTAGCCGGTGATCTCCAGCACGGTGATGGTGGAGGCCAGGCTCGTGCCCTTCACCGTCAGGATGAGCTCGTTGCCGTAAGCCGGCAGCGCCTGGCGGATGGCGAGCGGGAACTCGATGCGGCGGAAGCGCATGAGGCGCGACATGCCGCAGGCCTGCGCCGCCTCGACCAGGCCGGCCGGCACCGACAGCAGGCCGCCGCGCAGGATCTCGGAGGTGTAGGCGGCGGTGTTGAGCGCCAGCGCCAGCACGGCGCAGCGCGCCCCGTCGCTGACCACCCACCACAGCGCCGCGTTGCTCTTGACGATCGTCAGCTGGCCGAGGCCGTAATAGAGCAGGAAGATCTGCACCAGCAGCGGCGTGCCGCGGAACACCATGCTGTAATATTTGGCCGGCCCGGAGACGAAGGGGTTCTCCGACAGCCGCATGACGGCCAGGCCCAGGCCGAGGTTGAAGCCGATCAGCACCGACAGGCCCGTGAGCGCGGCCGTGACCTTGAAGCCCTTGAGCAGCACCGGCACCGCCTGCTGGAGAAGTTCGAGATCCATCGGCCTATTTCCTCGACCGCAGCCGCAGCAGCCGCTCGGCCCCGTCGATGCCGGCCTGGCTGACCAGGGTGATGACGAGATAGACCGCGGCGGCGACGAGATAGAAGATGAAGGGATGGCGCGTGGTGTTGGAGCCGATGAAGGCCGTGCGCATCAGCTCCTGCAGCCCGACCACCGACACCAGCGCCGTGTCCTTGATCGTGACCTGCCAGACATTGTTCATGCCGGGGATGGCGATGCGCAGCATCTGCGGGGCGATGATGCGGCGGAAGATGCGTGAGCCGGAAAGGCCGAGCGCCCGCGCCGCCTCGATATGGCCCTCGGGGATGGCGGCGAGCGCCCCGCGCACCACCTCGGTGGAATAGGCCCCGGAGATCGCCCCGATGGCGATGACGGCGATGACGAAGGCATAGCCGCTCTCGGCCAGCCGGGCATAGCCGAAGGTCTCCGCCACCCGGGTGACGAACTCCACCGAGGAGAAGAACAGGAGATAGATGATCAGGAGCTCGGGCACGCCGCGCACCAGCGCGGTGTAGCCGTCGACCACATAGGTCAGCGGCCGGACGCGGCCCCATTTGATCAGGCCGCAGACGACGCCGACCACGAAGCCGCAAAGCATGCTGGCGACCGCCACGGCGATGGTGATCGCCGCGCCGCGCAGGATGGCGCCGACCCAGCCGCCGTCCCATAGCTGCCAAAGACCGAATTCCATCGGGTTCGGATGCTCCATATCGAAAGGGGTCGTGCCGGGAATACGGCGCCGTCCGGACACAAGGGCTCCAAGCGCGACGCCTGCCGGTCCCCTCCCCCTTGTGGCGAGGGGTAAGGGGATGGGGGGCGTCGGCGTAGGGCGCACCGTATCCTGTTGGACCCCCCCTCTATCCCTCCCCACAAGGGGGAGGGAAGACCGATGCGTCGCGGTCAATCCAGAACCGTGGCGTCTCGCACGGCCGCAGCGAGGCCGGCATCGCGTCGCTCGTTCCCGGACGACGCCAAACGCGGCCCACGCCTCGGCGCAGGCGGCCCCGGATCACCGCCTCACGGACAGGGGCGGGAGATGTCCGTCTTGAACCACTTCTCGCTCGCCTTGCCGATCGAGCCGTCGGCGACCAGGCCGCACAGCGCCTTGTCGATCTCGGCCTTGAGCGCGGTGTTCTCCTGGGCAATGCCGACGCCGATGCCCTCGCCGAGCGAGGGGTCGAAGGTGCTCTGGATCTTCACGTCGACGAACTGGAAGTCCTTGCCGTCGGGCTTGGCCAGGAAGTCCTGCAGGGCCGAGGCGTCGGCGAAGGCGGTGTCGATGCGCCCGGCGGCCAGGTCGATCTGCATCTGGTCGAGCGTGTCGTAGGTCTTCAGGTCGGCGTTGGGCACGCGCTTTTCCAGGAAATGCGCATGGGTGGTGCCGGCCTGCACGCCGACCTTCTTACCGTCGAGCGCCTTGAGCAGGCTGTCGATGTCCTTGAGGCCGGCAAGGTCGGAGGTCTTGGGCGCGACGAACATGTTGGCGAGCTCGGCATAGCCGACGCTGAAGGCGATCTCCTTCTTGCGGTCGGCGGTGATCGACATGCCGGAGATGATCACGTCGAAGCGCTTGGCCTTGAGCGCCGGGATCAGGCCGTCGAAGGCCTGGACGACGAAGTGGCACTTGCGGTTGAGCTTGTCGCAGAGCAGCGCGCCGACGTCGGCGTCGAAGCCGGTGACGTTGCCGGCGGCGTCGGCCATGCTCCAGGGCGGATAGGCGCCCTCGGTGCCGATCGAAAGCTCGCCCTCGCCGGCGAGCGCGCCGCCCGTGCCGGCGATAAGGCAGGCGAGCAGCGACAGGATCTTGAGTTTCATGGTCCGGTTCCCCTTCTTGTCGGTCTTGGCTGGTCTTGCAGCGGGCCTTGCGCCCTGTTGCTCCTGGGATCGCGCCGGTCAGAGCGTCCTGGCCAGGAACTGGCGCAGGCGCTCCGAGCGCGGATTGGCGAACAGCTCCGCCGGCGCGCCCTCCTCCTCCACCTTGCCCTGGTGGAGGAAGAGGATCTTGTGCGACACCTCGCGCGCGAACTGCATCTCGTGCGTCACGAGGATCATGGTGTTGCCCTCCTCGGCGAGCTGGCGGATGACGCGCAGCACCTCGCCGACCAGTTCCGGGTCGAGCGCCGAGGTCGGTTCGTCGAGCAGGATGACCTTGGGCCGCATGGCCAGCGTCCGCGCGATGGCCGCGCGTTGCTGCTGGCCGCCGGAGAGCTGGCCGGGATACTGGCCGTGCTTGTCGGAGAGGCCGACCTTCCTCAGCAGCGCATGGGCGCGCTCCACCGCCTCGGCGCGCCGTTCCTTCAGCACATGCACCGGCGCCTCGACGATGTTCTCCAGCACCGTCATGTGCGGCCAGAGGTTGAAGCTCTGGAACACCATGCCGACGCGGCTGCGGATGCGCTCGACCTGGCGCATGTCGGCGGGACGGGAGCGCCCGTCCGCCGTCTTCTTCAGCCGGATCTCCTCGCCGTCGACGATGATGCGGCCCTCGTTCGGCTGCTCCAGCAGGTTGATGCAGCGCAGGAACGTGCTCTTGCCCGAGCCGGACGAGCCGATCATCGACACCACCTCGCCGGCGCTCGCCGACAGGCTGACGCCGCGCAGCACCTCCAGCTCGCCGAAGCGCTTGTGGAGATCCTGCACCTCGACCGCCGGCACCGGCGCATGCCGGGCCGCCGGGTGCGGCTGCACCACGGTGGCCGCCGCCGGCGCCGCCGACAGCGGCTGCTCGGCCATGGCGCCGCCGACGGCCTTGAGGTCGGCGAAGGCCCGGTCGAAATAGCGCAGGCCGGCGTTGAGGCAGGTCCACTGCCAGTCGGCGTCCTCGGGAATGAAGGCCGCGCGCAGGTCGGCCTTGATGCGCCGGCCGAGCGGCGAGTCCACCTTGCCGAAGAGATGCAGCCAGTTGTCGGCCTGCACCGCCTCCATCATCCTCGGCCCCTCGAGCGTGCCGCATTCCACCACCAGCGGCAGCACGCGGGCGCCGGGCAGGGCCTTGCGGGCCGCGGCCGAGACATAGCCGGTGGCGGTGGCGGCGATGCCGGTGGCGGTCAGGGCGTCCCGCCCGGTGAGGACCACCGAGAGCGCCGGCCCGAACATCGACCGGCCCCAGGCGAGCCCGTCATGCTCGGCCTCGGCGACCGAGAGCAGCGCCGGATAGCCGTAGGGGCCGGCGCCGGTGTGCAGGTCGAACAGCACGACCTCGCGGGCCGCGCCGGCAAAGGCGGCGAGGATGTCGGTCAGGGTGCGGTTCGACCAGACCGGCCCGGCGCCGCCGTAGAACAGCCCGTCCGGGAAGGCGTACTGGCCGGCCTCGACGATGCGGGCGAGCCCGGCATGGCCGCCGAGCCGCGCCTTCGCCGCCGCCAGGGCCTCGTCGGCCCGGGTGCGGTCCGGCCCTTCCCATTCGTGGCAGACCAGCGCCTCGTGCACGGCCGCATAGGCGTCGTTGGCCGGCGGGCCGGCCTGCCAGTCGACGAAATTGCGGTTGAGGTCGACATTGTCCTCGTTGACCCGGCGCGACCAGGCCGTGCCCCACGGGTTGATCAGGTGGATGGCGAGGACCGCGGTGTCCTCGGGCAGCCGCCACGGCGTATTCTCCTCCAGCCAGGCGACCTGACAGGCCGAGCCGAACGGGCCCTCGACGCCATGCGTGCCGGAGACCAGCACCATCAGCTTGGGCGCATCGCGCCGGCCGAGCCAGGCGACGTCGGTCGCCAACACCTCGCCGGCCGGGCCGTGCAGCGGGTGGAGATATTCGGTGAGCGCCGCGCCGGCCCGCCGCGCCGCATCAAGGAAGCGCTGGCGAAGCTCGGCGAAGCCGGCGGCGCAGGGTCGCGAGGCTGGCACGTCACGCATGGGCTCGGCATCCTCGCGCTCTGGGGTGATCGGCATGGCGCATGGCGGGCGCCGGCCCCGGGGACGACGCGCCGGTGCGGCCGGACCGGGCGTTCCGGCGGCTCATCGGTGCGCGATCCGGCCGAGGGCGTCCACCAGCCGGTCATTGTCGGCCGGCGCGCCGATGGTCGCGCGCAGGAAGGTCTGGTAGCCGGCCTCGCGCCAGGCCTTGACGACGATGCCCTCCCGCAGCAGGGCCGCCGCCAGGGCCGCGCTGTCGCCGCCGCAGTCGAAGAACAGGAAATTGGTCTGCGACGGCGCCACCCGGAAGCCGAGCGCGGCCAGAGCCGCCGCCACGCGGCTGCGTTCCCGCCGCAGCTGCGCCACCGAGGCGTGCATCCAGGCTTCGTCGCCGAGGGCGGCGAGGGCCGCCGCCTGGGCCGCGGCGTTGACGTTGAACGGCGTCTTGGCCGCCGCCACCGCCCGGGCCAGGGCCGCATCGGAGCAGACGACGTAGCCGACGCGCAGCCCGGCCAGGCCATAGGCCTTGGAGAAGGTGCGCAGCACGGCGAAGGCGATGCCGCTGCGGCGCAGCACCTCCAGCCCGTCCGGGCCGCCTTCGTCGGCGAACTCGAAATAGGCCTCGTCGAGGACGAGCAGCGTGCCGGGCCGCACCGCCGCGGCGAGCCGGGCCAGCCCCGCCCGGTCCAGCGCCGGGCCGACCGGATTCCAGGGCGAGGACAGGAAGACGAGGCGCGGGCCGCCGGCGATCGCCTGCTCCAGCGCGTCGAGGTCGAAGCCGAAGCCTTCGGTCATCGCCACCTTGGTCACGGCGGCTCCCTGCGCCAGCGGTTCGATCTCGTGCAGGCCGAAGCTCGGCACGACGGTGACCACCGCGGCCCCCGGCACCAGCGCCGCCCGCGACAGGGCGGCGATCATCTCCTCCGAGCCGTTGCCGACGACGATGGTGTCCGGATCGACCGAGAGCTTGCGGCCGAGCGCGGCCCGCAGGGCCGTGCAGGCCGGATCTGCATAGCGCCAGGGCTCCAGCGCCGGCGAGGCGAGCGCCGCCAGCACGGCCGGCGAGCAGCCGTCCGGGTTCTCGTTGCTGGCGAGGCGGGCGATGTCGTCGCGGCCGCTGACGGCACGCGCCGCCGCCAGGCTCATCCCGGCATTGTAGGCCGGCAGGGCGACCACATGCGGATTGAGCGCCAGCCCGGCGGCTGGCGAGGGTGCGTCGACCGAACTGTCCATGCCCATCGTCCCCTTCCCGCCCCCCTGCCCGGCAGTCCGCTTCACAGATCCAGCACCACCGGCCCCTGCGGCCTGGAGCAGCAGATCAGCACCTCTCCGTCCGGGGGCTGGTCCAGCGGCTCCTCGAAATAGGCGACCGCGCCGGCGAGGAGGCGCGAGCTGCAGGTGCCGCAGATGCCGGCCCGGCAGCTGAAATCCGGCTTCAGCCCCTGGTCCTCGGCGAAGGCGAGCAGCGACTCGGCCTTGTCGTCCCAGATGGCGCTGCGGCCCGACCGGCGGAACTCCACCGTCACCGCGCCGGCCGGCGCCGCGGCGGGCGCCGGCGCCGCCGGCCGTTCCGGAACGGGCTCGAGCAGGCTCGCCGGCCCGAAGAACTCCGTGGCGATGCGCGGCGCGGCGACGCCGAGGCCGCGCAGCAGGCCGTACACCGCCTGCATGAACGGCGTCGGCCCGCACAGGTAGAAGTCGTAGTCGTCGAGCGGCAGCAGCCGCTGCAGCGTCTCGCGCGTGACGACGCCCTCGCTGTGGTGGCGGCCGGCGGCCCGGTCCGCCGCCGTCGGGAAACGGTAGCAGAAATGCACCGTCGTTCCGGGCCGCGTGGCGGCGAGCGCCTCGACCTCGTCGCGCAGCGCATGCACCTCGCCATTGTCGCAGGCATGGATGAAGATGGCGCGCCGGTCGGTCGCCGCCAGGGCGTGCAGCATCGACACCAGCGGCGTCAGCCCGACGCCGCCCGAGAGCAGCACCACCGGCCGCCCGCTGCCCCGGTCGAGCACGAAGTCGCCGCGCGGCCCCTCGGCCGAGAGCACGTCGCCGACCTCGACGCGGTCGTGCAGGAAGCAGGAGCCGAGCCCGTCCGGCTGGCCGGGCGCGGCCTCCCGCTTGACGGTGATGCGGTAGCGCCCCGCCTCGGCCGGCGAGCAGGACAGGGAGTAGTTGCGCAGCGCGAAGCCCCGGCCGTCCGCCGTCGGGATGCGCAGGACCAGGAACTGCCCCGGCTCGAAGCCGCGCCAGCCCTCCGGCTGCACCGGCTCGAGATGGAAGGAGGTGATGATGCTGCTTTCGCGGCGCTTTCCCACCACCTTCAGGTCGCGGAACCCGGCCTTGCCGACGCTGACGGCGGGAGCGACGGCGTTCATTCCGCCGCCGCCAACTGCCGGTCCTCCGCCGCGATCAGCCTGGCCAGGTTGCGGCGGAAGCGCAGCGGGCCCACATCGATCTTGAGGTCGAGATTGGGCGTGCGCTTGTTGGCCATGCCCTTGTGCACGGCGTTGAGCACCACCCGGTCCTCGTCGAAGGCGCCGCGCACCGATTTGGCGAACTGGCGCGACACCTCCGCGTCGTCGGGTGCGAAATTGCGCATCTGGAACCAGTAATACCGGGTGGTGTTCTCGTCGACCGGGGTCATGAAGTTGTAGCTGTCCATCAGGAACACGTCCTCATGGTACGGCCTGCCCTCGCCGCCGGTGTTGGCCGGCACGAAGATCGCCTTGATGATGGCGTTGCAGGGATAGCGCACCTCATAGTGCTGCTTGCGGTCGCAGCGGCCGGAGAATTTGAGATAGGGCGCATAGAAAGGCGCGGGATCGACATCGATCATCCAGCGCCAGACGGTGACGCCGTCCTCGCCGACGGTGGTCTCCAGCGGCGCCTCCTCGGCGGCGGCGTTGCCGAACGAGGTCTGGTGCACCCAGGCGACATGCGAGGGGTCGAGCAGGTTGTCGGTCATGTAGAGGTAGTTGCAGTCCAGCAGCATCGACTCGCCGCGGTTGAGGCCCCAGGCCGGGTCGCCCCAGTGCTCCACCGCGAAGATCTTCGCCGGGTCGGCCTGGGCCGCATCGCCCATCCACACCCACAGGAGCCCGTAGCGTTCGGCGACGGGGTAGCTGCGCACCCGCGCCACGTGCGGCACCTTCTCGGCGCCCGGGACGCGGGTGCAGGTGCCGGTGCAGTCGAAGGTCAGGCCATGATAGCCGCACTCGACGGTGTCGCCCTTGATGCGGCCCATCGACAGCGGCAGCTTGCGGTGCGGGCAGGCGTCCTCCAGCGCCGCGACGGCGCCGTCGCGCTTGCGGTAGAGCACGATCTCCTCGCCGAGGACCTTGACCGGCTTCAGCTCGTCCTGGCCGACCTCGTGGTCCCATGCGGCGACATACCAGCAGTTCCTGAGAAACACGGCCGCTTCCTCCCTGGGATCTCGTCTTGGCGAGGGGAGGCTATGGCGGCCGCGACGGCACAAAAAGGGCTTGCAGCTGGCTTCTATTTTAGAAAAGCTAAAACAAGGGCGACCGGATCGGCTGGCGTGAAGAAACCTCCTCCCCTGCGGGCGATACAGGCGTTCGAAGCCTTCGGGCGCCTCGGCAGCGTCACCGGCGCGGCCGAGGAGCTCGGCGTGTCGCCGGGCGCGGTCAGCCAGCAGATCCGCAAGGCCGAGGACGAGCTCGGCGTCCGGCTCCTGGAGCGGCGCGGCCGGACGGTCGCGCTGACCTCCTGGGGCAGGATGTACCACGCAGCCGTCTCGGCCGGCTTCGACCGCATCCGGCAGGCCGGCGACCTGCTCGACCGGGCGCGCACGGAGAGCGCCCTCACCGTCTCCTGCCTGCCCTCGCTGGCCAGCAAATGGCTGGCGCCGCAGCTGTTCGACTGGCAGGCGCACCACCCCGGCGCCACGGTGCGGCTGATCGGCGCCGAGCCCGAGATCCGCTTCGGCGAGGACCAGGTCGACCTGCGCATCTCCTACGGCGCCAAGAGCCGCCTGTACGACCATTATGCCGAGCTGTTCACCGACTGGGTGGTGCCGGCCTGCTCGCCGGCCCTCCTGCAGCGCCAGCCGCTGCGCGCGCCCGCCGACATCCTCGAGCGGCCGCTGATCGGCATCGAATGGGCCAGCGACCACCGCTCGCCGCCGACCTGGGCGGAATGGGCGGCCAGCATCGGCGCCGGCTATTGCCGGACGGCAGGCGAAATGGCGTTCTCACTGTCGAGCGCGGCCATCGACGCGGCGGTCAACGGCCGCGGCTTCGTGCTGGCGCAGCTGTCCATGGCCGGCGACGACATCGCCTCCGGCCGGCTGGTGGTGCCGTTCGGCCTGCCGCTGCGCCTGCCCTACGCCTATTTCCTCGCCTGGGACCGCTCGGCGCTGCACAAGCCCCACGGCGCCGAGCTGCGCGCCTGGATCATCGCGCTCGCCGGCCGCCAGGCGGCCCGCTACGAGGGCTTGGGACGCCCCTGAGACCGGGACGCGCGCGGCCCCGCCGCGCCTCGCGATTTTTTTCGCGTGGCATGTCACACCGGGGCGGTCCCATTTCGTCATATCGCCGGACCCCACGAAAGGAGCCGGAACCATGACCACCGCATTCGATCCCTTTGCCGCCGCCCCCGCGCTGATGAAGAGCTGGATGGGCACCTCCATCGCCGTTGCCGCCAGCCTCGAGCCCAGCCTGATCGAGCTGGTGAAGATCCGCGCCTCGCAGATCAATGCCTGCGCCAACTGCATCAACATGCACACCGCCGAGGCGCGGGCCAAGGGCGAGAGCGAGCAGCGCATCTACCTGCTCTCGGCCTGGCGCGATGCGCCATGCTACACCGCCCGCGAGCGCGCCGCGCTCGGCTGGACCGAGGCCTTGACGCGGTTGTCGGAAGGCCATGTCCTGGACGACGCCCGCCGGGCGATCGAGGCCGAGTTTTCGCAGGAGGAACGGGTGAAGCTCACGCTGATGGTCAACGTCATCAACGGCTGGAACCGCCTGGCCGTCGGCTTCGGCCTGTGGATCGAGCCGGCGGCCGCCAAGGCCACGGCTGCCGGGGTCGCCGCCTGATGACGCAGGCCGCTCCGGAGGATGCGGCGGCGCGCTTCGCGCCGCTGCGCCCCAGGCTGATGCGCGTGGCCTACCGCATGCTCGGCTCCATGGCCGACGCCGAGGACGTGGTGCAGGAGGCCTTCATCCGCTGGATGGGGGCCGACCGCGCCGCGGTGCTCGAACCGGAGGCGTTCCTGCGCCGCACGGTGACGCGCCTGTGCCTCGACCAGCTCAAGTCGGCGCGCCACCGGCGCGAGACCTATGTCGGCCCCTGGCTGCCCGACCCGGTGGTGGAGGCGGAGGAGGACGAGGACGTCACCCTGCCGCTGATGCTGGCGCTGGAGCGCCTGTCGCCGCTGGAACGCGCCGCCTTCCTGCTGCACGACGTGTTCGGCCTGGGCTTCGAGGAGGTGGCGGCGACCATCGGGCGCGACGCCGCCGCCTGCCGCCAGCTCGCCGCCCGGGCGCGCACCCATGTCCGGCAGGAGCGCCCGCGGTTCCAGGTGGAGAAGCAGCGCGGCCTCGAGCTCGCCGGCGCCTTCTTCGCCGCCTCGCGCAGCGGCGACATGACCGCGCTCGGCGCCATGCTGGCTGCCGATGTCAGCCTCCACGCCGACGGCGGCGGCAAGCGCTCGGCGGTGATGCAGCCGGTTCTCGGCTTCGACCAGGTGATGCAGCTGCACGAGGGCCTGGCCGCGCTGTTCCGCAGGAACGGCTCGACCCTCCTGCGCACAGCCTTCATCAATGGCCTGCCCGGCTTCCTGACGCGCGAGGCCGACGGCGAGCTGCAGACCACCGCGCTCGACATCGAGGACGGCAAGGTCACCGCGATCTACGTCATGCGCAACCCCGACAAGCTCAGGCACCTGCACTGACCCCCGGCGGACGCGGCTTCGGGGACCGTCCGCCGCTGTGTCCGTCGGGGGTGCAAACCGCGTTTGGCCGGCTCGGAATCGCCGAGCCGTCCGCCGATGCCGGCCGAGGATCAGGCCCCGCGCCTGATCAGCTCGGCGGCCTTCTCCCCGATCATCATCGTCGGCGCGTTGGTGTTGCCGCTGAGAAGCACCGGCATGATCGAGGAGTCGGCCACCCGCAGCCCCGCGACGCCGCGCACCCGCAGCTTCGGGTCGACCACGGCCGTCTCGTCGACGCCCATCTTGCAGGTTCCGACCGGATGGTAGTCGCAACAGGCATATTGCCGGACATAGGCCATGATGTCCTGCTTCGTCCGCACATCCGGCCCCGGCAGCCGCTCCACCTTGACATACCGGGCGATCGCCGGCTGCGAGAGGATTTCGCGCGTCGCCAGGATCGACTTCAGCGACATGTCGCGGTCGTATTCCTCGGCATGGTAGTTCGGGTCGATCAGCGGCTCGACCGCCGGATCGGCCGAGGCGAGCCGGACCGACCCGATGCTTCTCGGCCGCAGGAAGGTGGTGTTGACCGTGAAGCCGTGGCCGCCCAGCCGGGTCTGGCCGCCGCGCACGACCAGGGCCGGCGCGATATGGATCTGCATGTCCGGTCGCCCGCCGCCCTCGCTCGATGCGAAGCCGCCGCCCTCCACGATGACGGAGGCTGCCGGGCCTTGGCGGTAGAGCAGCCACCGCAGCCCGTGCAGGATCGCCTTCGGATAGCGATCCTGGCCGTCATAGCTGATCGGCTCCTTCAGCGAGACATGGACGTTCGAGCACAGGTGGTCCTGCAGGTTCCGGCCGACGCCCTTCAGGTCGATCCTCGGGGCGATGCCGGCCGCCTTGAGCTCGTCGGCGTCGCCGATGCCGGACAGCATCAGGAGGCGCGGAGAATTGAGCGCCCCGCTGGTCACCACGACCTCACGATCAGCGCGGAAGGTCTCGACCGACCGGCCCTTCGCGACCTCGATGCCGACCGCGCGGTCGCCCTCGAGCAGGACGCGCAGGGCTCGCGCGCCGGTCATCACCGTCAGGTTCCTGCGGCTGCGGATCGGGTGCAGGTAGGATACCGCCGAGCTGCGCCGCCGCCCGTCGCGGCACGTCACCTGGTAGAGCCCGGCGCCGTGCTGCGTTTCGCCGTTGAAGTCGGGATTGTAGGGCAGCCCCCAGGACTGGCAGGCGCGCACGAAGGCCTTGGACAGCTCGTGCGGGTTGACCTGGTCCGACACCCAGAGCGGGCCGCCCTGGCCGTGATAGCGGCAGACGAGCCGCTCATTGTCCTCCGACTTGCGAAAATAGGGCAGAACGTCCTCGTAGCCCCAGCCCTCGTTGCCGAGCGCCGCCCAGTTGTCGTAGTCCTCCTTCTGGCCGCGGATGTAGATCATGGCGTTGATCGAACTCGATCCGCCGAGCGTCTTGCCCTGGGGATACCAGATGCGGCGATTGTCGAGGTGCTTCTGCGGCACCGTGTGGAAACGCCAATTGACGCCCGGGCCGAACAGCTTGCCGATGCCGCCGGGAATATGGATCATCGGATTCCAGTCGCGGCTGCCCGCTTCGAGCAGCAGCACGCTGACGCCGGGATCCTCCGTCAGCCGGTTGGCGATCGCGCAGCCGGCGGAACCGGCGCCGCTGACGATGTAGTCGTAGCTCCTCACCTCAGTCCTCCCGATCCCGCACGGGGATCCTCACTTGTCCTTGAAGACCGCCGGCCGCTTTCCGGCGAAGGCCTGCAGGCCCTCCATGCGGTCTTCCGTCGCGAAGGCCTCGATCGTCAGCTGCCGCTCCAGCTCGAGGCCGGCCGCGAGCGGCAGTTCGTCGGCCGCCCGCACGGCGCGCTTGGCATAGGGCGTGATCGCCGTCGATTTCCCGGCGACGGCGAGGGCGATCTCGAGAGCGCGCGGCATCAGCCGCTCCGGCTCCAGCACCTCGCTCACCAGCCCCTTGCGCTCGGCGAGGGCGGCGTCGATCATGTCGCCGGTCAACACCATCTGCATAGCGAAGGACCGGCCGACGAGGCGCGGCAGGCGCTGGGTGCCGCCGTCGCCCGGGAAGGACCCGATGCGGATTTCCGGCGTCGCGAACCGGGCGCCGTCCGCCGCCAGGACGATGTCGCACAGCAGCGCCAGCTCCAGCCCGCCGCCGAGAGCAAAGCCGTTGACCGCAGCGATCAGCGGCTTGCGGAAGCCCTCGATCGCCTGCCAGCGCGCCAGCCGGTCCGGATCGGCATAGGAGGCGACGCCGCGCTCCAGCATGTCGGCGATGTCGGCCCCGGCGGAAAAGGCCTTGCCGCTGCCGGTGAGGACGACGCAGGCCGTCCCGGGATCCCGTTCGGCCTCCGCCAGCAGGCCCGCCAGCTCGCCCAGCAATTCCTTCGACAGCGCATTCAGCTTGTCCGGCCGGTTGAGCGTCAGGACCAGCACGCGCGGGGCCGGCCGGTGCTGCAGGACGAGGTTCGCGGCCATGGCTCAGGCGACCTTCCGGTAGAGCGTCTCCGGCGACAGGCCGGCGCGGGCCAGGCAGGCACGGATCTTCTCGATCTCCTCGGGCGTCGGTTTCATCAGCGGCGGCCGGACATGCGCTTCCTCCAGGCGGCCGAGGATGACGAGCGCCTCCTTCATGCGGTTGTGCATGTCGAGGAGCGGCACGTCGTAGAAGGCGCGGACGGTCGGATAGATACGGTCGTTGATCGAGCGGGCCAGCCTGAGGTCGCCGGCCTGCACGGCGCGGAACAGGGCCACCTGCAGGCTGGCGATCACCGAGCCGGCGCCCGAGAGCAGGCCGTCGCAGCCGAGCGCCAGCGAGCCGAGCAGCCAGGCGCTGTGCGTGGTCAGCGTGCGGACCGGACGGTCGAGAGCCTTCAGCTCGCGGATCTGCCGCTCGTGCAGGTTGCCGTCGCCGCACTGGTCCTTGATCGCCTTGATGGCGGGGAAACGCCGGCACAGGTCCAGCAGCGTCGGCAGGGGATAGGCGAGGTTGGAGGCGAGCGGGTACTGGAACAGGATGACCGGCAGGCCGGACGCCTCGGTGATGCGCCGGAGATGCTCCTGGGCCATCTCCGGACGCAGCGCCCCGCCCAGCGTCATGAAGTCCGGCGGGAAGACCAGCAGCCCGTTGGCTCCCTCCTGCTCGGCCCGCGCGGCGATGCGGGCCGCCTCGAGGCTGGAGTTGGTGTAGACGCCGACGATGGTCGGCACCCTCTCCTGAAGCACGTCCTTGGTCACGGCGATGGCGCGGAACTGTTCCTCGAGCGTCAGCGCGTGCACCTCGGCCGCGTGGCCGTTGATCGTGATCGCCGTGATGCCCTCGACCCCGGCGACGTCGGCGAGGTGGGAGCGGTAGGCCCGCTCGTCCACCGCCATGTCGGCGGTGAACGGCATCAGGACGGCGGGAATGACCCCCTGCGGGTCATCGAAGTGACGGACCATCTCGTAAGCTCCTTGTCATGGGAGGCGGGCCGCGCCGATGCCGCGGCCCGCCGGACTTGCGCGTCAGATGCCCTTGCCGACGAACTGATCGACATTCGCGCCGGTGACCTGGACGGTCGGCAGCACGATCTCGGCGTCCACGGCCTCGCCCTTGGCGATCCTGTAGGCGGTCTGGATCCCCTCGGGCGCGCAATAGGGGTAGATGAAGCAGGCCGACATCTTGCCGGCCTTGATCGCCTGGAAGGCCGTGTTCTGCCCATCCATGCCGATCACCTTGACGCCGTCGAGGCGGTGGGCCGCCTCCAGGACCTGGATCGCGCCGAGGGCCATTTCGTCGTTGTGCGCGTAGATCGCCTGGATGTCGCCCGGCTTGAACCGCTGGATCATGTCTTCCATGAACTTGACGGCCTTGTCGCGGGTATAGTCGCAATTCTGGTCTGCCACGACCTTGAAGGCCGGAGCCTTGCCGATAACGTTGGCGAAGCCCTTGTGGCGGTCGATGGTGGCCGAGGCGCCGGCCGTGCCCTGCAGCTCGATGATGTTGCCGCCGGACGGCAGGGCCTCGATCAGGAACTTGCCGGCCCCCTCGCCGAGGGGCAGGTTGAGGCCGCCGAGATGGCATGTGACCTTGGCGTTGACCTTGCGGTCGAGCGTCAGCACGGGGATGCCGGCCGCCATGGCGTCGCGGACCACCGGCGTCAGCGCCTGCTCGGTGAGCGGCGAGATCACCAGGACCTTGATGCCCTGGGCCATCAGGCTTTCGACGTCCGCGACCTGCTTGGCCGCGTCGTTGTTGCCGTCGGTGACGATCAGGTCGATGTCGGAATAATGCTCCTGGGCGTATTTGCGGTTCACCTCCACCATGGCGACCCGCCAGGGATGGTTCATCGTGCCCTGGCTGAAACCGATCTTGAGCTTGTCTGCGGCGCGGGCGCTGCGCGGCGCGAGCCCCATGGTGCCGGCGGCGGCGAGCGCCGCCGAAAGGGTCAGGAACTGCCTGCGGCTGGTCGTCATGAACGTCACTCCTCCCGTTTGATGGACGTTTCCCTGCATCCCCGCGTCGCGATGCGGCGGCCCTTCAGGCCTTGCGGCGACGGCGGTAGACTTCGAACATCACGGCGGCGATGATGATCGCGCCTTTGACGATCTGCTGGGTGAAGGGCGAAATCCCCAGCAGGTTCAGAATGTTGGCGATGACGGCGATGATCGCGGCCCCGATGACCGTCCCGGCCACCCCGCCCTCGCCGCCGAAAAGGCTGGTGCCGCCGATGACGACGATGGCGATCGCCTCCAGCTCCAGATTGGTGCCGGCGGTCGGCTCGCCGACCGTCAGGCGCGAGACGGTGACGAGCGCGGTAAGGGCCGCGAGCAGGCCGGAGATGACGTAGACAGCCATGAGCACGGCACCGACCCGGATGCCTGCCAGGCGCGAGGCCTCGGCATTGGAGCCGACGGCGTAGACCTGGCGTCCGAAGGGCGTGGAGCGCAGCACGAGAAAGGCGGCGAGCGCCACGGCGGCGAAGATCCAGATCGGCACCGGCACGCCCAGCAGGAAGCCGCCGCCGAGGAAATAGAAGCTGTCGGTCGCCGCGCCGAGCGTCTGCGGCTCGCCCTTGGCGATGGTCATGGCGATGCCGCGGCCCATGACCAGCGTGCCGAGCGTCATGATGAAAGGCGGCATGCCGAAGACGACGATGCCGATGCCGTTCAAGGCGCCGAAAGCCATGCCCATGAGCAGGGCGATGGCCATGACCGCCGGGATGGGTAGGCCCGCGGCGAGCAGCATCGCGGTCGAGACCGCCACGACGCCGACGATCGAGCCGACCGACAGGTCGATGCCGCGCGTCAGGATGACGAAGGTCATGCCGACGCTGACGATGCCGAACAGCGCGACCTGCCGGCCGACATTCATCATGTTGCTGAACTGGAAGAAGCTCGGCGACAGGTAGACCGCCACCGCGCACAGCGCCACCAGCACCCAGAGCAGGCCCAGTCCCTGCACCACAGACCGGACCTGGGCGAAGCCGGCCGGCTCCGTCCGCGCATCGCCCCTTGCTGCCATGCCCGTCATTCCCTCCTCCTCTTCAGTCTTGTTCAGTCTTGCGGGCGGGCTCGTCCGGCGCACCACGGCGCAGCCAGTCGGCCGCAACCGCCATGCCCGCGTCGTCGCAGGACGGCCCGACGAAATCCGCCAGGTCCCGGACGGCCGCGACGGCATTGCCGACGGTGATCCGCACGCCCGCCCAGCGCAGCATGTCGAGGTCGTTTTCCGCATCGCCGGCGGCCGCCGTTCGGCTGCGTTCGATGCCGAGGTGCCGGGCGACCCAGGCGAGGGCGGTGCGCTTGGAGACGTGCCGCGGTCCGATCTCGAGCAGGCGCCAATGCGAGCCTGCGACCGACAGCCTGTCGGCGAAGGCCGCGCGCACGGCCGCAAAGCCGCCGTCACCGTCGCCTTCAGCCCGCACGCACATGATCTTGGCGGGCTCCCCGGGCAGGTCGGCGCCGCTCGCCGCGATGGCGAGCCTTTCACCGGTGATCCGCATTTCGCGCCGGGCGAGCGGGCTGTCGCCGACGACGGCGACGCCTTCGGGCCTGTACCAGAGGGCGAGCACACCGGCAGCGCAGGCTCGCTCCATGACCTCGATGGCCATGCGGCGCGCGATCGGCTCCTCGACCAGGGCGCGGCCGCGGCGCAGGCTGCCGATCCAGCCCCCGTTGAAGCAGATGGCAAGGTCGAGAAGGCCGAGCCGTTCCGCATAGGGCATCAGCGCCGCCGGCGAACGCGCCGTCGCCAGCACGATCCTGACGCCCGCTCCGCCCAACCGCGCCAGGGCCGCGACGACGGCGTCCGGCAGGCGGTAGTCGTGGGTCAGCAGCGTGCGGTCCACGTCGCAGGCCAGAAGGTCGATCGGGCGCATCGCCTCAGGCCCCGAAGACCGGCTGGCGCGGGCCGGTGTGGATGAGGAGCGTGCGCAGCTGCGTGAATTCCTCGAACCCGGCCTGCCCCATCTCGTAGCCGAACCCGGACCCCTTCACGCCGGCGAGGGGCAGCTGCGGCGCGCCGTCGATGACCGTGTTCGCCTGGACCCAGCCGCTCTTCAGCCGCTTCGCGACGGTCAGCACCGTGTCGATGCTCCCGGACCAGACATAGTTCGACAGGCCGTAGGCGCTGTCATTGGCCAGCCCGATCGCTTCGTCCATGGTCTCGAACCGGCTGATGCTGAGCACCGGCCCGAAGATCTCCTCGCGGAAGATCGTCATCGACGGCTGGACATGGTCGAACACGGTCGGCTCGACGAAGTGCCCGGCTCCGAGCTTCGCCGCCCCGCCGCCCGCCAGCAGCGTCGCCCCCTCGTCGATGCCGCTCCGTACATAGGCCAGGACCTTGCCGAGATGGGCCTCGTCGATCATGGCCCCGATGTCGGTGCCCTCGTCGAAGGGATCGCCGACCCTCAGCTCGGCGGCGCGGCGGGCGACGCGCGCGATGAAGTCGTCGGCGACGGCGGACTGCACGAACAGGCGCGAACCCGAGACGCAGCATTCGCCGTTGTTGAAGAACACGCCCATCAGCGCGCCGTCGACGGCGGCATCGAGGTCGGCATCGGCGAAGACGATGTTGGCGGACTTGCCGCCGAGTTCCATCGACGTCTTGACGATGTTTCCGGCGGAGCCGCGGATGACGTCCCGGCCGACCCGGGTCGAGCCGGTGAAGGAGATGAAGTCGACCTGCGGATGCTCGGTCAGCCGCCGGCCGACGACGGCCCCCTCCCCGCTGACGACGTTGATGACGCCTGCCGGCACGCCCGCCTCGGCGGCGAGGGCGGCGATTTCAAGCGCGCTGCCCGAGGTGAACTCCGAGGGCTTGACCACCACGCAGCAACCTGCGGCGAGGGCGAAGGGCACCTTCTGCATCAGGATCAGTGCCGGGAAGTTCCAGGGGGTGATCAGTCCCACGACGCCGACCGGCTCGCGCATGACCAGCGCCGTCCGGTTCGGCCCCAGATTGGTGTAGGCGGTACCGGCCATCTGCATGGCCAGGGAGGCGGCATAGCGGGTCAGCCCGACAGCCCCCTGGATGTCGCCGCGCGCGAAGCGGATCGGCTTGCCAGCCTCCTCGACCTCGATGCGCACGAGCCGGTCGGCATTGTCCCGGATGAGGTCGGCGAGGCGGTTGAGGACTTCGGCGCGCTCCATGCCGCTCAGCCGCGGCCAGTCGCCATGCTCGAACGCCGACCGGGCGGCCGCGACGGCCCGGTCCATGTCGGCCGGCGTTCCCTTCGCGAAGCGGGCGACCAGCCGGCCGTGCGCCGGCGACAGCCGGTCGATCCGGTCAGGGGCGCCGTCGTCGGGACGGCCGTCGATGAAGTGGGTATAGTCGCGAGCCGGCATGGCGGCCTCCTCAGTTCCAGACCGCATGCGACATCAGCGTTTCTTCGCTGGCGTCCCGGCCCTCGACGATCGCCGACACCTGCCCCTGCCGCATGACCATGATGCGGTCGCACAGCCCCAGCACTTCCGGGAGCTCGGAGGAGACCATGACCACGCTCGCCCCCATTCCGGCCGTGAGCTGGACGAGCAGGTCGTAGATCTCCCGCTTGGCCGCCACGTCGACGCCGCGCGTCGGCTCGTCGACCAGCAGGATCTGCGTGCCGGCGCTGAGCTGGCGCGCGATGCCGCACTTCTGCTGGTTGCCGCCCGAGAGGGTGCGCACCCGCGTCGCACCGGACGGGGTCTTGATGCGCATCCGGCCGATGTAGTCGCCGACCTTCTCGCGCTCGCGGCCCGTCAGCAGGAAGCCGCGCGGGGCCAGCGCGCCGAGCGAGGAGATGGTCACGTTGAAGGCGACGGACTGGTCGAGGAACAGGCCCTCGGTCTTGCGGTCTTCGGGCAGCAGCCCGATGCCGCTGGCGAGAGCCACGCGCGGGCTGCCTATGGCGAGGCGCTCGCCGTCGATGCGGATCTCGCCCCCGTCGATGCGGTCGGCGCCGGCAATCGCCCTGAGCACCTCGGTGCGTCCCGAGCCGGCAAGGCCGCATATGCCGAAGATCTCGCCGCGCCGGACCTCGAAGCTGATGTCCTTCAGCACCCCCTTGCGGCTGAGGCCGGAAACGGCGAGGCGAACTTCGTCGCGCGGCGCGGCGCGCCGGGGAAAGATGTCGCTCATCTCGCGGCCGACCATCTGCCGGATCAGGCCTGCCGTGGTCGTGCCGGCGATCGGCGCGGTCGAGATCAGACGGCCGTCGCGCAGCACCGTGACGTCGTCGCAGATCTCGTAGAGCTCCTTGAGCCGGTGCGAGATGTAGATGAAGGCGACGCCCTGCTCGCGGCTGAGCGTGCGGATGATCGAAAACAGGTTCGTCAGCTCGCTGTCGCCCAGCACCGCGGACGGCTCGTCGAGGACGACGATGCGGGCCTGTCGGGAGATCGCCTTGGCGATCTCGACCATCTGGCGCTGCGCGACGCTCAGCCGGTCGATGCGCGCCGCCGGATCGACGTGGAAATTGAGCCTCTGCAGCACTGCCCGGGCCTCGGCGCGGGCCCTGCGCCAGTCGACGAGGCCAAGGCGGTTGCGCGGCAGGCGGCCGAGGAAGATGTTCTCGGCCACCGTGAGGTGCGGCGCCTGGGCCAGTTCCTGGTAGATGACGGCGATGCCGAGCTCGAGCATGCGCTCGGGCGTCGGATGCCCGATCACGGTCCCGTCGATCGCGATCGTGCCCTCGCTCGCCGGCTGGGCGCCGGAGAGGATGCGCATCAGCGTCGACTTGCCGGCGCCGTTCTCGCCGACCAGGCCGTGGACGCTGCCGCGTGCGACGGAGAAGCCGACATCCCTGAGCGCGTAGACGCCGGGGAACCGCTTGTGGATCCCCTTCATCTCCAGGACCGGAGTTGCCATGAGAGCCTCCTCGACAACTGTGAAATCGTTTTCTCAGATGGCCGAAAAAATCAGAGCCGGGGGATCTGCATCCCACCGCCGATGTTGAAGACGTCGCCCGTGCTGAACGGGATGCCGCCGGTGACGAGGGTGGCGATGCCGCGCGCGATGTCCTCGGGCTGGCCCCAGCGGCGGATGGCCGACAGCTGGCCGTTCTCGATGCCGTGGCTGTAGCGCTCGACCACGTCCGCGGTCATGTCGGTGCGGATCAGCCCGGGCCGGACCTCGTAGACCTTGATGTCGTGCCCGGCCAGACTGAGCGCGAACTGCTGCGAGGCCATGGAGAGCCCGGCTTTGGAAATGCAGTAGGGCCCCTTTTCCGGCGACACGAGGTGGGCGTTCGCCGACGTGATGAACACGATCGACCGGTCCGCCGGCGCGTCCGCGCGCCGGATCATCTGCCGCGCCACCGTCTGGGTCAGGAAGAAGGTGCCGCGCAGGTTGATGGCGATCAGCCGGTCGAAACTTTCCTCCGACACATCCAGCAGATCGCCGCGCTCGGCCACCTGGACGCCGGCATTGTTGACGAGACAGTCGACCGGGCCGAGATCGGCCTCGACGGCTGCGAGGAACGCCGCGTGATCCGCGGTGCGGGCGATGTCCAGCCGGTAGAAGCGTGCCCGGCGCCCCTGCTCGCCGACGAGCTGCACGGTCTGCCCGCCCCCCTCGTCCTCGGCGATGTCGACCACGGCCACGTCGAAGCCTGCCGCCGCCAGCTCGCCGCAGATCGCCCGGCCGATGCCGCGGCGCGCGCCGGTGACGACGGCGACGCCACGCTTGCCCGTAGCCGAGCCCGCCTGGCCCGGCCGGGCGTCGATGCCGAGACCGTTCATCGGGCGGCCTCCTTCCCGGCTTGCTCCCGCGGCTCGGCGGCGGCGACGGAGCGGCCTGCCAGCAGCCGCTCGACCTCGGCCGGCGCGTAGCCGTGCTCGGCGAGGATCTCGCGGGTGTGCTCGCCGATGTCGAGCGCCAGCACCCGCAGATCCGGCACCTTGCCGTCGTAGCGGTTGGGATGGTTGACCAAGTGAATCCGGCGGCCGCGCACGTCCACTTCGCGGAAGACCTCGGAATGGGCGAGCTGGGAGTCGTCGAGAAGCTGGTCGTAGTAGTTGACGGGCGCCCACCAGACATTGTGGCGGTCGAAGCGCCCGCCGAGGTCCTCGACCGTGAAGCGCGCCGTGGCCTCGGCAAGGTGCCGGGCGAAGGCGTCGCGATCCTCGTAACGATCGGCCGCGAGCATGGCCCGCAGCGCCTCGCTGTCGACCGCCTCGGCCAGATGGGCGGTCTGGCAGAGCGACACGACGACATGGCCGTCGGCGGCGGGATAGACGCCGTAGGGTGCCTCGTGGAACCAGGTCGCCAGGTTCTTGCGCCGCTCCAGCGCCTTGCGCTCGATGCCGCCGGCGAGCCAGTTCACCAACGGCTCGCCCTGCAGGTCGATGCCGGCATTGAGCAGGCTGCCCTCGACGCGCGTGCCCCTGCCCTCGCGCATGCGGCGGATCAGGGCGCCGAGAATGCCCATGGCGAGCAACGCGCCGCCGTGCTGGTCGACCACCGCTGCCCCGACGGGTGTCGGACCTCCTTCGGGCGTGCCCGTGACGCTGATCAGGCCCGAACGGGCCTGTACCAGGAGATCCTGGCCCGGCTTGTCGGCCAGCGGGCCGCTCGAACCGAAGCCGCTGGCGGACGCGAAGACCAGCGTCGGATTCAGGTCCCTGAGCTCGGCCTCGCCGAAGCCGAGGCGGGCGAACACGCCGGGCCGGAAGTTCTCGAGCACGACGTCGGCGGCGGCAATGAGCTTGCGGGCCACTGCCTTGCCGTCCGGATTCTTCAGATCGATGGCGATCGAGCGCTTGTTGCGGTTGGCGCAGAGATAGAAGCCGCTCACGCCCTCGACATAGACGTTGGCGCCTGACCAGAGGCGCTCATAGGCCCCGGTCAGCGGCTCGACCTTGATGACGTCCGCCCCCATGTCGGCCAGGTACTGGTCCGCCGCCGGCCCTTGCAGGAAGTGGCAGAAGCTGACGACCTTGATTCCGTCGAGAAGCATGTCTCCTCCCATGCAATCTGTGAAATCGATTTCTCATATTCCCGCAGGCCTGTCAACGATCGTTGAAAAAATCCTTTTTTATCTGTTAGAAACGGGAAGCTCGTGCGATAAATCGCTTTCACGCAGGGAGGAGCCGTTGGTCGTTGAAGCTGACCGTGCCGGCACCAAGCTCATCGACGTCGCCCGCCGGGCCGGCTGTTCGGCGGCAACCGTGTCACGGGTGCTCAACAACAATCCCAAGGTAGGGCCCGGCGTGCGCGAGCGTGTGCTGAAGGCCGCGAGCGAGCTCGGCTACGTGCCGAACGGCTCGGCCCGGGCCCTGCGCTCCACCCGCACCCGGCTGGTCGGCGCGATCATCCCGACCCTCGACCATGCGATCTACGCCACCATGGTCAACAGCCTGCAGGCGCGGCTCGCCGAACGCGAGGTGTCGATCATCATCAGCACGACCTTCTACGACATCGATATGGAGCTGGAGCAGGCCCGCCTCCTGGTGGAACGTGGCGTCGAGGCCATCGTCCTGGTCGGCTCGACGCACCGCCGGGAAACGCTTGCCCTGCTCGAGCAGCGCGGCATCCCCTATGTCTTCACCTACACCGCGACGGCCACCGCCGTGGGCGCGGCGATCGGCTTCGACAACGAGAAGGCCGGGCGCATGGCGGCGCGCTATCTGCTCGACCTCGGGCATGCCAGGCTGGCGATGATCGCCGGCATCACCGAGAACAACGACCGCGCCTCCTCCCGCCGCGACGGGTTCGTCAACGAACTCCTGCGCAGCGGGCTGAAGAGCAGGGCCGTCCCGGTGCTCGAATCCGCCTACACGATCGAAGGCGGGCGCTCGGCCATGCGGATGCTGATGGCGCGGCCGGGCCGTCCGACGGCCGTGTTCTGCGGCAGCGACATCATCGCCGCCGGGGCGATCAAATATTGCCATGAGAATGGTCTTGCCGTCCCCGCGGATGTCTCGATCCTCGGTTTCGACAATCTGGAGATCGCCGAGCTGACGACCCCGGATCTGACGACCGTCGAAGTTCCCGCCCGTGAGATGGGACTGATCGCGGGCGACTATCTCATCGCCTCGCCGGCGCAACGCCGGCATATGCGCCAGCACGAGCTGCCGCTCCGGCTGGTGGTGCGCGCCAGCACCGCCGCCGTCGCACGCTGACCACTCCAGGACCACGGGCCGATCCCATGCAGTTCCTCGTCATTTCCCGACGGCTGACCGAAGCGTTCTCCGACGAGGACTTCGCGCCGATCGTCCCCCTCGAAGGCGCCCGGGCGCGCGAGCTCTACGCGGCCGGCTTCACCCGCCAGATCTGGCATCGCGGCGACCGTCCGGGCGCCTGCCAGATCGTCGAAGCCCCGGATCTGGCCGAGGTCAGGAAGCAGCTCTCCACCCTGCCGCTCGCCGCCGCCGGCATGATCGAGTTCGACGTCATTCCGCTGCGGCCCTATGCCGGCTTCGCCGCTCCCTGACGGCATGTCCGTCGGAGGCCGGCTTCGACGAACGTCGCACCCTACGCGCCGAAGCGGTAGGCCTGCAGGGTGTCCGGCTTCATCTCGATCGAGAAGCCCGGCGCGGCGGGCGGCATATAGGCGGCGTCGCGGATGATGCAGGGGTGCTTGAAGTGCTCGTGCAGGTGGTCGACATACTCCACGACCCGGCCCTCACGGGTGCCGGCGATGCAGACATAGTCGATCATCGACAGGTGCTGCACATATTCGCACAGGCCGACGCCGCCAGCATGCGGGCAGACCGGCAGGCCGTACTTGGCCGCCATCAGCATGACGGCGAGGATCTCGTTGACGCCGCCGAGCCGGCAGGAATCGATCTGCACCACGTCGATGGCGCCGCGCATGATGAACTGCTTGAACAGGATGCGGTTCTGGCACATCTCGCCGGTCGCGACCTTCACCGGCGCCACCCCTTGGCGGATCGTCCGGTGCCCCTCGACGTCGTCCGGGCTGGTCGGCTCCTCGATGAACCAGGGCTTGGCGAAGGCCAGGGCGCGCACCCAGTCGATCGCCTGGCCGACTTCCCAGACCTGGTTGGCGTCGATCATCAGCTGGCGATCGGGTCCCAGCACCTCGCGCGCGATGCGCAGGCGGCGGATGTCGTCGTCCCGGTCGCGCCCGACCTTCAGCTTGATATGGTTGAAGCCGGCCTCAACCGCCTCGCGGCAGAGCCGCCTCAGCTTCTCGTCCTCATAGCCGAGCCAGCCGGCGGAGGTGGTGTAGCAGGGATAGCCCTCGCGCTCGAGCACAGCGATCCGCTCGGCCTTGCCGGCCGCCTTCGCCTGCAGCATCGCCAGCGCTTCCTCGGGCGTGATGCAGTCGGTGAGGTAGCGAAAGTCGATGCATCGCACGAACTCCTCCGGCGTCATGTCGGCCACCAGCCGCCACACCGGCTTGCCTTCCATCTTGGCCCGGAGATCCCACACCGCGTTGACGACGGCGCCCGTGGCCAGGTGGATGGCGCCCTTGTCCGGGCCGATCCAGCGCAGCTGGCTGTCGGAGGTGACATGGCGCCAGAAGGCCCCCATGTCCGCGGCGACATCCTCCATCCTCAGGCCGACGACCAGATGGCGCATGGCCTCGATCGCGGCGCAGCAGATCTCGTTGCCGCGGCCGATGGTGAAGGTCAGCCCATGGCCTTCAAGGCCCGGCCGGTCGGTCTCGAGGATGAGATAGGCCGCCGAATAATCGGGATCCGGGTTCATCGCATCCGAGCCGTCGAGATGCTGTGAGGTCGGGAAGCGCAGGTCGAGCACCCGCATTCCGGTGATGCTGGTCATGGTCCGATACCCCGTCTCGCCGCGGCCCTGGAACTGGGCCGGAGGCGGATGCCGCCTCCGGCATGGTCGAACGTCGCCGATCAGTCGTAGAGGACCGCCGCGATCTCCGGCTTGTCGATGTTCGACTTGTCGTACCAGTAGAAGCCGGTGTCGATCTTCTTCTCCACCGGCTCGCCCTTGATCGCCTTCACCGCGGCTTCGACAGTCTTGTAGCCGATGCCGACCGGGTTCTGGGTGATGGCGCCGGCCATCAGCCCGTCGCGGATCGCCTGCTTCTGCTGGGCGCCGGAGTCGTAGCCGATGACGACGATCTTGCGGTTCATCTCCTTGACGCCGTTGACGACGCCGATGGCCGACCCCTCGTTGGAGCCGAAGATGCCCTTGAGGTCCGGATTGGCCTGCAGGATCGCCTTGGTGATCTCGGTCGACTTCAGGTGGTCGCCTTCGCCGTACTCGATCGAGGCGATCTCGACCTTCGGGTACTTCTCCTTGATGCGGTTGACGAAGCCGTCGCGGCGGTCGACGCCGGTGCGGCTGGTCTGGTCGTGCACGACGAGCGCGATCTTGCCCTCGCCGCCGATCAGCTCGGCCATCTTGTCGGCCGCCAGTGCGGCGGCGGCGACGTTGTCGGTGGCGGCGGTGGCCAGCGGAATGTCGCTGTCGACGCCGCTGTCGAAGGCGATCACCGGGATCTTGGCATCCTTGGCCTGCTGCAGCAGCGGGATAGCTGCCTGGCTGTCCAGCGCCGCGAAGCCGATCGCCGCCGGCTTCTTGGCGAGCGCGGCCGCCAGCATGTCGATCTGGCGGTCGACCTGGGTCTCCGAATCCGGCCCCTCGAAGGTGACGGTGACGCCGAGATCGGCGGCAGCCTTGTCGGCGCCCGCCTTCACGGCCTGCCAGAACTGATGCTGGAAGCCCTTCGAGATGAGCGCGATGTAGGGTTTGTCCTGGGCCGAGGCGATGACGCTCGTGCCCAGCAGGGCTGCGGCGCCGACGGCGCCCAGAACCATGCGACGAGTAAACATGTTGTTTCCATGGAACATTGGGTTGGTCGTTTCTCCGTCAGGGACGTTGCCGCCCTCTTCCTCCTTGTTGGCGCGGCGCGGGCCGCGCGGAATGCCCCTTCTCAGAGGCTGCGACGCCGCAGGATGTCGGTATAGACGGCGAGGATGATGATCGAGCCGGTGACGACGGTCTGCCATTCCTGCGCGACGGAGAGGATACGAAGGCCGTTGGCCAGCACGCTCATGATCAGAGCGCCGATCAGCGTGCCGATGATGGTGCCTCGCCCGCCGCTGAGCGAGGTGCCGCCGATCACCACCGCGGCGATGGCGTCGAGCTCATAGCCCTGGCCGAGCGCCGGCTGCGCCGAGTTGAGGCGCGAGGCGATCAGCAGGCCGGCAATGCCGCAGATGCCGCCGGCCAGCGCGTAGACGGCGATCTTCCAGCGGTCGGTGTTGACGCCGGAGAGCCGGACCGCCTCCTCGTTCGAGCCGAGCGCGAAGGTGAAGCGACCGAGGAGGGTACGCTCCAGGATGAAGGCTGCGCCGAGCGCCACCAGGAACAGGATCAGCACGCCGTTGGGAACCGGCAGGGCCGGGATGAGCGCTCCGATGAGCGAGCCCTGCGAGATCTGGGTGAAGCCGGGCGTCCCGTTGAAATAGATCGGCTTGGTGCCGGAAATCACCAGGGACAGGCCCTTGAGGATCAGCATCATGCCGAGCGTGGCGATGAAAGGCGGAATCTTGAGCTTGGCGACGAAGCTGCCCGAGATCGTGCCGCAGGCCGCGCCGGCCGCGACCGCGGCGATCACGCCGACGCCGAGCGGCATCCCCCAATAGGTCAGCACGACGCCGGTGACGACGGCGCAGAAGGTCATCAGCGTGCCGACCGAAAGGTCGATGCCGCCGGTGATGATCACCAGCGTCGCCGCCACGGCGAGCACGCCGTTCACCGAAGTCGCCTGCAGGATGCTCAGGACGTTGCTGGTCTGCAGGAAGTTCGGCGAGGCGAAGCTGAAGCCGGCGACCAGCACGATCAGGCTGGCGAAGGCCAGGAGCCGGTGGTGGGCTCCGGAAAGACGTCGGGTGCCCGGGCTCGATGCGGGGGCGGTCGCGGTGCTCATTGGTTCGTTTCCCCTGCCGGCGCCTTCGGGCCGCCGCCGTCGGCGGCCCCTCCCCTCCGGGTCGCCAGCGCCATGATCTCCTCCTGCGAGGCCCCGGCGGGCAGCATGCCCGTCAGCCGACCCTCGCACATGACGGCGATCCGGTGGCTGAGCCTGAGGATCTCCGGCAATTCCGAAGAGATGACGATGATGGCGCGCCCCTGGCCCGCCAGCGTGTTCAAGAGCTGGTAGATCTCGCTCTTGGCGCCGACGTCGATGCCGCGCGTCGGCTCGTCGAAGATCAGCACCTCGCAATCGCGCAGCAGCCATTTGGCGATGACCACCTTCTGCTGGTTACCTCCGGACAGGAGCCGCACTTCCTGCCGGTCCGACGGCGTCTTGATCGAGAGCTGGCCGATATAGCGGATGGCGACGTCGCGCATGGCCGCTTCCCGCAGCAGCCCGCCGGCGTCGGCGAAGCGCGACAGGCTGGCCATGGCGATGTTGTTGCGCACGTCCATGCCGGTGGCGAGGCCGAAATGCTTGCGGTCCTCCGACAGATAGCCGATGCCGGCGCGCACCGCGTCCTGGGGCCGGGCGATCCCGACCTTCCGGCCGTGCACGTAGATCTCGCCGCCTTCGAGCGGGTCGGCGCCGAAGATGGCGCGCGCCACCTCGGTGCGGCCGGCGCCCATCAGCCCGGCGAAACCGAGGATCTCGCCCTTGCGGACGGAAAAGCTCACATCGCGGATGGCCGAGCCGCGCCGGAGGTTCCGCACCTCCAGCACGGTCTCGGACCCGGCATGATCCGGCACGACGGCGCGCTCGTCGGTCAGCGCCCGCCCGACCATCATGGCGATGATCCTGTCCACGGGCGTGGAGGCCGCCGGCACCGTGTCGATATATTCGCCGTCGCGCATGACGGTCACCCGGTCGGCGATGCGCTTGAGCTCGTCCATCTTGTGGGAGATGTAGACGATGCCGACACCCTCGGCCTTGAGGTCGCGGATGATGGCGAAGAGCTGGTTGATCTCGGCGTCGTTCAGCGCCGCCGTCGGCTCGTCCATGATCAGCACGCGCGAACGATGCGACAGTGCCTTGGCGATCTCCACCATCTGCTGCAGGGCGATGGTGAGGCGCGAGACCTCGGTGCGCGGGTCGAGCCTGAGGTTCATCCGGGCGAAGATCCCCGCCGCGTCGGCGTTGAGCTTCGCCTCGTCCAGCAGCAGCCCGCCAGCCTTGCGCGGCTCGCGGCCGACGAAGATATTCTGCGCGGCCGTCAGATCCGGCATCAGGTTGAGTTCCTGATGGATGATCGAGATGCCGAGCTGCTGCGCCCGCCGCGGCGACGAAATCTCGACCGGCTTGCCGGCGAGCAGGATCTCGCCTTCGTCGCGCTGATAGATGCCGGCGAGAATCTTCATCAGCGTCGACTTGCCGGCGCCGTTCTCGCCCATCAGGGCATGAACCTCGCCGGAGTGGAGCTCGAGGCGCGCCTTGTGCAGCGCCCGCACGCCCGGAAACGCCTTGCTGATGCCGGTCATCGAGACCAGGACGGTCATGGCACGGCCCTCGTCGCGGCTGGCCGCGGAATCCCGCCCCGCCGGTTCATATGGTGACGCCGCCATGCGCCGGCATCGCCGGGCGCGCAAATTGCAGCCGCATCATCCGTCTCCTCCCCGAACAAACAGCTTGCATTGGAAAAATCCATATACGAACACTCTATTCATATGCAAACCAAAAGAACGTATGGACAGCGGAGAGCTTGGGGACGATGGCCAGGCAGAAGGCGGCGACGGCGGCAGCCGACGAGGACCAGCGCTACCGGGCGCCGGCACTGGACAAGGGACTGGACATCCTGGAGCTGCTCTCGGAGCAGCCGGGCGGCCTGACACGGGCCGAGATCGTCAAGGCGATGGGCCGCAGCCCGAGCGAGGTCTACCGTATGCTCGAGCGGCTGGTCGCGCGCGACTATGTCAGCCGCTCGCGCGAGGGCGACCGCTACGCGCTGACCATGAAGCTGTTCGTGCTGGCCCATCGCCATCCGCCGGTGCGGCGGCTGGTCGCCCGCGCCCGGCCGGTGATGGACGCCTTCGCGATCGAGAGCGGCCAGTCCTGCCATCTCGTCGTGGCCGACCGCGACACGGCCACGGTGGTCGCCCATGCCAGCCCCCCCGGCAACTGGGAGTTCGGCATCAGGCTCGGCGCGTCGATCGATCTGCTGGCCACCGGATCCGGCCAGGTGCTGCTCGCCTTCCAGGACGCGAACGCCCGCGCCGAGATGCTGGCCCGCTGGGAAGGCACCGAGGCGGCGCGGATCCATGCCGAGCTGGAGCCGAGGCTGGGCACCTATCGCGCCGAGGGCTTCCGCGTCGCCGAAAGCCGGCAGATCCGCGGCGTGGACGACATCAGCGTGCCGCTGCTCTCGCCGGACGGCCTCGCCCTCGGCGTCCTGACCTGCCCCTATATCCGCCGGCTCGACGACAGCCAGCCCGACATCGCCCGCACACTGGCGCTGCTCCGGGACGCAGCGGCGAAGCTGTCGCTATCCTGAGGCCCGGGCGGGGCGACGAGCCTGCCGTAGCGGATGCGGTGCATTCATGCCGGCATGCCGCAGACAGGTCGGCGCCGCACTGCCGCGCGTGCAGACAGGAGCAGAGCGGCGATGAGGTGCGTGCTGATCACCGGCATGTCCGGCACCGGCAAGTCCGCGGCGATCGCCGAGCTGGTCGCTCGCGGCCGCCGGGCCGAGGATCTCGACACGCCGGAATGGTCCGAATGGGTCGAGGCCGATCCGGCCGACGGCCTGACGCCGGACCAGGGCCGGGACTGGGTCTGGCGCGAGGACCGCGTCCGGGCGCTGCTGTCGGAACCGGGCGAAGGAACGCTGTTCGTCAGCGGCTGCGCCGAGAACATGGGCCGGCTGCTGCCGCTGCTCGACCTTGTCATCCTGCTCTCCGCCCCTGTCGAGACGCTGATGCAGCGCCTCGCGGCGCGTTCGCCCGGCGGCTACGGCCATGACCCGGCCGAGCGGCGCAAGGTCGCCGGCCTGCTCGCCGCGGTCGAGCCGCTGCTCCGCCGGACCGCCGATCACGAGATCGACACGCGCCGGCCGGTCGCCGCCACCGTCGACGCGATCCTGCAACTGGCGGAGAAGGCCGGCCCGCGATGACCGGCGCCGCCGGCGAGGCCCCCTCCTCAGCTCCGCTCCGGCGTTCAGGCCTCCCCGGCGCCGATGGCAGCCGCGAAATACTTGCCGGGCGTCTTGCCGAGCGACTTGCGGAACATCGTGATGAACGCCGTCACGGATTCATAGCCGAGCTCGCCCGAGACCTGCTGCACCGTGGCCCCGGCCGAGAGCTGGCGCAGGGCGACGACGAGGTGCAACTGCCGGCGCCAGCGGCCGAAGGTGAGGCCGGTCTCCTTCTTGACCAGCCGGGCGAGCGAGCGCTCGCTCATGGCGACGCGCCCGGCCCAGTCGGCCAGGGTGCCGCGGTCGGCCGGGTTGTCCGCCAGCTCCGCCGCGATCCGCCGGATGCGCGGTTCCGGCGAGGTCGGCAGGTGCAGCCGCTCGATCCGCATGCGCGTCAGTTGGTCGAGGAGCACGCCGACCAGCCGGCCGGTGGCGCTGTCGCCGGCATAGGCCCCGGTCTCGCCGGCAAGATGCAGAATCATCTCGCGCACCATCGGCGTGATCGACAGGGTGCAGCATTCGGCCGGCAGCGCCGCCGCGCCGGGCTCGACGAACAGGTAGCAGACGCGGGCATTGGCGGTGGCCCGGACGCTGTGCGGCATCTGCCAGGGGATCCAGACCGCACAGCCCGGTGGCACCATCCACACCGCCTCCGGAACCTCGCAGGTCACCCCGCCGCGCAGGGCCAGCACCAGCTGGCCCTGGCGATGCTGGTGCACCGGCACCTCGCTGCGCTGCTCGCGCATGTCGACGCGCATGGCGAAGGCGGGCTTGCCGGCCCTCTCCGGATCGAAGGTCCGCAGGGAGAGTTCGAGCGACACGCGGTTCTGTCTGCTTTCAGCGATCGGATGTCATTATCGCTGAATTCTTTCGCATCGCCAGCCGCTAATCAGGACGGCGGAAACCGCAAGTCCGAGTCCGCTCCATGACCCGTCCGTCCGCCCCGATCGCCAGGCCGGCCCTGCTCGTCGCCGGCTTGCTCCTGATCGCCGCCGGCCAGCGCGCGCCGATCACCGGCGTGGCGCCGGTCCTGGAGATGATCCAGGCGACATTCGGCCTCGACCCGGCCCAGGCGGGCATCCTCACCACCCTGCCGCTGCTCGCCTTCGCCGTGCTCTCGCCCTTCGCCGCGACCATCGCCCGCGGATACGGCCTGGAGCGCACCCTGTTCGGCGCCCTGGTGGTCATCGCCGGCGGCGTGGCGGTGCGCTCCCTCGGGCCGGTCTGGTCGCTCTATCTCGGCACCTGGGCGATCGGCTGCGGCATCGCCGTCCTGAACGTGCTGATCCCGAGCCTGATCAAGCGCGACTTTCCCGGCAGGGTCCCGGCCCTGACCGGAGCCTGCGCCGTGACCACCAGCGCCTTCGCCGCGCTCGCCTCCGCCCTGATGGTGCCGCTCGCCGCCATGCCGGGCGTCGGCTGGCCCGGGGCGCTCGCCGCCGTCATCGTGCTGCAGTTCGCGGCGATGGTGCTGTGGCTGCCCCAGCTCGGGGCGCGCACCGCTCCGGCCGCGGGCACGGCGACGCCGCCGCATGGCGGGCGCGTCTGGCACTCGGCGCTCGCCTGGCAGGTGACGCTGTTCATGGGCGTGAACTCGCTGATGTACTATGTGCTGATCGGCTGGCTCCCCGCCATCCTCGCAGCATCCGGCTTCTCGGCCGCCCAGGCCGGCTCGGTGCATGGCCTGATGCAGCTCACCTCCGCCATCCCCGGCTTCCTGCTGCCGCCGATCATCAGCCGCCTGAAGGACCAGCGCGCCATCGCCGTCGTCCTGGCCGCCCTGATGGGCCTCACCCTGGCGGGCTTCCTGGTGGCCCCGGCCCTGTCGGCGCTGTGGGCTGCCGGCTTCGGCGCCGCCTCGGGCGCCGGGCTGTTGCTGGCGCTGATCTTCATGGGCCTGCGCGTCAGCAATGCCCGCCAGGCGGCGGCCCTCTCAGGCATGGCGCAAGGCGTCGGCTACCTCCTGGCCGCGACCGGCCCCTACCTCGCCGGCAAGGCCCACGACCTCACCGGCGGCTGGACCGCGCCGCTGCTCGGCTGCATCGCCCTCTCCTTCGTCATGGCCGCCGCAGGCGCCCTTGCCGGCCGCCGGCTGCAGATCGGAGCGGACGCCGGGGCCGCGGCCGGGTAACGGCGCTACCGGCTCCGCGTGCGAGCGCTTGCGCGCCCAGGGAAGCCCGAATCGAGTAGTTATGTCCGCCATGGCGTTGCAACGCGTTCGCGATCCGCTCCACAATCTTATCGAGTTCAAGGACAATGAACTTGAACGTGTCCTTTGGCGTGTCATGCAAACGCGTGCGTTCCAGCGCCTGCGCCGCGTCAAGCGGTTCGGCTTCTCGGACCTCGTCTATCGCCTTCCGCTACAGGCACTATGGTCCCTATTGCGCGAGGCCGAGCACACCGCGAGTTGGGCGGCTCGTATTCGGTTTTCACCGTGCCCGCCTCGACCATGCCGGTCGGCTCCGAAATCCGTCGCAAGGTGGCAAAAGTCGCCAACGACGCAGACGCCATCGAGCTGGAACTGGCAGCCACGGCGGTCTTCTTGGCGCAGGAAGGCTACGACAAGCCATGGGACGAGACGGCCAGGCGCAAGCCTGAGAAAGCCGAGAATGGGCACCTGGATGGAGCGAAGGCCCTTCTGCGCACGCTGGCGCATATTCCCACCCCGATTGCACTGCCCGCAATCGCTTGATGCGAACGGACGCCGTGTGGCGGACGAATGCAGCCGAGCCTCGCCGCGCCCCGACCCATCGAGGTTCGGTTTGCCGCCGGCGAGACAAGACGCCTGCCCTGCCGCTGGCCGGCGGAGCAGGAGCGGATCGCCTCGCCCCCCGGCCGCCTGCATCCGCGTCACGACATCATGATGGCCGACCTGCCCGTCTATGCCGGGCTGTTCCTGGCGGCCTTCGTTGCGGCCACCATCCTGCCGATGCAGTCGGAGGCGGTTCTGGTCGGCCTGATCGTCGCCGGCTACCCGCCCTGGCTGCTGCTCCTGGTGGCCAGCCTCGGCAATGTGCTGGGATCGGTGGTCAACTGGCTGCTCGGCCGCGGCATCGAGCGCTTCCGTCATCGCCGCTGGTTCCCGGCGAGCGAGGCCACGCTCGACCGGGCGCAGGGCTGGTACCGGCGCTGGGGCAAGTGGTCGCTGCTCCTGAGCTGGGCGCCGATCGTCGGCGATCCCCTGACCGTCGTCGCCGGCGTGCTGCGCGAGCCCTTCCCGACATTCCTGCTGCTCGTCACCATCGCCAAGGTCGGGCGCTACCTCGTGCTTGCCGCCGCGACGCTGGGCCTTTCCTGACAATGATCAGCCGACACGCATCGTCCCGCAGCCGGCACGGCCGCGGGACGACACCGCCTCTCGCCAGTCGGTTCAGCCGAGCTTCGGTTCCAGGTCGATCGACCAGAGCGCATTGTCCGCGGCATCGCGCAGCGTCACCGTCATCACCCGCGTATCGGCGGCGATGGCGACATGGCCGAAGAACTGCAGGCCGGCGGCCGGCGACAGGTTCTGCTGGCCGGCCTCGGGCGCCTTCACATATTTCAGCTCCGGACCGAAGGTCATGTCGAGGTCGTTCGGCCCGAAGGTGCCGGCATGGAGCGGGCCGGACACGAACTCCCAGAACGGCTCGAAATCCTGGAAGGCCGCCTTGTCGGGATTGTAGTAATGGGCGGCGGTGTAGTGCACGTCCGCCGTCAGCCAGACCGTGTTCTTCACGCCCGCCGCCTTGATGAAGCGCAGCAGGTCGGCGAATTCGAGCTCGCGGCCCAGCGGCTTGCCGTTGTCGTTGTTGGAGACCGCCTCGAAGCCCTTCTTCTTGTCGGCGATGTCCCAGACGACCAGCGACAGCGGCATGTCGGCGGCGATCACCTTCCAGGTCGCCTTGGACGAGGCGAGCTCGCGCTTGAGCCAGGCGAGCTGCTCGGCGCCGAGGAAGGCGGCCTCGCCGCCCTCGACCGTCTGCAGGTTGTCGCCGTTGGGGCCGCGATAGGTGCGCATGTCGATGATGAACACGTCGAGCAGCGGACCATAGGCGATCTTGCGGTAGACGCGCTGCGGCTCGGCCAGGGTGGCGGCGATCGGCATGAACTCGTGGAAGGCGCGTGCCGCGCGGGCGGCCAGGAGCGCGATCGACTTCTCCTTGTAGCGGTCGTCCGCCGTCAGGTCCTTCGATGCCGACCAGTTGTTGGTCACCTCGTGGTCGTCCCACTGGGTGAAGACCGGCACCTGGGCATAGAGCGCGCGGAAGTTCTCATCCATCATGTTGTACTTGTACTGGCCGCGGAACTCGGCCAGCGTCTCCGCCACCTTCGACTTCTCCTCGGTGACGATGTTCTTCCACTTGGTGCCGTCGGGCAGCGTCACTTCGGCCTTGATCGCGCCGTCGGCATAGATGTTGTCGCCGGAATGCAGGAAGAAATCCGGCCGATGCTTGAGCATGGTCGAGTAGATTTTCATGCCGCCGCGGTCGAGATCGATGCCCCAGCCCTGGCCGGCGGTATCGCCCGACCAGACGAAGGAGACGTCGCGCAGCCCGGCCGGCGCCGAGCGCAGATGGCCGACCACCGGCTCGCTGACGACGTTGACGTCGGCGAGGTTCCGGAAGCTGACGCGGTAGAAGATGTCCTGATCGGCCGGCAGGCCCTCGGCCAGGATCTTCACGGCGTAGTCGCTCTCCGGCAACGCCGCCACGGTCGGCAGGCGGTTGACGGTCTTGAAGCTGTCGGTGGTCGACCATTCGAACACGGCATTGGCCGGCCGGTCGGTCCGAGCCCACAGGACCGCGGTGTCGCGCCCGACATCGCCCGACTGCACGCCGTGGGTGACGAGCGGCCGGTCGGCGGCGCGCGAAAGGCCCGGCAGCATCAGTCCGCCGCTCGCGCCGAGCAGGCCGGAGGCGGCGGTGGAGGCCAGGAAGCGGCGGCGGGAGACGGGGCTGTCGAGGAAGCGGACGGCCATCTTGGAACCTCTCTGATGTAGGAGGTCGCACCGTTGCCGGACTCGATGACAGGGACTTGTCGGTTTTCTTGAGGTTTGATGACGGCCCCAACGTCACCTCCGGACGGCGCAACGCGACGCTTCAGGCCTCCCCATGCCGGATCCGGCTCCCGCGGAACCCGGTGGCCAGCACATAGATCTCGCTCGATCCGGCCCGGCTCGCCGCCGGCTTGATATGCTTGACCACGGCGAAGTCACGCTTCAGCAGATTGAGGATCTCGCCCTCGGTGCCGCCCTGGAACACCTTGGCGAGGAAGGCGCCGCCCGGCGCCAGCACCTCGACGGCGAAATGGGCGGCCGCCTCCACCAGAGCGACGATGCGCAGATGGTCGGTGGCGCGGTGGCCGACCGTGTTCGCAGCCATATCCGAGAGCACGATGTCGGCGGGCCCCGCCAGCATCTGACGCAGCCGCTCGGGCGCGGCGTCGTCCATGAAATCCATCTGGACGAAATCGACGCCCGGGATCGGGTCGACCGGCAGGAGGTCGATGGCCACGACCTTGCCCCTCGCCGCCTCCGGGCCTTCGGTCGCCCGGCAGCGGTCGGCCGCCAGCTGCGACCAGCCGCCGGGCGCCGCGCCGAGGTCGAGCACCCGCTGGCCCGGCTTCAGCAGCCGGACCTTGTCGTCGATCTCCATCAGCTTGTAGATGGCGCGGGACCGATAGCCCTCGCGCTTGGCCCGCGCCACATAGGGATCGTTGAGCTGGCGCTCCAGCCAGAGCTGCGAGGAATGGGTGCGGCCGCGCGCGCTCTTGAGGCGCACGCCGAGCTCGCGCCCGCCATAGCCGCGGCCGGAGCTGCCCTTCTGGCCGGCTCCGCCCTTGCCTCCCGTCTTGCCGGTCACGGACGCCCGTCCCGGCCGTTGCGGCGCCAGACCCCGTCAGCCTCCATCATCTCCACCAGCAGGCCCTCGCGCAGGCCGCGATCGGCGACCCGCAGCCGCTCGCAGGGGAACGCTCGGCGGATCGCCTCCAGGATGGCGCAGCCGGCAAGCACGAGATCGGCCCGCTCCGGCCCGATGCAGGCATTGGCGACCCGATCCTCGAAGGTCATGCACAGCAGTTCCTCGAGCACGGTGTCGAGCTCGCCCGACGACATCCACAGCCCGTCGACCCGCCGGCGGTCGTAGCGCGGCAGGCGCAGATGGATGCCGGCCATGGTGGTGACCGTGCCCGAGGTGCCGAGCATGTGCAGCCGCCCGACCTGCTCGGCGATGGCGTCCTTGTGCTCGAACCGCGCCAGCATGCCGGCGACGTCCTCGACCATGGCCTCGAAGCTCTGGCGGGTGACGCGCACGCCGCCATGGCGCTCCGACAGGGTGACGACGCCGACCGGCAGCGAGGTCCAGCCGCGCATGGCGGGCGACCGCAGGCCGGCGCGGGTGTCGAAGCCGAGCCAGACCAGCTCGGACGAGCCACCGCCGATGTCGAACAGCACCACGCCGTCGGCACGGCGGTCGATCAGCGGCACGCAGCCGGCCGCGGCCAGCCGCGCCTCGGTCTCGCGGTCGACGACCTCCAGCTCCAGCCCGGTCTCCTCGCTGACGCGCCGGATGAAGGCCCCGCCATTGGCCGCGGCCCGGCAGGCCTCGGTGGCGATCAGGCGGGCACGGTCGACCTTGCGGTCGCGCATCTTCTGACCGCAGACCGCCAGGGCGTCGACGGCGCGGTTCATGGCCGCCTCGTTCAGCCGCCCGCTGGCGCCGAGCCCCTCGCCCAGGCGCACGATCCGCGAAAACGCATCGATGACGCGAAAGCTGTCGCCGGTCGGCCGCGCCACCAGAAGCCGGCAATTGTTGGTACCGAGGTCGATCGCCGCATAGGTATGCTCGCGGCGGGCCTGCGGCGCCGGCGGCCGTTCAGCAGGTGCGGACGCAACAGCCGCATGGCTGGGCGCCCACGGCGCCTCCGCCTCCAATCCCCGTTCCAACGCTCTTATCCCGACTGCCCCTCGGCGCTCCGGTCACGGTACGCCAAAAGTACTGTTCATCTGTTCGTCACCGAGTGTAGCAAGTTCCGCGCCGCTGGCGAGAACATTTCCACGCGGCCCACCGCCGATACGGTCCTCCCCGACCGTGACGACGGATGACGCAGGCCCGCACGTCGGCTAAGGATGCACTCGCGAACAGGCGCCACGGTTCGTCATGGTGCAGAGGGCTGGCTCAAGGCGGATTCGTCCGAGCGACGCACTCGTGCGCCGATGGATCCTCAAGAGCCGCCCAACCGATGGACGCCGCCATGCCATGCCCCGATTCCCCTGCCCCCCGCGTCGTCGCCATCCTGGTCGCGGCCGGACGCGGCTTGCGGGCGGGCGGCGACATGCCCAAGCAATACCGCAGGCTCGGCGGGCGCAGCGTCCTCGCCCGTTCGCTCGGCCTGTTCGCGGCCCATCCACGCGTCGACCAGGTGCTGGCGGTCATTCACGACGACGACCGCGACCTCTATGCGGCGGCCGCCGCCGGCATCGGCAAGCTGGCGGAGCCGGTCGCCGGCGGCGAGACGCGCCAGACCTCCTGCCGCGCCGGCCTGCAGGCCCTCGCCGGCGCGCCGCCGGATATCGTGCTGATCCACGATGCCGCCCGTCCCTTCGCTTCGCCTGCCCTGATCGACCGCGCCATCGCGGCCGCCCTCGCCCATGGCGCGGCCGCGCCGGGCCTGCCGCTGACCGACACGGTCAAGGTGGTGGATGCGGATGGCCGCGTCGTCGCCACGCCGCCGCGCCAGACCCTGCGCTCCATGCAGACGCCGCAATCCTTCCGCTTCGGCCTGATTCTCGAGGCTCACGAGCGGGCGGCGGCGGCCGGCGTCGACGGACTTACCGACGACGGCGCCGTGGCCGAATGGGCCGGCCTCGGCCTGCATATCTTCGAGGGGGAGACGACCAACATGAAGCTCACCGGCCCGGCCGATTTCGAGGCGGGTGAACGCCTGGTCTCGCCGCTGGCGGCGCTCGGGGACGTGCGCACCGGCACCGGCTTCGACGTGCACGCCTTCACCGACGGCGACCATGTCTGGCTCGGGGGCTTGCGCATCGCGCATGACCGCAGCCTCAGCGGCCATTCCGATGCCGATGTCGGCCTGCACGCCCTGACCGACGCCGTGCTGGGGGCCATCGGCGACGGCGACATCGGCTCCCATTTCCCCCCGTCCGACGAGCGTTGGAAGGGGGCCTCCTCCGACCGCTTCCTTGCCCACGCCGTGTCGCTTGTGGCGGCGCGCGGCGGCGCCGTCGCCCATCTCGATTTGACGTTGCTGTGCGAGGCCCCCAAGATCGGGCCGCACCGCGAGGCCATGCGGGCGCGCATCGCCGCCATCGCCGGCATCGATGTCGATCGCGTCGGCGTCAAGGCGACGACCATGGAGCAGCTCGGCTTCGTCGGGCGGCGCGAGGGCATCGCCGCCATGGCTTCGGCGACCGTGCGCCTGCCCTGGGCCTGAACAGCCAGGGCGCTCCGCCCCATCCGGAGGAGGATCGGCGATGATCGAGGACGACAAGGGCATGATCACGCTGGCGATGCGCGTGCTCGACGCCTGCCGCGCCAAGGGGCTCGCCGTCGCCACGGCCGAGTCCTGCACCGGCGGTCTGGTCGCGGCCACCCTGACCGCCGTGGCCGGGTCCTCCGACGTGGTCGACCGCGGCTTCGTCACCTATTCCAACGCCGCCAAGGCCGAGATGCTGGGGGTCGACCCGGCCCTGATCGAGACTCACGGCGCTGTCAGCGAGCCGGTGGCGCGGGCCATGGCCGAAGGCGCGATCCGCCGGTCCAGGGCGGCGCTCTCGGTGTCGGTCACCGGCATTGCCGGGCCGGGCGGCGGCTCGGCCGCAAAACCGGTCGGCCTGGTGCATTTCGCCGCGGCGCTGGCCGACGGCCCCACCCTCCATGTCGAGCGGCGCTTCGGCGAGATCGGCCGCGACAAGGTGCGCGCCGGCTCGGTCCGGCAAGCGCTGGAATTGCTGCAGCGGCTCGCCGGACAGCACAGCCTCCGGGCGTGACGGTGGCCTAACCCGCAGCCGGGATCGCCTTCGCCCCCGCACCGTACACCGTATCGGCCCGACGCTCGAAGGCCTCGGCGAAGCGGCGGAAGGCGGCGTCGAACATCGCTCCCATCAGCATGCCGAGCGTGCGCGAGCGGAAGGTGTAGTCGATGAAGAACTCGACGATGCAGCCGCCCTGCCCGTCGTCCCGGAACGACCACCGATTCACCAGCCGGCTGAACGGGCCGTCGAGATATTCGACGAGGATGGCCTGCTTGTCCCGGTCGAGGGTGACACGGCTGCCGAAGGTCTCGCGGAAGACCTTGTAGGCCACCGTCATGTCGGCGACCAGGATCATGCGGCCGTCCGCCTCCTCCGAGCGCCGCCGCACCCGCAGCGCCTCGCACAGCGGCACGAACAGCGGGTATTTGTCGACATCGGCGACGAGGTCGAACATGTCGGCAGGCCGGTGCTTGACGCGGCGCGTGGTGCGGAAGGACGGCATGGGCGCGTGCGGACTCCTTTGCTCCGGACTTGTGCCCCTTACTTCGTCATCGCGCCGCCGCTTGCAAGCCCACTGCGCCCCGGAACCCACCCGACGGCCAAGGACCGGCGAGGGATCTCCGCCGATCCGGCGAGGGTGATCGTCGCCAATATCCGGGAGATTGGCAAGATGCCACGACGCATCGGACGCGCCTCCAGCGAGGCGCGCCGGCCGCTCAGTGTCCCAGCTTCGCCTGGCGGTTGGCGCGCAGCCGGGCGAAATCCTCGCCCGCATGGTGCGACGAGCGCGTCAGCGGCGACGACGACACCATCAGGAAACCCTTGGCATAGGCGATGGTCTCGTAGGCCTTGAACGCGTCGGGCGTGACGTAGGCCACCACCGGATGGTGCTTGCGCGAAGGCGCGAGGTACTGGCCGATGGTGATGAAGTCGACATCGGCCGAGCGCAGGTCGTCCATCAGTTGCAGCACCTCGTTCCGCTCCTCGCCCAGGCCGACCATGATGCCGGACTTGGTGAAGATCGAGGGATCGAGCTCCTTGACCTTCTGCAGGAGGCGCATCGAATGGAAGTAGCGCGCGCCGGGGCGCACCTTCAGGTAGCGGGAAGCCACCGTCTCCATGTTGTGGTTGAACACGTCGGGCCGGGCGGCTACGACCACTTCCAGGGCACCATCCTTGCGCAGGAAGTCCGGCGTCAGCACCTCGATGGTGGTGCCCGGGCTGCGGCGACGGATGGCGCGGATCACCTGGGCGAAGTGCTCGGCTCCGCCGTCGGCGAGGTCGTCGCGGTCGACCGAGGTGATGACGACATGGCTGAGGCCGAGCTTCTCCACGGCGATGGCCGTGTTCTCCGGCTCGTTCGGGTCGAGCATGCCCGGCATGCCAGTCTTGACGTTGCAGAAGGCGCAGGCCCGCGTGCAGGTGTCGCCCATGATCATGAAGGTGGCGTGCTTCTTCTCCCAGCACTCGCCGATATTCGGGCAGCCCGCCTCCTCGCAGACGGTGACGAGCTTGTTCTCCTTGACGATGGCCTTGGTCTCGCGCCATTGCGGCGACCCCGGCGCCTTGACACGGATCCAGTCGGGCTTGCGCAGCACCGGCTGGTCGGGCCGGTGGGCCTTCTCCGGATGGCGCGGCCTTGAGTCGTTCTTCAGAAGGTCGATGACCACGGGCATTCGGCAGACCTCTTCACGGGCCGGAGCGGGACAGCCGCCCCCTGTCGCGGGTGGTGCGGCCGGCCAACGCCCTGCCCCATCCCCCCGGTTTTCATAAATACGATCTCCGGCGGCGGAACGAAAGCGGGATCGGCCGGGACACTGCGTTGCGCGGGGGTGATGGATGCCTCCCTCCGGCGCCTCACGGCCGCGGCGAGAATCGCGCGAAGGCACCGGAATAGCGCTTGGCGATCGGCGGCGCGTAGGTGTTGCGCTTGGAGGTGCGCAATCCGATCCGCGCCATGCCTTCCGCCAGCGCCACGGCGCAGGCGACGCCGTCCAGGACCGGAACGCCGACCGTCCTGGCCAGATCTTCGGCCAGGTCCGTCATGCCGGCGCATCCGAGGACGATCGCCTCGGCCCCGTCTTCGGAAAGCGCCCGCTCGATCTCGGCCTGGATGGTACGGCGGGCCTCGGACCCCGGCTCCTCGAGCGCGAGCACCGGCACGTTGGAGGCCCGTACCCGCGCGCATCGGGAGGCAAGGCCGTATCTCGCCAGGTTGTGCTCGATCGGCGCCAGCGAGCGCGCGAGCGTGGTGACGACGCTGAACCTGTGCGCGATCAGGCTCGCCATGTGGAAGGCGGCCTCGCCGATGCCGATCACCGGCGCCTCGGCGACGCAGCGCGCCGCCTCCAGGCCCGTGTCGTCGAAACAGGCGATGACGAAGGCGTCCGCGCCCCTGGCCTTGCCGATCTCCTCCAGGAGCCCCGGGATCGAGAACGCCTCGTCGAAATAGCCCTCGATGCTGGGGGGGCCATAAGCCGGGCTGACGGCCGTGACCGCGACGCCGGGCGAAGCCGCCGCGCGCGCTGCCGCCTCGATCTTGTCCGTCATTGAGGTGGTGGTGTTGGGATTGACGATGTGGATACGCATCGGTCGAAGGATCGCTCTCTCAAAGATCGCCGCCGAGATAGAGTTGCTTGACGCGCTCGTCGGCGACCAGGTCAGCCGAGGCGCCGGACAGGGCGACCTCGCCGGTCGTCAGCGCGTAGGCCCGGTTCGAGATGCGCAGCGCCATGCGCGAATTCTGCTCGACGAGCAGCACGCTCACCCTGGCGTCGCGGTTGATGGCGACGATCGAGCGGGCGATGTCCTGGACGATCTTGGGCGCCACCCCAAGGGAAGGTTCGTCCAGCAGCAGCAGCCTGGGCTTGGCCATCAAGGCCCGGGCGATCACCAGCATCTGCTGCTCGCCGCCGCTCATCGTACCGGCAGGCTGCGACAGGCGTTCCTTCAGGCGCGGGAACTGCACCAGCATGCTTTCGAAGGAAGCGCGCACCTCGGCCCGGTCGCTGCGCGAGAAGGCGCCCATCATCAGATTGTCGCGCACGCTCATGAAGGGAAAGACGCGCCGCCCCTCGGGGACCATGGCGATGCCGAGCCGGACGATCGCTTCGGGTCCCATGCCATCGATCCGGCGTCCTTCGAACTCGATCTTGCCCCTGCGGATCTTCCGCAGGCCGGTGATGGCGCGCAGGATCGACGATTTGCCGGCGCCGTTGGCACCGATCAGCGCAACCGTCTCGCCCTCCTGGACCTCCACCGACACGCCCTTCAGCGCATAGACATGGTCGTAGTAAAGCTCGACGTCGCTCAGGGACAGCAGTGCCGTCATGACTAGAGCCCTATGTTCTCGTCCACGACGCCAAGATAGGCCTCGATCACCTTGTCGTTCTTCTGGATCTGCGAGGGCGTGCCCTCCGCAATCTTCGAGCCGAAGTTGATCACGACGATCCGGTCCGAGATCTTCATCACCGCCGCCATGTCGTGCTCGACCAGGAGCACGGTGACGCCGCGCTCGCGCACGGCACGCACCAGCCTGACGGCGCGGGCGGTCTCCTCGTGGTTCATGCCGGCGAAGGGCTCGTCGAGCAGCAGCACCTGCGGCCTGGCGGCCAGGCCGATGGCGATGCCGAGCGCACGCAGATGGCCGTGCGGCAGGGTGCTGGCGATCTCGTTGCGAACCTCGCCGAGGCCGAGGAAGTCGAGGATCTCGTCGCTGGAGCGGCCGAACTCCGCCTCGTCGCGCCGAGCCAGGCCGGTCTCGAAGTAGTAGCCGAGGAGGCTGGCGCGCGAGCGCAGGTGGTGGGCGACGATCACGCTGTCGCGCGCCGTCAGCCCCTTGAAGATCGTCGTCTCCTGGAAGGTGCGCACCACGCCCCTGCGCGCCACGACGTGCGGCGCGAGGCCCGAAATGCGCTCGCCCTTGAACAGGACCTCGCCGCGCGTCGGCTTGAGGAAGGACGAGATCAGCTTGAAGATCGTCGACTTGCCGGCGCCGTTCGGGCCGATGACCGACAGGATCTCGTTCGCCTCGACGTCGAAGCCCACATCGTTGACGGCGACGAGGCCGCCGAACTGCTTGGTCAAGCCCTTGACCTGGAGGATGGGGGCCATGGCTCAGCTCCGCGGCCGCGACGGGAGGCGGATGCTGAGAAGCCCGTTGGGCAGCACCAGCATCAGGAGGACCATCACGCCGGAATAGACCAGGAGCTGGTACTGGCCGATCCCGAAGAGCAGATCCCAGCCGAAATACAGCACCAGCGTCCCGAGCATCGGTCCGAAGACATAGCCCAGGCCGCCGACGAAGCAGTTGAGCATGAAGTTGACGCTGTCGTTGACCGTGAAGCTCGAGGGATAGATCGACTGGGCGATGGCGATGAAGATCGCGCCGGCGACGCCGCCGAGGAAGGAGGAAACGGCATAGGCGAGAATGCGCATCGCCGGCACGTTGACGCCCATCGACGAGGCCAGCTCCTCGTTCTGTTGCATGGCGACGAACACCTTGCCGATGCGCGAGTGGACAAGGCGGTAGAGGGCCGCGAAGCACAGCACCATCATCGCCGTCGAGAGATAGTAGAAGGCGAGGTTGCGCTCGGCGAAGCTGTCGAAGGCCGGGACCAGCGTCAGGCCGAAGATGCCGATCTTGCCCGGCGGCGGGATGCTGGTGATCCCCGTGGCGCCGTTGGTGATCGGCAGCGCCAGGGCAAGGAGCCGCGCCACCTCGGTCAGCACCAGCGTCACCATGGCGAAGTAGACGCCGCGCAGCCGCAGGATCGGCAAGCCGATGAGGACGCCGACCGCCGCGCAGAAGAGGCCGGCGAGCGGCAGGCTGAGCCAGAAGGAAATCCCGGCCGAGGTGACCAGGATGGCGCAGACATAGCCGCCCATCAGCGCATAGGCGCCCTGGCCGATGTTGATGCGGCCGATATGGAACATCAGCCATACGCCGCTGCTGGCGATCGCAAGAAGGGCGACCGAGCTGAGCGTATAGTAGAAGTCGGTGCGGCCGGAGGCCTTGATCGCCAGCGGCACGGCGACGAAGACCACCAGGACGAAGACGGCCACCGCGGCCAGGCGCATCGGGCGAAACATCGGCTCAGCCCCAGGGCTTGCCCATCAGGCCGTTCGGCCGGATGGCGAGGAAGATCATCAGGGCGGCGAAGATGACGAGATAGGTGACGTCGCCATAGGCGTGCAGCACGCTCAGGCCGACCGATTCCAGCATGCCGAGGATGAAGCCGCCGGCGATGGCGCCGCCGACGACGCCGGCGCCGCCGATCATCACCATCAGGAAGGCCTTGAGGGAGATCGGTCCGCCGATGCCGGAATTGACGCCGGTGATCGTCACCAGCAGGCCGCCGACGAGGCCGGCCAGCAACGCGCCGAGCGCGAAGCCGAGCAGGGAGTAGAATTCGACCGGAACGCCCATGAGCTGCGCGGCGGTCCGGTCCTGGGCCAGCGCCCGCATCGCCCGGCCCGGCTTGGTGTATTGCATCATCAGGATGAAGGCGGCGATGAACAGCACGGCAAGGCCGGCCACGGCGATACGGTCATAGGGCATGATGAGATCGCCGGCCCGCAGGACGCCGCTGACGATCTTCGGGACGCCCCGCTGCTTTTCGCCGAACAGCAGCAGGATGACGGCGTCGAGGAAATAGGCGACGCCGGCGGCCAGCAGCATCGTGCTTTCCTCCCGGACGCTGCGGCGGATCACGGTGCGGAACAGAAAGCGCTCGATCAGCGCCCCGAGGATCGCCAGCGTGACCGCCGAGGCCAGCAGCGCGACCGGAAACGGCCAGTGCATCTGTCCGTAAACCTGGTAGGTCACGAAGCCGCCCAGCACGTACATCTGGCCGTGGGCAAAGTTGAGCACGTTCATCAGGGCAAAGATGAGCGTGAGACCGAGCGCGATCAGCGCGTATTGCGCGCCGAGATAGAGCCCGTTGGCGATGACTTGCTCCACGACCATTCTCCGCGGGAGACGGCGGCATCCGATGGGGGAATGCAGAGCCGCTCCGGGGTTGGGCTAGACGCGAGCCGCTTCCCGCAGCGTCTGCGGGCGGTCCGGAAGCGGCAACGGGACTGTGGCGACGCGGGTTTCGGCGTCCCGCCGCTGCGGGGGACGTCATGGGTCCTCTGCAGCGGCGGGCTTGGATGGCCCGCGGCGACGTCAGTCGACGTTCGCGACGAACAGGGTCTCGAACTTGCCGTCCTTGTACTGGTTCACGACCATCGGCACGGCGAGTTGCCGCTTCTGGCCGAAGGAGGTCGTGCCGACATAGTGCAGCTTCGCCGACTCGTCCTTGAGATAAGGATTGGGCGCGGAGAATGTGTCCATGGTCTTCTTGAATTCCTCGACGTTGTCGATCGCCTTGGGATCGGCTTTCAACGTGTCGATGATGTATTGCAGCGCGTAGACCTTGGTGTTCGACTCGTCATTGTATTCGCCGAACTTCTTGGTGTAGCGATCGATGAAGTCTTCCATCGCCTTGGAACGGATTTCCGGCGTCGACGCACCGCCGACGGAGATGAAGCCGTTGGCGAGCTCGCCCGCGCCTTCCTCGATCACCTTCGCGTCCTGGGCCGTCTCGGTCGAGATCTGGCCTTCGTAGCCGAGTTCGCGAGCCGAACGGATGAGCAGCGGCGCATTGGCCGGCGCCACGCCCGACAGCACCAGGAGGTCCGGATTCAGCTTGACGATCGGCGTCAGCACCGGCGTGAAGTCGCGCGTGTCGTTCTGGTAGGTGTCCTTGTCGGCCAGCACGGTCAGCCCGAGCGCCTTGGCGGCGGCGACGCCGCCGTCCCGCTGGCTGAGGGGGTCGGACTCGTTGGCGCTGACGAAGGCGACCGTCTTAACGCCCTTGTTCTCCTTGAGATATTTGTAGATGGCCGGCGCCGACTGATAGTTCGCCACCATGCCGAGGACGGCGTTCGAAGCGGGCTTGGTGTAGAGCGCCTTGGGGAAGGCGTAGGGGAAATAGATGATGCCCGCCTTCTCGGCGACCGGCCTGACCGCTGCGGCGCCGTCGTCGACATTCGGCCCGACGACGTAGTGGATACCCTCCTGCGCCATCTTCTCCATGCCGGCGATGGCGCGCTTGGGGTCCTTCTGGTCGTCGAAGGTCACGATGTCGATGTCATAGGTGTCGCCGCCGATCTTGACACCGCCCTGCTCGTTCAGCCAGGCGGCGAGCGTCTGCATCGAGCGGACGTTCGATGTGCCCCAGGCGGCGGCGGGGCCGCTGGTCACGCCGACGAAGCCGATCTTGAGCACCTTGTTCGCGGCCTCGGCGGATCCGAGCGCGGCAACGAGGCCGATCGCGGACACCAGGCCCAGCACAGCGGCACGAAACGGCGATGCCCGATATCGCATGGCTTTCCTCCCCTGCAAACCGTCATTCACCCGGCGTTGCGGGCGCTGCGGCGGATTTTGTTTGGTGACGGCAGCGACGATGCATCAACGTCCACGGATTATCAACAAAAAAATCTGGATTGTTGACAATCTGAGACACTTCGTTCACATTCCAGAAGATCAATCGACACAATTGGGCTTGGCTTTGGCAGCGACGGCGGGTATTTGCGCGTGCGCCCGCCGAGCCGGGCGGCGGACGCAAGCTGGCGCGACGGAGGCGTAGGGAACGAATGACGGCCTTGCTTGCCGAGCTTCGTCGGCCTCTCCCGGACAACGTGATCGTCGAGCGCATCTTCGCCGCCGTGATGGAGCACAAGCTGCCGCCCGGCGCGAAGCTGGCCGAGAACGTGCTGTGCGAGGCGTTCGAGGCCAGCCGGGCGCAGATCCGGCGCATTCTCGTGGTGCTGGCCGGCCGGGGCGTGGTGACGCTGCATCCCAACCGCGGCGCCTATGTCAGCAGCCCCAGCGCCAGCGAGGCGCGCGAGGTGTTCGAGGCGCGCCGTGCGATCGAGCGCTCGGTCGTGCTGTCCGCGGCGAGCAGGATCGACGCCGCCGCCCTCGACGAGTTGCGGGCGAGTTCGCGCGCCGGCGCAGCTGCGGAAACCCGCGGCGACCGGCGGGAATCCATCCGCCTGTCGGGGCAGTTCCATATCCGGCTGGCCGAAATCGCCGGCAACTCGGTGCTGACGAAATATCTCGAGGAACTGGTGGCGCGGACCTCGCTGATCATCGGCCTCTATGCGTCGAGCCGCGGACGCACCTGCTCGGAAGTCGAGCATGACGCGCTTCTCGACGCACTGGCCGCCGGCGACAGGGAGCAGGCCGCCGAGCTGATGGAGGAGCACCTGCACCACATCGAGGAGGCGCTCGACGTCTGCGACGCCGGTTCCGAACCGGTCGACGTCCGGCGCGTCCTGCAGTTCTGACCGCCCGCCACGGGCCTCCCGCTTGCCCCGCGGCCCGACAAATCGCATGCGCCGCCGCGTCGACGGCGGCCGTGACTGGCGCGGTCCGCGCAGGAACCTTGAAGGACGAAGGGCCCGCCCCGGGGGAACGGGGCAGGCCCTGAAATCCGATGCGGGAGCGCCGTGCCCCCGCCCGCTCAGATGTGGATGGCGCGACCGTAGGCGTCGAGCACGCTCTCGTGCATCGTCTCCGACAGGGTCGGATGCGGGAACACGGCGTGGATCAGGTCTTCCTCGGTCGTCTCCAGGTTCATGGCGATGACGAAGCCCTGGATCAGCTCGGTGACCTCGGCGCCGACGAGATGGGCGCCCAGGAGCTTGCCGGTCTTGGCGTCGAAAACGGTCTTGACCAGGCCGTCCGGCTCGCCGAGCGCGATGGCCTTGCCGTTGCCGATGAACGGGAAGCGGCCGACCTTGACGGTGTAGCCCGCCTCCTTCGCCTTCTTCTCGGTCAAGCCGACGCTGGCGATCTGCGGCGTGCAGTAGGTGCAGCCGGGGATCTTGTCCTTGTCCATCGGGTGCGGATGCTTGCCGGCGATCGCCTCGACGCAGATCACGCCCTCGTGCTCGGCCTTGTGCGCCAGCATCGGCGGACCGGCGACGTCGCCGATGGCGTAGATGCCCGGGACATTGGTGCGCCCGACGCCGTCGATGACGACGCAGCCCCGCTCGGTCTTCACGCCGAGCTTCTCCAGCCCGAGATTCTCGATGTTGCCGACGACCCCGACCGCCGAGATCAGCCGCTCGGCGGTGATCGTCTGGGTCTTGCCGTCAGCCGTCTCGACCATGGCGGTGACGGAGTTGGCGCCCTTCTCGACCTTGCTCACCTTGGCGCCCGAGAGAATCTTCAGGCCGAGCTTCTCGAAGCGCTTGCGGGCAAGGGCGGCGATCTCCTCGTCCTCGACGGGCAGGATCTGCGGCAGAACCTCCACCACCGTCACCTCGGAGCCGAGGGCGTTGTAGAAGGAGGCGAACTCGATGCCGATCGCGCCCGACCCCATCACCAGGAGCGATTTCGGCGTGGCCTCCGGCACCATGGCGTCGAAATAGGTCCAGATCAGCTTGCGATCGGGCTCGATGCCCGGCAACACGCGCGGACGCGCGCCGGTGGCGACGATGATGTGCTTGGCCTGGTAGGTGCCCGGCCCCTGCGCGCCCTTGGGCGCCGGCACCGCCGGCCCCTGCACCGACCGGGTCGAGGCCACGACCGCGATCTCGCCCGGCTTGGTGATGGTGGCTTCGCCCCAGATCACGTCGACCTTGTTCTTCTTGAGCAGGAAGCCGACGCCGGTGGCGAGCTGGGCCGAGACGCCGCGCGAACGCTTGACCACGGCGCCGGTGTCGGCGCTGATCGTGCCGTCGAGCACCAGGCCGTAATCCTTGGCGTGCTGGCCGTAGTGCAGGATCTCGGCCGAGCGCAGCAGCGCCTTGGTCGGGATGCAGCCCCAGTTGAGGCAGATGCCGCCGAGATGTTCGCGTTCCACCACGGCCGTCTTCAGGCCGAGCTGCGCCGCCCGGATGGCGGTGACATAGCCGCCCGGCCCGGAACCGATGACGATGACGTCGTAGGAACTCATGGTGCCTCTCCAAAAATCCGCAACGCCCGCCGCTCCCCTCCCCCTTGTGGGGAGGGGTAAGGGGTGGGGGTCGTGGCGTGCTTCTCCAGCGCGGCAAAGATCGTATCGACGACAACGCGCGTCTCGCGCATCACGTCACGATTCCAGAAACGCAAGACGCGGAAACCCTGCGCCTGGAAGACTTCAGTTCGACGGGCGTCGTATGCACGCCCGGCCTCGAGACCATGCTGCTCGCCATCAGCCTCGACGATCAACTGCGCCTGCAGGGACAAAAAATCGGCGATATACGGTCCGATCGGCACCTGCCGACGGAGGTGGGCTCCCTTCAGCGCCGGATCGTGCCTGAGCGCCCACCACAATCTCCGCTCGGCCTCGGTCGGCTCCCGCCGCATGGATCTGGCATTGCGGCGAGCTCGCGTGTCGCTGGATGAACCTGAGCTTTTGCCCCAGACCATTGTCGGTGATTACCGTCCCGTACGTTCTTCACGACCCCCACCCCTTACCCCTCCCCGCAAGGGGGAGGGGATTGGCCGGCGTCGTGCCCTGATCGCTCCGGCTACACCAGCATCCCCATCGGCTTTTCGATGTAGCCCTTGATCGCCTGCATCAGCTCGGCGCCGAGGGCGCCGTCGACGGCGCGGTGGTCGGTGGAGAGCGTCAGGGACATCACGGTGGCGACCTTGATCTCGTCGCCGCGCACCACCGGCTGCTTCACGCCGGCGCCGACCGCCAGGATCGTGGCGTGCGGCGGGTTGACGATGGCCGAGAACGACTTCACGCCGAACATGCCGAGGTTCGACACGGAGCCGGTGCCGCCCTGGTACTCCTCGGGCTTGAGCTTGCGGGCCTTGGCCCGGGCAGCGAGATCCTTCATCTCGTTGGAGATGGCCGACAGCGTCTTGTGGCAGGCATCGCGCACGATCGGCGTGATCAGGCCGCCGGGGATCGAGACGGCGACGCCGACATCGGCGTGCTTGTGACGCAGCATGGCGCCGTCGGTCCAGGAGACGTTGGCGTCCGGCACGTCGCGCAGGGCCAGCGCATAGGCCTTGATCACCATGTCGTTGACCGAGACCTTGAAGAGCGGCTTGCCGTCCTTGTCGCGGGGGGCGCCGGCATTGATCTGCTCGCGCAGGGCCAGCAACGCATCGAGCTCGATGTCGGCGGTAAGGTAGAAATGCGGGATCGTCGCCTTGGCCTCCGAGAGGCGGCGGGCAATGGTCTTGCGCATGCCGTCATGCGGCACTTCCTCGTAGGACCCCGGGGCGAACAGCTTCTTGGTCTGCTCGTCGGAGGGCGCGGCAGGCGCTGCAGCCGGCTGGGCAGCCGGAGCGGCGGCCGGAGCAGCCGCGGCGGCGGCGGCCGGCTGGGCCTTGGGCGCGCCGCCGGCGATGGCAGCCCGGACATCCTTCTCGATCACCCGGCCATGCGGGCCGGAGCCCGCCAGGGCGGCGATGTCGACGCCCGCTTCCTTGGCGATGCGCCGGGCGAGCGGCGAGGCGAAGACGCGCGCCCCCGGGGCAGAAGGCACCGCTGCCGGAGCAGCGGGCGCCGCGGCCGGAGCCGCCGGGGCGGGAGCGGCTGCGGCCTGCGGCGCTTCCGCCGCCTTGGCAGCCGGAGCCGCCGCGCCGCCGGCGGCAACCGCCTTGGCGTCCTCACCCTCGCCGGCGATGACGCCGATGACCTGGTTCACCGGCACGTCGGCCGTGCCTTCGGCCACCATGATCCTGGCGAGCACGCCCTCGTCGACGGCCTCGACCTCCATGGTCGCCTTGTCGGTCTCGATCTCGGCGATCACGTCGCCGGACTTGATCGTATCCCCCTCCTTCTTCAGCCATTTGGAGAGGTTGCCTTTCTCCATGGTGGGAGAAAGCGCGGGCATCAGGATGTTGACGGGCATCAGGCGGCTCCCCTCACCGATAGGTCACGGCTTTGACAGCCTGCACCACCTCGGCGACGCTGGGCAGGGCCAGCTTCTCCAGGTTGGCGGCATAGGGCATCGGCACATCCTTGCCCGACACGCGGGCCACGGGCGCGTCGAGATAGTCGAAGGCGTTCTCCATGATCCGCGCCGAGATTTCCGCGCCGACGCCGGACTGCTGCCAGCCCTCCTCGACCACGACGCAGCGCCCGGTCTTCTGGACCGAGGCGACCAGGGTCGCGGTGTCGAGCGGACGCAGGGTGCGCAGGTCGACCACCTCCGCATCGATGCCCTCGCCCGCCAGGGCCTCGGCGGCCTTGAGCGCATAGGTCATGCCGATCGACCAGGCGACCAGCGTCACGTCCTTGCCCGCCCGGGCGACCCTGGCCTTGCCGATCGGCACGGTGAAGTCGTCGAGCTTGGGCACGGGCTGCGAGTGGCCGTAGAGGATCTCGTTCTCCAGGAAGATGATCGGGTTGCCGTCGCGGATCGCCGACTTGAGCAGCCCCTTGGCGTCGGAAGCCGAGTAGGGCGCCACCACCTTGAGGCCGGGGATGTGCGAGTACCAGGCGCCGTAGTCCTGGCTGTGCTGGGCGGCCACGCGTGCCGCCGCGCCGTTCGGGCCGCGGAACACGATCGAGCAGCCCATCTGGCCGCCGGACATGTAGAGGGTCTTGGCCGCCGAGTTGATGATGTGATCGATCGCCTGCATGGCGAAGTTGAAGGTCATGAACTCGACCACCGGCTTGAGGCCGGTCAGCGCCGCGCCGGTGGCGAGGCCGGCAAAGCCGTGCTCGGTGATCGGGGTATCGACGACGCGGCGCGCGCCGAACTCCTGCAGCAGGCCCTGGGTGATCTTGTAGGCGCCCTGGTACTCCGCCACTTCCTCGCCGATGATGAAGACGTCGCCGTCGCGGCGCATCTCCTCGGCCATGGCGTCGCGCAGCGCCTCGCGCACCGTGGTCATCACCATCTCGGTGCCGGCCGGGATCTCGCCCGACGCGTCATGAGCCTCGGCAGCGGCCGGCGCGGCCTTGGCGACCGCCGGAGCCGGCGCGGCGGCCGGAGCCGGTGCGGCCGCCGGCGCTGCGGCGGGCTGCGCGGCCGGGGCCGGCGCGCTCTCGCCCTCGCCCTTGATGAAGGCGATCTTGGTGTTGACGGCGACGTTGTCGGTGCCTTCGGGCA
>NZ_BAAJOT010000012.1:0-57023 GCF_057554225.1 Labrys sp. Lb11
ACTGAAAATCGCAGTGTCGGTGGTTCGATTCCGCCCCTAGGCACCACTTATTTTTTAATGACTTAGCTAGCGATTTTCAGCCTTTGCGAGGCGGCTTGTTACCGTGGCTGTTACCGTGCCCGGTTCCTGTCGTGTTCCGGCTCGCAACCCGTAGCTTCGCGACTTTCCGCGTCTTGGTCATCCGATCGCGATCATAATCCAGCGTGGTCGTCATCTCGGTGTGGGTCGCGGCGTTCATCACCTCGACAGCTCCGGCCCCGGCGTTGAGAGCCTCGGTCACGCCACCGGCCCGGCTGTCCATGTTCCATAGCTTGGTCGGCAGCCCGGCGGCCGTCGCGATCGTCCGGAACTTGCGGGAAAAGTGCGACGGCGTGTAGGGCATGCCTGTGGCCGGATTGATGACGACCGGCCCGACGCGCCGTTCCGGCGGAATTTTCTGCAGTTCGGCCAGCGCGTCCGGCAGGAGGGTGAGGTCGTGCTCGGCGTTTTCCTCGCCGTTCGACTTTGAGGTCGGCTTGACCAGCTGCCATTTCGGACTGATGTGCGACCAGGTCAGGCCCCAGTGCCATATCTTGCCGTTGATGGCGATCGCGCCTTCGGCCCTCTCGTCGGAGGCAAGGCGTAGCCACTCGCCGATCACGTCCTTCTGGCGGATCATCAGGTCGAATTGCAGCGTCATGGCAAGGGCCATCGCCGGTTCATCGAGTTCATGCGCCTTCGCACGGAACGCGACCATCTGGTCATAGGTGACACGTTCCTTTCGCCGCTTCGGGGTCTCGAAACGCATCTCGCGCAGCACTGCCGCCAGCCTAAGGCTCGCGGTGTTGCCGGGGAGCTCGACTCCGAACGAGACGGCGCGCCGCAGGGTCTGAATGCAGCCATAGGCGCCGCGCACGGTCTTTTCTTTCCAGTTCTTGTGCCAGCGCCTGATATCGACGCCACTCACGGTGTCGATCCGGCGATCGCCGACGGTGCGCTTGATGACGCTGAGGTAGCGCGCGTAGAAGTCGCGCGTCGCCTGGCGCTTGTCGCGGTATGGGCTGTCCTGATGCGTCTCGAATGTCTCGCAAAGCCAGCCGATCGTGCCGACGGCATGGACGGTGGGTATTGAGGTCTGGCCGCTGGCCCAGCTCAGCATCTCGGCCTGCAGCCGTCGACAGGTGGATGCAATGAGCGCGGCCTCGATCGGCACGGTGATGTCGCCGTGGAGATTGACCGTTTTCGGCGTATAGCCCTTCTTGACCAGCTTCTCGTCGGCGACCCAGTAGCAATCAATCCGGCCACTGGGCCGGCGCATCTTCTTAAGGCCGGGCGCGTCGCTTTGTGGCATGGGTCCAGTTCTCTCCGGAGTCGGCGGCGGCCGGCACTGCATGGTCGATGAGGCCGTTGCGCTTGTCGAGATAGGCCCGTACGGCCGGCCAGTAGCGGCCGCCATAGAGAGGATCGATGCGAGGCAGGCCGTGACGCTCCTCGACCTGGGCGATGGCCGGCCAGTCCTTGGCGCGTTCGCCGAGGATGGCGCGAGCGATCTCGGCCTCGGTTGCATACAGTGACGAGATGGGGGCAGAAGCGGTGCTGCGATGTCCGCTCATGGGACCGCCTCGCAGATCGGCCCGTTGGCGACGAAACCGAGCGTGTCGGCATGGCAGGGCGCGCAGGCGCGGCAATCCTCGCCGAACGGCTTGCCGCCGGCGTGGGCCGGACAGAGCTTGCACCAGCAGGCGAGGCTTTTGCCGCGGAGGGTCTTGACGATGTCGGCGCGGGTCGGCACCGGGTCGAGGCGGCGGGCGTTGTGCGGGCCGGGCACGGTCAGGTCGGCGCGGTAGAGCTCGATCGCCACGGCCGCGGCGGTCCCGGCGGTGGCGTAGGGGCCCCAGTGGCAGGAGCCCTGCGACACCATCCATTGGGCGATCGCCGGCGCGTCCGCGTCGCGCCGGATGCGGTAGGGGTTGCCCCAGCGCGTCGAGCGGTCGACCTTGATGGTTTCGGGGGGCAGGCGGGCGCCGGCGCGGCGCGAGAGCTGGATGCGGAGGGGCTCAAGCATCGCCGGCCTCCTGCGGACCAGCGCGTTGGACGCGCCGGCGTTCGCACTGATAGCCGTCCTTCCACTGCCATGGCGTCGCGGTCGCGATGCCCTCGCGGACGAGCTCGTCGACGGCGGCGATCTCGTCGGGCGCGGCCCATTCCTCCTGGACCAATGTCCGGCCGGCGAGCAGGCCGTCCCTGATCTCGGCTTTCGTCATGATCATGACCGCCGTCCCTCATGGGGTGGAGGCAGCGCCATGGCGATCGGAAGCGCCGAGCCGGTTGGCTTCGCGGCTTGCTTGGCGCGGATCGCTTCGACCTTCGTCCAGATGCGCGCCAGCTCTGTTTCGCCCGCCGCATGCATATCCATGCCGGCGGCAAGACACAGGGCCGCGAGGGTTACCATCGCGCCGCCGACCTCCTGCGGCGGATCGCCGGCGGGTCGATCGTGCACGTAGTCGACCAGCGCGTGGGCACGCTCCCGAGGATACCCGAGCGATTGCAGGAGCTCGTTAGCCTCCTCGCAGAACCGGTCCATGCGTTCCAGCATGTCGTTGGAAATGGCCTCGCCGAAGCACGCCATCATCCAGGGCTGGACGCGGTCCTGGAACGATGCCGCTACTCGCGCTGGCTCGGGCGGGGCGGCGACGGCGGGCGGCTGGGAGAGGGCGGCGCGGGCGTTTTTGCGCCGCAGGATTGGTTCCAGCGCCCCCGGCTCGATCCTGCGAAGCTCGGCGAAGCGCCTTTCTGCCTCAGCGGGGTCTTCCGTCATCGCGGCGTTCCAGCCTGCGCCAGCGCCGGCGCGATATTGGCTGTCGCAGAGCGCCTCGTGGACATCTCGGGGGATAGTCGCCTCCCGCAGCCGCTTTACCTCGGCCTCAGCGGCGGCGAGGCGTTTAGCCGCCGGCTCGTCCGTTCCTGGATCTATCGCCCCAGCGTCACGAAGGATGCCGTAGAGCGTGGCAGCTACGTCTCCGTCCCACGTTTCGGTGCCGTCCTTCGGGTCCCATTGCGCAAGCCCGAGCGCCTTCGCCAGGACGCCGAAGATAAAGTCGGCGGCATAGTCCGTGCTCTCAGTCTTGGCGGCTTCCTCCGCCTCCGCGAGCCGGGCTGTGAGGTCGGCGACGGTGGCGGGGCCGAATTGGATATCCCGCAGTGCGAAGTCGCGGGCCTCACCCTTGTCGAGGTCGGTCGCCTCCATCAGCCATTGCGGCTCCGGGTGCCAGTCTGTCGCACCGAAATAGACGCGGATCGGCAGGACGCGCCGCCTGGAAACCTCGCCGCGCCAGTTGCGGTACATGAATGTCAGCGCCGTGCCGTCGGCGTCAGAAGGGGATTTCGTCATCGTAGCCTCCGGTCGCCGCCGGCGCCTCGCCTGGGCCCGGGTCGCGCGTGCGGGTGGTGCCGTATTCGTCGGGCGAGGGGGCGGGCCGCTCGGCCCGGTCGAGCAGGGTGAGCTCGCCGCGGAACTGCTGCAGCACGACCTCGGTGCTGTAGCGCTCGGCGCCGGCCTGGTCGGTCCACTTGCGGGTCTGCAGCTTGCCCTCGAGATAGACCTGCGAGCCCTTGCGCAGGTATTGCTCGGCGGTCTTGACCAGCGGTTCGTTGAAGATGACGACCTTGTGCCAGTCGGTGCGCTCGCGCCGCTCGCCCGTGGCCTTGTCGCGCCAGCTCTCGCCGGTCGCGAGCGACAAGGTGGCGACCCGGGCGCTGGTGTTCGTGGTGCGGATTTCCGGATCGCGGCCGAGATGGCCGATCAGGATGACCTTGTTGACGCCGCTGCTCATGCCGCCCTCGGGAGATCGTTGTGCTCGACGCCGTCGAGGAGGCGGCCGGCCCGACGCTTGCCGATCCTCACGCACTGCGTCGCCGATGCCTTGCCCGGGGTGAGTACGTTGAGCGTTTCGACCGGGCCAATCACCTCTGTTTCAGGGCCGCCAGCCCCGTCGTTGAAATGGGCGTGTCCGAGCCATAGGCCCTTGCTCCGGCCTCGCAACGAGCCGTCGCGTGTCGTGTCGGCAGACCAATGCGTGAAGCCGGATTGACCGAACGGCAGCCACTCGCCCCATTGTTTGAAAAAAAAGGGCGCGCGAGCCGCAGTGCAGTGATCGCGGATCGTTCTGACCCAATCCGGGTGGCCCGGCCTGGCGCGCGGGCCGCTTTCGAGGCCAGCGATGACCCAATCGAGTCGCGTGCAGTTCCCGCAGCCGATCCGGCACGGCACTCCCCACGGTGCGCACCGATCGCAGGTCGGCCGTAGATACCGGCTGAGATCGAGTGGCCCCAGCAGCGGCTCGGCCGAGACGAAGCGCACGGCCGCCGGCGCGTCCAGCAGGTCCGGCACGCGCTGGTCGGCCCGGGCCTGGTCCTCGGCCGAGACGCCGAGCCAGACGTTGGGGAGGGGCCAGCGGACCCATGTCGGGTAGGCGCGGCCGGGTTCCGCCCGGCGGAAGAGCTGCGCCGCGGCGCCGTCCTCGGCCAGCCAGGCCGTATCCAGGGCCGAGGCGCGCATCCAGCTGCTGAACGCGGTCGGCCGCTTGTCCGGATCGGGCGCGACGGCGAGACGCAGCTCGTTGGCGATGGTGTAGATGCGACGCACGACGCGGTCATCGGTCAGGTAGGCCAGCATCTCGGCCGACCGCTTGGTCAACACCTGGAAGGTGTGCTGCGGGCAGAGCGCCATGACCGCGAAGACGGCGTCGATCCAGGCCAGGGGCACGTCCTCATGGAACAGATCGCCCATGGAATTGACGAAGATGCGCCGGGGCCTGGCCCAGCGCAGCGGCTGGCGCTGGATGTGCTCGGGCGCCAGGGCGACCTTGCCGGCCCAGACCGGGCCGGCCTTCGACGGTGCGGTCGTGCCGGCATAATGCGTGCCGGGCGTCATCCGCTCGATTCGCGCCGCCATGCTCATGGCGTAGCAATGGGTGCAGCCGGGGGAAACGATGGTGCAGCCGACGATCGGGTTCCAGGTGGCGTCGGTCCACTCGATGCCGGTCTTGTCAGCCATGGATAGGATCCTTCAGGTTCGTCAGAACAGGCCGCCGGGGATGGCCGCTTGCGCCTGGATTGGCGTCGCCGGCGGCGGCACCTGGTCGTGGCCGTCGAGCCAGGACGGCGCGGCGTCCCAGAAGCCCTGCGCGCCGGACATCGGGCCGACAGGCGGGATCAGCTGCAGGATGCCGGTCAGCGGCCAAGCGAAGTTGGCGTGATGGTGCCGGTCGCTGTCGTTGATGGCGCCGCCGAGCTCGCCGACGATCTGCCAGGCGCGGACCGGCGGCTGCAGCACGGCCGTGCCGACCAGGGCGGAGAGTGGCAGGACCGTCGGGTCCGACAGCGCTGCCTCGAGCACGGGCAGCGCTTCGGGGCGCAGGCCGGTGGTCCAGGCATCGTCGCCGCGCAGGCGCTGCACCAGGTCGACGATCTCGCGTCGGACCGGCTTGCGGGCGCCGGCATGGATGCCGATCCTCTGGCCGTGCAGCGACTTCGGGGCGGCCCAGCCTCGGAACTCGTAGGGCTTGAGGCCGAGGATGATCAGCGTCGCCCAAGGCTGCCAGATGGTGATGGCTTTCATGACGGCCTCTGCCATTCGATGAGCGGGGCGGTGTAGGAGAGCATCAGCGGGTGGCGCGGCTGGCCGTCTGCCGCGGTGCCGAAGCACTGCAGTTGCACGCCGAGCCGGTCGGCGATGGCGGCGACCTCCCGCCACCGGCCGCGCAGCCGCTTCGGCAGCTTGGCGAGCGGGCCCCAGGCGGCGATGTGGACGGTGGCCGCTCGCAGCACGCTCTCGATATGAGCGTCGTTGTCGGGGCCGACGGGATCGTCGGCGTGGCGCAATCCGTCGATGTCCGTCGCGACGAAGGCGAACAGGTTGGCGATGATCGTCCGCGAAAATCGCATCCGGGCAGCGAAACCGTCGATCCGGACCACGGTCGGGTCGTCGAGGACATGGCCGGCCCGCGATGGATTGACCATGAGGAAGGCCGCCACGGGGCCGGGCCGGCAATAGTCGCGATCGAGCCGCAGGCGATAGCTGCCGCATGGCGAGAACACGGCCGTGCGCGTCGTCAGGAAATCGCTCACGGCTCGCCGCGCTCCATCTTGTCGGCGTCGGCCTCGATCGCGGCGGCGACCTTCCAGCACCTGGCGCAGATGTCGTTCAGCGAGGTGCCGCGCTCGTCGTGCCACTTCGCTTCGTAGACCGCGGCGTCGGCCTCGGACATGCGCGACACGGCGTCCTCGAGCATCATCCGGTCGGACAGGCTGCCGATGCGGAAGGATCGGAACGCGGCGGCGTAGGACCGCAGGCGGCCGGGATCGGACCAGATCGCCTCGCGGATCGCCGCCGCGGCGTCGCCGTCGACTATGGCGGGAGCCTCGCCGAGCGGCTCCACGAAGAGAAAGGAGGCGCGAAGCACAAGCGCGATCGCCGCAGCATCGTCCGGCGTCGCCCGGAAGGTGATCGCGTCGGATGGATTGACGACGTCGTAGACGAAGGTCTGAGTCATGGCGCGAGCCTCCGGCCGAGATTGTCGCGGCTCGCCGGGTCCAGCAGGCGGGCGAGCTTGGTGTGGAAGCGCTCGTGGACGGCGGCGCCGTCGATGACGCCGCGCTGGGTGGCGTATTCGATGGCGGCGAGCACGTCGCCGCATTCGATCGCGAGCGCGGCACGCGGCGTGTTGTCCATGTCGACATGGCCGGTGCGCGGGTCCTTGACGCCGGGCATGTCGAGCCCGAAGCGCAGGGCCTTGCCGATGGGCTGGACGATCTCGCCGCATTCCTCGCCGATCAGTCCGAGCGCGTAGAGTTCGACGGGGTCCATCGTCACACTCTCATCGGCATGAGCACGACCAGCAGCTCCGGCCGGGTCGGCGAGGCGAAGGTCACCGGCGCGCTGGGCTCGCCGAGGGCGACGTCGACCGTCTCGCCGCCGACGGCGCCGAGGACGTCGGCCACATAGCGGCCGTTGAAGCCGATCTCGAACGGGTCGGCGTCGTAGGCGGCGTCGATCTCGTCGGTGGCGTCGCCGATGTCCGGGTTGAGGCTCGACAGGGTGCAGCGTCCGTCGGCGAGCCCGATCTTCACGGCCCGGCCGCGCTCGCCGCCGATCGCGGTGACCCGGTCGACGGCGCTGGTCAGGGCCGCCCGGTCGAAGCTGGCGATCTTGGTGTTGCCCGACGGAATGACGCGGGCATAGTCGGGATAGGTGCCGTCGACCAGCTTGGAGGTCAGCACGGTGTCACGCGCCGCAAAGCGGATCTTGCCGGCGGAGACGCCGATGACGATGTCGCCCTCGCTGGCCTCGGCCAGCTTGATCACCTCGGTCACCGTCTTGCGCGGGACGATCACGCCGGGCATGCCGGCGGCGCCGTCGGGCAGCGGCATGTCGAGGCGCACCAGGCGGTGCCCGTCCGTGGTGACGCTGCGCAGGCGCGCGGCGGCGGCCTCCTGGTGGATGTGCAGGTAGACGCCGTTGAGGTAGTAGCGCGTCTCCTCGGTGGAGATGGCGAAGGTCACCTGCGTCCACTCGCGCAGCCGGTCGGCCGGCAGGGCGAAGCTGTGCGGCAGGTCGCCGATGCCGAGCCGCGGGAAATCGCGCTCTGGCAGGGTCTGCAGCGTGAAGCGCGAGCGGCCGGAGCGCAGCGCCATGCGGGTGCCGTCCTCCGAGGCCTCGAGGATCACCTGCGACCCGTCCGGCAGCTTCCGGACGATGTCGTGGAGGGTGTTGGCCGGCAGGGTGGTGGCGCCGGGTTGGCCGACCTCGGCGTCGATCGAGGTCGCGGCCTCGATGTCGAGGTCGGTGGCGATGATCGAGAAGCGGCCGCCCTCGGCCGACACCGCCAGGTTGGACAGGATCGGGATGGTGTTGCGGCGCTCCACGATCCGCACCAGCGGCCCGAGGGCCTTGTAGAGCTGGCTGCGCGAGAGGGTGACCTTCATGGCGGGGTCTCGGTCCTGCGGGAGGATGCGCCGGCGGCTGCCGCCGGCGCGGGAGGCGGGCGGTCAGCCGGCGATTTCCGGCGTGCCCTCGAAGGCCGGCAGGGCGGTGCGCTTGGCGGCGTCGACCATGTCGTTCTGCACCTGGACGCGCAGCTCGAAGTCCCAGCGATAGAGCTGGTAGTGCCACTTGATGCCGCCGCCGGCGATGCGGTAGCGCAGCCGCGCCGGGATGCGCACGGCGGCGCCGTCGAGGAAGGCCGGCACGCTCACCATGAAGATGCCGGGGATTTCGACCGGCTGGCCCTTGGCGTTGGTGTGCTCCTCGGTAAACTCGATCGTCCGCTCGCCGGTCTGCAGGCGCGCGCCGTTCTTCACCTTGTGGCTGACGAACACCTCCAGGTAGCGCGAGAGGTCGAGCAGCTCGTTGGGCGTGGCGAAGCGCTCCTTGAACAGGCGCTCATACTCGCTCTTCTCGCCGTCGAGCGGCGCTGCCAGCTCGGCCGCGTGATCCTCGAGGAAGCGGGCGAATTCGACCTGCTCCATCGGCTTGCCGTTGCCCTCGATCCAGGCGACGAGCTCGGGCGTGACCGGGAAGGGGTAGATGATGCGGTGCTCGCACAGCCGCGCGGCATTGGCGGCGTCGTGATAGTCGATCACGGCCGTCAGGGTCGGCTTCGGCCATTTGGTCTCGGCGAAGATGACGCTGCCGTCGTTCTTGTGCCGGTTCACCAGGTCGACGAAACTGCCCAGGGTCGTGACGATGGCCTTGCCGCGGCGGCGGTCCGGGCCGGTGCGGTAGGCCTCGATCTGGTCGCGCAGCGGCGAGACCTTGCGGTTCGCGTGGTCGACCAGCACCGGCACGGCCGACGGCAGGCCGTCGCCGAGCTCCGACACCGGCAGGTTGATGATGGTCAGTGCGTTGGCCGCCTTGGCCAGGGTGCTGATCGCCTCGATGCCCTCGCCATGGTCGGGCAGGGCGGCGGCATAGGTCGCCGGCAGCAGGGTGCTGCCGATCTCGGCATGGGTGTCGATGGCCGTGGGTTCCGGCATGGTGGTGTCTCCTTTGTTGCGAGGCTGGGCGCCGGTCAGACGACGCCGCGTTCGGACGCGCGCTCGCTGTCGCGCGGGAACATGTCGATCTGGCTGGGATGCTGCAGGCTGAGGCCGCCGTCATAGGCCCAGAAGGTGGTGGGCGCGTTGGCCCGCTCCTCCGGCAGCTTGGACTTGACCGTCGGCATGATCTGGCGCGAGCCGCTGTCGGCCTTGATCTTGACGGTGAGCGTGATGGTCGCTTCGCCCTTCTCGTCGACCTGGGCCTCGAGCGTCTGCATCATGGTGTTCCAGTGCTCGTTGACGCGGTTGACGAAGCGGCCGCGGTCGAGGAGTTGGACCGCTTCGAAAAAGCTGTTGATGGTGCGGGACATGGTTTCCTCTCGGTCAAATCCCGCGTGCCTGCGGGCAATAGGTGCGCAGCCGGGCCATCCATTCGTCGGCGGCGCGGGGCCACGGCCAGACGGTGATCCGGCCGCGCAGGCGGATCGGCTCGGCGGCCTCGACGGCCGGGGCCCAGGGCCGCGGCGGCTTGACCATCAGGTGGTCGCGCTCGGTGCGCAGCATGCGGATGTCCATGCTCTTGACGGCGTCGAGGCTGTTGCCGCGCGGCAGGCGTGCGCCGGCGGCCAGGAAGATGGCGGCGTCGAGATCGCCCTTCAGGCCGTCGCGGGCAACCGTGTAAATCTGCTGGTGCCACAGTTCGCGGTCGGCATGCGGCCGCCCGGTGATGCGCTGCAGCAGCACCGCCTGGCGCTCGTTGATGGTGGCGGTCACCGGCGATATCTCGTCGCCGATATAGGCCTCGTGCCCGTCATGCAGCAGGAATGCCGCCGCCAGGTCGGGCCGGCCGGTCTCCTGCATCATCGCGTCGCAGCCGAGCACGCTGTGCTGGGCGATCGAGTAAATGCCGCCCTGCACCTGGCCGGCGTAGCGCGTCTGCCGCGCCAGCGGCCCGGCGACGTCGACGGGAAAGTCGATGTCCTCGGCCGTCGGGGCAGCGAGGTCGAAGGCCTTGCCGCTGGCGGTTTGCATCCACGTCATTGCAGGGTCGCCTTGCCGCTGGCCCGCGCCTGGTCCGGCGCGCCGCGGGCGCTGCAGTCGAAGGCCCGCTGCAGCTGCTCCGAGGCCATGGTGACGACGGCGTCCGGCGCCACGCCCTGCGTGATCCAGAGCAGTTCGTTGACGTAGATCTGCGTCAGGACCGCGGCCAGCATGTAGGCATAGGCCTCGGTCGAGCCGGTCGCGCGGCCGAGGCTGTCGACGACGGCCTTGCACATGCCGGTGCGATGCCGATGCAGGGCCGACAGCACGTCCTGGCCCATGGCATCCATGGCGACGACCATGGGATGGTCGGCAGGCGGGGACGAGCCGGTCATTGGGTCATCACCCTGACGAAGGGGATGCTGCCGTCGGCCTGCGCCTGTTTGGCCGTCATATCGTAATTGTCGAGCCAGTAACCCCGTGCGGCACCCAGAGATGCGGCGGTCACCGCGCCGTTGTCGTCAAGCATCTCGACGGCTTCCGAGATGTAGACGGTCGACATGGCCGCCACGATAGCCGCACAATGAATGGCGGGCTTGTCGGGGAAGCGCGCGTCGGCCTCGATCGTCTGCATCAGGCCGCTGCGATGCTTGTTCATCACCTCCATGAGGTCCGTGGCGAGGTGATGCATCCGCTGATCCAGGGGGAGCGGCGGCGCGGCGGCGCCGTCGGCGGGCGTCTTGGTCATCGCGGCAGGCCCCGGTCAGGCGGCGTAGCGGCGCGGCAGGGCGGCCGCGAGGGTGCGGATGCGGCCGACGGCCTCGTGGCCGTGCCGGTCGACCTGGTCGCCGGTCCAGCCGACGCGCACCAGGTCGGGGGCCTCGATCACCGCGTCGTCGCCGCGGCGCTGGATCATCTCGGCGAGGTCCTCGGCCATGCGCAGCACGATCATCTTCGCCGTGGTCATCTGGTGGCGCATCAGCGGCCAGATCGGCCCGTCATGGGTGACGAAATAGGCGTCGACCGGGCGGCGGTCGGGGCGGACGGCGAGGGAGACGACGATCTCGCCCGGGCCGGGCTCGCCGAAGCGGACGTGGCCCTCGGCGAACAGCCGGCGGGTGAAGGCCTGCTTGTCGGAAGCGCGGAACTTGTGCTGGGCGAAGAAGGCGTCGAGCGTGGTCTCGCTCTCGGCGCCGTCGAGGCGGATGGTGATGTCCGGGGTGCGCATGGGGTGCCTCCATCGGGTGGATGGCGGCGACCGTAAGTGGGTTTTGCCCCACTGTCAACAGGACAGTGGGTGTAAACCCATTCATGTTGATGTCACGTGCGTCGAATCACCGCGTAAAAATCGATCGCGATTGTTCTTGATATGTTCTAAATCATGAGTCAGTTTGTCGCATCTGCCCAGGAGGAACGTGGTAAGGCCATGGATGAGATCACGCGCAGCTTTCGGCTGCATGTCGTATGCAACAATTGCCTTCGCCAGCGGTCAAAAGTCGTCAATGTTCCGATAGTCGACGAAGATCCTGTCGATCTCGATGAACTGTCTGATAGTCAGTTTGTCGCGCTGCAGCGGTTCGAATGCTCGGACTGTGGCGGGTGCATTGCGACGCTTGTCGCGATTACAAGGGAGGTCTCAGGCCATGCAACAGGTTGGTCAGGAAGTGAGTGCGTTGATCATCATCAAGCCGAGCAGCGCGCTCGCCATGTCGCATGATGAGCGTCTTCTCGCATTCCTGGTGCAGCGGTTTCCGCAGTTTTCGTTCCGCTTGCTCGACAGCGGGCCGTTTCAGCATGAGTTCGACTACGTCGTGATCCCGATCATGAATGCACCTGGTGGCAAGGGGGACGCTATTCGACTTTGTCGACCTCTTGATTACGAAATACGGATAGAAATTAAGGACGCGCTGGCCGACTTTCACGATCACTGCAAGCTACAGTGACAGTTATGAAAGTGGTACCTCGTTAAGAATTTTGCGGACGACGGCTATAATCTCGACTGTCGTCCCTTCATCGGCGTGCGCGTTGCGTTCAATTACAATCGGCTTGTGTCGAGGATTGGTCGAGCGGGGGTGAAATTCGACGCGATCTTCGTAGAGCTCAAGCTGCTTGATCGACCATTCACGCATGTGTCCGCCATCGCGCGTGCGCTCGACCACAACTGTCATTCCGTCGCGGAGTGGGACGCGGTGCGCGATGTCCTCGTAGGCGACAGCCAGGACGGTATCTCCGGGTAGTATCGGGCGCGGCTTCAGATCGTTCATGCTGTCGCCGGCCACATCCCAAGCCAAGTGGCGAGCATTCGGGAACGTCTCGTCTCTGCTGACGAAGATGGTGCGTGGCTCGGATTGGTCGAAGTCATCCACCTCGCGGAACGCCCCTGCCTCGACGATGCCACTTGTCCGGACCGGCACAAGTTGTCTATCCGTTGGGGTGATCTCTGGCAACGGGGCAGGGTCATCGGTATCCCCGGTAAGGTAGGCGACGCTCGTTTCGAGCGCAGCGGCCAGGCGCTTCAGGTTGCTGCCGCGGATCGTTGCTTTCTTCCCCCTGACGATCTCGCTGACATATGTCCGCTCAAAGCCGCCCCGTTCTGCCGCCTTGAAGGCATTGAAGGGCAGGACGTTGAGGCGCGCGATCACGCGATCCTGAAGGGACGGCTGCTTTTCCATGGCATGGGTTTTATCCGATGTCTTGCCCGTCATTGCGAGGCTGAGATCGCCCATTGACAAAGTGGGTCTAAACCCACTAGCCTTGTTTTCATCATGGAAAACGAGCTGCGGCACCATCTGCTGATCTGCGCCCTGGCATACATCGGGGCACGAAGGCTGAAGCTGAGCACCATCGGCCGCGAGGTCGCGGGCGACTCTCGGTTCTTTCTGCGCTTGCAGCGAGATGGCGAGGCGACCTTCACCGTCAGAAAGTATGACGCCGTCGTTGCGTGGTTCGCTGATCATTGGCCACCTGACCTTCCCTGGCCGTCTGAAGTTCCTCGCCCCGCTGTCGTTAACGGATCGGTCGGGGCCGATGCCGCCGGGGCGCCTCCCGCCCCGGCGGCCTTTTCCGAACCCATGGAGGCGGCCGAATGAGCGGCAGCACGTTGACCGAAGTCCAGCGCGGCCAGGTTCAGGCGATGCTCGACGAGCGCGACGCGAAGAACCTGAAGGCGATCACGCGCATGCTCGACGATCGGGATGCCCGGCATCGTCGCGACGTCCAGCGCGATTTCGGTGCCTACCAGGCGGCCTATCTCAATGCTGAAGCTGAGGCGTCGAAGCAGCCGCCGGCGGAGGATCAGGATCGCGAGATTGCCCTAGGTCAGCTTTGGCGGCTTGTCCGGCCGCTTGAGGGTGAGGGTGCGGGTCTTGCCGATTTTCGCCGCGCCGTCGACGGGCACTCTCTCGAAAACATCAGGCTCGCGCTCGACCTTGCCGCCCACCAGCGGGCGACGCTGCTCGCGCGCCTGCTGCACGGCGGGCCGGATGTGTTCGCGGCCTGGGCCGCCGGCCAGGTTCGCGATCTGCTCGAGGACCTTCTGGAGCTGGTCGGCAGTCTTGTCGGAGAAGTCCTGGTTCAGCCCGCGGGCGCGGCGGACGACGGCACTGCGGGCGCCGAGGGGCGTGACGGTGCCGTCGCCCGCGATCTGGGCGAGGTCGCCGGCGAGCGCGATCATCAGCCGGAGCGCGGCCTTGGCTTCGAATTCGCTGAAAAGGTCGATCCTGTCGGTCATGGGTCCTCGCTCGGTCTGGCCGAATTCGATGTCTGGACTGCGTCCCTCAGGTCGCTGATCGCGGCCTCCGGCAGGAGCGGCGCGTCATGACCTGACGCTGCGACACTGACAGACAAAATCCGTTCCCGGAACGGGAAAACGTGACGCGTTTTCCCGTTGACAAGAGAGCTTTGCCATGAGTGGCCCGATCTCGGATGCCTGGTTCCACCGCATCAAGGGCGCGACGCGCGACCTGGTGAAGGCCTGCGGCGGCATCGTCCGCGCCGGCGAGATCGCGCACGCCTCGAAATCCGAGGTGTCGCGCTGGCAGGCGGCCGGCGACCCGGACATCATCCCGCTGCCGGCCGTGATGGCCCTCGAAGCCGATTGCGGCCTGCTGCTGGTGACGACGGCCCAGGCCGAGCTCAACGGCCGGCGGCTCGCCGACCCGGAGGGCGACAGCGCGCGGCTCTCCTGCATCTTCGCCAGCTTCGGCGAGACCATGCGCTCCGCCTCCGACCTGATGGCCGCCGGCGCCAACGCCATGGCCGACGGGCAGGTGACCGCGGCCGAGGCCGAAATCCTGTCGCGCTGCGCCGCCGACCTCGGCCGGCAGCTGCAGCATTTCCAGGGCGCCGTCGCCGACGCCAAGGCGCGGCCGTCGCTGCGGGTGGCCTGACCATGGCCACCCGCAGCGCCCTCAAGGCCGAGGCCTGGCCGGTCCTGACGCGATGCGTCGGCGACGACAGGCAGCGCCGGTCGTTCCACGTCATCCAGTGCTCGCACTGCGACGAGGAGGGCCGCATCCCCACCACCCGTTCCGGCCAGCTGACCCCGCAGCATGTGGTCCTGGCCTTCGACCGCCGCGGCTGGCACGTCGGCAGCGGCAGCGCCTCCCCGAAAAACCTCTGCCCCGCCTGCAATGGCCGCCGCGTGCGGCCGGTTGGGGGGGGGCAAACCGAAGGCTGAGACCATGCCTGCCAAGCTTGCCGAGACGATGATATTGACCATGCCGCCCGAGGCCGCCGGGCAGCTGCGCGAGACGCTGCTGGCCGGCGCGGCGACGGCGCCGTTGACGGCGTCGGAGCAGATGCCGACGCCGGCCGCCGCCGAAAAGAACCGGGCCGTGCTGATGGGGCTCGACGATTATTTCGACATCGGCCGCTCCGCCTACAAGGCCGGATGGTCCGACGAGAAACTGGCCAAGGAATGCGGCGTCGCCGTCGAGAACGTCCGGCAGCTGCGCATGATGGCCTATGGCGAGATCAAGGAAGACCCCGCCGTCACCGAAATGAAGACGCTGCGCAAGGAGATTGAGGTCGTGCTCGGCCATCTGCGGAGCACTCTCTTCGACCTCGGCGCGATCGCGGGCGCCGCCGCGCGGATGAAGGCCTCCGTCGGCGAGATCGAGGCAACCGCCTCGACCGCCAGGGCCCAGAACAGGCTCGGCGCCGATGCCTGCGAGCGCATCCTGGCCAGGATCGACGAAGACCTCAAGCGCTTGGGGGCGTCGGCATGACCGGGCAGCCCCACACCATCATCCTGCAGGCGTCGATCGCGGTTCCGGAGGACGTGCAGGTGATCCGCGACGAGGACGGCGATATCGGCGTCGCCACGGTCAAGGGCGGCAAGGAGACCGTCATCGTGCCGCCGGTCTCGCTGGACGAGGCCGTCAAGGTCGCCTCGGCCGTGCTGCTGCGGGAAAATGCCGCCCGCTCGGCGCCGCGCAACCTCGACCTGCTGGCCGCGCACCTGCTGGCGCTGGTCACGCTGCCGCGCGACGGGGGCGGAGCATGAACGCGCCGGTCTCCTACCAGGATTTCCTCAACGCCAAGATCAAGCTGGCCCGGGCCGGCGGCTTCGAGATCGAGGCTTCCGAGGTGAACCCGCTGCTGAAGCCGCACCAGGCCGCCATCGTCCGCTGGGCGGTGGCGGGCGGCCGACGCGCGATCTTCGCCGCCTTCGGGCTGGGCAAGACGGTGATCCAGCTGGAAATCCTGCGCCTGGTCCTGGCGCGCACCGGCGGCCGCGGGCTGATCGTGGCGCCGCTCGGCGTCCGCCAGGAATTCATGCGCGACGCGGCGATGCTCGGCATCGGGCTGACGTTCATCCGGCGGATCGAGGAGGCCGGCGCCGACGGGCTCTACATCACCAATTACGAGCCCGTGCGCGACGGCAAGCTCGACCCGAACGCCTTCGTCGCCGCCTGCCTGGATGAAGCGAGCTGCCTGCGCGGCTTCGGCGGCACCAAGACCTTCCGGGAGTTCATGGCGCTGTTCGCCGGCGACCGGAAGACCATGGATGCGCGCGCGATCAGCGCCGGCGTGCGCTACCGCTTCATCGCGACGGCGACGCCGGCGCCGAACGAGTACATCGAGCTGCTGGCCTACTCTGCCTTCCTCGGCATCATGGACGTCGGCGAAGCCAAGACGCGGTTCTTCAAGCGCAACAGCGAGAAGGCCGACCAGCTCACGCTGCATGCCCACAAGGAACGAGAATTCTGGACCTGGATGGCGTCGTGGGCGCTGTTCGTGCAGACGCCGTCCGATCTCGGCTTTTCGGACGAGGGCTATGTGCTGCCGGCGATCGAGGTGCGCTGGCACGAGATCCCTGCAGGGGCCGGCGAGTTCGTGTCGGACAGGTCCGGTCAGGGCCAGCTGTTCCGCAACGCGGCCGCCAGCCTCTCGGCGGCGGCGCGCGAGAAGCGCGACAGCCTCGCCGCCCGGGTCGCCCACATGGCCGACCTTCGTCGGGCCGAGCCCGACGCGCATTTCCTGATCTGGCACGACCTCGAGGCCGAGCGGCACGCGATCGCGCGTGCCCTGCCGGGTATCGCCTGCGTCTTCGGCTCGCAGGACATGGACGAGCGAGAAAGGACCATCATCGATTTCAGCGAGGGCCGGATCAAGGACCTCGCGGCAAAACCCTCGATCGCGGGATCGGGTTGCAATTTCCAGAAGCATTGCCACCGGGCGATCTTTCTCGGCGTCGGCTACAAGTTCAACGATTTCATCCAGGCGATCCATCGCATCCAGAGATTCCTGCAGGATCGGCCGGTGATCATCGACATCATCTACACCGATGCTGAACGGCCGATCCGACGCGCCCTCGAAGACAAGTGGCAGCGACACAAGGAGCTCGTGGCGGAGATGACCGGCATCATTCGGGAATACGGCCTCAGCGAGGCCGCCATGGCGAAGTCCCTGGCGCGGGGCATGGGCGTCGAGCGGATCGAGGTGACGGCCGAGCGCTACCGGCTGGTCAACAATGACTGCGTGCTGGAAACGCAGGCGATGGCGGAGAACAGCGTCGACCTGATCGTCTCCTCGATCCCATTTTCGATGCAGTACGAGTATTCGCCGAAGTACAACGATTTCGGCCACACCGACAACAACGCCCATTTCTGGGCGCAGATGGACTATCTCATCCCGCAATTGCTGCGGGTGCTCAAACCGGGCCGGGACTGCTGCATCCACGTCAAGGACCGGGTCGTGCCCGGCGGCATGACCGGGCTCGGCTTCCAGACGATCTATCCCTTCGCCGACGATTGCCGGGCGCATTTCGGCCGGCACGGCTTCGCCTATCTCGGGGAGAAGACGAACCTCACCGACGTCGTCCGCGAAAACAACCAGACCTATCGGCTCGGCCATGGCGAGCAGCTGAAGGACGGCACGCGCATGGGCTGCGGCATCCCCGAAAAAGTGCTGCTGTTCCGCAAGCCGCCGTCCGACCGGTCGAACGGCTATGCCGACGAACCAGTGGTGAAGCCGCGGCCCGACTATATGGATCGCGACGGAGTGAAGGCGAAGTACAGCCGCCATCACGACCAGAGCGGCCAGATCGTGCCGGTGCCGGGCACCGGCTACAGCCGGGCGCGCTGGCAGGTCGACGCGCACCACCTGATGCGCTCCAGCGGCAACCGGCTGGTGGCGCCGCAGGAATGGGCGGCCTTCCCGGCCGACCAGGTCTATCGCCTGTGGCGCGAGCTCAACCTCTCGCAGATCTACGACTTCGAGCACCATGTGCGGATCGGCGAGGAGCTGCACGCGCGCGGCCGCCTGCCGCCGACATTCATGCTGCTGCCGCCGCACTCCTGGCACCCGGACGTGTGGACGGACACGGCCCAGATGGTCAGTCTCAACACGATGCAGGCGGCGGCAAATGCCGAGAAGCACATCTGCCCGCTGCCCTTCGACATTGTCGATCGGCTGATCACCCAGTTCTCGCAGCCGGGCGAAGTGGTGCTCGACCCGTTCGGCGGCCTGATGACCGTGCCCTACCGGGCGCTGCTGCTCGGCCGCCGCGGCATCGGCATCGAGCTCAACCCGGCCTATTTCCTCGACGGGGTCAAGCATTGCGAGGCGCAGGCCCGGCAGATGGCGGTGCCGACCCTGTTCGACCTGTTGCAGGGCGAGGTGGCGGCATGAGCAGGCAGCGCCCCTGGACGGACAGGGAGATGGCGGCGCTGGCCCGGCTGTGCCGCGGCGACCTCACCCTCAACGAGGTCGCGGCGCGGATCGGCCGCACCTATTCGTCGACGCTGTCCGCGGTCAAGCGCCTGCGCCGGCGCGGCGTCAGCGTGACGCTGCTGGCCACGGACCGCACGAGCAAGCTCGACCGGCCGGGCTCCCTCGCCGACGAGGGGTTCATTTTCGCGCGCGAGGCGGAGCGAGGCTGTGACGCGCACCTGGAAGACCTGCGCGCCAGCGGCGGCGGCTGGCCGAACTTCGTCATTCGGCGGCGCCGGAGCGTGCCGATGACGGCGGCGGACCCTTGGGTCGGGAGGCTGTCGTGAAGCACAGCGTCACCTCGGACCGCTCGGTCCGGATCATCAGTCTGGCGCAGGCCGGCATGCGGCCGAAGCAGATCGCCGCGGAACTCGACGCGCCGATCTATTCTGTGTCCGGCGTGTTGGTCGCCGCCCGCCAGGCCGGCATCGACGTGCCGTATTTCAAGCATGTGGCCGGCGGCCCGCCGGCCAAGGACCCGCGGCAGGCCGTCCGGGTGAGCCGCCGGGCGCTCGCGCAGCTGGCGCCGCACGCGGCGCTGCGCCGCCTGCCGGTGGAGCGCCTGGCGGCGCGGATCGTCAGGGCGGTCGCGGCCGGCGGGCTGGTCGACGCGGTGCTGGACGATGGCAAGGGGGGCGGGGATGCTTGATCTGGCGCGCGCGATCGAGGCCGGCGACTATCCGGCAGACCTGTTCGGCTGGCGGCCGGAGGCGCGGCGTCGCCCGGCCTGGCGCCGGCTGCCGGCGACAGGATCCTTCAGGGCGCGCAAGGTGCCGCTGCCCGTGCCGCCGCCGCCGAAGCTGGGGCAGCCGCGGCAGATCATCGTCGTCGACAGTTTTGCCGGCGGCGGCGGGGCGAGCAACGGCATCGAGGCGGCGCTGCGCGACCTCGACGCGCGCGGCGTGCTGCCGGCCGGTCACCGCACCACGGTCCACTACGCCGTCAACCACGATCCCGCCGCCCTGGCCATGCACATGGCCAACCATCCGGCGACCATCCACCTGCCGCACAATGTCTGGCAGGTGTCGATGCCCCAGCTGCTGGGCGATCATTTCTTCGGCCTGCTCTGGCTCTCGCCGGACTGCCGCGACCATTCCTCGGCCAAGGGCGGCCCGATCACCTCCCGCGGGGTGCGGGACCTCGCCTGGGTGCTGCTGAAGTGGCTGCAGGAACTGCCGGACTGGCAGCTGCCGTGGAACATCTACCTGGAGAACGTGCCGGCTTTCGCCAAGTGGTCGCCGCTGATCCAGCAGCCGGACGGCACCTTCAAGCGCGACAAGAGCCGCGAGGGCGAGACCTTCTATTACTTCGTGCGCGCCATCGCGCGGCTCGGTTTTTCCGTCGCCTGGCAGGAGGTGACCGCCTGCGAGTTCGGCGACCCGACCATTCGCAAGCGTTTGAAAATGGTGATGCGCCGCGACGGCCAGCCGGCCGTTTGGCCGGAGCCGACCCATGGCGAGCCGAAGTCGGAGGCGGTGCGGAGCGGCAAGCTGCAGCCCTGGCCGGTAGCGGCCGAGATCGTCGATTTTCATCTGCCGGCGCCGTCGATCCTGATGACAAAGGCGGAGGCCAAGGCCTACACGAAGGCGACCGGGCAGAAGATCAAGCGGCCGCTCGAGGTGAAGAGCGAGCGGCGGCTCGCCATCGGCGTCAAGCGCTATGTGATCGACGCCGGCGACGATGCCTATGTCGTCACGCTCAATCATGGCGGCGACGAATTCCGCGGCTGGCCGCTCGATCGGCCGGCGCCGACCATCGCGGCGTCGCGGGACGCACATGGGCTGGTCGTGCCGCATGTCGTGGTCTATCGCGGCGACAGCCCGGGAAAGCCGGTCACGCAGCCGGTGCCGACGCCGACGGCGAACAGCTTCATCAAGCGGCCGGGCGGCGCCGTGCCGCTCGGCGTCGGCGAGACCACGCTTGTGCCGGTGATCAGCCGCGGCCAGCACGGCGGCGGCAACCGCCCGGCCGATGAGCCGTTCCACACCGTGGCAGCGTCCGACGGCGACACCAACCAGGTGGTGACGGCCGACCTGGTGCCATTCCTGGTGCCGCGCTACGGCGAACGCGCCGGGCAGGAACCGCGCACGCTCGACATCAGGAGGCCGGCGCCGACCACGGTGCCGGACGGCAACGGCGGCAGCCTAGCGGCGGTCTATCTGGCGCAATACAACACCGACATGGTCGGCCACGCGATGGACGAGGCGGTGTCGACCATCGTGCAGAAGGGTTGCACGCAGGCCGTCGTCTCGGCTGCCCTGGTCGAGATGTACGGCCGCTCCGATGCCCGGCCTGTCGACGTGCCGGCCTCGGCCGTGACGACGAAGAGCCCCCAGGCCGTTATCGCCGCGCACCTGACGCAGTTCTGCGGTTCCAACGAAACCGCCGGCGGCGGCGATCTGCGGGAGCCTGTGGCGGCGGTGCGTACCGGCGGCGGCAAGGGCGGCGGCCACACCGGCGTCGTCACGGTGCCGCTGGTGACTGCCTACTATTCGAACGGCGGCCAGACCGCAGGAATCGATCAGCCCATGCTGGCGGTGCCGACGAAGGCGCGGTTCGGCCTCGCCCAGGCCGACGCGGCGCCGGAGCCGTTGACCGAGGCGCAATGGGCTTCGGCCCGCCGCGTTGCGGATTTTCTCCGCAAATATGGCTGCTGGGACGAGCGCGAGATCGTCACCGTCGCCATCCGCGGCGCCGTCTTCGTGCTGGTCGATATCGGCATGCGGATGTTTACGCCGCGCGAGCTCGCCCGGGCCCAGGGCTTCCCGGACAATTATGTGCTGGCGGCCCCGTTCAAGGGCCGTGTCCTCAACGACACGGAGCAGCGCCACAAGATCGGCAACAGCGTCTGTGCCCGTCCCGCGGCCGCGATCATCGCCGCGAACTACCGGCCGCCGATGGACTGGGGGCAGGTCGCCTATCTCGAGGCGGCGGAATGAGCATTCACCTTTCCCCCGTGCCGCTGTCGCTGGAGGAGGCCAATGCCTTCGTCGAGCGCCACCATCGCCATCATGGGCCGGTGCGCGGCCACAAGTTCTCGATCGGGGCAGCCAGCGGCAATCATGTCGTCGGCGTCGTCATCGTCGGCAGGCCGGTGTCCCGGCATCGCGACGATGGCGTCACGCTCGAGGTGAGCCGGCTGGCGACCGACGGCACGCGCAACGCCTGTTCTTTCCTGTACGGCCGTGCGGCGCGGGCAGCGTTCGCGCTCGGCTATCGGCGACTGGGCACGTACATCCGCGCCAACGAGCCCGGTACTTCCCTTGGGGCGGCCGGATGGCGCCTTGTCGGCGAGGTCAGCGGGCGATCGTGGTCATGCCGCTCGCGGCCGAGGGTCGACAAGACGGAGTTGATGCCTCGCCTGCTTTTCGAGGTGGAGCGCTCGGCATGACCTCGGACCCCGATTTCCTCGCCTGGGTCGACCGGGCCAGGGCCGTGCGGCTCGAAGACGAGTGCGCCCGCCGCCAGCTGAAGCTGTCGCGCGGCCATGAGCGGGCCGGGCCGTGCCCGATCTGCCGGGACGGCAAGGATCGCTTCGCCATCAACGTCCGCAAACAGCTCTGGTCGTGCCGGCGCTGCGGCACCGGCGGCGACGTCATCAAGCTGGTGCAGATGGTCGACGGTCTCGACTTCGTCGCCGCCTGCGAGACGCTGGTGCGCGAGCCGCCGCCGCGCGGCCGCGCCATGACGGCGGAGGAGCGCGCCGAGGTCGGGGCCCGGCACAAGCGCGAGACCGAAAAGGCGGAGGCGAAGCGGCGGGAGGACGAGAAGCGGGCGGCCGACTTCAAGGAGAGGGAGCGGAAGCGCCTCTACGACAGCTGGAGCCATTGCCTGGCATTCGCCGGGTCGCCGGCGGCGGCCTATCTGGCGCATCGCGGCGTGCCGATGGTGCCGCCGACGGCGCGGCTGCGGTTCTGGCCGAACGCGCCCTATTTTCACGGCCAGGAGCAGGACGATGTCGGCCGCACCGTGCCGCGCGTCATCCATCGCGGCCCGGCCATGGTGGCGGCGATCGTCGGGCCGGACGGGCTGTTCCGCGGGCTGCACCTGACCTATCTGGACGGCGAGCCGCCGATCAAGATCGACCTCGGCCTGGACGAGGCCGGCGAGCCGCTGCCGGCGAAGAAGGTCCGTGGTTCGAAGAAGGGCAACCACATCGTGCTGCGGCACGTCGCGACGCCGCGCCGGCTGTTTTTGGGCGAGGGCAACGAAACGGTGCTGTCCGTCTGGTGGGCGCTGGCGCAGACCGGACGGCTGCGGGACACCGACTCCTTCCGGTCGTCGGTCGATCTCGGCAATCTCGGCGGCCGGGCGATCGACCGGGAACGGGTACAGCACCCGACCTTGCGTGTATCCGGCAAGGATGGCCGCTCCCGGCCGCTCTGGGTGCCGAGCGCCAATCCAGACCTCGACGATCCGGCCGTCACCGTGCCGGAGGGCGTTGAGGAGGTCGTGCTGCTCGGCGACGGCGACAGCGATCCCTTCGTCACGGAAACGACGATCCGCCGCGCCGCCCGGCGCATCCGCGCCCTGTACCCGTGGGTGCAGTCGGTGCGGACGGCCTGGGCGGACGCGGACGCCGACTTCAACGTCATGCTGACGGAGCCGGCGTGATGGCGCAGTCAGGCAACGCGCGGCAGGAGCTCGCGCGCCATCCATGCGACGACGGCCGACCGCGTCATCTTGCGGCGCGCCGCCTCGGCGTCGATGGCGGCGAGCACGCCGTCGTCGAGCGACAGATTGGTCCGCACGAACTTGCCGAGATGGCTGACCAGGGCGACGCTGGTCAGGAACGCGCCTTCGCGCATCGCCTTGATCACGTCCGGATCGCTGCGCAGCTCCTCCAGCGGGCGCGGTGGCGGAACGGTCTCGCCATGGGCGAGGCTGTTGTCGACGAACATGCGCAGCGCCTCGCCGGCGTTGACCAGGGCTTCGTCGACGGTGTTGCCCATGGAGGTGCAGCCGGAGAGGTCCGGAAACACCACGCCGTAGGCGCCGGCCTCGCCGTCGACCAGGGCGGCATATCGGGTCATGTCGATGGTTCCTTTCGGGTTGAGGGCCGTCCGGGTGGCTTAGCGCCACCCGGCTCTCTTGGCGATGTCCCTGGCGACGCCGGGGCTCTGGGTCCGGTGCCGGGTGACCACGATCGGGCCCGGCAGGGTCGGGTGTCTGTAGAGGTCATGGTTGCCACCATGGTCGTCGAGATACCAGCCTTCCGACTTCAGCTTCTTGACGATCTTGGCGGTGTTGGTTTCCATCGGCGCCCCCTGTTTGATGTGCAAATATTTGCGCATTTCTCGGCTCATGTCAACAGTGAATGCGCAAAGAATTGCGCAAAAAATGAGTGCCGGACATGAGCGATGCGGACGCGCTGGAGCGGATCGGCCGCCGGATCGACGAGGCGCGGGAGGAAGGCGCAGACGCCGCCGGCCCCGCAACCCCGGATGACGCGGTGCCGGGCGAGGAGACCTTCGCTGGCGACGAGATCGGGCCTTCCGACGCCGACCCTGGCGGCGACCCGGAGATCGTGCGGCGTTGCAGCGCCTACGATCATTCCGACACGGACAACGGCAAGCGGCTGCTGGCGCATTTCGGGTCGGACATCGTCGTCATGGCGCAGGAGAAGGCCAAGGCGCCGTTGTTCGGCGTCTGGACCGGCACTCATTGGGATCTCGGAACCGGCGGCCCGGCCGCGCGCGCCATCGCGCAGCGTGTCGGCGGCCGGATCGCGCTCGAGGCTGATTTTCTCGCCCAAACGCCGATGGAATTGCAGGCGATCCAGGCAGGCGCCGGCGCCGAGGAGGAGCGCGCCGCGCTCGACAGGGCGATGGCGGCGGCCAAGGACGATGACGCGCCGACGGCCGAGCAGGTCGCCCGGCGCAAGCAGCTGACGGCCTTGATGGCGGCGGCGGACGATGCCCGGGCCGAGCTGAAGAAGCGGCAGGTCGCCCGCCGGCGCTTCGCGGTTTCTTCGAAAAACAGCGCGAGGATCGAGGCCATGCTCGCCTGCGCCGCGCCGCATATGATGCAGCCGCCGGAGGCGTTCAACGCCGATCCGCTCCTGGTCGCGACCAGGAACTGCACGCTGCGCTTCGAGCGCAAGCCGGACCCGGAATGCCCGGACCCGGATGTGACGCGCTACAAGGTGCGGTGCCATGTCGTCGACGGGCACCGGCGCGAGGACCTGGTGACGCGCCTCGTCCCGGTCGCCTATGACCGCAAGGCGACCTGCCCGAAGTTCCTGGCCTTCCTGGCGCGCTTCCTGCCGGTGCAGGAGACGCGGGATTTCGTGCAGGTCTATTCCGGCATCGGACTGCTGGGGCTCGCGGTCCAGAAGGTCGCCTTCCACTACGGGTTCGGCGCCAACGGCAAGAGCGTCTTCATGGAGACGCTGATGCGGGTGCTCGGCGCCTATGCCGTCGGCCTGCCGGCGGAATCGATCACGGGCGACACGGCGCGGGGCTCCGGCTCCGCCAGCCCAGACCTGGCGCGGCTCCACGGCGTGCGCACCCTGCGCGTGCTGGAGCTGCCGGCCGACAAGCCGCTCGACGAGGCCTTGATCAAGAAGCTGACCGGCGGCGAGAAAATCCCGGTCCGCGATCTGTTCGCCGGCTATTTCGAGTTCATCCCGGTGTTCACCGGGCACATGTCCGGCAACGGCTATCCCAGGATCGACGGCACGGACAACGGCATCTGGCGGCGCATCTGCGTCGTGTCCTGGCCTGTCACGCTGGCCGACGAGGAGCAGCGCGAGTTCGAGGACGTCCTGGCGGGGTTCGCCCCAGAATATCCCGGCATCCTCAACTGGCTGATCGAGGGCGCCGAGAAATTCCTGGCCAGCGGCCTGATCGTGCCGCCGTCGATCGTCATGGCCACGAAGGAATACCGCGACGAGATGGACCCGGTCGGCGAGTTCATCTCCGACTGCCTGGAGGTGTGCGAGGGCCATCACGAGACGGCGCGGACGGTCTACGAGGCCTATGTGTCCTGGTCGCTGGCCAACGCCAAGAAGCCGATGTTCGAGACGAAGTTCGGCCGGGTGATGAAGACGCGCTTCAAGCGCGACGACGGCCGGGTCCGCCACTACCTCGATTGTCGCCTGCACGACGTCCCGGCCCGGCCCGACGCCCCGCAACCCCATGATTGACCGGCACCCCAGCCTGAAACCCTCGATTTTTGCGAGGGTCGCGATGGTTTCGCGATGGTTAGCCGAAACTATCGCGGACGAAATTCCTGATCATTGTCAATGCGTTGGACGTGGCCAGCGAGGGTAGCGAGGGTTTTCGCAGGCGCATACGTATGAATGAGGGGTTCGGGGAGATGATGATCGTCCGTGAACGGAGCGTTTTTTCTTATGTTATGTGACGGAAAACTATCGCAACTCTCGCAACTGCCTCATAACATATTGAAAATATTACTGAATTTTCGATGCGATAGTTTGTGTTGACTATCGCAACCATCGCAAAACTATCGCAGGAGGCAGGAATGAAGCGGGTGATGGATATCGAGGCGGCGTTGCGTTGGGCGTATCGGGACGAGCTGCCGAAGGAACAGGCGTTCGTCGACCTGCGGACACGGCAGGACGGCGTCGCGCCGGGCTGGATGCAGATGCGGCGGATGGCGGTGCAGCGGACCGTCGTCGACAATCCGAATATCCACGGCGTCCTGCCCGATCCGCATGCGATGCGGGCGCCGCACCCGGACGCGTTGATCATCGGCAATGCCGTGCAAGCCGTGATTGGGCTGGAAATGGCCGTGCTTCCGGCGGACTGGGACCCGTTCGCCGACGTGGTCGACGCCGAGGCGCGCCGGCTGGCCGGCTTCGGCGCGGCTCAAGCTCTCCGGCAGATCGTGCCGTGCGATCCTGCCATGGCCGACGCTCTGGTGTCGCGGCTGGAGCGCCTGATCATCAAGCACGCCATCCTCGGCGGCGCGCCGGACTGGGAGACCGAACCCTTCGAGGTCAAGCATGTGCGCAATGCCTCCGGCGGCCCGGCTTGGTTCGTTCGCGTGTTGGTCGGCGAAGGGTCGGAGGTCCGCGAGGTCGAGGCCGATGGCTTCGACCGCAGGCGCCGCGTGCCGCTGCCCGGTGCCTATCGCAAGCCGTATCTCGACCCGTGCCCTCGCGCCGTCGCGGTCGAGCGGGCGGAATACGAGTTGTGGCACAACTGCCTGACCGTGCTGACGGACTGGCTGGCGGGGAAGTTGGCGACGATCGAGGTCGTGCCGTCGCCGCGCCCGCCGCGCCCCTGGGAGGCGCCCGAAGTCCGCCAGGGCGCCATCCTGCGGGACCTGACCGAGCCGCCGCCTCCCGCTCGTCGTACGCGCCGGCGCAAGGCCGCTTGACTTGCGACGAGAATTTGGTGATGTTGGCGACATCACGAAATCTGTCTGAAACCTCGGAGCGCAAGCGTCCGGGGTTTTTTGTTGGAGCCGCCATGCCGCACCCGGTCTCGATCCTGGCGGCGGTGGCGTTCGCGGCGGTCGCGTTGCTGCCTTTGCTGGTCACCGCCATGGAGCGGCCGTGATGGCGATCGATGCCGGGCCGGTGCTGGCCATGTTCGAGAAGGTCGAGCGCAGCTATGCCTTCGGCCTAGCGCGCGGCCTGACGCGCACGGCGCAGGCTGCCGCTGCCGTGGTCAAGACCGAGATGCCGAGCCGCTTCGATCGTCCGACGCCGTTCACGCAGCAGGGCATCGGCATCGTGCCGGCGACGCGCACCGACCTGGTCGCGACCGTCTTCGTCAAGGATGTGCAGGCGGCCTATCTGACGATCGAGGAGACAGGCGGCGAGCGGATGCCCAAGCGCGGCAGCCCGATCAACGTCCCGGCCAAGTTGCGGCCCAACGTCTACGGCAACATCCCCAGGGGCAAGATCAAGGCCCTGCTGGCGCAGGACGATGTCTTCCTGTCGCGCGGCACCGGCCGCACCAAGAAGCTGGCCAAGGGCATCTATCGGCGCGCCAAGGTCGGCAAGCGTCGCGACGGCAGCGTCGGCGCCAAGGGCGCGCTGCGCAAGGGCGGCAAGGGCAAGGCCATCGGCGGCTCGGCCGCGCGCGGCGCGACGACGCTGGAACTGCTGATCGCCTTCAAGCCGCGCGCCGTCTACCGCCCGCGCTTCGGCTTCCGCCAGACCGTGCTCGACACGGCCCGGCGTGAAGGCCCGGCCCTGATCGCCGCCTCGATCGCCGACGCCATCGCCTCGACCCGCTGACCCCGGCCGCCGCCGGCAGGGGAGGGGCAGGCCGGGGGCCCCTGGCCCCTGGCCCAAACACGGGTAATTCCGGCTGCGATTTGTCGCCAGAGAGAGGGCGCGGCGAAGCCTTAAGTTAAGCGGAGCCTTAATTGGACCTAAAGTCGTGACTGAAATCGTGACGAAAGGCCAATTTGCCGAGCTGTCGGGCGTGTCCGCCGCGCGGGTGTCGCAGTGGATTTCCGAGGGCAAGATCAGCGGCGATGCCCTGGTCGGGGAGGGGCGCGCGGCGCGCATCAACGTGGCCGTGGCGCAGCAGCAGCTCCGCGGCCGCCTCGACCTGACGCAGCGCTTCAGCATGAACGGGCTGGGCACGGCGCTCGGCACAGAGACGCCGGCAGCCCCGGCGACGGCGCCGGCGCAGGCCCCGGCCTCGATCGACGATCGCATCAGGGCCGAGCGGCTGGCCCAGGAGGAGATGAAGACCCGCCGGATGACGGCGGAGGAGCGCGAGAGCGCCGGCGTCTATGTCCGCAGCGCCGACGTCTCGCGCGAGATGGAGAAGCTCGCCGGCGGCATGCTCTCGACCTTCGAGGGCGCGCTCGCCGACTTCGCCACCGATATCGCCGGCGAGTTCGCGCTCGACCAGCGCGCGGTGGTGCACACGCTGCGCGGTGCGTTCCGGCGCTTCCGCGAGCGGTCCGCCTCGACCGCGGCGGCCAACGCGGCCGCGATGCCGGCGACCTCGCCTGACCTGGTCACGCCTTGAACGCCCCGGTCATCCACCTCGCCAATCCGGAGCGCCTGGCTGCGGAGGTGATGGCCCGCGTCTGGTCGCCGCCGCCGCCGATCGACTACCTCGCCTTCGCCGTCGAGCACATCAAGTTCTCGAAGTCGGACAGCCCCGACTTCCCGGGGCCCTACAACCCCGACCTGTTCCCGTTCTTCAGCGAGATCCTGCGCGCCCTCGGCCCGGACGATCCGTGCGACACCGTCACGCTGAAGAAGTCGGCGCAGGTCGGCGGCACCGTCGTCGCCAACATCTTCACCCTCGGCTCCCTGGTCATGGACGCCGGGGACTTCATGTACGTCCACCCGACGGAGGACAACGCCCGGCGCTGGAGCAAGATGAAGCTCCGGCGGATGATGGAAGAGACAGCCATCGTCAACGCCAACTTCCCGCGCGGCTCGCGGGATGCCTCGGACTCGGTGCTCTACAAGGAGCGGCGCGACGGCCGGGCGGCGCTTCTCGCCTCCGGCGCCAACTCGCCGGCCTCGCTGAGCCAGGTCACCGTGCCGCGGCAGGTCCAGGACGACCTGTCGAAGTGGACGGTCAACGACGCCGGCGACCCCGAGGCCCAGGCCGACAGTCGATCCTGGGGCGTCGAGTTCTCGAAGAAGTTCAAGATCGGCACGCCGCTGGTCTCGCCCGGCTGCCGCACCTCGAAGAACTACCTCGACGGCAGCCAGGAAGTCTTCGAAGTGCCGTGCCCGCATTGCGGCCACTACCAGGTGCTCGAATGGGAGAACCTGAAGGCCAACATCGAGGCCGGCCACGTCGAGGACGCGCATTTCGACTGCGTCGAATGCGGCTGCGCGATCGAGGATCACCATCGCCGCCGGATGAACCGGCTCGGCCGCTGGGTCGCGCACAACCCGAAGATGCGGAAGTGGCACCGGTCCTTCTTCATCTGGTCGGCCTACTCGCCGCTGCAGACGCTGGTGCGCATCGCCCGGGCCTGGCTCAAGGCGCGCGGCGACGCCGCCAGCGAGCAGACCTTCCTCAACGACGTCTGCGGCCTCGAATTCGAGACCAAGGGCGAGGCGCCGCCCTGGGAGGACATCCGCGCCCGGGCCGAGGAGCTCGGCCACAAGCGCGGCACGATCCCGCCCGGCGGCCTCGTGTTGACTTGCGGCATGGACGTGCAGAAGGATCGCGTGGAATGGCAGGTGGTCGCCTGGACGCGCAACCGCGGCGCCTTCGTCGTCGACTATGGCTGTGTCGACGGCTTTATCGAGGAGGATGCCACCCGCGTCGCGCTCGACCGGCTGATATCCGGCAAATGGCGCAACAGCGTCGGCCGCGACCTCGGCCTCGATCGCGTCGCCATCGACGGCAACGCCTGGACCGATGACGTGCTCGGCTGGGTCCGCCGCCATCCCGCCTCGCTGGTGATGATGGTGCGCGGCGTGCCGAAGGACGCGGCGCCCAAGCTGATGGCGGTCAAGCGCGAGCGCGCCCGCAACGGCAAGATCCGCAAATATGGCGGGCGCTTCTACAATGTCGGCACCAGCAGCTTCAAGCTGCGGCTCTACCACAACCTGGCCAAGGCCGACCCGGCCGAGACCGGCTATATCGGCCACCCCCGCGGGCTGCCGGACATCTACTACCAGCAGCTGACGTCGCATCGCCGCCGCGAAATCCGCCGGCGCACCGGCGCCATCGACCATGAATGGGTGCTCGAGCCGAACATGCGCGACGAGGCGCTGGACACCTGGGTCTACGCCTCGGCGGCCGCCTTCCGGCTCTTCGGCCAGGATCCGAGCGAGCACTATTGGGACCGGCTCGAGCTGGAGCGGGAGACGCCGCCGGAGGCCGGGCAACTCGACCTCGAGGACATTCTCGCCCGTCCGGCGCCGCCGCCCCAGCCGGCGGCTCCGGCCGCCGCCTCCGACACCGCCGCCGCGCGGCCGGGCCCCAAGGTCCGGCGGCGCAGCGTCTCCTCCGCCCTGTGAGCGCCATGGCCTACACCCAGACCGATATCGACAGGCTGAAGAAGGCCATCGCCACGGGCACGACGCGCGTCCGCTTCGCCGATCGCGAGGTCTACTACCGCAGCCTGGACGAGATGAACGCCACGCTGAAGCTGATGCAGGACGAGGTCGACGCCGCCGCTGGCAAGCCGCGGCGCCGCGCCGTCCGCTTCATGACCTCGAAGGGCCTGTGCTGATGAGCGAGTTCCGCACCCGGGCGCGCGTCAAGGGCACCCGCATCTATGCGGACGCCTTCGCGCCGCGCGGCGGCAGTGCGACCTATGACGCCGCGAGCCACGCGCCGCGCCTGCGTCGCTGGCGTCCGGGCAATGCCGGGCCGAACAGCGCCCTGCAGGGCGCGCTTGCCACGCTGCAGTCGCGCTCGCGCGACAGCGTCCGCAAGGACGGCTATGCCGACAACGGCGTCGAGGTCATGGTGTCGAACGTCGTCGGCACCGGCATCAAGCCGCAATTCGCCACGCGCGACGCCGCCTTCAACCAGGAGCTCGCCGGGGCCTGGACGGAGTGGACCAACGAGAGCGACGCCGACGGCACGCTCGACTTCTACGGCCAGCAGGCGCTCGCCGTCCGCTCCATGGTCGAGGGTGGCGAGACCTTCGCCCGCCACCGCACGCGGCGGGCGACGGACGGCCTGTCCGTGCCCTACCAGGTGCAGCTGCTGGAGAGCGAGTTCTGCCCGGTCGATCTCAACCAGGCCGCGCCGAACGGCAACGCCGTACGCTGCGGCGTCGAGTTCGACCGGATCGGCCGGCGCGCCGCCTACTGGCTCTATCCGGCCCATCCGTTCGACTGGGCCACGAACTGGGACATCGGCGCCATGCAGCCGGCGCCAGTCCCGGCCTCGGAGGTCATGCACCTCTACAGCCCGCGTCGCATCGGCGATATCCGCGGCGAGCCCTGGCTCACCCGCGCCCTGGTCGAGCTCTACGAGATCGGCCAGTACGACGACGCCCAGATCGTCCGCCAGAAGATCGCGGCGATGTTCACCGGCTTCGTCACGCACCAGGCGCCGGAGGACGCCGAACCGGGCCCATTCCCCGGCATGGGCGCGCCGGACGGCGAGGGCGTGGCGCTTGCCTCGCTCGAGCCCGGCACCATGCAGGAGCTCGGGCCCGGCGAAGAGGTGCACTTCTCCGACCCGCCGGACCCCGGCACGAACTACGAAAGCTTCATGCGGCAGCAGCATCGCGCGGCGGCCGTGTCGATCGGCATCCTCTACGAGCAGCTGACCGGCGATTATTCGCAGATGAACGACCGCACCGCCCGCGTCGCCCTCAACGAGTTCCGCCGGCGCATCACCCGCATCCAGCACAACATCGTCGTGTTCCAGCTCTGCCTGCCGGTGCTGCGCCGCTGGACCGCGCTCGCCCTGCTGGCGGGCCGCATCCGCCCGCCCGCCGGCATCGGCGAGGCCGAGATCGTCCGCGCCCCCTGGGTGCCGCAGGGCTGGGCCTACATCAACCCGGTCCAGGACGTGCAGGCGCGCGCCGCCGAGGTCCGCGCCGGCTTCAAGTCGCGCAAGGCCCAGGTCTCCGCCGACGGCGAGGACATCGAGACGGTCGACGCCGAGATCGCCGCCGACAATGCCCGCGCCGACCGTCTCGGCCTGGTGCTCGACACCGATCCGCGCCGGGTCAGCAAGGTCGGCACCGCCCAGGCCGATCCGTCCGCCGCTCCGGCCGACCCGGCCGGCGGCCAACCACAGGACAAGTGACATGAGCGTGCTGGTCGACGGCGAGATCGTGCTCTACGGCGAGGTCGGCGACGATTTCTGGGGCGACGGCTTCACCGACCGCGACGTCCTCGAGGCGCTCGCCGCGATCGGCCGCGCCACGGACGTCACCGTCCGGATCAACTCCGGCGGCGGCGACGCCATCCAGGGCGTCGCCATCTTCAACGCGTTCCGGGCCCATCGCGGCAAGGTCTCCGTCGTCGTCGACGCCATCGCCGCCTCGGCCGCCTCGCTGATCGCCATGGGCGGCAGCACCGTCACCATGCGCACCGGCGCGATCATGATGATCCACAACCCCAGCGCCTTCACGGCGGGCGGCATCGAGGATCACCAGCGCTCCATCGCGGCCCTGGAGACCGTGACGGCCCAGATGGCCGACGTCTATGCCGAGAAGACCGGCCGCCCCGTTGCCGACATCCGCGCCGACATGGCGGCCGAGACCTGGTTGACCGCCGCCGAGGCCGTCGAGAAGGGCTATGCCGACGCGTCCGACGCCGCCGCCTCCGGCGAGACCTCCGCCTATGCCTATCGCCTCTACGCCCGGGCGCCCGAGAGCCTCGTCGCCCTGGCCGATGCACGCGGCTGGAAGCCCCGCGCCGCGACGCCCGCCACCACCGAGAAGGAGAAGACCATGTCCGGCACCCCAGCCGCCGCCGACAAGACCGCGACCGCCGCCGAGGTCGCCGCCGCCACCGCCGCCGCGACCCAGGCCGCCGCCACCGCCGCCGCCGAGATCGCCACGCTCTGCGCCGCCGGCGGCGTGCCGGCCATGGCAGCGTCGCTGATCGCCCGCGGCGCCACCGCCGACCAGGCCAAGGCCGCCATCGCTGGCGCCAAGGATATCCGCGCCGCCGTCGACAACGCCCGCCGCCTCTGCCCGCAGATCGAGGCGGCCGAGGCCGACCGCTTCATCGCCGCCGGCACCTCGATCGAGACGGTCCGCGCCGAGATGTTCGACCGCATGACCGCGGCCCAGTCGGTCGACATCCGCGCCACGCACCAGGCCGCCGGCCAGCAGCCGCCGGGCGCCGCGGGCAAGGGCATCGACGCCGGCGCCATCTATGCCGCCCACAACAAGGGCTTCGGCGGCCGCTGAGCCGCCGCGCCTCCGCAACCCGGCCTCGGCGCGCGCCTGGGCCCCGATCAAGGAACAGGCACCATGGCCACCGTCTTCCAGGAAGGTTTCCACACCGCCGAGTACATCGTCTCCGAGGCGAGCGGCTACCGCTCGCGCGAGGAGGTGACGATCTCCACCGGCAAGTACGAGGCCGGCACCGTGCTCGGCATGGTCACGGCGACGAAGAAGTACAAGATCCTGGCTCCCGCCGCCGCGGACGGCACCGAGAAGGCGGCGGCGATCCTCTACCAGGGCTGCGACGCCACCGGCGGCGACGTCCGCCGCACGGTCACCGCCCGCGACAGCGAGGTCAACGGCCTCGCCATCACCTGGCCGGCCGGCATCACCGGCCCGCAGAAGGCCACCGCCATCGCCGACCTCGCCGCGGTCGGCATCATCGTCCGTTCGTAACCCCGCCGATCGGCCCGCTCGGGCGCGATCGCCGCAGGCCGCCGCGGGCGGCCTTTTTCATGAGGAGCCGACCATGCCCGAGCTGACGCTCAACATCTTCGACGGCGACGCGTTCTCCAACGCGACGATGACCAGCTTCGTCAACATCAACATCCCCTTCGTGCCGGGTTTCCTCGGCGGCCTCGGCCTGTTCCCGGGCACGGGCGTCTACACGACCCGCGTCATCTTCGACGACGTCAGCGGCAACCTGCGCCTGATCCAGTCGAGCGCCCGCGGCGCGCCGCCGTCGCAGAGCCAGAACGTCAAGGGCAAGGAGCGCTCGCTCTCCACGGTGCGGCTCGCCCGCGAGGCCGTCATCAACGCCGACCAGGTCTCCGGCGTCCGCGTGCTCGGCACCGCCACCCAGCTGCAGACCGCCGAGCGCCTGGTCTACAATCGCGTCGACGGGCCGCTCGGCCTCAAGGCCGAGCTCGGCTACACGCTCGAGCACATGTATCTCGGCGCGATCGACGGCCAGGTCTACGACGCCGACGGCACCACGCTGCTCTGGGACTATTTCGACACCTACGGCGTCGCCCGCCCGGCCGCGGTCAACTTCCCGTTCTCCGCGGCGGCCGCCGACACCGGCACCATCACCCAGGTCGGCATGGGGCTGAAGCGCAGCATGGTGAAGTCGCTCAACGGCTTCAACCTCGCCGGCGCCTCGATCGTCGCGCTCTGCGGCGACAACTTTTTCGACGCGGCCTGGAACAACAAGGAGGTGGTCAAGGCCCGGCAGCTCTCCAGCGTCGGCAACATGCAGGCCCCAGCCATCATCTCCGACAACAAGGCGTATTCGTCCTTCCGCTACGCGGACATCACCTGGATCAATTATCGCGGCTCCGACGACGGCCAGGTCGGCGTGCCGACCGACGAGGCGCGCGCCTTCATGCTCGGCGTCCCCGGCCTGTTCGCCACCTATTTCGCGCCGGCCGACACCTGGGACTTCGTCAACACCGAAGGCCTGCCCTCCTACATGATCCAGCGCCGCGAGCGGCAGACCGAGTCGTCCCGCGCCTTCGAGCTGCAGGCCAATCCGCTGCCGATGTGCCTCAGGCCGCTCAGCCTGCGCCGCCTGACCAAGAACTGACCGCGTCCGCCGGAGGCCGGGGCCGTGTTCGACTTCACGATCCTCAACGACGCCGTCACCGAGACGTTCGGCGAGCCGGTCGTGATCCGCCGCACCGGCTTCCCCGATCTCGCGGCGACCGCGGTCTATGACAGCGTCTGGTTCGAGGTCGACGACGGCGAGGCCGGCGGCTCCTCGAGGCGCACCCAGGTCTCGGTCCGTTCGGCCGAGACCGGCTCGGTCCGGGCCGGGGCCGTCGTCGCCGTCCGCGGCGTCGACTATCGCGTCACGGACGCCCGTCCGGACGCCGAGGGCGTCGTCATCCTCATCCTCGAAAGGGCGCCGTGATGGCCCATCCCCGCGCCGCCATCCGCGCGGCGATCGTCGCCACGCTCGCGGCCGCGCCCGGCCTCGCCGGCCGGGTGTTTGTCGGCCGCGTCCGCCCGACGCCGGACGAGGATCTGCCGGTCGTGCTCGTCTACACGCCGCGCGAGACCGCCGCCCTGGCCACCCTGCAGCGCGTCCTCGATCGGCAGCCGATCGTCGCGCTCGAAATCCGCGTCAAGGCGACGGACGGTCTCTACGAGGCCCTCGACGATCTCGCCGCGGTGGTCGAGGCCGCCATGGAGGCCGACCCGAAGTTCGGCGGCCTCGCCGTCAACTCCTGGCTCGCCGGCACCGAGGTCGGCCTCAGCGGCGATGCCGAGGTCAAGCACGGCCTCGCCGTCCTCTCCTACCAGCTCCAGTACCGGCACCGCCCGGGCGCCTGAAACCAGAAGGAAACCGTCATGACCGTCAGCACCTCCGCCGGCGCGACCGTCTTCATCGGCACGACCACGCCGTGCGACACCGTCACCGAATATGCCGCCGACACCTGGGTCGAGGTCGGCGAGGTCGAGGATATCGGCGATTTCGGCGACAAGGCCGGGCAGGCCACCTTCGTCGGCCTGAAGAACCGCCGCGTCCGCAAGTTCAAGACCACCTTCGACGCCGGCACCATGACCATCAAGTGCGGCGACGACGCCGCCGATGCCGGCCAGATCGCCCTGCAGGCCGCCCTGGCCTCTGACTTCGACTTCAACTTCAAGGTGATCGAGAACGACAAGCTGACCAATGCCGGCACCGGCAGCATCAGCTATTTCGCCGGCAAGGTCTTCTCCAAGACCAAGAGCATCGGCAACGCCGAGAACGTCACCCGGCGCAGCTACGATGTCGGCATCAACACGGAGATCCTGGAGGTCGCGCCGACCTGAGGGGATCAGGCCGGATCGGCTCCGGTCAATTCCTTGGCGAACCATCGAAGCATGGCGGCCTCGTCCTCATGGATCATCCCGTCAGCTTCGATCACTCGTACCCCTGCATGGAGGACCTCAGTGATCGCTGCGGGGCCGCGCGATAGTAGTCTGTCCAGGACTGCGTCGATCACAGATGGCCCCGGCCGCATGCGCCGGATATACGGGATCAGACGCGCCGCGTCTGTCTCCGACAACTCCAACTCACGCTTGGCGCAGGCGCGGGCTGCAAAGTCGGCGATTTCTCCGATTTCCTCAAGGCACATCTCTCCGTCGGCGAGGGCCAGGGCGACGAGCAGCGGCACACCGGCCTGGCGACAGTAGCGCGTGGCCAGAACCCAATTGTCTTCCTGGTCGTCGGCCTCCGATATCAGCGGGAGCATCGATGGGGACCAATGGAACCCGAACGTGTCGCGAAAGAACTCTGTCAACGGCTCTCGCAGGACCCCGTCAAAGTCCGTGACCGCGTGAATGCGGTCGACCCGGAACGAGCGTGTTGCCTTGCGTTCGTGGCACTTGGCGACCAGCATGGGAATGCCGTCGAGATTGGCCTCGATGCTCCAGACAGTGATGCGCCGGAGCGAGGCATTTCCTCCGCTGTCGACATAGTGGATGATGAAGGACTGTCCCTCTGCCGGCATCGTTTTGCCGGGGGACAGCATCTTTCCGACCTCTTCCTGTGGGTCCGATCGGGGGATTTTGAGTGTAATTCCGGCCGGAACGGGAGGTGGTCCCTGACGTTCTGCTGCGTCCCGGAAGTAGAGACGGACGTCATTGATGACAGACATTGCTGGCATTCCTCCGTGTTTTGCTTGGTAGGGCAATCTGCGAAGACGTCTCTTCCCTGCGTCCGCTCAGCCGATCGGGAGGCCTGTGAGAGAACAAGTTGACAGGAGGGCGTTTGTTTCGACCTCTGTCCCGCCAATACCGGCGACGATGAATGGACCTCCGGCAGACATCATAGAACCTGTAAAAGGCTTCATGCCCGTATAGCCGCCGAAGCTGTTCTTGGCGTTGACGTAGCCACACACCATGATCACGCCCTTCGACGTGATCCCGGCCCGCGCGCCGCCGAACATCGCCGAGTTGGGATCCTTCAGCACGGCTAGCACGCCCTGCCTCACCCGGTAGCCTTGTTCCTCGGTCAGTTTGATCGGCGTGTTCTGCAGGCTGGGATCAACCTGCTGCTGCCCCATCGTCTGGCAGCCGGCCACCATCATCGCCGTCGCGGCGAGAACCATCTTGCGCATGTCGCCCCCTTCTCCGGCGCCCGATCTCCGGGTGCCGCTGGGGCAGCATCGCGCGTCCGACCCGGCTCTGTCGAGCCCTCACCCCCAGCATGGGAAACACCTGATGACCAGTTCCGCCTCCAGCCTCGGCGCCGGCGACGTCGAGATCGTCCTCGCCGGCGAGACCAGGGTGCTGCGGCCGACCTTCCGCGCCCTGCAATCCGTGTCGCGCATGTCCGGCGGCGGCCTCGCCGCCCTGCGCAAGGTGCAGGATCTCGACTTCGACACCATCGTCGCCACCATCGCCCTCGGGCTCGACCTGACGCCCAAGGGCGCCGAGGGCCTGGAGGAGAAGGTCTTCGCCAGCGGCATCGGCTTCCGCGACGGCCTCGCCGGGCCGGTGTCGCGCTACATCCAGGTGCTGCTCAACGGCGGCCGGCCGGTGACGGAGGCGGCCGCCGGCGGCGACGCAAACCCTCCGGCGGCCTGACCCTGCCGGACTATTGCGACTGGCTGGCCGAGGTCGCCCTCGGCTGGCTCGGCTGGGACGAGCAGCGGCTGATGCGCGCCGACGTCAACGCCATCCTCGTCGCCTGGCAGGGCCTGACCCGCCGCATCGTCTTCGAGACCACCGGCCATCTCGAGGGCGTCGGCCGCCGCCCGCCCAGCGCCGCCGAGTTCCGCGACTTCAAGAGCACCCACAACCTGCTGTTCCGCTCCGGCCGGCTCCGCCCGGCCCGGATGCATTGAGAGGCCGTCATGGTCGACTTCCCCGCCCTGCGCGTCCCGATCGTCGCCGACGACGCGGCGCTGCACGCCGTCTTCGCCCGCTCGCGCGCCGCCGTCTCCGCCTTCAGCGGCGGCATCGGCGCCGACCTGGCCGCCGTCGAGCGCCGCATGGCCGCGATGGCGGCCAATGTCAGCGAGGCCGTCGACTTCTCCTTCCTGTCGCGCCAGAGCGGCAAGTCGGCCCGCGACAGCGCCGAGGCCTTCCGGGAAGCCTTCGCCGAGACCGACCGCATGGCGGCGGCCGCCGCCGCCCTGCGCGCCCAGCTCGACCCCGCCGCCGCGGCGCAGGGGCGCCTCAACGCCGAGCTGGCCGAATATGCGCGGCTGCAGAAGGCCGGCATGCTGTCGGCCGAGGAGGCGGCCTCCGCCCGGCTCGCCGCCCAGCAGCGCCTGATGGATGCCGATATCGGCCGGGCCGCCGCGGGCAACGCGGTCCTGCTGCCGCAGCAGAGCGGCAAGTCGGCGCGCGACAGCGCCGCGGCCTTCCAGGAGGCCTATGCCGAGACCGACCGCATGGCCGTCGCGGCCGCCGCCCTGCGCGCCCAGCTCGACCCCGTCGCCGCGGCGCAGGGGCGCCTCAACGCCGAGCTCGCCGAGTATGAGCGCCTGCAGGCCGCCGGCGTCATCTCCGCCGCCGAGTTCGCCCGCGCCCAGGAGATGGTCGCCGCCCGCACCCGCGCCGTCGCCGTCGCCGCGTCCGCCGTCGGCACCGCCCGGCACGACGCCTTCATCGCCCAGAACGCCACCTACCAGCTGACCGACCTCGCCACCCAGATCGCCAGCGGCGGCTCGCCCTCCGTCGCCATCCTGCAGCAGGGCGGCCAGATCGCCCAGATGTTCCAGGGCGCCGGCGGCCTGCGCGCCGCCGCCGCCGCCGTCGGCGGCGCCTTCCTCGGCATGCTCAACCCGCTGAACCTCGCCGTCGTCGGCATCGCTGCGGCGACCTCGGCCATCGCCTACCTCACCAGCACCGCCGACGCGAGCGTCTCGGCGCTGGAGAAGCACGACGCCCTCGCCCGCCGCATCGCCGAGGGCTGGAAGGAGGCCGGCGGCAATGTTGCCGCCTACAAGGAGGCCTCGGTGCGGCCGAGCCGGGTCGAGCTGCAGGTCGACGTCGAGGGCCTGCGCAAGTCCGTGGCCGAGGCCCGGACCGCGCTGGGGGCGGAGGCCGACAAGTTCACCGAGCTCGCCGCCACCGGCCGCCGGGCGATCGACTTCAACCCCGCCGCCGCCGACCCGAAGATCGTCCGCGGCGTCGAGGTCTATGAGCGTATCGCCGCCGCCCTGCGCGACGCCCAGGCCGGCGGCTCGGCGCGGCAGCTGCGCGATTTCGTCGAGGCGCTGCTCAAGGGCGGCGACGCGCCGGCCGGCTTCCTCGAGGAGCTCGACAAGCTGACCAAGGGCCTTCTCGACCACGAGAAGGCGCTCGCCGACGCGACCGGCGCCGTCACCGACCTCGACCGCGCCATCGACGACACCGTCGTCACCACCGCGAAGCAGGCCGAGGCCCTGGAGCGGCTGAAGCGCGCCGGCGCCGGCGGCCGCACCGAGCTGGAGCGGCTCGGCGAGGATTTCCGCCTCGCCAGCGAGGGCGCCAGGACCATGTCGGAGGCGCTCAAGATCGCCTCCCTCTACCAGGAGCGCTACAACGAGCTGGCGGCCGTCGCCGGCAAGTCCGCCTCCGAGCGCCTGCGCCAGTCCCGCGTCGGCGCCGCCCAGGTCGGCATGACCGCGACCGAGCGGCAGCGGGCCCAGATCGAGGCCGACTATGCCGAGCGCTTCGAGGCGGCCAAGGGCTTCCCCGGCGCCGTCGCCACCCTGAACCAGGCCAGGCTGCTCGACCTGCAGGCCGCCGCCGCCGAGGCGCGGCTGGCGCCGCTGCGCGAGGTCACCCGCGCCATCGAGGACCAGACCGCCGCCACCGCGCTGCAGGCCGCCGCCTTCGGCAAGTCGGCCGGCGAGGTCGCGCGCATGACCACGGAGCAGAAGCTCTATCTCGCCTATGCCCGCGAGCACATCCGGGTCGGTCCCGACCTGGTCGCGCAGATCCGGCAGGCCGGCGATGCCGCTGCCGTCCAAGCTGACAAGCAAGCCGCGGTTCTCGAAGGCCAGCACGAGTTGATAGCATCGATCGACGCCTGGCGCAGCGCGACCAAGGGCGCGATCTCCGACGTGCTGCACGGCATCGCCGACGGCCGCAGCGGCAAGGACATCCTGCGCGGCCTGCTCGGCCGCATGGCCGACGGCGCCATCGACAGCACCGCCACCATGGTCGGCAACATGCTGTACGACAAGGACGGCAAGCCGGCCGGCGGCCTGCTCGGCGGCTTCCTCTCCTCCGTGCTCGGCGGCGGCCAGCGCGGCGCCTCGCCCAACAACCCGGTCTTCGTCGCGGTCAGCGGCGGTTCCGGCGCCGACTGGCTGGTCGGCGGCGGCGGCAAGACCGGCCGGATCGAGAGCTCGCCCTTGCCGCCGCCGGCGACCGGCGAGGTGCCGGGCCTGCCCGGCGTCACCTATGGCGGCTCCGCCGGCTATCGCGCCGCTGCCGCCGGAGCTTCTGGCTACGGCCGGATCAACGCGCCCTATCTGGCTTCGCTCGACGCCAAGAGCCGCTATGGCTTCACCGGTCCGCGCGAGATGTACGAGTACCTGCTGGCCAAGGGGGCGAGCCGCAACGAAGCCCTGATGTTGACCGGGGCGGCCGCCAACGAAAGCTCCTTCGACGCCCGGGCCGTGCATGACGACGGCAGCGGCTATGGCCTGTTCGGTCATAACACCGGGCGCATGAACCTGCGCGGCATGACCTGGCAGCAGCAGTCGGAGGCGGCCCTTGCCGAGTTGCGACGCCGGCCGGAGAGTTCGATGGTCGCGGCCGCGACCACGCCGGAGGACCTCGCCCGCGCCCAGATGTTCTTCGAGCAGCCGCGCGGCTTCAGGCGGTCGAACCCGGAAGGTGGCGACAACTATACCGGTCGCGTCAACACCCTGCGCTACTTCTCCCAGATGGGCGGCAACCCGCTGGCCAGCGTCCCCGGCGCCCTGCCGGTGATGGGGCGCGGCGCCGATCCGGCCGCCGGCCTGCCGCAGGTCGAGATGGCGGCGAAGTTCGACACGGTGAAGCAGTCGATGGACGGTGTCGCCGCCGCGGCCGGCAAGGCCTCGCCCGCCCTCGCCGACGCCTCCAAGGGCTTCGGCGACGTCGGCTCCTCGATCGCCGGCCTCGGCTCCATGCTTGGCGGCGCCGTCGGCGGCAAGGCCGGCGGCGCCATCGGCGGCGGCATCGGCACCTTGCTCTCGCTGTTCGGCAAGGGGCTCGGCATCCCCGGCTTCGCCGAGGGCACGAACGCCGCCCCCGGCGGCCCGGCCTGGGTCGGCGAGAAGGGGCCGGAGCTGCTCAACCTGCCGCGCGGCTCGCAGGTGATCCCGACCCGCGACCTCGTCCGCATCCCGCGGCCGAGCGTGCCCGAGGCGGCGCTGATGCCGCGGCGCGGCGGCATCTCCACCACCTTCGCTCCGACCTTCGCCATCGACGCCAAGGGCGCCGAGCTCGGCGTCGAGGTCAAGATCGAGCGGGCGATCCGCGGCGCGCTCGCCGACTATCACGACAGCCTGTCGGAGAGCCTGCCCCGGCTGATGGCCCAGGCGCAGGCGCGCGGCTACTGACATGACGCCCGACGAGATGCTGGCGCAGCGCGTCGTCCGCGAGGCGATGCTGATGAAGCTCGACTTCGCCTCCGGCGCCGAATGGATCTGGACCGGCCGCGGCGACCTCGTCGTCGCCGGCCGCACCTGGCAGGGCGTCGGCGACGTCGTCGAGGTCGCCGGCCTGCAATCCTCGGCCGGCTACGCCGCCCATCCGCTCGACGTCACCCTGTCCGGCGTCAATCCGCGGCTGCTTGCCTACGCCCAGGACGAGAACGAGTACAAGAACCGCGACTTCGTGCTGTGGGAATGCCTGTTCGACGAGGCCTACCAGCCGCACGAGCCGCTGCTGTTCCGCTATGCCGGCTGGATGGACCTCCTGTCGATCTCCAAGCCGGACGACCGGACTCGCACCGTCAAGCTGACCGTCGAGAGCCTCTGGGCCGATCGCGGCCAGGCCTCCTACGGCACCTATTCCGCCGCCGACCAGAACCGCCGCTACCCCGACGACCGCGGCATGGACTTCCAGGCCGAGGTCGTGCTCGGCGTCAACAACCTCTGGCCCTACATCAAGCACTCATGACCGACCCGACGGACTATCTCGCCCGCTCGGCGTCGGCCCCCTTCGCCTTCGGCACGCTCGACTGCGGCTTCTGGGTCGGCGCCTGGGCGCAGGCCTGCTGCGGCGTCGACCCCGCCGCCGCCATGCGCGGCCGCTACCGCACCGGCCGCGGCTGCCTGCGGGCGCTGCGCCGCGAGGGCGGCCTGCCGGCGCTGGCGACCCGGCTGATGCGCGAGCACGGCTTCCCCGAGCTCGCCGCGCCGGAGCCCGGCGCCATCGGCCTGCTCGACCTCGAGGAGGCCGGCGCCACCCTCGGCATCTGCGCCGCCACCGGGCGCTGGGTCTGCAAGGGCGCGCCCGCCGGCATCGTCTTCCCGCCGGTGCGCGCCGTCCTCGCCATCTGGAGCCCGCGATGCCGCCGCTGATCGCCGCCGCCGTCGCCGCGGCCGTGCCTGTGCTCGGCACCACGGGCATCGGCGTCGCCGGCACCGCCAGCTTCGTCTCCTGGGCGACGATCGCCGGCAACCTCCTGGCCACGGCCGCCAGCGTCGGCCTGCAATACGCCCTCGCCGACAAGCAGCCCAAGCAGCATGTCCGCACCCTGGTGCGCTTCGCCGACGCGCCGCGCTTCACCGCCTATGGCCGGGTGCAGGTCGAGGGCGTGTGCCTGTTCTATCGGGCCGTGCCGCCTGGGGCGCTGATGTGGATCATCCAGGCCCTCGGCCATGGCGAGATCGACGGTTTCGAGGCGATCATCCTCAACGGCAAGGAGGTGACGGTCGACGGGCCGGGCGGCTACGTCAACACCGACCCGTACAATTCCGGCGACTTCGCCGGCAAGTCGACCCGTGCCCGGGTCTGGATGAAGACCGGCGCCGTCGACCAGGCCTCGTTCATCGACGATCCCGCCGCCGAGGTCTGGCCCTGGATCGTCGGCACCTGGACCTCGGCCCATCGCCTGCGCGGCGTGCCCTACGCGGTGATGGCCTTTAACGACTGCGACGACGTCAAGCGCCAGTCGCGGATCTTCCCGCAGGGCGTGCCCTCCGGCAAGTTCCGCATGCGCGCGACGCTGTGCTGGGACCCGCGCGACCCGGCGCAGTCCTTCGCCGACCCGGCGACCTGGCTGTTCACCCGCAACCCCGCGCTGATCCGCATCCACTACCTCACCAAGCCGGTGATCGACGGCGGCATGGCCATCCCGCTGTCCTGGATCGACTTGCCGAGTCATGTCGAGGCCGCGGACGACTGCGACGAGCCGGTCGCGCTGAAGAACGGCGGCGTCGCGCCGCGCTACCGCTTCGACGGCACCCAGGAGTTCGACAAGAAGAGCGCCGACTTCCTGGCCAACATCGATGCGGTCTGCGATGGCCAGAACTATTGGACCGAGGACGGCAAGATCGGCTACCGCATCGGCAAGCCTCGCCCGGTGCCGCCGCAGCTGACGTTCTCGACCGAGGACGGCTCGATCCTGACCTATTCGGACATCCGCCAGGGCAGCAGCCGGCTCGCCGCCTTCAACGAGGTGGCGCTGAAGTTCACCTCGCCCGATCACCAGTTCCAGCTGGTGCCCTGCCAGAACTGGAAGGAGGCGGCCTGGACGGCCCGCGACGGCCGCGACCGCGTGCAGCCGCTCGCCCTGCCGGAGGTACAGACCTTCAGCCAGATCAGGCGCCTCGGCAAGATCTTCACCCGCAAGGCCAATCCGCGCCACCAGGGTGTCTTCCGCACCGACCTGCGCGGCAAGCGCGCCTGGTACGCCCCGGTGATCCGCGTCGTCATCCCGGAGGCCGGCGTCGACACCGCCGCCGAGGTCCTGTCGATCCGGCCGGTCAAGGGCAAGCCGAACGTCGATATCGAGTTCAAGTCGGTCGACGCCGACACCTGGTCGTGGGACGCCGTGCTCGAGGAGGGCGAGCCGCCGGCGCCGATCCCGGTCGGTAGCGACGATCCGATCGTCGAGGCGCCGACCGATGTCGAGTACACCGTCGGCGACGGGCCGCGCATCGTCGCGGCGGCCGACCAGCGGCCCTTCGACACCGGCGTGCTGTCGATCCGCTGGCGCCCGGCCGGCGCCGCCGACTGGGCCGGCGAGAAGCAGGGCGCCGACAACCACGCCGAGACCGACGCGACCCTGACGGTCGGCGCGAGCTACGACGTCTCCGTGCGCTGGACGGTCGACACCGCGCAGACGAAGGCGCGCCAATCGGTGTGGAGCGACCCGGTCACGGTCGTCGCCACGGTCGACGCCACGCCGCCGACCCCGCCGACCGGCCTGTCGGCGCAGGTCGCCAGCGGCATCGTCATGCTGACCTGGACCAATTCGACCGCGGCCAACGTCGTGCGCCACGCGGTCTATCGCGCCAATGTCGTCTCGCCCGGCAATGCCCTGCTGCTCAACGAGCGCTGGGGCAGCCGCGGCGAGGCCATGGCCTACAACGATTCCGGCATGACGCAGGGGGTCCACCTCTACTTCATCCGCGCCTTCACCGCCGACGGCGCCTTCGCCGACGGCGAGGCGATCACCGTCGACACCACGGTCGGCGGCGGCACCAAGAACATACTCGGCATCGGCGCGGGCAGCCTGCTCGGAGCCGGCGGCGGCAATTATCTGGGATGGGGGCCTGTGGCATGAGCGGCGAGGTCAAGCGTTTTCCCGACCTGGCGGCGGCCGCCGCCGAGGCCGACACCGACCTGCTGGCGCTCAAGCAGTCCGCCGCCAACCCGGACGCCGAGCCGCGGAAATGGTCGCTGGCGGCGCTGTGGGCCTGGATGCTCGCCAAGATCACGGCCAACGCGGCTGCGGTTCGCACGGCGACCGGCGCCGCTCCGATCGCCAGTCCGACCTTCACCGGCACGCCGGCTGCGCCGACGCCGGCGCTCGGCAACAGCTCGACGCTGATCGCCACCATGGCGGCCGTGCAAGCCAACGCTCCGTTCAAGAACGTCGCGCTGCTGACGGCCTCGTCCGGCACCTGGACGCCGCCGGCCAACGTCACCCGCATCCGCGCCATCGGCATCGGCGCGGGCGGCGGCGGTGGCGGCGTCGGCAACACGGCGGCGGCCACGGCCTCGTCCGGCGCCGGCGGCGTACGCTCGACCTTCGTCATGGCGGTCACCCCGGGCGTCGCGATCAACTACACCTGCGGCGCCGCGGGCTCCGGCGGCGCCGCCGGCAACAACCCCGGCACCGACGGCGGCGACAGCACCTTCGGCGCCGCCACGGTGCCGGGCGGCAAGGGCGGCAATGCCAGCGCCAGCGGCAACGCGACCTCGCCCAACTCGACGGCCGTGCTCGACGCGCAGGCGCTCGCCATGATCAACATCCCGACCGCCGGCTTCTTCGTCGAGGACTACACGACCGGCAGCGTCGGGGTCGGTTCGGCCGGCGTCGGCGGCAGGGCCCGCGCCGCGGTCTACGGCACCCCGGGTGTCGGCGGCACCAACGGCGCCGGCGGCAACGCAGACGGCTACGGCGCGGGCGGCGGCGGCGCGGGCTCGACCAGCGCGAACAACTTCGCCGGCGGCAACGGCTCGCCCGGTTGCTGGATCATCGAATACTGACATGACCCCGATCACCTGGCCGAAGGACCTGCTCGAGCCGGAGCGGGCGCGCTTCATCATGAAGAACGGCTCCATGGCCGGCGGGCGGGCGGAGAACGCATCCGAGCAGATCGTCGTCAGCCCGTCGCCCTATTGGGGCCTGTCGATCGAGGATATCGGCATCTACACCCGGCCGCAGGTGCTGGCGTTCCGCGCCATCATCGCCGGCCTCAGCGGCATGGCCGGGGTGCTGGCCATGCCGACCTGGGACGATCCGCACCAGCCCGCCGGCGGTCGCCGGCGCCGCCCCTGGGGCGGCGGCGAGACCTGGGGCGCGGGCGAGCTCTGGGACATGGGCGCCACCGACGTGGTCGTCGCCGCCGACGCGCCGCACCGCTCGGTCACCGTCGACATGGCCTGGACCGGCCCGGCGCCCGAGGCGGGGCAATACTGCCAGATCGGCCTCGGCTTCCACATCATCAGCGCGGCCGCGCCTCTGGGCGATGGCTCGGCGCGCATGACCCTCTGGCCGCCGCTGCGGGCGCCGGCGGTCGCGGGCGACCATGTCGAGATGGACGATCCGCGTTGCCTGATGCGCCTGGAGACCGACGAGGAGGGCGCGCTGGCGCTCGAGGCCGCCAGCCATGGCGTCTCGCCGTCGCTGCGCCTGGTCGAGTCGATCCTTTCCGGCGGCTGAGCCTCCGCCCCGACCGCCGCCCGCCGTGGCGGCGATTTCCTGCTGCAACGAAGCGAGCCGTGCATGGGCATCATTTCCGACAAGGGGCGCTACTGGCTGCGCAAATACTTCCTCGACGGGGTCGCCGCGAGCGGCCTCAACGATCCGAGGAAGGAGGACGGTGTCCCGTTCGTCGACGCGGTCCAGGACGAGATCGACGCGCTGAAGGCGCTCGGCGCGACCGGCGCCAAATGGAAGACCGAGGTGCGGGTCGCCGTCGCCGGCGCCGTCGCCCCGGCCGCCCTGGTGCCGGGCGCCACCTTCGACGGCGTGGTGCTGGCGGCCGGCGACCGGGCCGGCCTCGTCTCCAATCCGTCGGGGGCGCTCAACGGCCTCTATGTCGTCCAGGCCGCAGGCGCGGCGACCCGCGCCCCGGACGCCGCGACCGGCGCCGACCTGCTGGCCGCCGCCTTCTATGTTCGCGAGGGCACGGTCAATGGCGGCAAGCAATATATCTGCTCGACGCCCGGGCCGATCGTCGTCGGCACCACGCCGCTGACGTGGACCCTGATGTCCGACCAGGTGGCGGTCAAGGCCAGCATTGCCGCCCTGACGGCGCGGGTCGACCCTGGCCTGGTCTACGGCCCCGCGGCGACCACCGGCACCGCTTCGGCGTACGCCTTCACGGTCGCCGGCATGCCGGTGCTCACCAACGGCATGACCATCGCCTTCGTCGCGCATCTGCAGAGCGCGGCGGGCGCCACCCTCACGACGCCGGAACGCGTGGCTTTGTCGCTGCCGCCCCTCGTCCTGGCCAATGCGGCCGGCGAGGACCTCGGCGACGGCGCCTGCCTCGCCGACCGCGTCTACCTCGCCCAGGTCTGGGGCAACAAGCTGCGCGTGCACACTGGAGACGACGGCGCCATGGCGGTCAAACTCACCCCGTTCCCGATCAAGGGCACCGTCGGCCCGGCCGGCGCCGAGATCCTGCCGGCGAGCGACACGGTCAAGGCCGTCCAGATCGCCAATTCCTCGGACGCCAACATGCGGTTCGGCATCGGTTTTGCGCCGGAGGTCAGCGGCTATGGCTACCCGCTCGGCCCCGGCGACAGCTGGGCCTCGGACATCACGCCCGGCCTGGCGATCAACCTCGTCGCCGACGCCGAAGGGTCGAAGTACACCGCCAACATCTGGACCACGAACGGCCGCAACCCGATCGCCGACAAGGCCTTCGACGCGCTGCTGGCGCGCAACGGCACCGTGCTTCCGACACCGTGGCTCGACCCTTACCGGACCTTCTTCTCCGAGACGATGCCTCTCTGGCAGCTCTGCAAGGTGTGGGGCATGCTCATCGGGCCGGACAACGCCCTCGCCTTCGAAAACTGGGCGGCGGCGACGCCGGCCTTCACGCCCTACAACAGCCCGGCGCGGGACGCCAAGCGGGGCCTGCTGTTCGTGTCGGCGTCGTCGCAATATGTCGACACCCATGTGAGCCAGGGCGACCTGCCGGCCAACAACATCGCCATCGGCGTCTGCTCGACCGAGACGGCCGCCAAGGGCGCGGCGCCGCAATGGGACCTGTCCAACCAGGTCAATGCCATCGACACCCTCCGCAATGCCGGCATGGTCTGCCGGGCGGCGACGACCGGCTCCGACACGGTGGCCGACAACACCCTGCCGGGCCGCGGCGGCGTCATGGGCTGGGCTCGCGCGTCGAACACGGCCTATCGCGCCCATGCCGGGACGCAGGCCTATCCGCTGACCCGCAACGGCACCACGACCACGGCTTACCCCTTCCTGTTCGGTTGCGACGCCGCGGCGCTGACGGGGGCGCCGGTCGCCGGCACCTATATCAACGGCTACCGCGACCTCTTCTTCGTCGGTCCGGCCGACGTCTTCGGCGATGCCGGCTTCACGGCCATCCGCGTCGCCCGGGCCAAGTTCCTTGCTGCGATTGCGAGCCTCTGATCATGCCGACCCATGATGTGATCGTTACCGGCGGCACCTCGCAGGGTGCGATCGCCGCCGAGAGCCTGGCCCGCGACGGACTCGACGTCGGCGTCATCGAGCCGTCGCCGCATCGCGGCGGCGAGACCACGGGCGGTCTCGGCATCGGCGACTGGCCGGGCAGCCCGAGCGGCGTCGGCGGCATCGCCAAGGAGCTGGCGCTGGCGATCAGCAACGAGAGCCTGGCCTCCGGCTGGGTGCCGCCCGGATCCGGCTGGACCTGGCCGCGCAATTTCGAGGCCGCCGCCGCCCAGCGCGCGCTGGACACCGTGTGCCCGACGTCCAATCCCAAGGTGACGTACTATTTCAACAGCTACATCCAATCGGTTTCGGCGCAGCAGCTGTCGGATCGGCGCCGCATCACCGGCGTGGTGCTGCAGTCGGTGCAGCGCGACCCGCTGACCAAGAAATGGATCGGCACGACGCGCAACGCGCAGACGCTTGTGGCGCGCAAGGGCATCATCGAGTGCGAATGGCTCGGTGACGCGATGCGCCTCGCCGGCGTGCCGCGCGGCTTCGGCCGCGAGCCGGCCAGGCGCCACAACGAGCCGATCGGCCTCGCCGGGTTCAATTTCGCCTCGCGGGTCGCCAAGACCTATCGATCGGTCGACAGCCGGGGCAACATCGCGCCCTATCGCAGCATGCCGCCTTACTCCCCGGACGGCGTCATCGACGAGCGGATGCAGGGGCGCGGCGACCTCCGGCCCATGGCGATGGGCTACCGGCTGATGCTGTCGACGGCGCCCGACCGGGTCCCGTGGGACACCGTCAAGACCCAGGCCATCGCGGCCGGCATCTTCCGGCGCGAGGACTGGGGCGCCTGGATCGAGGAGATCAACCGTGAGGGCTACGGCAACATCGACCTCGGCGGCACCGGCATCACCGCGCGCCGCAGCGTGCCCTCGGCGCAGGGATCGCCGGATCCCGGCCTGCCGCTGCTGTCCACCAACGGCATGGACGTGATCGACGGCAGCGCGTGGGAATACATGATCGCCAGCTATCAGCGCCGGGAGCAGATCGCCTGGGACGTCATGGTCTCGATGCTGTGCCGTCTGATCATCGCGGCGACGGACGCGAGCGTCCCGCAGGCTCTCAAGGACAACATGGCCCTCTACGGCCTGTGCCCCAACCAGTTCCAGACCGACTATATCGGCGTGCCGGGCTGGTCGCCCTGGCTCTATGTGCGCGAGTGGCCGCGGCTGATCACCGACACGATGATCGACGCGAACTATTCGCTCAACAACGCGCCCTGCGACGATCCGATCGTCCGCAACTACTACTACCACGACAGCCACTCGTCGGAAGAATACCCGCTGCCCGACCTGACCTCCGTCCGGGAGGGCAGGCCGGCCGAGGAATTCGAGTATTCGACCCCCTGGTCGCAGTCCTTCCGCTCGATCAAGCCGAACCGCCGCATTGCCGCGAACATGTATTGCCCGATCGCGCCCGCGATCACGCATGCCTCGCAGATGAGCCAGCGCATCGCCTGGAACATGATGATGGCGGCGGAGGCGGCCGCCAAGGCGATGAAGATCGCCGCCGACCGCGGCATCGATCCCTGCGACGTGCCCTACGACGAGCTGGTCAAGCGCCTGCTCGCCGCCGGCATCCCGATCAAGTGAGGAGGCCTCCATGGGCATGTCATTCAGCCGCCGCGGCGGCGCGTCCAGCCTGCCGCGCGTCATCGGCAACGGCATCGTCGTGCATGCCGACGGCCAGCTCTTCGGCCGCAGCATCTACGGCATCGGCGGCCAGCGTATCGATCGCGGCGACGGCATCGACGGGGATATCGCCATCCATGCGACGCCGGGCGGCCGCCTGCTCGGCAAGGGCGTCGGGCTCGACGGCGCCAGCTCGGCCGAGCAGGTCATCCCGATCTTCGGCGGCGTCACGCGGTTCTCGATCACGATGGTGCGGTTCGCGAATGCGCGCGGCGCGCCGGATGACGACATGGCCGCCGGCATCAGGACCCTGCCGGCCGGCAACGGTCTCGTCGTGGTGGCGGCGACGCAGAAGTTCGACGGCTTGACGGACATCTGGAAGGAAGTGCGCGTGCCGGTCGCCCTCGGCGACGTTTCGGCGGTGCCGTACTTCTACCTCCAGATGGCGACCGTCAACACGACGCCGATCACGTTCGACGTCTACATCCATGGCGACGTCCTCGAACAGGAACTCGCCTGACCAGGGAGGGCCTCATGGCCACATCTGTCCAGATCATCCTGTCGGCCGAGAGCCGTCGCCGCGCCATCGCCTGGGTCCAGGTTGCAGCCATGACCGACGGCGCGCCGGTCTGGGGGCCTCCCATGCCGCCGGCCGAGGCGGCGCTTCTCGAGCCCGACGACGGCTACAGCCTGCCGATGGCGGCCGGCGCCAGCCGGATCGTCGTCATGGCCGGCCCGGCGATCGGCGACGAGGCCGCGGCCGGCACCGATGTCTCGATCGACGTCATCCTGCCAGTCGGCAGCCACAGCACCATCGTCGCCTATGAGCAGGCCTATCCGGGGCCGGATGGCGCCTGGCTGCCGGACGCGCCGCCGGCCGGCTCCGCCGAGTGGTGGGCCGGGGACCGCTGCACCGTCACGGCCCGGGCCGGTGTCGCGCGCATCGTCGTCGAGGAGACGCGCGACGTGATCGCGGCGCCGCCGCAGCAGGAAACGCCGGAGCCGGAAACGCCCACGGATGAGGAGGAGGCGGCCCGGCTGGCCTGGCACCGCGAGCAGCAGGCACTGCTGCAGTAGCGCGCCCGGCAGACCGTTCGATCACGAGCCGCCTTCGGGCGGCTTTCTTTATGGGACGCCCACGTGGCGGAGCCGGGATGCTTGTGGGCGCTCACACCCCGGCTCCGCGCCGCAGATCGAGCCGATCCGCTGCCGAGCGGGATCATCGCAACCCATCACCCTTCGTCCATCACCCATTTGGGGGATATGTATGACAACTACGCTCGACATTCAGACGAGATTGAAGGCGCTCGGTTTCAACTCCGGCCTGCTCGACGGTAAGCCCGGCCCCAAGACGGAAGCGGCCATCCGCATGTTCCAGGCCGCGAGGGCGCTGACGGTCGACGGGATCGCCGGGCCGAAGACGCTGGCGGCGCTGTTCCCGGCGATGGGCGCACCCGGGCCGAAGCCTGCTGCCGCGACCGGCGTCGTGCCGGGCGCCTGGATGCCGGCCGCCCTGATGCAGCGGATCATCGTCCACTGGACGGCCGGGGCTCACAAGGCGTCCGGCCTCGATCGGTCGCACTATCACATCCTGGTCGAGGGCGACGGCACGCTGGTGCGCGGCACGCCGTCGATCGACCTCAATGAGGCGCCGCTGCGCCAGGGCTATGCCGCCCACACGCTCGGCTGCAACGGCGGCTCGATCGGCGTCTCGCTCTGCTGCATGGCCGGCGCCGTCGAGAACCCATTCTCTGCCGGCCCGGCGCCGATGACGCGCATGCAATGGGACCAGCTGCCGCTGGTCGTCGCCGACCTCTGCCGGCGCTATCTCATTCCGGTGCTGCCGCGGACGGTGCTGTCCCATGCCGAAGTGCAGGAAACGCTCGGCATCAAGCAGCGCGGCAAGTGGGACATCAGCCGCCTGCCGTTCGACGCCGGCACGCAGGGCGCCCGCGCCTGTGGCGACCGGCTGCGCGCCGCGGTCATCGCTGCTCTCTGATCCCGCGCCCGGCCGGCCGCCGGGCACCCCCCCATAGAGGAAGAGCGACATGCGTGACGAACGGGCAATGGAAGAGATCAGAAACACAGACATCCCGCGCCGCTGCAACATCCACGAGTTCACGGCGGCCGAGCTGGCGATCCGCGAGGCGGTGCTCGCTGTCGAGAAGGCCGGCGCCCATCCGCTGCTGACCGATGCCGTCAATCTGTTGGCGCAGGCGCAGAACAAGGTCGCCGACTTCGTCGATGGCGTGTCTCCTGCCGTGCCGCCGTCCGGCTCTGATCGCATGCTTCAGTGGTTCGCCTATCAGCACTTGCCCGGCCACCTCCAGAAGGTGTCCCGCCCGTTCGGGGAGCTCGCCCAGGAGATCGTGGACACCTTGCCGCAGAACGCGGAGCGGACAGTCGCCCTCCGCAAGCTCCTCGAGGCGAAGGACTGTGCCGTCCGGGCTCTGATCGAGAAGTGATCGAGCCGTCAAGCGATCCTTGACACCTCCGCGCCCGGCCGGTTGCCTGGCATCCTCTACTACAGGACATCGCCATGAACACCACTTCCGCCAAGGCCTGGGCGGCGCTGATCACGGCTGCCGCCGGCGTCGCCGCGCTCTACGGCGTCAAGGTGACGCTGCCGGACGATACGACGCTGACCACGGTCATCACTCTCATCATGCCGCTCGTGACTGCCGGCATCACCTGGATGGTGCCCAACAAGCCGAAGGCCTGAACTTCGACGGCATTGCCTCTCTGGACTGGGAATACATCATGTCGAGCGGAGACCCCGCCATGAACCTCTCATCCTTGTTTACGCTGCAGAACATTATCGCCGTCGGGACGATCGGTGTCGTCGTGGTCGCCGGCTGGACCCGCTTTCAGTCGACAGACGAAGCGATGCGGGTGCGCTTCGACGTTGACGAGGCGCGGCAGGAGGCCCGCTGGCGCGACCTGGACAAGCGCATGGATGGCGCCGCCACGGCGGTCGCGGCCCGCTTCGCGGCGGTGGAAACCAAGGCAGCCCCGATCGAAAATCTCGGCTTTCGCGTCGGAGCCGTCGAGGGCTCGATCGCCGCGCTCAATGCCAGGGTCGACCGGGTGGCGGACACGATGAAGGACGGCTTCGACCGGCTGTCGGGCGGCATGGCGGCGATGACGACCCGGATCGAGGTGCTTAATGAGACGCTCAAGCGCCTCGCGCCGCCGCCGCCCGCGAGCGCGCCCTATGCGCCGGGCAAGCGGACGCTGATGCAGCGGGCCGAGCGGGACTTCCCTCCGGCCGATCCGTAGGGCGCGACGACACGTCCACAATCAAAGGGCGGCGATCGTCACGCCCGGGCAGGCATGCTTGCGCCAATAGGTCGTACTCGTGCCGATCCTGGCGTGCCGCTCATCCAGCGCCTTCACCGGCTTGCCGCGCAGCAGCCAGATGAGGCCCATGCGGTCGTAGCGCGCGAGCGGCGCGACCGCGTCGAGCCCGAACAGCTCCTCGACGGTCCATCCGCCTGCCGCGGCCCTTTCGCCCCAGTCTGCCAGGAATTCCGTCGCATCGTCGACGGCCTGTCGCCAGCGGCTCGGCATATCGACCGGATCGGATTTGCGCAGGAGCGCGAGGGCGTCGACATAGTGCTGCATGGGGCGGGCGCAGTTGGTTGAAGCCGAATCGATCGCGGCGGAGGTGGACCATAGAGCCCGGCCGGGCCGCGGGACATGGCGGCCATCGCGTCACCCGGGCGCCGGCGGCTCGTCGTCGTCGCGGATCATCGGCGCGTAGAACGGCAGCCGATGATGCTGCTTGGTGCGCCGCAGCCATCGCACCCACGGCTGCGGATCGGGCGACGCATCGATACCGCCGTGCCGGCCGCATGTGCCGCAGCGCTGCGACGCCGCCAGGGCCGGGAGCGGCATCATGTCGTCGCCGGCGATCTCGGCCGGTTCGATCGTCCATGTGGCGTGGCAGCTCGGACAGGACATCCAGACGCCGACGCCGGCCTCGCGCAGCTCGCCCAGCCGAGCCTTTGGTGCGTCCCACCGGTCCCTCACGATCGCACCAGGCGCTTGAGCCTCTCAAACCGGCGCGGGTCCATGTAAGCCCAGGTCTGCGCGCCGCGATGGCCGCAGGCGGTGCAGCGCATGCGCAGGCCGACATCGGCGACCCGGTCACCGACGGAGAGACGCTCCCACGGGATCGTGACGCTGTGCGGACAGGCCGGGCATTGCACCACCAGGTGCTCCCAGCCGGCCTCGCGGGCCTGCCAGACGGTGCGCGGGTCGATCATGTCGATAGGGTCCATGGCATGGATCCTCGCTCCGGCAGGGCAGTCCCGTCAAGAACGAAATGAGAACAAAAAGACTCGACATGGCCCAGAACGACGCATAGCTTCGGGAGCGTCAAGCTGCCGAGGTAACCCATGTGGACACTCAGCCCTGTGGAAGAGCGTCGTCGTGCCAAGGTCCGTGGCGAGGTCGACGACAATGGCCGGACGCTGGCGGAAGCTTATCTGGAAGCGGCCGGCGGAGATTACGACATTGCCCTGCTGAAGATGGCCAAGGTGACCAGCCTGCTGCTGGCCGAGGTCGAGCTCTACCGGTCGGACCGGATGACGCCGCAGCTGCGACGGGCCATGCAGGATCAATACAGGCAGGTCAGCGGCGTGCGCGGTGCCGTTCGCTGAGATGGCGCGCGGCTGCAGGATCCTGTTTGATGGGTTCGGACCGCGACGAGACTGACCCATGTGCAATCTGTACAGCAACACGACGACGCAGGAGGCCATGCGCGCCCTGCGCAAGGCCCTGAAGGACCATCTCGGCAACCAGGATCGGCAGACGGCGATCTTCCCGGACGGCTTGGCGCCGGTGATCCGGCACGGCGCCGATGGCGAGGAGTTGATCCGGATGCGGTGGGGGTTTCCGCCGGTCCAGACCGCTCTCGTCACCAACGTTCGAAATGTCGACTCGAAATTCTGGAAGCCCTGGCTCAAGCCGGCTTACCGCTGCCTCGTTCCGGCAACGTCGTTCTGCGAGTACGACGAGCAAAATGCCAAGCGGCCGACATGGTTCGCCTTGGACGACACGCGCCCGACCTTCTGCTTCGCCGGTATTTGGAGACCGTGGGCCGGAACTCGCGGGACGAAGGCCAAGCCCGCCGAGGGCGAGCATCTGCTCTTCAGCTTCCTCACAACGAAGGCCAACGACATCGTGCGGCCGGTGCACGAAAAAGCGATGCCCGTGATCCTCACCACGCCGGAGGAGCGGGACATCTGGATGACGGCGCCGGAGGAGGATGCACTGCAGCTCCAGCGGCCGCTGCCGAACGACGCGCTCAAGATCGTCGCCACCGGCCGCCGCAGCGACGGCGATGAGGAGCCCGCGCTGCTCCTGTGATAGGGTGCCTGCATGGAGCCGCCGCGCCACGACTGTCACCCCGATCTGGTCATCGACTGCGAGATGATGCTCGAGGCGGAGTTTGCCGCGCTGGCCGAGCGGGCGGAGGCGGCCGGTTGGCCGGCTCATATTGTCGCCGGGGCGCTGGTCGGCCTCGCCCGGGCCCGGCGGCAGATGCTCGCCGCCAATGAGGCGACCGACGCGGCAATCGCCATCGCCGGCCCCGGGCGCACTATCGGGTAACGTGATCCAGTGTCGGCTCGGCCGAGGTGGACGGCGGAAAGGAGAACCGTTCGATCGCCATGATCAGGAGGCGCGGGTACGGGAATCCGCGTCCCTGCACAACACCTTCAAGGGTCCGCTTCGGGACCCCAAGCACGTCGGCCCCGCGCTGGACGGTCAGGTCGACAGCGTCAAGAAAATCCCGGACGATGCCGGCGAGTTCGGCCTTGTCCTCGTCAGTTTGAGGCATCGCTAGCTCCTGAGATAGAGGGTCGGATGGTCTGTTGCATCAGCATCTCCCAGCCACGCCGCTATCGCCCGGTCACGATCCGTCACATGACCATCGACCAGGCATGGAAAGGCTCGCTCGTAGTCCTCGACAGCAAGGAGGGTCAGTGCGCGGCCGGAGCCATCGAGCACAAAGCGCAGCGCGATGAGTTCGTTCGGACCAACTGAGAACCGTTCGCCGTCCTCCGCGGCGAGCAGTGCTGCCGTCAGCTCGTGCACCTGCGCCTCGGCGAGCCTTTCGCCTTCGACGGGGAGTTCGGCCGATGAGACATTTACCGCGCCGACCGCCCGAATAAGGCCGGACAGAAGTGCAGGCGATATGCCACGAGCGCCGTAATGGGTGGCAGGAATGGCGATCCTGCTGCCATCAGTCCGCTTTTTCATCAACGTCTTCCTTATCCGCGTCTGGAGCCGCGATGTCACCGTGCGCCAGACGCCTCAGCATCGCATCCAGCGATGCTTGTGCCTTGCGCTGGTCGATAGAGCGGAGAGAGCCAGTGACGTAGTGGGCCAGCAGGCCCGATGCGCGCACCCGGACCAGCACGCCATCGGCGACATAAAAGCTATCGCGTCGGAGCAGCGCCAGCGGCTCCAGGGTCGCAGGTAGGCCCATGAGTAGGCCGGGAGCCTGCGCCCCGGCGAGCGGGGTGCAGACGATGCGAGCGCGGTTGGGAGATGGGGACATCGTCGCCCCTCAAGCGGCCAGCTGCAGGCGCTGGTCGGCCGCACGGCCGGCGAGGCTCATCACAATCGGCGCGCCGTCATCGCCAGGGACGATGGTGCAGACATAGCCAACCGGGTCGACAATATCGCCGTCGACGATGGCATAGCCGGCGGGGAGGAGATAGGTGCTCACGGCGGCGTCGCCGTCAGCTTCGTGGTCGCCGAGCTGAAAACGATCGGCGACATTGCGGAAGCCGGAGAAATGACGGGTGACGGTGATGGTCCTCATGGGACTGGCCCTGGCCCCTCATTGGCGGGAGGCGCCGCTATCGGCTGCTGCCGACAATCGCAATGTACGCTGTCAGCGTATTATTGGCAAGCGAAAAATACGCTGACGGCGTATTTTGCTGCGAGCCATTTTTGGCGTAGTTCGGCGGTCGATGGTAACCGCATCCCGAGATATCAAGTGGTTACCTTCGACTGAAAATCGCAGTGTCGGTGGTTCGATTCCGCCCCTAGGCACC
>NZ_BAAJOT010000013.1:0-55611 GCF_057554225.1 Labrys sp. Lb11
TGGACGTCAGAACAAAGGCAGAGACCGCCGCAACGGCGGTGCGCATCAGAATCGTCATGCAAGAACCAACAAGGAGCAAGCCCGAAACAGGGTGAACGTAGGCGGACCCTATCATGAATATGGGCCGGACGGGGAGGGCGGTCTCGTCGCAGCGCGCGATTGTGACAAGGCGTTACCCGTTGACAACAACCGGGCGCCCGGCCCGCTACATCCGGAACTCCTCGCCGAGGTAGAGGCGCCGCGCGTCCGGGTCCTCGATGATCGCCTGAGGCGTGCCCTCCGTCAGCACGTGGCCGGAGTGGATGATGTAGGCGCGGTCGATCAGCGACAGGGTCTCGCGGACATTGTGGTCGGTGATCAGGACGCCGATGCCGCGGGTGGTGAGATGGCGCACCAACGCCTGGATGTCGCCGACGGCGATCGGGTCGATGCCGGCGAACGGCTCGTCCAGCAGCATGAAGGAGGGGTGGCTGGCGAGGGCCCGGGCGATCTCGACGCGCCGGCGCTCGCCGCCGGACAGGGCGATCGAGGGCGAGGCGCGCAGGCGGGTCAGGCCGAACTCCTCCAGCAGTTCCTCCAACTGGCGCTCGCGCGCCTGCCGGTCGGGCTCGGCGATCTCCAGCACGGCGCGGATGTTCTGCTCGACCGAGAGGCCGCGGAAGATCGAGGCCTCCTGCGGCAGGTAGCCGACGCCCAGCCGCGCCCGCCGGTACATCGGCAGGCGGGTGACGTCGTGGCCGTCGAGCTCGATGCGACCGTGATCGGGCGGGATCAGGCCGATGATCATGTAGAAGACGGTGGTCTTGCCCGCGCCGTTCGGCCCGAGCAGGCCGACCGCCTCGCCGCGCTTGAGATCGAGGCTGACGTCGGCGACCACCTGGCGCTTGCGGTAGCTCTTGGCGATCGAGCGCACCGCGAGCACCCCCTCGCTCGGCAGATAGGCGTCCGGATCGACGTCCACGGGTTCGTCGATCGCAACCGCGTTCCTGCTTCGTCCGAAAGGCAACCACGCCACGGCGTTCTCAGTCCTTGCGCTGTCTCTGTCCGTGCCGCACCGGGCGATGGGCTCGCCTGCGGACCGTCAGTTGGCCTTTTTCTGGCTGCTGGGCACGAACAGGCCGGTGGTGCCGCCCTGGACGCGGGCGATGCCGGTCTTCAGGTCGACCACCAGCTGCTTGCCGCGGATGACGTTGGGGCCCTGGGTCAGCACGACATTGCCGGTCAGCGTCGCCGTGTTGGAGAGCATGTCGAACACGCCGTTCTCGCCGGTGGCCTTCTGGTCCTGGGAGGTGACGACGACGCCGCCGGACGCTTCCAGCCGCTTGATGCTGCTGGCCTGGGACGGACCGCCGGCCGGCTGCGCCGCGGCGTCCTGCTCCTGGGCGTTGCCGCCACCGGCCGGGTTCGCGCCGGCATTGTCGTAGAACACCACCAGCTTGGGCGCGCGCAGCGTCGAGTCGCCCTGGACGGCGACGACATTGCCGGTGAAGACCGCCTTCTGGGCGTTCTGGTCGACCTCGAGCGTCTCCGAATTCACGTCCACCGGCTTGCCGCTGTCGCCGGAAAAGCCCTGGAACGGATTGGCGGCCTTCTTGGTCTCGGCCAGCGCCGGGCCGGCCAGCGCCAGGGCGGCGGCCAGGGCCAGCGCCGCCAGGCCGAACCCTGCCGTGCTGGTGGCCGCGGAGGGGCTCTCGGTCTTCGTCTGGCTCATGGCGTTGGTCCCTTCCCTGGAGTCTTGTCCGGCCTGATCTTCGAGCGGAAGGTGGAGTTGACGCGACCCTTGAAGGTGATCAGCGCGCCCCCGTCGACGATGCTGAGCGAGTCCGCCTGGATCTCCCCGCTGGTGAGGTTGACCTTGACGTGCTCGTCGCTCTTCACCGTCCCCCCCTTGAAGTCGATGGTGGCACTCTTCATGTCGGCGGAATAGCCCCTTGTCGAGGTGACCGCGACCTTGTCGCGCAAGGTCAGCACCTCGGCGTTGGAGTCGAACTTGCCGGCGGTCGACTTCATCGTCGCGGTGGAGCCGTCCTGCATGGTGATCACCGCGTCCAGATCGGTCAGGTCGATCAGGCCCGGAGCGGCGATGCGCTGGGAGGCGGTCTTGGCCGTGACGTTGTAGGCCTCCTGCTTCTTGTTGAAGCCGGTGAGGTGCGGCAGCTCCATGGTGAGCTTGCCGTCCGAGACGTTGAGCTTGCCGAGGTCGAGCTCGACGTCCTTGGGGCGGAACGGGTCGAAAAACACGTAACCGACGAAGACGGCGACCGCCAGCAGCGCCACGACGGGCACCGCGACCTTGAGGGTGCGCACGCGACGGCTGTGCCGACGGGCCGCGTCGAAGGCGAGGTCGCGCGGAAGGGGGGCGGGCGCCCTCATCCGGACCCGCGTGTCGATCGTATCGGCCAAACCAAAAACCTCGTGGCGGCTCCCGTCTGTGCCGCCTGTCTCATATTGCGATGCCACCGTTGTAAGTCAACGCGTGCCAAGGAAGGGTGAATCCGGCGTCGGGTCAGCTATGGGCGAAGATGTCGATCTCCGGCCAGCCCTGCAGGTCGAGCAAGGCGCGCGCCGGCAGGAAGTCGAAGCAGGCCTGGGCCAGGTCCGTCCGGCTCTCGCGCGCGAGCATGACGTCGAGCTTGGCCTTGAGATCGTGCAGGTGCAGCACGTCGGAAGCGGCATAGGCAAGCTGTGCGTCGGTCAGCGTGTCGGCGCCCCAGTCAGAGGACTGCTGTTGCTTGGAAAGCTCAACCCCCAAAAGTTCCCGGACGAGATCCTTGAGCCCGTGCCGGTCGGTGTAGGTGCGCACCAGACGCGAGGCGATCTTGGTGCAATAGACCGGCCCGGTCATCACGCCGAGGGCGTGGTAGAGCACGGCCACGTCGAAGCGGGCATAGTGAAACAGCTTGGTGACCGTCGGGTCGGCGAGCAGCCGCTTCAGGTTCGGCGCCTCGCTGCCGCCCCTGGGGATCTGCACCACGTCGGCTGTGCCGTCGCCGGGCGAGAGCTGCACCACGCAGAGCCGGTCGCGATGCGGGTTGAGGCCGAGGGTCTCGGTGTCGACGGCGGCGATGCTGCGATAGCGGGAGAGATCGGGCAGGTCGCCCCGATGGAAGCGGATGGTCACGGTCTGGGCCCTCGCGGGGATGGAGCGTGCCAATAGAGCCGGAGGCCCCGGCGATGCAACAGCCGCGAAGCCCCGACGTGTGCGCAAGCGCACAGGATCGGCCGGATCCTGCATCCCGGGCCCGGCGGCATGTCCCGGGGCGGCCGGCTCGCCGTGCCGGAGGTCAAACAGGTGGCCTCGGCCGGGGCGGCAGGGCGAGATTTTCCCCGCACCCACCGGTCCGGCGAAGATCGTTCTTTTCGGGCGCGAAGGCTTGACGAGTATATAAATATATAAACTATAGAAATTATATACGTAATTTCTGCAGGGACCGTCGTTCAAACCATGAGCCGACCTCTCGTCCTGGGCCTCTCGGGCAGCCTCGCGCGGCCCTCGCGCACCACGGCGCTGGTGCGCCACGTGGTGGAGCGGATCGCCGCGCAGGCGGACGTCGCCGCCACGGTGATCGAGCTGGCGGAGGAGGCGCGCCACCTGTTCGGCGCGCTGGCGCCGGCGGAGCTGCGCGGCCGGGCCCGCGAGGTGGTCGACGCGGTCGAGCGGGCCGACCTCCTGGTGGTAGGGTCGCCGGTCTACCGCGCCTCCTACACCGGCGCCTTCAAGCACCTGTTCGACCTCGTCCATCACCAGGCCTTCGCCGGCAAGCCGGTGGTGCTGACCGCCACCGGCGGCAGCCATCTGCACGGCCTGGTCACCGAGCACCAGCTGCGCCCGCTGTTCGGCTTCCTCGGCGCCCTGACCCTGCCGACCACGGTCTACGCCGTCGAGGGCGATTTCCAGGACCACTGCCTCGCCAGCCTCCGGATCGAGGAGCGGGCCGGACGCGCCGCCGACGAGGCGGCGCGCCAGCTCGCCGAGATCGCCCGCCGCCGGGCGGAGCTGCCGCTCAGGCTCGCGGTCGGCGCCTGACCGCTTCGTTTCACCAGCCCCCGCCAGGAGAGATCCGCGATGACCGCCGTGACCGACCCCGTCCAATTCGCCTACTGGGTGCCGAACGTCTCGGGCGGCCTCGTCATCAGCGACATCGAGCAGCGCACCGGCTGGGACATCGACTACAACCGCAGGCTCGCCCAGATCGCCGAGGCGAGCGGCTTCGACTATGCACTGAGCCAGATCCGCTTCACGGCCGGCTACGGCGCCGAGTTCCAGCACGAGTCCGTCGCCTTCAGCCATGCCCTGCTGGCGGCGACCGAGCGGCTGAAGGTGATCGCCGCCATCCTGCCCGGCCCCTGGACGCCGGCGCTTGCCGCCAAGCAGATCGCCACGATCAACCACCTCACCAACGGCCGCGTCGCCGTCAACATCGTCAGCGGCTGGTTCCGCGGCGAGTTCGCGGCGATCGGCGAACCCTGGCTCGACCATGACGAGCGCTATCGCCGCTCGGAGGAGTTCATCCGCGCCCTGCGCGGCATCTGGACCGAGGACGCCTTCACCTTCCGCGGCGACTTCTACCGCTTCAACACCTATTCGCTGAAGCCAAAGCCGAAGGAGCCGCTGCCGGAGATCTTTCAGGGCGGCTCCTCGCGCGCCGCCCGCGACATGGCGGCACGCGTCTCCGACTGGTACTTCACCAACGGCAACACGCCGGAGGAGATCGGGAAGCAGGCCGACGACATCCAGGCCAAGGCGGCCGAGACCGGCCACAGGGTCCGCATCGGCGTCAATGCCTTCGCCATCGCCCGCGACAGCGAGGCCGAGGCGCGGCAGGTGCTGGACGAGATCATCGCCAAGGCGAACCCCGAGGCGGTGCACGCCTTCGCCCACGAGGTGAAGAACGCCGGCAAGGCCTCGCCGGAAGGCCAGGGCAACTGGGCCAGGTCCAGCTTCGAGGATCTGGTCCAGTACAATGACGGCTTCCGCTCCAACCTGATCGGCACGCCCGAGCAGATCGCCGAGCGCATCCTTGCCCTCAAGGCAGCCGGCGCCAGCCTGATCCTGCTCGGGTTCCTGCATTTCCAGGAGGAGGTCGAGTATTTCGGCCGGCGCGTCATACCGCTGGTGCGCGAGCTGGAGGCGGCGCAGCGCCTGCCCGCGGCGGCGGAGTGACCGCGGCCTGCCCCCGCGGCGATCCTGCCGCAAGCGAAAGCTGGTTCCTGGAGACGATGATGGCTGGGTTTCAGCCCGGCGGGGCCTTCGCCGTGCCGCTGGCGGTGCCGGGGGTGGGCATGGGGGCATTCGCACCCCCGACGGATCAGGCGGCGGCGCCGGACGCCGCGCCGGCGCCGGTCCTGCGCCTGGAGGGAATCGGGCTTGGCTTCGGCGGCGTCACGGCGCTGGAAGACGTCGATCTCGTCGTCCGGCCCGGCGAGATCCGGGCGATCATCGGGCCGAACGGCGCCGGCAAGAGCTCGCTGCTCAACGTGATCAGCGGCGTCTACCGGCCGGATCGCGGCCGGATCACGCTCGGCGGCCGGCGCTTCGCCGAGGTGCCGACGCAGGGCCTCGCCCGCCTCGGCGTGGCGCGCACGTTCCAGAACCTCGCCCTGTTCAAGGGTCTGAGCGTCCTCGACAACGTGGTCATGGGCCGCGTCGCGACCCGGCGGGCCGGCGTCGTCGAGCAGATGCTCGGGGCCGGGCGGGCGCGGCGCGAGGAAGAGGAAGCCCGGGCTCATGCCGAGGAGGCGATCGGCTTCCTCGACCTTGCCGCGGTGCGCGAGCGCCGGGCCCACGCGCTGCCCTACGGCCTGCAGAAGCGGGTCGAGCTCGCCCGCGCCCTGGTGGCCCGGCCGCGGCTGCTGCTGCTCGACGAGCCGATGGCCGGCATGACCGCGGCGGAGAAGCGGGACATGAGCGGTTTCGTCCGGGCTGCCCGCGACGTCTACGGCACCACCGTCGTGCTGATCGAGCACGATATCGGCGTGATCATGGACCTCTCCGACCGGATTGCCGTGCTCGACTACGGCCGCAAGATCGCCGACGCGACGCCGGCCGAGGTGCGGGCCGATCCCGCCGTGATCGCCGCCTATCTCGGCGGCGCCTCCGGAGACGAAGCCGGGGGAGGCGCGTGATGGCCGACATCGATCTCCTGTTCTTCACGGAAGTTCTGGTCGGCGGCCTGCTCTCCGGCGTGATGTATTCGCTGGTCGCGATCGGTTTCGTGCTGATCTACAAGACCTCCGGCGTGCTCAACTTCGCCCAGGGCGCCATGCTGCTGTTCGCGGCACTGACCTTCGTCAGCCTGGTCGAGCGCGGCGTGCCGTTCGCCCTGGCCCTGGCGGCGACCGTCGCGGCGATGGCGCTGCTGGGCCTGGGGATCGAGCGGGCGGTGCTCAGGCCGCTGGTCAACCGGCCGCCGATCACCCTGTTCATGGCGACGCTCGGGCTCTCCTACGTCATCGAGGGGGCGGCGCAGCTCGTCTGGGGCACCCAGGTCCATGCGCTCGACCTCGGCATCGAGGACACGCCGCTGGAGATCGCCGGCGTCTTCATCTCCCGCTTCGACCTCTTCGCCGCCGCCGTCGCGGCGGCCATGGTCGGCGCCCTCACCGCCTTCTTCCGCTGGACGCGCAGCGGCCTCGCCTTCCGGGCGGTGGCGGACGATACCCTCGCCGCCGTCGCCGTCGGCCTCAGGCTGCCGCGCATCTGGGCGACGGTGTGGACGGCGGCCGGGGTCGTCGCCCTCGTGGCCGGCCTGCTCTGGGGCGCGCGGCTCGGCGTGCAGTTCTCCCTGTCGCTGGTCGTGCTCAAGGCGCTGCCGGTGCTGGTGCTCGGCGGCTTCGACTCGATCCTCGGCGCCATCGTCGGCGGCCTCATGATCGGGGCCTTCGAGAAGCTGGCCGAGGTCTATCTCGGTCCCTTCGTCGGCGGCGGCATCGAAGGCTGGTTCGCCTATGCGGCGGCGCTCGCCTTCCTGCTGGTGCGGCCTGCCGGCCTGTTCGGCCAGAAGCTCGTGGAAAGGGCCTGACATGCCGGTCGCCGCCCCCGCCGTTCTCCGCCGCCTGCCGGCCTGGGCGACGCCGCTCGCCGTGCTGGCGCTTGCCTACGGCCTCGTTCCGGCCGTCGGCGGCGGCTATCTGGTCGAGGCCATCCTGCTGCCGTTCCTGGCGCTCTCTCTCGCCGGCGTCGGGCTCAATCTGCTCACCGGCTATGCCGGGCTGCTTTCGCTCGGCAGCGCCGCCTTCATGGCGGTCGGGGCCTTCGCCGCCTACAATGTCGACCTGCGGGTCGCAGGCCTGCCGCTGCTCGCCAGCATCGGGCTCGGCGGCCTCGCCGCCGCGGCGCTCGGCCTGGTGTTCGGCCTGCCGAGCCTGCGCCTGCGCGGCTTCTACCTCGCGGTCTCGACGCTCGCCGCCCAGTTCTTCGTGCAATGGGCGCTGACCAAGTTCTCGTGGTTCTCCAACGACAATCCGTCCGGTGTCATCGACGCGCCGCCGCTGACGGCGTTCGGCCTCGTCTTCGAGGGCGCCATCGGGCGCTACCTCTTCGCCCTGACCGTGGTCGTGGCGCTGACGGCCCTTGCCGCCCGGCTGGTGGCCACGCAGACCGGCCGCAACTTCATCGCGGTGCGCGACAACGAGCTCGCCGCCCGGGTGATCGGCGTGCCGGTGCTGCGCACCAAGCTGCTGGCCTTCGCCGTCTCCTCCTTCATCGTCGGCATCGCCGGCGCGCTCTGGGCCTTCGCCTATCTGCGGACGGTCGAGCCCGCGGGCTTCAACCTCGACCGGTCCTTCCAGATCCTGTTCATCGTCATCATCGGCGGTCTCGCCACCATCCGCGGCGCCTTCCTCGGCGCGGCGCTGATCGTGGTGTTCCCGCTGCTGCTGTCGCGCCTCGGCGGCCTGCTGCTCGGCGACGTGTTCGACTCCGGCGTCCTCGACATGAGCCAGCGCATCGTCCTGGGCGGCCTGATCATCCTCTTCCTCATCGCCGAGCCGGACGGGCTCGCCGCCCTCTCCGAGCGGCTGGCGCGCCGGCTGCGAGGCGCTCCCTGATCTCCAACCGTCAGCCCGTCAATCCTCATCCCGAAGCACGCCAGGAGCCTGTCATGTCCATCCTGTCCCGCCTGCACGGCGCCGCGGTTTCGGCCGCCCTCGCCCTCGCGGCGAGCCTGCCGCTCGCCGCCGCGCCCGCCCTCGCCGACGAGCAGTTCTTCCCGCTGCAGAGCTACCGGGTCGGCCCCTACGCCGCCGGCGGCACCGGCTTCTTCGGCGGCACGATCGACTATTTCAACCTGATCAACATCCGCGACGGCGGCATCAACGGCGTCAAGATCACCTGGGACGAGGGCGAGACCCAGTATGAGGTCGAGCGCGGCGTCGAGGTCTATGAGCGCTTCCGCAGCCGGCCCGGCATCGCCGCCTGGAACCCGCTCTCCGTCGGCATCGCCTATGCGATGATCGACCGCATCACCAAGGACAGGGTGCCGCTGATCACCATCAATCACGGCCGCACCGATTCCACCGACGGCCGGGTGTTTCCCTATGTCTTCCCGCTGCTGCTGAACCCCTACAGCGAGACCTCCGGCATCATCAACTACATCGCCGCGAAGGAGGGCGGGCTGGACAAGCTCAGGGGCAAGAAGCTGGTGGTGCTCTACCACGGTTCGCCCTACGGCAAGGAGACCATCCCGATCTACGAGCTGCTCAAGGACAAGTACGGCTTCGAGCTGCAGCAGATCGAGGTGCCGCATCCCGGCAACGAGCAGCAGGCGCAATGGCTCACCATCCGCCGCGCCAAGCCGGACTATGTCGTGCTGCGCGGCTGGGGCGTGATGAACCCGGTGGCGCTCAAGACCGCCCAGAAGGTCGGCTTCCCCGCCGACCACATCATCGGCAATGTCTGGTCGAACTCGGAAGAGGACGTCATTCCGGCCGGCGACGCCGCCAAGGGCTACATCGCCATCACCACCCAGGCCTCCGGCGCGCAATATCCGGTGCTGCAGGAGATCGTCCGGACGGTCTACGACGCCGGCAAGGGCAACCTGGAGGACAAGTCGCGCATCGGCAGCGTCTACCACAACCTCGGCATCGTGAACGGCATCCTGAACGTCGAGGCCGTGCGCATCGCCCAGGAGAAGTTCGGGCACCGCACCCTCACCGGCGACGAGGTGCGCTGGGGCTTCGAGCACCTCAGGCTCGACCCGGCCCGGGTCGCGGCTCTCGGCGCCAAGGATCTGTTCCATTCCATCGACGTCACCTGGGACAATCACGAGGGCAACGGCCTCGTCACCTTCCAGCAATGGGACGGCAAGGCGTGGAACGTGGTGTCCGACTGGATCGCGCCGGACTGGGCGCTGCTGCGCCCGATCATCGAGAAGTCGGCCGCGGCCTATGCCGCCAGCAAGCAGATCAAGCCCCGCACCGCCGCGGATGCGGACGGCGTGACCAACTGAACCGGCGATCGGCGGCGCGGGGGAAACGAGGCATGGCGCGGCACGACATCCAGCTCACCGTCGAGGCCGTCGAGGCGGCCTATGGCGGCTCGATCGTGGCGCTGCACGGCGTCAGCCTAACCCTGGCGCGCGGCGAGGTCCTGGCGCTGCTCGGGGCCAACGGCGCCGGCAAGACCACCACGCTCAAGGCGGTGTCCAACCTGCTGCCGGCCGAGCGCGGCCGCGTCACCGCCGGGCGCATCGTCTATGACGACCTCGACGTCAGCCGCGCCACGCCGGCGGGACTGGTGCGTCGGGGCCTCGCCCAGGTCCTGGAGGGGCGCCACTGCTTCCGGTCCCTGACCGTGGAGGAGAATCTCGTCACCGGCGGCCTCGGCCGCGGTTCCGGCCGTGCCGAGATCCGGCAGGATCTGGAGCGGGTCTATGTCTGCTTCCCGGGCCTCCAGGCCAGGCGCCGGACGCCTGCCGGCCTCACGTCCGGCGGCGAGCAGCAGATGACGGCCATCGGGCGGGCGCTGATGTCCCGGCCGCGGCTGCTGGTGCTGGACGAGCCGTCCATGGGCCTGGCGCCGATGGTGGCGGAGGACATCTTCCGCCGCCTCCGGCAGCTCAACCGCGACGAGGGCCTGTCGATCCTGGTCGCCGAGCAGAACTCGACCCTGGCGCTGCGCCACGCCGACCGCGCCTGCGTGCTGGAGAACGGCACCGCCGTGCTCGAAGGGCCGGCGGCGGAGCTGCGCAGCCGCGACGACGTCAAGGCCTTCTACCTCGGCGAGGGGCCGCTCGTCCGGGCGCGCCGTCCCGCGCTTCACACGATGGCGTGACCGCCTTCCCATTTCATCCCGTTCCAGGAGGATTTCCCGATGACCATCGCCTTTCCGGCAGGCCAGGCCGAGACATCGACGCCCGCGGCCGGCGTGCCCGGCGTGCCCGGCGTGCCGCGGCCGGCCCAGCCGGCCCATGTGATCAAGGACGATGCCGAGGCGATCGCGGTGGCCGAGCGGCTCGCGGCGGCGTTCGCCAAGGGCGCCTCCGAGCGCGACCTCACCCGCAAATGGCCGGTCGAGGAGCTCGACGCCTTTTCCAGCAGCGGCCTATGGTCGATCAACGTGCCCCGTCGGTTCGGCGGGCCGGAAGTCTCCTATGTCACGCTCTCGAAGGTGATCGCGATCATCTCCGCCGCCGATCCCTCGCTCGGCCAGATTCCCCAGAACCATCTCGGCGTGGTCGCCGCCATCCGCACCGTGTCCGACGAGGCCCAGCAGGCGCTGCTCTTCGCCGAGGCGCTGCGGGGCATCCGCTTCGGCAATGCCTTCTCCGAGTTCGGCTCGAGGCGGGCGGTCGACTTCGAGACCCGCTTCGTCGACGCCGGCGACCACGTGCTGGTGAGCGGCCGCAAGTTCTACGCCAGCGGCGCCCTGCTCGCCCATCTCGTGCCGATCGTCGCGCTCGACGGCGAAGGGCGGGCCTGGTACGCCATCGCCGAGCGCGACGCGCCCGGGCTGACCGTGATCGACGACTGGTCGAGCTTCGGCCAGCGCACCACGCTGAGCGGCACGGTGCTGCTCGACCAGGTCAAGGTGCCGAAGAGCCATCTCGTGCCCGGCTACAAGGGGTATGAGCGGCCGACGGCGGACGGCGCCATCTTCCAGATCATCCAGGCCGCGGTCGACACCGGCATTGCCCGTGCCGCCATCGACGACACCGTCGCCTTCGTGCGCGGCAAGGCGCGCGCCTGGGTCGACAGCGGCCTGGAGCATGCCTGGCAGGATCCCTACACCATCCAGGCGATCGGCGACCTGACCCTGCGCCTGCACGCGACCGAGGCGCTGCTGGACAAGGCCGGCCTCGCCGTCGACAGGGCCGTGGCCGAGCCGGGCGAGACGAGCGTCGCCGAGGCGCAGATCGCCGTGGCCGAGGCCAAGGTGTTCTCGACGGAGACGGCTCTCGCCGCGGCCAACAAGCTGTTCGAGCTCGCCGGCACCCGCTCGACCCTGGCCGAGCACAACCTCGACCGGCATTGGCGCAATGCCCGCACCCACACGCTGCACGACCCGGTGCGATGGAAATACGCCATCCTCGGCAACTACTTCCTCAACGGCGTCAACCCGCCTCTGCACGCCTGGAGCTGAGGCGCCGAAGGATAACCTTCTTCCCCAGGATGGCGGTCCGAAAGAGGCGGCGCGTCGGCCTCCAGTCGACGCGCCGTGGAGCGGTGCATCCGGTGTGTCGCTGCTGGAAAAGGCGACGCCTCCTCAGTCGTCATGGCCGGACTTGATCCGGCCATCCACGCGCACGCAACGACGCAGAAGCTGGTGACGACGGCCCCCAATCGCGGTGTTCGCTCACGAGACCGCAAGCGATCCCGTCGAGATGGCCGGATCAAGTCCGGCCATGACGCGGTTGAACGGGCGAGCCCATTTCTCCGACGATCACCTATCTAAGCGCTTATCGGATCAAGTCTGGTCACAACGGCTGAGAGGGCGTTGTGGCAGCCGCATTTCACCGATGGACAGCCGGAGGCCTGCGGTGCCACAGTCGGCCAGTCCCACAGGAGACATCCTCGATGTTGATCCGATCGCTCGCCCGGTTCGCGATGGCCTGCATGCTCGGGGTAGGATTGGCGACGGGCGCGTGCGCCGCCACGCCCAAGGACACGCTGGTCCAGGGCTGGTTCATCGACGACATCATCTCCCTCGATCCCGCCGAGATCTTCGAGATTTCCACGTCGGAGATCTCCGGCAACACCTATGAGCGGCTGATCGGCTACGATCTCACCGACGTGTCGAAGATCTTCGGGGTCGTGGCCGAGTCCTGGAGCGTCTCCGAGGACGGCAAGACCATCACCTTCAAGATCCGCGAGGGACGCAAGTTCGCCTCCGGCAACCCGATCACCGCCGCGGACGTGGTGTTCTCGCTGCAGCGGGCCGTCATCCTCGACAAGCAGCCGGCCTTTATCGTCAACCAGTTCGGCCTGACCAAGGAGAACGTCAAGGACAAGGTCAAGCAGACGGGCGACTATGCCCTGACCTTCGAGATGGACAAGCCCTATGCGCCGAGCTTCGTCCTCTACTGCCTCACCTCGTCCGTCGCCTCGGTGGTCGACAAGAAGCTGGTGCTGGAGCACGAGGCGGGGGGCGACCTCGGCTATGGCTGGCTGAAGACCCACTATGCCGGCTCAGGGCCGTTCACCATCCGCGACTGGCGCGCCAACGAGGCGGTGGTGCTCGAGCGCAACCCGAACTATTCCGGCACGCCCGCCCCGCTCGCCCGCGTCATCTACCGCCACATCGCCGAACGGGCGACGCAGCGCCTGCTCCTGGAGAAGGGCGACATCGACATCGCCCGCAACCTCGGCCCCGAGGAGATCGGCGCGCTCTCCGCCAAGCCCGACTTCAAGGTGCAGTCGGCGCCCAAGGGCACGCTCTATTACTTCAGCCTGAACCAGAAGAACCCGATCCTGGCCAAGCCGCAGGTGCGCCAGGCCTTCAAGTACCTCGTCGACTATGCCGCGATCGGCGACACGATCATGAAGACCGAGGGCTCGGTGCACCAGGCCTTCCTGCCCGCCGGCTTCCTCGGCGCCCTCAAGGACACGCCCTTCAGCCTCGACCTCGCCAAGGCCAAGGCGCTGCTGGCCGAGGCCGGCCTGCCCGACGGGTTCAAGGTGACGATGGACGTGCGCAACAACCAGCCGACCACGGGCCTCGCCGAGGCGATCCAGGCATCGGCGGCCAAGGCCGGCGTGCAGATCGAGCTCATCCCCGGCGACGGCAAGCAGACGCTGACCAAGTACCGCGCCCGCCAGCACGACATCTATATCGGCATCTGGGGCTCGGACTACCAGGACCCGCATTCGAACGCCCAGACCTTCGCCTCGAACCCCGACAATTCGGACGACGCCAAGATCAAGACCCTGGCCTGGCGCAACGCCTGGCCGACGCCGGAGCTGAACAAGCAGACGGAGGCGGCCATCCTCGAACGGGATGCGGCCAAGCGCGCGGCGATGTACGAGGCGATGCAGAAGGAGATCATGGAGACCAGCCCCTTCGTCGTCATGTACCAGCAGAAGGAGACGGCGGTGCTGCGCGCCAACGTCAGGAATTTCGTCATGGGGCCGTCCTATGACAACAACTACGTGACCACCACCTCCAAGGACTAGCTTCGCCGTGGCGATGGCGCAGGGCCGGGACGGCCTCATCGGCGCCCACGCCGGGCAGGCGGCGAAGGCTCTCGCCCGCTTCGTCCTGACGGCCGCGATCACCCTGCTCGGGCTGGTCGCGGTCACCTTCCTCATCGGCCGCGTGGTGCCGGTCGACCCTGTGCTGGCAGTGGTCGGCGACAAGGCCTCGCCCCAGGTCTATGCCCGCGCCCGCCAGGAGCTCGGCCTCGACCTGCCGCTGCTGCAGCAATTCTGGCTCTACCTCAGCAAGGTGCTGCACGGCGATTTCGGCAACTCCGTGCTCACCACCAATCCGGTGCTCGACGACATCGGCCGCTTCTTCCCGGCGACGCTGGAGCTGGCGACGCTCGGCACCCTGATCGGCGCCCTGATCGGGGTGCCGCTTGGCGTGCTCGCGGCCGTGCGCGCCGGCAGCCTCGTCGACCAGGCGACGCGGGTGGTCGGGCTCGTCGGCTATTCCGTGCCGATCTTCTGGCTCGGCCTGATGGCGCTCCTATTGTTCTACGCCAAGCTCGACTGGGTGGCCGGGCCCGGGCGGCTCGACATTTCCTACGACTACATGGTGACGCCGGTCACCGGGTCGCTGCTGATCGACAGCCTGATGCAGGGGCAGTTCGAGGTCTTCGCCAACGCCGTGTCGCACGTCATCCTGCCGGCCTGCCTGCTCGGCTACTTCTCGCTCGCCTATATCAGCCGCATGACGCGCTCGTTCATGCTGACCGAGCTGCAGCAGGAATATGTGCTGACCGCGCGGGTGAAGGGCCTCAGCGAGGCGCGGGTGATCTGGCGCCACGCCCTGCGCAACGCCGCGGTGCCGCTGGTGACGGTGATCGTTCTCTCCTATGCCACGCTGCTGGAAGGCTCGGTGCTGACCGAGACGATCTTCGCGTGGCCGGGCATCGGCTCCTACCTCACCAATTCGCTGCAGAACGCCGACATGAACGCGGTGCTGGGCGCGACGCTGTGCATCGGCGCCGCCTTCGTCCTGCTCAACATGCTGTCGGACGTGCTCTACCGCCTGCTCGATCCGAGGACGCGGCGATGACGGCGGACATGCGGGCCTGGCTGACCACGAGCGAGCCGCAATCGCGCCGGCAGGCCTGGCTTGGCCGCGCCTATGTCGGCTGGCGGCGCTTCCTCACCCATCCCCTGGCCGTGACCGGCCTCGTGCTGGTGCTGGCGCTCCTGCTCACGGCCGGCTTCGCCGACCTCCTCGCCACCCACTCGCCGGTCTCCGGCGGGGATCTGAGGACGCAGCGCCTGCTGCCGCCCGGGCCCGAGTTCTGGCTCGGCACCGACGACCAGGCGCGCGACATCTATTCGCGGCTGGTCTACGGCTCCCGCGTCACGCTGGCGGTGGTGGCGCTGGTCTCGGTGATCGCCATGCCGATCGGCCTCGCCGTCGGCACGGTGTCGGGCTATGTCGGCGGCTGGGTCGACGCGGTGCTGATGCGCCTCACCGACATCTTCCTCGCCTTTCCCAAGCTGGTGCTGGCGCTGGCCTTCGTCGCGGCGCTCGGGCCGGGCATCGAGAACGCCATCATCGCCATCGCCATCACCTCCTGGCCGGCCTATGCGCGGCTGGCGCGGGCGGAGACGCTGACGGTGCGCCACAGCGAATTCATCCAGGCGGCGCAATTGCAGGGCGCCTCGACCCTGCGCATCCTCGCCCGCTACGTCGTGCCGCTGTGCATGTCGTCGGTGATCGTGCGCGTCACGCTCGACATGGCCGGCATCATCCTCACCGCGGCCGGGCTCGGCTTCCTCGGCCTCGGCGCCCAGCCGCCTCTGCCCGAATGGGGCGCGATGATCGCCACCGGCCGGCGCTTCCTGATCGACCAGTGGTGGGTGGCGGCCATGCCCGGCATCGCCATCCTGGTGGTCAGCCTCGGCTTCAACCTCCTGGGCGACGGGCTGCGCGACGTGCTCGATCCGAAGGCGCCGACATGAGCACGGAGGAGCCTCTTCTCGCGGTCGAGGATCTCGAGGTGCGCTTCCGCCTGCCTCACGGCGTGGTCGAGGCGGTGCGCGGGGTCTCCTTCCGGCTCGGGCGCGAGCGGCTCGGCATCGTCGGCGAGTCCGGTTCCGGCAAGTCCCAGACCGGCCGGGCCCTGCTCGGCCTGACGCGGCCGCCGGCCGAGGTCACCGCGAAGCGGCTGGTGTTCGACGGCGTCGACCTCATCGGCGCCGATCCGCGCACCATCCGCCGGCTGCGCGGCGACCGCATGACCATGGTGATGCAGGACCCGAAATTCTCGCTCAACCCGGTGATGACCATCGGCGCGCAGATGCTGGAGGCCTGCCGCGCCCATGGCCGGGTGAGCCGGGCCGAGGCCCGCGAGAAGTCGCTCGGCATGCTGGCGGCGGTGCGCTTGCGCGATCCCGAGCGGGTGTTCTCGCTCTATCCGCACGAGGTCTCCGGCGGCATGGGCCAGCGCTGCATGATCGCGATGATGCTGGTGACAGACCCCGACCTGCTCGTCGCCGACGAGCCGACCTCGGCGCTCGACGTCACGGTGCAGCTGGAGGTGCTGCGCATCCTCGACGACCTCGTCTACCGGCGCGGCATGAGCCTGATCCTGATCAGCCACGACCTGGAGCTGGTCTCCTCCTTCTGCGACCGGGTGCTGGTGATGTATGCCGGCCGGGTGGTGGAGGAGCTCAAGGCGAGCGAGCTCGCCAGGGCGCGCCACCCCTACACCCAGGGGCTGATGCGCTGCCTGCCGCGGCTCGAGGTCGACCGCCACCCGCTGCCCGTGCTCGCCCGCGATCCGGCATGGCTGCGATGAGCGGCGCCATGCTGGAGGTCGAGGATCTGACCATGCGCTTCGGCCATGGCCGCATGATGCTGACGGCGGTGGACGGCGTGTCGCTGCGCCTCGACCGCGGCGAGGCGCTCGGCCTGGTCGGCGAGTCCGGCTCGGGCAAGACCAGCGTGCTGCGCGCGATCACGGGGCTTGCCGCCGCGGCGGGCGGGCGCATCCGTTTCGAGGGTGCGGCGGTGTCGACGCCGCGCGACCTCGCCTTCCTGCGCCGGGTGCAGATGGTGTTCCAGGACCCCTATGCCTCGCTGCATCCGCGCCACACCGTCGACCGCATCCTGTCCGAGCCGCTGGCGATCCACCGCCTGCCGGGCCGGGAGGAGCGCATCCTCTCGGTGCTGCGCGAGGTCGGCCTCGGCCCGGCCTACCGCTTCCGCTACCCGCACCAGCTCTCCGGCGGCCAGCGCCAGCGTATCGCCATCGCCCGCGCCCTGATCCTGGAGCCGCAGCTGCTCCTGCTCGACGAGCCGACCTCGGCCCTCGACGCCTCGGTGCAGGCCGAGATCCTCAACCTGCTGGAGACGCTGCGGCGCGAGCGCAGCCTGACCTTTCTATTGGTCAGCCACAATCTCGCGGTGGTGGCGCATCTGTGCGAGCGCCTGGTGGTGATGCGTGGCGGCCGGGTGGAAGAGGAGACCACCGCCGCGGCGCTGCGGTCGGGCGCGGTGGCGGCCGATTATACCAGGCAGATGCTGGCGGCGAGCCGCGGCTTCACCCGCGAGCCGGCGGGGTTTGGGGGGCCATGATGGGGACGGGGAGAACGGCTCCTCCGGGCGACCGCGGTTGAGGCCGGGCCGAGGCGGGAGGGGCCTCGGCGTCGGATGCCGCACCGGACCGGAAGTCGATCCGACACCCGATTCCGGAAGGGGCGCAGGACGCTTTCTCCGCCGTCGACCTCGGACAATCGCATCGAAGGTCCGGTGCAGATCATGCCGCGCATGCCGCGCGGATCGTGAACGTCCTGGACGATCACAACCAGGCCCTGCATCGGCTGCTTCCTCCAAAGGGCGCCCGACGACGGAAACCGTCGTATCTCTCCACGCGGCCCTCCTCTCCGCTCGAATGCGGTTCCCCTCGCACCACCACCTACCCTTTCTGGGTATGGACGGCCGTCGGACGCAGGATTACCAACCTGTAGAGCGGTAGGACCGCTTCCTCCTGAATGAGGATAAGCGCGATGACACTTCGGGTTGGTTTTGTCGGATTGGGAGTGATGGGAGAGCCGATGGCCGGCCATCTCCTGAAGGCTGGCTATCCCCTCACGATCTTGAACCGTCCCACGCAAGCAGCGGCGAATATAAAGAAGGCCGGCGCCGAGGAGGCTGGCAATATTGCGCAGCTGCTGTCGCGGGTGGATGCGGTCTTCACGATGCTGCCCTCGGATATCGAGGTCCGGGACGTTTATCTTGGGCCGGATGGCGTGTTGAAAAACGCACGGGAGGGCCAGCTGCTGATCGACACGAGCAGTGTGAGCCCTGCCGTGGCCCTCGAAATCTCGGCCCGATGCGAGGCAATGGGGGTCGATTTTGTCGATGCTCCGGTCAGCGGCGGCGACAAGGGGGCCCGTGAAGCCACATTGTCGATCATGGTGGGAGGGACGGACAGGGGCTTCGAAAGGGCCAGGCCACTTCTGTCCGTGCTTGCGTCGAAAGTCATGCATATCGGCGGCAGCGGTTCCGGCCAAGTGGTCAAGGCCTGCAATCAGGTCGTGGTGGCCGGGGTCATTTCAGCGTTGAGCGAGGGACTCTTGCTCGCGGAGCGCCACGGCGTTCCGATGGCGACCGTGCTCGATGTGCTTGGAGCCGGGCTCGCGGGAACAAAAGTAGGAGAGGTGCGGCGAAGAAATTTCATAATGCAGGATTTCACGCCTGGATTTCGCGTTCGCTTGCACAAGAAAGATCTCGATATTGCGCTGAGCGCAGCCCATCGCCACGGCATAAATCTGCCGATAGCCGACGTCGTCCGCAGCCAATTCGAGAAACTCATGGATCTCGGGGAAGGTGACCTGGATCACACGGCCATCTCCTTCCTGTTGCGAAATGAAGACGAGATGCGTCAGCGCAATGCTGGCGTCACGACCTAGGCAGCCGCCCCTTCAGACCAGGTGACGCAGCGGTCGACGGAGAAGAGACGATGGAGCGGAGGCGCGTGACAGATGCAGCGGTTCCCGCGTCGGCCGACGCGGGCCGCCGGCTCGGCGCCCGGCAGGGCGCGTCGATCGCGGTGCGGGGGATCTCCAAGCGCTTCGGCGCTACCCAGGCTCTCGACGGGGTGAACGTCGACATCGCCCCGGCGTCCGTGCACGCCTTCGTCGGCGAGAACGGCGCGGGCAAGTCGACGCTCGGCAAGGTCATCGCCGGGGTGATCCGCCCCGACGCGGGCACGCTGACGATCAACGGCGAGCAGATGAGCTACCGCTCGCCGCACGAGGCGCTGGCCGCCGGCGTCACGATGATGGCCCAGGAGCTCTGCCTGGTCCCGTACCTGTCGGTGCTCGAGAACGTGTTCCTCGGATGCGAGAGCCACAGGCTCGGCATGCTCGCGGGCGAGCGGATGAAGGAGCGCTACCGCGAGCTGGCGGAGCGGCTGCGCATCTCGTTGCCCGCCGGCGTGCCCGTCGGCACGCTGCGCGTGGCGGATCAGCAGAAGGTCGAGCTGATGCGCGCGGTCGCCCGCGACGCGCGCATCCTGATCATGGACGAGCCGACGGCCGCCCTGACCCCGAACGAGGCCCGCGTGCTGTTCGACGCGGTGCTCTCGCTGCGCGAGGCGGGCACCACCGTGATCTATGTCTCGCATTACCTCGACGAGGTGCTGCGGCTCTCGGACGACATCACCGTCCTGCGCAACGGACGCGTGGTGCGGTCCGGGACGGCCGCCGCGGAGACCCGCGGTTCGCTGGTGACGGGCATGGTGGGGCGGGCCACCGACCTGACCATGCCGCCCAAGCAGTTCCCCGCGCCCGACGCGCCGGTGGTCTGCTCGGTGCGCGGCCTCTCCACCCCGGACCTGCTCGACGACGTGTCGTTCGACGTCCGCGCGGGCGAGATCGTCGCGCTGACCGGACTCGTCGGCTCAGGCCGTTCCGAGGTCGGGCGCGCGATCTTCGGCGCCGACAAGCACCATACCGGCGAGATCGCGATCAACGGCCGCGTCGAGCGGTTCCGGCACCCGAACGAGGCGGTGCGGCGGGGGGTGGCGATGCTGCCCGAGTCCCGCAAGGACCAGGGCCTGTTCCTCGACCGCTCGGTCAAGGAGAACATGACCATGGCCGGGCTCGGCCGGGTCAGCGCGGGAGGGTTCGTCAACCGGCGTCGCGAGAACGCGGAGGCGGCCCGGCTCGTGCAGGAGTTCGGCATCAAGACGGCCGGCCTCGACGTCGCGGTCGGCGCGCTCTCCGGCGGCAACCAGCAGAAGGCGCTGCTCGCGCGGTGGGCCTTCGTCAGGCCGGACCTGCTGATCGTCGACGAGCCGACCCGGGGGGTCGACGTCGGCGCCAAGCGCGGGATCTACGGCCTGCTGCACGCGCTCGCCGCGCAGGGGATCGGGCTGCTGCTGATCTCGTCGGAGATCGACGAGGTGCTGGGATTGGCGCACCGCGTGCTGGTGATGCGAGCGGGAACGATCGCGGCGTCGCTCGACGGCGCGACGGCGACGGAGCTGGAGATTCTCTCGGCCGGGTTCGGCCATGTCGAAGAGGCGATGAGCTGATGTCCGACGCTTCCATGGTCGACCGGGCCGAGCGCGCGCTCCCCGACCCCGAGCCGCCGGCCGGCCGCGGCCGCGCCGCGCGCCTGCGGACTCGGGCGCAGGAGCTCGGCATCCTCCTGGCCTGCGCCCTGGTCTTCGCCTTCCTGAGCGTGGCGAGCCCGGCGTTCCTGACCACCGACAACCTGCTCAACGTGCTCGACCAGTGGGCGCCGGCGGGTATCATCGCGTGCGCCGGGACGCTGGTCATCATCGCCGGCGGGTTCGACCTGTCGACCGGCTCGGCGGTCGCGCTCTCGGGTGTGGTCGCGGCCTCGCTCGCCCCCGATGTCGGGGTCGGCGCGGCGCTGCTGCTCGGGGCGCTGGTCGGCCTCGTCGCCGGCATCGGCAACGGGCTGATCACCACGCTCGGCCGGGTCAACACCTTCATGGGAACGCTCGCGACGGCGATGATCCTGCGCGGGCTGACGACCGTGGTCACCGGCGGGATCCTCGTCACGGTCGCCGAGCCGTCCTTTTCCGACCTCGGCCTGGGCTCGCTGCTCGGCGTCAGCTATTCGGCCTGGATCTGGCTGATCTTCGCCGCCTGCTGCGGACTTTTGCTGCAGCGCTCGATCTTCGGCCGCTACGTCGTCGCCGCCGGCGGCAACGCCGAGGCGGCCCGGCTGTCCGGCGTCCGCGTGCAACTGATCCGGGCGGTGACCTTCGGGCTCTCGGGGCTCGCCTCGGGCATCGCCGGCGTGATCCTGGCCTCGCGGTCGGGCTCCGCGCAGGCGGCGACCGGGATCGGCATGGAGCTGACGGTGATCGCCGCGATCGTCGTCGGCGGCACCTCGATCCTCGGCGGTCGAGGGGCGATCTGGCGGACGATCTGCGGCGTGCTCCTGCTCGCGATGATCGGCAACGGCTTCAACATCCTCGACGTCGATGCGATCTACCAGCAGATCGTGCAGGGCAGCATCATCCTGGTCGCCGTCGCCTTGGATTCCTGGACGCGACGGACGGCGTAGGGACCCCGCCCGTCAGCAGCACTTCGACCATGGCGCCGCGCGACGACGCGTCGCCACCGGCGGAATCGTGGACACACACGAGCAGAGGGGAATTGATCATGGACAACGCAAGACCCGGCCGGACGACACGTCGCGGCGCGGAACGGACCGGCATGCGCCGCTGGCGGGAACGGGGCATCGCCGCCGCGACGGCGCTGGCGGCGCTCATGGCGGCGACGTCGCTCGCCGCCGGCGCGGAACGCCTGGCGTTCTTCGGATTCGGCGCCAACAACGGCTACACCCAGGCGGCCTGGAAGGCCGCCCAGGAGCAGGCGAAGAAGGAAGGGCTGTCGATCCGCTTCTTCGACGGCCAGTTCAGCGGTCCGACGCAGTATTCACAAGTCCAGGACGCCCTGGCGTCGGGCCAGTACAAAGCGCTGCTGATCATGCCCGTCGACGGCGCCAGCCTGACGCCGCTGGTGAAGCAGGCCTACCAGAAGAAGGTCAAGACCTTCTCGCTCGAGCACACGATCGGTCCGGATCCGACCGACTTCAGGCCGCAGGTCGAGGGCCTGACGCCGATCGGCTACAGCGTCCCCGACGATGCGAAGATGGTCGCGGAGTTCGTGGTCGATCGCTGCGCCAAGCTCGACCCCTGCCGGGTCGTCCTGATGTATGGCGACCGGACGACGCTCTTCGACCAGACGCGGGCCAACGCGGTGAACGAGGTCTTCGCCAAGCACCCGAACATCAAGGTGCTCGCGACGGTCGACGGCCACTACCTGGTGGACAAGTCGATGGCGGCGATGTCCGACGTGCTGACCGCCCAGGGCGACGGCATCGACATCATCGCCAGCCCGTCGGGCGATCAGCAGATCGTCGGCGCGGAGCGGGAGCTGAAGCGGCGCAGCGTCACGCGCAAGATCGTGCTGGTCGGCCAGGGCGGCGGGCAGATCGGCGTCGCCCGCGTGCGGGACGGGGCCTGGGCGACCACCCAGATCCACCTGCCGGCGACGATCGGCCGCCTGGCCGTCGAGTACGCCGCCAAGGCCATCAAGGGCGAGAAGATCCCCGACATGGTGAACCTGACCGGCCAGTCTCCGGTCGGCGACATGGCGACGCAGGAGTCGCTGAAGGCGCACCCCGAGTTCAAGGGCGAGTGGGCCGATTGACCCGGCTCGCGAGGCGGCGTCCCCGGCCGGCGCCCGTCGGCGGCAGGCGCCGCCTCGCAGCCGGCGCGGCGGACGAGCGCCGCGCCGGCGACCTGGCACGACACCCATTGGAGACGAGACGAGATGACTGACACCGGCGCGGCCCCCAGGTCGGACGCGGAACTGCTGGATCCGACGACCTTCGCCGTCGTGTTCAATGCCCTGAACGCGATCGTCGAGGAGATGTCGCTGACGTTCGAGTATTCGGCGTGGTCGTCGATCATCTCGGAGTGCCGCGACTTCTCCTGTGCGATCTACGACGCCAGCCCGGAGCCGAACGCGCTGTGCGTGTTCGAGGGCCTGCCGGTGCACATCAACGCGCAGCCGCTGACGATCAAGGCGATCGCGGAGTTCTTCGGGCCCGAGGAGATCCGCGAGGGCGACGTGATGATCGTCAACAGCTCGTATTACGGCAACACGCATGTCGGCGACTTCGTCATCGCCAGGCCGCTGTTCCACGAGGGCAAGCACCTGTTCTGGGCGGCCGCGACCGGCCACCACATGGACGTCGGATCGGGCTACAACACCAGCATCCCGGTGCAGGCGACCGACATCTACGAAGAGGGCCTGCAGATCTCGCCGCTGAAGATCTACGACCGCGGCGAGCTCCGCCGCGACGTGCTCGAGCTGCTGCTGGGGAACCTGCGCTACCGCGACTTCATCTACGGCGATCTCATGTCGCAGATCGGCGCGGTCAAGACCGGCGCCCGGCGCATGGAGGAGGCGATCGCCAAGTTCGGCGCCCGGCGGCTCAACGACTTCAGCGCGCAGATCATCCAGTACGCCAGCCGCCGCGCCGACGCCGCGATCAGCGCCTGGCCCGACGGCACCTATTCGGCGGAGTGCTGGATCGACTCCGACGGCAAGGGGGCGCGCGACATCGCGGTCCGCTGCGCCGTCACGATCGCGGGCAGCCAGGTCAAGATCGACTTCACCGGCACCGACCCCCAGGTCCGGGCCGGCATCAACGCCGGCTGGGGCACCTGCCAGAACGCGGCGGCGACGCCGGTGCTCTGCTGCCTCGACCCGGACATCCCGCACAACCAGGGCTGCCTGCAGCACATCGAGGTGACCGCGCCCAAGGGGACGATCGTCAACGCCGAGTGGCCGGCCGCGACGGCCTGCGCCACCACCGTGCCCGGCGACGTGATCAGCGACGTGGTCTGGAAGTGCCTGGCGCAGGCGATCCCGGACAAGGCCGTGGCCGGCTGCGCGCATGTGACGCCGAACTGCGTCTCCTCGGGCATCGACCGTCGCGTCGCGGGCAAGGAGGAGCCGTTCGGGATGATCCTGTTCAACGGCTCGGGCGGCGGCGGCGCCTCGGCGGCCGGCGACGGCTGGCCGATGATGGTCTCCACGGGAGCGATCGGCGGCCTCAAGTTCGCGCCGGTCGAGATCATCGAGCTGCACTACCCGCTGCTGGTCCGGGAGCAGCAGGTGCGCACCGACTCGATGGGCGCCGGCCGCTACCGCGGCGGGGCCGGCGTGTCGTTCCGCGTCAGCACGGTCGGGACGCGGGTCGACAATTACGGCTACGGCGACGGCATGCGCAACCCGCCGTTCGGGGTGCTCGGCGGCAAGCCGGGCGATGGCGGCGCGCTGTACCGCATCAACGGAGACGGCAGCAAGGCGGTGTTCGGACCGCTCTCGTACTTCCGGACCGAGGTCGGCGAGCTGTGGTGCGCCGAGGGCACCGGCGGAGGCGGCTACGGCGATCCGTGCGACCGCGAGCCCGAGCGGGTGCGGATCGACGTCCGCGACGGCTTCGTCAGCCTCGAGGCCGCCGAGCGGGATTACGGCGTCGTGCTCGACCGCCAGACGCTCGAGGTCGACAAGCAGCGCACCGCCGCGCTGCGCGCCCGAATCCGCGAGGCACGCGGCAAGCCGGGCCCGCTCGATCCGACCACGCCGAACGCCGGCGCGTATTACCGGACGCTGGTCGGGCCGCAGGACACCTTCGAGATGGATGCCGTCCCCGCCGGGGACGCGTCGCTCACGCTGTAAGGAAAAGAGGCTTATGAGCAAGCGTTTGGGCATCGACATCGGCGGCACCTTCACCGACTTCGCGCTGATGGGCGAGGACGGCGTCGTCGAGCTGTTCAAGACCTCGACCACGCCGCACGCTCCCGAGGAGGCGATCAAGACCGGCCTGTCGGCGATGGCCGATGAGCGCGGCCAGAGTGTCGAGGCGTTCCTCGGCGGCATCGACCTGATCGTCCACGGCAACACCATCGGCCTCAACGCCGTGGTGAAGGGCGACGGTCCGCGGGTCGGCCTGCTGGCCACCGAGGGGTTCCGCGACGTGCTGTACCTGCGGGACGGCCACAAGCCGAACCGCTACAACCTGCTGACCGTTCCGCCGGAGCCGCTGGTGCCGCGCTATCTGCGGCTGGGCATCACGGAGCGCATCGACTACCAGGGCAAGGTGGTCACCGCGCTCGACGAGCGGTCGGTGCGCGCCGCGGCCGAGGTCTTCCGGCGGGAGGGCGTCGAGTCGATCGCCGTCTCGTTCCTCTGGTCGATGCTCAACCCCGGGCATGAGCACCGCGTGCGCGAGATACTCGGCGAGGAGCTGCCCGGCGTCTATGTGGCGCTGAGCTCCGACGTGCTGCCCGCGATCCGCGAGTATCCGCGGACGGCCGCGACCGTGCTGAGCGCGTATGTCGGGCCGATCCTCGGGCCGTATCTGCGCCGCCTCGATACCTACCTCAAGCAGAGCGGCTACCGCCGGGACCTCCTGGTGATGCAGGTCACCGGCGGCGCGGCTCTGGTCGCCGAGATCGAGGAGCGCCCCGTGCTGGGCGTCGTCTCGGGGCCGGCCGCGGGGCCGGCGGCGGCGGCCGCGATCGGCGACGAGGAAGGCGAGCGCAACCTCATGCTCGTCGAGATGGGCGGCACGAGCTTCGACGTCAGCCTCGTCAGCGACGGCGTGACGCCGATGAGCACGGACCTGAAGATCGGCGAGGTGCCGCTCGGCGTGGCGGCCGTCGACGTGCACTCGATCGGGGCCGGCGGCGGCAGCATCGCCTGGGTCGACGGCGGCGGCATGCTCCGCGTCGGGCCGATGAGCGCGGGCGCCGCCCCCGGCCCGGCCTGCTACGGCCGCGGCGGGACCAGGCCGACGGTGACCGACGCCAATGTCGTGCTCGGTTATCTCAACCCCGACAACTTCCTCGGCGGCCGGATGCGCCTGGACGTCGAGGCGGCCGAGGCCGCGATCCGGACGGTCGCCGAGCCGCTCGGGATGAGCGTGCACGAGGCCGCCGCCGCGATCTACGCGGTGGTCAACACCGAGATGGTCGGCGCGATGCGCGCGGTCTCGGTGATGCGCGGCATCGACCCGCGCCGGTACATGGCGGTCGTCGGCGGCGGCGCCGGCGGCACGCACGCTTCGAAGATCGCCGAGGACCTCGGGATGTCGAAGGCGATCTGCCCGCGGATGGCCGGCACGCTGTGCGCCTTCGGCATGCTGGTCGCCGACGTCCGCCACGGCTATCTCACGACCCGGCCGATGAACACCGCGTCGATCGACGCCGACGAGGTCGTCCGGATCTTCGCGGAGATGGAGCGCCGGGCGGTCGCCGAGCTGAAGGCCCAGGGCTTCGAGGACGATGCGATCGTGCTCGAGCGCGAGGTCGACGCCAAGTATCCGCACCAGGCGCACGAGATCACGATCCCGGCCCCGGCGGGCGTGTTCGACGCGGCGGCGGTCGCGCAACTGACCGACGGCTTCCACGCGCGGCACAAGCAGCTCTACAACTATGACCGCAAGGACATGACGGTCGACGTCAACGGCTGGCGCGTCAACGCCACCGGCAAGCTGCCGGCGTCGCAGCTGGCGTCGGCCGAGGCGGCCTCGGCCGATCCGAGCCCGGCGTTGCGGGGCTCACGTCCGGCGCACTTCGCGGCGGATGGCGGCTTCGTCGACACGCCGGTGTTCGACGGGGGGCTGTTCCGGCCGGGCATGGTGATCGAGGGCCGTGCGATCGTCGAGCTGCCGACGACGACGATCGTGCTTTTCGGCGGGCACCGCCTGACGGTCAACCCGTACGGCGACTACCACATCGACATCGAGCAGCGGCGATGAGCCCCCGGCGGCCGAACGACGACACGATCCCGTTCTCGGAGCGGGTTCGCGTCCCGACACCGCCGGCCGAGCTGGAGCGGCGGTGGACCGCCGTCCGGCAGGCGATGGAGACGGCCGGGGTCCACGCCCTCGTGGTCCACAACCACGTCGATTGCCTGGGCGGTTACGTCAAGTGGTTCTGCGACCTGCCGACGGCCTGGGGTTACCCGGTCACGGTCGTCTTTCCCCGCGAGGGGCCGATGACGCTGATCATGACCGGCCCGCACGGCGCGACCCGCGAGCTCGCGCCGGGCGAGGACGGCCGCTTTCCCGGCGTCGGCCGGATCATGACGACGTGGAGCTACGCCAGCGCGTCGTACACGGCAACCTACGATCCCGTGCGGATCGTCGAGGCGCTCCGGCCGTTCGCGCGCGGGCGGATCGGCATCGTCGGCGCCGCGCAGTTCCCGTACCGCTGGTGGCAGCACCTGACGTCGGAGCTGCCGGAGGCCGAGCTCGGCGACGCCGCCGAGCTGGTCGACCCGATCAAGGCGGTCAAGTCGCCCTATGAGCGGGCCGCGATCATGAAGGCGATCGCGATGCAGCGGGCGGCCTTCGAGGCCGCGATCGCGACGATCGAGCCGGGGCGCCGGGAGTGGGAGGTGGTGGCGGCGGCGAACGCGGCGGCCCAGGCCCATGGCAGCATCGGCGGCGTGAACATGATCGCCTCCGCGCCGGTCGGCGAGCCGGCCGGCCTCAACCCGGCGTGGCATCAGAACCGCGTGCTCCGGCGGGGCGACCGGATGACGGTGATCATCGAGGCCTGCGGCGAGGACGGCTTCTACGGCGAGCTCGGCCGGACAGTCGCGATCGGCGATGCCGACGACCGGCTGATCGAGGAGCACGACTTCACGCTGCGCGCCTGGCGGCACGCGGCGAGCGGCCTGCGGCCGGGCGCGTCGCCGGCGCGGCTGTTCGCCTCCTACAATGAGTTCCTGGCCGAGCACGGCCGGCCGCCGGAGCGGCGCCTGCACGCCCACGGCCAGGGCTACGACCTGGTCGAGCGGCCGCTGATCCGCAGCGACGAGACGATGACGCTGGAGCGGGACATGATGATCGTCGTGCACCCGGTCTATGCGATCGACGGGATGTCGATGCTGCTCTGCGACAGCGTCTTCATCGAGCCGGACGGCGCGTCGGCACCGCTGCACGGCCTCGAGCAACGCGTGGTGCTGGTCTGACGGAGCGTGCCCTGCGGATCGCCGCCTCGACGACACCCTGCGTCGAGGGCGATCGAAGGGACGCGACACATGGGCCTGGCGTCGAGGACGTCGCCGGTGATGAGTTCGGCGATCGCCGCGAGGCCGCGTTTCGACCCATGCCCCCTGCGCCTGGTGGCCTGAACGTCGGTGTCGCGTGGCCGTTCCTGACTTGAGCCATCCGCGCGATGACAGAATCCGGAACAAACGTTACGGGAAGATTCACTCACTCCAAACAGCGAAGAGTCAAATGCGAAAATTAAAGCTCCGTCTTCCCCGGGAACAGGCTTGGCCGATGCATTGACTGCTGGGAAGGTAGCCCATATTCGTCTTTTGATTTCCTGCTTGTTCGTCTGGTATTCCTAATAGAGTGAGAATTGGAATGGCGCCATCCGATCGAGACACCCAGCCCACTTTCGAGACGAGCCCGATCAACCGAGCGCGCGTATCCACATCGATTTCCAATCAGATCTTTGACGCCGTGAGGACGGGCGTGTTCAAGCCGCTGCAGGCTTTGCCTGCCGAGCGGGAATTGGCTCAACGGTTCGGAGTCAGCAGGAATTCGCTGCGAGAGGCCATTCGAATTCTGGAGCACGGGCGAATCCTGGAAGTCCGGAACGGGAGCGGCACGTATGTCACCGAGGATGCCTTGTCCAGAGCCGCCGCAATACGGGCCGAAGCCGCAATCGTCGGTGACGAAAATCCCCTGGATATCATCCTTGCCCGCCTGGCTTTGGAGCCTGCCATTGCTGAACATGCCGCCAAAAATAGGCGTCGCCAGGACATCGACGATCTTTCCAATAATATAAAGACGCAGAGAGAGCTGCTTCTGGCCGGAGAAGATACGGCCGCTGTCGATCGCCAGTTCCATTTGAGTCTTGCCAAGGCAACACATAACGCAGTTTTTGTGATGCTTGTTCAAAAAATAGTCAATGTCATGGCTCAGGGGACATGGAAGAAAATCAAGCAGGAAGCTCGATCCTTTCGAGGAAATGGCAATTTGTATATTGCGCAGCATGAAGAAATTTTTTCTGCAGTCGAGGAATGCAACGCTGTCGCGGCCTCTGTCGCGATGAAGTCGCATCTGGAATCAATCGAAAACGGTCTGTTGAAAGATATCCAGCTTGCCGAAAAATGATGTTTATTCACTGGATTGACTGGAATTGCATTTGACCCGGCATTGAACATGATATCGGCGAATTTGCCGCCGACGTATACGATGCCTCCAAGAGAGGCGATGCTCTCCGATCAGGGGGCAATGCTCCGATGGTCGAGCCGCCCCTCGCCGTCGCCGAGCGGCCTGGCGGCGTCATCGACATGGGTGGCCTGCTCCGGCCGCGCCTCCTGCGCCGGTCCGGCATCCGGTCGGACGAGCCTGCGGAGGCTGGGCGGCTCACGAGCGGCATGGCCGGCAAGGTGATCGCCGTGCCCCATTCGGGGGACGAGGGCGGCGGGCCGGCGCGCCATGTGGCGGATGCGGCGGTCCTGCCGGGCTGGCTGCGGCGTCCGGATGTGCGCATGATCGGGTGACGGGAGGGGAAACCGCAGGGCCGGGACGGGGAACAGGCCTGATCATCCCCCCGGACGGGTCGACGATTCCCGGACAGGACATGGCGGATGTCCCTGTTGGGGACGACCGCGCCTTCTCCGAGGGCGCCTTGCGGGCTATCGGCGTCAATGTCGAAGCATGGGCGCAGTCGGCGGGGCCGAACCGCGGCGGATCGACAGGCCTTGCCGCACCCGCCTGCCTCCGGGAAAACCCGCAGGCCTCTGGCAATCGCCCGCAAACGGCTTATGTCTGCGGGCAACGCCCCGCCGCATCCAGCCCCCCGGATCATGCGCTCCAGGAAACAGGCGGATGCCGGCATGGAGCCCATGATGTCGCGCGCGCCCGGCTCTGCCGGGCGGACGGCGGGCCGAACCTGAAGGAGGAGATCGAAGCGATGACGACAACCCTTGCCCTCAACGACGGCCGCTCCATCCCCCAGCTCGGCTTCGGCGTCTGGCAGGTGCCCAACGACGACGCCGTTCGGGCGGTCGACGAGGCGGTCCGGGCCGGCTATCGCCTGATCGACACGGCGGCGATCTACGGCAACGAGGACGGGGTGGGCGACGCCATCGCCCAGGCGTCGGTGCCGCGCGAGGAGCTCTTCATCACCACCAAGCTGTGGAACGACCGGCAGGGCTATGATTCGACCCTGCGCGCCTTCGACGAAAGCATGGCGCGGCTGCGGCTGGAGGTGCTCGATCTCTACCTCATCCACTGGCCGGTGGCCCAGCGCGGCGGCTATCTCGACACTTGGCGGGCCTTTGCCCGGCTGCGGGACGAAGGCCGCATCCGCTCCATCGGCGTCTCCAACTTCACCATTCCCCTGCTCGAGCGCCTGCGCGAGGAAAGCGGCATCGTGCCGGCGGTGAACCAGGTCGAACTGCATCCGCGCTTCCAGCAGGCGGCGCTGCGGCGCTTCCACCAGGAGGCGGGCATCGTCACCCAGTCCTGGAGCCCGCTCGGCCAGGGGACGGTGCTGCAGGAGCCGGCGCTGGCGGCCCTGGCGAAGAAACACGGCAAGTCGCCGGCGCAGATCGTGCTCCGCTGGCACCTCGACAACGGGCTGGTGGCGATCCCCAAATCGGTGACGCCGGCGCGCATCCGCGAGAATTTCGACGTCTTCGACTTCGAGCTGACGCCCGAGGATCTGGCGGCGATCGGCAGGCTCGACGACCCGCGCGGCCGGATCGGGCCGGACCCCGACCGGCTGAACTGACGACGCCGCCGGGCGGGCCTCGGCTCGCCCGGCCGGGACTTGCGGAGGGAGCATCATGGAAACCGTCAGGTTGGGCCGCACGGGCCTGGAAGTGTCGCGGCTGTGCCTGGGCTGCATGAGCTACGGCGTGCCGGAGCGGGGCAACCACCCCTGGACGCTCGGGGAAGCGGAGAGCCGCCCCTTCATCCGCAAGGCTCTCGAACTCGGCATCACCTTCTTCGACACGGCCAATGTCTATTCCGACGGCACCAGCGAGGAGATCGTCGGGCGGGTGCTGCGCGACTTCGCCCGGCGCGACGAGGTGGTGATCGCCACCAAGGTGCATGGCCGGATGCGGCCGGGACCGAACGGGGCGGGGCTGTCGCGTAAGGCGATCCTGGCCGAGATCGACCACAGCCTGCGACGCCTCTCCACCGACTATGTCGACCTCTACCAGATCCACCGCTGGGACGATCACGTGCCGATCGAGGAGACGCTGGAGGCGCTGCACGACGTGGTGAAGGCCGGCAAGGCTCGCTACATCGGCGCCTCCTCGATGCATGCCTGGCAGTTCGCCAAGGCGCTCTACACCGCCGACCGCCACGGTTGGACGCGCTTCTCCACCATGCAGGACTACGTCAACCTGCTCTACCGCGAGGAGGAGCGCGAGATGCTGCCGCTGTGCCGGGCCGAGGGCATCGGGGTCATCCCCTGGAGCCCGCTGGCGCGTGGCCGGCTGACGCGCGGCTGGGACGAGGCCAGCGCCCGCTCGGAGACGGACGTCTTCGGCAGGGGCCTCTATGCCGCCAGCGCCGAGGCCGACCGCCGGGTGGTCGAGGCGGTGGCGCGGGTCGCCGCCGCGCGCGGCGTGCCGATGGCCCGGGTGGCGCTGGCCTGGGTGCTGCAGAAGCCTGGCATCACCGCGCCGATCGTCGGCGCCACCCGGCCTGAGCACCTCGACGACGCGGTGGCGGCGCTGTCGCTGACGCTCACCGCCGAGGAGATCGCCGCCCTCGAGCAGCCCTATGTGCCGCATGCGGTGACGGGCTTTTCCTGAGCGGGCTGCAGGAGAAGTCCGCCGGCATCCGCGCCGTCGATCCCGGCAGCGGCGCACTCGGTCTGTCATGGGCCGGGAAGCCGACCCTGCCGATGGCTGCGGAGAGGAACGCCGTAGCAGGGTAACGCTCGGCACGGCGCGCGCCGAGGTGTCGCGGGCACGACGAAGGCGGAATGAAATGCAGACGCCTTGCGCGCGCCTGCCGTTCGGTCATGATGGGTAACGGAGGGCGCTCCGAGACGGCTCGGGTGAGACCAGCGGCCACCACCGGCAGAGCGAGGAGCGCGACGATGGCCGACATTCCTGCAGACACCACCACGACCGCGGCGTTCGATGGAAGCCCGTCCAGCGGTGCCACATATGGCGGCGACATCGAGAGTGCGGGCGATGTCGACTGGGTCAAGGTGACCCTTACCGCAGGCACTGCTTACACTTTCTTCGGCAGCATGGATACGACCGGACCGAGCGGCGGATCGGCGGAAATGGTGCTTTTGGACAAAGACGGGCATCAGTTGCTATCAAGCGATGTCTCTGCGGCTGGAGGTGATAGTTATATTAACAATTTCACCCCGGATACTACGGGGACATATTTCATACAGATCGCCGATTCTTCAGGCGGCATCGGATCCTACACTCTTGCAGTCGTTCGGACAGTGCCGGCGATTAGCTTTTATTTGGCCGCCGACAACACGATAGTCAGCCTTAACCCTGGCGAGCTGTCGACTGGCGGCTACGGCAACGACACGATAGACATAAACATCGGTCAGGACGCCCTCGGCGACGCCGGCAACGACATCATCACCGGCAACGCCTTGAGCAATTTCATCTCCGGCGGTACCGGAACCGATCTCATTCACGGTGGCGACGGCGGCGACGTCCTGTTCGGGGACGCCGGGGACGATGTCATCTATGGCGATCTCGGCAGCGACCAGATCTACGGCGGAGCCGGCAATGATCACCTCTATGCCAACGACGCGGCCGGTCTTCTCGCCAGCAGCGACGTCCTGCGGGGCGGCGAAGGCGACGATGTCCTGACCGGAGGAGCCGGGGCCGACACGCTGGCGGGTAACACCGGCGCCGACCAGATGATCGGCAACGGCGGCAACGACACCTACTACGTCGACGACGCTGCCGACCGCATCGTCGAGACGTCCGGCACCGATAAGGTCTACTCGACCGTCAGTTTCGACCTGTCGGATACGCTGCACGTCACCGGGGACGTCGAGGCCCTGGTGCTGACCGGTACCGCCGATAGCGCCGGCACCGGCAATGGGCTCGCCAACAGCCTGACCGGCAATAGCGGCGCCAACACGCTGGCCGGCCTGGCGGGTGCCGACCGGCTCGACGGCCGCGCCGGCGCCGACACCCTTTCGGGCGGCGCGGGCAATGACACGCTGTTCGGCGGCGCCGGCGACGACATCCTGATCGGCGGAGCCGGCGCGGACCGGCTGACAGGCGGGGCCGGGGCCGACACCTTCGTCTTCGCCGACAACGCCGACAGCGTCTATTCCGCCGCCGGCCGCGACTTGATCCTGGATTTCGACGCGAGCCAGGGCGACAGGATCGACCTCGCCGCGGTCGACGCGGACGTCACCAGCGCCGGGAACCAGGCCTTCGACTTCATCGGCGCGGCGCGCTTCACCGGCCATGCCGGCGAACTGCGCTACACCGTGCAGGCCGGCGATGTGTTCATCCATGGCGACACCAACGGCGACGGCCTGGTCGACTTCTCCATCCGCGTTTCCGCTCTCCATGGGGCCCTGGCGTCGCTCCAGGCCGGCGATTTCATCCTGTAGGGACGGGGCCGACGCCGCGCCGGGACGACGCTCCCCGGGCGGCTCGCTTGCGCTGTGGCAACCGGCCTCGGGCCGCGGATTCTCCCGGCACAAGTCGGCTGTAGTGATTTCGCTAAAGCGTTTTGCGTTTTGACGGAATCGCGTCAAGTCGCAAAGACGCGTCGAAACAAGGAGTTAGAGCAAAGCGCGTTTCCACCAAAACGCGCTTTGCTCTAGAACGGGTTCACGTAATTCGTAATCGCGATCTGTCGCAGGAGGACCTTTCGGATGACGTGGGTCGACGTGACGTGATCCGTGAAGATCGCAGCCTCCCCGGCGCTGCCGGCGGGCAGTGACCTGGCAAAGGCCTCGTCGTCGAGCCGGACCTGCACCACGAACGGCGCCGCCTGCACGGCTCGCGGCGTCACCGCCTGTCCCGAGGTCGCGACCTGCCCGGTGGAGACCGCCTGGAGGATGCTCGTGACCGTGCCCGTCTGCACGGTTCCCGGCGTCCGCTTGAAGGTCAGTTCGACGGGTTGGCCGGGAGCCAGGTAACGCGTATCGATCTGGTTGATCTCGACGCCGACGATCGTGTCGGCGGTTTCGATGAAAGCCATGACCGGCGACAGAGGCAGGCTCGCGACACGCGCCCCCTTGCGTAGCGCGACATTGGTCACGTAGCCGTCGGAGGGCGCCCGCACCGTCGTCTTGTCGAGATTCCACTGCGCTCCGGCAAGCTGGGCCCGGAGCTGATCGACCTCGGCCTGACGCTGCTCGACATCGAAGCTGCGGCCGGTGCCATGTGTCTGCAACTCGGTCATCTGGGCCAGCCGCGTCTCCTGAAGCTTGAGCTGTGCCATGAGCGCATCGACTTGCGCCTGGAAGGGGGCCGGATCGATCCGGAACAGGACATCGCCCGCCTTGAGCGGCTGGTTCGGCTGGACGGGCACGTCGATCACCTCGCCCGCGACATCCGGAACGATCGCCACCGAATGGCGCACCACGAGCGCCGGCCCTTGCGGCGCCCCCCATCCCATCGGGATGAACAGGCCGATGAGCAGGAGCAGGAAGACGAGGACCGGCGAGGCCTTCCAGAACAGGTTGAAGCGAACGATCTTGAGCTTCACCAGGATGAAGAGCAGGAGGAGATAGCTGTTGAGCAAGGCGACGATCATCGGGCCGCCTCCTCTTCGGCCACCGCGTTGCGCGTTCTCGGCGGCACGTCGACATAGGCCCAGATCAGCACGATCGGCCACAGGACGAAGCCGAGGAACAGTGTCACCCAGCCGCCGATGGTCACGGCCTCGGCCCAGGGATGATTGCGGCGCTTGGCGACGATGCCCGGCCACATCGCCATGAAGACGATGACGAAGACCGTGCTGGCGACGAGGATCAGGAGGACGATCCAGGCGAAGATATCGAGACCGGACATCAGGATTTTCCCAAGGCCGAAGCCGTTTCAAGGCGGTCGTTGTACCCAGGCGTTATTGGGCTCGCTTCACCGGCGGCGGCGTCCAGCCGCTGTCGAGATCGGGCAAGTAGAGGCGCATCAGCCGGTTGGAGGGCTGGCTTGCCGCGACCGGCAATAGGTGGAGGCGTTCGGCGCCGTCGTCTGGAATTTCCAGTCGGCCGGCTTCGAATGGAAGGCGATGTCATTGTCGTTGGCATGCAGGTCGCGCAGGAGGCCCTGCCGAATGGCATCCGCGGCGACAATGGGCATGCCTCAGATGGCAGCTTCGACCGCGCGGCGCCGGATCGTGCGCTCGGCGCGTTCGGCGGGCTGGACGCATCGGCCCGGGCCTGGGCCGGAAGCGCCGGCAAAGGGGCGGCGACCAAGGCAGGCGACGCCACCAGTGCAGCCTTCGCAAATCCGGCTTGTTTCATGGCTCTTCCTCCTGCGGCACGCATGAGTCTGCGCGCCCAGGCGATTTGTAGAGGGATTTTCTCGAAAAGCGTTATGCAGTTTGTGCCAAGACCGTTTCATTTGGACTTCGATCGTGTCGTGATATCCCTGAACGGGACCAAACTGGGGCAGTAAGAGGGGCAAAACCCCGGGCACACACTCAAGGCATCGGGTCACAACGAGAATCGTGCCGTTGAAAGCACAGAGTTTTTTTGGCCGTATTGCCTTCTCAATACCCGTTTCGCCGACACCTGCCCGGGGTTTTGCCCCTCTTACCTGGGGCACCGCTATGTCATTGTAGGTGCGATGTAATTTCCACAACGGGGTCGGCATGTGCGGAAGCGAACTGGCAATCCCGCCAAGTGACAGTGTTAGGGGCAGCGGCCAGCGTCTTTTTCATCGACCGATAGACGGGAATTGATTTTACTGTAACGTCCTTCTGTTGGTTCCTTTAGGCTTCCTAGCTTAGCTGGGTTTGACGATCGGCACCAACCGGAGGAACAGCCGTGCTTCGTACAGCCACTGCCGCTGTGGTTTCGGTGTTGATCGCCTGTGGTCCCGCTGCGCCACAATCTGATCAGTCGGCATCGACGCAGGAGAGCCCGCCGCTGACGGCGGAACAAGCGCGAGAGGAGCATGCTTATGCTGCTGGCGTCCAGGTCGCGCTCTGGGGTCGCCCATTCGTTGACAACGTCAATACGTTGTCCGCTGGACTGAAGGCAGGAGCCGTTGGCCTTAACTACTTCCGCAAGTTTTCCGATCTGAAGACGGCGGCGGACAAGTTTGTGAACACTCCCAACAACGTCTCAATTGACGCCTATGCCGCCGCCGACTTGAGCGGGGAGCCGTTTGTTGTCAACGTTCCCGTTCTGACGGAGCCGCGCTGGACGATCGTGCAAATCGGTGACTACTACGACCAGGTCGTCTACAACATCGGCGGGGGCAAAGGCCCCGAGCCTGGCCTGTTTCTGCTGACGGGGCCGGACTATCACGGCGCAATCCCGGCCGGTATGCGCGAGATCAAGGTCCGCACCCGACTGGCGGTGGTCGCCAACCGTATCTTCGTCAACGGCGAGTCCGATCTACCGGCCGCCAGGGCCGTGCAGCAGGGCTTCCAATTGCTGCCGCTCTCGGTCTTTCAGAAGCAGGGGCTGCGGTTCGACGCTCCAACGAAATACGACTACGAGCGATTCGTGTTCGTGCCGACCGCGCCGGAGCCCTTGCAGCTGTTCGAGAAGATCGGCTTCGGGATGAAGACCTTCCTGTCGCGTAGCGACGATTTTTCCGATCCCGATGTGGGGGCGGCGCAGCGGATCGGCCTGAGTGTTGCGAAAGGGTTCGATTGGAAAGAACTCGACGAACCGACAAGGCGGGGGCTGGCGCGAGCGGCGGTGGCGGTAAACGCGATCATCGAAGACACTTTTGCCAACTCCGCTCAGATCGTAAATGGTTGGCGTTATACGATGGGCGGCGGTCGGGCCGGTTTTGACTATGCCATGCGCGCCGCCTTCTCGGCGAACCTGACCGGAGCCAACGTCCCCGAAGAAATACTCTACCCAAACACACGTGTGGACGACAAAAGCGAGCCCCTGTCCGGTGCCCATAAATATGTCCTTCGTTTCGAGAAGGGCCAGACGCCGCCGGTGTCGGTCTTCTGGAATATGAGCATGTATGACGAGCACGAGTTCTTCGTCGAGAACGACTTCAAGCGCTACAGCATCGGCAGCACGACTGGCGGCCTGAAGACCGATCCAGACGGCTCGATCACGATACTCATCCAGAACGAACGACCGGAAGACACCTCAAACTGGCTACCGGCCCCGACCGGGAGCTTCAATCTGACCATGCGCCTGTACGGATCGCAGACACCGATCCTAGATGGGAGCTATCGGCTGCCAGCGGTGAAACGGGTGGATTGACTGCTGGAATCGATCGGCGCTTAAGAGCTTCACTCGCCGGTTTGATAGCGGCGTCTTTCTGTCGGCAACGCTCTCCCACGTCGAGGCGCCGTGACATCGTCGCTCGCTCCATTTCACACGCGGAGTTCGAATCTCCAATGGTGAAATGGCGCGCCATACCGGGTGATGATGATAGCTACGTCTACGCTGTACCCCTCTAAATGAAGATTGGAGGACGGCACCAGTTCATTGGATAAAGGTCAGAAGAAACCATGGTCGAGTTCCCCGTTACCACGCCGTCAAGCAACTGATTTGGGGCCGAGAATAACCTTGTATGTTGATTTCCGGTGAGAAGTGAACCGGGTTTTTCAGCGAGAAGTGAGCCACCACTGATTATGGTTTTCGATCGTGTCTCTGGGAGTGGTGCAGGGCCGTTCAACGCTGATTACAGAGCGTCGTATGCGAGGATGAGATCGAGGCTGAGGGTGCCGTTCCAGAGGGCTTGAGCGACGTTGGCGATGCGGTTGTGTCGCAGGATGTTGAGAGCGAAGCTTCTGGCGCGAGCCATGATGCCGGGATTGTGGCGGATGCGGCTGCGATCCGCGTTGCAGGAGACGTCGCGGACATAGTGGTTGCGGTTCTCGATGCCCCAGTGGCCTCGGACGATTTCGGCCCAGACGGCTGCGGCGAGGCCTTGGGCGGAGGAGATATAGAACGCGACTTCGCCGCGTTGCGTCCACAGGCCGGTGGCGGCTTGGCGAAGCCAGGTCTGGCGGGTGACGCGGATGATGGTCTTGACGAAGGGGGGCCATTCGCTGTCGGCGAGGGCGTCGCCGACGGGAACGACGTGCACGGTGCGATGCTCCTGGCGGGATCGTGCGATGTCGCGCGAAGAGACGGTGTCGCTGGGATGGCGGGTGTCGGCGAAGGCGCGGACGTCGGCGTCCAGATTGGGCTGGTTCTCCTTGAGCTGGACCAGGAGATGGTTACCGGTCGCCAGAGCCGTCGCGAAGGTTTTTTTGGGCGTGCATGGCATCAAGGGTGAACAGGCGCCCGGTCAGGCCGAGGGTGACGATCAAGTCCTGGGCGGCGGGGATTTCGTTGCTCTTGTCGTCGATCGCCAGGTGGCCGAGGATGATCTGGCCATCGCTGGCGAAAGCGTTCAGCACATGGGCAGCCTTGCAGTCGTTGAAGGCGTCGAAGCTGCCGCGCAGCGTCTTGCCGTCGATGGCCACGCAGGCCGGGATGGCGCCGCCTTCGGCCGCGGGCGTGAGCAATCCGGCTGCATGCTGGCGGAACACGGTCTCAACCTCGGCCGCGTCCAGGCCGCGGATGATGACGCGCACCGTCGAGTAGGCCGGAGCCTTTCGGACCGAAATCCCGAACGCGGCGTTCAGGCGCTTGAGATGGGCGCGGATGAAGGCATGGACCTGACGATACGACTGCGCGCCGGCCAGCATCGCCAGCACCGTGAACAGCAGGATCGGCGCCTGCGGGTACATCTGACCCTGGCCACGACGCGGATCGGGGATCTGGGAAAACAACGACAACAACGCGCTCGGCATCGGAGCAACCCTCACAAACGGTTGCTCCCCATAGATTCGGACAAAATGCTTCGAGGGAATAGCCTTCTTCGCCTCCAGCCCACACTCGCTGATCACCAAGATCCTAGCGTTGAACAGCCCTGGGCGTTACCCTGACCGCCGTGCAATTCGATGTATTCACGGGATACATCCAGACCGGGGCCATCACGCTCTCGACGGCCGGGACCATCGACCTGTCGAATGCCGACGTGTTCACGAGCACGATCACTCTCTCCGGCGCGGGCAACAAGCTGACGCCCAGCGATGAGGGCCGGGCCTATTACACCGTCGACGGTGGCAACGGCGCCGACACCGTCACCGTCGTCGGCGGTACCACCCATGTCGTGTTGAACGGCAACGGCGGCGGCGACACGCTGGCCGGCGGCAGCGGGGCGGACCGGTTCGTCTTCGCCGGCACGGCCAACGGCCTGGACACCATCACTGATTTCAGCGGCCTTACGGCGTTTGCCGGCGGGGCGGGCGAGGGGGACCGGCCGGTGTTGCAGGGACTGCTCGCCGGCACCTTTGCGTATCGGGGCGCCTCGGCCTTCACGGCGACGGGCAACACCGAGCGCGGGTGGACGGCAGGCATGTACTGGTGGACGCGAACGGCGATGGCAGCACCGACATCGACATCACGTTGACGGGACTGACCAGCGCCGCGCAGCTGAGCGCGGCAGATTTCCTGCTCGCCTGACGCCGGGGGCGAAGGCGCCGGGGCCGCGGGCCTTCAGGGGTGTTCACCCCTTTGCATGCGCGATTCGATCTGCTCGATGACCGGAAGGAGGTCGGCGACCGTGTCGATGACATAGTGCGGCCGATGGCGGCGCAGTGCGACGCTTGCCCTTTCGCGCAGCACAGTGCGCCCGGCGTCCGGAAGGGCGGCGAGTTCGCCTGGGGTGACGCCGGCCTCGTTGCCGGAGAGCGCGACGGCGACGGTCCAGCATCCGGCCTCGCGCCCCTCGTCGATGCCGACGCCCGTGTCGTCCACCTTCACGACGGCCGAGGCCGGCCAGACATCGAGGTCGAGGAAGCACTTGTACATGTTCATCGGCGTCGGGCGGCCATGCGTCAGGTCGCCGGCGCAGACGAGGTTGTCGGGCGCGTAGCCCTGCCTTTCGGCGACCGGCAGCACGCGAGCCATGATCGAACGCGTATAGCCGGTGGTCGAGCCGATCTTCAGGCCGCGCCTGCGCAGCGCCGAGACGGTCTCGAGCGTGCCGGGCACGAGGTCGCAATAGTCGCCGACGACCTCCTCGTTCAACGGCACGAACACGTCGTAGACGGCCTGGATATCCTGTCGCGACGGCGCGCGGCCGTGCGTTTCGGCCCAGGCGGCGCTGATGCGCGGCTGGGCGAGCATGGCCTCGATGTGATCCCATTTCGGGCGGCCCATCGGCTCGCGGGCTTCGGCGATGGAAACGCTCAGGCCGAAACGCCGGAACGCCTCGACGAAGACGCCCATCGGCGCGAAGGACCCGAAATCGATGACCGTGCCTGCCCAATCGAAGACGACGGCCTTGAGACGGCTCATGGAGCTCTCCTAAGCAAAGATGTCGGAAACGACCTGCTCGCCGAGGGCGAAGCCGGTCGAGGCGCCGGTGCCGCCGGTGACCATGACGAGGCGGACATTGTCCGCCGGCCGGTCGATCAGCACGACGCGGTCGCTCGCCGAAGCATAGGTGCCGACCCAGCGCGCGGCGACGCGCCGGCCCGGCAGGTCGAAGAGCTCGTCGAAGGCCGCGAGGATGAGATCGTCGACCCGTTCCTCGGCGAAGGGCCGGGGCGCATCGCCATAGACATGGCTGTCGCCGACGACGAGCGATCCGTCCGAAGACTGCACGGCAATGACATGGATGCCGGCGGCGCGCATCTCGGCCCGTTCCTCGTCCAGCCTTGCCGAAAGCACGCGCCCTTCGGCTAGGTCGGCAAAGCCCTCGTAGCGGCCGAAGCTCAGGTCCGACATCACGGCGGCGCCGAAGCGGACCGGCGTCGCCGGCGCCACGCGCAGCATCTGCAGCGTGCAGATTTTCAGGCCGTAGGGCGCGATGCGCTCGGGAAAGAGCGTGGAAAAATCGTCGCCGGGGCAGACGACAGCGGCGTCGGCGGCCAGCGTGCCGCGGCTCGTCTCGATGCGGTCGCCGTCGATGCCGGCGACGGCCGTGTTCCAGTAGAAGGCGACGCCGTGCTTCTTCTCCAGCCAGGCGGCGAGCTTGGGGATGGCTTCCCGCGATTCCACGCGCAGTTCGTGCGGGCTGTAGAGCGCGCCGCGCATGCCCTCGGCGCGGATGCTCGGAACATGCTCGCGTGCTTCCGCAGCCGTCAGGCGGCGGCAGTCCGCGCCCATGGGCGTGGCGAGGAAGGCCTCGAGAACGTCTTCCGCCTCCGGGCGATAGGCCGGCATGACGAGGCCGCGATGCAGGATTTCGATGCCCGCCTCGTGCGCGATCTCGGTCCAGACGTCGCGGGAGCGGCGGGCGCGGCCCCAATGGTCGCCGGCCTTCTGGCCGGAGACGGTGACGAAGCCGAAATTGCGGATCGAGGCGCCGACCGCCCGGGCATTGCGTTCGACGACCGCGACCTTCCTGCCCTTGCGCGCCGCCGCCAGCGCCGTGCCGAGGCCGACGATGCCTGCGCCGACGACGACGAGATCAAAACTGTCCTTCATGGTCCCGTGCTCTTCGTTGCAAAGCGGCGGCGAATTTGCCTGTTCGCGACAGCGCCTCGACGGCCTTCATCTGGGCGAGAGTAACGCTCATGCAACCGGTTCCCCTGGGCACTCGACGGATCGCGTTCGACGCGGCCTACCACCGTTTCATGTCATCTTCGATGGGATATCCTCCAAGCCGGACAGGCTGCGTGGGCAAAGCGGCTTCCGGCGCGGGCAGGGCGCGCCGGCTTGCCCTCACGGTCCGCGGAACGTCCGCCGCGGATTGCCGCGCTCGACCGCGATGCGGTCGAGCCACTCGGCGCGCTGTGCCCCCGCCTTGGCCTGCTCGGCCAGGGCGGCGACGAGGGCGCCGAGGCGCTCGCGGGCGAGCTTGCGGTTCTGGTGCTGCGAGCGGCCGTCACGGGCGATGGCGCTGAGGCCGGTCGGTCCATGCACGGCGCGCACCGCACTCTCGGTGACGTTCTGGTGCTGGCCGCCCGGGCCGCCCGCCCGCATCGCCTCGTAGCGGACGTCGCCGTCCGACAGCGCCGGGCGGGCTGCCGGGGGAGGAAGCCGGTGCACCGCCACGTACCAGTTGCGTCGCGCCCCGCCGCCGCGCAGCCGGCCGTCGACCCAGAGCACGCTGCCGGTCCAGGCCGCGGCGAAGGCCTCGACGCCATCGCCGCCGAGACAGACCAGGACCGAGGCCGCGGCCTCGCGGCCCGGCTCCAGGCCGAGCGCTACGCCGAGGCCGGCGGCTGTCGCTTCTTCCGCCAGTCGCCGGGCGACGCGCACGGCGACGATGCGGCATTCCGCCGGGCCGCGGCCGGCCGTCACCATCAGAACGAGGTCGGCCATGCTCAGGCTCTCCCGGTCTTGAAGGTGACGATCGGGCGCAGCACGGCGACGGTGCGCGCGAGCCCGTGCATCGCCAGGTCGGCGACGACCCGGGCGATGTCCTTGTAGGCCTCGGGCGCCTCCTCCAGCGCCAGCTTGCGGTCGGCGCAGATGACGCGGTTGCCGACCGGGTTGGGCCGCTCGGCGTCGCGCCGCCGCCCGTGCATGGAGGCGCGGTCGCGCTTGCGGCCGGCGCCGTGGGCGATGGAGCACAAGGCCCCCGGCGCATCCGGATCGGGCGCGACGAGGTAGGTCATGGCGCCGCGCGAGCCAGGCACCGGCACCAGGCCGAGATCGGCCTGCGCCGCGCCCTTGCGGTGCAGGACCTGGCCGCCCGCCACGGTAACGTGGTTGTGCGGCACATCAAGCCAGGGCCGGCCGCCGAGCCCGAGGAGGCCGGCGGCGCGTTCGGCCAGCCCCGCCCGGTTGAGGCGGGCGAAGACCAGGGCGACGTCGTGGTCGGCGACGTAGGCCCGGCCCGGCCCGTCCAGCGCCAAGCCCTCACCGTGGACGAAGGGATGGCGCGCCAGCACTTCCGGCCCGAGCCCGCGCGAGCCGGAATGCACCAGCAGCAGGAGGCGTCCGGCCTCCAGCCCCGCCCGGGCGCAGGCCGGCTCGTCCACCACCGCGTGGACCGCCTGCAGCTCGACGAAGTGATTGCCGCCGCCGACCGTGCCGATCGCCTGCGCATGGGCGGCGGCGATGTCGGCGGGCAGGCCGGCCGCGACCGCCGCCTCCGGCTCGAGGCCGCCCCGGTCGCCGAGCCGGGCCAGGGCCTGCACTGCCTTCTCTTGCCTGAGGCGGCGGGCGGAGCCGTCCAGCAGCCAGGCGGCCATGCCGCAGCCGATGTCGGTGCCGACGATGTCGGGGTGGACGACGCCATCGGTCAGCACGGCGCAGCCGACCGGTCCCTTATGGCCGGGATGCAGGTCCGGCATGCCGGCGACGGCAATGACGCCGCGCCGGTCGAGCACCTGTTCGAGCTGGCGGATGGCCGCGCCCTCGATCCACGAGGACGGGGAGGCGAACACGCGCAGGCGCGCATCCGCCGCAATGGAATTGGGCATGAGACATGTCTCGAAGGCACGCTGCCTCGGAAGGCGCGCGCATCAGGGGATCATCGGGCGCAAGCGCCGATGGCTTCAGTCAGCAAAACCCTTGCGGGCGAAGCGAGCGGACATGACCCTCTCCTTGCCTTCGAGGCTCCCGTCGGGAGCGGAGGGCGCGCTGATGCCATGGCCCTGCCGCCGGGTCAAGGCCGGGTGGCCAGGGCTGTTCCGTTGGAGACTTGGTGTTGCCTCAGCGTCACGGCTTTAGAGCCCGCCATTGTTCGCCGCTATGGTCGAACTGTCGCCGGCGAAAGCCTCGCCGGCATCGGCGATGCAGGTGGTGCCGTCCGGTGCCGACCGCAGCATCGTCCAGGTGCCGGCATCCGACGAAAACAGCTCCACCAGCGTGCCGGAAGCCGACAGGCCCATGGATTGGCGCTTCTCCTGGAAATGCGAGGCCAGCCAGTCGACAAGTTTCTGATGCTGGTCGCAGATGGCCTGCTGCGCCGATGCAGCGGGCATGGCCGCCAGCATCGCCACCGTGATCAGAACGGGCCGCAGCCCTGCTTTCATGCTCGAGTACATCGTCGTCACTCCTGCGGCACCCTGGGGGCCGGCGCGGAGCGTCGAACAAGAGCCGCGCAGGGCCTTCAGGGGCGGTTGCGGAACGCTTTCAGTCCGGACACCGTGATCTCCCTGGCTTGTGAACCGGTGCAACGCAATTGAGATGGGGTGGGGAATGCGGAATGGCAATGCCGGCCCGAATTCCCCGACGAGATCGCGTGCGATCTCGTCGGGATCGCACGCGATTTCGCCGGGGGCCCATGTGATCTCGTCGGGACGGCCGGAGTTGCGCCCGCGTCTCCGTAGGGGCAACGAGGTTGCCCGTCCGCCGGGTCGGCGGACGGGCATGGCGCCGGTTTCGCGGTCAGCCGTCCGCGCGCACGCGCTCCAGCCAATGGCGGTGCAGGGCCTCCACGTCGCCGCTGGTCAGGATCGGCATCGCCGCTTTCAGCCGATCGTCGGGCCAGTCCCACCACTTCATGGCGAGGAGGAGCTCCGCCTCGCGGTCGTCGAAGCGCCTGCGGATCGCCTTGGCAGGGTTTCCGCCGACGACGGCATAGGGCTCCACGTTCCGCGTCACGAGCGCGCGCGTCCCGATGATCGCGCCGTCGCCGATCCGGACGCCCGGCATGACGATCGCCTCGGAGCCGATCCAGACATCGTTGCCGACGACCGTATCGCCCGCCGGTTCATATCCGTTCCGCGCCCCGGCAAAGGCGGGCACCTCGTGCATCCAGTAGAAGGGAAAGGTGCTGATCCATTCGTGCCGGTGGCCCTGGTTGCCCGCCATGATGAAGGCCGCCCCCGAGCCGATCGAGCAGAAGCTGCCGATGATCAGTCTGTCCGCGCCCGCGTCGGGAAGAAGATAGCGTGCGCAATCCTCGAACCCGTGGCCGTGATAATAGCCGGAATAATAGCTGTAGCGGCCGACGACGATGTTGGGATGCGTGATCTGCCGGTCCAGCGTGATGCCCCTGAAGGGGCTTTCGAAACAGTTATCCATCGAGATGTTCTCTGCATGTGGTCGATTGCCGCCCGCATTCGGACGAACGGCATCATCGCGAGGACCTTCACGGTCTCGCGCCCGGGGCTCCTCGCGTCAGACGCGCGGGAGCACGATGCAGGGGGTACTCGGTGCCGACTTCATGCCGTCCGTCTACATCCTGCCCGGCCATCACGCAACGCCCGGCGCCGTGGTATGGCTGGCAGTTCGCAGTTTTCACAGGATATTGGGCTGCCGGAACAGCCGAAGGTTCCGCGTCATCACGCCACGGATCGGCGCCGAGCCATCCAGAAACAACCGAACCCTGCGACCTTCATCACGACGCTCGCCGGCTTAGTGCTGCTCGGCACGATCGGCGTCAGCCTTGCGGGAGCGATGGTCGATCCGGCCTCTCGCCAGGCGGTGCTGATCACCTTCCTGGCCTCCGCCGCGGACATCAGCTACTCGGCGTCGGCGGGGCGTGCTGATCGGGCTCGCGGCTTATCCCGTCCTGAACGGCTGCCTGCCGCACCGCACGCCGGCCGGCGGGGCCGTGAGTAAGAGCGCCGCGCGTTGACGGCCGTGGCCACCGGTCCCTGTCGCGGATCAGCCGCCCCGGTTGCCCAGCCCGTCCAGGATCAGCCGGCGGTGGATGGCCACGATCTCCTCCTCGCCGAGCCGGCCGCCGGGGCGGTACCAGGCGGCGACGCCGGTCAGCAGGGCGAGGATGCCGAAGGTGGCGACGGGCACGTCCGGCACGGCGAAGCTGCCGTCCCGGGCGCCGTCGGCCAGGACGGCGGCGAGCCGCTGCTCATAGGCGCGGCGCAGCGCCGTGATCGCGGCGCGGTTCTCCGGCTCCAGGCTGCGCAGCTCGGAATTGTTGACGAACACCTCGGCCTGGCGCGTCAGGTGGTAGCGCACGTGGAAGGCGATGAAGGCCTCGAGGCGGGCGCGGGGCGTCTCGATGCCGGCGAGAGCTGCGTCCAGCGCCGCCGTCAGCGCCTGCATGTGGCCGGAGACGAGCTCGAACAGCAGCGCCTGCTTGGTGGCGATGTGGTTGTAGAGCGAGCCCGGCTGCAGGCCGACCGCCTCGGCGAGGTCGCGCAGGCTCATGCCCTCGTAGCCGTGCTCGAAGATCAGCCGCAGCCCGGCTTCGCGGATCGCCTGGGCGGTTCTCGCCCCGCGGGAGCCGGGCGTGCGGGCCATGGCCTGCCTCCTTCGTCCGTCCCTTGCGGAATGGGGGCGGGTGGGTTATAGAAACGAACGTACGTTCGAATATGACGCGAAACCGCCGCCGCCACAAGCCGCGGCTCGGGACGGGGCAGGGCCAAGCGCATGCCGGTCATAGAGGACACGGTCGATCGGCGGTCCGACGCCTTCCGGCGCAACCGGGAGGTGCTGGGCTCCCTGGTCGAGACCCTGAACGGACGCATCGCGGAGGCGGCCGCGGGAGGCCCGGAGGCGTCGCGCCGGCGGCATCGCGCCCGCGGCAAGCTGTTGCCGCGCGAGCGCCTGGCGCTGCTGCTCGACGTCGGCTCGCCCTTTCTCGAGCTCTCGCAACTCGCCGCCTGGGGCCTCTATGGCGGCGAGGTGCCGGCGGCCGGGCTGATCGCCGGCATCGGCCTGGTCTCGGGGCGCGAGTGCGTGATCCTCGCCAACGACGCCACGGTGAAGGGCGGCACCTATTTCCCGATGACGGTGAAGAAGCACCTGCGCGCCCAGGCGATCGCGCGGGAGAACCGGCTGCCCTGCCTCTACCTCGTCGATTCCGGCGGCGCCAACCTGCCGAACCAGGACGAGGTCTTCCCCGACCGCGAGCATTTCGGCCGCATCTTCTTCAACCAGGCGCTGATGTCGTCCGAGGGCATCCCGCAGATCGCCGTGGTGATGGGCAGCTCCACCGCCGGCGGGGCCTATGTGCCGGCCATGGCCGACCAGGCGATCATGGTGCGAGGCCAGGCGACGATCTTCCTCGGCGGCCCGCCCCTGGTGAAGGCGGCGACCGGCGAGACCGTCAGCGCCGAGGATCTCGGCGGCACCGACACCCATACCCGCGTCTCCGGCGTCGCCGACTACGCCGCCGAGACCGACGGCCATGCCCTGGGCATCGCCCGCGACATCGTCGCCGGGCTGAACCTGCCGCGGCCGAGCGGCGAGGGCCTCGCGCCGCCGCGCCCGCCGCTGCACGATCCGCAGGAGATCCACGGCATCGTCTCCGCCGATCCGCGCAAGCCCTACGACGTGCGCCAGGTTATCGCCCGGCTGGTCGACGGCTCCGAGTTCTCCGAGTTCAAGGCCGCCTACGGGCCGACCCTGGTCACCGGCTTCGCCCGGCTCTGGGGCCGGGAGGTCGCGATCCTCGCCAACAACGGCATCCTGTTCTCCGACTCGGCCTTGAAGGGCGCGCATTTCATCGCGCTCGCCTGTCAGCGCCGCATTCCGCTGATCTTCCTGCAGAACATCACCGGCTTCATGGTCGGGCGCGACTACGAGGCGGGCGGCATCGCCAAGGACGGCGCCAAGCTGGTGGCGGCCGTGGCCGCGGCGGCGGTGCCGAAGTTCACGGTGATCATCGGCAACAGCTTCGGCGCCGGCAACTATGCCATGTGCGGGCGGGCCTACGACCCGCGCTTCCTGTGGATGTGGCCGAACGCCCGCATCTCGGTGATGGGCGGCGAGCAGGCGGCCAACGTGCTGGCGCAGATCCGCCGCGACGCCGGCTCCCGGAGCGCCGCCGCCGACGCAGCCGAGGAGGAGGCGTTCAAGGCCGCGATCCGCGGCCGGTACGAGGAGCAGGGCAGCCCCTATTATTCGACCGCGCGGCTGTGGGACGACGGCATCATCGATCCCGGCCAGACGCGGATGGTGCTGGCCCTGGCGCTCGCCGCCACCCGCAATGCGCCGGTCGAGGAGACACGCTTCGGCGTGTTCCGGATGTGAGCGTCCGGGTCGACAGGCGCGGCGCGCTCGGCGTCCTGACGCTGGACCGGCCGGCCGTGATGAACGCCTTCGACGGCCCGACGGTCGAGCGCCTGACCGAGGCTTATGCGGCCTTCGACCGGGACCCGTCGGTGCGGGCCGTGCTGCTCATGGCCGAGGGGCCGGTGTTCTCGGCCGGCGCGGATCTGACCTGGATGCGGGTGATGGCCGAGGCGAGCCCGGAGGAGAACCTCGCCGACGCCTGGCGGCTGGCGCTGCTGATGCGCCTGGTCGACACCTCGTCGAAGGCGACGCTCGTCCGCGTGCAGGGCTCGGCCTTCGCCGGCGCCGTCGGCCTGATCGCCTGCTGCGACATCGCCCTCGCCGCGCCGGAGGCGCTGTTCTCGGTGAGCGAGGTGCGGCTCGGCCTGATCCCGGCGGTGATCGGCCCCTATCTCGTGCGGGCCATGGGGCCGCGCGCCGTGCGCCGCCTCGTCCTCACCGCCGAGCGCTTCTCCGCCGCCGAGGCGCAGCGCCTCGGCCTGGTGCACGAGGTTGTTGCCGCCGACGCCCTCGACCAGGCGGTCGAGCGCCAGGTGCAGGCCGTGCTGAAGGGCGGACCGGAGGCGATCGCCGCGGCCAAGCGGCTCGTCGCCGACATCGCCGCGCCGATCGACTGGCCGCTGATCGAGGACACCGCCCGCCGCATCGCCGCGATCCGCACCGGCGCGGAGGGCCGCGAGGGCCTCGCAGCCTTCCTGGAGAAGCGCAAGCCGGGATGGGCGCCATGAAGCTGAGCTTCATGCGGCCGATCCGGACCCTGCTCGTCGCCAATCGCGGCGAGATCGCCGTCAGGATCATCGCCACGGCGCGGCGGATGGGCCTGCGCACCGTGGCCGTGTTCTCCGACGCCGACGCCGGCGCGCCGCATGTCGCGGCGGCCGACACGGCGGTGCGGATCGGGCCGGCCGCGGCCGGCGCCAGCTATCTCGACATCGGCGCGATCCTGGCGGCGGCGCAGGCGGCCGGCGCTGACGCCGTCCATCCCGGCTACGGCTTCCTGGCCGAGAATGCCGGCTTCGCCGAGGCCTGCGAGGCTGCCGGCCTGGTCTTCGTCGGTCCGCCGGCGCAGGCGATCCTGGCGATGGGCGACAAGGGCCGGGCCCGGGCGCTGATGCAGCAGGCCGGCATCCCGATCGTGCCCGGCACCGAGGGCGCGGACCAGTCGCCGGCGGCGCTGGCGGCGGCCGCCGCGGCGATCGGCTATCCCGTGCTGATCAAGCCCTCGGCCGGCGGCGGCGGCAAGGGCATGCGCGTGGTCGAGGCAGCGGCCGGCTTCGACGCCGCCCTGGCCTCCGCCCGGCGCGAGGCAGCCTCGGCCTTCGGCGACGACCGGGTGATCGTCGAGCGCTATCTCGGCGCGTCCCGCCACATCGAGGTGCAGATCTTCGCCGACCGGTTCGGACGCATCGTGCACCTGTTCGAGCGCGACTGCTCGATCCAGCGCCGGCACCAGAAGCTGGTCGAGGAGGCGCCGGCGCCGGGGCTGTCCGAAGCGCTGCGCGAGGGCATGCGCCGGGCGGCGCTGCTCTGCGCCGGCAGCCTGAACTATGTCGGCGCCGGCACCGTGGAATTCCTGGTGGCGGGCGACCATTTCTACTTCATGGAGATGAACACGAGGCTCCAGGTCGAGCATCCGGTGACGGAGGCGATCACCGGCCTCGACCTCGTCGAATGGCAGATCCGGGTGGCGCGCGGCGAAGGCCTGCCCCTCGGCCAGCATGCGATCGGCGCCAGCGGCCATGCCGTCGAGGTGCGCCTGTGCGCCGAGGACCCGGCTGCCGATTTCCTGCCGCGGGGCGGGCGCCTCGTCCATCTCGCCTTGCCGGAGGGGCGTGCCGGCATCCGCGTCGACAGCGGCGTGCGGGCCGGCGACGAGGTGCCGGTGCATTACGATTCCCTCATCGCCAAGATCATCGCCCACGGCGTCGACCGGCCGGAGGCGCTGGCGCGCCTCGCCGCCGCCCTGGCCGCGACCGAGGTCGTCGGCCTTGCCACCAACCGGACCTTCCTCGCCCAGATCCTGGCCCATCCCGGCTTCGCGCGCGGCGCCGTCGACACCGGCTTCATCGCCGAGCACCGCGCCGCGCTGCCGGGGCTGCCGGACGCGCCGGACCAGACCGCGCTGGCGCTTGCCGCCTTCGCAGCGCTGCGGCTGGCGGAACGGGCGGCCGCCCCGGCCGAGCCGGCGCAGCGCCTTTCCCCCTGGGCTGAGGCCACGGGCTGGCGCCTCGGCGGCCGGGCCTCGCTGCGACTCGAGCTCGCCCACGGCGCCGACCGGACCGCCGTCGCCGCCACCTGGCGCGAGGGCGGCTATGAGCTGGAGATCGACGGCACGCGACACGAGGTCCGCGGCACCCTGGCGGAAGACGGCCGCATCGCCGTGCGCATCGGCGACCGGCTGGTCCAGGGCCGGGCCGTCGCGGTCGGCGCGGCGCTGACCCTGTTCGTCGACGGCCGCGAGATCGACGTCACCATCCTCGACCCGCACCGGCCGCCACGCGATGCCGTGGCCGAGGCCGGCCATCTCGCCTCGCCCATGCCGGGGCTGGTCATCGCCGTGACGGCGACGCCCGGGGCCGTGGTCGAGCGCGGCGCGCCGCTGGTGGTGATCGAGGCAATGAAGATGGAGCACACCGTGGCGGCGCCGCGCGCCGGCCGGGTGCTCTCGGTCAATGTCGCGGTCGGCGACCAGGTCGCGGCCGGGGCCGAGCTGGTGGTGCTGGAGGCTGCGCCATGAGGGCTCCCGCCATCCGCATCGTCGAGGTCGGGCCGCGCGACGGCCTGCAGAACGAGGCCCGCGCCCTGCCGGCGGCGACGCGCATCGCCTTCATCGAGGCACTGGCCGGAGCGGGCCTGACGGCGATCGAGGCCGGCAGCTTCGTCTCGCCGCGCCATGTGCCGCAAATGGCCGGCACCGACGCCGTCCTCGCCGGTCTCGCGCTGCCCCCCGACATCGCCCTGCCGGTGCTGGTGCCGAACGCCCGGGGCCTGGCCGCGGCGCGGGCGGCCGGCGCCCGCGACATCGCCGTCTTCGCCGCCGCCTCCGAGACTTTCAGCCGGCGCAACATCAATCGCGGCATCGCCGAGAGCCTGGCCGAATACCGCGCCGTCGTCGTCGAAGCCCTCGCCGCCGGCCTGAGGGTGCGCGGCTATGTCAGCTGCGTGCTCGGCTGCCCCTATGAGGGCGCGGTGCCGGTGGCGGCCGTGGTCTCGGTCGCCGCCGCCCTGGCCGAAATGGGCTGCGCCGAGGTCTCGCTCGGCGACACCATCGGCGTCGGCACGCCGGACGCGGCCGTGCGCATGGTCGCCGCCGTCGCGGCCGAGATCGGCCTCGGCCGCGTCGCGCTGCATTTCCACGACACCTGGGGCCAGGCGCTGGCCAATGTGCTGGCCTGCCTCGATCTCGGCGTCGCCACGGTCGATGCCGCTGCGGCGGGCCTGGGCGGCTGCCCCTATGCGCCGGGGGCGAGCGGCAATCTCGCCACCGAGGATCTCGTCACCATGCTGAACGGCCTCGGCGTGGCGACGGGTGTCAACCTCGATCGCCTCGCCGAGGCCGGACGGCTGGCCTGCGCCGCGCTCGGCATCGCGCCGCGCTCGCGCGCCGCCCAGGCGCTGGCGGCGCGCATCGCCGGTGGCCCGGGGTGACGGTTCGTATCGAGCGGTCACTCCGGACCACCGGCAGGTTCACGGCTTCGTGCCGTGTTTCCAGCGTCCGGCCGGGACCGGGCGCCGGGAACGCGGCATCAGGGAGGACACGCCATGTTCGACACCGGGCTGAGCTTCGGCCTCGGCGAGGAGATCGAGGCCCTGCGCGACAGCGTCCGCCGCTTCGCGCGCGACAGGGTGGCGCCGCGCGCGGCGGCGATCGACCGCGACAACGCCTTCCCGCGCGACCTGTGGCCCGAGCTGGGCGCGCTCGGCCTGCTCGGCATCACCGCCGAGCCCGACCATGGCGGCGCCGGCATGGGTTATCTCGCCCATTGCGTGGCGATGGAGGAACTGAGCCGCGCCTCCGCCTCGGTGGGCCTGTCCTACGGGGCGCATTCGAACCTGTGCGTCAACCAGATCACCCGCCACGGCACGCCGGCGCAGAAGCAGCGCTACCTGCCGAGGCTGATCTCGGGCGAGCATGTCGGGGCGCTGGCCATGTCGGAGGCCGGCGCCGGCTCGGACGTGGTGTCGATGGCGCTGCGCGCCACGGCGCGGGGCGACGGCTTCGTCCTCGACGGCGCCAAGATGTGGATCACCAACGGGCCGGACGCCGACGTGCTGGTGGTCTATGCCAAGACCGACCCGGCCGCCGGCGCCCGCGGCATCACCGCCTTCCTCGTCGAGCGCGGCTTCGCCGGCTTCCGCGCTTCGCAGAAGCTCGACAAGCTCGGCATGCGCGGCTCCTCGACGTCGGAGCTGGTGTTCGAGGCCTGCCCGGTGCCGGCCGCCAACGTGCTCGGCACGGTCGGCGCCGGCGTCGAGGTGCTGATGTCGGGCCTCGACTATGAGCGGGTGGTGCTGGCCGGCGGGCCGCTCGGCATCATGGCCGCCTGCCTCGACGTGGTGGTGCCCTACCTGCACCAGCGCTCGCAGTTCGGCAGCCCGATCGGCAGCTTCCAGCTGATGCAGGGCAAGCTCGCCGACATGTACACCGCCGCCAACGCCGCCCGCGCCTATGTCTACGCGGTGGCGGCGGCCTGCGACCGCGGCGAGGCCACCCGCAAGGACGCGGCCGGCTGCATCCTCCATGCCGCCGAGACCGCCACGGCGCTGGCGCTGCAGGCGATCCAGGCGCTCGGCGGCAGCGGCTACGTCAATGACGGCCCGGCCGGCCGGCTGCTGCGCGACGCCAAGCTCTACGAGATCGGCGCCGGCACCTCCGAGATCCGCCGCATGCTGATCGGCCGCGAGCTGTTCCGGGAGACGGCGTAGAGGAGCGACAGGCATGACCGAGGGGCCGCTGTCCCTGCACATTCCCGAGGCCCGGTTCCGGCCGGGCGACAAGCCGGATTTCGGCTATCTCGGCCTGCCCAAGGCCGGCGTGGCCGGGCGGCCGCCGGTCGACGCGCCGGCCGCGGCGACGCGCGACCTCGCCTTCGGCCTGGTGCGCGTGCTCGACGAGGAGGGCAAGGCCATCGGGCCCTGGAACCCGGGCCTCGATGCCGGGACCGTCCGCAAGGCGCTGCGCGCCATGATGCTGACCCGGGCCTTCGACGAGCGGATGTTCCGGGCCCAGCGCCAGGGCAAGACCTCGTTCTACGTCAAGTGCACCGGCGAGGAGGCGGTCGCCGTCGGCCAGGCCTTCGCGCTCGAGCCGGCCGACATGTGCTTCGCCACCTATCGCCAGCAGGGGCTGCTGGTGGCGCGCGACTGGCCGGTGTTCGACCTGATGTGCCAGATCTATTCCAACAGCCGCGACCGGTTGAAGGGCCGCCAGCTGCCGATCCTCTATTCCGTGCGCGAGGCCGGCTTCTTCAGCCTCTCCGGCAACCTCGCCACGCAGGTGCCCCAGGCCGTGGGCTGGGCCATGGCCTCGGCCTACAAGCGCGACCGCAGGATCGCCTCGGCCTGGGTGGGCGAGGGCGCCTCGGCCGAGGGCGACTTTCACCACGGCCTGACCTTCGCGGCGGTCTACCACGCGCCGGTGATCCTCAACGTCGTCAACAACCAGTGGGCGATCTCCTCCAGCCAGGGGGTGGCCGGCGGCGAGGAGGCGACCTTCGCCTCGCGGGCGATCGGCTTCGGCATCCCCGGCATCCGTGTCGATGGCAACGACCTCCTGGCCGTGCTGGCCGTCAGCCGCTGGGCGGCGGACCGGGCGCGCACCAATCACGGGCCGACGCTGATCGAATTCTTCACCTACCGCGTGGCGCCGCACTCGACCAGCGACGACCCCGGCCGCTACCGGCCGGGCGACGAGGGCGACCACTGGCCGCTGGGCGACCCGATCGAGCGGCTGAAGCGCCACCTCGTCGCGCTCGGCGAATGGAGCGAGGAGCGCCATGCCGCGCTCGCCGCCGAGCTGGACGAGATGGTGCGTGCCGCCAATGCGCAGGCGCAGAGCTACGGCATCCTCGGCGACGGGCCGCACCACCCGGCGAGCAGCATGTTCGAGGACATCTACAAGGAGATGCCCTGGCATCTCGCCGAGCAGCAGGCCGAGCTGGCGCGGCTCAATCCGGTGTCCGGGGGGGAGGGGGCGTGATGGCGACCATGAGCATGGTGCAGGCGCTCAACTCGGCCATGGACGTGATGCTGGCCCGCGACCCCGACGTGCTGGTCTTCGGCGAGGATGTCGGCTTCTTCGGCGGCGTCTTCCGCGCCACCGAGGGACTGCAGCAGCGCTACGGCGACACGCGGGTGTTCGACGCGCCGATCGCCGAGGGCGGCCTGATGGGCGTGGCGATCGGCATGGGCGCCTATGGCCTGCGCCCGGTGGTCGAGTGCCAGTTCGCCGACTACATCTATCCCGGCTTCGACCAGATCGTCTCGGAGGCGGCGCGGCTGCGCTACCGCTCGGCCGGCGAGTTCTCCGCGCCGATCACCATCCGCGCCCCCTATGGCGGCGGCATCTTCGGCGGCCAGACCCACAGCCAGAGCCCGGAGGGGCTGTTCACCCATGTCTGCGGCGTCAAGACCGTCATCCCCTCCACCCCCTACGACGCCAAGGGCCTGCTGATCGCCGCCATCGAGGACGACGACCCCGTGCTGTTCTTCGAGCCCAAGCGCCTCTATTCCGGCCCGTTCGACGGCCATCACGACCGGCCGGTGCAGGCCTGGGCCGGCCACCCGGCCGCCGAGGTGCCGATCGGCCACTACACCGTGCCGCTCGGCAAGGCCGCGACGGTGCGCGCCGGCGAGGACCTGACCATCCTCGCCTACGGCACCATGGTGCATGTGGCGGTGACCGCGGCGGCCGAGACCGGCGTCGACGCCGACATCATCGACCTCAGGACGCTGCTGCCGGTCGACATCGCGGCGATCGAGGCCTCGGTCAGGCGCACCGGCCGCTGCCTGATCGTCCACGAGGCGACGCGGACCGGCGGCTACGGCGCCGAGCTCTCGGCCCTGGTGCAGGAGCGCTGCTTCCATCACCTGGAGGCGCCGATCCTGCGCGTCACCGGCTGGGACACGCCCTATCCACACACCTTCGAGTGGCATTATTTCCCCGGCCCGGCGCGGGTCGCCGACGGGATCCGCCAGGTGATGGCGGGGTGAACGGGGCGGAGCGGGAGGCTGCGATGGGCCGTTACGTCTTCAGGCTGCCGGACGTGGGCGAGGGTGTCGCCGAGGCCGAGATCGTCGCCTGGCACGCCGAGGTCGGCGACATGGTCGGCGAGGACCAGCCGCTGGTCGACGTCATGACCGACAAGGCGACCGTCGAGATCGGCGCGCCGGTGGCCGGCCGCATCCTGTCGCGCCGGGGCGAGACCGGGGCGAAGGCGGCGATCGGCACGGAGCTGGTGGTGATCGAGACGGAGGCCGGCGAGGCGGCGGCGTCGGAGGGCGGCGCGAAGGCCCCGCCGCCCGCGGCGCCGGACCCGCCGACGACGCCGGTCCGCCCCGGCCGGGCGGCGCCGGCCGATCCGAGAGCGCCCGGGCCGGGGGGGACGGCGACGCGGCCGGACAAGGTGCTGGCCGCGCCCGCCGTGCGCGCCCGCGCCGCCGCGCTCGGCCTCGACCTGTCGGTCGTCGCGCCGTCCGATCCCGACGGCCGCATCCGGCACGCGGACCTCGACGCGGTGCTGCTCGGCGCGCGGGCGGCGCCGGCCGCCGCCGCGCCGTCCCCCGTCGCGGCCCCTGCCGTCGCGGCGCCGGCCGCCGACGGCGTCGAGGAGGTGCGGGT
>NZ_BAAJOT010000014.1:0-12871 GCF_057554225.1 Labrys sp. Lb11
CCACGAAGGGCTGCACGACGAAATGGGTGATGTGCGACATGCCGTCCCCTGCTGTTGCCGTTCCGTGAACAAAAAGAGAACAATGCCTCCGCCGAGTCAAGCCGGAGACGCCGGTCGCGGGGCGGGCATGCGCGTTTACCGAAAAATCTGTGCCCCGCCACCCTTGTCGATATTCTGAAAATCAGAAATCATGAAACCGCACCGAAGCCGGCTGGCGCCGGCTCCGGGCGCCGTTTGCCCGTCCGGCCGCATCGGCCGGACGCCCGCCACCCCGCAGCTTCGCGAGGCGCCATGCTGCCCTTCACTCCCCGCCGCAATCCCTTCGGCCTGAACGAGCTGCGCATCGGCCATGCCGTCGTGCCGCGCGGCGGCGTCGACGACGCCGACATCCTGCAGGACATGCGCGACGCCTTCGCCCGCGACCTCGACCGCTGCCTGCAATGGCTCTACCGGCGCGGCCGCGACTTCCGCTTCGCCGCCGAGGTCGAGCTCGACCCGCGCGAACTTGTCGAGCTGGTCCGCCGGGATCTCGAGGAGCAGTGCCTGGCGCCGATCGTCGCGCGCATCGAGGCCCTCGGCCACGCCGCGCCGCCCGCCGTCACCGGCCGCACCCGGCCCGGCCTGCACGGCGCCGCGCCATGAGCCGGCCGCGCGACGAACCGCCCTGCGCGCCGCCCGCGGGCCGGCCGCAGACCGCGACGACCCCGCCCGCGATCCACCGCCCCGCGCCGCCCGGCCCCGTCCGGCCGGCGCGGGGCTTCGTCCGCCGGCTTGCCCGGCATTTTGCACCAGGAGGTCTCATGACCACACGATCCGGCGCGGCCCGCTTGCGGGCCGGCGCCCGCGTGCTGCTGACCGCCGCCCTGGCCTTCGCGATCGGAGCCGGCCCCGTGGCCGCCGAGATCGCCAGGCCGGCGGCCTCGGCGCCGCCCCCGGCCGCCACGGCCGGGCTCACCACCCCGCCCCCCACCGCCCCGCCCGACCCGGCCGCCGGCGCCCCGCCGGTGCCGGTCTCGGATCCGATCAGGTCGGCTGCCGGGGAGAATGCGGCCAAGCCGGCAGAGCCGGGCGCGGCCACGCCTGACGCCGAGGCCGCCGCGGACACAAAGGCGTCCGCGGAAGAGGCTGCGAAGGCAGGCGAGACACAGACGGACGCGCAGCCCGCACCCGCCGTCGCCGCATCCACCACTGCGACGAGCGAAGACCCGGTCGCGGCGCTGACGGACAGCACCGGAACGACCGGCAAGATCCAGCCTGCCCCATCGAACGGCTCGTTCACGCACCGGGTGCCGATCGATGTCCCGGCCTTCCACGGCATCGAGCCGAAGCTGGCTCTGGTCTATGATTCCAATGCCGGCGCCCGCGCCGGCGGCTGGTCGGCCGGCTTCGTCGGCGTCGGCATGCGGCTCGCGGGCTTTTCCGACATCGCCCGCGTCACCCGCGGCGGCGGCACGCCGCGCTTCACCGCCACCGACACCTACGCCCTCGACGGCGAGGAGATGGTCGCCTGTTCCGGCGCCATGGACAGCCCCGTCTGTACCACCGGCGCGGAGACGGGGGTGACCTACTACACCACCCGCGTCGAGAGCTTCCTGCGCATCCGCCGCGGGGCGGACGGCTGGACGGTGACCGGCCGCGACGGCACGGTCTCGACCTACAAGCCGGCCTCGACCTGGGCCGCGACCGACGCCGACCTGCCGCTGTTGGCCACCGCGGCCCGCTGGCTGCTCGCCAGCGTCACCGACACCAACGGCAACACGGTCAGCTACGGCTACAACTGCCCGGTCGCGCCGGTGTGCTGGCCCGACACCATCACCTATAAGACGAGGGACCCGGCGCCGGCCGACGACCCGGTCACCATCGTCTTCCATCGGGAGCGCTCTCCGGCCGAGGCCTGGATGACGGTGGCCAACGGCGCGCTCAAGCCGCTGAACGCCAACGGCACCATCGACCAGACGGACAAGTCGCTCTCGCTCCTCGACAAGCGCCTGACCGCCATCGACATCCGGACCGGCGGCGCCCGCGCCCGCGCCTATGACTTCACCTATGACCAGAGCGCCGCGACCGGCTCTTCGCGCCTGCTCAAGCTGACGCAATACGGCAGCGACGCCGTGCTGGCCGATGGTCACGTCACCGGTGACACGGCGCTGCCCCCGACCGAGTTCGCCTATCAGGGCGGGCAGTTCTGGTGGGGCGAGCCGCAGGACTCCCTGTTCGCGCACGCCTTGGGAAGTTCCGGCGCCATCGGCGTCGCGGACGTGAGCGGCGCTCAGGGGCTCGGCGTGGCCACGTTCCGGGTGACGCCCGAGAGCGTCTGCACGAGCGAGAACTGCACGACGACCCCGCAGCGCTGCACCGTCTATCCAGGGTTCGGTTCGGATCCGGCGGTACCGACGACGTTCGACTGCCCGGCGACGGAAACGCACCTGAAGTATGAGAGCGGAGATCCTTACGTCGAGGTGATCAACCATGGCTATTCCGCAGGCCCATTGATCGACATCGACGGCGACGGCAAATCAGAGGTCGTTATCCACGATACCACGTCCGGAGGCAGCGGTCGTTCCACCAAGCTGAGGGTGGGCGATCAGGACCTGGCCTCGATCACGGACGATGAGCGCGTGATCGGCGTCCTCGACTTTGACGGTGACGGCGCGCAGGAGCTGCTCATTGGCGACTGGAATCAGACGCGGCTGGTTTCGCCGCGCCCGATTCCGCCCAGTGCCGGGATCACCGTTCCGGTCACGCAGCAGGAATCCCTGATCGACATGAACGGCGACGGTCGAACCGATCTCGTCAGGGTCGATCAGAAAGCTGACGACAGAATCGAAGTGACCTATGCCCTGTCCTATGGTGCCGGCTTCTCACCGCCGCAAGTCATGGCGTATTATGGGCATTTGGGAACATTGCCACCTTGCCAACCATACGGGGATTATTTCGGGTATTATAGAAAGATCAAACCCGCCGACGTCAACGGCGACGGCAAGATGGATCTCGTCATCGTCGAGTCCAACAACACGAACAAGGCCGACGTCGCCGTCCTGATCTCGACCGGCACGGGCTTCGTCCACAAGATCTGGGCGACGGACGTCCCGTTCGATATCGCTGTCACCGGCAGCTGCCAGCCGCCGCTGCTGGTCGGCGACGTCGACGGCGACGGCCGGGCCGACGCGGTGGTCAACCGGGACTATTCGAGCGCCAGCCAGGACGCGACCATGCTGACCTCGACCGGATCCGGCTTCGTGGTCCGGCCCCTCGGCGTCTCCATCTTTGCCCTGGTCGACGTCGACGCCGACGGACGCGACGACCTGGTCTGGAACTCGCCGGATGTGACCAGGCCGAGCGGCCGGGTCTCGTTCCCGCGGGAGTCGGCGACCGACTTCCCCGATCTGCTGACCTCTGTGACCGGCCCGCTCGGCGGCCAGACGCGCATCGCCTACCGCCCGTCCTCCGGCGTCGTGCACGGCGTGATGCCGGGCATCCTGCAGGTGGTGAAGTCCCTGACCCTCGACGACCGCCGCGCCCAGCCCGGCTCCTTCGGCACCACCACCTATGCCTTTGCCGGCGGCCTCTACTCGGCGGTGGAGCGGCGCTTCCTCGGCTTCCGCACCGCGACGGCGGACCTGCCCTGCAATGCCGGCGAGACCGTCTGTCCGCGCCGCATCTACACCTTCCGGCAGGACCCGGCCGCGGCCGGCAAGCTGGAGAGACTGGAGGAAACCACCAACGAGCCCGGTGCCAGGGCGCTGGCCGTCACAACCGAGACCTGGAGCGTCAAGGCCAGGGACGGAACCAGCGACGTGCTGACCTCGCAATGGCCGCTGCCGGCGGGCACCGAACTGACGCTGCCCTACACCGCCGTCAACACCGCCAGCGAGAAGCAGATGACATTCGAGGGGGCGACGCGCACCACCCGGGTGCGGCGCGACGTCGATGCCTACGGCAACCTCATCACCCTCAACGAGGACGGCGACGCCGACCGCGACGGCGACGAGCGGCTGACCGTGACCGAGTTCACCCCGAACACCGCCGCCTACATCGTCTCGGCCCCCAGCCGCATCCGCGTCTATGCCGGCAAGCTCAGCTCCGATCCGCTGCTGGCGGACTCGCTGATGATCTACGACAACAACGCCGCCTACGACATGGCTCCCGGCAAGGGCAACCTGACCAAGACCCGCCGCAAGCTGGTCGGTGCCTCCGGCTACGCCTGGGTCACCGCCGCCGAGGCCGTCTACGACGGCTACGGCAACCCGACCGTGGCGATCGACGCGCTCGGCAACCGCACCGAGACCGACTACGACGCCACCTATCACCTGCTGCCGGTCGAGGTCCGCAACGCCAAGGGCCACGTCGTCCGGACCAGCCACGACACCCAGTGCCAGAGGCCGCTGACCGTCACCGACGCCAACGGCCAGCAGACGACCTATGCCTATGATCCCCTGTGCCGCCTGACCCAGAAGACCCAGCCGCTCGGCGCCTATGAGCGCTACGAGTACATCGCCGTCGGTCAGCCGGCCTCGCAGCGGATCGAGGTCTACAGGCCGCAGTTCGGCGGCGGCGAGACCTTCGCCAAGACCTTCTTCGACGGCTTCGGCCGCACCTGGAAGACCTACGCCAAGGCCGGCGCATTGGTCGCCGAGAACATCAACACGCTCACCGATTACGACAAGCGCGGCACCGTCGCCAAGGTCAGCCGGCCGTTCTACGGCACGGAGACGCCGCAGTTCACCGCCACCGCCTATGACGCCCTCGACCGGCCGGTGACCGTCACCAACCCGGACGGCAGCTCATCGACGCTGGCCTACCACGCCTCCGACATCGCCGGCACCTGGCTGCACGGCTTCCTCGCCGCCACCGCCACCGACGAACTCGGCCGCAAGACCGTCACCCACACCGACGCCTATGACCGGACCGTGCGCCAGACCCGTTTCCGCGACGCGGCGGGGACCGATCCCGTCCACCGCTCCCTGGTCTATGACGGGCTCGGCCGCCTGACCGAGCTCCGTGATCCGGCCGGCGCCAAATGGACCAACGTCTTCGACACGCTCGGCCGGCGCGTCAGCGTCGACGACCCGGATCTCGGCCTCTGGACCTTCAGCTATGACGCGGCCGGCAACCTGACGCGCCAGACCGACGCCAGGGGCCAGCAGACCGCCTTCCTCTATGACGCGCTCAACCGCGTCCGCAGCAAGATCGTCCATGCCGAGCTCTCCGCCGGCGACCCCGGGCGCATCACCACCACCTACGCCTATGACGAGGATCGGCCGGGCTTCTCCAACGTCGGCAAGCTGACCACCGTCTCCGAGCCGGCGACCGCGACCCTCACCACCGACTACGACGCCCTCGGCCGCGAGGTGAGGAAGACCCTGGCCGAGCCGGGCCAGGCCGTGCCCTACGTCACCACCACGGCCTACGACGCCGGCTCGCGCATCCTGCAGCGCGGCCTGCCGGACGGCTCGACGGTCGGCGGCACGACCTCGAGCACCTGGATGCGCTACGACCCGGCCGGCCGTCTGGTCAAGGTGCCCGGCCTGGTCGATGCCGTCACCTACGACGCTTCCGGCCAGCCGCTCGTCACCCGCTACGCCAACGGCGTCACCACGTCAGCCGGCTACGACCCGGCCCGCGGCTGGCTGACCGGTCTCGCGCACGCCCGCGGCACGACCACGCTGCTGGGCCTGTCCTACACGCGCGGCCCGACCGGGCGCATCGACGCGATCACCGATGCCGGCACCACCGTGCCCGCGGGCAGCCCGGCCCCGGCCGAGGCCTGGACCTACGGCTATGACCGCCTCGACCAGCTCACCCTGGCCCGCAACGACGTCACCGGCAGCTACACCGAAAGCTACGCCTACGACCTCGCCGGCAACCTGACCTCCAAGACCGGCATCGGCGCCTACGACTATGCCCTGCCCAGCCAGGCCCGGCCGCACGCCCCCAAGACCGCCGGCGGCTACGCCTTCACCTACGACGCCAACGGCAACCTCACCGAAAGCAGGCTCAACGGCCAGCTCCACCGCAGCTACGCCTGGGACGGCGAGAACCGCCCGACCCGCATCGACACTTACGACAGCGCCGGCGTCCTGACCCGCACCTCGACCTTCGTCTACGGCCCGGACGGCGCGCGCCTGAAGAAGATCACCCGGGCCAATCCGCGCGGCTGCAGCCTGGCGCTGTCGCAGCAGCCGGAGGAGACGACGCTCTACGTCTTCGGCGACGAGCGCGTCACCTACTCCGCCTCGACCAATTCCTGCGTGCCGACCGCGGCGACCTGGGTCAGCTACCCCGTGCCGGCGATCAAGCGCGAGGCGGTGCCGGGCCGGCCGGTCACGGTGACGACGCTGCTGAAGGACCATCTCGGCTCGATCCGGGTGGTGACGGACGCGGGCGGCGCCGAGGTCAGCCGCAGCAGCTACGCCCCCTACGGCTTCCAGCGCGGCGCCCAGGACGCGGCGGACGGCTCGAGCCGGGAGGCCAAGGCCTATATCGACCAGCGGCTCGACGAGACCGGGCTCTTGTACCTCAACGCGCGCTACTACGACCCGAGGATCGCCCGCTTCGTCAGCCCGGACTGGTGGGACCCGACGCAGGAGGGCGTGGGGACGAACCGCTACGCCTACGCGGACAACAATCCGGTCAATGTCAGCGATCCCAGCGGGCACGTCGATATCGGCTCGGTGCTTAGAGAGCACGCTCGGCTTTGTGGCCCGGATTGCCAACTCGATAACGAAATCCAGCGAGCAGAAATGCAGGAAGGGCTCGCTGTGGCGCTCGAGGTAGTGGGCAATACCCTCGATGCCGCCGGGCAGGCAGGCATGGCTGAACCCCATACAGCGGGAGTCGGCCGCATGGCGATGGAAGGCGGCATGTTCATGAAAGCCGCAGCGATGAGCCTCCGGGTAGTGTCCAAGGCTAATATTGCGGCGAAAACACAGGCACTGAAGACTGCACAAATCTTGGCTCGAGCGGAGAAGGCGGCCGAGCCAGGTGCTCAAGTGATTGGAACTGCAGCCAGAATGGCGAAAGAAGTAGGCACAAAGGAAGCAACCAAAATTGCCAGAAAAATTGAGAATTCCGTTACAAATCATCTCACAAAGAGCGATATGACCGGCGCTGTACGAGACATCATGGGAAACCCTGTCGTGCTGGGCGGGCGTCAGTACAACCACTATATGGAGGTTCAACAAGCACGAGCGTCCTTGTTGAACCAACGAACTGCGCTCGAAGGGATGCTCCGCGACTCAGCGTTGACGGACGTCCAACGACGGAGCATCAATGATACCATAGGTAGTATTTCAGAGCATGTTGATCGTGTCGACAAAACCCTGAATGACGCAAACCCGTAGGACGAACAATGCTTGACGCGCGCGAAGCTGTACGCCGAATACAAGATGGGAAGATCCTCTCGCCCAGAGAGATTAATGAAATACGTTTACGCCTCGCCGAAGGCTGCGAAGATGCGGAAGCGCACAATCTGGTGCGGGCTTTGGCGCTGAGCGTTGAGCCTAGTCCGGCTGACGTCGGTCTAGTTTCGAAATATCTAAATATCGATGATGATTACGCCCAGTTGGGAGCCATTTACGCTCTATGCTCATATTGGGATTTAGCAAGAAGCTACATACCAAAAATTATACAGTTGTCGAGCGCAGATGGATGGTTAGAAAAACCGGATCTCGCCTATGGCGCTATCATGGCACTCGGTGACCTATTCTTCAAACACAAGGAAAAGGAGGCTCTCCGAGCGCTGCTCAGCCTGCTAGATTCAAGTTCCAGCGTACACAGTCAAGACTATCGCAGGAACCTGCTAACCGGGATAGCGACAGCGTTGCACGGTGGTGTGGGGGCATTCAAAATGGGTGAGTTTCATGCTCCGACGGAGAGTGCCCTTCTGAAACGAGCCCACCTTGTCTTGAGCTAACTGTCAACTGTCGTGGCCTTCCGAACTCACCGAGGCGGAACCTACTGCGGTAGGGCTCGCCTCGGTAATCGGGGCAAATATGAATGCGGCGAGAGATTAGCAGGCTGCTGAAAAACTGCTTTGTTCACGGGACGTGCCGCAATCGGAATGAGTCCGAAGCCGAATCGAACCGGGTACATCGGGGACTTTTTCAGCAGCCTGTTAGGGCGTAAACTCATAAAATGGTTTGGTGTTTATGGCGAGGCGTGATTCTCATGTCCATTTTCAAGAGGCTTTGGCAAGCAGATCTGTTCCGCGGCAGCGGCCTATTCAGTTTGTCCTGCGCATAGCCGGAGGCGAAGGCTTCGAGACGACGGTTGATCAGACTCTGATGCGCGGGTTGGCTACCGCAAGACCGCGTTTTCGTCTCGGGCCTGCCTCTGTCTCAAGCCGGGCGTCGACCTTTCGATCGGCCACAGAATCACAGCGAGGATTGCCCTACCGTGCCTCCGCCTCCGGCGATGAGCAGATGTTCAACGACGGATTTCGACAGTTCTCCCTCTTTTCGGCAGCCTGTCTTCTTTCAGGCGGCGGTGATGGCGGGATTTGTCGCAATGGCCCAAACAAATGCGGCGAGTTCGCGCGCGATGGCGACGCAGACGACATTGATCGGCTTTCCAGCCTTCGCAAGTCGACGATATCTCGCGCACAGCCGCACCTGCGCCTTCCAGGCGATTTCCTTGACAGACTGCGGCAGGAATTCGTTGCGCTCCAAAATCGCGAGTCCGACGCGCGCCGGTGTGCGATATGTCCAGGCGCCTTCGACGAGCATGCGCCGCCCGCGCGTGTTGCCCGCCTTCGTTATGCCGCCACGCGCCGTCTTGGCGCCGGACGACCGCTCGCTTGGGCACAGCCCGAGATAAGCCATGAGTTGCCTCGGGTTGGAGAAGCGGCGGAAGTCGCCGATTTCGGCGACCAAAGTCATCGCCGAAATCGCGGCGATGCCGCGCAAGGCTTGAATGGCCGCGACGACCTTCGCAAGCGACCAGGAGGGCAGAAGCTCCTGCATCTGCTTGGCCAGCCGGTCGCGTCGCGCCAGCGCCTCCTCCATTGCCTGTACAAGCTCCTCGAATGCGATCTGCCGCGCGGGATGATCAAACCGCTGGCCAGCAAGCCATTTGCGATATTTGCCGCTCCAATGTTTGCCGTCTGAATAGACCCGATCGTGCCGCAGAAGAAAGCCGGTCACCTGTTGGCGTGCTCGCCGCAAGGTCTCCACCGCCGCCTGCCTGGCGCGGCATAGGTCACGCATGGCTTCGTGCGCCTCGTCGGGAACCCAGACCGGCGTCAATTCGCCCGACCGGAACAGCGAGGCCTGGGTCACCGCATCGCGGCGATCCGTCTTCACCCGGTCGCCGGGCCGAGTGGGCACCAGCGACGGCACCACCACCACGCATTCGTGGCCGAGCGCGACGATCTGCCGATAGAGCCCGTAGCCGCAAGGCCCGGCCTCATAGCAGAACGCCAATTGAGCGTGCTTCTTCGAGAGCCGCTCCACCAGCCTGGCGACCGCCTCCGGACGGCTCGTGATCTCGCCCAGGAACCGTGTTTCGCCTCGCCGCCCACCTTCGGCGATCGCCACCGAAATCGTCCGCTTGTGCGTATCCATCGCCACGAAAGTCGTTGTATTTTGGTCCATGGCCCGTTCCCCATGCATGAGGCTCTGACCGAAGAGCCGGTCAACCCTCGTTGTTGCATGCCGCGGAACGGGCCGCCCAAATGGACATAGCGTCTCATGCTCGGGATGTGGACCGAGCAGAGCCGCGGCCGGATGGCCAAGAAGATCAAGCGCTACCCGTCAGACCTTAGGGGCCGGAAGGGAATAGGCGAATCGGTTGGGCTTTTTGGTGATGTCGTGGGATTCCTGTCGGAGGCAGAGTGTCGTATCGTAGGGAATGATTGACGAAGTTTCCCTGCGCAAGCGCCAGTCTGCGCTTCTGCGGCACCTTGACGAACGGCAACGGCGGTTGTTTGCGGCCAGCGAGGCGAAGGCGGCCGGTCATGGCGGCATAGCGGCGGTTTCGCGTGTGACGGGCATCGCGCCGAGTACGATCGGGCGCGGGTTGAAGGACATCGCGGCTCCTGCGTCCCTGCCGGAAGGTCGCGTTCGTCGCCCGGGCGGCGGACGCAAGTCACTGGTTGAGAAAGCCCCCCAGTTGCTCCTTGATCTGCTGGGGCTGGTCGAGCCGGGCGCGCGCGGGGATCCGATGTCGCCGCTGCGCTGGACCTGCAAGAGCACCCGTCGCTTGGCCGCTCAACTCGGGGAACTTGGCCACAAAGTCAGCCACACGGTGGTCGGAGAGTTGCTGAAGGCGGAAAAGTTCAGCTTGCAGGCCAATCGCAAAACCCTGGAAGGCGCGGACCATCCCGACCGCGACGCTCAGTTCCAGGTGGTCAACGCCGCGGTCAAGACCGCTTTGGCGGACCAGCAGCCGGTCATCTCGGTCGATACGAAGAAGAAGGAACTGGTCGGCGACTTCAAGAACGCCGGCCGGGAATGGCGGCCCCGAGGCGATCCCGAGACGGTGCGCGTGCACGACTTTCTCATCCAGGAACTGGGGCGCGCCATTCCCTATGGCGTTTACGACCTCGCCGCCAATGCGGGCTGGGTGAGTGTCGGCATGGACAATGACACCGCGGCTTTCGCCGCGCAGACCATCCGCCGATGGTGGCGGGAGGTCGGCTGCTGTCGCTATCCCCTGGCCAGGCGCCTGGTCATCACCGCCGATGGTGGCGGCAGCAACGCCTCGCGCGGACGCCTTTGGAAGCTTGAATTGCAGCGCCTCGCCGATGAACTGGGTCTCTCGATCGAAGTGCACCACCTCCCGCCGGGAACAAGCAAGTGGAACAAGATCGAGCACCGCCTGTTCTCGTTCATCACCCAAAATTGGCGCGCGCACCCCCTCGTCAGCTATCGCGTCATCGTCGATCTGATCGCCTCGACAACCACGAAGACCGGGTTGAAGGTCCTGTGTGAACTCGACACCAACACATATCCCAAAGGCATCGCCGTCTCCGACGCCGACTGGCAAAACATCAACATCCGCCGCCACGATTTCCACGGCGAATGGAATTATACAATCGACCCATCAACCCAAATACCAGAAGCGGTTATTTCCTGACAGGCCCTTACGGATGAAGAGTGGGTGGAGATTGCGCCGCTGATGCCCAAGCCGGGGCGTCGCGGCCGGCCGCGCGAGGTGGGCTTTCGCGAGGTGATCAACGCGGTGCGCTATCTGGTGCGCTCTGGCTGCGGCTGGCGGATGCTGCCGATCCACTTTGGAGCTGTCGTCGGGCGCTGGCGCTTTGCTGCTGGTGGAGACGGCAACGCGATCAGGCTGATCGATGGATTCTCGGGTTTCGATGAAAAGATCAATGCGAGTCTGGAGCTATGGCTAGGCCGTCTGTATCCCCAAGCCAAATGGGGAGACCCCGACCCTATACTTTGCTATCGATCCCGTGCCATCCCGGCTGCCCGCAGCCGGGCCCTTTGCCCCAGGGGAGCCCCCCATGCCCATCCGTCCCGAAGCGCCCCGCGACATCGCCGGCATCCGGGCTCTCGTCACTGCCGCCTTCGCCGAAGCCGCCCACAGCAGCGGCACCGAGGCGGCCATCGACGGCCGGGCCGGCGGCTGGCACGGGCTCGGCCCGCTCGCGGTGCGGCCGGACCGGCAGGGCCGCGGCATCGGCCAGGCGCTGGTGCGCGAGGGGCTGGCGCGGCTACGTGCTGGTCGGCGAACCCGGCTATGACGGCCGCTTCGGCTTCCACACGCAGCCGCGGCTCACCGTCGAGGCATCCCGCCGGACTATGTCCAGGCGCTGGTCTTCGGCGGCGCGGCGCCCGAAGGCTGCGTCGGCTGCCGCCCCGCCTTCACGGCGTCGTGAAGGCGGAGCCTTGCGAGGACTCGCGTGCAGTTCCTTGGGGAACAGCCGTTCGGCTGCCGCCTGCCGTAACTGGAGGGGACTTCGACGGAGAGCTGATCATGGGCGAGATCGGCAAGCAGGGAAGCGCCGGCCAGCGCGGCGCCGGGCTGGACGGACGTGTCTCGGCCGGATCGGCGGGTGGCATGCCCGGCGACGAGGCCGGCCGCGGCGGTTCCGCGGCTTCGGCGGCGATGACGCCGTCCGGGCCGGCGGTGCGCGCGTCGCCGGCCTCGCGCCGGCGCCGGCGGCGGCCCTGGGCGCCGCGGCCGGCGACCTGATCGCCCGCACCGTCGGGCGGGACTGCCCGTGCCGGCGGATTCCGCCTGTGCGACCATAATTTCCGCTACGCAACAATCCGAAACTGCTGTAGGTTGCTCGCGCAACGTTCCGGATATGTCGGGCGCAGAAAACCGGCAATTGGCGGAGCGCTGCCGGTCGAACTTTATGCCACATCCGACTACCTGCTGCTAGGCTGGGCGCGGCAGCTCGTTTGCACTGAAGCAACGGAGCACGACCATGTCGCAGCCCACGGACCTCGTTTCCGCAACGGATCTGCTTGTCTCCAGCCTCGATGCCCCGCCGCCGCTCGGCGAGCCCGCCGGGCCCGGTGCATGCCGACGGCAGCGCCGATTCCCACGCGCCCGACGGCGCTGACGAGGCCGGCCCGCAAAGCTCGCCGATCGCCGCCGGAGACCGCAACGCCGACAGGGTCGGCCAGCCGGTCGGCAGCGGCGCGCCGGCGGACGCGGCGAGCCCGCATGCGGGCGGCCTCGCCGACGCGCTGGCCGTGACCGCCGACGACGGCACGGCCGCCTTCGCCTTCGCGCCGATGCCGGCGGCCGGCCATTCGGCCCCCGTCGATGCGATCGGCCTCGGCCCGCATCCGGCGACCGGCGGCTTTGCGTCGGATTGGCCGGTGGCGCCGGACCCGGACGCGACGCCGACCATCCACAAGACCACGGCCGAGGCCGCGGTGCAGATCACCCGCGACAA
>NZ_BAAJOT010000015.1:0-6463 GCF_057554225.1 Labrys sp. Lb11
GGTATTTCGCTTTTTTGTGACAAGGCGGCCGGGCCGATTTCGCCCGGCCTGACCGACCGCGACAGGGCCGTTGCGGGAACCGCGGCGCACCGCCATCCTTCGTCCGCGAGCTCCATCCCGGACAAGGCCATGACCTCTGCGAAACGTGCCTCAATCCCGATCCCGGTCTTCGACATCGGCAACGTGCTGATCGAATGGGACCCGCGCCACCTCTATCGGCGCATCTTCGACGACGCCCACGAGATGGAGCATTTCCTGGCCCATGTCTGCTCCCCGCCCTGGAACGAGGAGCAGGACCGCGGCCGCAGCTTCGGCGAGGGCGTGCGCCTGCTGGTCGAGCGCTTCCCCGAACACGCGGCGGCGATCCAGGCCTATGACGAGCGCTGGCACGAAATGGTGCCGGGCGCGATCGAGGGCTCGGTGGCCATCCTTGCCGCCCTGCGGCGGGCCGGTATCCCCAACTATGCCATCACCAATTTCTCGGCCGAGAAATTCCTCCTGGCGCAAGCGCGCTTCCCCTTCCTCGCAGGCTTCGACGGCATCGTCGTCTCGGCGCGGGAAAGGCTGATCAAGCCGGATCCGGCGATCTATCGCCTGCTGCTCGACCGTCACGGCCTTGCCGCCGCCGACTGCGTCTTCATCGACGACAGCCCGCGCAACGTCGAGGCTGCGCGCGGCGTCGGCATGCGGGCAATCCATTTCACCGGGGCGGACGGGCTGGCGCGGGAGCTCGCCGGGCTCGGCCTGCCGGTCGCCTGATCCTTCAGAGCCTGACCCGAAAGCCGTCGGGCCGGGTCTTTCCGCCGCCGACTTGCGTGTCTGACCCTCAAGCGGGCGTGCCGCTGCCGGCATTCTCGCCCTGGGCTCGGCGCACGCGCAGCCAATGCAGCGCCAGCCCGGCGGCGAGCACGGCGGCGCCGGCTGCATCGGCCCGGCCGTCGGCCGCCAGCAGAAGCAGGCCGCCGACGGTGGCGAGCAGGCGCTCAAGGGCGTTCGCCGGCCGCAGCGCATAGCCGGTCGCGCCGATGGCGAGGCCGAGCACCGCCAGGCCCGACGTGGCCGAGGTGAACAGGATCGCGGCCCAGTCCGCGGCCTCAGCCGGCCAGTGGCCGTCCGGGGTCAGCATCAGGAGGCGCAGGCCTTCCGGCGTCAGGCAGAACATGAAGGGCACGAGGAAGGCCGGCAGGGTGTATTTCCAGGCCTGCAGCATGGTGCGGAACGGCGTGCCGCCGGTGATGGCCGCGGCGGCGAAGGGGGCGAGCGCGGTCGGCGGCGACACGTCCGCCAGCACCGCATAGTAGAACAGGAACATGTGCGCCGCCGGCTCGGGCACACCGACATCGGTCAGCGCCGGCACCAGCATCACCGCAGCGATGATGTAGCTCGCCGTCACCGGCACGGCCGTGCCGAGCACCCACATCGCCACGGCAGCCAGGAGGATCACCACCACCCGCTCGCCGCCGCCGAAGGTGACGATCATCGAGGAGATGGTGAGCCCGAGGCCGGTCAGATTGACCACGGAGACGATGATGCCGGCGCAGGCGCAGATCGCGGCGATGCCGAGCACCGCCCGGCTGCCGTCGACCAGCGCCTCGATCATGCGTGTCGCGGCGGGGTCCGGCGTGCGCCCGGCGCGCCGGGCGGCGAGCGCCTCCAGCCCGGCGGCGGCGACCGCCACTGCCATGCCCCAGAACACGGCAACCGAGACGCGGTCGTCGAACAGCGTGCCGAGACCGAGGCCGGCGGCCGCGCCGGAGAGGCCGAAGCCATAGGCGGCCGGCGCCGCGATCAGGCCGAGGGCGAAGGCGCGAACGGTGACCAGGCGGCTGTGCTCGCGGATCATCGACAGGCCGAAGGCGATGGCGATCGACCAGAACACCGCCATGAACGAGGTGAAGCCGAGGATGAGGAAGACGGCGATCGCGGCCAGCGACAGGAAATGGTAGCCCTCGCGCAGGGTCAGTTGCCACAGCGAGGCGTCGGATGTGCGCGCCGGCCGGACCCCGAGGCGCCGCGCATCGGCCTCCGTCATCAGCCAGCAGGAGAGATAGTAGAGCAGCGTCGGGATGGTGGCGTAGATCAGGATGTCGAGATAGTCGACGTTGAGGTATTCGGCGATGATGAAGGCGGCCGCGCCCAGCGTCGGCGGCGACAGCGTCGCTCCGATCCCGGCCGCCGACAGCATGCCGGCGGCGACGTTGGGCGTGTAGCCCGAGCGGCGCAGCATCGGCCATGCCAGCGAGGAGATGGTCACCGTGGTGGCGACGCCCGAGCCCGAGACCGTGCCGAGCAGGAAGCCCGACATCACCACGGCGCGGCCGGGCGCGGAGGGGGAGGGGGTCTTGCCGAACAGGGCGAAGGCCCAGTCGATGAAGAATTTGCCGGCGCCGCCGCGCTCCAGGACGGCGCCGTAGATGGTGAACAGGATGATGAAGGTGGCGGCGACGTCGAGCGGCGTGGAGAAGATGCCCTCGAGCGTCAGCGCGTTCTGGCCGATGATGCGGTTCAGCGAGAAGCCGCGATGGTCGAACGGCTCGGGCAGGACCGGGCCGAAATAGCAGTAGAGCAGGAAGACGACGGCGATCGCCGGCAGCACCCAGCCGATGGTGCGCCGGCTGGCCTCGAGCACGAACAGGATCAGGGCCCCGCCGAGCACCAGTTCTTCCGGCGTCGGTCGGGTCGGCCGGGCCTTGTAGGCCTCGATCTCCAGGGAGAGATAGAGGGCGGTGGCGATGCACAGGGCGACCAGGATCCAGTCGATCAGGCGGCTGTCGATCAGGAATCGGCTGCGCGTGGCGAAGGGTGCGAGGCCGAAGCACAGCGCCACCAGCACCAGCTGCAGGCCGGCCCACAGGCTCTTGCCGAAGATGCCGCCCTGCGTCGCCAGCGCCAGGCAGAGCAGCACGCCGATGCCGGCGCTGAGCCATTCCTCCAGCGTCGCGCCCCGGGGCGGGCGGCCGTCGCCGCGCACCAGCGGGTAGAGCAGGAACACCAGCGCCAGCGCCGCGGCCAGGAAGCTGACGCGATAGACCGTGGTGTTGACCGAGAACTGCGTCCAATAGAGCGCATAGGCCGACAGGCCGAACAGCGCCGCCGCCGTCAGCCGGCCGAGCCAGCCCGTGACCTTGGCCGCCGGGCCGCCCTCATTGTCGGTGGAGAGCCGCTCCAGCTCCTCCTCGGTCAGCTCGACCTTCTCGTCGGTTTCCCGCATGCAGGGCGTCCTGTTGCGCCGGCGGGCCTCAGGCCCCGGCGGATCGCTCGAACGCGCCGGCCGTCACGGCCGGACACGGCGCCATGGGTATCGGGGCCTCGTCCCCGCATCGTTGCCGGCCCTTTGCCCGGCATCGGCGGACGGAGCCGCATCGTGCCGGGTCGATGCGCCCGCAGCCGGACCGGTACGGTCAGCACCCTATTTCAGCACGCCCTTGGCCTTGTAATAGGCTTCGGCCGCCGGGTGGAACGGCACGGCGGTCGGCGTGGCCGCGGTGGCCAGGCTCAGCTTGCGCGCCTCGGGGTGGACCTTGTGGATCGCCTCCAGGTTGGCGAAGATCCCGTCGAGGAGGGTGGTGACGAGGCTGTCCTCCGCCTTGGTCGGAACGATCAGCACATTGGCGACGCCAAGGCCGGGCGTGTCGGCGGTGGTGCCGGCATAGACGCCCTTGGGCAGCAGGAACGGGCGGTACTGGCCGGGATATTTCTTTTCGATCGTCGCCAGTTCCTCATTGGTGGGGACGAAGGTGATCGACGGCTGGCCGGAGGTGGCGAGATCGCGCACCGCCGCGGTCGGCACGCCGCCGATCCAGAAGAAGGCGGCGACCTTGCCGTCCTTCAGGGCGCCGACCGATTCGGCCACGCCGAGATTGTCGCGCGTCACGTCGGCCTTCGGGGCGAGCCCGGCCGCCTCCAGCACCCTGTCGGCAATGGATTCGGTCGAGGAGCCGGCCGAGCCGACCGAGACGCGCTTGCCCTTGAGGTCGGCCACCTTGGCGATGCCGGCGTCGCCGCTGGCGACGACGTGCAGGAAGGAATCGTAGAGCACCGCCAGGACGCGGATGTCCTGCTTGCCGTCTTCGGCGTAGGCGCCGAGGCCCTCGACGGCGTCATAGGCCGAATCGAGCGTGGAGAAGCCGAGCTCGGCCTCGCCGGCATGCAGCAGCTTGGCGTTGTCGACCGAGCCGCCGGTGACCTGCGCCGTCGCCTGCAGGTTCGGCACCCGCTCCGACAGGATCTTCGCCAGGCCGCCGCCATAGGGATAGAACACGCCGCCGGTGCCGCCCGTGACGATCACCATGCGGATGCGCGACTGTGCGGCCGCCCGCAGCGGCAGGCCGGCCAGGGCGGCGCCCGCCCCGAGCGCGAGCATGCGGCGGCGGCTGAGAGGGATGATGGGCATGCGAGGTTCCCCGTTGGATGTGAGGCCGCTCTTGCCGGCGGCTGATCCGATGGCGAAATCATAGAGACGAACTGTCGCACCGCAACCCGCCGCGACGCGCGGGCGGCGCATCCCCGGCCGCCGAGGGCTAGTGTCGGCACACATCCTAGGGGCCGGGCGAGAGGGGCGGAGACAGGCTGAGGCGGGACGTTTGCGTCTTCCCTCCCCCTTGCGGGGAGGGATGAAGGGTGGGGGTCGTGCAGGGTAGGAAGAGCCCTGCGTCTACGACCCCCACCCCCTTACCCCTCCCCGCAAGGGGGAGGGGATCGGCTGGCGTCGCGCCTGAAATCTCATGAACGACTTGTGTGCCGACACTAGCCGCCGAGGGACGGGGGAGGCGAGCGGCGGCGCCCGGAGAGGCGGGACTTCTCGGCCGCAGGGCGATTCGATCATGGCGACGAGGCGGCGCGTCGACGGCGTGCCTTGCGCAGCGCCGCGGCGGCCCGGTTCGCATCGCCGCTTTCCGCATCCCGGCCGAAGGCGGCGGCTTCCAGGGCGGCGCAGGCGTGGCGGGCATCGGGGTGGGACAGCCAGGCCGTGGACCGGTCGATCGTCGCGGCCCGGCTGAAGGCGTGCCAGGCCGCGCCGGCATCGCCGGCAGCGGCATGCCTTGCCATGGCCCGCAGCTCGTGCCGGGCGCGCATCTCCGTTCGCAGGCCGGACCAGAGCCGGCTGGCTTCGATCCGGCGGCGGCCAAGGGCGAACAGCGTGGCGGCCAGGGCCGCGAGGAAGGCGGCGGCCGCGAGCGCCAGGTCGGCATGGCGCGAGAGGCCGGCCGCGCCGGCATCGGCATCGATGCCGAGGTCGCGCTCCATCTCCTCGAGGGTGGGGCCGGCCGGGGCGATCGCCACGGTGCGCCCGGGCAGGGTCGCGACCGCCATGGCGCCGGCATCGGTGTCGAACCAGGGGATGCGGATGGCCGGCAGCTCCACCGCCTTGTCGCTGGCGGGCTTGATGTCCCAGGCATAGGTGATGCGGGCGCGCGGACCGTCGCGCCCCGCGGCCTCGGCGCGGCGGCCGGGCCTTGCCAGCGATTGGCGCCTTTGCTCGCCCGTCGCCGCGACCGGGGCGACGCCGATCACGGTCTCGCGCTGCGGCGCGGCGGGAAAGGCGATAAGGCCGGGGACGCGGATCGCCGGCTGGGGCGGCAACTGGTCGTCGGTCAGGCCCTCGGCCTCCAGCGTCACGGTGCGGCGCGTCACCTGGCCGGCGCGCAGGGTCTCCGGATCGATGGTCCAGCTCTCCGTCAGGCTCAGCGTCCGCGCCGGCAGCCACCAGCCGTCCTTCGGCACCGGGGCCGGCGCGACCGCCAGGCTGAGGGGACTGGAGGCGACATCGACGCCGGTGCGTCCGCCCGACCGGTCGATGATGGTGAGGTGATGCACGAAGGGCGGGATGACGAGCTCGCCGCTGCGCTGGGGATAGACGGCGATGGTGCGCTGGAAGCCGCGCGCCTGGCGGCCGTCCTGCTCGGTGTCGAACCAGGCGTCGCGGCCGACGGCGAGCCAGCGGAAACCGGGCAGCTCGGGCTGCTCGAGCTTCTCCAGGGCGATCGGCACGGTGAAGCTGCCGCGGATGCGCAGCAGCACCATCTCCTGCACAAAGGGCGCCCGGCCATGGCTCTCGACGTCGACCCACAGCCGCGCGCCCTCGACGTCGGCGGCGCGGGCGGGGGAGAGAAGGGCGAGGAGGAGGCAGAGGAGAGACAGGGGAGACGGAAAGAGACGCCGAATGCCTTCTCCGCGCAGCGGGGAAGGTGGCCCGACGAAGTCGGGTCGGATGGGGTGCGGCGGGCAAGGCACCGGCTCTGCCGGCATGGCGCCACGGTCGCGCAATCTCGTCCAAGACCCCGCCTTGCGGACCACACCCCATCCGGCCATGCTTCGCATGGGCATCTTTCCCTCTTCGCGGAGAAGGTTCTTTGTGCCCTTTGCGGAACGGCGCATCGCGTCCCCGCCGGTGTCTCTCACCATGCCGCCTCCTTCCCCGGCAGGGCCGTGCCGGCGGCGAGGCGGCGTTCGTGCTCGGCGG